>NZ_WLVL01000001.1 GCF_009707125.1 Arsenicicoccus cauae
GAGTGCCAGCGTTGGGTGTTGTACCAGTCCTGGTACTGGTCGCATAGGGCCTGCATGTGCGTCAGCGTCTGGGGCTGGTGCCCGCTGGCTGCGAGCCACTTGTTGAAGGTCTGGTGGTGCCGTTCGACCTTCCCGCAGGTCTGGGGGTGGTACGGGCTGGAGTGGATCAGCCGGACGCCGTGCCGGTCGAGGTTCTGCGCGAACCGTGATCGTTGGGTGCCGCCACGGCGGGCGGTGGTGGAGAACGCGGTCCCGTTGTCGGACAGGACGATCGCCGGTGCCCCGTAGCTGGCGATGGCGGCGTTGACCGCGGCGATCGCGTCTTTGGTGGTTTCGGCCCAGCAGGCACGGGTGGCGACCAGGGTGCGGGTGCAGTCGTCCAGGACCTCGATCACGCACACCCGTCCCACCGGCAGCCCGGTGATGGTGGTCCCGTCGATCTGGTAGCAGTCCCGCGGTCGCGCGTACACGAACCGTCGGTAGGACGAGCGGGGCCGCTTACGAGGCGTTTTGGTGAGCAGCCCAGCCCGGTCCAAGATCGCGTTGATCGTCGACCGGGCCGGCACCACCAAACCCTGCGAGGCCCAGTCCTGCTCGGCCGCTTCGACCAGCAGCGCGGCCCTGATCATGTCCGCGCCGTTGTCCGGGCCCAGTTCCTCGCGCAGCGCGATCACCCGCGCACGCACCCGCTCAGGAGTGGCGTTCGGTCGGTTCCGAGGCGCTCGGGACCGCGGCTGCCACCGTCCCTCGAGCTTGACACGTTCTCGGTGTCGATAGGCCGTGGCTCGAGGCAGGCCGTGCGAGCGCACGAACGCGGCGAACCCTTGCGGGAACGCCGCGTCCGTGCCGTGCTCGGCCTCGATCTTCAACGCGTTGTCCAACAGCTGCATGACCGCCGCCCGCTTCCTGCACATCCGCAAGGGATAGCGCACTCAGCGCCCCACACGCCCCGAATCACGTGTCTCACATGATCCAGGACATGCCAGTCTCAAATGTCCCCGGACCTAACATCCA
>NZ_WLVL01000010.1 GCF_009707125.1 Arsenicicoccus cauae
TCGAACGGCACCACCAGACCTTCAACAAGTGGCTCGCAGCCAGCGGGCACCAGCCCCAGACGCTGACGCACATGCAGGCCCTATGCGACCAGTACCAGGACTGGTACAACACCCAACGCTGGCACTCTGAAGCGCCCCAGGTATCGCGCCGCATCCTTGTGAGTTGGAAGGATGCGAACCATGCCGAAGAAGATCGATCCGAAGGTCAAGGAGCGGTGTGTGCGCCAGGTGATGGAGCACTTGCCGGAGTACCCGTCGCTGACCGCTGCTGCTGAGGTCGTCGCTCGCCGTGAGGGTGTGGGCAAGGAGTCGGTACGTCGCTGGGTTCTGCAGGCCCAGGTCGATGGCGGCCAGCGCCAAGGGGCCACCACCGAGGAGCTGGCCCAGATCAAGGAGCTCAAGGCCAAGGTCCGCCGGTTGGAAGAGGACAACGAGATCCTGCGCCGGGCCTCAATTTTCTTCGCGGGGGAACTCGACCCCCGCGATCGCTGATCGTCGCGTTCATTGACGAGATGCGAGCTGAGGGTCACGCGGTCGAGTCGATCTGCCGGGTCCTGCGCGAGCAGGGCTGCCAGGTCGCCGCGCGGACCTACCGTCAGTGGGCTGGGGCAACCCGCCCGGTCGCGACACGCACGGTTACTGACGCGATCGTCACCGATCGGGTCCGCGACCTGGTGTGGACCGTCGACCACGCGGGCGTACGCCGGATGACGCCCGAGGGCCTGTACGGCCGCCGGAAGATGACCGCCTTGGTCAAACGCGCCGACGCCGATGCCTCGCCCGGGTCGGTGGACCGCGCGATGAGGGCCCTTGGCCTGCAAGGCGTTCGACGAGCCAAGGGGGTCCGCACCACGATCCCGGCCAAGGACGGCAAACGGGCTGGTGACCTGCTCGACCGTGACTTCACCGCGCCCGCGCCCAACCGCACCTGGGTCATGGACTTCACGTATGTCCGCACGTGGGCCGGGTTCGTGTATGTCGCGTTCGTCCTGGATGTCTTCGCCCAGAAGATCGTCGCGTGGAACGTCGCGTCGACCAAGGCCGTCGAGCTCGTCGACGCCCCGGTGCGGATGGCGCTGTGGCAACGCGGCCGCGAGGGGCACCCCGTCGTGCGCGGCAAGTTGATCGGTCACGCGGACGCCGGGTCGCAGTACACATCGATCACGTTCACCGACCACCTGGCCGATGAAGGCATCCGGCCCTCGATCGGATCGGTCGCTGACGCGTATGACTGCGAGCATCGTGTCTGCGCCACCACCTGGGGTCTGACCCTTGCTTATGACCGGCCCTGCGGGTGCCCTCGCGTTGACGTGTCGGCCCTGGGTGGTGGCGTTCACCAGGCTGCTGGCCGGGTGG
>NZ_WLVL01000011.1 GCF_009707125.1 Arsenicicoccus cauae
GGACAGAGAAGATGGGTCACTAGGTGGAAGCCAGCACTGAACGCGTTCGCCATCACCTTCGCCGACCGCATGCCCGCGGCGGAGGACCGCTGACCATGCAAACGCCACTTACACCGTTAGCCGGACACTCCCGGGACTTGACCGCCAACGTGCTGGTGAGACGCCGAAGTGTCGGGTGAACTCTCGGCTGAAGTGGGCTGGATTGGGGTAGCCCCAGCGGCGAGCGATGGATTCGATCGTCCGCGACGCGAGTCGCGGATCGGTCAGGTCATGCTGGATGCGACGCATTCGGCGGGCGCGGATCTCTTGCGCAAGGGTCATCTCTTGCCCGGTGAAAACCCGATGCAGGCTGCGGACGGAGACGTTGGTCGCGCGGGCGATCGCTGCGGCGGACAGGGACGGGTCAACCAGGTGTGCCTCGACGTGGGCGAGTGCTCTTCGACGCAGTTCCGCGTGGGGCCGAGAGGTGGGCCGAGAGGTGGGCCGCGGGAGATCGCAGCGTCGCTCAACGGCCGCGGTGATCAGGTCGATCGACGATTGGGCCACCAAGTTGGGAGTGAATTCTTCGTCGAGCTCGGTCAACGAACCGAGGTAGCGCGAGACCCCGCGAAAGAACGGGTCGGTGGTCGAGAAGGTGCGTCCGAGAACCTGGGGTGCATCTCGCTCCGCGAGCGGGAGACGCCGTTGCGGGAACTGGAAGACCTGCATGCCCCAATCCTTTGTGAACTGGATGTCGTAGGGCGACTCGGTGTCCCACAGGACGAAGTCGCCGACATCCAGGTGGGCCTCCGAGCCCGCTTGGCGAACCCGACCCCGCCCGCTCACCTGACGGCCGAGCATGATCAGACGCTCGTCGCCTTGACCGGTCAGACGCCGGGGTCGGGAGATCCGGTGAGCAGCAGAGGAGCTGCTCGACGCGATTCGCATGTCGCCGAGCTGCGCCGTCCTGATCGCACCAGCGAAGCGCCCGGGCTCGTCGACGGTCGCAGTGATGTCCAAGCGCACGTAACTGCGCCAGATCAGTTCGTGCCACGCAGGCAGTCGGTCGGCTGGGCAGAACGACGCCAGATCGATGCACTCAACCACGGCAGTCACCTCCGGATCCGCTTCCTGCGCGGGGGGTGAGCTCGGGGGCGGTCAGGCGACGGACGGTGCGGGTGTGGCGCTGCATGCGAGAGATGGTGCGCCGCAAGGATTTCCCAACTGCTGCGCTCATGTTTCCGGGGTATTGCAGTAAGAGTCCCGTGGAGTGGTGGGGTTTGGGGAGTGGGTGTGGCTCCCTGACGTAGAGGGGTCATCGGCGAGATGCTCGGTGTGTACCGCCAAGTACTCACCAGAGGAGATCTCACCGATGACCCTT
>NZ_WLVL01000012.1 GCF_009707125.1 Arsenicicoccus cauae
TGAACCGCCCCGGGTTTGGTGGAGGGTCTTGATCTCTACGGGAGAGTGGAGTCATGCCTGCACCGAGGAAGTACAGCGACGAGTTGCGTGAGCGTGCGATCCGCACGGTGAACGAGACGATCAGGGAGAACCCGGGGATGCCGGTCAAGCGCGCCTGCAGCCAGGTGGGTGAGCAGCTGGGCATCCCGGGGCCGACCCTGCGGAACTGGTTCCGAGGCCCTGGCCAGTCACCCGGGTCGACAGCGACAACGACCGATCCGCACGAGCGGCTCGTGCAGCTGGAGAAGGAGAACCGAGAGCTGCGCCGGGCAAACGCGATTCTGCGGTCGGCGTCGGCTTTCTTCGCGGCGGAGCTCGACCGCCCCTCAAGTCGCTGATCGACTACGTCGACCAGCACAAGGACCAGTTCGGGGTCGAGCCGATCTGCACCGTCCTCACCGAGGCCGGCGCCAAGATCGCCCCGAGCACCTACTACGCGGCCATGAAGCGCCCGCCGTCGAACCGGGCCCTGACCGACGCCGCCCTCGATGAGCGCATCCAGACCACCTACGAGGCCAACTACCAGGTCTACGGGGTGATGAAGATGTGGAAGGTGCTCAACCGGCAAGAGGTCCTCGACGAGCACGGCCGGCCCACCGGACAGCGCTACCCGCCGGTGGCGCGGTGCACCGTGGCCAGGCGGATGAAGGCGCTGGGCCTGGTCGGCGCGGTCGCCGGCGACCACAAGCGACCGCGGACGACGATCCCGGCCAAGGACGTCCACCCGGCCGACCAGCTGAACCGGGACTTCACCGCCCCAGCCCCGGACAACCGGTGGGTCGCCGACATCACCTACGTGCCGACCTGGGCCGGGTTCGTCTACGTCGCCTTCGTCATGGACCTGTTCTCCCGGCGCGTCGTCGGCTGGCGAGTCACCAGCTCGCTGCACACCGACCTGGCCCTGGACGCCCTCGAGCACGCCATCTGGCAGCGCCAGCGTCAGGGACGAGACCTGACCGGCCTGGTCCATCACGCCGACCGCGGCGTCCAATATCGAGCCATCCGCTACACCGAGCGCCTGGAGGAGCTCGGGATCGTTGCCTCGGTCGGGTCCAAGGGCGACTCCTACGATAATGCCGCCGCCGAAGCGCTGAACCGCGTGTTCAAGACCGAGCTCATCCGCCGCCAAGGCCCGTGGAAGACGCTCGAGCACGTCGAGCTCGAGGTCCTGCGGTGGGTCGACTGGTACAACACGACCCGCCCGCACTCCTGGTGCGACTACCTCGCACCCGCAGCGTACGAGAACGCCTACTACGCTGCCCGCAACCCTTCGACGGCAACCGCCGCCGAAGCACACACGACTCTCCACTGAACCCGGGGCGGTTCA
>NZ_WLVL01000013.1 GCF_009707125.1 Arsenicicoccus cauae
CTGCACACCGCCCAGGCCCCGCTTCTTCAGGCCGATGAGGAAGGCTCGCCAGAAGACCTCGTCCTCGCTGTCACCGACGTCCAGGCCCAGGATCTCCCGGCGGCCGTGCTCGGTGACGCCGGTGGCGTGACTGTGACAGGTTGATCTGGCCCCATCGTGACGGCCTGATCTGGCCCCACTGGCGACTCGCCGGGGTGGTTGTGACGGTTTGATCTGGCCCCACCCCAGCCTTGCTCACATCAGAGCACTCGAGGGATCGGGGTTGGGATGGGATCACGTGTGGAGTTGTTCGCTGCGATACGTCGGGACGCGCGGGTCGAGGAGATCTCGATCCGCGAACTGGCCCGCCGTCACGGGGTGCACCGGCGCACCGTAAGGCACGCGCTGGCATCAGCGGAGCCGGCACCACGGAAGGCACCGACACGGTCGGCACCGCGGTTGGACCCGTTCAAGGACGCCATCGACGGCATGCTCCGCGCGGATCTGGACGCGCCGAGGAAGCAACGGCATACCGCGACCCGGATCCTCGCTCGCCTCGTCGACGAGCAGGCCGCGACCGGTCTGTCGTACTCGACCGTGCGGGACTACGTGCGGGTCCGGCGGGCACAGATCGACCTCGAGGGCGGACGCCGCCTTGAGGCGTTCATCGCCCAACACCACGGCCCGGGTGAGGAGGCCGAGGTCGACTTCGGTGAGGTCTGGGTCGTCTTGGGCGGGGTGAGGACCAAGTGCTACATGTTCGTCCTGTGGCTCTCCCACTCCGGGAAGGCGATCCACCGTGTGTACCCCACCCAGGCGCAGGAAGCGTTCCTTCAAGGGCATATTGAGGCGTTCGACGCGATCGGCGGGATCCCCACGAAGCACATCAAGTACGACAACCTCACCTCCGCAGTCACGGCCGTCATCCACGGACCGGGCCGTGCCCGCAACGAGAACGACCGGTGGGTGCTGTTCCGGTCGCACTACGGCTTTGACGCGTTCTACTGCCAGTCCGGCATCGAGGGCGCCCATGAGAAGGGCGGCGTCGAGGGCGCGGTCGGGTGGTTCCGCCGCAACCACCTGGTCCCCATGCCTGAGGTCGATTCGCTTGACCAGCTGAACGAGCAGATCAAGGCGTGGGAGGCCGCCGACGAGGACCGGCGGATCAGTGGTCGCCTGAACACGATCGGGCACGACTTCACCGCCGAACAACCCCTGCTCAGGCCGCTGCCGATGGAGGTGTTCGAACCGGGACTGGTGCTGAACCCTCGCGTGGACCGGTCCTCGATGATCAGTGTGCGGATGGTGTAAGAGTCCCGTGGAGTGGTGGGGTTTGGGGAGTGGGTGTGGCTCCCTGACGTAGAGGGGTCATCGGCGAGATGCTCGGTGTGTACCGCCAAGTACTCACCAGAGGAGATCTCACCGATGACCCT
>NZ_WLVL01000014.1 GCF_009707125.1 Arsenicicoccus cauae
CGCGTTGATGCTCCTATAGATCGTCAAGTCGATCAGGCCGCGATTTCGAGTTCTCCTTGGACGGGGTTGGCGACGGCGTCCGGTGCTGGCAGAAGTCGGAAGAGCTCGCGAGCGAGGTAGCGCTTCAGGCACCGGATGATCTCCCGCTTCGACATGCCCTCGGCGGTACGGCGGGCTACGTAGTCGATGGTCGGCTGGTGCCAACGCATGCGCACGATGACCACCCGATACAGCGCTGCGTTGGCCTGGCGATTCCCGCCGCGATACAGACGGTGTCGGCTGTTGGTCTTGCCAGACCCGGCCGGGATCGGACAGGCACCGCACATCTTGGCGAACGCGGCCTCGGACTTGATCCGATTGGCGTTGTCGCCGGCAGTGATCAGCATCTGCGCCGCGGTGTCGTAGCCGACGCCGACAGCCTCGACTAGATGAGGCGTCGCGGCCGCGGTGAGGGCCTTCAGCGACGCGGCGTGCGCCTTGGCCTCCTCGTGCAACGCCAGCCAACGCTTCGCCATTGATGAGAGCACGTGCCGCATCGCCAGATCGGGATCGCTGGGTACGACAACAGCGGGCGCTCCACGTCGGACGGGTGGCAGAGGGGCGGGGCCTTCCAGAGCCGCGCACGCGGTGATCAGCTTGTGGTCGGTGAGCTTCTCCAGCTCCGCGCGCAGCGCTTCGCTCCCGGTCGCAAGAGTCGCCTTGAGCGTGATGATCGCGGTGGTCCGGGCTTGAACGGCACCGTCGTAGGCGATCTTGACCAGCCTGATCGTCTCGACTGAGCCGTCGGCAGTCTTGGGTGTCGACAGCCCGTGCCCGGCGAGAAGTTGGCGGGCGGCGTGCTCGGCGTCGATGGTGTCGTTCTTTCCTGCGAGTCGGCGTTCCACCGCCCGTGCGGGCCGGGCGATCTCGTGGACGTCGTGGCCATGGTTGCGCAGGTAGCGAGCCAGGCCGACGCCGTAGGAGCCGGTGCCCTCGACGCCGAACCCGATCAGGCGTCCGGCGGGCCCGGCGAACGCCAGGCAGAACGCGAGGAGTTCCTCGAACCCGGCGATGGTGGTGGGCACGATGATGTCGCCGAGTCGACCACCAAGGCCGTCGATCGCGACCGCGACATGGTTGTCCTTGTGGGTGTCGACGCCGACGATGACATCGTCGCGGCGAAGCTGCATGCTGGGCATCGGGCTGTGGATCCTCTCTCGCATTTTCCGGCGGGCTGTCCATGGCTCAGCTGGCCGGAGTGGGCGGACAGGACTGCGATGAGGCCCTGGTCGAGTCAGGCTCCTATCAGGTCACTGCCCACCCGGCCAGCAGCCTGGTGAACGCCACCACCCAGGGCCGACACGTCAACGCGAGGGCACCCGCAGGGCCGGTCATAAGCAAGGGTCAGACCCCAGGTGGTGGCGCAGACACGATGCTCGCAGTC
>NZ_WLVL01000015.1 GCF_009707125.1 Arsenicicoccus cauae
GAGGAATAGTCAAGACCTGTGGATTGATGTGTCAGGCGGCGTGAGCGTGACCTCCTGATTCGTCGGGTCGTTCGACGAGCTTGCCGTTGCTGAACTCCGCGCCGGCACGGACGAGCGCAACGAGGTGGGGTGCGTTGACGGCGCGCCAGCGGGCCTGGGCGGACTCGATGAGCTTGAACGCCATGGCGATGCCGGCGGCGCGGGAGCCGGGGCCTTTGGTGACCCGCTGCCGGAGCCGGACGGTGGCGAAGGTCGACTCGATCGGGTTCGTCGTTCGTAGGTGGATCCAGTGCTCGGCGGGGAAGTCGAAGAAGGCGAGTAGGACGTCGAGGTCGTCGACGACCTTCGCGACGGCCTTGGGCCACTTCGCGCCGTAGTTGGCCGCGAACGCCTTGGCTGCGGCCCGCGCGTGGTCCTTGTCCTCGGCGTTGTAGATCTCCGCCAGGGCGGCCTTCGCCCCGGGGTGCGCCGACTTCGGCAGGGCGGCGAGAACGTTGCCGAGCTTGTGCCACCAGCAGCGCTGCTCCTTGGTGTCGGGGAACACCTCGCGCAGCGCCTTCCAGAACCCCAATGCACCGTCCCCGACGGCCAGCACCGGTGCGCGCATCCCGCGGCGCTTGCAGTCGCGGAGTAGGTCGGCCCACGACTCCGAGGACTCGCGGAATCCATCGGACAGGGCGACGAGCTCCTTGGCGCCGTCGAGGCGGACGCCGATCATCACCAGCAGACACACCTTGTCCTGCTCGAGGCGGACCTTGAGGTGGATGCCGTCGACCCACAGGTAGACGTAGTCGCTCTCGGCGAGCGACCGGTTGCCGAACGCCTTGGCGTCGTCTTGCCACTGGACGGTGAGGCGGGTGATGGTGGCCGCAGACAGGCCTGCGGCGGAGCCGAGGAACTGCTCCAGCGCGGGCACGAAGTCGCCGGAGGACAGGCCGTGCAAGTAGAGCAGCGGGAGCACCTCGGCCACGCCTGGGGACTTCCTCGCCCATGCGGGCAGGATCGCCGAGGAGAACCGCTTCCGCTCCCCGGTGGCCTCGTCGATGCGCTTGTCGTTGACCCGCGGCGCACGCACCGGCACCGCCCCAGCCGCGGTCGCGACCTCCCGCGGGTCGTGGAAGCCGTTGCGGACCACCAGCCGGTGCCCGTCCTCATCGACCTCGTGCTGGTGTGCCTCGACGTAGGCGGCAACCTCGGCCAGAAGCGCCGCCGCGAGCATCTGCCGCGCACCGTCGCGGGCGAGCTCGTCGAGCAACGACCCACCGACGGCCGCCGGGACGTGCTCCTGGGACCCGTTCTCCTCGTGGACTATCTTGAACATGGACGTACCTTCCCGAGCCGGCGCGTCAACGCCGACCACGATCCGAACTTGAGCATGGGCTTCGATCTTGCTCGGGAGGTACGTCTCCTCTACGTCACCTCGCCGAGAGCCATCCACAGGTTCTGATCATTGCTC
>NZ_WLVL01000016.1 GCF_009707125.1 Arsenicicoccus cauae
AAGGGTCATCGGTGAGATCTCCTCTGGTGAGTACTTGGCGGTACACACCGAGCATCTCGCCGATGACCCCTCTACGTCAGGGAGCCACACCCACTCCCCAAACCCCACCACTCCACGGGACTCTTACGGGCAGATGGCAGCGGTGAGAAACTGCGCGACGCGCCGCTTCATCGAGGCGCTTTTCGTGTTCGCGAACGTGTCCAGAATGTACCGACGAGCCCCGACGAACGTGCCCGAGTAGCTCGGCTCCACGCCTGCCTTGATCGCGGCTCTGGACTCAGAGAGGGTGAGCCGGGAGTGGACCGGAACGAAGGGGGTCTCATCGGTGTAGAGGATCCAGTCCCGGTCCTCTTTCGGCAGGTCCCGCCACGGCACATCGACGTCGTAACCAAGAGCAACCAGTACGTCGCGCAGCTGATGGCCGTGCCACGCGGTCGGCCAGGAAGCGATGGCGCGTTCGCGGATGGTGAGCGATGGGTCCGGGACCATCTGCTGCTCGTTCACCGTGTAGACGCGGCCGATGCCGTGGCATTCCGAGCAGGCTCCTTGGACCGTGTTCGCGGAGAAGTCCTCCGCATACAACATCGGCTGCCCATCCGGATAGTCCCCGGCCCTCGAGTACAGCATTCGTATCAAGCTCGACAACGTGGTGATGCTGCCCACGGTCGATCGTGCGTTACCGGCACCGCGCTGCTGCTGCAGGGCGACCGCCGGGGGCATCCCCGTGATCGAGTCGACATCGGGCACTCCCGCCTGATCGATCAGGCGGCGGGCGTAGGGTGCGACCGATTCCAGATAGCGTCGCTGCGACTCGGCGTACAGCGTCCCGAACGCCAGCGAGGACTTTCCCGAGCCAGACACACCGGTGAAGACGACTGTTGCATCGCGCGGGACCGTGAGGTTGACATCCTGCAGATTGTGTTCGCGGGCGCCGAGAACGCGAACGTCGGGCTGCACGGAGAGCTTCGGAGACCCGAACGCAGAAGATTCAACCATGGTCGCATGTTAACCACGTACGGAACGGTCGGACGATCTCCGTCCGGAGGAGAGGGTTTCCGCACCGATGAGGGCCGACGCACCACTTGTCCAGTTGAGCGCACGAGTGATCAGCCCTCTTCGAAGAGGCGAACGACCTTCTCGGATAGAGCCCCGTCGAGTGGTGGGCTTTGAGGTGATGCTCGTCGCCTACCGGCCGCTCTTTTCAAGGGCGATGGTCTCAGTATCGCGGGTTGGGAAGAGCTCGAGTCGAGCACAGTCGGCCCTTCGAAATGCTCCTCGATCCGCAGGTCGACGTCACGCCTTGACCTGGGCCGCAGACGCACACAGGGCCCGAACCTCGACCAACGTTTGCCGTTGGCAAGGGTTCGAGCCTTGTGCGTGCGGTGGACCTTGCGGGATGCCTGTCGAGACTTCCCCCGCGTTGCGGGCACTCAGGGCTCACTGACCACTTCCAGTTCAAGATGTGACACTTCTCATCAGTGTTACACTCGCGGTATGCCGACCACCAAGCGTCGCCACCCCGTGACCGAGACGGCCGAAGTCTCTGAAGCACTGCGCGCTGCTGCATTGCGATGGCCTGCCGACCGAGACAAGCCTGCTCGGCTGCTGCGTCGCCTGATCGAGGAAGGGCACAAGAGCATCGACCCGAGCGCCGCAGAGCGTCAGGACAACCGACTGGCCGCCCTGAAGCGGATCAGCGGCTCCTACACCGGCCTCTACGAGCCGGGCTACCTCGACGATCTGCGCGCGGACTGGCCCGAGTGCTCGCCCTAGACTCGGGCGTGCTCATCGCGCTGTTCGATGCCAATGACGCGCACCACGCTGCAGCCGAGGCACTGTTCACGATCCACGCCTCAGAGCCGATGACCATCGGTCCGATCAACTTGGCGGAAGTGCTGGTCAGGGCCGCGCGCGAGAACCGTGATCGGGAAATGCTGGCCGACCTTCGGGCTCTCGACGTCGCCACGACTTCCCTGCCGGATGACGCCGCCACCCGACTGGCGCGGCTTCGCGCGACCACTCGGTCGAAGATGCCCGACTGTTGCGTATTGTTGACAGCCGAGCAGACCTCGGCCCGCATCGCCACATTCGACGAAGGCTTGAAGGAGTCAGCTCGAGTGCTCAACCTGCAGATCGTCTGATCGTCTGACCTAGGAACAACGCTGCCGCGAAGCCGACCCCAGGCGGGTCCTTCCTCCAAGCGCACGCTCGTCGAGGGCGTCGAGGTCACGGGTTGCATACCGCAGGTGTTCCCACTCTTCTTCGAGGACTGTTCGCACGCACGACAGCACAGTTTCCTGGTGCTCGGGGGCATGCGGATTGGGTCGGGTGGCCGACAAGTCATCGTCGGTGACGGTTTCCAGGAACTCACGGACCATGCGCATCCGGCTGCCACGAGCCTGCAGTACCTCTGCCCAGTCAGGATGCGTCACGCGGAAGACGGCGGTGCCGCCACCGTCTTCAACGAAGCTGGTGTCAGGCAGACCAACAGGGTGGTAGGGCTGTTCAACTCCCAGCACCGCCTTGCGGAGCCACGTATCAGTCGCCATAACAAGGTGCCGCACCGTCTGAGCGAATGACCACTCCTCACCGACCTGTTCATCCATCGAGCCCGATGGCATGGCCTCTACACGACGGACCGCCGACTGCCATGCCTGCTCAACTGCGGCCCAAGCGTCGCGCAAACCGTCAGCGCTCGACACACGACGGAGGGCGCGGCCGGGGAACTTGCGGTCAAGTTCGCCGTCGATCAGCGGCGCCACATCCACGCCGTTCACGATGAGCCGACCCGGCTCCTCCAGCAGCCACGGCGCGTCGATCTCGAGGCCGTCGACGTCAACACCCCGCATAACTGCATCTCTGAGACTGACGTCACGGAAGGTCGAGCCGGACAGATCACGAGCCCTGAACGCTTCACTTGCCATGACTTGATGATGACAGACAGTCACTCCGTGCACTGGCCAGAGTCACCGCAAAGACAAAACTGCCCCGCCATCAGGCGGGGCAGTTTTGATTTTCTCATCTTACGTGGAGCTGAGGGGATTCGAACCCCTGGCCTTCTCATTGCGAACGAGACGCGCTACCAACTGCGCCACAGCCCCTGGCGAGGACCGACTGTACCACCGAGGCGGCACGTCGGCCCAATCCTCACCCGCCCACGGCGCTGCGCAACGGCACTGCGGCGTCGAGGAACTCGTCCTCGACCTCGATGGGGGCAAAGACGTCGTCGTCCACCGGCAGCGGGGCCGGGGCAGCCCGGGGGGCGGCGGGCTTCATGGTGTAGGTCGGAGGCGGCACAGGGGTCGGACGCCACTGCCCGGGCTCGAGCGGCTCGAGGACGACCTCGACCGGTGCGGGCGCCTCGTCGACGGTGTCGAACTGGCGCACGTCGAAGGGGGCATCGACGCGGGTGTCACCCACGCGGGTCACTGCGGGCTCGGCGGTGTCCACCACGACCAGCGCGTCAGCGGTGGAGACCGGGGACGTGGTCGGGGCGGTGGACGCGCCCGGAGCTGCGGGCTCGACGGGGGCGGCGACGTCGGTCCTCCCGGCGCTCGAGGTGGTGCGGTGCAGCTCGAGGCGCGGCCGACGAGGCCGGGCAGTGTGGCGCAGCCACGCCAGGTCGGCTGTGACGAGCGCCAGGCCGACGGCCGGGGTCCAGACGGGGACCAGCCGCAGCACGGTCACCATGACGAGCGCGATCAGCGCGGTCACCGCGATCCCGAGGGAGGCGCCCCGCAGGCTGCGGGCGCGCCGACCCGGCCCCGCCTCCTCGGTCACGGGCGTGGCACGCGTCGCGCCGGCGGGCGCGGTGGCGGTGACGCCGGCCCGCAGCGGGCTGACGGCATACGACCGGGGGGTGGTGGGCTCGGCGAGGACCGGGCGCCGCTCGAGCACCCGCAGGGCCTCGGCGTACCGCTCGATGGATCGCGCGGTCTGCAGGTGCTCCCGACGACGCATCCACGACTGGGTCAGGTAGGCAGCCCACAGACCGATCACGACGACGAAGACGAGGCTGGAGGGCTGCACGTCCCCGACGTTAGAGGGGGCGCGGGTGATGGACGCTCAACCGCACGGGTGTGTCGGCGGATTGCCCTGGATCATGCCCTCGTGAGCCGGTCCGCGAAGGTGCCACCGCCGAGGTCCTCGGACGTCAGCGCGAAGGTCCGGTGGTCGCGCCAGGCGCCGTCGATGTGGAGATAGCGCTCGCGCAGCCCCTCGTCGCGGAAGCCGAGCTTGCGGACGACGGCGAGCGACTTGGTGTTGTCGGGGCGGATGTTGACCTCGATGCGGTGCAGGCCCCGCTTGCCCACGGCATAGTCGCACGCCGTGGCCAAGGCCAAGGGAACGATGCCCCGGCCGGCGTGGGTGGGCGCGCACCAGTAGCCCGCCGTGGCGCCCCACAGCGCGCCCTCCATGATCTGGGACAGGTTGACCGCGCCGCAGAGCCGACCGTCGACCTCGACGGCGAAGGGCAGCTGCCGACCGGCGCGCGCCTCGCGGGCCTGGTGGCGGATGTACTCGGGGAAGGGTTTGGGCTGCTGGCCCGCGTGCGGGAAGGTCGGCTCCCACTCCTTGAGCCAGTCCCAGCTGGTGCGACGCAGCTCGAGCCACTGCGTGCGGTCGCGACGGCGCAGGCCGCGCAGCACGAGAGCTCCCCCGTCCGGCAGGGTCGCCTCGAGCCGCACCGGCCACGCGGCCATCAGTGGTCGCCCCCGCGGACCTGGTCGAGGGCGTGCGTCACGACCTGCTCCAGCACTCCGAGCCCGTCGGCGACGCCACCGCGCGAGCCCGGGAGGTTGACGACCAGGGTGGCGCCGGCGAGCCCGGCGATGCCGCGGGACAGGGAGGCGGTGGCGACGCCCTGCGACAGACCGGCGCCGCGGATGGCCTCGGCGAGGCCGGGCACCTCGCGGTCGACCAGCGCCCGGGTCACCTCAGGGGTGCGGTCGGTGGGCGACAGGCCGGTTCCGCCGGTCGTGACGACGAGGTCGACCCCGTCGTCGACGGCGGTCCGTATGGCGTCCCCCACGGGGTCACCGTCAGGGACGACCACCGGGTCCGGGGTGTCCAGACCCCACGCGCGCAGGGCCTCGACGATGACGGGGCCGGTGCGGTCGGCGTAAGTGCCGGCAGCGGCGCGCGTGGACGCTGTCACGACGACGGCGCGCCGCGGCTCGGGCACGCTCACTCGGACCAGTCCCCGGACCGGCCGCCCGACTTGGCGGTGACGCGGACGTCGGTGATGCGGGCGTGCTTGTCGACCGCCTTGACCATGTCGATCAGGGCCAGGGCGCCGACGGTGACCGCGGTGAGCGCCTCCATCTCGATGCCGGTGCGGTCGGCGGTGCGGACGGTCGCCGCGAGCTCGACCCCGTCGTCGGTGACCGCGAGGTCCAGCTCGACCCCGTGCACGGCGATGGGGTGCGCGAGCGGGACCAGGTCGGGGGTGCGCTTGACCGCCTGGATGCCGGCGATGCGGGCCACGGCCAGCGCATCGCCCTTGGGCACGGTGCCGTCCCGCAGCGCCGCGACCGCCGGCGCCGCGAGCAGGACCCGACCGCGGGCGGTGGCCGAGCGGGCCGTGACGGCCTTGGCGGAGACGTCGACCATGTGGGCGCTGCCGTCGGCACGCACGTGCGTCAGGCGGGGCGCCTCGGGCGTGGGGTCGGTGGTCATGCGAGGGACTCCTTGCCGGGGAGGGGGCGCAGCAGCAGGCAGGTGAGGCGCGCGCCGGGGAGGACCTCGTCGACCTCGGCGGGCACGACGGCCAGGGCGTCGGCGTGGGCGAGGGCGCCGAGCACGTGCGAGCCCTGACCACCGGCGAGGGTGGCGTGCAGCCCGTCGTCCTCGCGGCGCAGCCGGACCCGGGCCAGCTGCGTGCGACCGGCCGACGTGCGCCACCCGTCGTCCGCCACCGCCTCCACGCCTGCGAGCCCCTCGGCCGGGCGGGCCGCGAGCAGGCGCAGCGCCGGGGCCACGAAGACCTGGTAGGACACCATCGCGCTGACGGGGTTGCCGGGGAGGGTGAAGACGGGCACGCGTCGCCCGTCGCCCGCCCGCACCAGGCCGAAGCCCTGCGGCTTGCCCGGCTGCATCGCGATGCCCCGGAACTCGACCTCGCCGTCACGGGCGAGCACGGCCTTGACCGTGTCGTAGGCGCCCGCGGACACCCCGCCCGTGGTGATGACCGCGTCGTGGGTCAGCAGGACCTCGTCCAGCCGCGCGCGGAAGCCCTGCTCGTCGTCGGCGACCGCCCGCACCCGCTCGGCTGTGAAGCCGTGCTCGCGCAGGACGGCGACCAGCATCGGGCCGTTGCTGTCGACGACCGTGCCGTGCCCGGCGGCGCCGCCCGGCTCGACCAGCTCGTCGCCGGTGGACAGGACGGCGACGCGGGGCGGCAGGACGACCTCGACCCGCGGGTGCCCGAGGGAGACGAGCAGCGCGAGCACCCGCGCGTCGACGAAGGTCCCTGCCGTGAGGGCGAGCTCGTCGCGGGACAGGTCGTCGCCGGCAGGTCGGACGTGGGCTCCGGCCAGCGGCTCCTGACGCAGGGTCACCCGCTGCGTGCCGCCGTCCGTCAGCTCGACGGGCACCACCGCGTCGGCCCCGTCGGGCAGGGCGGCACCGGTCATGATGCGCAGCGTGGTGCCCGGCTCGAGGGTGACCCGGTCGGTGCGGCCCGCGGGGATGTCGCCGGCGACGGGCAGGACCACGGGGCGGTCGCCCGCACCCGCGAGCTCGGCGGCCCGGACGGCATACCCGTCCATCGCCGAGTTGGCGAACGCCGGGACGTCGACGGCGCTGCGCACGTCCTGGGCCAGCACGCAGCCGTGCGCCTCGGCCACCGGCACCGGGGACGTGCGGCGGGGCACGGTGGCGCAGGCCTCGAGGAGGATGCGCAGGTGCTCGTCGACGGGCATCAGCCGGGGTTCGGACATGCTTCGGAGACTAGTCGACGGGTCCGACATGCCCGGCCGCGACCGTCCCGTCACGCCCGGCGCGCTTGGCGGCGTTCATGGCGGCGTCGGCCGCCGACACGAGCTCGGGCGCCGTCGCAGCGTCCTGCGGCCAGGTGGCGATCCCGATGCTGCAGGTGATGGGGACCTCGCGGTCGCCGACCTGCAGCGGACGTTCTCGCAGGTCGGCCACGATCCGCTGAGCGAGCCGCAGGCACTCCTGCTCGCCGCGCTCGGGGCAGACGACGGCCATCTCCTCCCCGCCGTAGCGCGCGACGACGTCCACCGGCGGGACCAGCTCGACGAGGCGAGCGGCGAGCGCGGCCAGCACGCCGTCGCCCACGGAGTGGCCGTGCTCGTCGTTGATCCGGCGGAACCGGTCGATGTCCAGGATCAGCAGGGACACCTGCCGTCCGAACGAGCGCGCCCGCTCCACCTCGCGACCCAGCGTGGTCGTGAGCATGCGCAGGTTGCCGACGCCGGTCAGCGGGTCGGTGACGGACTGGCGCTGGGCGCGACGGTGCAGGATCGCGTTGTCGATGGCGACCCCGGCCGGTCCGGCCACGAGGTCGAGCAGCTCCCCGGTGGTGTCGTCGTATGCCGTCGCGTCGGCCGCCCGCTCGACGACCAGCGCCCCGATGACGTCGTCTCCGGAGACGAGGGGCGCGGCGCACAGCCGCCCCCTCAGGACGGCGCCGGGCTCGCCGCTCGCGTCGTCGAGCAGGACGACGCGGCGGTCGCTGACCACCTCTCCGACCACGCTCTCGGCCGCGCGGATCCGCCCGGTGCCGGGACGGCGGGTCCCGATGGGGTGGACGACCCGGGCGCGCAGGCCGCTGCCCTCGCGCATCCAGACGACGGCGCAGGCGGACCCGGTCGTCGTCTCGGCCAGCGCGCACAGCGCTGCGAGGAGACCGTCGAGGTCGTGGGTGCGCTGCAGGGTGGCGGCGATCCGCCCGACGGTGTCCTGCAAGGTCGCCCGGCTCGACGTCAGCTCGGCCATGCGCTGGTCCAGCTCCACCGCCATGGCGTTGAACTCCCGCGACAGCTCGCCGACCTCGTCGTCGCGGCCCTCAGGCAGGCGCACCGTCAGGTCACCGTCGGCGATGCGACGGGTGCCCTCGGTGAGGGCGAGCAGCGGGGCGGTGAGCTCCCGGGCCAGCCACCGGAGCAGCCCGACCGCTGCCGCCAGCACGACCAGGATCAGCAGGAGGGGCACCCACGCGCGCGGGCCGCCCACAGGATCGGGAGCCGAGCCCTGGACGGCGCAGGGGCGACCGGGCCCTGCCGCGGCGGTCTGCGCGACGGACCCCTGGCCGCGGTCCGAGCTCGGGTGCACCTCGACCCCGCCCGCGCACTGCAGGATCGTGCGCACGTCCGAGGCGGCGGCCTGCCGGGCGAGCGCGTCGAGCCGACCGGCGGTGAGGGGCTCGACCACGAGGACGGTGAGGGTGCCCTGCGTGGTGCTCAGGTCGACCCGCTCGGCGAGGTGCGGCCCGGCGGGTCTGGTCACGGTCGAGCAGCGGGTGGTCGGCAGGGTGGTCGGCGTGGGTCGTGGCGCGGACCCGGAGGCCGCCAGCACCTCGCCACCGCGCAGCACGACCGCGTAGCCGCGCTCCGCCCCCAGGCCGCCCCGGGTCTCCTCCGCGAGGACGGCGGCCGGCGGGCGCCCGTTGGCGACCGACAGCGCGATGACCTCGGCCCGGTCGCCCAGCGCCCAGCACTCGGACGCCATGGCGGTGGCGACGGCCACCGTGGCGCGGTCGACGTCGCGTCGCTGGCCGTCCACGAGCGCACGGGGCAGCAGGACTCCGGCCACCAGCCCGGCCACGAGCAGGACCGGCAGGACCACGGCGGCGAGCACGATCGCCAGACGGGTCCGGATGGACACGGGTCCTCCTCGGGGTGGGCCGGTCGGCCCATGGTGGCACGAGACCGATCGAGTCCTCCCGCTGACCGGGGCGTGGCTGACAGAATCGCTGCATGGACACCCCCGCCCCGACCCCCGCCGACGCCAAGCGCGCCCTACGGGCTCGCCTCTGGGCCCACCGCAAGCAGCGGTATGCCGACACCTCGCGCGCCGAGCGCGAGGCGCAGGCCCTGGCGGACCACGTCCTGCGGATCGTTGCGGACCGGGTGGGGCCGGGTGGGACGGTGACGTCGTACGAGTCCTGGCCGACCGAGCCGGGCACCGGTCCGCTCAACGCGGCGCTGGCCGAGGCGGGCTACCGGGTGCTGGTGCCGGTCACGCTGCCGGGGCTCGACCTGGACTGGCGGCCGCTCGGCAGCGACGAGCGGGACGAGTCCGCGCGGCTGGGGCTGGAGGCCATCGACCAGGCCGACCTCGTGCTCACGCCGGGCACGGCGGTGGACCGGCGTGGGGTGCGACTCGGACAGGGCGGCGGGTGCTACGACCGAGCGCTGCCCCGGCGTCGCGAGGGCATCTGCGTGGTGACCCTCCTGCACCCCCAGGAGCTCCTCGACGACGCCCTGCCGGCGGCGCAGCACGACCAGCGGGTCGACGCGGTGGTGACCGCGGACGGGATCACCTGGCTCGACCGCTGAGCGCGCGGCGGGGCTCAGCCGTCGTCGCGAGGTGCGAGCGTGAGCTGCTCGCGCGTGGCATCCTCGACCGCCCCCCGGCTGAACGGCCACGCGAACGACTCGTTGCGCAGCCAGCGTCCCGTCTGGTCGTCGTAGTGCTCGCTGGTCGGGTGCCCGGACACGCCGGTGCTCTGGACCCAGGTGCTCGCGTCAAGATCGGCGAGGTCGACCACCATGCGCATGGACGGCCCCCAGTCGGCGGCGTAGCCCACCTGGAGGTCGTAGCCGAGGGCGTTGGGCGCGAGCGGGCTCCCGGGCGCCGGCTCCGGGCCGCGGTCCAGCAGGGAGCGCAGCATCCCCGGCGCCGCGGCGCTGAGCGGGTGGCGCAGGGTCAGCGTGTGCAGCCGCCCGTAGTCCCAGGCCTTGACGTCCTTGCCGGTCAGCCGGGTGAGCTCGAGCCGGGCGTCGACCTGCGCCTGACGCAGGATGTCGTCGCGGGTCTCGATGCGCAGCGTCTTTTGGTTGTCCCACCACGGGGAGCGCGGGTCGGCGAGCAGCTGCTGGACGACCGCCGGCCAGCGTGACCCGCCGTCGGGGCGCAGGCCCACCGGCAGGTCGTCGTCGAAGGTCCGGTGCAGCAGGGCGGACCACGCCGCCGTCCAGTAGGCCGCCGCGCGCGACGACGGGTTGTCCCCCGTGACGAACCGCCCGTCCCAGCCCTCCAGGGTGGCCTGCCCCTCGCGGGTGAAGGCGTCGCCGCTCAGGTCCACGCCCCGCAGGGCCGCGGTGAGGACGGGCTGGAAGCCGTCGCTGACGTCGCCCTGGATCTCGCGCATGCGCTCCGGCGTCACCGTGGGATGGGCGGTGAGGAGCTGACGGATGCGGGTCGAGCGCCAGCCGTGCGTCCAGTCCGTCGTCAGGAAGGGGGTCGTCGCCGCCGTGACGGCCTGGTTGGCGGTCACCAGGAAGCCCTCGGCGGGGTCCAGGGTGTGCGGCAGCTGCTCGAAGGGGACGTAGCCGGTCCAGTCGTAGCGCGAGTCCCAGCCGGGTGCTGGCAGGTAGCCGGGTGGGGTCCCGGCCGACCCGGACCGCCGGACCGGGACGCGGCCCGGTGCCTGGTAGCCGATGTGCCCGTCGACGTCGGCGTACACGGCGTTCTGCGAGGGGGCCGCGAAGGACGACAGGGCGGCGCGGAAGCTCTCGAAGGACGTCGCGCGGTTCATCCGGAAGATCGCGTCCGCGGTCTGGGTGACGTCCAGCCCGGTCCATCTCAGCGCGATCGCCAGGGACTCCCCCTCGGCCGGCGCGGTGGCCGCGCCTGAGGTGCCCGACGTGGGAGCGGTGGCGGCGTCCCTGACCGCGGCGTCCACGTCCGACAGCAGCGGGCCGTGCGTGCTCGACCGGACGGTGATGGTGCGGTCGGTGCCGCCGGCCACGCGGATCACCTCGGTGCGGGTGGTCAGCGGCTGGTAGGTCCCGTCCCTGAGCACGGTGCTGCCCTTGACCCGCTCGAGGTAGAAGTCGCTCACGTCGGGGTCGAGGTTGGTGAAGCCCCACGCGATGCGCTGGTTGTGCCCGATCACCACGCCGGGGAAGCCCGCGAACGCGAAGCCGCTCACGTCGTAGGGGCACGCCTGGGACACCGTGCGGCAGTGCAGCGCGGTCTGGTGCCAGACGCCCGGCTGGCCGAGCGCGAGGTGCGGGTCGTTGGCCAGCAGGGGCTTGCCGGTCGAGGACCGGGACGGCCCGACCACCCACGAGTTGGAGCCGACGCCCTCGCCGCGCCCGACCAGGGGCGCGACCGCAGAGACGGCCCGCGCGGCCCGGGCGAGGGCCGCCTGGCCGTCCTGGTCGGGCTGGGGTCGTATGCCGGCGGCCGGCGCCTTGGACCGGCCGCCCCGCACGCCCGAGGGAGACCACGCGGACGCGGACAGGATCGGCGGCTGGGCCCTGGCGTCATAGTGGGGATAGAGTTCGCGGACCTCGTCGAGCGAGCGACCCTGCGCCATGAGCCGGGCGCGGGCGAGCTCGTCGGCGTAGTTGCCGTGCAGGTCCCAGGCCATCGCCTTGAGCCAGGCCAGCGAGTCGACCGGCCCCCACGGCTCGATGCGGTAGCCGGGGAAGCGGACGCCGAGCATGAGGTACTCCGGGGCGACGCGGGTGGCGTCGCCGGTCGCGTCCAGGTAGGCGTTGACCCCGTCGGCATACGCCGCGAGGTAGCGCCGGGTGTCGGCCGACAGGGTCGGCAGCTCCTGCTCGGCGACTCGGCGCCAGCCCATGGTGCGGACGCTCGTGTCGGACGCCACGCCGGCCTCGCCGACGAGCTCGGCGAGCCTGCCCGCCGTCGCGTGGCGGCGCAGGTCCATCTCGAAGAACCGGTCCTGGGCCGCGACGTAGCCCTGCGCCCGGAACAGGTCCTCGGGGGTGTCGGCGTAGACGTGGGCCACGCCTTGGGCGTCCCGCCGCACGTCCACCTCGCCCGACAGCCCCGCCAGCCGCGCGGTGCCCGTGACGCTCGGGTCGGTCCTGCGCACGGCGCCGTAGACCACGCCGGCGACGATGAGGGCGGCCACGAGGAGCAGGACGACGACCGAGACGGTCGTCCGTCGGGCGATCAGAGCGGCGCGGGACACGTGAGCGAGACTAGGCCACGGCACCGACAAGCCGGCGGACGACGCGGGGGCGGGTGCGGGTGCGGCATACGAGAGAATGGGCCCCATGGACACCGGCGCGGACTTCGGGATCGAGGACCTACGCTCCGTCCTCCTGCTCGGGTCCGCCGTCCTCCTGCTCGCCGTGGTGGCGGTCCGCATCAGTACCCGGTCGGGCCTGCCCTCGCTGCTGCTGTACCTCCTCATCGGGGTCGGGCTCGGGGAGTCCGGGCTCGGCATCCAGTTCGACGGTGGCCGGCTGACGCAGGCCCTCGGCTACATCGCGCTCGTGCTGATCCTCGCCGAGGGCGGGCTGTCGACCTCGTGGAGGCACATCAGACCCTCGGTGGCCCCGGCCGCTCTGCTCTCGACCGTCGGCGTGATCGTGTCCGTCGGCGTGGTCGGCGTCGCTGCCAGGTTCGTGCTCCACCTCGACTGGGTGTCGGCCCTGCTGGTCGGCGCGGTGCTCAGCTCCACGGACGCGGCCGCCGTCTTCTCCGTGCTGCGCAGCGTGCCCCTCCCCCGCAGGCTGACCAGCCTGCTCGAGGCGGAGTCCGGCTTCAACGACGCCCCGGTCGTCATCCTGGTCACCGCCCTGGCCTCCGTCGCCGCCGGGGACTCCGACGCCGGTCCCCTCTTCCTCGCCGGGCTCGCGGTCTACGAGCTGGTCGTGGGCGCGCTGCTCGGCATCGCGGTGGGCTGGCTCGGGACCAAGCTGTTGCGCCGCTACGCCGACACCTCGTCCGCGCTGTTCTCGATCGGCGTGATGGCGGTGCCGACGATGGCCTACTGCGTCGCGACCTACGCCCACGGCAGCGGCTTCCTCGCCGTCTACGTCGCCGCGCTCGTCGTCGGCAACAGCTCCCTGCCGCACAAGGCCGCCACCAGGGGTTTCGCCACCGCGATGGGCTGGCTGGCCCAGATCGGCCTGTTCGTCCTGCTGGGCCTGCTGGCCTCCCCCTCCGAGCTCGGCCGGTGGATCGTCCCGGCGGTCGTGATGGGGTTGGTGCTGCTCCTGGTCGCCCGGCCGCTGTCGGTGGTGGTCTCCGCCACGCCGTTCGGGATCGGGTGGCGCGAGCAGGCCTTCTTGTCGTGGGCGGGGCTGCGCGGCGCCGTCCCCGTCGTCCTCGCCACGGTCCCAGAGACCAGCGGCGCGTCGTCGCTCGCCTGGTTGTTCGACCTCGTGTTCATGCTCGTCGTGATCTTCACCATCGTGCAGGGGCCGACCATGCCGTATGTCGCCCGGCGGCTCGGCGTCATCGACGCGGGCGCCACGTTGGACCTGCAGCTGGAGTCCACCCCGCTCGAACGACTCAACACCGAGGTGGTCGAGGTGCAGATCGGCGACGAGTCCCGCATGGCCGGGGTCGAGGTCTACGAGCTGCGCCTGCCCAAGGGCGCCAACGTCGCCCTCGTGCTGCGCGGCGAGCAGTCGTTCGTGCCCGAGCGCTCGACCGTGCTGCGGCGAGGTGACTCGCTGATGGTCGTGGTGCCCTCGGCGCTGCGGGACGCGGCCGAGGAGCGGCTGCGCGCGGTGTCCCAGCAGGGCCGCCTGGCCGGGTGGCTCGAGCCGGGGAAGCGCCCGCCCGTGTCCCGCACGGCCCGCGAACGCGGTCAGCGACGTCGCGACGGCTCGCTAGACTGAGCGGTCGAACGCCCAGGTCGGCCTCGGCCGCCGGCGTCCCTCACCCGCTCGTTCCCTCCGGAGGCACCGTGCCCACCTACTCCTACCGCTGCGCCGACTGCGGCGAGGCCTTCGACATCGTGCAGTCGTTCAGCGACGACGCGCTCACCGTGTGCCCGCGCTGCGAGGGGCTGCTGCGCAAGGTCTACAACAGCGTCGGCGTCGTCTTCAAGGGCTCCGGCTTCTACCGCACGGACTCGCGCGGCAAGGACGCCAAGGCGACCAAGAGCACCTCGGCCTCCCCGAGCGAGTCCTCCTCGAGCACCTCCGGCACCAGCGCCTCGTCCGGCTCCGACGGGTCCGCGAGCGGGTCCGGGACCTCGTCCAGCAGCTCCAGCACCTCGACCAGCTCGACCGCCGCCAGCTGACCGTCGAGGGCGCCGACCGGCTCGTATGTCGCCGGCCCACCCCTCGCGCACCCGAGGACGCGCCGGTCTCGGCGTGTCGTCCACAGCTCGTCGCGTCGTGGTTCGCTCCGTCCACAGGCGGCCGCCGAGCCCTCCCGCGTCGCAGGTCCGCTCCTTAGCCTCGCGGCATGACTGCCCTCCCCCGCCGTGGCGACCGAGCCGGGCGCCCCGCACCGCTACGCCGGTCGTGGCGCGCACGCCTGCGCAGCCGCCGTGTGTCCTGGCACGTGCGACTCGCCCGCCGCGTCCTGGCCGCCCTCTGTCTGGGGCTCGCCGTGGCCGGGGCGCTGCGCCTGGCGTTCCCGGCCCCTCCTCCAGCAGGCACGCGCGTGGTGAGCGCCGCCCGCGACCTGCCCGCGGGGCACGTGCTCGACGCGAGGGACCTCGTCATCCGTCGGTGGCCCGGGTCGGACGCCCCCACCACCTGGCCGGACGCCGAGGCCCTCGTGGGGCGCCGCCTGGCTGGGCCAGTGGCCACCGGCGACCCGCTGACGCCCCGTGCGGTGACCGGAGCCGCCCGGCTCGCGGGCCTGCCCGAGGGGTCCGTGGCGCTCGCCGTGCCCTCCGTCGAGCCCGTGGTGGCGGACCTCGTGCGCGCGGGCGACCGGGTCCAGGTGTGGGCCGGTGCCCGCCTCGTCGCCCCCGCCGCCGTGGTGCTGCAGACCCCGGTCGGTGAGTCCGCCGGGGTGGGGCTGCCGGGAGGCGCCGCCGGCGCCTCCGGACGCACGGTCCTGGTGTCCCTCAACGCATCTCAGTCCAGGGCTCTGCACGCAGGCCACGGAGCCGGGCCCGAGGACGAGCCCCTTCACCTGATGCTCACGGCGGGCTCCCAGTAAGCACTTCGCGTCAACTTTTTGGGGACCTATGAACGATTAAGTATCGTCCTCGTGTAACTCAGCGTCATACGGTGGGGCATGCGGCGAAGTCGCCGCCCGAGCCCCTGAGCGGGCTCGCTCCACATCTCCCCAGGACAGAGAGAGAACAGTCATGCTCAAGGGCTTCAAGGACTTCCTCATGCGCGGCAACGTCGTCGACCTCGCGGTCGCCGTCGTCATCGGTGCCGCCTTCGGCAAGGTCATCGACAGCTTCGTCGCGATCCTGATGAACCTCATCGGCAAGCTGGGCGGCCAGCCCAACTTCAACTCCTTCAACCCGGGCGACGTCCCGGTCGGCGCGTTCCTCACGGCCCTCATCAGCTTCCTGATCATCGCCGCGGCCATCTACTTCATGGTCGTCGCCCCGATGAACGCCATCGCCGCCCGTCGCAAGGCCGGCGTGGAGGAGACCGAGGCTCCCTCCGAGGAGGCCTCCATCCTCATGGAGATCCGCGACGAGCTGCGTCGTCGCTGACCCTCCCCGCACGTCACGAAGGGCCCCGCCGTGCTGGCGGGGCCCTTCGTCGTCCGCGCAGACGAGCAGGAGCAGGTTGACGCGGACCGGACCCCGGGGTCCTACTCCCAGTGCGGGGGACGCTGCTCCCGCAGCCACCGGTCATGGGCGTCCTCGCGAGGCGCGTCGGAGCGGCGCCGCGCTGCGGTGGAGGGGGGCGGGTTCTCCTGCGTGGCCGGCGGGAGGCGGGGCTCGGCCTCGCCCAGGGGCGCCCTCGCCGCAGACCCCGTGCCGGGGGCGTCCACCCGACGGTGCCGGCGCGTCACCGTCGGGCCTCGTCCGAGCCCGCGTCACGAGCCTTCGCCCGGGCATCACGAGCCTCCGAGCCGTCGTCCCAGCGTCCGTGGGCCGCGTCGACGATCCGGGCGACGACGCGCTCCGGGGCGGTGAACACGTCGGCGGTCCACACGCGCAGCGGCTCCCACCCGGCCCGGCGCAGGAGCTCCGGCCGCAGGACGTCGCGGTCGACCGGCCCGCCACCGCGGGCGTAGTCCACACCGTCCGACTCCACCGCCAGGGCGACACCACGCACGGCGCGGGGGTCGCGCACGGCCAGCTCGACGGCACCCGCGCCGCGGCCCGCGCGCTCGGTCACCGCAAGTCCGGCCTGCCGCAGCCGGCCGGCGAGCTCACGGGTGACGGGATCGCTCAGGCCGCCCAGCGAGGGGACGGGCCCCGCCGGCATCCCGGCCAGCTGCAGCACCTCGGCGAGCAGCTCCACGCCGGCGCTTCCCGCCCCCACCTGCCGCAGCTGCTCGGCCGTCACGGAGGACACGAGGACGAGCCGCTGCCGGGCCCGCGTCACCGCGAGGGCGGCCCGCCGCTCCCCCGCCCCCAGCGCCAGGGCGCCGAACCGGTGCCCCGCCTGTCCGGCCTCGTCGAGCGCGTAGCCGACCGCGACGATCACGTCGTCCCGGGTCCGGCCCTGCACCTGGTCGACAGGCTTGATCCACAAGGGCTCTCGCGCCGACCCGGCAAAGAACCTGCGCGACGCGTCGGTCAGGTCGAGGCTCGCCAACTGCTGGCGCAGCCCCGCCGTGATGGCGTCCGCGTGCGCGGGATCGAAGGTGACGACACCGAGCGAGCGCTCGGGGGTGCTGCGGGCGTGCGCCACCACGAGCCGCACGACGCGGTCCACCTCGGCCGCGGTCGTGACGGGGGCCTCGCCACGCGGCGGCTGCGGCATACGGTCCTGGTCCACCAGCTCGAGCTGCACCCGGGGCGCGGTGGACGCGAGCGGCACGACCACGGGGTCCTGGCCGTGCAGCCGGCGGTCGACGGCCAGCGCGACGCGGTCGTCGACGCCGCGGTGGGCGGTCGCGAGGGTGTGCACCGGCAGGATCTCGGCGAGGGACGAGAGCACAGAGGTCGCCCGCTGGTCGGCCTGCACGTCGTCGTCGCGGCGGGCCGGATCGGGCACGGTCACGCTCACGTCGCCGGGGGGCAGCTGGTGCTGATCCCCGCAGACAACGACCTGCCGACCACGACTGAGGGCCGACACGGCCTGCGCCACGGACAGCTGGGACGCCTCGAGCACGATCACGGTGTCCACGGCGACGCCGACGGGCAGGAGGGACGCGACCTCGTGCGGGCTGGTCGCCCAGCAGGGGCGGGCGTCCCCGACCGCGGTGGCGACGGCGGCGGCGCGTTCGCGCAGGGCCAGGGCGTCGAGCCGGCGCAGCCCCGCGGCGTCGGCGTCGAGGGCGGTGCCGTCGTGCGCTCCGTAGTGCGGGTCCGTGCGGCGCACCTCGTCGAGGACGGAGCTCCACCACACGTGACGCACCTCAGAGGCCACCTGCGCGGCGGGGACGCGGCGGGCCGCCAGGTCCTCGACGAGCGGCCCCAGCCCCTGGGCCCGCAGCCCGTCCAGCGTCGTGGTCACCAGCGGCAGCACGGCGAGGCGTCGCCGTCCGCGCAGGAGCTCGCGCACGCGGGCGAGAGCCGTCTCGACGGGCAGGTCCAGCAACCCGGCGCCGTCGACGGTTGTCGCGAGGACCGGCTCGAGCGCCTCCAGGTCGGCGACCACGGCGCGGTGCGCGGCGCGGGCCTCGTCGATCCCGTGCGGGACGGTGGGACGGCTCGCGGCGCCCGCCCGCTCGCGCCACCGGGTGACCTGGTCGTGGGCCGTCGCGAGCGCGTCGTGCAGGTCGGTCGGCCCGGGACCGGGGCGCACCAGCCGCCGGGCGTCGCGCCGCAGGCCCTGACGACGCCACGGGCCGACGCCGGTGTCGTGCTCCGTGCGGTATGCCGTGGACGTGGCCGCCAGCATCTCCGGCAGCGGCGCGTCGAAGACCTCCGGGACGAACGCGTCGAGGGTCGCGCGCACGCCCGACACGAGGTCCAGGTCCTGGCCCAGGCCCCGCACCGAGCTCGCGCGCGGCAGACCGACTTCGCGGCACAGGGCGTCGACCAGGCTGGTCAGGCGGGTGAGGCCGCGGTCGCCGTCGAGCCGTTCGCACGCGGCGAGGGCGGCGTCCGCCTCGGCGGGAGTGGTGATGCGAGCCGCGCGCCACGGGTCGGCGCCCTGATGCGTGAGCCACGCGCCGTCCTCGGCGACCTGCACCAGCTCACGGGTGGCGACGTCGAGCCGCTGCGGGGTGAGGTGGGCGAGGTCGTCGCCGGCGAGCCGGACGCGAGATCGCGGCGGCGGATCGACCTGGCTCAGCTCGACCATGGCCCCCTGCGCCTGGAACGCGCTGACGCCCCACGGGTGTCGGGCCTGGTGGAGGGCGACGAGGTGTCCCTGCAGCCGCTCGGTGACGGCGTGGTGGTCGCGGGTCGTCGCGGCCGTCGCCTGCACGGGCTCGGCCGGCGTCGCGGCCGTGAGCGGCTCGTGCTCGTGCCGCAGGTCGGGTCCGTCGTGCGCCTCGACGACGAGGTCGAGCCCCGCCTGCGCGAGACGTTCCTGCACGGCCGTGATCGCGGACCGGGCGTGCGACACGAGCAGGACGCTTCGGCCCTGACCGGCCAGCCCGGCGACGGCAGCGGCGACGACCTGGGTCATCCCGGTGCCGGGTGCACCCTGCACCACGACGTCGTCGCCCGCGCCGATGGCCTCCAGGGCCGCCCGCTGGTGCTCGTCGACCGGCAGGACCAGCGGCAGGGACACTCCGGCCGC
This sequence comes from Arsenicicoccus cauae, assembly GCF_009707125.1. Classification (GTDB taxonomy): domain Bacteria; phylum Actinomycetota; class Actinomycetes; order Actinomycetales; family Dermatophilaceae; genus Arsenicicoccus; species Arsenicicoccus cauae. The sequence goes on from NZ_WLVL01000016.1 coordinate 18,753, forward strand.
GGGCTCGCCGGTCGGTGGACGCAGCGCGGCGGGGTCACCGGCGAGGGCCCGCACCACCGCGTGCTCGGCCACCGTCGTCCCGGCGAGGTCGGCGACCATCCCGAGCTTGGCGTAGGGAAGGAGCGCGACCCCGAGACGCCGCTCGATGGTGAAGCCGGGTAGTCCCGAGCACCGACGGAGCAGCTCGCGATAGGCCGGTTCGGGGTCGAACCCGTTGCGCCCCCAGGAGGACTCGGCCAGCCCACGCCCGTCGAGCTCCACCCCCAGCTCGGCCCGGACCAGCTCGACCAGCGCCGGGTTGAGCTCGACGGTGCGGCTGACCACCAGGTCGAAGTCGGTCTGGGCCAGGTCGCGGGGGCGCAGCTCGCACGGACGCAGGAAGACGGGGGCGCTGGGCACTCGCCCGGCCCCGCCGGAGGTCTGCCAGGTCGCCATACCGGCAGCCAGGAAGCAGGTGGCGAGTCCCCGCTGCTCCCACAGGTCCTCGGCGGTCGCGCGCAGGCGACGCGCCGCCACGACGGCTTCGGCCAGCGCCCGTGGCTCGCGGTGCAGGTCGGACAGCTTGGCGTCGCGCCCCGAGAGAAAGATCGCCAGCCCGGCCGGGTGAGCGTGGGTCAGCTCGAGCCGGCCGCGCTGGTCCGCGGGGCGCCACAGCAGGGAGTTGGGTCCGCCGGCCTCGACGAGCTCGCGACGCCAGCGGGCGACGGCCGCGGCCACCGGGTCCGGCACGTCGGTGGGCGGGGTGGCGGCGGGCGGTGCTGAGGTCACCGGCCAAGGATAACGAGGCGGTGGCGTGTGCTCCGGAGATGGTGGCGGTGCGCATGATGCAGGGGGAGAGAATCATGCGCCCCGCTAGTTGAATGATCAGCAATCAGCCGCCAAAGGTCAAGACTGGCGAGTAACCAGGGCCGAAGTTCGCCCTCTTGACACATCACACCCTTCTCGATCTCACCCTCCGTGTCCGCCCCGGGGCCACCTCCGCTGGCTCGATCAATACCCCTCGGGCGGCGTCGTATGACGAACCACCCCGGACGCTGTCCGCGCCCCGCCCGCGGCCATGACAAGATAGGTGCCCGTGGCCGGCGCTGCCGCCACCCCCGCCCTCGTAGCTCAGGGGATAGAGCACCGCTCTCCTAAAGCGGGTGTCGGCAGTTCGAATCTGCCCGGGGGCACCCCCCAAACCCGCAGGTCAGAACCGGTATCACGCATCCGACCCCACCGCCCCCGCGCGACTTGCAGAGCCATTGGCCCCCGCCTGGCCCCCGCAACCGTCACCAGCAGGAGCGCCAAGCGCGGCCTCAAGACGAGAGATCGCAGCCCGGTCCGCATCCGTGCCCATCCAATGCCCATAGGTGTCCAGCGTCAGCTTGGTACTGGCGTGCCCCAGCCAGGCCGCCACCGTCTTGACGTCCACACCCGCCCCCAGCCACACCGTGGCCGCAGTATGCCTGAGGTCGTGCGGGCGGCGCCCCCGGCACGTCTCGTCCCAATGCACCGTCCGGCGCCAGTTGCCCGACCGCAGGAACGATCCCTCAGGCGAGGGAAACAACAGGTCGTCAGGGCGCCTGCCAGCCACCCACTCCCCCACGACCTGCTGCACCTCCGACAACATCGGCACCAGCCGGGACCGACCACCCTTCGTCCGCTTGCGCTCGATCACCCGGACCCGTCCGAGCAGACTGAGGGTGCGAACGCTGCACGAGCAAAGCCGGATACGGCACCGACACCACATCGCAGACCCTCAGCCCGCGCAGCTCACCCATCCGCAACCCCGTCATACCCAGCACCAAGGTCACATCCGCGGGGTCTCACGCACCACCCCAGAGGTCTCCGTCAGCACTTCATAGGTGCGTCACACCGGGTTTGCCCCCAGTTGTCAGACAGTCACCACAACCTAGAGGCCATGACAGTAGCGACAGAGAAGACCCGGGCGCCCCGCGCCGGTTCATCCGGTGCGGGCGCAGCCGGGCCCAACGCCCACGTCTGTCGGGAAGCGCCCACTATCCGCGAGCTGCTGATGACGCTTGGACACCTTGAGGACGAGCTGCGCGCGCTGCAACACCGGCCACCGACGTCGACGACGATGAAACGCCGCCGCGCCCTCGCGGCCCAGCAGGCGACGGTGTGCGGAATGATTCGCCACCGGGCACAACTGCTCTCCGCTACGGCGTGATCCTGGCACGCTCATGCCGTAGCGTCCGACCATGCCTCTGTGCCGGGCGAGTGGGGCCGTCGAGCCGAGGCTACGCGAACCCCGAGGCGGCTTGGCCGGCCGCGCGGAAAGCTGCACAAGCTAGCACCGCAGCGCGCTGGCCAGTTTCAACTGGACGTCGCCGAACGGTCCGCGCCCTCTTCCTCGGGCAATTGGCCGCCCCTCTCGGATTCCTTGCTTGTGACAGGCTCCATCTTGAGGGCGTAGAGGTTTCGCCTCCGGACTTCACCTGCGTAGCTGGTCGTCACCCGATCAATCTCAAGCAGACCAGCCTCCACCAGGCCCTTGCCGCCTCGAGTCCAGGTCGCCTCCGAGAGTCCGTAGCTTTGCTTGCGTGAGGTTGGCATCCACATAGCAGTGTGTTGCTTGCGGCCAGACATGAACTCATGCAACGCGATCCAAACTGCCAGGTCGCGAGGGGCGAGGGAGAGGATCCACCCGTTCTGCCAAAGACCAATGGGCAGGGCGAGGTAGGGGCTGCGTAGTTCCCTGGCGTTCCAGGACTCCCCCGACCCATCAGGCGTCAGCACGGTCATCGTTGGCGTCAGCCCGGGGGCACGCTCCACCTTCAGCAGCTTCAACTCTTCTAGAGTCTTGATCTCGTTGGCGATACGCCGAGGGCCGGGGCCTTGGCGTCCGTGCCGGTCGAGCATGTCGGCAAGGTCCTTAGACGACATCTTCAGTTGGTGCGGCTCTTTCGTCGCCAACATCACGATGGTGAGGTAAGTCGAGAGGCGCCCCCCTCCGCCGCTCACCAACTGCGCAAGAGGCGGCTTCTCCTCCAACTCAGTAAAAGCACGGGCAAAACTCAAGGGGAACCGAACGCTCCCCGTCCTCTTCGATCGGGCGACCCCCTTGCGAAGGGCCTCCAAGGTCTCCTGCATGCGTACCGCGGGCACGCCCCCCAGATTCCCGGTCATGGGTCTCCTCCTGGCGACGAGGGCCCCTACCAACTCAGCAAGGACACAAGTGATACTCGGGCCGCCTACGGTTCGCCTGTGGGCTGCCTCAAGGGCTGCTCTCCTATGGGAATCCGTCACGACCGTCGCACTTACCCGTCTATCATAGCCGGGTTACCCTCACCAGGTTCCTTCTTACCTGTCTCAGACTTCACACTCCGCCGTCCAAGACGTCGCTCCTCTCGGCCCGCAAAGGGGTTGTGATCCAGGAGCATCTAACTCACTGTGGGTTATGGCCGCTCGACCGAGCGACTGTCGGAGCGATACCGAGCAGGCGACGCCACCGAGGCATCGCCTGCTCGGGGAGAGGGGGTGGCCCCCGTGTGCGGATTCAGGATCACCGTGCGCTGGAGCGCGCGGTCACTGAGTATCTCGCTCGAGCCCTACTAGGGGTGGGTGAGCCAGCAAGAGCCCCGCAAGAGCACCTGGCTCACCCTCAACTTACCGCACCGCCGCCAGGGATGTGAGCTGTTCCCGGCGGCGGTGCCTTCACCGGCTCGACCGCAGAAACACCTCGTCATACTCCTCGGCCGCTGCGAGTCGCCAAGCGCCCTGGGGAGGTCTGACTGTCCCCATGCAACAGCGAGTTACCTCGGCCACGGGGAAGCCGCCAGCTCGCTTGGGTCGTCATGCGCAGGAGCACCGCGTCCAACCTCCACGCCGACGGGTAGCCCAGCGTTATGGGCCGGACCGAACGTCCGAACGCCAACGAGTGTGCGCGTGGGCGTCCGCTAGCCGCAACCGCCAGCAGTTATCAGTGCAATCCATTGAGGTAGGCCATCGTGCTTGTCACAATCATCAGGGCCTGAACCGCGTTGCGGCGGCTGTACTGGCGCGGGCCCGGTGAGTGAACACTGGCATGACGGGAGAACGTGTGGGGGACCGGGTCTCCGTTGCTGAGGCGGTAGGAAGCCCACGCCTGCCACACCACGTGCACGATGTACGTGCCCCACGGGTCCGAAATGGCCAGTGAGGCCAGCGCATCCTCAACAGTTGGCGCAGCCTTTCCCCGCTTAACGGGCCCACCCCAAATCCGCGGGAGGTGTCTCTGGTTGAGAACGTCCAGCAGCGACGCGCTCAGGGCTTGGGAGGCTCCAAACAAGTCGGCCTCCAGAGCATCCGCGGCCTGCTCGGCGAATTGACGAAGATGCATCGTTTCCACCGAGTCGCAGCGCGCGAAAACTTCCCGGCAGTCCGCAATGATCGCGCCCCGCTCGTCGCCGAGGATGCGCCGCACTCTCGGGCTATCTGAAGCACTCAAAAGACGCGCCGCGACGGCCGGACGCGGGACCAGGTACAGCGATACCCCGTGTACTTGGGTGAAGTTCAACACATCGTCGGACGTCACGCCGGAGAGGGAGTGCAGGTTACTAGGGAGAGCGCGACGCCGCAGCGTCTCCCGCAGTCTCTCAACATGGGCTTGGAACCCCGCCAGCAGGTCCGGAGGCATCCACTGAGTCTTGAACCCCGCCAGCAGGTCCGGAGGCATCCACTGAGTCTTGAACCCCGCCAGCAGGTCCGGAGGCATCCACTGAGTCTTGAACCCCGCCAGCAGGTCCGGAGGCATCCACTGTCCGTCGGACGGGCGGACAGGCCCGTCGTCGGCCCCGCTCATCGATCCTCCTCGTGCGGCTAGCCACCTCCACCACTCTCATGAAAGCACCCCCGCCAGCCCGCCGCATTTGAAACGACAACCGTCGAGCGAAACCGGTCAGCCGCCCCCCTAGAGTCGCAACGCACATACTGCACGTGTGGCGGTCCGTTCGGAGAGTTCGTCAAGAACGCAGCAGGCCCGCTCCCTGGTGCGGTCGGAACGGGCGCGTCTCCGCAGCGGAGCGGCGCCGACCGATCCACGTCCAATGCTCAACGGCGACGGGCAGCCCGTCCCGGTGTCGCCCGCGCAGCACACCCACTCGCGTGCGGCCCTCGACGAGTTGCAGGCCCGTCCGCGCGGTGCCGATTACTCGCGCGTCTAGGACGATCGGGGCGCGCAACCAGGTTCCTTCCTCCTCCCACTTCGCGCGGATCCCGGCATGCCGACTGTTGCCAGTCATGTGGCTGAGCCTCTCCCTGTTCGACACCGAGTACTCATGCAACGCGGCCCACTGCTCGATCGCGTCATGGTCACTCGGCCCCGTCGGCATGCTTAGGAACTCGCCCGTCGGGACCAGCTCTCGGGACCAGGTGAGGTCGTTCAGGTCGATGTGCCCGTAGTCCATCTGAAGGGCTCCATTCCGGGCATGGTCATAGAGAAGCTGCTCGACGACGTCGTCGGGCCACCCGAGCGCTTTCACGGTGGGGTCGGCAAGGAATTCCCGCAACCCGGTGAAGTTCTCGATGCATCGCACCGACAGCGCCTTGAAGTCCTGGATGTACATGCAGGGTCCCAACATGTCGTCCATAGAGCCCGGCACCAGCCGTCAGCCCCGCGAGGGCACCACGGGGCGCGGATGATCCGGTCTGCCGTGTTCGCCGGGCGCCTCCGGTTCATTCTCAGCACACCCCTCGTTGTTTGCATGAGAGGAGGACGCTCTCGACCTGGCGGCCAACACGGCGGCAAAGGGGTGGGATGGGGCCGCCCCAAGCAATTCGGGAGCCCCGATATCGAGCCTGGCGGAGTTAACAAACTCTGCCCAGGCTGTGCTGTAGTAGGCCGCGTTTGCGGCTCGCTCCTCGCTGGCTCCGCCTGCGCAACTGAGGTACGCCGCCTCAGAGAGAGCATGCGCCTTCCGTGCTGTCTCCTGAGATGCGATGAGCTTAAGTGCGGCTAGGCTGGTTTCAGTCGCAGCTACGCTCGCTTGTGCCTCGCGCCACTGGTCGTCCGTGCCTCCGCTTAGCCACCTGCTGAGCAGCGCCTCGGCCATCTGGACCTTGCCGGCGAAATCGGCGTAAGCGCTCTGACGCCGTTCCACAAGGAAGCGCGATTGGCCCTCCATTCGTGCCCGCCGGGCCAGGTAGATCGCGAGACATGCAGACAACAAGGAGCCCACAGCGACGCTGATCAGCGTCGCCCACAACTGCGGCCAATTCACATGACGATGCTAGGCCAAGGAGTGGGGGCCTCGCCCCGCCAACGTTCCTCACCGGCCACCAAGCACGTGCTTCGACCAGATGCAGAACGCGTGTGCGAGCCTCGTGTCGCTGACGAAAGCGGACCTTCACGCGCCCTTGGCGGCCGCGGCTGCCCACGTCGCACGACGAGTTCACGACATTCTCCCTCCGGCGCGTCGTCGGTCTGATGTCGAGCTCCCGTGGCCCCACACTGCGTCATCCGGCCTAGGCCCAGGTCGGGGCACCCGCCAGGTTGAGAGTTTCTGTACTGACTCAAGGCGCGCCTTCGGCGCGCGGAGCCGTCCGCCTGCGGCGGCCGGCGCTGCGCTGCGGCCTGGCGGCCGTTCTCGCGCTCGGCCGCCTCCGGCTCCCCGGCCCCAAACGAAGAAGGGCGCCTGTGCACGAAAACACAGACGCCCCGCCGACACGTCCTAGGCTCAACCCGTGACGACCAACCCGCGCCTCAAGATCACCGGACGCCAGGCCGCAGGCGCCATCATGGCCCTGCTCGTCGCACGCACCATCCCCGGCTTCCTCGCCAACCAGGTCGCCGAACAACCACGGCGACTCCTCGCCCAACTCCCGGCTACCGCCTGCGCCGTCACCATCGGCATCGTTCTCGCGCGGTACATGCTCACCGTCGGAGACAAGTGACCCATGCGCTCGACCCCCAGCCGCACCGCCCTCGCCGTCCGGTACGCCGCCCTCGTGATCACCAGCTTCATCGGATGATGGCTCCTCCTCGACCTGAGGGACCACCTCCACACGGAACCCTGGCGCGACCTCGCGGAGATCGCCGCACTCGTGTGCGCCGCCCTTGGGGGTCGGTACCTCTTCGACATGGTCGAGGCGATCCGCGACAAGACCCCAGCCGAAGACACCAGCTCCGACGACGAAACAGGGGCTCCGCCCCCGCACCCCCGGCCTCCCCTCTGAGATAGCCCCCAAACGCACCACCTCAACTGAGAGGGGGTGGTCACCAGGGCATCACATCGACTCGGCCCCTTCGGGCTACCGCACCCACCACGGTGCAGCAAGCCCACCACCACACCCAGAACGCAAGGAATGTGCTCCCGCACATGCGACCCACGGCCCCACACGACCAGGGCTTGCCACCCCGCGGCGGGCACGATCACGGCTGACGCGCCGACCCGACGAGGTGCCCACTCAGACCCCCTTATGGGGCGCGCCCCACACAGCTCAAGCGCCCCGGGCACTGGCCCCCCGCTGGCCCCCGCAACAACGCGAACAACCGCAAAGAGCAACCCGAGCCACGTGCCAAATCCCAGGACAAACCGGGCGATCATGCCCAAGCCATCGCACCCCGGTTCGTCCGAATGCGCTCCTAAAGCGGGTGTCGATGGTTCGAATCCATTCGGGGGCACAACACATCACCGCAGGTCAGAGCCCCTTTCCGGGGTCGATCGCCAGCAGGCCGAGGGCCTCCGAGGAACCGTTGTGACACATTTGTGGCACACCCTGAGCGGGGACGAGCGCATCCAGCGAGCGTCCGACGGCGTCCAGGTCGTCGGGGAAGACCCCGGCGTAGACGTCGAGGGTCATAGCCGCGGAGGTGTGGCCACGCATCTGCTGGACGGCCTTGACGTTGGCCCCCGACGCGATGGCCAGGGACGCCGCGGTGTGCCGCAGGTCGTGGGGCGTGAGGTCGACCAGACCCGCCCGCTCCACGGCGGGGTCGAAGACCCGGCGGCGCCAGTTGTTGAGCCGCAGCGGGCCACCGCGCGGGGAGGTGAAGACGAGCTCCTCGGGGCCCTTCCCCCTGCACTGCTCCTCGACGTGACGCATGAGCGCCGGCGGCACCGGAACAGACCGGACCTGATGGGTCTTGGGCGTCGTCCACACCAGCCGCGACCCGACGACGCTAACGCTCCGCCTGAGCAAACAATTAGTGGAACTGCAACAATTCGAGGACAGCGACCCCACAGGAGGCCGGGCTCCTCGCAGCAAACTTTACGATGACAAGACTGCGATCTCCATCACGCTGGAAACCCGCATTTAGCCAGCGGCGAAATAGACAGGGAAATTCAGGTGCCTCAGACCTCTCTCGACGTCATCTGCAGCCTCTTTCAGGCCGCCTCGATACGAGAGGCCGCCTCCGCTGCGGCGCTCTCATCACGCACGACCCTCGACGATCTGGGGGCCGCTGTCCGAGGATACTATAGGACCTCCCAAAACCTATCTTTCGACCCGGACGCCTACTACTCCGGAGGCTGGACTGCATCCTACTGGCAGTGGCGTCACGGCGATTATCAACATTGGCTGGACCCCCTGATCTACTATCCCACGGTTGTTTTTCACGACCCCCTGGCCGAGTATTTCTTCGATGAGCACCATAAGTTCCTGACATTTTCTGACATTTCAATACCCCAACCGAAATCCGGGGGGATAGGCGCGATTTCCCCTATCGAAGAGAACACGATCGTTGCATCCCAAAACTTCGGATCTCATCGCAATGACCTGGAAACCTACAGGCAAAACGTTGCGTGGCGCCTCGAAAGCCTCGCCGACATTGAAGAGCTCGTACGCACTGGCGTTGTGCGACTGATTTCCGAGTACCACACACTTGCCGGAGCGCAGAACCGCATCTTCACCGCAATTCGCCACGACCTGAAAAGACCCGATCTCCTTGAATGGCTACAGGACTACTCGTCCGATGCGAATCGGCAGCTGACCGTTAGAAACAATCTTCGCGGGATGGAGATTACGGCGCCGGGAGTGAGGCTTTCGGATGCTTCCACCCTACTAATGTTCCAGCCCCATTTCTACTACCTTCACAAGGTAGTTACCCTCACCCTTCACGCGGGCGCAAAGTATGTTCCCGACAACCCCACGGACTGGGACTTCTTCACTCTCTCGGCCACTGTTTCCAAGACGCATGCGCCGCTTGACCGCAGCCTGCTGCGCTCGATCACTTCACTCGACCTGCCTAGACTCCCGCTCACGCCCGAAACAGCCCTCGATATCCGTCGGAACTACGATGAATTCGAGGCTTGGCGAGCAGAAATTCGGAACGTAAAACGCTTGTGCGCAGCTACAGCCAGCGAATCTGAGGTCCGCGAAGCCGTCCAGGACGCCTTCTCCGAAAAGGCTCGATCGATAAGACGACGTGCGGATACCGGACTACTGGGCAGACTCACCGCAGACGCGGCGATAGCATTTGGAACTGAGTTTGCGTTTTGGCACTTCACGGGACAAGCCGGCGCCGGACTCGTCTCCGGACCAATTCTTCTCATCCATCAAATGCTGTCCCACGACAGCAATCCCGGAGTCCTCGGCGTGTTAACCCAGAATCCGCGGCGGCACTGGCAAAAGCAACCTGCACAACCCTAGTTACTCCGATGCACTAAATTGATTGGCGACCCCAAAGGGAACATGAACGCTAGGAACGTCGTTCGCCGCGCCCTCAAGGTGGCTTAGTTGATCATCGAAGAACAAGTGAGGTTTGAGGACTCGCAATACCCGACTTTTCTCAATTCCCCCGAGGAAGAACGCATCGTTCACCCGGACCCCCCAGGACTTCAAAGTCCGGACCACCCTCTCATGCGATGGAGCATTCCTTGCCGTCACAATCGAAACGTGTACCCGGCGCACGTACGTGTCGTCAGTGCTGAGTCGCTCCTGCTCACGATCCTGTATCCGATTCAACCCTCGCAGGAACTCGGAGAGTCGGCCCTCTGGAAGCGGGTCCAGCGTGTGCTCCGTCTCGTGGGCATGGAACGCGGGCAGCCCTTCTGCTTGCATTACGGCTTCGGACGAGTCGTCCGCCAGCACCCCATCAAAGTCGAAAGCAACCCGCAACTCCGTCCCAGTCAGGTCGGCCGCAGGCTGGCCGAGCACTCGACCGGCAGCAAACCCTTGTTGAATGGCTTGACGGACGTCGGTTTCGTTCTGAGACAGAAATAGCGACATGTTTAGCGCTTCAATGAACCTATAAGGCGCCTTCCCCTGCATAAAGACGGCTCGGGTAATCGGCAGCCCGTGGCGGGCTATAGACCGCATGACCCGAAGTCCAGTCTCAGGATCATTACGGGAGAGGACTATCACTTCCACCAGAGGGGCGTCTGGGCTACCAAGGTCATTGAGAGACAGGAGTCGCTTAATGAATGGAAACGCGACGCCTGGTTCAAGGAGATTGTCGATATGCTCTTCTTGATAACGCCGATATTCCGACTCGCCCATACTTCGAAATACAGCATCCGAATCTGTCAGGTCGAAGAGTGCACTTGAGGCTACTCCGACGACCAGCACGTCCTCCAAGGCGTACGGCATGAATTGCCACCTTCCTATGGGCGCGAAACACCGCGGCGGCCACTCTAGACCTACAGACAGCCAGAGCCCAGGCGAAAGGGTCAGGGGCACCCAGGGATCCTGCCTCCACCCACCGGGCAAATATCGGCCCCTTCCGCTCCTTGCCCCTCATGCGGCGAACGCTTGGACTCAGCCGCGTGAGGCACGCCTTGAGCGGTGAGGAGTTTCTGTACTGGTTCAAGGCGCGCCTTCGGCGCGCGGGGACCGGCCGCTGACGCGGCCGGCGCTGCGCTGCGGCCTCCGACCGTTCTCGCGCTCGGCCGCGTCAGCTCACCGGTCCCAAGCATGACGAAAGGGGCGCCCCGGAACTTGCTCCGAGACGCCCCGTTCCACCAGTCCTACTCCCCGGGCCGAACCTGCGGCGCTTCCGTCTCCTGCTCGACCGCTTGCGCCTTCGCTACAGCCTCCCTACCCCGAGCAGACTGGAGCCGCAAGGGGCCCCTCGTTCCGTCGTCGTTGAACACGAAGCCCAGAGCCTGCCCGAGGCGCCGAAGCCGTGATGTCTGCCGCGGGGGCGTGTCGTCAGCCATCAGGCCAGTCTCCGCGTCCGCGGACCGAACGGCAACGTCTAGGGGACTGTCCTCCCACCTGCGGCCCCGTACAAACCACCGGGCTTCGCAGCCCGGACCCGCGGCCCGACGCGATCCGCCAAAGTTCTCACCGAGCCGCACCCCTCCCTGCCGATGGCGGATCACGCCGGAACGAGCACGCGCGTACGGCACGAGGACGGCTCCGAGGTTGTGGCACATCTGTGGCACACGAGGTACTGAGACACCACTCCCCCACGTCAGGCAACGGAAGACGAACACGCAGGTCAGGGCGATCCCAGGTCGGCGACCAGGGGCTCCGATGGCACTCCTAAAGCGGGTGTCGATGGTTCGAATCCATTCGGGGGCACAACACGTCACCGCAGGTCAGAGCCCCTTTCTAGGGTCGATCGCTAGCACGTCGAGGGCCTCCGCGGGACCGTTGTGACACGTTTGTGGCACACCAGGACGCAGCACCAGGGCATCGAGGGAGCGTCCGACGGCGTCCAGGTCGTCCGGGAAGAGCCCCGCGTAGACGTCGAGAGTCATAGCCGCGGAGGTGTGGCCAAGCATCTGCTGGACGGCCTTGACGTTGGCCCCCGACGCGATGGCAGGCGACGCAGCCGTATGCCGCATGTCGTGCGGAGTGACGTCCACGAGGCCGGCCCGCTTGACCGCAGGGTCGAAGACGCGGCGGCGCCAGTTGTCGAGGCGCAGCGGACCACCCATGGGCGCGAATCACAAGAATCTGCTCGTCGAGCCTGACGATCACGCGGTCCGTCGTTCCCGCGGGGGCCTGTCGACCAAGGTCCACCAGCTCTGCGACGGGAACGGTCTGCCAATCATGGCGCTCCTCGGTCCCGGGGCAAAGACAGGGTCCCACGCGTCGGGCCCGGACGGCCCCGGACCACCCCGGCCGCGGTCATGGCCGACAAGGCCTCGAGCCCGACCGGCCGGAGCAGCGCTCGTCCTGAGAGGTCGCCGGAGCCTACGACCTGGGTCGTAGGCGAGTCCCGACCAAAGGTTGATGCGCGCCCGCGCCTGGCCCGGCAGACTGGCGACTACACGGCAGGGGCCGGGCACGCTGCGCCGGGGGGACGCAGCGTGCCCGGCGCCTCCGGCGCCGACAGGGGGGATCGGCGAGCAGCACGACCGATCAGGCGCGGCCGTAGCTCACGTTCTTGCTCCAGATCTTGTGCAGGCCCGTGGTGCGGCCGGTGCGCGGCGAGTCGTACATCATGCCGCCGCCGGCGTAGATGCCCACGTGGAAGGCCGGGGAGCCGAAGAACACGAGGTCGCCGGGCTGCGGGGAGGACACGCGACGGGTCGCGCGCTGCTGAGCGGCAGCGGTGCGCGGGATGGACTTGCCGTTGGCGCGGAAGACATAGCTCGTGAAGCCCGAGCAGTCGAAGCCGGCCCTGGTGGTGCCGCCGTAGCGGTAGTAGATGCCGGACAGGCTCGCGGCGGTGCGGAGCACGCCACCGCCGGCGACGGCGCGGGGAGCCGGGTTCGCGGCCTTCTTGACGACCTTGCGCGCGACGGTGCGGCGCACGGCGGTGCGGGAGGCGCGGGTGTAGGTGCGGTTGACGCGTCGCACCGCGGTGCGACGGTAGGTGCGCGAGGTGCGGGTGTACTTGCGCTTGGTGGTGTAGCGCTTGCGCTTGACCGTGGCCTTCTTGCGCTTGACGGCGGTGCGCTTGGTGACGGTGCCGCGGACCTTCTTGAGCTTGGACTTCTTGACCCCGGCGAGCGAGACGCGGCCGAGCTGGCCGACGGCGGCGACGGAGGGGGCAGCGACGCTGACCGGAGCAGCGGCAGCGGTCGGGGCAGCCGTGGCAGGCATCGACGCGGCGATGACCATGCCACCGGAGGCGGCAACCACACCCGCGACCTTGGTGGCCGGGGCGGCGGCGTGCTTGGCGGCCTTGATCAGGAGACTGGCGGACGTGACGTCGGCAGCGCGGTGCCGACCGGGGGTGCGAATGGACACAGTTGACCTCTCGAACGCCTACGAAGTTAGCTGTCGGGTTCGGGCGGAAAGGTGTGACGCCCGGCCACGTGAGTGGCTTCACCCCGGGACGCTTGCGCGCCAAGGTGGGTCCCCCGCTCCTGTCAGCGGAAGTAAGCAGAACAGCAGAAGTGACAGGACTCGGCGTCTCCTGCTGCAGCCCCTCCAGGGGGAGAGGGGCCGTGAAAGAAGGTAACGGACACCCCCGGGATTGTCACGTTCAGATCACAGCCAGATGAAACACGGACGCTGCGACGGGGTAGGGCTGCTAGCGCCCGCAGCAGACACGCATGCGTGCGACAACCACTCTCAGTCGGACGTCACGGTGTCCACGAAGACATGGCTCGCGACATCAAGTGGGAGCGAAACGCCTTGCGAGTCCGTGGAGCTCACGCCAACGACGATCACCCGGTCGCCCTCGGAGGTGACCCGGACGCGGCCGCCCGGCAGCGCACCGGCCGCCGTCAGGAGCCCCAGCGCCTCGTGGTCGACCTGGACCGGCTCACCGATGCGACGGACGGTGACTGTGACCGAGGTCACGGAACCATCCGCGGAACCACCCACGACGGAGTGCAGCGGGAGGAGCCCGGGGTCCTTGCCGTCGGTCCCGACCGACCCCAGCTCGTCCAGCCCGGGGATGGGGTTGCCGTACGGCGAGACGTGGTCGTCCCCGATGAGGGCCAGGATCTTGCGCTCCACCCGCTCGCTCATGACGTGCTCCCAGCGGCACGCCTCGTCGTGGACGTGCTCCCACTCCAGGCCGATGACGTCGAGGAGCAGGCGCTCGGCGAGGCGGTGCTTGCGCATCACGCGCATCGCCCGCAGGCGCCCGTCGGGGGACAGCTCGATCTCGCGGCTGCCCGCGACGTGCAGGAGACCGTCCCGCTCCATGCGGGCGACCGTCTGCGAGACCGTGGGCCCGGCGTGACCGAGGCGCTCGGCGATGCGGGCGCGCAACGGCTTGACGCCCTCCTCCTCCAGCTCGTAGATCGTGCGGAGGTACATCTCGGTCGTGTCGATCAGGTCAGTCACGGGACAAGCCTGCCACGGGCGCCTGTGGAAGTCCTTTGCGCCGCGCACGCCACGGCTCGGCCCGCCGATCGCGGGCCAGACGGGTGCGTCCGGCCAGATCAGGGCATCTTGCGGTGACGCCGCCAGGACGCGGCGTCGTCGAGGTCGCCCTCCCCCACCCTGCCGTAGGCGATGCGGTCGTGCAGGCGCGAGGGCTGCCCCGCCCAGAACTCGACGTGGTCGCAGGCGATCCGCCACCCGCAGAAGGACGGCGGCATGGGGATCTGCGCCTCCTGCCCGTCACGGGTGAACCGGGCGGCCTGCTCGGCATACCGGCGTCTCAGCTCCTCCCGGCCGCCGACCGGGGCGGACTGCTCGGAGGCCCAGGCGCTGACCTGCGAGCCCCACGGCCGGGTGCGCCAGTAGCCCTCCAGCTCCTCGTCGCCGAGCGGCACCGCGAGCCCCCGGAACCGGATCACCCGGTAGAGCGCAGACCAGCGCAGCGTCGCCGCCACGTGCGGGCGGACCGCGATCTGACGCGCCTTGGTGGAGCCGCTGTCGGTGATGAAGCCGGGGCCTGCCGGCGTGAAGAACTTCATCAGGACCGGCCGCACGTCGGGGACGCCGTCCGCGTCGACCGTGGCGAGGTCGAGGCAGTCGGGCTCGGTGCGGCCCCCGCTCGACGCGTCGTGCGCCACCGCCTCCGCCAGCCAGGTCGACGCCAGCGACCAGGGGCTGTCCCCGAGGGTCGCCTCATCGAGCCCCTCCCCCACGTAGTCGACGCGGGTGATGCCCTGCACCCCGGCGCCGCGCGCGTCGGGCACGTCCTTGTCCGTCATACCCCGAGACTAGGCTGACCCGGTCACCGCGTCCTGAGGAGGTCCGCCATGGCACGAGGCAAGGTCGGCGCCGTCAACAACCTGGTCAAGCTCGGCGTCAAGTACGGCCCGATCGTCTACGAGGCGGTCAAGCACGGCAAGGAGCCCGCGCGCGAGCTGGCCGAGCGGCAGGTGGCCCGCAGCAACGCCCGCCGGCGCGCCCTCGAGCACGCCCACCATCTCGTCGACGGCTCGGTGCTCACGGTCTTCGACGGGGACCAGCGACTGTTCGTCGTGTTCAACGGCGACACCCCGGTGGCATCGCACCCGGCGAGCAGGAAGAAGACGCTGCAGGCGCTGATCGAGGGCTACGACCTCGACAAGCGCGTCCGGCCCGCGCCCCGGCGTCGCCTCACGCCGAGGGTCCGGCGCACGGGCGGGTGATCGCGAGGTGTCCGGCACAGCTGACGTCGTGACCGAGATCGCGGAGGCCGACCGGGAGGGCGGCATCCTGCGCTACCGCGGCATCGACCTGCGCGAGCTCGTCGGCCACGTGCCGTTCGAGCAGGTGTGGGGGCTGCTCGTCGACGAGGCGCTGCACCCCGGGCTGCCGCCCGCCGAGCCGTTCCCCCTGCCGGTGCGCACGGGCGACGTGCGCGTGGACGTCCAGAGCGCCCTGGCCCAGCTCGCGCCCGTGTGGGGCTTCCGCCCGCTGCTCGACATCGACGCGGCCCAGGCCCGCGAGGACCTCGCGCGGGCCTCGGTGATGGCGATGTCCTTCATCGCGCAGTCCGCGCGCGGCGAGGACCTGCCCGCCGTGCCCCAGCGCGAGGTCGACCGCGGCCGATCCATCGCCGAGCGCTTCCTCATCCGGTGGCGCGGCGACCCCGACCCGCGGCACGTCGCGGCGATCGACAGCTACTGGGTCACCGTGGCCGAGCACGGCCTCAACCCCTCGGCGCTCACCGCGCGCGTCATCGCCTCCACGGGCGCCGACGCCGCCGCCTGCCTGTCCGGAGCCGTCGGCGCGATGAGCGGTCCCCTGCACGGTGGCGCCCCCCGCCGCGTCCTGTGGATGCTCGAGGACGTCGAGTCCGGCGAGCCCGCCGAGCGCGTGGTCCGGTCCGTGCTGGCCGAGGGCGGACGCATGATGGGCTTCGGCCACAGCGTCTATCGCGGCATCGACCCGCGCGCCGACGTGCTCAAGGCGGCCTGCCGGCGCCTCGGCGCCCCGCACTACGCGGCCGCGTGCGAGCTCGAGACCACCGCTCTCGCCGCGCTCGCCGCGCGCAACCCCGACCGGGTCATCGCGACCAACGTCGAGTTCTGGGCCGCGGTCCTACTCGACTTCGCCGAGGTCCCCGCGACCATCGTCACCCCGATGTTCGTGTGCGGCCGCACGGCCGGCTGGTCCGCCCACATCCTGGAGCAGCAGCGGGCCCGCCGCATGATCCGGCCCACGGCGCGGTATGTCGGACCGCCCCCACGACGCCTCGCCGAGGTCGACGCCGGTGACCCCGCCTGACCCGTGCCACGCCACCGCGACAGTGGGGACGTTCGTGCTCGGTGGGCGGGCACGAACGTCCCCATCCAGGGCGGACCGGCCTGACGGCGCCGTCCGGATCTCGGCGGCCCGCCCGCGGCTGCGGCATACGGCTGGGAGGATGCCCGGGTGACCACCGAGATCCTGCTGCCCCCCGACCTGCTCCCCTCCGACGGGCGCTTCGGCTCCGGCCCCAGCAAGGTGCGCCAGGCCCAGGTGCAGCGCCTCGTCACCGGCGCCACCACGTGGCTCGGCACCTCGCACCGCCAGGCGCCCGTCCGTGACGTCGTGGGCTCGCTGCGCCGGGGGCTGGCGGATCTGTTCGCGCTGCCCGAGGGCTACGAGGTGGTGCTGGGCAACGGCGGGTCGACGGCGTTCTGGGACGTCGCCGCGGGCGGCTTGGTGCGCGAGCGGGCGCAGCACGTCGTGGTCGGCGAGTTCTCCAGCAAGTTCGCGCAGGTCACGCGGGAGGCGCCGCACCTGGCCGAGCCGTCGGTGCGCGAGTCCGCGCCCGGGACCCGGACCGCGGCGGTGGCCGAGGCGGGCGTCGACGCCTATGCCTGGCCCCACAACGAGACCTCCACCGGCGTGATGCTGCCCGTCGAGAGGGTGGCGGGCGCCGACGAGGACGCCCTCGTGCTGGTCGACGCCACCTCCGGCGCGGGCGGCCTCCCGGTGGACCTGTCCCAGTCCGACGTCTACTACTTCGCCCCGCAGAAGTCCTTCGGCTCGGACGGTGGGCTGTGGGTGGCGGTGCTGTCCCCCCGCGCGGTCGAGCGGGCGCACGAGCTGGCCACCACCGACCGGTGGGTCCCCGCCTCGCTGTCGCTGACGACCGCGATCGAGAGCTCGCGCAAGGACCAGACCTACAACACCCCCGCCCTCGCGACCATCGCCATGATGGAGGAGCAGGTCCGGTGGTTCCTCGCGCAGGGCGGCCTGCCGTGGGCCGCGGGACGCACTGCCGACAGCTCCTCGCGGCTCTACGCGTGGGCCGAGCGCACGCCGTGGGCGACGCCGTTCGTGGCGGACCCGGCCGCCCGTTCGCAGGTCGTCGGCACCATCGACCTGGACGAGACCGTCGACGCCGCCCGCGTGTCAGCGGTGCTGCGCGCCAACGGGATCGTCGACACCGACCCCTACCGCAAGCTCGGGCGCAACCAGCTGCGGATCGCGATGTTCCCGGCGGTCGAGCCGGACGACGTCGAGATCCTCACGCGGGCGATCGAGCACGTCGTCGAGCGCCTCTGACCGGGGTCGGCGGAGCGGCTCAGCGGACCAGCGAGCCGTAGGCCGCGAGGGCCAGGCACACGGCGATCACGATCAGCGTCGCCGCGCGACGCACGCGCGGGGTCATCGGGTCACCACCTCTGCCAGGTCGTGGTCGTGGGGCTCGAGCTGATCGGGGTGCACGACCTCGAGCCTGCGGCTGCCGGGGCGGCGCCGCAACCGCACGCCGTCCGACACCATGATGTAGGCCACAGCCGCGAGGCACGCGATCCCGGTGGCCACGGCGCCGACGCCGATCGTCCAGCGGGCACCGAAGGTGTCGCCGACCCAGCCGATGAAGGGCGCACCGAGCGGCGTCCCGCCCATGAAGATCGCCATGTACAGGGCCATCACGCGCCCCCTCATCTCAGGGTCGACGGACAGCTGCACCGAGGCGTTGGCGGTCGTCATGACGGTGAGCGCGGTCAGCCCGCAGGGGATCAGCAGGAGGGCGAAGGCGGCATACGACGGCGCAGCGGCCGCCGCGGCGCTGGCGAGGGTGAAGCCGCCGAGCGCGAGCAGCAGCACCCGCAGCCGCGGCTGGGCCCGGCGGGCCGACAGCAGGGCCGCCGACAGCGACCCGATGGCCATGATCGAGCCCAGCAGGCCGTACTCCTCGGCGCCGCGGCCGAACACGGTGGTGGCCATGAGCGCCATCGTGAGCTGGAAGTTCATGCCGAAGGTGCCGAGCATGAACACGATGAACATGAGCAGCATGATGTCCGGCCGTCGCCGGACATAGCCGAGCCCCTCCCGTATGGCGCCTCCGCCGCGTCGCAAGGGCGCCGGGTGGAGGTCGGAGACGCGCAGCCGGGTCAGGCTGAGGATGACCGCCGCGAAGGACAGGGCGTTGACGCCGAAGGCCGGTCCGGTGCCCCAGGCGCCGATGACGACGCCGGCCACGGCCGGTCCGAGCAGGCGGGCGGCGTTGAACGACGCGCTGTTGAGCCCGACGGCGTTGCCGATCAGGTCGGGGCCGACCAGCTCGGACGCGAAGGCCTGCCGGGTGGGGTTGTCGAGCGCCGCGGCGGCGCCCTGGGCGAGCGCGAGGAGGTAGATCATCCATAGCTGCGCGGTGCCGGTCACGACGAGGAGCCAGGTGAGGGCCGCAGTGAGGCCTAGGGCGGCCTGGGTCCACAGCAGGATGGTGCGCTTGGGGAAGCGATCGGCGGCGGCTCCGGCCCAGGGGGCGAGGAGCACGACCGGCGCGAACTGCAGGCCGGTCACGACGCCGAGCGCCGACGCCGAGTGGTCGGTCAGCTGGGTCAGGACCAGCCAGTCCTGCGCGACCCGGCCCATCCAGGTGCCGACGTTGGAGACGAGGCCGCCGAGGAAGTAGGTGCGGTAGTTGGGGACGCGCAGCGAGGCGAAGGTGGTGCTCATCGGGCGGCCACCTCCAGCAGCAGCGGGGCGGCCTCGGCGAGGACTGCGCGCTGCTCGGGGGTCATCCCCTCGAGGCGGCCGGCCATCCACGAGTCGCGGCGCCTCCGGATCGCCCTGGCCAGCCCCTCGCCCTCGGGCGTGAGCGACACGAGCACCTGGCGCCCGTCCGTCGGGTGGGGCTCACGACGCACCAGTCCGGCGTCGACGAGGCACCCGAGGGTGCGGGTCATGCTGGGGGCGCTGACGCGCTCGATCTCGGCGAGCTCCCCTGGGGTGCGCGGGGTCTCGAGCCGAAAGAGCACGCTGGCCTGGTGGGGCGCGATGTCATGGGTGCCCTCGTAGCGGATGCGCCGGCTGATGCGCTGGCAGGCGAGGCGCAGGTCGGTGGCGAGGTGGGCGAGGTCGTCGGCCTCGGTGGGGTCGGGCGAGTGATCGGTGAGCGTGTCCTGGGTCATCGTTTCCTTAGCCTAGTTCATTACCTTGGCTAACGATGATCCATCGCCGTTGATTCCCGGCCCGGATGACGGCTGAGCCGGCTGAGCCGGCTGAGTCGGCTAGGCGGGGAAGCCGTCGAGCACGGCCTCGGTGCCGGACAGGCCGAGGCGCGAGGCCCCCGCCTCGATCATCTCGCGGGCCGCCTCGGCCGTGCGGATGCCGCCGGACGCCTTGACGCCCAGCCGGTCACCGACGGTCTCGCGCATGAGCCGGACCGCGTGCGCCGACGCCCCGCCGCTCGGGTGGAAGCCGGACGAGGTCTTGACGAAGTCGCCCCCCGCCGCCTCGGCCGCCTGGCACGTGCCGACGATCTGCTCGTCGGTCAGGGCTGCGGACTCGATGATGACCTTGAGCAGGGCGCCGCGGGTCGCCTCGCGGACGGCGGCGATGTCGCGCTCGACCGCCTCGAAGTCCCCTGCCACGGCTGCGCCCACGTCGATGACCATGTCGACCTCGGCGGCGCCGAGGCGCACGGACTCGGCGGCCTCCGCGGCCTTGACGGCCGAGGTGTGCTTGCCGCTCGGGAAGCCGCACACCACGGCCACCGCGACGGTGGTCGACAGCGGCAGCATCGACGGCGAGACGCACACAGAGAACACCCCCAGCCGCTCGCCGTCCGCCACGAGCTCGCGGACGTCCTCGTGCGTGGCCTCGGGCTTGAGCAGGGTGTGGTCCACCATCTGCGCGACCTGGGAGCGAGTCAGCTGCGTCATACGACTCAGCCTAGTGGAGAGCCTCCCCCCGCCGGGGGCCACCAGTGGCCGAGCGGGGGGGGCCGTGCGCCGCCCCGCGGCTACTGCACGCCGAGGGCCGACTTGACGGGGGTGATGCAGAAGTAGAGGACGAACAGCGCGGCGACGATCCACAGCAGCGGGTGGACCTCGCGAGCCTTGCGGCGGGCGATCTTGACGACGACGTAGGCGACGAAGCCCGCGCCGATGCCGACCGAGATGGAGTAGGAGAAGGGCATCAGGACGATGGTCAGGAAGGCCGGGATGGCGATCTCCATGTCGTCCCAGTCGATCCCGGTGACCTGCTGCATCATCAGGAAGCCGACGACGATCAGCGCCGGCGTCGCGGCCTCGTAGGGGACGACCGCGACCAGCGGGGACAGGAAGGTCGCCAGCAGGAACATCACACCCGTGGCCACCGAGGCCAGCCCGGTGCGGGCGCCCTCCCCCACCCCGGCCGCGGACTCGATGTAGGAGGTGTTGGAGCTGACCGACCCCATCCCGCCCGCGATGGCGGCGACGGAGTCCACGACCAGGATGCGCTGCGACCCGGGCGGGTTGCCCTCCTCGTCGAGCAGGCCGGCCTCGCCGCCGATGGCGACCATCGTCCCCATCGTGTCGAAGAAGTCTGCGAGCAGCAGGGTGAAGACCAGCAGCGCCGCCGAGACGAACCCGATCTTGCTGAACGACCCGAGCAGGTTGAAGTGGCCGAGCAGCGCGAAGTCGGGGACGGCGAAGGGGTTCTTGGGCAGGGTCGGGACGTTGAGGCCCCAGCCGGTGGGGTTGACGACCTTGCCGCCGGGCCCGGTCTGGGAGCCGATGTGCAGCACCGCCTCCAGGACGATCGCGAGCACCGTCGCGCCGGCGATGCCGTAGAGGATGGCGCCCTTCACGTGGTTGACCATGAGCGCGATGATCAGGAACAGCCCGACGACGAAGGTCAGCAGCGGCCACCCGTTGAGGAAGCCGCCGATGCCCAGCTCGACCGGGGTGGGGCCGCTCGGCTTGCGCACGAAGCCCGCGTCGATCAGACCGATCAGGGTGATGAACAGGCCGATGCCGACCGAGATGGCGGTCTTGAGCTGCGCGGGGATCGCGTGGAACACCGCCTTGCGGAAGCCCGTCAGCACGAGCACGAGGATGATGATGCCCTCGAGGACGATCAGACCCATCGCGTCGGCCCAGGTCATCTGCGGCATCTGGGCCACGCCGTACGCCAGGAAGGCGTTGAGCCCCAGCCCCGTCGCGAGGGCCAGCGGGAAGTTGGCGACGACACCCATGAGGATCGTCATGAGCCCGGCGACCAGCGCGGTGCCGGCGGCCACGAGCATGCGCGCGCGGTCCGGGTCTCCCCCGCCGAGGAAGCCGCCGGTCGAGTCCGGGACGGTGCCGATGATGAGCGGGTTGAGCACGACGATGTAGGCCATCGTGAAGAACGTGACGATCCCGCCCCGCACCTCCTGGCCGATCGACGAACCACGCTCGGTGATGCGGAAGTAGCGGTCGAGCCCGCCTGAGGGCGGCGCGTTGCGAGGGGTGCGGGAGGGGGCCTGCGTCATGTCCCCGGATCCTACCGGCGTGCCGTATGCCGCCCGCGCCGGCGCCACCAGGTGACCGCCCGGCGGCGGTACCCGGGTGACGCACGCCGGCCAGGCCTTGCGCCGGCAGGGCCGCGACCCCACAGTGCCCCCGAGTCACTCACGGGGAAGGAGCCGCCGTGGAGCCCGAGGTCGTCCTGCGCGCGCCGGGCGGGAGCTACTGGCCCGGGCACTAGCCTGGAGGCGTGACCGAGCAGCGCCGCCCCATCGACCCGACGACCGTGCCGC
The DNA here is from genome assembly GCF_009707125.1 of Arsenicicoccus cauae. Taxonomy (GTDB): domain Bacteria; phylum Actinomycetota; class Actinomycetes; order Actinomycetales; family Dermatophilaceae; genus Arsenicicoccus; species Arsenicicoccus cauae. The sequence goes on from NZ_WLVL01000016.1 coordinate 40,915, forward strand.
TGATGCGGGTGCGCACCGACCGGGTCGTGGCGCTCGGCACCTGGCTGTGGGTCGCCGCCCTGCTGGTCGTCCTGATCGTCCCGGACCTGCACCTCGACTCCCGCGCCTGGTGGCCGTGGGCATGCGTGACGGGGATCGCGCTCGGCGTGCTGGGGCTGGCGTACGTCCGCAGCGGGCGTGGCGCCGACAAGGGCGCCTGACGGCCCGAGGGTCGTCCGGGAGCGTGCACAACTGCTGCACATCTGCAGCGCGCCCTGCTGGGGGCTCGCGAGTTCCGTTGTGGCGCAACACCCCGTCGTGCGGACGCGCTCATGAGTGCAGCAGCTGGTTGCGCGCGGACCGCAGGGCGCGGTCGGCTCAGGCGTCGCCGACGAGCTCGGCCACCCGCTGGGCGGCCGCGTCGGTCGCCGGGTCGGTGCGTGGCGTCGCCGGGCCCGCGGGGGCGCCGGCACGACGCGAGCCGCGCCGGCCGCGACGAGGGGCAGGTGGCGTGGCCTCGGTCACGGGCTCGGGCTCGGGCTGGGCGGTGGACGCCTCGTCCGTCACCTCGGCGGTCGGCGCCTCCTCCGGGGCCTCGGCCACCGTCATCTCAGCCACCGTCACCTCGGCGGTGGGCGCGTCGTCCGGGGCCTCGGCCACCGTCACCTCGGAGGTGTGCGCCACCTCGAGGTCAACCGCCAGGTCGTCCACCACGGGCGGGTCGAGCGGGCGGGGGTCGTGGGCAGGCAGGTCGACCTCGCTGTGCGCGCCGCAGCCGTGGTCGAGGGTGACGACGCGGCCGTCCGAGGGGGACCAGGCGTTGGCGCACACCCCGAAGGACCGGCGCAGGGCACCGGCCATCGGCAGGAAGTACCCGCACGACGAGCAGCGCTCCGGAGCCTTGACGGCGACCTCGGCGGTGGGGCCGTTGTCGCCGTCGTACCAGCGCTGGGCTGCGTCCTCGCGCCCCTCCGCCGACAGCACGCGCTTGCGTCCGAGGCCCAGCTCCCACTGCGCCATCTGGTCGACGTCCTCGTCCCCCGTCGCCTCGAAGCCGGCCTCGAGGTTGGGGTCCTGCTCGACATAGGGGTTGATGTCCCCGGGACCGAGGTCGCCGGGGGCGATGCGCTCGGCATACGGCACCCAGGGCGGAGAGACGATGCTCGTCTCGCTCGGGAGCAGGTGGGTCTCGGAGACGGTGACGTGCTTGGAGCGGGCGACCCGGGTGACCGTCACCGACCACCGCCAGTCGGGGTATCCCGCCGACAGGCACGCGAACTGGTGCGTCGCCACCCGCTCGCCCTCCATCACGACGGCCAGGTGGTCGCCCACGGCCCCGGCCTCGGCGATGCTCTCGGCGGCGGAACGCGCGAGGTCGACCGCCGCGGTCAGCGTCGGGTCGGGCTTGATGGTGGCCATCGGTCAGCTCCCGTCGAAGGTGTCGGCGATGGCCCGCAGGGCGGCCGCGAGCCTGGCGGACCCGGCCGCGTCGGGGTAGCGCCCCTTGCGCAGCTGCATGGACGCCCCGTCGAGCAGCCTGATGGTGTCCTCGACGATGCCGACCATCTCGTCGGCCGGCTTGCGCTTCTTGTCGTGGAGCTTGCGCGCCACCGAGGGTGCCTGGTCCAGGACCGTGACCGACAGGGCCTGCGCCCCCCGCCGCCCGTCCATGACCCCGAACTCCACGCGGGTGCCAGGCTTGAGCGCGGTCGTCCCCTCGAGCAGGGCGTTGGCGTGGACGAAGACGTCGCCCCCCTCGTCGTCGGCCAGGAAGCCGAAGCCCTTGTCCGTGTCGTACCACTTGACCTTGCCCGTTGGCACTGGTCCACCTCGTGTCGATCTCGTCGTTGGCCGGCCCGTGTGCGGGGTCGGCGTCGGGGCGCGTGCATCCTGGTGAGCACGTGCCCTGCCCACCAGGCTAACGGTTCACCAGGGGGTGAGGCCCCACGAGGCCGACCAGGAGCGACCCGGGTCCAGGCGCAGGACGTCCTCACCGGTCCTGAAGGCCTCGGGCGCAGAGGTCAGCGGCTCGACCGCCAGGCCGCTCGTGCGGGCGTAGCCCTCGGGGAGGTCGTGACCGGTGTAGACCTGCGTCCAGGGATAGGCCTGCGCGTCGGCCCACAGCGTGGTGCTGCGGCCCCCGTGGGAGAGGGTGATGCGCCAGCGCCCGTCGTCGTCCGCGGCCAGGCCCGTCATGGCGGTGTCGAGCTCCCGGTCGCCCACGGTCGCCTCGCGCAGGTCCTGGGGCGTGCCGTCGACGGGCCGCAGGCTGTCGGCGACGGTGTCACCGACGAGCAGGAGACGCTCGGGGTCGACGGCGACGTATGACGCAGCGGGGCACCGGATCTCGAGGTCGTCCACCCGGTCCTCCCCCACCGTCAGGTAGGGGTGGGCCCCGACGCCGAGCGGCGCCGCCGTGCTGGCGAGGTTGGTGACGGTGGGGGTGACCGTGAGGCCGTCGTCGCCCACGCGGTAGCCCATCAGCAGGTCCAGGGTCCAGTCCCAGCCCTGCTGCGGGTGCAGGCGGGCACCCAGGGTCACCCGGTCGTCCGCCACGTGCACCGGCGCCCACGGCAGCCACTGCACCAGGCCGTGCAGGGCGTTGTGGCGGGCGGGCTCGGTGAGGGCCAGCTGCCGCTCCACGCCGTCGACCGTGTATCGCCCGTCGCGGATCCGGTTGACCCACGGGATCAGCACGGTGCCCCGCGCATGCAGGGCCGGCGCGTCCTGCGGCGACCCCGCGACCAGCGGGCGTCCGGCATACGTGCACGACCGCAGGGTCGCTCCGACCTCGGTGACCACCGCCTCGAGGTCGCCGTGCCGGATGGTCCACTGCGCGCCGCTCGGCAGCACCTGCTCGCTCATGCCCGCCACCCTAGGCGAGGACGCCCCGGACGTCGCCGGTCACCCCTGGTCGATGAGCTCGCCGGCCCGGTCGCGCATCTCGACCTTGCGGATCTTGCCCGTCACCGTCATCGGGAAGCTGTCGGTGATGTGCACGTAGCGGGGGATCTTGTAGTGCGCGAGCTGTCCGGTGCAGAACTCCCGGACACCGTCCACGGTCAGCGCCGTCGCCCCCTCGCGCATGATGATCCACGCCATGAGCTCCTCGCCGAACTTCTTGTCGGGGACCCCGATCACCTGGACGTCCGCGATGTCGGGGTGGGTGTAGAGGAACTCCTCGATCTCGCGCGGATAGACGTTCTCCCCGCCGCGGATCACCATGTCCTTGATCCGTCCGACGATCGCGCAGTAGCCGTCCTCGTCCATCGTCGCCAGGTCACCCGTGTGCATCCACCGGCCCGCGTCGATGGCCTCGGCGGTCTTGTCCGGCTGGCCCCAGTAGCCCAGCATCACCGAGTAGCCACGGGTGCACAGCTCGCCGGTCTGCCCTCGGGGGACGGTGAGGCCGGTGGCCGGGTCCACGATCTTGACCTCCAGGTGCGGCATGACCCTCCCGACGGTCTCGGTGCGGCGGCGCAGGTCGTCCTCGGTGCGCGTCGACGTCGACACCGGCGAGGTCTCGGTCATGCCGTAGTTGATGGCCACCTCGGCCATGTTCATCCGGTCGATGACCTTCTTCATCACCTCGACCGGGCACGGCGAGCCGGCCATGATCCCCGTGCGCAGCGTCGACAGGTCGTAGCGGTCGAAGTCCGCCAGCCCGAGCTCGGCGATGAACATCGTCGGCACGCCGTAGAGGCTGGTGCAGCCCTCCTGGGACACCGCCTCCAGCGTCGCCACCGGGTCGAAGGTCGGGGCGGGGATGACCATGGCGGCGCCGTGCGAGGTGCACGCGAGGTTGCCCATCACCATGCCGAAGCAGTGGTAGAAGGGCACCGGGATGCAGACGACGTCCTGCTCGGTGTAGCGGATCATCTCGCCGACGAAGTAGCCGTTGTTGAGGATGTTGTGGTGCGAGAGCGTCGCGCCCTTGGGGAAGCCGGTGGTCCCCGAGGTGTACTGGATGTTGATCGGGTCGTCGGCGGACAGCTGCGCCATCCGCGCGTCGAGGTCCTCGTCGCTCACCGCGGCGCCCGACGCGGGCAGCCGCTCCCAGGACTCCTCGCCGAGGTAGGCGACCTGCTCGAGGTCCGGGCAGTCGTGGCGGATCGACTCGAGCATCTGCTGGTACATCGAGGTCTTGTAGGACACCGCGCTCACGACCATGCGCATGCCGGACTGCTTGACGACGTACTCGAGCTCGTGGGCGCGGTAGGCGGGGTTGATGTTGACCAGCACGACGCCCGCCTTGGCGGTGGCGTACTGCACGATCGTCCACTCCGGGCAGCTCGGCGACCAGATGCCCACCCGGTCCCCGCGCTCGAGCCCCGCGGCGACCAGGCCCTTGGCGACCTCGTCCACGGCGGCGTCGAGCTCGGCATACGTCCAGCGCCGTCCGCTCTGCACGTCCACGAGCGCCAGCCGGTCCCCGAAGCGCGCCACCGTGCGCTCGAGGTTGTCGCCGATGGTCTCCCCGAGCAGCGGGGTGTCGGAGGTGCCGGAGGTGTACGAGAGCGTCGTTGCCGTCATGGCTCGCAGTCTCGTGTCCCCCGCGGACGGCGGCAAGGGATGGCGCGCCAAACGGTGCGGTCCGCGCCACCAGCGGTCCTCCCTCACGTGGCCGCCCCGCCCCCGGCGAGGGCATCGACCGGCCCTCGTCCCCCAGGTCGATGGCCCCGCCCCCGGCAGGTCTTAACGTTGGACGGTGACCCCCCGCCCCGACGCGCCACGCGCCCGCAGCCTCGCCGATGCCCTGCGCGGCCGTTCGGACGACGAGCTCGTCGCCCTGCTCGTGGCCCGGCCCGACCTCGCCCGCCCGGCGCCGACGGACATCACCGCCCTCGCCGCCCGCTCCGGGACCCGCGCCTCGATCCAGCGCGCGCTCGAGCGCCTGGACACCGCACACCTGCAGGTCCTCGAGGCGCTGCTCGCGACCGGGACACCGGCCGACGTCGACCGGGCGGCCTCCCGGCTGGGGACCGACCGTGGCTCCCAGGACCTGCTCGACATCCTGTGTCGTCTCGAGTCCCTCGCTCTCGTATGGCGATCCACCGACCGCATCAGCGTCGCCCGCACCGTGGCGGAGCTGCTCGGACCCCGCCCCGCAGGCCCCGGGCCGTCGGACTCGATGCTGGGCGGCGGGCGGCTGCTCGAGGACGTGGCCCTGCACCCCCCGCAGGTCGCCCTCACGCCCCGCCCGGCCGCCCTGGTGGACCAGGCCGCCGGCGGCGCGGCCGGCGAGCTCCTGGGTCTCGTCGACGAGACGGCGACGCAGTGGGCCGAGCGCCCGCCGCGGGTCCTGCGGACGCGAGGCCTGGCCGTGCGTGACCTGCGCGCCCTGGCGTCGTCCCTGGACGTGCCGGTGGATCACGCGGCGTTCCTCGTGGAGGTGGCGCACGCCGCCGGGCTGCTCGCCGACGACGGCGGGCTCGACCCGGTGTGGGCGCCGACAGAGGGCTACGACGACTGGCTGCAGCAGGAGCCGCCCGCGCGCTGGGCCGCCCTCGCGGACGCGTGGCTGCGGTCGAGCCGGGCGCCGCACCTCGTGGGTTCGCCCGCGGAGCGCGGAGGTTCGTCGATCAACGCCCTCTCCCCGGACGCGCACTGGCCCCCCGTGCGAGCGCTCCGGGCTGACGTCCTCGCCGATCTCGCCGAGCTGCCGCCCTGGTCCGCCCCGACCGTCGACGGGCTCGTCGCGCGTCTCCGCTGGCGCCGGCCGCTGCGCCGGGTGGCCGACCTGGACCGGGTCGTCGCCGCCGTCGTCCGCGAGGCGGAGTGGCTGGGCCTGACCGGCCGGGGGGCCCTCGGCAGCGCCGGGCGCAGCCTGGTCGCCTCCACCCCGCCGGACCTCACCTCCGCGACCGAGGCGATGCACCCGCACCTGCCCGCCCCCGTCGAGGAGATCCTGCTGCAGGCCGACCTCACCGCGGTCGCGCCCGGCCGGGTCGAGGGCGAGCTGGCGCGGCTCCTGCGCCTCGCGGCGGACGTCGAGTCCCGCGGCGGCGCCACCGTGCACCGCTTCACCGAGAGCTCGATCCTGCGCGCCCTCGACGCCGGGTGGACCGCCGAGCAGCTCCTCGACGCCCTCGCCGAAGCCAGCGCGACGCCCGTGCCGCAGCCCCTGACCTACCTCGTCAACGACGCCACCCGGCGCCACGGCCGGCTCCGGGTGGCGGCGGCGTCGTCATACGTCCGCAGCGAGGACCCGGTCACCCTGGACGCGATCCTCGCCGACCCTGCCCTCGGCCTGCTCGGTCTGCGGCGCATCGCCCCGACGGTGCTCGTCAGCCCGGTCGGCGGCGACGTGCTGCTCACCACCCTGCGCGAGCGTGGCCTCGCGCCCGTCGCGGAGACCGCCGACGGGGTGGTGGCCGTGCCGCGCGGCTCCACGCATCGCGCGCCTGCTCGGCGGCACACCTCCCCACCCACGCTCACCAGCGTCGTCGACCGGCCGTATGCCGAGAACCTGGTCGCCCTGCTGCGCGCAGGGCAGGCGGGGGTCGACGGGAGGGCCGACGGGCGGGTCGACGAGGACGCGGCGGGCGGCACGGACCCGGCGGTGGTCCTCGGCGTCCTGCGCGAGGCCGTCGCCGACCGCCACCCCGTGCGGCTCAGCCACGCCGGCCCGGACGGGGTGGCGACGACGCTGCTGTTCCACCCCCGCCGCGTGGAGGGCGGACGGGTCTACGGCACCGCGGGGACGAGCAACGTCGAGAGGATCCTCACGCTGCACCGCATCACCGGCGTCTCGCAGGCCTGACCTGACTATCGTCACGATCGCGTGGCCACCCGCCGACCAAGGAGTTCCCATGACGCCGCAGCGACCCGGCGCCCGTGAGCTGATCGGCCTCGTCCTCGAGCCCGGCAGCTTCGTCTCTTGGGACACGCCGCCCGACCGGGACGGCGTCTCCCCCGAGTACGCCGCCGAGCTCGACGCGGCCGCCGAGCGCAGCGGGGTGGACGAGGCCGTGCTCACCGGCCGGGGCCTGATCGACGGGTTGCCCGTCGCCGTCGTCGTCGGCGAGTTCCGCTTCCTCGGCGGCTCGATCGGCGCGGCCACCGCGGCGCGGATCACGGCGGCGGTGCGGCGGGCCACCGCCGAGGGGCTGCCCCTGATCGCCGCGCCCGCCTCGGGGGGCACCCGCATGCAGGAGGGCACGCCCGCCTTCGTCGAGATGGTGACGATCTCCCGCGCCATCGTGGACCACAAGGCGGCCGCCCTGCCCTACCTCGTCTACCTGCGGCACCCCACGACCGGTGGCGTGTTTGCCTCATGGGGGTCCCTGGGCCACGTGACCGTCGCCGAACCCGGCGCGCTGGTGGGCTTCCTCGGTCCCAAGGTCTACGAGGCGCTCAACGGCCAGCCCTTCCCCACGGGTGTGCAGCTCGCCGAGAACCTCGTCGACAAGGGCGTCATCGACGCGGTCGTCCCGTCGGAGGACCTCGCGACCGTCGCGGCACGGGTGCTGCGCCTGCTGCACCCCCACCGCCGTGACGGGCAGGGCACCCTGCCCGCCCCACCGGCCCCGCGCTGGGAGCCGCCCGCCGACCCGGGCCACGCCTGGACCTCCGTCGAGATCACCCGCTCCCCGCGCCGCCCCGGGGTGCGCGAGCTCCTGCGGTATGCCGCCGATGAGGTCATGCCCCTGTCCGGCACGGGCGAGGGGCAGGCCGACGCGGGGCTGATGCTCGCGCTGACCTCGTTCGGCGGCCACCCGTGCGTGCTCGTCGGCCAGGACCGACGCAACCAGGCCCGCCAGTCCATGGGCCCGGCGGCCCTGCGCTCGGCCCGCCGCGGCATGCGCCTCGCCGAGGAGCTGGGGCTGCCCCTCGTCTCGGTCATCGACACCCCCGGCGCCGACCTGTCGGTCACCGCCGAGGAGGGTGCGCTCGCGGGTGAGATCGCCCGGTGCATCGCGGAGATGACCCAGCTGACCGTGCCGAGCGTCGCGCTGCTGCTCGGTCAGGGATGCGGGGGCGGGGCCCTGGCGCTGCTGCCCGCGCGGCGCGTGGTGGTGGCGGAGCACGGTTGGCTGTCGCCCCTGCCGCCCGAGGGCGCCTCGGTGATCGTGCACGGCACCCCGGACCACGCGCCCGAGATGACCCGGCGTCAGCGGATCTCGGCGCCGGAGCTCGTCGAGGCGGGCACTGCCCACCGTGTGATCCCCGAGACGATCTCGCCCGACGAGGACCCCGCGGCCTTCTGCCGCGACATGGCGGCGGCCCTCACCGCCGAGCTCCGCGCCCAGGCCTAGCCCGACCCGACGCTCCGTCCCCGCCGACCACCCCGCCCACCCCATTCCCCTCGTCGAGAGGCGCCACGGCGGGCACAGCAGGGCTGAGGTCAGCCCCCCGACAGCGCCTTGACCACGCGCGACGGCGACGGCCTGCCGAGCTGTTCGGCCATCCACACGGACGTGGCGACCAACGCCTCGAGGTCAACACCGGTCGACACGCCCATCCCGTGCAGCGCCCACACCAGGTCCTCGGTGGCGAGGTTGCCGGTCGCGGACTTGGCATAGGGGCAGCCGCCCAGCCCACCCGCCGAGGCGTCGATGGTGCGCACCCCGAGCCGGATCGCCTCGAGCGAGTTCGCGAGCGCCTGGCCGTAGGTGTCGTGGAAGTGCACGGCCACCCGGTCCGCGCCGATCCCCCGCTCGGCCAGCGCCGCCAGCAGCCGACCCACGTGGCCGGGCGTCGCCACGCCGATGGTGTCGCCCAGCGAGAGCTGGTCCGCGCCGAGGTCCATCATCCGCGCGCACACGTCGACGACCTGGTCGATGGGCACGTCGCCCTCCCAGGGGTCGCCGAAGCACATCGACACGTAGGCCCGCAGCCACAGCCCCTCGTCCTTGGCGCGCTTGGCCACGGGCTCGAACATCGTGAACTGGTCAAGCACCGTGGAGTTGAGGTTCCTCGAGGCGAAGGTCTCGGTCGCCGACCCGAAGATCGCCACCGAGGACACCCCCAGGTCGAGCGCCCGGTCGAGCCCCCGCTCGTTGGGCACCAGCACCGGACGCTGCGTGCCGAGCGCGTCAGCGCCGAGCGCGGTCACGAGGTCGGCGGCGTCGGCCAGCTGCGGCACCCACCGCGGCGACACGAAGCTCGTGATCTCCACCGTCTCGAGGCCCGCGGCGAGCATCCGCCTCACGAACTGCGCCTTGACCTCCACGGGCACGATCGACTTCTCGTTCTGCAAGCCGTCGCGCGCCCCCACCTCGTAGATCGTCACCCGATCCGGCGCACCGGTCATCGGCTCGTGCTGGGGCTGGCGCATCTCGCTCCTCGGTGTCGGCGGCGACGGTCCTCGTCGACGGCGTCGAGGACCATCCTGCCCCACCCCGCTAGCCTGCTGGGAAGCAACCAGCACCAGGTGGGGTTGACGTCACGACCGACCCGAGGAGCACCGATGAGCAGCCAGCCGCCCGCCGACGACCCCACACCTCGCCCGTATGCCGAGGGTGGTCACCCCGCTCAGCCCGGCTACGGCCGTCCGGGGTACTCCCAGAGCCAGGGCCAGCCGTCCTACGGCCAGCCGCCATATGGACAGTCGGCCTACGGGCAGCCGGCCTACGGCGCTCCCTCCCCCGGCGCCCCGGTCAACGCCATCGTCGTGACGGTGGTCAGCGTGCTGGCGGCCCTGTCGACGGCGTTCATCGTCGGCCTGCCCAGCGCGGTCCTCGGCATCGTCGGGATCGTCCAGCACCGCAGCGATCCGCGGCGCGCCGGCCGCCTCGCCGCCGTCGCGTGGATCGTCCTCGTGCTCAACGTGGTCCTGGGCGTCGTCCTGCTGATCGCCGGGGTGGCCGGCTTCCTGTGGTTCATGGAGCAGGCGGACCTGCCGACCATGACGCCCTCGCCGGTCCCGACCCTGACGTCCACCCCGGTCGCCGTCTGATGCCTGACGGCCCCCTCATCGTCCAGAGCGACAAGACCCTGCTGCTCGAGGTCGACCACCCCGGCGCCGAAGCGGCCCGGCGGGCGATCGCGCCGTTCGCCGAGCTGGAGCGCGCCCCCGAGCACGTGCACACCTATCGCGTCACGCCCCTCGGTCTGTGGAACGCCCGCGCGGCCGGTCATGACGCCGAGCAGGTGGTCGACGCCCTGCTCACCCACAGCCGGTATGCCGTCCCCCAGGCTCTGCTCGTCGACGTCGCCGACACCATGGACCGCTACGGCAGGCTGACGCTGGTCAAGGACCCCGGGCACGGCCTGGTGATGCGGACGACCGACCTCGCCGTCCTCGCGGAAGTTTTGCGGCACAAGCGGATCCGTCCGCTCCTCGGGGAGGCGCTCAGCGATGACGCCGTGGTGGTCCACCCCTCGGAGCGGGGCCACCTCAAGCAGGAGCTGCTCAAGGTCGGCTGGCCCGCCGAGGACCTCGCGGGCTATGTCGACGGCGAGGCGCACCCGATCGACCTCGACGAGCGCGACTGGGCCTTGCGCCCCTACCAGCAGCAGGCGATCGACGGCTTCTGGGACGGGGGGTCCGGCGTCGTCGTGCTGCCGTGCGGGGCGGGCAAGACGCTCGTCGGGGCCGGCGCCATGGCGCGCGCCCGAGCCACGACGCTGATCCTGGTCACCAACACGGTCTCGGCGCGGCAGTGGCGCGACGAGCTCGTCCGCCGCACCTCCCTGACCGAGGACGAGATCGGCGAGTACTCCGGCGCCCGCAAGGAGATCCGCCCGGTGACCATCGCGACCTACCAGGTCCTCACGACCCGGCGCAAGGGCACCTTCCCCCACCTCGAGCTGCTTGACGCCCGCGACTGGGGGCTGATCCTGTATGACGAGGTGCACCTCCTGCCGGCCCCCATCTTTCGCATGACGGCGGACCTGCAGGCGCGCCGACGGCTGGGGCTGACCGCGACCCTGGTGCGCGAGGACGGCCGCGAGTCCGACGTCTTCTCGCTCATCGGGCCCAAGCGCTACGACGCCCCGTGGAAGGACATCGAGGCGCAGGGCTGGATCGCCCCGGCCGACTGCGTGGAGGTGCGGGTGTCCATGCCCGACGCCGACCGCATGGCGTATGCCATCGCCGAGCCCGAGGAGCGCTATCGCCTCTCCTCGTGCGCGCAGGCCAAGGACGAGGTGGTGTCGCGGCTGGTGGCGCGGCACGCCGGCGAGCCGACACTGGTCATCGGGCAGTACCTCGACCAGCTCGAGGCGCTCGCCGCACGGCTGGATGCCCCCGTCATCACGGGCTCGACGACCGTCAGGGAGCGTCAGCGGCTGTTCGACGCCTACCGCGCCGGGGAGCTCTCGCTGCTGGTCGTGTCCAAGGTCGCGAACTTCTCGATCGACCTGCCCGAGGCGAGCGTGGCGATCCAGGTGTCGGGGACCTTCGGGTCGCGCCAGGAGGAGGCCCAGCGGCTCGGTCGGCTGCTGCGTCCCAAGGCCGACGGACGCACGGCGCACTTCTACACCGTCGTCACGCGCGACACGGTCGACGCCGACTTCGCGGCCCACCGCCAGCGCTTCCTCGCGGAGCAGGGCTACGCCTACACGATCGTCGACGCCGCCGACCTCGGCTGACTCGCCTTGCCCGTCGCCCTGCTCCCGGCGCCGCCAGGCGCGCCGAGGGGGCGCGAATGTCACAACCCACGGCGTGTCGCGCGCCTTTGCGACCCCTCGCCGCCCGCGCCACGCCGCCAGGCGCGCCGAGGGGGCGCGAATGTCACAACCCACGGCATGTCGCGCGCCTTTGCGACCCCTCGCCGCCCGCGCGGCGCCTCCAGCCGTCACCACGGCAGGTCCAGCGGCGACGAGTCGACCGTCCGCACCAGCCGACCCCGTGGCGGCATGCTCACCGGCACCATCGACGTCCGGAAGTCCTCCACCGTCTCGTGCAGCCGGCCCGGCTCCAGGTCGTCCGACGTCACGCGCAGCCGCCGGTGCCCGAGCAGCAGGGCCTGCCTGTCGGTCCGCCGGTCGCCGCGCCAGCGTCGACGCTCCGTGCGGTGCCCGTCTCCGTCGAACTCGCCTCCCAGGGCGAACTCCTCCCAGTAGAGGTCGAACCGGCACACCGTCGCACCATCCGCGCCCACCAGCCGGACCTGCTGCTCGGGCTCCGGCAGCCCTGCCCTGGTCAGCAGGACGCGCAGGTCGGTCTCGCGCGGCGACTCGGCGCCGCGCCTGACGTCGTGCAGGGCCGCCCGCAGCTGCCTCACCCCTCGGCGGTCGAGGGAGGCCAGCGCCAGCAAGGAGTCGGCCGGGCCGCCGAGGTGCAGGTAGCCGTCGCACAGCCGCACCAGGTCGTCATGCGTGACGAGCGGGTCCGTGAGCACGTCCGCGACGGCCCAGATGCCCGCGACCACCGGGATCCCGCCGACGTCCACCACCCTGCGGCGCTCGAGACCTTTGTGCGACACGACTCCGTCACGCCGGACGCGCCGAGCGGTGGGCACGCAGACATGCACCGGGTCGCCGGGCTGCCAAGAGGAGCGCTCGGGGAGCCCCAGCAGCTCCACGGCCGACCAGCCACACAATGCCCAGCGCCCGCGAATCACCCTGGCTACGTGGGTGATCGCCTCCGTCAGCGAGTGAGGAACGTCGGCCGCCCACAGGCCGTGATGGGTCCGCACGAGCCCCGACGCCGTGAGCGTCGCGCGCGTGATGCCTCGGCGGCGGGCCTCGCCGGACGTCAGGTGCCGTGGCAGCTCATCCATGACGGGCAGCATGCGCTCGTCGTCACATCGCGGACAGCCGTTGGTGCGCGCCTGTGGACGGCGCCGGCGGGGACGCGTCGGCCTGTGGACAACCACGCCGTATGACGCTGCCAGGCGGCTGGACGCCTGACCCGGCCGCGCGAGGGGGCGCGAATGTCGCAGCCCACGGCGTGTCGCCCACCTTTGCGACCCCTCGCCGCCCGCGCGGCACTGCCAGCCGCGGCGAGGGGGCGCGAATGTCGCAGCCCACGGCGTGTCGCCCATCTTTGCGACCCCTCGCCGTCGGCGCCACGCCGCCAGACGCCGGGGCGGGCGACATACGGCCTGCTGATCCAGCAGTCTCCCAGGAAACCTCCAGCGGCAGGGGTCAGACTCCACCCCGTGACCACTACGCCCGAAGCCAGACTCCTGGTCGTCGAGGACCAGCCCAACATCCGCGAGCTCCTCGCGACCAGCCTGCGATTCGCGGGGTTCGAGGTGTTCACCGCCGGTGACGGCGGGGCCGCCCTGGTCCTCGCCGAGGAGCACGAGCCCGACCTGGTCGTCCTGGACGTGATGCTGCCTGACATGAGCGGCTTCACCGTCACGACCAAGCTGCGCGAGGCCGGCCGCCACGTCCCCATCGTCTTCCTCACGGCGCGCGACGCGGTCGATGACCGCGTCAAGGGCCTCACGATCGGCGGCGACGACTACATCACCAAGCCGTTCAGCCTGGAGGAGGTCGTGGCCCGCATCCGCGCCGTCCTGCGCCGCACGCGCCAGGACGAGCCCGAGGACGGGACGATCCGCTTCCACGACCTCGAGCTCAACGAGGACTCGCACGAGGTCCGTCGCGCGGGCAAGGTCATCGACTGCTCCCCGACCGAGTTCAAGCTGCTGCGCTACCTGATCCTCAACCCCAACCGGGTGCTGTCCAAGGCGCAGATCCTCGACCACGTCTGGGACTACGACTTCCGCGGCGAGGCCGGCATCGTCGAGTCCTACATCTCCTACCTGCGTCGCAAGGTCGACTCCATCGAGCCGCCGCTGATCCACACCAAGCGCGGCGTGGGCTACGTCCTGCGGCTGCCTCCCGAGATCTCGTGAGTCGCCTGGCCGGTCGGATGTCGCGGGTGCGCGGGTCGGCGGTGGGCGTCTCGGTCCACCGCTGGCTGCAGCGCATGCCGCTGACCCACCGGCTGGTGCTGATCCTCGTCGTGCTGATGGCCGGTGCCCTGACGTTGACGACGAGCGCCACCACGTGGCTCCTCGAGCGCCAGCTGGTCCAGCGCACCGACCAGGAGCTGCGACTCAGCGCCGGGCCCCTCAGCGCGAGCGCGCTCGACGCGATCGCCACCGAGCAGGAGCTCGACTACTTCCCGACCAGCTACGCGGTCGTCTTCTTTCCCAGAGGATCCAGCAGGCAGATCGTGTTCCAGCCGCAGACGGAGGACGAGCACCCGGACATCCCCCGCCTCGAGATGGACGCCCCCGAGGTCCGGACCCACCAGATCTTCGAGGTGCGGTCCAGGGACGGGCTCCAGCGCTGGCGGGTGGTCGCGGACAAGCTCGACGGCGACTCGGGCACCTACGCCGTCGCCGTGTCGATGCGCGGCGTGGAGAAGACCACCAGCCAGGTCACGCTCTTCTCGCTGCTCATCGGGCTGGCGGCGGTGACGGCGTTGATGGTCGCCGGCTGGTTCGCGATCCGCCGCGCCTTCCGCCCGCTGCGTCAGATCGAGGACACCGCCAAGGCCATCGCCGGCGGAGACCTGACGAGGCGCGTGCCGGCCCGCTCCGCGGACGACGAGGTCGGCAGCCTCTCGGACTCCCTCAACGTCATGCTCAGCCACATCGAGCGGTCCTTCCAGCACGTCGAGGCCAGCGAGACCCGGATGCGGCAGTTCGTGGCCGACGCCTCGCACGAGCTGCGGACACCGCTGGCCGCCGTCCGGGGGTATGCCGAGCTCTACCGCCAGGGGGCGGTGACCCAGCCGGAGCACGTGCGACAGGTGTTCCAACGGATCGAGGACGAGTCGACGCGCATGGGAGCCCTGGTGGAGGACCTCCTGTCGCTCGCCCGCCTCGACGAGCAACGACCCATGGAGTTCACCTCGGTCGACCTGACGGTGGTCCTCGCCGACGCCGCCCAGGACGCCCGCGCCCTCGCCCCGGACCGCGACATCACGATGCTCGGCCTGCACGGGCCCATCGACGCCAACCCCGTGCGCGGCGACGAGTCCAAGCTGCGCCAGCTGGTCACCAACCTCGTCGGCAACGCCATCAATCACACGCCCGCCGGCACCCCGATCGAGCTGGCCGTGGGCCAGGGTCGGGGGGACGACGGCGACGCCTGGACCACCATCGAGATCCGCGACCACGGTCCCGGCATCGACCCCGAGCTGTCGGCCAAGGTGTTCGAGCGGTTCTTCCGCAACGACCCCTCCCGTGGCCGCACGAGCCACCCCGGCGGCACCGGGCTCGGACTCGCCATCGTGGCCGCCATTACCGGCGCGCACCACGGGGATGTCACGATCGTCCCCACCCCCGGTGGCGGAGCGACCTTCCGGGTCCGCCTGCCCACCGACCCACAGCAGCCCCACAGCGACCCACCAGCATCGGCCTAGGTCGATGGACCACCCTTCGAGACCTCAGGCCCCCGAGGAGTCACGATGAACGACCAGCACCAACCCGGTTCGCAGCCCCCCCTGCAGGACAACCCCCGCAGGGACCCAGTCGTCGACCCACGCGTCGACCCGCAGCACACGCAGGAGATCCCCCGCCACAGCTCCACCCAGGAGATCCCCCGCGTCGTCCAGCCAGGCACGTCCAACCCCTACGCCGCGCCCAGCCAGCCCAGCCAGCAGGGTGACGGCCCGGGTGGCGGCGGCCCGGGAGGCAGCGGACCGGCATACGGCCCGGTGGGTGGATCCGCGCCGGTGAGCCCGCGGCGTCGCCGCGCCGGCTGGTGGCAGGTGCCGACGGCGGCCGTGGCCGCGGCCGCGCTGGCGAGCGGCGGGACCTACGCGTTGTTCGCGGGCGACCGGGGCCAGCAGACGTCGAGCGTCTCCCGGACCACGCCCAGCGCCAACCCGGCCCGCAACACCCAGGCGCCGCTCGACCAGGGCGCCAGCAACGCCCCCGACTGGAAGGCCACGGCCCAGGCCGTCTCCCCCAGCGTCGTGTCGATCTCCGTGCAGAGCGGCAGCAGCGGCGGCGAGGGCTCGGGGGTGATCCTCGACGAGCAGGGCCACATCGTCACCAACAACCACGTCGTGGGCGACAGCGGGTCGGGCGCCCAGATCGTCGTGACGCTCGACGACCAGCGCGCGTTCCAGGCCAAGATCGTGGGTCTCGACCCGTCGACCGACCTGGCCGTCATCAAGCTGCAGGGCGACGTCAAGGACCTCAAGCCCATCGCGATCGGCAACTCCGACCAGCTCACCGTGGGCGATCCGGTCATGGCCGTCGGCAACCCCCTCGGCCTGTCCGGCACCGTCACCACCGGCATCGTCAGCGCCCTCAACCGCCCCGTGTCGACCGACCGCTCCTCGCAGGATCAGCAGGACGGCGGGTTGTTCGGGCAGCAGGCCGCGGACCCGGTGGTCACCAACGCGATCCAGACCTCCGCGCCCATCAACCCGGGCAACTCGGGTGGCGCGCTGGTCAACGCGGACGGCCAGCTGATCGGCATCAACTCCTCGATCGCCTCGATGGGGTCGTCGTCGGGCGGGCAGGCGGGCTCGATCGGCATCGGCTTCGCGATCCCGGTCAACGAGGTCAACTCGATCACCGACCAGCTGATCAAGACAGGACGGGCGCAGCACCCCTTCATGGGGGTCTCGTCCAAGCCCGCCATGGTCAAGGACGGGGACGGGCAGCGCGTGGCCGCCGTCATCGCCAACGTCGTCTCGGGCTCCCCCGCCGACAAGGCCGGTCTGCGCGCCCAGGACGCGATCATCGCCATCGACGACGAGCCGGTGACGGGGTCGCTCGCGCTGGTCGCCCAGGTGCGCGAGCGGACGGTCGGGGACACGGCCAAGGTGACCTACCTGCGCGACGGCGAGCGCCACGACGTGCAGATCACCTTCGCCCAGAAGTCGTCCCAGTGACCGACCCCTCGTAGCCCTGGGCTAGGGTGGCGGGTCCCCCCCCACGCCACCCGGAAGGTGCTGCCGTCATGCCCTCGTCCACCGACGAGCACCCCACCGGCGAGCTGGCCCGCGAGCAGGCCTACCTCGACCGCTCCCGCACCGCGCTCGCCGCGATGCGGGAGCGCACCCTCGCCGTCGACGTGCAGGGCAGCGACCCGATCGCGGCCGAGCACCTCGCGCGCACGCTCTGGCGCCGTGCCCGCTCCCTCGAGGACGACCCCACGACCGCGCTGTTCTTCGGTCGGCTCGACCTGGACGGGGACCACCACGACGAGCAGTGGTATGTCGGCCGCCGGCACGTCACCGACGACGCCGGGGACCCTCTGGTCATCGACTGGAGGGCCCCGGCGTCGACGGCGTTCTACCGCGCCTCGCGGACCGACCCCATGGGCGTGGTGCTGCGCCGCAGGTTCGGCCTGGACCGTGGCCGCATCACCGCCCTCGAGGACGAGCACCTCACGGATCGCGCCGAGCAGCAGGCGAGCTCGCAGATCCTGGCCCGTGAGATCGAGCGTCCTCGGGTCGGTCCGATGCGCGACATCGTGGCCACGATCCAGCCCGAGCAGGACCTGCTGGTGCGGGTCGACGACAGCACGACCGTCTGCATCCAAGGGGCGCCGGGGACCGGCAAGACGGCCGTGGGGCTGCATCGCGCGGCGTGGCTGCTCTATGCCTACCGCGACCGCCTCACCCGCCAGGGCGTCCTGGTCATCGGGCCCAACGCGTCCTTCCTCGAGCACATCGGCGCGGTCCTGCCGGCCCTGGGCGAGGTGCAGGTCCGGCACACCACCATCGAGGGCCTGGTCGGCGAGGGCGTCCGGGTCCGCGCGACCGACCCCGCCGGTCGCGGGACCCTCAAGGGCGACGCCCGCCTCGCGGAGGTCCTGCGCCGCGCCGTCCGCTCGGCCGTCCAGGCCCCCGAGGACGCGCTGGTCGTCCCCCGGGGCGCTCGCCGCTGGCGCGTCCCGGGCTACGAGGTGCGCGAGATCGTCGAGGAGCTCCTGGCCCGCGACGTCCGCTACGACGCCGCCCGGCAGATGCTGCCGCAGCGCCTCGCCCACGCGGTGCTGGTGCAGATGGAGGCCGCGGGCGATTCTCCCGACGACCGGGTGCAGGACGCCGTCGCCCGGTCCACCCCCGTCCGGCGGTATGCCGACGCCCTGTGGCCCCGTCTCGACCCCGCAACCGTCCTGCACCGGCTGTGGTCCGACCCGGCGGCGCTGGAGACGGCGGCGGACGGCATACTCTCCCCTGCGGAGCAGGCAGAACTGCTGTGGGACAAGGCTCCTCGCACGCTGGGGGCCGCCCGCTGGACCCTGGCCGACGCCGTCCTCCTCGACGAGCTCGCCGACCTGCTGTCCCGCACGCCCAGCCTCGGGCACGTCATGCTCGACGAGGCGCAGGACCTGTCACCGATGCAGCTGCGCGCCGTGGGCCGGCGGTGCTCGACCGGCGCCGCGACGGTCCTCGGGGACATCGCGCAGGGCACGACGCCGTGGGCCACGGGCTCGTGGGAGGAGTCGCTGCGCCACCTCGGCAAGCCCGAGGGCCAGGTGACCGAGCTGCGCCGCGGCTTCCGGGTGCCCGCGGCCGTGATCGAGTATGCCGCCCGCCTGCTCCCCGTCATGGCGCCAGGCCTCGCGGCTCCGCAGTCCGTGCGCGACAACACCGGTGACCTGGACATCGTTGCGGTGCAGGCGGACTCGCTCTGGTCGACCGCGGCGGCCCGGGTCGTCCACCTCGCCCGGCAGCCCGGCTCGATCGGCGTGATCGTCGCTGACGGGAGCGTGGCCGCGGTCTCGCAGGCGCTGCTCGGGGTCGGGGTCGAGCACGGCGTACTGGGCGTGGACCACGGCGACGTCGAGCACCAGGTCGACGTGGTGCCCGCGACCGTCGCCAAGGGCCTGGAGTTCGACCGCGTGGTGGTCGTCGAGCCGGCCGCCATCGCGGAGGCGGAGCCCGACGAGCGGACCGGTCTGCGGCGGCTCTACGTCGTGCTGACGCGAGCCGTCTCCGGGCTCAGCGTGATTCACGCCCGACCGCTCCCGGATCCGCTGGCCGTGCAGGTCCCCCCAGCCGATCACCGGGTGAGAGGCTGACCGCATGGACGACCTCGTTGCCGCCTGCCAGGCGGACCTGCAGGCTCTCGCCCCCCGCGCCGACGCGGTCCTCCTCGAGCGGGCGGCCACCCGGCTCGTCGACCTCTGGCGCGAGCCGCACCGCGTCTACCACGGCATCCACCATCTGGCCGAGATGCTCGCGGTCCTCGGGCGCCTCGCTGCCGACGACGCCCTCACGCCACCCCAGCTGCTGGCCTGCCGCGTGGCGGCGTGGCTGCACGACGCGGTCTACGACGTCCCCGCCGAGCCGGGTGCCAACGAGCAGGCCAGCGCGGCGCTCGCCGTCGAGCTGCTCGACGAGCTGGACGCCGACGTGGACCTGATCGAGCTGGTCGCGTCGCTGGTCCAGGCGACCACCGACCACGAGGTGGCGGGCGACCCCGTGCACGGCGCCTTCCTCGACGCCGACCTGTGGATCCTCGGGGCGCCGGCGGACCGCTTCGACGAGTACTGCCGCCAGGTGCGAGCCGAGTACTCCTCGGTCCCGGACGAGGCCTACCGGGCCGGTCGCTCCCGGATCCTCGCGGCCCTGCTGGACCGCCCGCAGATCTATGCCACGACGCGCGCCCGCACGGCCTGGGAGGCCGCCGCCCGCGCCAACGTCGAGCACGAGCTGGCCCGGCTGGCATGAGCGACGACCCATCCTGACCTGGTCGCACCGGGGAGAGAGGACCGTATGCCCCGCAGCCCGTTGGTCGGGCTCAGCGTGGCGGACGGGCTCAGGGCGTGGACCGTCCTGTCGACCATCGGCAGCCTGGTGGGCTCGGGACTGTCGCGGTGGCCTGGGCGCTCGTCTGAGCTGCCGTCCGGTCGGACGCTGCCCGGCTGGTTCCTCCAGAGCGCGTCAGCGGTGCTGCAGGAACCAGTCGAGCACCGGCCACCAGAACTGCGGCGAGCAGCGCTCGCGGACCTCGTCGAGCGGCACCCAGACCGCGTCGTGGACCTCGGTGCGGTAGGGCGTCAGCGAGGGCCCGTCCACGTCGAGGTCCGCGGCGTAGATCGCGACGTGGCAGTGCGGGAGGTGGGGCCACCGGGGCGACGGCCGGCTCTGGGTGATCCGCTCGTAGCCGATCGGCCGCAGCAGCGCCTCGTCGAGCACCAGACCGGTCTCCTCGCGGACCTCGCGGACGGCGCCCGCGCGCGGGCTCTCGCCGGGCTCGCGGGCGCCGGCGGGGGCCTCCCACCCCCCTCGGGCGCGGCTGTGCACCATCAACAGGCGGTCGGCCCGGTCGAAGACGAAGGTCGCCGCCGCGGTGGTCGTCGGCTCGGGGGGCTCCTGGTGGGAGACGACGACATCCAGATGGTGCGGCCCGGCGACGGTCGGGACGACGTCCACGTAGCGACCCATCGGGCGCTCCCCCTTGCGCTTGCGGAAGCGCAGGCCGGTGGTGTGGAGCAGCCGGACCAGCTCGCGCCCGTCGACCAGTCGGGCACCCGCCGCGACGACCTCGGCGTGCCGTTCCTGCGGCACGTCGTAGTGGTCCCCGTCGTAGGACCGCGGGGGCAGCCCGACCTCCGCGGCGAACGCGTGCAGCTCGGCGTAGGAGTGGTCGGAGATGAGGTGCGCGAAGTGTCGACCGTGCGCGGGCCACTGCGGAGCGTCGACATAGAGCGTCACGCGGTCACCGTCCCCATGCGGTCAGGCTAACCGACCCCGCCTGTGGACGAGCGGACGGGGTCACGCGGCGAGCCGTGCAGAGTTGGTCCTAGCCGATCGGGGAGCACTTGACGGACCGGGCCACCAGGGTCGGACTCGAGCAAAGGACCAGGACCATGAGCGCAACCTTCACCGTCGACACCGAGCGCATCTCCGCGGCCTCGGCCGACATCGGCCAGATCTCCGCGGAGATCGAGACGCAGGTCGGGGCCATGATGGGCCGCCTCACCGCCCTGCAGGACGCCTGGCAGGGCAGCGCGTCCGCCGGCTTCCAGGGCGTCATCGCGCAGTGGCGCGGCACCCAGTCGCAGGTCCGCGAGTCGCTGGAGTCGATCAACCGGCTGCTCCAGCAGGCCGGGGTGCAGTATGCCGACACCGAGCAGGCCAACACCGCGATGTTCCGCTGACCCACGAGCTCCCGGGCGGGCCATGGGCTCGCCCGCCCGGGTCGGGAGGGTCGCGGCAGGGGGTCCCCCAGCCCTGCCGCGGCCTTCTCCCGTCACAGGCCTGCCGGCTCCGCAGGCGGGTGCTCGCGGTCCGGCACGTCCGGGCGGGGCCGGCGGCGCGGGCCGAGGACGCCCAGGGCCATCAGCACTCCGAGGATGATGACCACCGCCCCCACGAGGCCGACGACCGTGGGGGTCTCGCCGTTGTAGAAGTACGCGGCGACGGTGCCGATGACCGGCACGAACATCGACCACGGCGACACCGTCGATGCCGCGTGACGGGACAGCAGCAGATTCCACAGGCCGTAGCCCGCCATCGAGGCGCCATAGGTGACGAACGCCAGCCCCAGCACTGACGTCGTGGTCAGGTGCGTCAGCGCGTGCAGGTCACGCTCCCAGCCCTCCAGCCAGAGGGACAGGCCGAGCAGCGGCACCGGCGCCACGAGCGCCGACCAGACCACCAGGGAGAAGCCGTCCCGCGGCGGCCGGCGCCGGGTGAGAACGTTGCCCATCCCCCACGACGCCGCGGCCGCGATCGTCATCAGGAACGGCAGCACCGGCGCTGCCGCCATGAACTCCCAGCCCACCACCACCATGCCGGCGACGCCGATGGCGATGCCCGCCACCTGCCAGCGCGTCGGCAGCTCCCGCAGCACCAGGGCCGCGATGCCCACCGTGAACACCGTCTGGATCTGCAGCACCAACGACGCCAGGCCCGCCGGCATGCCGAGGTTCATCGCGGTGTAGAGCAACGCGAACTGCCCCGCCGACATCGTCGCCCCGCACGCCAGCACCGTCCGCCACCCGTTGCCCGGAGGACGCACGAACAGCACCGCGGGGAAGGCGACCAGCATGAACCTCAGCGCCGCGAACAGCAGCGGCGGGATCGCCTCCATCCCATACTTCGCCGCCACGAAGTTGACGCCCCAGATGAGGATCACCACGCAGGCGAGGAAGGTGTCCTTGCGGGGCATCATGCCGTGGCTCCTGCAGCGTCGTGGGTGTGGTCCGACCACGACTCTCCCCCGACCGGCCACCGGCGCGCACGTCCACCCACGGATCGGACGGCATGACCTCGCTCACGTACCCACCGGCCGCGGCATACGGCCCGGTCGCGCCCCAGAGCGTGCACAGCTGCTGCACACCCGACCTCCTCCCCGGCGTGATCCGGTGCGGCAAGACACCCACTGGTGCCCACCCACCCCTACGGGCAGCCGTTGCGCACGCGAGGGGCGGCCCACCGCGATCGGTGAGCCGCCCCTCGTCCTCTGCGTCAGAGCTGAGCCCTTTGGGCTTCTTCCTCGAATCCCGCTACGGCCGGGTCCTCGCAAGCTCGGACCCAGCCTTCGCATACGTCCTTCGTCAGAAGCCCATGCCACCCATGTCGTCGCCGCCCGGCGCAGCCGGCGCAGCCTTCTCCGGCTTGTCGGCGATGACGGCCTCGGTGGTGAGGAACAGCGCCGCGATCGAGGCGGCGTTCTCCAGGGCGGAGCGGGTGACCTTGGCCGGGTCGATGATGCCGGCCTTGATCATGTCGACGTACTCGCCCGAGGCAGCGTTGAGGCCCTCGCCCGGGGTGAGGTTGCGGACCTTCTCCGCCACGACGCCCCCCTCGAGGCCGGCGTTGACGGCGATCTGCTTGAGCGGAGCCTCGGCGGCCACGCGGACGATGTTGGCACCCACGGCCTCCTCGCCTTCCAGCGAGAGCGTGCCGAAGGCAGCGTCGGTGGCCTGCAGCAGGGCCACGCCACCACCGGCGACGATGCCCTCCTCGACGGCCGCCTTGGCGTTGCGCACGGCGTCCTCGATGCGGTGCTTGCGCTCCTTGAGCTCGACCTCGGTGGCCGCGCCCGCCTTGATGACGGCGACGCCGCCGGCGAGCTTGGCGAGGCGCTCCTGCAGCTTCTCGCGGTCGTAGTCGGAGTCGCTGCGCTCGATCTCGGAACGGATCTGGCCCACGCGACCGGCGATCTGGTCGGCATCGCCCGCGCCCTCGACGATGGTCGTCTCGTCCTTGGTGACCACGACCTTGCGCGCACGGCCGAGCATGTCGAGCTCGGTGGTGTCGAGCTTGAGGCCGACCTCCTCGGAGATGACCTGGCCGCCGGTGAGGATGGCGATGTCGCCGAGCATGGCCTTGCGACGGTCACCGAAGCCCGGGGCCTTGACGGCGACGGACTTGAAGGTGCCGCGGATCTTGTTGACGATCAGCGTGGACAGGGCCTCGCCCTCGACGTCCTCGGCGATGATCGCGAGCGGCTTGCCGGACTGCATGACCTTCTCCAGCAGCGGCAGGACGTCCTTGATCGCCGAGATCTTGGAGTTGACGATGAGGATGTAGGGGTCCTCGAGGACGACCTCCATGCGCTCGGTGTCGGTGACGAAGTAGGGCGCGATGTAGCCCTTGTCGAAGCGCATGCCCTCGGTGAGCTCGAGCTCGAGGCCGAAGGTGTTGGACTCCTCGACGGTGATGACGCCTTCCTTGCCGACCTTGTCCATGGCCTCGGCGATGAGCTCGCCGATCTGGGGGTCAGCGGCGGAGATCGAGGCGGTGGAGGCGATCTGCTCCTTGGTCTCGATGTCCTTGGCCATGTCGAGCAGCTCGGCGGAGACGGCCTTGACGGCGGCCTCGATGCCGCGCTTGAGCGCCATGGGGTTGGAGCCGGCCGCGACGTTGCGCAGGCCCTCCTTGACCATGGCCTGCGCGAGGACGGTGGCGGTGGTGGTGCCGTCACCGGCGACGTCGTCGGTCTTCTTGGCGACCTCCTTGACGAGCTCGGCCCCGATCTTCTCGTACGGGTCCTCGAGCTCGATCTCCTTGGCGATGGACACGCCGTCGTTGGTGATGGTGGGGGCTCCCCACTTCTTCTCCAGCACGACGTTGCGGCCCTTGGGGCCCAGGGTGACGCGGACGGCGTCGGCAAGGGTGTTCATGCCGCGCTCGAGACCGCGGCGGGCCTCTTCGTCGAAGGCAATCAGCTTGGCCATTCGGGGGGTTCCTCCCACGCGAAACGGATGTGTCGGCCGCATGACGCCCGCGACGGACGACCCACCCCGGCGAGGTTCAGGTCACCTCGCGGCGCAGGCCTCGGCACACGGCCAGTACTTATCACTCTCGATACGAGAGTGCTAAGTACATGATTAGCACTCGGCACACCCGAGTGCAAATGGCGACGGTGCCGTATGCCGGACGCCTGCGGCGCCCATGAAGGATCCCCACGACGCGAGCTCGCGCAGGCCCTCGAGCCGCTCGGCGCCTGCCGGCCGGGCGTACCAGAAGCCCTGAGCGAGGGGCACCCCGAGGCGTTCGTCCCAGGGCTCGCGCGCCCGGCGCGTCCGCTGCATCAAGTATGACGAGCGTTACTCTCCGCGTCTGAAGAAATCGCTTCCATGACGCCGACCGGGCCCAGCGAGACTGCGTCGCCGGGCCGCTCGGGTCCCGTCAGGCCGGTCGTCAGGAGGCCGCGGCCCTCAGCTCGCCGTCGGCCTCGCTGCTCACGGGGTCGTCCAGGTCGTCGACGTAGACCACGACCAGGTCCCGCGCGGGGTTGGACTCGATCTCGCCCAGCAGCCACCGCCACGCCACGAGGTTGGGGTGGTCGACCGAGGTGCAGGCCTCGGCCGGCGACAGGTCGTCGACGGCCCGGCGCAGCACCTCCGCCGACACCGGCAGCGTCTCGGTCGTCCGGCTGTGCCGCACCAGCCGGCCGAGCACCACCGCGGGCAGGTAGCCCGCGCCGCGGTTGACGCACGGGAACTCCCACTCCGGCTCCGACGAGGCCGCGCTGATCCCCACCGCCCACAGGGCCGGCCGACGCCACCCGGGCACGGTGGCCTCGATGGCGTCGCGCATGGCGGCTAGCTTGTCCGGCGTGTCCCACTGCTCCGTCATACGACCACTCTCCCAGACTCGGGCGGCCGGGCCGGTCAGTCCCTCGGTCGGTCAGCCGTATGCCGAGGGGAAGGCCGCGCGGTAGGAGCGCCAGGCCGCGCCGCCGTCTGCCCTGCGGTCGACCGAGTCGGGCGCGAGCACGGCATGCATCACGGCACGCGTCACACAGTCCGCTCCCGCCTCCTGGACGAGGGCCAGCTCCGGCAGGGAGAGCTCGCGCTCGTGCCCGCCCGAGGCGAGAGCGAAGAGGGTGTCCCCGTCGAAGTAGGTGTGCACCGGCTTGAGCGCCCGCGCCAGCCCGTCGTGGGCCACGCCCGCCATCTTGTGGCACTGCGCCTTGCTGAGCCGCGCGTCCGTGGCGACCACGCCGATGGTCGTCGCCATGCCCGGCATCCCCGCGAACCGCTCGGGCAGGCCGGCGGCGACGGTGCGCGCGGCGGCGACCTCCTGCGCCGACGGCGGCATCAGGCCGGCGAGCTCGTCGTCGAGCTCGTGACGGGCGCCCCACAGCTCGCCGGTGGTCTCGTCCACCGCGGACCCGATGGCGTTGACCACGCACAGGGCGGCCACCGTGACACCGTCGTCGAGCACGCAGGACGCCGAGCCCACGCCGCCCTTGAAGCCGCCGACCTTGGCCCCCGTCCCGCCGCCGACGGCGCCCAGCGGCACCGGCCGGGCGCCCGAGTCGCGCGCGTCGGCATACGCCGCCTGGCCGTCCCGGAACCCGGGGTGGTGACGCCAGTCGCCGCCCCGCCCCAGGTCGAAGACCACGGCCGCGGGCACGATCGGGACGACCTGCCCGGGCGCACCCATGGGCCACCCGATGCCGTCCTCGAGCAGGCCCTGCACGACGCCGTCGACCGAGGCCAGACCCAGGGCGGAACCGCCGGAGAGCACCACGGCGTTGACGCGGTCCACGAGGTTGCGGGGGTCGAGCAGGTCGGTCTCACGGGTGCCGGGGGCCGCGCCGCGCACGTCCACTCCGGCGACGCAGCCGCCGTCCGGCGGGAGCACGACGGTGGTCCCGGTCAGCCAGCCCGGCTCGTCCCGGGTCGCGTGACCGACCCGGAACCCGGCGACGTCGACGAGGGTGTTGGTGGGTCGGGTGCGCATGGCGGCGAATCTACCCCCGCGCCCGCGGCACGGCCCAGGGATGCCGATGGCCCCCGTCCTGTGGGAGGACGGGGGCCTACGGGTCCGTGGGGGTCAGAGCTGGACGCCGAGCCGGCGTGCTGACCTCGCGCGCTGTCGCTGGGCGCGCAGGCGCCGCAACCGCTTGACGAGCATGGGGTCGTGCTCCAATGCCGCCTGCGTGTCGATCAGCGCGTTGAGCACCTGGTAGTAGCGCGTCGCGCTCATGTCGAACAGCTCCTTGACGCACTGCTCCTTGGCGCCGTCGTACTTCCACCACTGCCGCTCGAAGGCGAGGATCTCGCGCTCCCGGTCGCTCAGGGAGGCGACGGGACGCTCGGCCGACGTGGGGTGCAGGGCGGCGCTCATGACCACCAGGGTAGCGGCCGAATCACACGCGTGTCATTCGTGCCGCCACCCCGGTCACCCACATGGTCCCCGGTCACTCGGTCTGGATCGCCCGCAGCACGTCCATGCGGGCGGCGCGGTGGGCGGGCCACAGCGCGGCGAGCACACCCACGACGCCCGCCACCACGAGGAAGGCGACGAGCTGCAGCCACGGCACGTGCAGGTGCAGGCCGTCGCCCTCGAGCGCCCGGATGAGGGCGTAGCCGAAGACGAGGCCCATGCCGAGCCCGAGCACGGAGCCGAGCAGGGCGATCGCCACGGACTCCAGGCGCATCATCCGGCGCAGCTGGCCGCGCCCCAGACCGATGGCGCGCAGCAGCCCGATCTCACGGGTCCGCTCGATCACCGACAGCGCGAGCGTGTTGATGATGCCGAGCACGGCGATGATGATCGCCAGCAGGAGCAGGCCGTAGATCATCAGCAGCAGCTGGTCGATGCTCTTGGCCTGGGCGTCCGCGAACTCCTGCTGGTCCTGCAGGGTCACCATCGGCAAGTCCTTGACGACCGCCTCCAGCCTGGCGCGCGCCGCGGCCTTGTCGGTGCCCGGGGCGAGGTCGACGGTCACCTGGCTGTCGACGGGTGGCACGCCCGCCCTGGTCAGCGTCCCGAGCGTGGTCACCACGCCCCCGCCGGCGCCGTCGGGGTGCGAGGACAGCGCGACGACGGTGAGGGGCAGCGGCGTGTCGCCGAGGGTGTAGTCCACGCGTTGGCCGACCCGCCAGCCCTTGTCGGTCGCGGTCTTGCGGTCCACGATCATCGTGCCGTCGCCGAAGTCGGCGAGGGACCCGGCCACGACGGTCCCGGCGAGGATCCTGTCGAAGTCCTTCTCCCCGATGGCCCCCACGGTCTCGGGGGCGCCGGCGAGCTGAGCCCGCACCATGCGGTAACGGTGCACCCCGGCGACCCCCTCGACCTTGGCAGCCTGGTCCGCGATCGTGGGCGAGAACGGCTGGAAGGTCGGGTTGGAGTAGAGGTAGTCCCCGCGCAGCGCCTCCTCGATGCCGTCGCGGGTGCTCGTCTTGGCGGACTGGCCGAGCACGGCCATCGTCGTCACCAGGGTCAGCCCGATCATCAACGCGGACGCGGTGGCGGCGGTGCGGCGGGGGTTGCGCACGGCGTTCTGCTCTGCGAGCGCGCCGACCTGGCCGTAGACCGCCCGGTAGAGGCGTCCGAGCGCCCACAGGACCGGCTTGCCGAGGATCGGGGAGATGAAGGCGACGCCGAGCAGGGTGAGCAGCGCCCCGGCGCCGATCCACCAGAGGCGTTGCGGCGCACCGTCCCAGAAGAGCCCGGCGAGCAGGGCGCCGACCCCGACCCCGGTCATGACCGAGCCAAGGACGATCCGGCGCCCGAGGTCGGACTTGCCGGTCATCGCGTCGCCGGTCATCGCAGCGACAGGAGGCACGCTCGAGGCCTTCCGCGCCGGGGCGTAGGCGGCGAGCATCGTGACGAGCAGCCCGACGCCATACGCCGAGAGGACCGGCGCCGGCGTCAGCCGTGGCCGCACCGAGCCCATGTCCAGCCCCACGGCGGCGAACATCGCCGCGATCGCCATCGCCACGCCCAGCCCGAGGACCAGGCCGAGGGTGGACCCGACCAGGCCGACCACGAAGGCCTCGAAGAGCACCGACCGCCGCACCTGCGGCCGGCTGGCGCCCATGGCCCGCAGCAGCGCGAGCTCGCGCGAGCGCTGCGCCACCAGGATCGAGAAGGTGTTGACGATGAGGAAGGACCCGACCACGAGGGCGATGAACGCGAAGACGAGCAGGAAGGTCGAGATGAAGCCGAGCGACGACGCGGCGGAGTCCTCGTTGCGCTTGGCGAGGGTCGACCCCGTCACGGTCTCGAAGCCCGCCGGCGCCACCGCGGCCACCCGCTCGGCCAGCGCGTCGACGTCCTGGCCGGGCCTGGCCGTCACCCAGGCCATCTGCCAGGCGTCCTTGCCGCCCATCCACTGGGTCTGGGCGGTCCTGGCGTCGACCATCGCGTAGGTCGCCCCACCGGTGGACTCCTTGGCACCCCACAGCACCGTGCCGACGATCCGGACCGGCATGGACGGCTTGGCGCCCGAGCTGGCGATCGTGATGGTGTCGCCGAGCTGGTAGCCGGAGCGCGACAGCGACGTGGGATCGATGGCGACCTCCCCGGCCCCGGACGGCATACGGCCGGACTTGATGACCATGCCCGGCTGCCCGCCGTAGGCCGGCGCGTCGACGACGTTGCCACCGATCGCGGGGGCGCCCTGGCCACCGATCACCTTGCCGTTCCTGCCGATCAGGAAGGCGTCGGGCACGGTCACGACCCCGATGGCCGACTGCACCCCGTCGACCCGGCCGATGGCCTCGACCTGCTCCTGGGTGATCGTGCCGCGGCTCTGGCCGCTCATGACCTCCTGGTCGCCGGCCCGCTGCTGGACGTTCACGTCTGCGACGGTGCCGTTCATGATGCCGTTGAAGGTCTGCTGCAGCATGTCGGTGAAGACGAGCGAGCCGGCGACGAAGGACACCCCGAGCACGATCGCCAGGGCGCTCATGAGGAGCCGGAGCTTGCGCCCCAGCAAGGACTTCCACGATGCGCGCAGCATGGCTCAGACCCCGCTCGGCAGGGACTCGCGGCGGGCGCGGGCCATCTCGTCGAGGTGGGACATGGTCTCCAGCACCGCCTCTCGGCCGGGGCTGAGCAGCTCGCTGACGATCTGTCCGTCGGCGAGGAAGACCACCCGGTCGCAGTAGGCGGCGGCGACGGGGTCGTGGGTGACCATCACGATGGTCTGGCCGAACTCGTCGACGCTGCGCCGCAAGAAGCCCAGGATCTCGGCCCCGGAGCGGGAGTCGAGGTTGCCGGTCGGCTCGTCGGCAAAGATGATCTGCGGCTTGCTGACCAGGGCGCGGGCGCACGCGACGCGCTGCTGCTGGCCTCCGGACAGCTCGGACGGCTTGTGCCGCAGCCGGTCTCGCAGGCCGACGGTGTCGATGACGGTGTCGTACCACGCGGGGTCGGGCTTGCGTCCGGCGATCGACAGCGGCAGCAGGATGTTCTCCTCCGCGGTCAGGGTCGGGATGAGGTTGAAGGCCTGGAAGACGAACCCGATGCGGTCGCGCCGCAGCTCGGTGAGCTGGCGGTCCTTGAGCGCGCCGATCTCGGTGTCGCCGACGAACACCTGCCCGGCCGTGGGGGCGTCGAGCCCGGCCGCGCAGTGCATGAGCGTGGACTTGCCGGATCCCGAGGGCCCCATGACGGCCGTGAACCGCCCCTTCTCGAAGGCGATGTCGACCCCGCCTAGCGCGACGACCCGGGCGTCACCGTGGCCGTAGACCTTGGCGAGCCCACGCGTCGAGGCCGCGACCTCGCCCTGGACCACCTCCGGCTCGTATGCCGACGCGCCGGCCTCCTGCCGTCCCGCCGTCTCGGCCGCCGGCCCCACGGTCTCCACCGTCTCGGCCGCCGGCTCCGCCCTCTCGGCCGCCGGCTCCGCCTGACGGCGCGCGTGACGTGGCCGCTGCCTGCTGAACAGTCCCATCTGTGGTGTCCCCCTCCGCTGAGTGCCCGCTCGCGCGGGTCCGGTGGCGCCCGACCGGGAGGCCGAGCGCTGCTGCTCCCGACGCTAGCGGCCTCACGCCGCGTCAGGCCCAGGGGAAACCCCTGGCCGCACCCTGAGCGACGCCTGAGGGGGCGGGCCGGCGTCTAGGGTGGTCGCCGTGAGCCCGCCCCAGCCGCTGTCCGCGATCGTCCACCCCACGTGGGCCGCTGCCCTGGAGCCGGTGGCGGACCAGGTCCGGGCCATGGGGGACTTCCTGCGGGCGGAGGTCGCGGCGGGGCGCCCCTACCTGCCTGCCGGTGCCCACGTGCTGCGGGCGTTCGAGCAGCCGCTGCCGGACGTGCGGGTCCTGATCGTCGGGCAGGACCCCTATCCCACGCCGGGGCACGCCGTCGGCCTGTCCTTCTCGGTGGCGCCGGACGTGCGCCCGATCCCGCGCTCGCTCGTCAACATCTATTCTGAGCTGACGACCGATCTCGGTGTGCCGCAGCCCAGCTCGGGCGACCTCACGCCCTGGTCCGAGCACGGCGTGCTGCTGCTCAACCGCGTGCTGACCGTGCAGCCCGGCAAGCCCGCGAGCCACCGCGGCAAGGGCTGGGAGGCCGTCACCGCGCAGGCGATCACGGCGCTCGTCGATCGAGGCGGACCGCTGGTCGCCATCCTGTGGGGTCGCGACGCCCGCAACCTGGCGCCCCACCTTCCCGGCATACCATGCATCGAGTCCGCCCACCCCTCACCGCTGTCCGCGCACGCCGGGTTCTTCGGCTCGCGACCGTTCAGCCGCGCCAACGCCGCCCTGCAGGAGCAGGGCGGCGAGCCCATCGACTGGAGGCTCCCGTGAGCATCGCTCGTGACCCGAGGTCCTGGAGCCGCTACGTCGCCGTCGGCGACTCCTTCACCGAGGGGATGAACGACCCGGACCTGGCCTCTCCCGGGGGTGACGCGTATGCCGGTTGGGCCGACCGCCTCGCGTCGATGCTGGCCGTCGTGGCCGCCAAGGACGGCCGCGAGATGCGCTACGCCAACCTCGCGATCCGGGGGCGGCTGCTCGACGACATCGTGACCCGCCAGGTCGACGACGCGCTCGCGCTGCAGCCCGACCTGGTGTCGATCGTGGGCGGGGGCAACGACATCCTGCGTCCCCGCGCCGACATCGACGCGCTGGCGTCCCGGCTCGAGGCCGCCGTGGCGCGCATCCGCGAGACCGGGGCAGACGTGCTCATGGCCACGCCGACCGACCCCAAGGAGGCGCCGCTCGTGGGCCTCACCCGCGGCCGGGTCGCGACGTACATCGCGCACATCGTCGCCATCGCGCAGCGCCACCAGTGCTACCTGCTCAACCAGTGGGCCCTGACACCGCTCAAGGACTGGCGCATGTGGTCCGAGGACCGCATCCACATGACGCCGGACGGTCACGAGCGGGTGGCCGCCGAGGCCTTCCAGTCCCTCGGCTTCCCGCCCGAGCTCGCCGACTGGCGCACGCCGCTGCCGCCCATGACGGCCCCCGCTCGCTCGGAGGCGCTGCGAGGCAACGTCGAGTGGGCCCGCACCTACGTCGGGCCCTGGGTCCAGCGCCGCCTCACGGGCCGCTCGTCGGGTGACGGCCGCTCCCCCAAGTACCCCACGCTCCAGGTGGTCGACCCGCACCGCGCGTTCGCCCCCGCCCGGCACTGACCCCACCCCGCCGGCTGGTCACCTCCCGACACCCCACCCCGCCCACAACCGACCGCTCGGCGAGGGGGAGGGCGGGCGCCGTGACGGCGGTGGGGTTCGTCATACGGCCTCGTCCTGGTCCTGCCGGCACCCCACCGGCATACTGGCCGGTAATCCAACGGTGAGGAGCAGGCGATGAAGCTGGGACTGGGACTGGGCTACTGGGGCGCGGGCAAGCCCGAGGGGGTCGAGGAGGCGGTCACGGCCGCCGAGGAGTGCGGGTTCGACTCCGTCTGGACGTCCGAGGCCTACGGGTCCGACGCCCTCACCCCCCTCGCCTGGCTCGGCGCCCGCACCACGCGCCTCACCCTGGGCACCGCCGTCATGCAGATGTCGGCGCGCACCCCCGCCGCCACCGCCATGGCCGCGATGACCATGGACCACCTCTCCGGCGGCCGGTTCGCCCTCGGGATCGGCGCCAGCGGCCCGCAGGTCGTCGAGGGGTGGTACGGCCAGCCCTACCGGCAGCCCCTCGCCCGGACCAGGGAGTATGTCGAGATCCTGCGCGCCGCCATGCGTCGGGACGTGGTGCAGCACACCGGCCGCCACTACCAGGTGCCGATCGAGGGCGGCACCGGTCTCGGCAAGCCCCTCAAGTCCACGCTGCACCCCGTCCGCGAGACCATCCCGATCCTGATCGCGGCCGAGGGCCCCAAGAACGTCGCGCTCACCGCCGAGATCGCCGACGGCTGGCTGCCGCTGTTCTACTCCCCCTACGAGGACTCGTTCTACCGCCGGTGCCTCGACGAGGGCTTCGCGGCGCGTGGTGAGCGCCCCGCCGACTTCGAGGTCGCGCTGCCCGTGCAGGTGGTGGTCGACGAGGACGTCGAGCGGGCGGCCGACCGGCTGCGTCCGCACATCGCGCTGTACGTCGGCGGGATGGGTGCCAAGGGGGCCAACTTCCACTACGAGGCCGTGGCGCGGCTGGGCTTCGAGGCGGAGTGCGAGCGCATCCAGGAGCTCTACCTCGCCGGCCGCAAGGAAGAGGCCGTGGCCGCCGTGTCGACCGAGATGGTGTCGCGCGTCGCCCTCGTCGGCCCGGTCGCCAAGATCAAGGACGAGCTGGCCGCCTGGGAGGAGTCGCTGGTGACGACGATGGTCGTCCACGGCAGCGCCCGCACCGTGCAGCAGATCGCCGAGATCGTGCTGTAGGTCACGTCGCCGCCTCGTCGCGGCGGCTCTCCCGGCCCTGCGCCTTCCGCGACGTCAAGTCCTATCCTCGGGGCATGCCAGCCGAGCGCCTGATGCCCAACGACGAGTCCCAGGACCTCATCGACCTCACCCGCGAGATCTGCCGCGACAAGCTCGCCCCCCAGGTCGACGCCATGGAGGCCGCCCACGAGTTCCCCCGCGAGGTCTTCAGGCTGCTGGGGAGGTCGGGACTGCTCACCCTCGCCTACCCCGAGGAGCTGGGCGGTGGCGGCCAGCCCTACGAGGTCTACCTGCAGGTCGTCGAGGAGATCGCGTACGCCTGGATGTCGGTGGCCGTGGGCGTGTCGGTGCACTCGCTCACCTGCTTCCCGGTCGCGACCTATGGCACCGAGGAGCAGCAGCGTGACCTGCTGACCGGGATGCTCTCGGGTGAGCAGCTCGGGGCCTACTGCCTCTCCGAGCCGCAGGCGGGTTCCGACGTCGCATCGATGACGACCAGGGCCACCCGACAAGGGGACTCGGGTCCCTACACCCTCCGCGGCACCAAGGCGTGGATCTCGCACGCCGGCCACGCCGACTTCTACACGACCTTCGCCCGCACGAGCGACGAGGGCTCCAGGGGCATCTCCTGCTTCGTCGTGCCGGGTGACGCGCCGGGCCTGGGCTTCGCCGAGCCCGAGCGCAAGATGGGCCTGCACTGCGACACGGTCCGTCAGGTCTACTACGAGGGGGTCGAGGTCGACGAGGGCCGCCGCATCGGCGCGGAGGGACAGGGTATGCCGATCGCGCTGGCCGCCCTCGACGCGGGGCGTCTGGGCATCGCGGCGTGCGCCACGGGCCTGGCCCAGGCAGCCCTGGACGTGGCCGTGCGCTACGCCAGGGAGCGGGTGCAGTTCGGCCGCACGATCGGCGAGTTCCAGGGCCTGGCCTTCCTGCTCGCCGACATGGAGGCCCGCGTGCAGCAGGCGCGCGCGACCTATCTGCTGGCTGCCCGGATGAAGGACGCCGGGCGTGAGGTCGGCAAGCAGGCGTCGGTGGCCAAGCTGACCGCCACGGACGCGGCCATGCAGGTCACGACCGACGCGGTGCAGGTGCTCGGCGGCGCCGGCTACACCATGGACTTCCCGGTCGAGCGATACCTGCGCGAGGCCAAGGTCACCCAGATCTTCGAGGGGACCAACCAGATCCAGCGCCTGGTCATCTCCCGGGCGCTGCTGCGCGGCTGACCCCTCACCCCGCCGCCGCGGCACGCCCACGCTCGCCCATCCCTTCGCCAATCTCCCACAAGGACAGGACAACTCTTGAAGATCACCGACCAGACCGTCGCCCTCGTCACCGGCGGCGGCTCCGGCCTCGGGGAGGCCACCACCCGCGCCCTGCACGCCGCCGGGGCGGCCGTCGTCATCGTCGACCTCGAGTCCTCGCGCGGCGCCGAGGTGGCGGCCCAGCTGGGCGACCGGGCGCGCTTCTGCGTCGCCGACGTCCGCGACGAGACCCAGGTGCAGGCGGCGGTGGAGGCCGCGGCCGGGCTCGGGGAGCTGCGGGTCGCCGTGTCGTGCGCCGGCGTCGCCACACCGGGCCGCGTGGTGGGCCGCAAGGGCCCACTCCCCCTCGAGACGTTCAAGGCGGTCATCGACATCAACCTCGTCGGCACCTTCAACGTCATGCGCCTCGCGGCGGCGGCGATGGCCTCCAACGAGCCGGTCGACGGGGACCGCGGCGTCATCATCAGCACCGCGTCGATCGCGGCCTACGACGGGCAGGTCGGTCAGGCGGCCTACGCCTCCTCCAAGGCCGGCATCGTCGGCCTCACCCTGTCGGCCGCCCGCGACCTCGCGGACAAGGGCATCCGGGTCATGACCATCGCCCCCGGCATCATGGAGACGCCCATGATGGCCGGCATGCCGGAGGAGACCCGAGCCAGCCTGGGCGCCATGGTCCCGCACCCTTCGCGCCTCGGTCGCCCGGAGGAGTTCGCGGCCCTGGCCGAGCACATCGTCGCCAACCCCATGCTCAACGGAGAGGTGATCCGCCTGGACGGGGCGCTGCGCATGCCGCCGCGCTGACTCCACCTCCTTGGGGCGCCCGACCGGCCACGACAGGTGGTGCGACCCGGTGGCGCGACCCGGTGGCGCCGTCTCCCGCGCGGGTGCGACCACGGCCTAGGATGGTGAGGTCCTCGCGGGAGCCCGGAGCACCGGGCTGAGAGGAGACCTGACGTCTGGTCTCGACCGCCGCACCGGCCCGGTCATGCGGGTCAGGGAGATCGGAGCGCAGATGTCCCCACCGGGCCCCAGGGTCGTCGTCCTCGGCGGCGGTGTCGTCGGTCTCGCCTGCGCCTGGTCCCTGGCTCGTCGCGGCGCCGACGTCGAGCTGTGGGACCCCGCCCCCGGCCAGGGCGCGTCGCATGCCGCCGGCGGCATGCTGGCGCCGGTGAGCGAGGCGACCTACGAGGAGGAGGACCTGCTCGCCCTGGCTCTGGCGTCGCACGCCCGCTGGCCGGACTTTGCCGCGCGCCTCGAGGCCGGCTCCGACATCTCGCCCGACCTGCACACCGAGGGTGCCCTGCACGTGGGGATGGACCTGGACGATGCCCGGGAGGTATGGCGGACAGCCGACCTGCTGGAGCGCTACTCCCTGCCCTACCAACGACTCTCGTCGCGCGAGCTCCGCTGGGTGGCGCCGGCCCTGGCCCCCGGGGCGCGCACCGCGCTGCTGGTCGAGAGCGACCTGTGGGTCGACAACCGGTTCGTGGTCCAGGGGCTGCTGGCCGCGTCCGCCCGCGCGGGGGTCGAGCTGGTCCCGCGGCGCGGTGGGCTGGTCCTCGAGGACGGTCGGGTCGTCGGGGTGACCTCCTGCGACCACGGCCCGCCCCTCGAGTCCCGGTGCGACACCGTGGTGCTCGCGTCAGGCGTCGACAGCGGGGGCGTGCCCGGCGTGGCCGAGCTGGTGCACCTGCCCCTGCGCCCGGTCAAGGGCCAGATCCTGCGCATGTCGGGGGCGCGCGGCCTGCTCGGGCACACGGTCCGGGGGACGGTGCACGGCGACCACGTCTATCTCATCCCCCGGGCGACCGGGGAGCTCGTGATCGGCGCGACGTCCGAGGAGCTCGGCGACACCCAGGTCACCGGGCGCGGTCTGCTCGAGCTGCTCCGCGCCGCCACGACGCTGCTGCCGGAGGTGGGCGAGCTGACGCTCGTCGACGCCGTCGCCCGGCTGCGGCCCGGCACCCCGGACAACGGGCCGCTGCTCGGGCGGGTGGGCACGCCCGGCCTCGTCGTGGCGACCGGACACTTCCGCCACGGCATGCTGCTCGCCCCCGTCACCGCCGACCTGGTGACCGAGCTGGTCCTCGACGGCACCACCGACGTCGCCGAGGCGGCCCCCTTCGCAGCCACCCGCTACACCCCCACCCCGCTCCCACTCAGCCCACCGACACCACAGTGAGGACACCCCATGCAGATCACCATCAACGGTGAGACCCGTTCTCTCGCAGAGGGTCTCGACGTCGCCGGACTCGTCGCGGAGCTCGGGCTGACGCCCGACGGCATCGCCGTCGCCGTCGACCACGCCGTCGTGGCCCGCGGCCGGTGGCAGGGCCGCACGCTCGACGACGGCGCCCAGGTCGAGATCGTCACCGCCATGCAGGGAGGTTGAATCGCCATGACCACCACCACTCCTCACGCCGTTGCGAGCGACATACGGCAGGATGACCCGCTCGTCCTCGGAGGTCACGAGCTGTCCTCGCGGCTGTTCCTCGGCACGGGTGGCTCGCGGCGCATCGCCGACCTCGAGGCCGCGATCGTCGCCGCCCGGCCCAGCCTCGTGACCGTGGCGATGCGCCGCATCTCGACCTCGGGGCAGGACGACACGCTCGGCCTGCTGCGTCGCCTCGGGTGTCGGCTGCTGCCCAACACGGCCGGGTGCTACACGGCGCGCGAGGCCGTGCTCACCGCCCAGCTGGCCCGGGAGGCCCTCGGCACCGACCTGATCAAGGTCGAGGTCATCGCCGACGACCGCACCCTGCTGCCCGACGCCGTCGAGCTCCTCGACGCGTGCGAGCAGCTGGTGGACGACGGCTTCACCGTGCTGCCCTACACCACGGACGACCCCGTGGTGGCGCGCCGGCTCGCCGACCTCGGCTGCGCGGCCGTCATGCCGCTCGGGTCCCCCATCGGCTCGGGCCTCGGCATCCGCAACCCCCACAACATCGAGCTGATCCGCGAGGCCGTCTCCGTGCCCGTCGTCCTGGACGCCGGCCTCGGCACCGCCTCGGACGCCGCCCTCGCCATGGAGCTCGGCTGCGACGCCGTGCTCGTCGCCTCGGCGGTCACCCGCTCGGAGCGCCCGGCCGCGATGGCCGCCGCGATCCGGCACGCGACCATCGCGGGGCGGCTCGCCCACGGTGCCGGCCGCATCCCCGTCCGCCGGCACGCCCTCGCGTCCTCTCCCACGCAAGGCCGCATCGACTGATGCCCTCGCCGCTGCCCCTGCTGGTCCTCACGGACCGCTCGCAGCTGCCGCCCGGTCGCTCCTTGGTCGAGCAGGTCGGGCGGTGCGTCGACGCCGGGGCGCGGTGGGTGTGCCTGCGCGAGCGGGACCTGCCCGACGACCGCCGGCTCGCCCTCGCCACCTCGCTCGCGGGGGTGCTGCGGCCCGTGGGTGGCCGGCTCGTCGTGGCGGCTCCCCTTCCGGTCGCCGCGCCGTGGCGTGCCGTGGCCGACGGCGTGCACCTGCGCCGCAGCGATCCCGTCCCGCCGCACGCCCCGCTGGTGGGGCGCTCGA
Source organism: Arsenicicoccus cauae (assembly GCF_009707125.1). GTDB lineage: Bacteria > Actinomycetota > Actinomycetes > Actinomycetales > Dermatophilaceae > Arsenicicoccus > Arsenicicoccus cauae. Next base: position 78,540 of record NZ_WLVL01000016.1, read on the forward strand.
CGCACGACGCGGCCGAGCTGCGCGCCGCGGCGGAGCAGGGCTGCGACTACGTCACGCTCTCGCCGTTTGCCGACACCACCTCCAAGCCGGGGTACGGCCCCGCGCTCGGACCCGCAGGACTACGGCGCGCGCTCGACGCCGTGGCCCTCGGCGACACGAAGGTCCTTGCGCTGGCAGGCATCTCGCCGAGCAACGCCGCCGAGGCCGTCGCCGCCGGCGCGCACGGGGTAGCCCTCATGGGCGACGTGATGCGCGCGGGCGACCCCGGCCGCGTCATACGAGAGCTGCTCGCGGCGCTCGACTGAGCCCGCCCGGCCCCGGGACCCGGCTGCCCTGGGGCGATGAAGCCGGTCCAGGCGGCGCCCCTGACGGCCCTCACGATCGTCCTCGCGGGATGCGGCGGAGGCGAGCCGAGCACCCCGGGCAGCAGCGCCGACGCAGGGCTGATCGCGGGCAGCCTGACGACCCACGCTGAGCTCCCAGCTCACCTGGCGTCGCCGGCGGGGGCCTGCGACGGCGGCTCGGGCAGCGGAGCGGGCTCCAGCTCGCGCAACGCCGGCAGCACCTGCTCCGCCAGCGACCGCAGGTAGCGCTCCTGGTCGTGACCCGGCCCGTGCAGGACCAGGTGGTCGAAGCCGAGGTCGGTGTAGGACCTGACCTGGTCCACGACCTCCTCCGGCGTCGACGCCACGATCCAGCGCCGGGCCACCTGCTCGATGGGCAGCGCGTCGGCGGCGGCCTCCATCTCGGCCGGGTCGTGCAACGAGTGCTTCTGCTCGGCGGTGAGGGACAGCGGCGCCCAGAACCGGCAGTTCTCCAGCGCCGCAGCGGGATCCGGGTCGTAGGACAGCTTGATCTCGATCATCCGGTCGATGCTCGAGGGGTCGCGCCCCGCCTTGCCCGCACCTTCGACGACGGCGGGGACGAGCTGGTCGGCATACAGCTCGCGCCCCTTGCCGGAGGTGCAGATGAAGCCGTCGCCCTTGCGGCCGGCATACCGCGCGACCATCGGCCCCCCGGCAGCGACGTAGACGGGCACGGGAGACTCCGGCCGGTCGTAGACCGTCGCGTCCGTCGTCCGGTAGTAGTCACCCTCGTGGGTCACGCGCTCCTCGGTCCACAGGCGGCGCATGAGCTCGACGGCCTCCCGGAGGCGGGCGAAGCGCTCCTTGAACTCCGGCCAGTCCCCGTGGACCGAGCCGACGGCGATCTCGTTGAGCGCCTCGCCCGTGCCGACGCCGAGCACCAGCCGGCCGGGGTGCAGGCACGCCAGCGTCGCGAACGACTGCGCCACCATCGCCGGGTTGTAGCGGAAGGTCGGGGTCATCACCGAGGTGCCGAGCATGATCCGCTCGGTGCGGGCCGCGACGTGCGCGAGCCACGGGATGCTCGACGGGGCATGCCCGCCGAGGTGCCGCCAGGGCTGGAAGTGGTCCGCGATGAACGCGCTGTCGAGACCGAGCTCCTCGGCCAGCACGGCATAGTCCGCGAGCTCGCGCGGCGCGAACTGCTCCGAGGACGCCTTGTACCCGATGCGCAACGTCATGGTTCGTCTCCTTGGTCGGGGGCTCGGAGTCGTCCGGCGACGCCGTCGACCCGGGACGGTCCACCCTAGGGCCGCGGGCTAGGCTCGGGCCATGACCCTGTCGGCCACGGCCCGTGACGTCGATCGCAGCGACCCCGGGCGGCGGGCCTGGGTCGCCCGGGCGATCCGCGCGGTCCAGGCCGACGCCAACCGCTCCGCCGACACGCACCTGCTGCCCGTGCAGCTGCCGCAGGCCTGGGGCATCGAGCTCTACCTCAAGGACGAGTCCACCCATCCCTCCGGCTCGCTCAAGCACCGACTCGCACGGTCGCTGTTCCTCTACGCCCTGTGCAACGGGTGGGTGGGCCCGGACACCCCGATCATCGAGGCGTCGAGCGGCTCCACGGCCGTCAGCGAGGCGTGGTTCGCGCGGCTGCTGGGGCTGGAGTTCATCGCGGTCATGCCGCGCAGCACCAGCCAGACCAAGATCGACCTCATCGAGCGCAACGGCGGGCGGTGCGAGTTCATCGACGACCCCGCGACGCTGTATCCGACGGCGGTCGAGCTCGCCCGGCGGCTCGGCGGCCACTACATGGACCAGTTCACGTATGCCGAGCGCGCGACCGACTGGCGGGGCAACAACAACATCGCGGAGTCCATCTTCGACCAGCTGCGGCTCGAGCCCCACCCCGCCCCCGCCTGGATCGTCACCGCAGCCGGGACCGGCGGCACCTCCGCGACCATCGGCCGACACCTGCGGTATGGCGGCCACCTGACCCGCCTGTGCGTCACGGACCCCGAGAACTCCGCCTTCTCGATCGCCGGGATCCACGTGCTGCGTTCTCGCACAGGGTTGTTCGCCGGCGGATCGACCGGCACCAACCTCTTTGGCGCGCTGAAGCTGGTGTGCGAGATGCGGGCTCGCGGCGAGCACGGGTCCGTCGTGACGCTGCTGTGCGACGGCGGCGGTCGCTACGCCGACAGCTACTACTCGCGAGACTGGTTGTCGCGCAAGGGACTCGACGTCGACCGGTGGGTCCCGACGTTCGAGCGGGCGTGGGACGAGGGTGTCTGGGTCGAGCCTTGAGCGCGCCGCAGGCGCCGTAGGCTGGCCCGCATGGCCTCGCTCCACCAGACCCCCTTCTCCGACAATCCCGTGCGCGCGGTCCTGCTGCTGGGGTGCCGGATCCTCCTCGGGCTCGTGCTGATCGCCCACGGGTGGCAGAAGCTCACGATCATCGGGATCGACGGGGTAGCGGCGCAGATGGCCCGGTCCGGGGTGCCCGTGCCGACGCTCGCCGCGATCGTCGCCGCGACCATCGAGTTCGTGGGCGGGATCTGCATCCTGCTGGGCCTGTTCACCTGGGTGGCGGGCTCGCTCGTGGCCCTGCTGATGGCGGGCGCCTACGCCTTCGTGCACCGCGGCAACGGCGTGCTCGTCGACAACGGCGGGTGGGAGCTCGTGGCAGCCATCGGGGTCGCGGCGCTGCTGCTGGCGCTCACCAGCCCCGGGGACCTGTCGCTCGACCAGGCTCTCTCGGCACCCCACGGCCGACCCCGCCGCCGCGGTCGCCGCTCCTGAGCGCAGCCGGCCCCGGCGCCGGATCGCGGGTGGCGGCGGGGGTTGGCGGCATACCGCCTGGCGTGATGGGCTGGGGCGTATGACGACTGCGCCCGACGCCACCTCCTCCTCCGACCTCCCGCGCCGCGCGCAGGACGTGCAGGCCGCCCTCGACGAGGCCGGCGTCGACGGCCGGGTGCGGGTGGTGGCCACGCCCGCGCGGACGGCGAAGGACGCCGCCGAGCTGGTCGGCTGCGAGGTCGGCGCCATCGCCAACTCGCTGGTGGTCATGGCCGACGGCGCGCCGATCCTGGCGATGACGAGCGGCGCGCACCGGGTGGACTTCGAGGTGCTGGAGCGCGCGCTCGGCGTGGTCGAGGTGCACATGGCCTCCGCCGACGAGGTGCGTTACGCCACCGGGCAGGTCATCGGTGGCGTGGCGCCGGTGGGGCACCCCGCTCCTCTGCAGACGGTCGTGGACGAGGCGCTGCGGCAGCACGAGCAGCTGTGGGCTGCCGGCGGGACGCCGGACACGTTGTTCCCCCTCACCTTCGACGAGCTCGTCCGCATCACGGGCGGCGAGGTCGTGCAGGTCGCCAAAGACTGACGCGGCGTGCACCGCCCGGCCTGGGCGCAGGCTCCTCCAGTCGTCCACCGGCTCCTGAGGCTCCGTGCCCGAGCCTCGCACTCGTCCGACGCCCGCGCGCGCGGTGAGGCAGGATGGGCAGATGCTGACGCTGGACCTCGCCCGCCGCCTCGCGGCCGCGGGCGTGCTGTGGGAGCCGCAGCCGGGCGACCGGTTCGCGATCGACGTCGACACGCTCGCCGACCAGACCTACTGGATCAGCGACCTGACGATCGAGCTGCACCACTACGCGGACCAGTCCGTGCTCGGCTTCAACGGGACGACGGAGTGGGCGCTGGACTCGGTCGGGCTCGACCAGACGGTGTGGCTGCCGCGCGAGGACCAGCTGCGCGTGCTGCTGGGTGACCGGCTGCGGTCGGTGCACCGGGAGCCGGGACTCGCCGAGCAAGGGCCCGTATGGCGTGTCCTCACCAACGACGGGCAGCGGGAACGGCATACGACCAACGGCGACCTCGAGTGCGCCTATGCCGAGGCCCTGCTGGACCTCTGCTGACCGCGACGGGAAGAGTCCCGCCATCGCAGGTGTTGACCTCACGTCCGCTTGACGTCTCGTGGACGCATGAGCACCGTCACCGAGGGAGCCCGTTGAGCACCAGCGTCAGCGCCGCCGCGCGCACCACCACCGCCGGCGACGCCCCGGCCGATCAGGCGCGCGAGGAGGGCATCGTGGCCTCCCTGGCCCGGATCATCCGGTTCACCGCCGAGCTGCGTCCCTACTACCTGGGGGTGGCGGCCTGCGCGATCGTCACCGCGAGCGCCGGGCTGGCGACGCCGTTCCTCGTCGGGCGGGCCACCGACACCATCGTCGACGCGGTCCGCAGCGGGCGGGGCACCGCCGCCTTCCCGACGCTGGGGCTGCTCACGCTGGCGATCCTCGCGGCGGAGCTGGTCAGCACGGTGGTCTCCAACCTCGGCGGCTACACCGGCGACGTCCTCAGCAACCGGATCCGTGCGATCTTGTCGACGCGCTACCTCGACAAGCTGCTGCGGCTGCCGCAGAGCTGGTTCGACGACGAGATGACCGGCACGATCGTGTCGCGGCTCAACCGCTCGATCACCGAGGTCTCCAACTTCGCGAAGTCGCTCGCCAACACCTTCTTCACCATGCTGATCCAGACGGCGGCGGTGCTCGTGATCAGCGCGATCTACTACTGGCCGCTGGCGGTGCTGCTGGCCGTCGTCTTCCCGACCTATGTCTGGCTCACGGGGCTCACGTCCCGCACGTGGCAGCGGCTCGAGGCCGACAAGAACCATCACGTCGACACGGCGGGCGGCCGGTTCGCCGAGGTCGTGGGGCAGATCCGGGTGGTGCGGTCCTTCACCCGCGAGCGGCACGAGCTCGACACCTTCACCGACCACTTCATGCGCACCGACAGCACCACCAAGGAGCAGTCGCGGCACTGGCACACGATGGACGTGATCCGTCGCGGCGTCCTCAACCTGGCCTTCGCGGCGATGTACCTCCTCATCTTCCGGCGGACCCTGGACGGCGGCTTCTCCGTCGGCCAGATGGTGCTGCTGATCCAGCTGATCGCGATGGCCCGCATGCCCGTCGAGATGATGAGCTGGGTCCTCGACGCCTCGCAGCGCGCAGTGGCGGGGTCGCGCGACTACTTCCGCGTCATGGCGGCGACCGAGGTCGAGCACGTGCAGGAGATGCCGGCGCTGCCCTCCCGTCCCGAGGGCGCCCCGGTGCTGGAGTTCGAGGACGTGCGTTTCGGCTACGGCGACGGTCCCGACGTGCTGCGTGACGTCACCTTCGACATACGGCCCGGTGAGCGGGTCGCCCTGGTCAGCGAGTCCGGCGGCGGCAAGACCACCCTGGTCAACCTGCTGCTAGGCCTCTATCCGCTGCGCGGCGGGCAGATCCGCCTCGACGGCGTCGACATCGCCACGCTCCCCCACGACGAGCTGCGCCGTCGGATCTCCCTGGTCTTCCAGGACCCGTCGCTCTTCTCCGACACCGTCGGCGAGAACATCCGCTACGGCCACCCCACCGCGTCCCAGCACGAGGTCGCGCTGGCGGCCGAGCGCGCCAACGCAAGCGTCTTCATCGGCAAGCTGGACGGCGAGTTCGACGCCATGATCGGCGAGCGCGGCCTCAAGCTCTCCGGTGGCCAGAAGCAGCGCATCTCCGTCGCTCGCGCCATGCTCAAGGACGCCTCCGTGCTGGTCCTCGACGAGGCCACCAGCGCGCTCGACACCCGCTCGGAGCGCGCCGTGCAGGAGGGCCTCGTGCAGCTCATGGCGGGACGCACCTCGCTGATCATCGCCCACCGGCTGTCCACCATCGCGGGCGTCGACCGGATCGTGACGATCAAGGACGGTCGGGTCGACGAGATCGGCTCGCCTGCCCAGCTGGCCACCTCTGGTGGGGTGTATGCCGAGCTGCTCGCCATGCAACGCCGCGGTGAGGACTCCTACCTCAACGCGTACCAAGAGGCGAAGTAATCGCGGGAACAGCGCGCCGCCGATCCGCGTTCACCCCAGTGCCACGAGGTTGAGTCGCAGGGACTCAACCCAAGAGATGGAGGTGTTCACCATGGAGGCTCGTACGTTCGACCCGTTCCGCGAGATGGACCGCATCCTCGGCACCGTCAACCGGGGCCCCTCCTCGCCCGTCCTGCCGATGGACCTCTACCGCGACGGTGACCGGTTCGTCGTGGCCGTGGACCTGCCCGGCGTCGACCCCTCCTCGATCGACATCGACGTCGAGGAGCGCACCCTCACCATCCGCGCCGAGCGTCGCAGCAGCGTGTCCGAGGACGCACAGTGGCTCACCCACGAGCGGCCGGTCGGCACGTTCGCCCGCCAGCTGACCCTGGGCTACGGCGTCTCCACCGAGCGGATCGAGGCCGACTACTCCGACGGCGTCCTGACGCTGACGATCCCGGTCGCCGAGGAGGCCAAGCCGCGCAAGATCCAGGTCAGCCACGCCGGCAAAGAGCAGGCCATCACGCCCGGCGCCGCGCCCGACGTCGTGGAGTCCACGACGGAGAAGGACCAGGGCTGAGTCGCCGGCCACGCCCGCGACCTTACGCCCGGAAGGGGTGCTCCCACCATCGGTGGGAGCACCCCTTCCGGGCGTAACGCTGGGGCTTCCCAATCGGGCGAGGCCGGGGGCGTCTCCTGCGTGACCCCCACCCGATCGCCCCGCAATCCGTGCAAGTGCGTGCGTGCGCAGGCAACGAGCCGTTCCTGGACCACGGAATCGGCGACGCTGCGCATCTGGTCGCGGTCCCGTGACGACGAGCTCGACGAAGCCCATGACGCGGATGCTGCCACCGCGGCGCGACGGAGCTGGAGAAGGGACTCGAACCCTCAACCACCTGTTTACAAGACAGGTGCGCTACCGATTGCGCCACTCCAGCGGGATGACGGGGGCGCGGCCGTGCGGCGGGCTCCGTCATACATGCCGTCCGATCCTAGTCGGCGACGCGTGGCGGGCCCTAAACGGGGTCGGGCCGGGGCGGCTGCACACCGCGGCGAGGATGTCTCGCCCTGCAACGTGAGACGGGCGAGGCAGCGGTGCACGCGAGCGTGCGCGGGCATGACTGAGGGCCGGCATCCCCCTCAGAGATGATGCCGGCCCTCGATGTCACGAGCTGGGGCAGGGCGTGCGCGACGCCCCGCGATCAGCGGCGGACGTAGACGCGCACGTAGTAGCGCTTGCCCGAGCGGGTGTAGCGCTTCTTGAGGACGTAACGCTTCTTGGAGACGTAGCGCTTCTTCTTGACGACGCGCTTCTTGACGACCTTCTTCTTCACGGCCTTGCGGACCGTGGAGCGGGAGGCTGGAGCGGCGGCGCCACCGCGGGTCAGGCCGGCGCGGCGGGAGCAGACGGGCCACGCACCCGGGCCCTGGCCGGCGAGGACGCGCTCGGCGATGGCGATCTGCTGGGCCTTGGAGGCGCGGTTGGCGGTGGGGGCGTAGGCGCCGCCACCGTAGGCGAGCCACGTGGAGCGGGTGAACTGCAGACCGCCGTAGAAGCCGTTGCCGGTGGCGATGGACCAGTTGCCGCCGGACTCGCAGGCCGCGACGCGGTCCCAGGTGCCGACAGAAGCCGCGTTGGCGGTGCCGGCGGTGGCGAAGCCGCCACCGAGCGCCAGGGCGGCGGTCGTCAGACCGACGGTGGCGATACGCTTGGAGGTGCGCTTGGGCGCGGCCGAATGACGGGGGGTGTAACGCATGGTGGGGGGAGATCCTCTCCTGACGACGCCTGTGAAGTGAGCTGTCGGGTTCGGGCGGTCAGGTGCCCGGCCGCTGCTGCGGCTTCACCCCAAGACCCGCGGGGCGGGTCGAAGTGGGTCCTCCACTGTCATCCTGCGCCCGGACCAGGTGTGTCCGGCGGGGGTGCCCTCTGGATGACGCTCGGCGTAGGGGGCATGCGCTGCTGAAATTTCGGGGGTATGGAGTTGTGCCCGAGGCGGAGACGGTCTCTCCGCGACAAGCCGCCGGCCCCCGGGGGGCAGCGGCGATGTCAGAGGAGACTCTAGGGCCCGTTATCGGTTTGAGACAAACCACAGGTTCGGCTCAGGCTGGCAACAAGGTTGCTCTCAGTGACGAAGGGCCGCCGGGACGGCCCACCCAGGAGGGAGTTGTCCCGATGTTTCCGCTACGTACCGTATGGGTTTGTGGGATACCTCACGTCGCGCCCGACAGCGTGTCGTTTCGCGTCAGAACCCACACGTTCGGACGCGGACAGCCGTGTGGGGGCCGACCCGTTTCGGGTCGACCCCCACACGTGAGCTGGTGCTCAGAGAGGCGTGGTTCAGCTGGCGGGCGCCATGAGCTTGGCCCAGGTGACCGGGCCGGGGTAGCCGCTCACGTCGGAGCCGGTCCAGCCGAGGGACTTCTGGAAGGCGGCGACGGCGGCCTTGTCGGCCGAGGTGAACGTCGGGCCGGCACCGACCTTGTAGAAGCTGCCGAAGCCGTGCGCCTGCAGACGCTTGCCGAGCAGGGTGACCGCGGAGTCCTGGTGGCCCAGCACGAACGCGCCGGCACCGGGGTAGGACGACACGGAGGTCTGCGAGGAGGCGCGCTTGGTCGCACGCTTCGGCGCGGCCTGCTCCGCAACCTTGGTGGAGGAGGTGGAGCGCTTGGTGCTGCGCGGCTCGGAGGACGACACGGCCTTGCGCTCGGTGGAGCGGGAGGCACGAGCCTGGGTGGCCGAGCTGCTGTCGGCACCGCCGCTGCCGCGGGTCAGACCCGCCTTGCGGGAGCAGACGGGCCAGGCGCCGGGGCCCTGGCCGGCCAGGACGCGCTTGGCGACCCGGATCTGCTCGGACTTGGAGGCGCCGGCCGCCGAGCCGCTGCCGCCGTAGGCGCGCCAGGTGCTCGGCGTGAACTGCAGGCCACCGTGGTAGCCGTTGCCGGTGCTGATCGACCAGTTGCCGCCGGACTCGCAGGCGGCGACGCGGTCCCACACGCTGTCGTCGGCGTGGGCGGTGCCGGTGGCGGCGATGCCGCCGCCGACGGTGAGGGCCGCGGTGGCGAGGCCCGTCGTGGCCCAGCGGGCGGTGCGACGGGTCGAGGAGATGGCGTGACGAGGTGCGTAGCGCACAGAGATCCTTTCCTGACGACGCCTGTGAAGTGAGCTGTCGGGTTCGGACGGTCAGGTGTCCGGCCGCAGATGCGGCTTCACCCCAAGGCCTGCTCGCGCAGACCGCCACGAGCCGCTCTCGCGAGTCGTGAGTGGGTCCTCCACCAGCACCCCAGGACCCGGACGAGAGGTGGTGTCCGGCGACGATGCCCGTCGGGTGCTGCTCGGCGCAGCGGGCATGTCCTGCATGTGAATTCGGGTCTATCCAGTTGTGCCCCGAGACGGGGGGAGACCCCCGTGACACACCTCGACCAGCCCCAGGGGGCGTGGGCCGACGGCGCTCGACGACCATAGGCAGGTCCTCGGCCCGATCCCAAACCGAGCCCCCCGCCCCGGCGTGTTCAACCCCCACCTGGTGGATCGACGGGGGCGCTCCTCCACCTCACCTGGACGTCCCGCGGCGACCACGGCCTCAGAACTGCCAGCCGAGGGAGCGTCCCGTCACCGGGTCCTGCTGCAGCGGCCACCACACCGGCACGCCGTGCCGCAGCAGCGCCCACAGCCCCAGCCCCAGGACCAGGGCCACGAGCAGGGCCGTCACGACCTCTCGGGTGAGCTGGCCCGGCGTCAGGCCGCGCATCAGCATCCGCGAGCCACGCCGCAGCGAGATGCCGCCCGCACCCCACCAGCAGGTCCAGCACCCGACGAGCGCGCCGACTGCGATGGGGACGGCCCCGGTGGGCGCCTGGCGGACGCCGAGCAGGGAGCTGCCGAGGGACACCGCGAACATCACGGCCACGGTCACCAGCAGGCCCAGCAGCCCCGTGGCGATCGTGCTCACCGTCGCGGCCAGCAGCTGGAAGGGGCTGCGCGCCACCGCCACCGCCAGGTCGGTGCCACGCGCCCCGCCCGCCTCGTGGCGTCGCAGCACGGTGGCCGTGACCGAGCGGTCGACCGTGCGGGCGAGGACCGACCAGCCGAGGGCCACGCCGACGGCGATCATCGGCCACGTCGCGGCGAGCGCGGCGACGGCCCCGGTGAGGCCGATCAGCTGGGCCGTGCGGGCCGGCTTGCCGACGCGGGGGTCTCCGACCGGCCCCACCGGCTGCTCGTCCCTGCGGGACTCCACGCCGTATGCCGGTCCCCCGGCGCCAGGCGGTGTCGCCGCGGCAGCGGGAGGGACGGAGGAGGCGTAGGGACGGATCCGCGCGTAGGGCGAGGCCCCGGCAGCACTCGCGCCGCCACCCGACGGGATCGCGGGCATGACCCGTGTCGATCCCTGGCGGGGACGCTGCTGCCGGGCGAGCTCCGTCCGGGCGGCGAGGGACTCGGTGGGTGGAGCGATCGACTGCGTGACGGCGGGGAGCACCTCGGTGCGCCCGCTCGGACCGGTCGCCAGGTGCGGGGCCTCGCCGTGGGCGAGCTGCTCGAGCGCCGCGAGCACCGTGCCCGCCGAGGGCCGCTGGGCGGGGTCGGGCGTGAGCGCGGCGGCCAGCAGCGGGCGCATGCGAGCGTCCACCCCGGTGAGGTCGTGCTGCCCGGATCGCACGCGGTCGAGGATGACGTCGACGCGCCCGCGACCGAACGGTGGGGCGCCGGTGGCGGCATACGCGAGGGTGGACGCCCAGCCCCACCAGTCCGTGGCCTCGGTGACCGGCGCTCCCGAGAGGACCTCCGGGGACAGGTAGCCCGGCGTCCCCATGACGAGCCCGGTGCTGGTGAGGCGCACGTCGTCGGCGACGTGCGCGATGCCGAAGTCGATGACGACCGGGTCGTCGTCGACGACCAGGACGTTGCCGGGCTTGAGGTCGCGGTGCACCACGCCCGCGGCGTGGATGGCGCCCAGGGCATCGTGCAGCCCGCGCGCCAGGCGCAGCAGCGCCTCGCCGCGGAACGGACCGTGGGTCGTGACGTAGTCGTCCAGCGGCGGGCCCGGCGCGTAGCGCGTCACGATGTAGGGCCGCTCCCCCTCGGGGTCGGCGTCGAGCACCGCCGCGACGCGGGGGTGCTGGACACGCTCCAGGGTCGCGACCTCGCGCGCCAGCCGGGCCCGGGCGTCCGGGTCACCGGCGATGTGCGGGCGCAGCGCCTTGATCGCCACGGCTCGGCCCGCACGGTCCAGGCCGAGATAGACGACACCCATCCCGCCCTCCCCCAGCAGACCGGCCAGGCGATAGGGGCCGAGGGTGTCGTAGGCCGCGGGCAGCCCGGCGGGCGGCGTGGTCGACGACGTGCTCATGCCCTCCACGGTACGTGCTCGCCGTGGGACGTCGCTGGGACCACCGCCGCCCGGAGGGTGACGATCCGGCCACTGCCGGCCGGGCCGGCGCGTGCCGGCTACTGGTTGATGTAGCCGACCAGGTGGTCGCGCTCGTCCTGCAGCTGGCTGATGCGGTGCTTGACCACGTCGCCGATGGTCACGATGGCCGCGAGGCGACCGTCCTCGAGGACCGGGACGTGTCGGATGCGCCGCTCGGTCATGGACCCGGCGAGGTCCTCGATCTCGTCGCCGAAGGAGCAGGTGTGCACCTCGACGGTCATGATCGTGGAGACCGGCTCCTCCAGGACCGCGGCCCCGGACCGGCCGAGGTGCCGCACCACGTCCCGCTCGCTGACGATGCCGGCGACGCTCGAGCCGTCGTTGCTCACGACGACCGCGCCGATGTTGTGGTCGGCGAGCACGCTGAGGAGCTCACCGACGGTGGCCTCCGGTCGCACGGTGACGACGTCGGAGCCCTTGGACCTGACCACGTCGGAGATCTTCATGTCGAGACCCTAGGCCCCCGCCCCCGCGCGCGCCAGAGGTGCCCCCGCCTAGAGTGGCAGTGCGCCGGGTACGTGCAGGACCGGCGGGCCCGTCGGCCCGTCATACGACACCGGCCCGGACGTCAGGATGCCCAGGCGCACCGCGACGACCAGGGCGACACCAGAGGAGCTGATCGCACCATGGCGGACACCGCCGTACGGTACGACTTCGTCATCGCCGCCAACCGCCTCCCCGTGGACCGGGTGGTCGGCGAGGACGGACAGGTCGAGTGGCACCGCAGCCCGGGAGGTCTGGTCACGGCGATGGAGTCCGTGATGAGCGGCCGCGACGGGGTCTGGGTGGGCTGGGCCGGAGAGCCCGGCGAGGCGCCGGAGCCGTTCGACGAGGCCGGCATGCGCCTGCACCCCGTTCCCCTGTCCGAGGACGAGATCGAGGGCTACTACGAGGGATTCTGCAACGACACGCTGTGGCCGATCTACCACGACGTGATCGTGCCCGCCCAGTTCCACCGCAAGTGGTGGAACCAGTACCGCGAGGTCAACGAGCGCTTCGCGAGGACCCTCGCCGAGGTCGCCGAGCAGGGCGCGACCGTGTGGGTGCACGACTACCAGCTGCAGCTCGTGCCGGCCTTCCTGCGGCAGCTGCGGCCCGACCTGCGGATAGGCTGGTTCGACCACATCCCCTTCCCCCCGGTCGAGCTCTTCGGCCAGCTCCCGTGGCGCCAGGGGATCCTCGAGGGGCTGCTCGGGGCGGACTTCCTCGGCTTCCAGCGGCCCGGCGACGCCGAGAACTTCCTGCGGGCCTGCCGCAGATACCTCGGTATGACGGTCAAGGGCGACGTCATCCACGTCGGCAAGGCGACCGGCGGGCACGACGTCCGCGCCGCCGCCGTGCCGATCTCGGTGGACTTCGCGAGCATGGACGAGCTGTCCCGTCGACCCGAGGTCAAGAAGCGCGCCAAGGAGATTCGCGAGTCCCTGGGCAACCCCAGCGCGCTGCTGCTCGGCATCGACCGGCTCGACTACACCAAGGGGATCCGGCACCGGCTGAAGGCCTACGAGGAGCTGCTCAAGGACGGCTCGCTCGACGGCGCCGACACGACCTTCATCCAGATCGCGACGCCGAGCCGCGAGCGCATCGACGCCTACATCGACCTGCGCGAGCACGTCGAGGGTGCGGTGGGACGGATCAACGGCAACTACTCGGCCATCGGCTCCCCCGCCATGGAGTACCTCCACCAGGGCTACGGGCGGGAGGAGCTCGCCGCGCTCTTCCTCGCCGCCGACGTCATGGTCGTGACGCCGCTGCGCGACGGCATGAACCTCGTGGCCAAGGAGTACATCGCGTGCCGCCACGACAACGGCGGGGCGCTGCTGCTGTCGGAGTTCACCGGCGCCGCCGAGGAGCTGCGGGAGGCCTTCATGGTCAACCCGCACGACATCATCGGCCTCAAGCGCACGATCATGGACGCCATCAACGCCTCTCCCCAGGAGCGCTCGCGGCGCATGCGGGCCCTGCGCCGCCGGGTCCGTCGCCACGACGTGCAGCACTGGGCCCAGGCCTTCCTCGCCGCGCTGGAGGCCGCACCCGACAAGCCGTCGCGCCAGGGGCAGCAGACCACGCGCGACGCCGAGCGCCGCTCGCAGGAGGACTGATGGACGACGCCCTGCGCTCCGCGATCGACGAGATCGCCTCGCGCGCAACGATCGTCGTGGCGACGGACTTCGACGGCGTCCTGTCGCCGCTGGTCGAGGACCCCATGGCGGCGCGACCCCTCCCCGGCACGATCGAGGCGCTGCGCGCACTGTCCCGTATGCCGGGAACCACCGTGGCCGCCGTGTCCGGGCGGGACCTCGAGACGCTTGGGGCCCTGACTGGCCTCGCCGACCTCGGCGACGACGAGCACGTGGTCCTGGTCGGGAGCCACGGCGCGCAGACCTCACGACCCGAGGCCGGCGCCGAGGGCCTGAGCGAGGCGCAGCGCCTCGACCTGCGCTCCCTCGACGAGTCTCTGTCCGCCATCGTCGAGGCCCACCCCGGCACGCGCATCGAGCGCAAGCCGGCGGCCGTGGTCCTGCACACGCGCGGCGTCGACCAGGCCGTCGCCGACGCGGCCACCGCCGCCACGGTGGCCATGGCGGCCCAGCACTCCAAGGCCCACGTCATGCCGGGCAAGTGCGTGGTGGAGCTGTCGGTCGTGGACAGCGACAAGGGTTCTGCGCTGGTCGATCTCGCGGCGTGGTGCGGCGCTGACGCGGTCTACTACGCCGGGGACGACGTCACGGACGAGCGGGCCTTCGCCCGGCTCGGCGACGACGACCTGACGGTCAAGGTCGGCGAGGGCGACACCGTGGCCCGGCACCGCGTGGCCTCGCCCGAGGAGGCCGCCGAGGTCTTGGAGGCGTTGGTCGAGGCGCGGGCCCGGCATACGGCCTGAGCAGTCCCCACACCCCCTCCCCCAAGGTCGTGCGGGTGTCCTCCACCATCCTTGGAGCAGACCCTCACGATCCTGGTGACGGGTGGGCGGCTCGACGGCCCCCGGACGCGCCCCCGGCCGCCGCGGGCGCCGGAGCGGTGGAGGCGCGGACCACGAGCTCGGGCTGAAAGAGGTACTCCGTGCGCGGCACGGGGTTGCCGGCGATCTCGTCGAGCAGGGACCGCACGGCCGCCTCCCCCATCGCGACCACGGCCTGGTGCACGGTGGTGAGCGGCGGGTTGGTGAACGCCATGAGCGCGGAGTCGTCGTAGCCGATCACCGACACGTCCTCGGGCACGCGCAGCCCCCGGGCCCGCGCCGCACGGATCGCCCCCAGCGCCATCAGGTCCGAGCCGCACACGATCGCCGTGCAGCCCTTGCCGATCAGCCGGGTCGCCGCGGACGCGCCGCCCTCGACGCTGAACAACGTGGTCTCGATGAGGGAGTCGACGTCGGTGCGCCCCAGCTGACGCGCCATCACCGCCCGGTAGCCCTCGATCTTGCGGATCACGGGGACGTACCGCTCCGGGCCCACGGCGAGGCCGATCTCGGTGTGCCCCAGCTGGATCAGGTGCGTCAGCGACAGCTCCATGGACGCCGCGTCGTCGTTGGACAGGAACGGCGCGTCGATCCCCGGGTAGTAGCCGTTGACCAGGACGAGGGGCAGCCCCGCGTCGCGCAGCCGTTGGTAGCGGTCGGGGCTCGTCGTCGTGTCGGCGTGCTGACCGCTCACCACGATCATCCCGGCGACGCCGCGCTCGAGCAGCATGTCGGTGTAGTCGTCCTCGTGCATCCCGCCCGGTGTCTGCGTGCACAGCACGGGGGTGTAGCCGTGCACCGCGAGCGCGGTCTCGATGATCTGCGCGAGCACGGGAAAGATCGGGTTGTCGAGCTCGGGGACGATCAGCCCGACCAGCCCCGCGGTCTTGCGCCGCAGCTGCAGCGGCCGCTCGTAGCCGAGCACGTCCAGCGCCGTAAGGACCGACTGCCGCGTGGCCTCCGCGACGTTCGGCTTGTTGTTGAGGACACGGCTGACCGTCGCCTCGCTCACCTTGGCGTGAGCCGCGATGTCCACCAGGCGTGGTGGTCGCATGTGATCTCCTTCGACGACGGTCCGGGATGGGTGCTGATGCTGCCGGGCGGGCTCACCAGGGGGCCCGGGGCGCCCCTGGCCACACCCACACCGACGCGCCGGCCCCGTCCGCCGAGAGTCTGATCGAGTCCTCCTGCCGGTCCAGGCCTGGTCCGTATGCCGACACCGCCGACTCGACGCCTCGAAGGTACCGCGTCGAGATCCGGATCGGCGCGTGCGCGCTCCTGGCGACGTGCACGAGTGCCGTCTGGTCAGGGTGCTCACGTAGGTAGGTCAAGGAGTCGTCGTCGGCGTGCACCCACCGCAGGCCACCGCGTCGCAGCGCGACGTTGTCACGGCGTGCGCGCACCAGCGCGCGGTAGGCCTCGAAGATCGTCGTGTCCCAGCGGGACTCGTCCCACGGCATCGGACGTCGACCATCCTCGCCGGAGTCCCCCTGCATCCCGACCTCGTCGCCGTAAGTGATCATCGGGATGCCGGGCATCGTCAGGAGCAGGCCCGCCCCCGCAACCACGAGCCGCGGGTCGTCCCCGACCAGGGTACGGACGCGCGTGGTGTCGTGGCTGCCCAGCAGGGTGAAGGAGTGGGCGCGGACGCTCCACGGGGACTGGGCCATGAAGTCCTCCACCGTCTCGAGGAAGGCCTCGCCCCCGCGTCGGGGCACCCTGAGCGGGGATCCGAGGAACTTGGGAGCGAATCCCTTGTCCCGCAACCAGGTCCACGCAGGCCTCGTGAACCCTGCGTAGTTCATCGCACCGTGCCAGCCGTCCCCACGGATGTCGGTGCTGAAGTCGTGGGTGTGCTCGCCGACCAGCAGTGATCCTGGTGCCACCTCGTCCATGACGCGGCGCATCTCGCGGGCCACCGCGCGGTTGTGGTCCTGGGCGCCGTGCCGACCGGTCATGTTGGCGACGTCGACCCGCCACCCGTCCAGGGCGTGGGGCTCGGCCAGCCAGCGCCGCACGACGCCCGTCTCGGAGGTGAGCACGCGGTCCCACAGCTCGGCGCAGTCGTAGTTGAGCTTGGGCAACGAGGGGACACCGAGCCAGGAGACGTAGCCGCCGTCCTCGTCCCACAGGTAGAAGCCGCGCTCCGGCGAGTCGGGCCTCGCCACGGCCGTCTCGAACCACTCGTGCCGGGCGCCGGTGTGGTTGGTCGTGAAGTCGCCGACCACCTTGAGACCTCGCCGATGGGCCTCGTCGGTCAGCCGCGCCAAGGCCTCGTCGCCACCGAGCAAGGGGTCCACCCTGTCGAAGGTGTCGGCGTCGTACCGGTGGTTGGACCGCCCCGGGAAGAACGGGGTCAGGTAGAGGACGTCCGCCCCGAGCCGCTCGAGGTGGTCCAGGTGCTCACGTATGCCGTCGAGGTCCCCGCCGTAGAGCTGGTCACCGATGACGCGGCGGTCCCGCGTCACCGGCTCGTCCCAGGCGGCCGGGATCGCCCACGGCGGCGCCGGTCGCTCGTCGGCCGCGGCCGACCGCGCGAAACGGTCCGGAAAGACCTGGTAGACGACGGCGTCCAGCGCCCACGGCGGCGGTGGGGCGTCGGAGGCGACCAGGCGGAAGTCGGCGGCATCCGGGACGTCCCGGTCGTGCAGCCCGGTCCCGTTGAGCCACCGATAGTCTGCGGGACCACCGGAGAGCAGGAAGCGATACCCCGTGACGGGGTTGTGCACGACCACGTCGGCCTGCCACCAGTCCTCGTGCTCGTCCTCCCGCACGAGAGCGGCCTCGGCGTAGTGGACCTCGGCGTCCGGGGTGGTTCGCACGTGCACCGCCGTGACGGAGCTGGGCGCGCCGGGCCCCCTCGGCAGGCGGAGGCGGACCTGGACGGTCTGCCCCAGCGTCGGAGCCTGGGTCGACACGTACGACGGGGAGCCGTCGTGGTGGGGCTGGTTGAGCAGCCCCACCACGACCGGGTTGTCCGGGAGGGTGCCGGTCACTTCACCGAGCCCTGGGTGAGACCACCGACGAGCTGCTTCTGGAAGAGCGCGTACAACGCCATCACCGGGAGCGAGCACAGCAGGGAGCCGGCGGCGAAGAACCCGAACTTCTCGTTGGCGTCCCTGCCCTTGGACAGGGCGCGGAGCCCGACCGCGAGGGTCTGGTTGTCCACGTCCGTGAGAAAGACGCTGGCGAGCATGAACTCGCCGAAGAGCCCGACGAAGGTGATCATGAACACCGTCACGAGGATCGGCATCGCCAGCCGGAGGATCATCGTGAAGAACACGCGAGCGTGGCTCGCGCCGTCCACGATCGCCGCCTCGTCCATCTCCTTGGGGACCGTGTCGAAGTACCCCTTGAGGAGCCACACGTTGCCCATCGCCCCGCCGAGGTAGGCCAGGATCAGGCCCCACGAGGTGTTGAGCCCGAACTCCGGCATCACGTCGGAGATCTTGGCGAAGGTGATGTACATCGCGACCAGACCGAGGGTGGCCGGGAACAGCTGCAGGAGCAGCAGCGCGAGCATGCCCTCCCGACGCCCGCGGAAGCGCATCCGCGAGAAGGCGTAGGACGCGCACGCCGAGATGAAGGTGCACAGGAACGCACCCACGACGCAGATCACGACCGAGTTCTTGAACCAGCTCCAGTAGGGGCGGCTCGGGTCCTGGCCGAGGGCCGCGAAGTTCTCCAACGAGAAGTGACGCGGGATCAGGTCGGAGGAGGCCAGCTGGCCCGAGGGGTTGAGGGCCGCGGAGACGAGGAACAGGATCGGGAACAACGCCCAGGCCAGAGCGAGGACGCCGAGCACGTGCCGCCACCACTGGGACCCGCCCTCGGCACCGCCGGACCGCGGCTTGGTCAGCTGCTGCTGCTCCTCCGCAGGGAGAGTGGTCGCGACCGGCCCACGGACGTCTCCGACGCCGGCCGCGCTGTTGGTTCCGGGGTTCAGCTGGCTCATCACTGCACCTCTTCCAGGGACTTGGTGGCGCGGAACCCAGGCAGGGCCTGGATCGCCACGAGCGCGAAGATGACCACGGCCACGGCGGACGCGAGCCCGAAGTTGGGGGCCGCACCCGAGAAGGCCAGGCGGTAGGCGTAGGTCACGAGCAGATCGGTGCTGCCCATGCCTGCGCTGCCGCCCTCGAACGGCCCGCCCTCGGTGAGCAGGTAGATGAGGGTGAAGTTGTTGAAGTTGAAGCCGTACGACGCGATGAGCAATGGTCCCACGGCGACCATCAGCAGCGGCATGGTGATCCGCGTGAGCGTCTGGAAGGACCCGGCTCCGTCGATCTTGGCCGCCTCCTTGACATCGCTCGGGATGGACTGCAGCGCACCGGTGCACAGCAGGAACATGTAGGGGAAGCCCAACCACAGGTTGGTGATCAGGATGGCGACCTTGGCCCAGAACCCGTTACCCAGCCAGTCGACGTCGAGGCCGGTCAGGGTGTTGATGAGCCCGTAGTCCTGGTTGAACATGCCCCGCCACAGCAGCGCGGTCACGAACACCGGGATCGCGTACGGCAGGATCAGCAGGGTGCGGTAGACCGCCTTGCCCTTGAGGTTGGGCGAGTTGAACAGCAGGGCGATCAGCATCCCGAGGATGAACGTCGAGATGACCGTGCCCGCCGCGAAGACGACGTTCCAGACGAACATCTTGAGGAACCCGGACCGCATCGTGGAGTCGCTGAAGATCGTGGCGTAGTTCTTGGTGCCGACGTTCTCCTGCCAGCCCTGCGAGAACGACTGGCCGGAGCCGTCGGTCGCGACGTACTTGCTGTCCTGGGGCTTGTAGGTGAGCTTGCTCTTGGTGTCCGTCAGCGTGTCGGAGGCGGCGTCGTAGGTGATCGTCGCCCGGCCCTCGTAGGCCGCCGAGAGACCCTGCATCTTGATCCCGCTGCCGTCCTTGCTGGGCACGGCGAGCTGGCCGAGGTCCTTGGAGCGCGCGTTGGCCTGCTTGCCCGTGAGCACGGTGTAGCCCTCGGCCTTGGTGATCTTGCCCAGGGCCGACTTCTCGACGTCGGCGCCGGTCAGGTCCGTCAGTCCGTTCGCGTCGCCGACGAAGCTCTTGCCCTGGGGGTCGGTCAGCAGGAGGGACAGGGCGCCCGTCGCCGGGTCCGTGCCCTCCTTCACCGCCACGCTGGCCTTGTATCGGGTCGAGCCGGGCACCACCTGGACCGAGTTGGCGACGATCTGCTTGACCGCCTCGTCCTTGGTGCCGAGGTGTCCGTCCCCGTAGTTGGTGAAGGACACCATGATCGTGAAGATGATGGGCCAGATCTGCAGCGCGAGCAGGCACAGGAATCCGGGCAGCAGGTACTTCATGGGCACCGCGCGGCGGGTCGCGTAGACCGCGAGGATGCACAGGCCGACGAAGGCCACCGTGCTCACGCCGAGCCACATGCCCTGGGCCGACATGCGCGTCGCGATCCAGAAGACGAGCGCCATCGCCAGGGCGATGCCACCCCACTTCAGGACCAGCGCGGGGGCCGAGGTCCGAGACATAGGAGGGTCCTAACCAGTACGTCGTCGTAGCGGGGGTGGTGCAGGTATGCCGGCCCGCGGGGCGCGAGCCGGCATACCTGTCATGCGGGACTCGGTCAGCCCTTGGCGATGTTGGTGGCGATCTCCTTGGCAGCGGCGTCCAGGCGAGCCTTCGGCTGAGCCTTGCCGGAGATGATGTCGGCCGTGGCGAGTCCGAAGGGCTCCCACACGGCGTTCATGGCGGGAATGTTGGGCATCGGAGAGCCGTTCTTGCCGGCCTCGAACCACGCCTTGATGTCCGGGTTGGCCGCGGAGACCTCGTCGTAGGCCTCCTTGAGGGCCGGCGGACGCTGCCCCGCCTCGAACAGCGCCAGCTGCACGTCCTTGCGCGGCACGTAGTTCGTCACGAACTCCTGCGCCATCTGGGCGTTCTTGGCCTTGGAGGAGACGTAGAACATCTGGACGCCGGTGAAGGGCTTCATCTCGCTGCCGCCCTCGAGCGACGGCAGGTTGGAGATCGCGTACTTGATGCCGGCCTTCTTGGCGGGGGCGACCGACCAGGGGCCGGTGATCATGAAGGGCACCTTGCCGGTGTCGAACAGCTGGTCCATGTTGGTGTCGTCGACGTTGGTCGACAGGACCTTCTGCTGGCCCAGCTTGGCGAGGACCTCGCCACCCTTGACGGAGCCGGCACTGTTGACCAGGACCTGCTTGGGGTCGTAGTCGCCGTTGGCGCCCTTGCCAAAGATGCCGCCGCCCTCGAAGGCCGACAGGTAGGGGTAGGAGTAGTAGGCGTTGCCCTTCTTGCCGACGAACTGGATGAGGGGCTGCGTCGCCTTGCCGGCCTTGACCAGCTCCTGACCCTTGGCGACGAGCTCGTCCATCGTCTTGGGCGCGTCGGGCGCGAGGGCGGTGTTGCGCAGCAGACCGATGTTCTCGATGGCGTAGGGGACGCCGTAGATCTGGTTGTTGAACTTGGTGCCCGCCATGGCCTCGGGCAGGAACTTCTCCTGCGTGGCCTGGTCGAGCTGGATCGGGCTCACGGTGCCGTTCTGGACGAGCTCGCCAGCCCAGTCGTGGGCGCCGACGACGACGTCCGGGCCCTTGCCGACCTTGGTGGCGTCCTTGAACTGCGTGCGGGTCTCGGTGGCGATCTGGACGGCGACCTTGATGCCGTTCTCCTCGCCGAAGGCCTGGGCGTACTTGGTGACGGCGGGCGCACGGTCGGCGTCAGACCAGATCACCAGGTCGGCGTTGGCGTCGCGCGCCGCGTCCTTGGTGCTCATCGTGGTCGGCGCGGCAGCGGTGGCACCGGCGCTGGACGAGGCAGAGGCAGAGGCGGAACCAGCTGACGTGGTGCTGGACGACGTGGTGGTCGCGCCACCACCGCCGCAGGCGGTCATGAGCAGAGCAGAGGCACCGACGACGGCGACGGGCCCGAATGCACGCTTGTGCATGTCATCTCCCTTGATGTTGGTCTCACGCGGACTGCGCGTTGGCAAGATTTTGCAGCATGCCCTCCAACTTTGCAAGAAGTTGCAAACTCTGGGCGCTTGCACGTTCCTCAACCGTTGCGGCGCCCCGGCCTCGGCGAGGCATCGGTCGACAGCGCTGCAACATGTTGCATACTGGCCGAAGCGACAAGGACGTCCGCCAGCTCATCGGCAACGCCGGATCGCCTCCTGGAGCCTATCGGCACCAGGACCACCTTTACGACGGATCGTCCGGCACGTTCCTGCCGGTGAAGGAAAGGCAGACCATGGCAACGGTCAAGTACGACAACGCAACCCGCCTCTACCCGGGCAACGACAAGCCCAGCGTGGACCGGCTCAACATCGACATCGAGGACGGCGAGTTCCTCGTCCTCGTCGGCCCGTCCGGCTGCGGCAAGTCCACCTCGCTGCGCATGCTCGCCGGCCTCGAGGAGGTCAACGGCGGCAAGATCTGGATCGGTGACCGCGACGTCACCAACCTGTCCCCCAAGGACCGCGACGTGGCCATGGTCTTCCAGAACTACGCGCTCTACCCCCACATGAGCGTCGCCGACAACATGGGCTTCGCGCTCAAGATCGCCGGCGTCGACAAGGGCGAGATCCGCAAGCGCGTCGAGGAGGCCGCCAAGATCCTCGACCTCGAGCAGTACCTCGAGCGCAAGCCCAAGGCTCTCTCGGGTGGTCAGCGTCAGCGCGTCGCCATGGGCCGCGCGATCGTCCGCAACCCCCAGGTCTTCCTCATGGACGAGCCGCTGTCCAACCTCGACGCCAAGCTCCGCGTCCAGACCCGCACGCAGATCGCGTCGCTGCAGCGTCGCCTCGGCGTCACCACCGTCTACGTCACCCACGACCAGGTCGAGGCCATGACGATGGGTGACCGCGTCGCGGTCCTCAAGGACGGCATCCTGCAGCAGTGCGACTCCCCGCGCCGCATGTACGACCACCCGGACAACGTCTTCGTCGCCGGCTTCATCGGCTCGCCCGCCATGAACATCATGGAGGTGCCGGTCACCGACGGCGGCGTCCGGCTCGGCCACCACACGACGCCGGTCCCGCGCGACGCCCTCAACGACGCCGGCCGCAAGGTGATCATGGGCGTCCGTCCCGAGGACCTCGAGCTGTCGAGCGAGGGCCTGCCCGTCACGGTCGACGTCGTCGAGGAGCTCGGCGCCGACGCCTACGTCTACGGCTCCACCGACGACGCCCACGGCTCCGGCCAGATCATCGCGCGCGTCGACGGCCGCCGTCCCCCGATGAAGGGCGAGCAGGTCTTCTTCGCCCCCAAGGCGGACCACATCCACCTGTTCGACAGCGACTCCGGCCTCCGCCTCAACGACTGACCTGCCTCAGGCCGGTCGGCCGATCGGCCGGTCTCGGCGGATCACCGACGACAGCGGCGGTCACCCCCACGTGGGGTGACCGCCGCTTCGTCCCTACCCCACCACCACGGCACGGCTCCGCGGCGAGGCGCGTCTCGCCCGCCAAGACGGGCATCCACCGCTCGGCGCAGGGGTTCTGAGACGATGGGGAGATGGCGCTCGAGATCACCGCGGTCCGCCCGGACCCCGCCCTGCTGGACCTGCCGTGGGCCACCCCCCTGGAGGACTGGCCGGAGGAGCGGCTGGCCGCGCTCCCCCGCGGCATCTCCCGGCACATCGTGCGGTTCGTGCGCGTGCCCGAGGGCGTCATCGCGATCAAGGAGATCAAGGACGAGATCGCCTTCCGCGAGTACCACATGCTGCGCGCGCTCAACCGGCTCGCGATCCCGTGCGTGCGGCCCTACGGCGTGGTGAGCGGGCGGGTGGGGGCCGACGGCGAGCCGCTGGACTCCTGCCTGCTCACGCACCACCTGCAGTACTCCCTGCCGTTCCGCGCGTTGTTCAGCCAGACGCTGCGGCCCGACACCGCGACCCGCCTCATCGACGCCCTGGCCGTGCTGCTGGTGCGGCTCCACCTGCAGGGCTTCTGGTGGGGTGACGTGTCGCTGTCCAACACGCTGTTCCGGCGCGACGCGGGGGCGTTCGCGGCCTACGTCGTGGACGCCGAGACCGGTGAGCTGCGCGACCGGCTCTCCGACGGCCAGCGCGAGCACGACCTGGACATCGCCCGCGTCAACATCGCCGGTGAGCTGATGGACCTCGAGGCCGGTGGCCTGCTCCCCGAGGGCAACGACCCGGTCGAGATCTCCAACCAGATCATGGCCCGCTACACCCAGCTGTGGCACGAGTTGACCGGGGTCGAGAGCTACAACGTCGGCGAGCGGTGGCGGGTCGACGAGCGCATCCGCCGCCTCAACCAGCTCGGCTTCGACGTGGACGAGCTGGCCATGTCCACCGACGTCGACGGGACCACCCTGCGCATCCAGCCCAAGGTCGTCGACGCCGGCCACCACAGCCGCCGGCTCCTGCGCCTGACCGGCCTGGACGTCGAGGAGAACCAGGCCCGTCGCCTGCTCAACGACCTGGACACCTATCGCGCCGCGCTCGACGTGCAGGGCGAGGACGAGGCCATCACCGCCACGCGCTGGCTCAACGAGATCTTTCTGCCCATCACCCGCGCCATCCCCGCCGACCTGCGCGGCAAGCTCGAGCCCGCCGAGCTCTTCCACGAGCTGCTCGAGCACCGGTGGTACCTCTCCGAGCGCCACGGGCACGACGTGCCGATCGGGCAGGCGATGGCGGACTACATCCTCACCATCCTGCCGACCAAGCCCGTCGAGGAGACCGTCGTCGGCGTCGACACGGTCGAGATGCCGGTGGTGGCCAGCCGCGAGGAGTGATGCGTCACACGACGTGGTCACGACTTCGCCCATCACCCCGAGGCTGCGCACGGACGGTCCTATGCTTCGCGTCAGGCCATCACGAGGAGTCACCATGACCGACAACAGCACCAACCCGTACGCCGGACCGCCCGCCGGATCGACGCCGTCGGGCTCGACGCCCTACGGCGCCACGACGCCGCAGGCATCGCCCTACGGGCAGGTCCCGGCCTACGGGCAGGTCCCGGCATACGGGCGGGGCGTTGGGACCGTCGAGAGGCTCGAGCCGGCGACCTGGGGCTCGCGCGTGCTCGCCTCCCTGCTCGACAACCTGCTCTCGCTGCCCGGCCTCGCCCTGGTGATGATCGGGCTCGGGGTGGTGGGCAGCGGGACGGGCACCTCGACCGTGGACCCCACGACGGGGGTGGTCGTCACGACCGGCGGCGACCAGGGCAGGCTCACGACGGGCCTGCTGCTCATGGGCGCGGGCTGGGTGGTGGCCCTGGCGATCCAGATCTGGAACCGCTGGGTGCGGGGCGGGCGCGGTCAGTCCTGGGGCAAGAAGGTCATGGGTCTGTGGCTCGTGTCCGAGCGCACCGGCCGACCGATCGGCACGGGCATGGCCTTCGTGCGCGACCTGGCGCACTACCTCGACAGCCTGCCGCTCCACCTCGGCTACCTGTGGCCCCTGTGGGACGATCGCCGCCAGACCTTCGCCGACAAGCTGTGCGGGACCGTCGTCACCACGGTCGAGCCGCGACAGCAGCAGTAGCCGGTCCACGGCCGCAGCCAGGAGCGGAGCACACGCGGATCAGCCGGCCTCCGTCACATCCGCCTGGGGGACGAAGGCCGGCTGATGTGACGGCCGGGGGCAGGTCAGCTAGTGGCGGCGCGCTGGCGAGCGATCTCATAGAGCGTGACGCCGCAGGCGATCCCGGCGTTGAGCGACTCGTTGCCGGACGCCATGGGGATCGACACGATCTGGTCGCAGGTCTCCCCGACGAGGCGGGACAACCCTTTGCCCTCGGACCCGACGACCACGACGAGCGGCTGGTCCGCGAGGTCCAGCTGGGGCAGCTCGACGTCCCCGTCCATGTCCAGCCCGATGACGAAGTAACCCTGCTTGCGATAGTCCTGCAGGGTGCGGGTGAGGTTGGTCGCCTGGGCGACGGGGACGCGGGAGGCAGCCCCCGCCGAGGTCTTCCACGCGGAGGCGGTCATGCCGACGCTGCGCCGCTCGGGGACGACGACGCCGTGGCCGCCGAAGGCTCCGACCGAGCGGATGATGGCCCCGAGGTTGCGGGGGTCGGTGATGCCGTCCAGCGCCACCACGAGCGGGATGCCGGGCGACTGCGGGTCGACGAGCTCGCCGGGGTGGCGGTAGTCATAGGGAGGGATCTGCAAGGCCAGCCCCTGGTGCACGGCGCCGTCGGTGAGGCGGTCCAGCTCCCCACGCGGCGTCTCGAGCATGGGGATGCTGCGCTCGGCCGCGATCTTGAGCGCCTCGCGCACCCGGTCGTCGGAGTCGATCCGGCTGGCGACGTAGATCGTGCTGGCCGGGATCTCGGCCCGCAGTGCCTCGAGGACCGAGTTGCGGCCCGCGACGATCTCGGTGCTGGTACGGGTGCGGCGCCCGCCGTGGCCGCCTGAGCCTCGGCCGCCGGCGCCACGGCCGGCCCCGTCGGCCCCGCCGGGGCGCGCCCCAGACGTGCCTGCCTTGGCGGCGCGCTGGGCCTGCCTGTAGGCCTTGTGGTTGGGGCGCTCCTCGGCCTTGGGCGTCGGGCCCTTGCCCTCGAGCGAGCGCCGACGCTGGCCGCCGCTGCCCACGGTGGCGCCTTTGCGGGAGGCGCCCTTGCGCATCGCGCCGCGACGCTGGGAGTTGCCGGGCATGGGATCAGTCCTCGGTGTCGGTGGTGCGCGCGTCGCCCGCATCGGGCGTGCGCTCGGAGGTGGGGCGGGCGAGGCTCCAGCGCGCCCCGGAGGGCGAGTCCTCTACGAGGATCCCGGCGGCCGCCAGGTCGTCGCGGATGGCGTCCGCCGTGGCGAAGTCCCGCTCCTTGCGGGCCGTGGCGCGACGGTCGAGCTGCGCCTGGACGAGCACGTCCAGGGCGGAGCGCGCCACGTCCCCCTCGCCGCCGCCGGCGTCCCAGCGCGGGTCGAGGGGGTTGACGCCGAGCACGTCGGTCATCGCGATGACCTGTGCCGCGAGCGCCCGGGCCTGCTCGCGGTCCCCGTCGTCGAGCGCCGTGTTGCCCGCCCTGACGGTGTCGTGGACAACGGCCAGGGCCCCGGACACCCCGAGGTCGTCGTCCATCGCCGCCCGGAACTCGGCCGGGAACGGCTCGGCCGGCGCGTCCGGCATACCGTGCTCGACCGCACGACGCAGGAAGCCCTCGATGCGCTCGACCGCCGCCTCGGCCTCCGCCAGCGAGCCCTCGTGGAACTCGATGGTGGAGCGGTAGTGCGCCGCTCCGAGGTAGTAGCGCAGCGCGATCGGCCTCGTCCGGCGGGCGATCTCGGTGACGATCAGGGAGTTGCCGAGCGACTTGCTCATCTTTTCGCCCTGGACGGTCACCCAGGCGTTGTGCATCCAGTAGCGCGCGAACCCGAGCCCGGCCGCGTGCGACTGGGCCTGCTCGTTCTCATGGTGCGGGAAGCGCAGGTCGACGCCCCCGCCATGGATGTCGAACTCGTCGCCGAGGTACTTGCGCGCCATGGCGGAGCACTCGAGGTGCCAGCCGGGACGGCCGACGCCGTAGGGGGTCGGCCAGCTCGCGGTGGCGGGCTCGCCGGCCTTCCACCCCTTCCACAGGGCGAAGTCGCGCGGGTCGCGCTTGCCCCGCGGGTCGGCGTCCTCGGCGGCCTCCATGTCGTCGATGGACTGGCGGGTGAGGGCGCCGTAGGCCGGGAAGGACCGCACGTCGAAGTAGACGTCACCGCTGCCGTCGGGCGCGGCGTAGGCGTGCCCCCTGTCGACGAGCGTGTCCATGAGCGTGACCATCTCGGGGATGTGACCGGTCGCGCGCGGTTCGTAGGTCGCGGGCAGCACGCCGAGCAGGTCCAGCGCCGCCGAGGTCTGGCGCTCGTGGTCATAGGACCAGGCCCACCACTCGGCGTCGTTCTCGGCAGACTTGCGCAGGATCTTGTCGTCGATGTCGGTGACGTTGCGCACCAGGGTGACGTCGTAGCCGTGACCTGCGGTCAGCCACCGCCGCAAGACGTCGAAGGCCACCGCGAACCGCACGTGCCCGATGTGCGGGGCGCCCTGGGTCGTGAGCCCACAGATGTAGATGCCGACCTTGCCCTGGTGCAGGGGGTGGAACTCGCGCAGCTCGCGGGTGGCGGTGTCGTAGATGTGGAGACTCACCCGCACCATGCTACCGGCGGGGCGGGAGGGCCCCCCGACTTCCGGGCCACAGGGACGTGAACAGACGTTCACCATGGAGTCGCCCACCGTTACCCGACGCCCGTGGCGAGCCGCTGAGGGGACGCCGGTGCCGCAGTTCTTTCCATGAACGTCTCGACCCGGTCGGATT
The DNA here is from genome assembly GCF_009707125.1 of Arsenicicoccus cauae. Lineage (GTDB taxonomy): Bacteria > Actinomycetota > Actinomycetes > Actinomycetales > Dermatophilaceae > Arsenicicoccus > Arsenicicoccus cauae. The sequence goes on from NZ_WLVL01000016.1 coordinate 106,361, forward strand.
CGCTGTGCTGGCAATCCTTTCCGGGCTCGGCGGCGGAATGATCCGAGACACGCTGTTGCAGGGCGGCCCGCCGGTCGCGCTCACCGATACGTGGTGACCGCCGAGGTGGGCGTGCTCGCCGCTACCGCCGTGGGTGCGCCGACGGTGCTCATCGCCAAGGCGAGAGGCTGGACGCTTCCCGGCGAGTCGTGGCTCAACGAGGGACGCAGCGCCTCCGGCGAGCAGGTGCTGTCGCCGGCGTCTGTCGACCTCGGCTTCACCAACCAGCTTCCCGACAACCTCCAGGTCAAGATGCTGCCGGGCGTCATCAAGTGGCTCTCGAACGACGGCGAGTTCTTCCCCGGCCTGAAGAAGACGTGGTCGTACAGCTTCCAGTACACCGAGGAGCCGTTCCCGACGGGACGACCCGCCGGCGCCATCGGCTGGGCCGGCTTGGCCAACCTCTTCTACTGGATCGACCGCGACAACGGGTTCGGAGGCTTCTGGGCGACACAGATCCTCCCGTTTGGCGACGGTCCCTCGTTCACCGGGTACATCGACTTCGAAACCGCTGCCTACCAAGCGTTTACCAAGAGCTGAATGTTCTGGCGCTCGGGCGACCGGTCGACCACCGTCGGTCGATCGGTCGTCTTGGCGTCCGCGTGCGTCGCAGGTTGTCCGCGAGCGCCCACCGTCTACGACACCACCTCGATCATGGCGACGATCGAGGACAGCTTCGGCCTCCCGGTAATCGGCACCCGGGACGGCATGGTCAACAACCTGGGCAACGCGATCGAGGAGGGCAAGGGCCGGCCAGGCCGCGGCCGCCACTGACCCACCTGCGCCTGCCTACCTCGGGTAGACGAGGGCGGTGGCGATTCCGATGATGCCCTCCTCGCGCCCCGGGAAGCCGAGCCCGTCGGTCGTGGCGCCGCCGAGCGAGACCGGTGCACCCACCACCTCGCTCAGCAGCGCCTCGGCCTCGGACCGTCGCCAACCGACCTTGGGGCGGGTGCCGACAACCTGCACGGCGACGTTGCCGATCTCGAACCCCGCCTCGCGCACGATCCGGCAGGACTCGGTGAGCAGCGTGACCCCGCTCGCCCCTGCCCACTGCGGCCGACCGGTCCCGAAGTGCTGCCCGAGATCCCCGAGCCCCGCCGCAGAGAGCACCGCGTTGCACGCCGCGTGCGCCACGACGTCGGCGTCCGAGTGCCCCTCGAGCCCGACCTCGCCCTCCCACAGCAGTCCCGCCAGCCACAGCTCGCGCCCCGACCCCGGCGCCGCGAAGGCGTGGACGTCGGTGCCGATGCCCACGCGAGGGACGACGGGGTTCATGCGATGGCCTCCGGGTCGAGGTCGGGGGTGGTGGACAGCGAGGCCGTATGCCGCTGCGCGCGGACGAGGTCCGCAGGCGTGGTCACCTTGAACGCCGAGGGGTCTCCCTCGACGACGAGCACCTGGTGACCGAGCTGCTCGAGCAGGGCGGCGTCGTCGGTGGCGGAGATGCCGCTGGCGTGGGCCGCCTCGAGCTCGGACCGCACGAAGCCCTGAGGGGTCTGCACGGCACGAAGCCGCGCCCGCGGCGGGGTGGAGTGCACGACCCCGCGCTCGTCGACCACCTTGACCGTGTCGACGACCGGCAGGCCTGGCACCACGGCCACCCAGCCCTCACGCACCGCGTCGGCCACCCGTTCGTACACCTCGAGCGGGGTGAAGCAGCGCGCCGCGTCGTGGACCAGCACCACCTGCGGCTCGACCAGGTCTGCCTGGGGGTCGGCGTCGGTCGACTCGCTGGGGTCGCTGGTGTCGCTGTCGTCTCTGGGTTCGGTGGTGTCGTCGCCCAGCCCGTCGACGAGGGCAGCAAGGCCCGCCGCGACCGAGGCGGTGCGGTCGGCGCCGCCCGCGACCACGTGCACGACGCAGCCCGCGCGGACCCCGTGGACGAGCTCGGTGACCGTCTCGAGGTGGCTCGTGGGAGCCACGACGGCGACCTGCTCGAGGCCCGTCACCTGGAGGGCGGTGCGGAGGCTGTGCTCCAGCAGGGTGCCCCCGCCCACCTCGACCAGGGCCTTGGGCAGGCCGGCGCCCAGCCGGCTGCCCGAGCCGGCGGCGACGATGATGACGGCGACGCTCACGAGGTCACTCTAGACGCGGCGAGGCCCCCACCGCGGGCAGCGGTGGGGGCCTCCGGACATGGTTGGGGTGGAGCGCCTCAGGAGGCGAGGACCTCGTCGAGGATCGACTCGGCCTTCTCCTCGTCGGTCTTTTCAGCGAGCGCGAGCTCGGACACCAGGATCTGACGCGCCTTGGCCAGCATACGCTTCTCACCGGCGGACAGGCCGCGGTCCTTGTCGCGACGCCACAGGTCGCGCACGACCTCGGCGACCTTGTTGACGTCACCCGACGCGAGCTTCTCCAGGTTGGCCTTGTAGCGGCGGGACCAGTTGGTCGGCTCCTCCGCGCACGTGGCCCGCAGGACCTCGAACACGTGGTCCAGGCCCTCCTGCCCGACGACGTCACGCACGCCGACGAGGTCGCAGTTCTCGGCGGGGACCTCGATCGTCAGGTCACCCTGGGACACCTTGAGCTTCAGGTAGATCTTGTCGACACCCTTGATCGTCCGGGTGTTGATCTCCTCGATGAGCGCCGCCCCGTGATGCGGGTAGACGACGGTTTCTCCGACCTTGAACGCCATGTAGTCAAGCCCCTTTCGCGACAGCCACCATATCACGCAAAAGCGCTCGGATAAAGCCCAGGGCCGGGCATTTGTGCAGGTCAGGGCCCACGCGCCACAAGTCGGGATCGTTCAACAGGGTCTTGACGAATGGCCGGCGCCGCGCTATGCGCCGACGACGCGGGCGCGGACGAGCGGACCGATCACGGACCCGACGCGCGTGGGCCGGGCGGGGGGTCTGATGAGGCGATATGGTGTCGCCGTGACCCGTGACGACGCCCACCGCCCCGCGACCCCGACGGCCCGTGCCGCCCGGGTCCGCCGCGCCACCCTCACCCTCGGCACCGTGGCCCTGGTCGCTGCGAGCCTGACCGCGTGCAACAAGACGTCCCCCCAGCAGACGGACGTCGGCTACGCGCCCGCCGACGGCATCGAGGTGGACCTCGGCCAGGTCAAGGTCCGCGACCTGCTGGTCGTCAGCTCCGGCGAGGGCAAGGCCGGAGCCGTCAACGGCCTGCTCGTCAACCAGGGCACCCAGCCCGCCCAGGTGTCCTTCGCCCTCGGGGAGTCCGGTGCCCCGGTCACCGCGACCGTCGACCCCGGCCAGGCGCTCAACCTCGCGTCGCAGCAGGTCACCCTCCCCAGCGTCCCGGCCAAGCCCGGCGCCATGGTCAACCTGCAGGTCGGCACGTCCACCACCGGCATGCAGAACCCCCTCGTCCCCGTGCTGCCCCCGACGGGCTACTACGCGACCGTGACGCCCACGGCGCCAGCCTCGGCGAGCAGCGCCACCACGACGCCCACCGCGACGAGCAGCGAGAGCGCCACGGCGCCCGCACCGAGCACGCCTGCCGCCACCGCGTCGCCGACGGCCACCACGACGCAGGGCTGACGGTCCGGCATACCGAGTCGTCCACGGGCCGCGTGGTGACGACCCAGCCCGTGGACGACCCTCAGACCTCGAACTTGTAGCCCAGCCCCCGGACCGTGACGATGTGCACGGGCGCCCCGGGGTCGGGCTCGATCTTGGCGCGCAGACGCTTGACGTGGACGTCGAGCGTCTTGGTGTCCCCCACGTAGTCGCTGCCCCAGACGCGGTCGATGAGCTGCATGCGGGTCAGCACCCGCCCGGCGTTGCGCAGCAGCAGCTCGAGCAGCTCGAACTCCTTGAGGGGCAGGGCCGTCGGCTCGCCGTTGACCGAGACCGTGTGCCGCTCCACGTCCATGCGGACCGGACCGACCTCGAGGCTCGCCGGCACCAGGTCGTCCGGCTCGCTCATGCGCCGCAGCACCGCCTTGATGCGGGCGAGCAGCTCTCGGCTGGAGTAGGGCTTGGTGACGTAGTCGTCCGCGCCGATCTCGAGGCCCACCACCTTGTCGATCTCGCTGTCCTTGGCGGTGAGCATGATGATCGGCACCGACGACCGTTGCCGGATCGAGCGGCACACGTCGACCCCGGACAGGCCGGGGAGCATGAGGTCCAGCAGCACGAGGTCGGTGCTCGACCGGTCGAACTCCGCCAGCGCGTCCGGACCGGTCGCGGCCAGCGCCACGTCATAGCCCTCCTTGCGCAGCAGGTAGGACAACGGGTCCGAGATGGACTCCTCGTCCTCGACCACCAGGATGCGCGTCATGCTCACTACCTTTCCTCGTCCGGAGACCTCCGGTCGTGCTCGATGCTAGGGGCGCGGCTGATGCTCGCCCAGGTCGGTCAGCGCGGCGGCGGGGAAGGACAGGGTGAACGTCGACCCCTGCCCCGTCTGGCTCCACAGCCGCACCTCGCCGCCGTGGTTGGCCACGACGTGCTTGACGATGGACAGGCCGAGGCCGGTGCCACCGGTGGACCGCGACCGCGCCGGGTCCACGCGGTAGAAGCGCTCGAAGACCCGGTCCTGCTCGTCCTGCGGGATGCCCGCGCCGAGATCGCTGACGACCACCTGGACCAGGTCGTCCACGCGCTCCACGGTGACGCGCACGGGCGCGCCGTCGTCGGAGTAGGCCACGGCGTTGTCGACCAGGTTGCGGATCGCCGTGGTCAAGAGCTCCCGGTCGCCGTAGACGACGGCCCGATCCCCCGTCGTGACGGTGATCTCGACCCCCTTGCCCTCCGCCACGAGCCGGCACCGGTCCGCCGCGTCGGCCGCCGCCCCGGCCACGTCCACGGGCACCGGCTCGGTCAGGGTGTCGGCGACCTGCAGGCGGGACAGGTCGACGATCTCCTTGACGAGGCGGGTGAGGCGCTCGGACTCGACCTTCATCCGGCCGGCGAAGCGGTGCACCGCCTCGGGGTCGTCGGCGGCATCCTGCACCGCCTCCGCCAGCAGCACCAGGCCCCCGACCGGTGTCTTGAGCTCGTGCGAGACGTTGGCGACGAAGTCCCGCCGGACCTCGTCCACTCGGTTGGCGTGCGTGCGGTCGTCGACGAGCAGCAGGACATGCCCCGTGGACAGCCGTGCGGCCCGGACGTGGGCGACCATCCGCCCGCGGCCCAGCGGTCCCCTGGGCAGGTCCAGCTCGGTCTCGCGGATCTCGCCCGAGCGCCGCACCTCGCGAGCCAGTTCGACGAGGTCGCGGTGCACCAGCTCGCCCTCGCGGACCAGCCCGTGCTGCACGGCGGCTTGCGTCGAGCGGACCACCGCGTCGGAGTCGTCGAGGACGATGCCGATGGAGCGGAGGACGGCGAGGACGTCCTCGACACCCGGCTGCAGCTCAGGCGCGTCCAGGCTCATGGTCACGAGATCCTGTCCCTTGCGGTCGCGGCGGCGGAGTCGGGCGGACCACCCGGCGGTCATGGTGGACCCGGCGAGGGCAGCGACCACCGCGACAGCGCCGAAGGTCACCGGGAGATCCACGCGACGAGGATACGCAGCCTCCACGGGGGCCGGATGCGCGCCTCGCAGGTCAGCATGGCCGCCGCCCGGGCCGGCACGCACACCGGCGCGATGATCACGCCGCGTGATCGCCAAGTGTTCATCCGTGGTCCTTGGCTCGTTAACGCAGCCCTGGGACGCTCGCCGAGGCGTGAACCTGGGACACACCTGCGCGCCTGCACCTACGATCTCGTTGGGCAGCCGACCTCGACTGCCGACGTCCTGCACCGCTGTGAGAGGAATCCATGCGCGACGCGTTCCATGAGGAGCTCGACCAGATCTCAGACAAGCTCGTCGAGATGTCCCGCCTCACCGGCTCGGCGGTGAGCCGGGCCACCACCGCCCTCCTCGACGCCGACCTCACCCTCGCCGAGTCCGTCATCGAGGCGGACGAGGCCATCGACCAGATGCGCCGCGAGCTCGACGACACCGCGATCGACCTGCTCGCCCGTCAGCAGCCCGTCGCCACCGACCTGCGCATGGTCGTCACCGCCATGCGCATGAGCGCCGACCTCGAGCGGATGGGCGACCTCGCCCGACACATCGCCAAGGTCGCCCGGCTGCGCTACCCCGACTCCACCATCCCGCCCACCCTGCGCGCCACCATCACGGAGATGGGCCACGCCGCGGAGAAGATCGTCGCCCAGGCCGGCTCGATCATCGCCGGCAAGGACGTCTCGGCCGCCGTTGCGCTGGAGACGCAGGACGACGAGATGGACGCCCTGCACCGCCAGGTGTTCGAGCACCTGCTCGGTGGCCACTGGGACGCCGGGATCCAGGCCGCCGTGGACGTGACCCTCGTCGGGCGCTACTACGAGCGGTTCGCCGACCACGCGGTGTCGGTGTCGCGTCGCGTCATCTACCTCGTCACCGGCGAGTGGGCGCAGGACGGCGCCGAGATCCCCGGCATCGACCCGGGCGACGACGACTGAGCCGACCGAGCACCCGCCGGCACGGCGAGAGGCCCGCACCCCGGACGGGGGCGGGCCTCTCGCGGCATACGGCCTGAGCGGTCAGCAGGTCACTTGCCCTGGTTGGCCACGGCCTCCGCGGCCGCCTTGGCGGCCTCCGGGTCGAGGTACTCACCACCGGCCACGGTCGGCGCGAGCGAGTCGTCCAGGCGGTAGACGAGCGGCATGCCGGTCGGGATGTTGAGGCCGGCGATGTCGTCGTCGCTGATCCCGTCGAGGTGCTTGACCAGGGCGCGCAGCGAGTTGCCGTGGGCCGCGACCAGCACGGTCTTGCCGTCCTTGAGGTCCGGGACGATGTCGGACTCCCAGTAGGGGATCATCCGGGCGACGACGTCCTTGAGGCACTCGGTCTTGGGCATCGCGTCGCCGAGGTCGGCGTAGCGCGGGTCCCCGGCCTGGCTGAACTCGTTGTCGTCGGCGATCTCCGGCGGCGGGGTGTCGTAGGAGCGGCGCCACAGCATGAACTGCTCCTCGCCGTACTGCTCCTTGGTCTGCTTCTTGTCCTTGCCCTGCAGGTCGCCGTAGTGACGCTCGTTGAGGCGCCAGGACCGCTTGACCGGGATCCAGTGCCGGTCGCACTCGTCGAGGGCGGCGTTGGCCGTGCTGATCGCCCGTCGCAGCAGCGACGTGTGCACGATCTCCGGCAGCAGGTCCGCGTCCTTGAGCTGGCGCCCGCCAGCCGCGGCCTCGGCCCGGCCCTTGTCGGACAGCTGCACGTCGACCCAGCCGGTGAAGAGGTTCTTGGCGTTCCACTCGCTCTCGCCGTGGCGAAGCAGGATGAGGGTGTAGGTCATGGTGCGACCCTATCCCTCGTGCCCCCGCCCCTCACCCGGTGCCTCGTCCTGCGGACCGGTGTCCAGGATGTGGCGGAAGGCGTCGAGGTTGCGGGTGGACTCGCCCCGCGACACCCGCCACGCCCACTCCTTGCGCATCGAGGTGAGGAAACCGATCTGCAGCAGCTCGTCGAAGGGCTCGTCCGCCGCCTCGAGGACCGTGCCGAGCAGCTGGTCGAGGTAGGCGTCGTCGACCCCCACGAGCGGGACGTGCGAGGTGACGTAGACGTCGCCCGAGGCGTCGATGGCGTAGGCCACGCCCGCCATGCGCAGGTTGCGTCGCAGCAGGGTGCGGTAGAACCGCTCGTGGGCCTCGTCGGCGTTGCGGATCACGAACGCGTTGCCGGACAGGCCGCGCTCGCGCACCAGCAGCGACAGCACGGTCTTGAGCTTGTGCTCGCCGGGCAGGGTGACCACGACCTCACCCTCGCGCGCTCCCCGCTCCCAGTCGAGGCCCTGCTCGCTGACGAAGGCCTCGACCGCGGCGAGGACCGCCTCGGTGCTGGTCCGGTCGGTCTGGGTCGGGTGCGCGTCGTCGGTCACGAGGCCAGGCTACGGCGTCGGGCAAGGACGTCCTGGTAGACGCCGACCAGCCGGTCCGTGGTCGCCTCCCAGGAGAACGCCTCGGCGTGCCGGGCGGCGCGGGCCCGTAGGCCGGGGAGGTCGCCGTGGTCGAGCAGGGACGCGACGGCGTCGGCCCAGGCACGAGGGTCGTGACCATCGACGAGCACGCCGGCCTCCCCCACCGCCGTCGGCAGGCCACCGACGCGCGTGGCGGCCACGGGCGCTCCGCACGCCAGCGCCTCGACGGCCACCAGGCCGAAGGACTCGTTGTAGGACGGGACGGCCACCACGTCGGCCGCCCGGAACCAGTCGGCGAGCTCGGTGCGGGTGCTCTGCTGGTGCCAGATCATCTGGTCGCCGACGCCCAGCTCGGCGGCCAGGCGTCGCAGGAAGTCCGGGTCGCCGTACCCGCCCCCGCTGTCACCCCCGAGGACGGCGACCCGCAGCCGTGGCCGCAGCTCGGGGCGGCGGGCGAGCAGCTCCGCGGCGGCGCGGACCAGGACGTCGGGGGCCTTGAGCGGCTGGATCCGTCCGACGAAGAGCAGCAGCACCACGTCGGCGGGCAGCTCCAGCCGAGCACGTGCCTCGCCCTGGTCACCGGGGTGGAAGACCTCGAGGTCCACGCCTGGGGGGACGACGGCCACCCGGTCGGGCGGGGCGGCATACAGCTCGATCAGCTCGCGGCGCTCGATGTCGGTGTTGGCGACCAGGTGGTCCGCCGCGGCGACCACCTGCTCCTCGCCGATCTCCCGGCCGGCAGGCTCGGGCGAGTCCCCTTGCGCCAGCTGGAGATTCTTGACCTTGGCCATCGTGTGCATGGAGTGGACGAGAGGCACCTGCCAGCGGTCGGCGGCCAGCCAGCCGACCTGGCCGGAGAGCCAGTAGTGCGAGTGGACCAGGTCGTAGTGCCCCTCCGGGCTCATCGCCTCGGTGCGCATCACCCCGGCCGCGAAGGCGCACAGCTGGCCCGGGAGGTCCATCTTGCCGAGGCCCTCGAAGGGGCCGGCCGTCACGTGCCGGACCGTGACGCCGTCGTCGAGCGGCACCGTCGGGGCCTGCCGACCGGACGTGGCGCGGGTGAACACGTCGACCTCGATGCCCCGTCGGGCGAGCCGGCGGGCGGTCTCGGCGACGTAGACGTTCATGCCGCCGGCGTCACCCCGGCCGGGCGTGGCGAGCGGGGACGTGTGGACGCTCAGCATCGCGACGCGGTGCAGCCCGGGCATGGGACCTCCGTGGGTGACGACGGGTCGTGGGTGCAGAGGGCGACCTCGGCGGCCCTGCTCGCGACAACCGGCACGTGCCGGGCGGCATTCCCCGTGCGCCTCGGCGCCCGGGGAGGCCCAGGGCACGGTGCGCGACCTAGGCTGGGCCGGTGGCCCGCACCTCCCCCATCGGCACCGTGACGCGCGGGACGACCAACCCCAACCGGCTGCGCCGCTGCGACCGCTGGCTCGCAGGCCCGCAGGCCTGGCGGCTGCGATCAGCCGAGTCGTCGCCGATCGCGGTGGACCTCGGGTATGGCGCCTCCCCCGTCACCGCGGTCGAGCTGCACGCGCGCCTGGCGGCCGTGCGACCGGACGTGCGTGTCGTGGGCATCGAGATCGAGCCGTCCCGGGTGGAGCTGGGGCGACCTCTCGAGAGGCCGGGGCTGCGCTTCCGCCTGGGCGGGTTCGAGGTTCCTCTGGACGGTGAGTCCGCCACCGTGGTGCGGGCGTTCAACGTGCTGCGGCAGTACTCCGAGGAGGAGGTCCCGGCGGCCTGGGCGCGGCTGTGCTCGCGCCTCGCGCCCGACGGCCTGCTGGTGGACGGGACGTGCGACGAGATCGGGCGGCTCGCGTCCTGGGTCGCCCTCGACCGCACGGGCCCGCTGTCGCTGACCTGCTCGTGGCACCTGCGGGGGCTGGCCCGGCCGGGCGTCGTGGCCGAGCGCCTGCCCAAGTCGCTGATCCACCGCAACGTCCCCGGCGAGCGGGTGCACGACTGGCTCTGCGCGGTCGACATGGAGTGGGCGCGGCAGGCGCCGCTGGCGAGCTACGGCGCGCGGCAACGGTTCGTGGCGGTCGCACGTGGGCTGCGTGACGCGGGGTGGCCGGTGCTCGACGGGCCCGCCAGGTGGCGGCTGGGCGAGCTGACCGTGGCCTGGTCCGCGGTCGCCCCGACCGGGTCCGCCTGACCTCGACACCCCGCCTCGGGTCGTCAGGGCCGCCTGAGGTGCCAGGGCGGTCCGACGTGGCTACCTCGGGCAGGTCGTGGTGCCGAGACGCAGGCGCGTCGGGTGCTCCTCGTCGGGCACCACCTCGCCGTCGAGCAGCCGCCGGAGCATGTCGCCGAGCCGACGCCCCTTGCCCCGCCCGTCCTGCTCGACCGTCGTCAGCCTCCCTTCGAACCACGGCAGCTCGATGCCGTCGAACCCCACGACGCTGAGGTCGTCGGGCACCGACAGCCCGCGGTCGGTGGCGGCCCGGATCACCCCCGCCGCCAGCAGGTCGGACTGAGCCACCACCGCCGTGGGTCGGGGGACCGCGTCGAGCAGCAGGGCGGCGGCCTGCGCACCGCCGTCGATGGACAGGCCGGCCGACTGCACCATCGGGAGGTCCGGGCCCAGCCGGTCGACGAACGCGAGCGCCCGGTCCCGCGCGTCCGGGTAGGTGGCCGCGTCGACGTCGGCGACGGTGACCGGCCCCGCCGGTGCCCCGGGGCCGAGGGGCATGGCCAGCATGGCGATCCGCTCGTGACCGAGGCGGCGCAGGTGGTCCACGAGCTCGCCGGTCGCGGCCCGGTCGTCGATCCGCAGCTGCACGACGCGCTCGTCGACGGGGGCGCCGGTGCCGAGCATCGGGATCCCGCGGGCCGCCACCTGGTCGACCAGCGCCGACGTGGTCGGGCCGCACAGGGCGAAGACGAGGGCGTCGAGGGCCTGTCCGGCCACCAGCCGGGCCGCGTGCTCCGCCCCACCGGGGGGCTCCGGCACGAGCAGCATGCCCATCCCGAGCTCGTCGAGGACCTGCCCGAGCCCGTCGAGGACGGAGACGGCGTAGGGGTCCTGGAAGGCATAGCCGAGCGCACCCTCGACGTGCACCCCGACCACGCCGGACCGCCCGTGACGCAGCGACGAGGCGAGCGGGTCGGGCCCGGCATACCCCAGGGTCTCGGCGGCCGCCCGCACCCGCTCGGCGGTCGCGGGCGACACGCCCTGCTTGCCGCTGTAGACCAGGGAGGCAGTCGAGATCGAGACGCCTGCCTCGTCGGCGACCTCGCGCAGGGTGGGTCTGCGGTGCGGCGTGCGCGTCGTGGATTGACCTTGACGACCCATGTCGGCATACTATCGAATCGATTCGATCGAATCGTTTCGACAACGCCGGGGCGATGACATACCGAACCCCGAGCGATCCCGGAGGACCCGCGATGACCACCACGACCTTGTCACCCGACCGCGTCCGGCAGGCCGTGTGGGCCGTGGTGGCGGTGTTCGCCGTCAACGGCATGGGCTACGCCACGTGGGCGTCGCGGATCCCCTCCATCAAGACCTCTCTCGGGCTCGAGCCCGCCCAGCTCGGGGCGCTGCTGATGTGCGTGTCGGCGGGCTCGCTGCTCGGCCTGCCCGCCGCCGGCAGCATCACGGCCCGCGTCGGGGCGATGCGCACCGTCCTGTCCGGACTCGCCGCGTTCTGCGTCGGCCTGGTGATCCTCGGCGTGGGTACCGACGTCACCCACTCCCCGCTCGTCGCCGGCGCCGGACTCTTCCTCGTCGGCCTCGGCATCGGCACGTGGGACGTCTCGATGAACATCGAGGGCGCCGCGGTCGAGCAGCACCTCGGACGCGCGATCATGCCGTGGTTCCACGCGGCCTTCAGCGGGGGGACGGTCGTCATGGCGCTCGTGGCAGCCGGCCTCGCCTGGGCGCACGTGCCGGTCTGGGCCCACCTCACCGGCGTGGCGCTGCTGTGGCCCGTGCTCGGCTGGCTCGCCGTCCGCGGCTTCCTCCCCCGCGACGTCGAGGCGTCCGACGCCGACGCCGCCGAGGAGCACGCAGGCCCGCAGAGCCGCTCCGCCTGGCGCGAGCCCCGCACCCTGCTCATCGGCGTCGTCGTGCTGGTCGCCGCCATGACCGAGGGCACCGCCAACGACTGGGTGTCCGTCGCGCTCGTCGAGGGCTACCACCTGCCGCAGTGGGCCGGGATCCTCGGCTTCGCGACCTTCCTCACCGCCATGACGGTCGGCCGCCTGATCGGCACCTCGGCGCTGGACCGCTACGGCCGCGTCCCGGTGCTGCGGGTGCTGTTCGTGCTGGCCGCGATCGGCTCCCTGCTGGTCGTCTTCGGCGGTCCCGTCCTCGCCTACGTCGGCGCCGCCGTCTGGGGCATCGGTGCGAGCCTCGGCTTCCCGGTCGGTATGTCGGCCGCCAGCGACGACCCTCGTCGGGCCGCGGTGCGGGTGAGCGTCGTCTCGACCATCGGCTACCTCGCGTTCCTGGCAGGGCCGCCGTTCCTGGGATTCCTCGGCAACCACGTCGGCGTCCTGCACTCGCTGCTGCTGGTCGGTGGGCTGGCTGTCATCGCCCTGCTGCTGGCGCCCGCCACGCGCGAGCAGCGCGCCTGACCGCGGCCCGCCGTCTCGCCGCCGCCAGGACGATCACGCGTCGAGGAAGGTGCTGACGAGGGTGCGCACCCGGCCGCGGTGCGCCCAGAGCAGCCCGCCCGGTGGCAGCACCTCCACCTCCGCCGCCGGCAGCAGCCCGCCCAGCCGTCGGGAGACCGAGGCCGGGTGGATGACGTCCTCCTCCTGGCCCAGCACGAGCACCGGGACGCGCACGTGCTCCAGCAAGGACACGTCCGGGACGGGCACCTGGCCGGGGAGGGTCGTCAGCGCCCGGCCGATCCCGAACGCGCTGAGGTGGCCCGCGACCACCTGGTCGGCCATCTGCTCCGCCCACGCGTCCGCGGCGTCGCCCCGCGCCGCCGACCCCGCCCCGCCGTCACCGCGGTAGAGCTCCACGGCCGCCGCGCGGTCCCCCTCGGCGATGCGGCGACCCAGCCGCTGCAGCTCGTCGACGCCCGGGCCGCGACGTGCCCGGTCGAGACCGGCGGGCAGCACGAGCACCACCCGCTCGAAGCGGCCGGGGTCCTCGCACAGCAGCCTCAGCAAGGCACCCGCGCCCAGGCTGACCCCCAGGGCGCGCGTGGCACCCACGTGGTCGGCGACGGCCCGCAGCTCGGCGGCCAGGTCGGCATACGACCAGGGCAGGTCGGGCACGACGGACCGGCCGTGCCCCCGGAAGTGGAAGAAGGTGCGCGCCCCGCGCACCCCCGAAGCGAAGGGCCGCGTCGTCTCGATGGAGGAGCCGGCGCCGTGCGCGAAGATCGTCGAGGGCTGCCCCCGACCCACGGTCAGCAGGTCGAGCGGACCGGCCGGGCCGGCCACCTGCTCCAGGCGGCCGACGGGGGTCACCACGGGCCGTAGGGTCCGTCCTGGCGTCCCCGGCCCTGGACCCGCTGCAGGGCGGGACGGACGTCGACCCAGTAGACGATGACGGCGACCGCGGCGACCAGGCCGAGCAGGTGCAGCACGCCGAAGGCGCCGGCGACCAGCGTCGAGACCACCAGGATCGCCAACCAGGCCCCCTTGGAGAGCTTGCTCGCGGCCGGGAACGCGTCGGGACGCGTGGTCGCGACCTGGATGCACCCCACCACGCCTGCGACGACGGCCGCGAGCTGCAGCAGGGTGGCCACCAGGCCCTGGAAGGAGAAGGTCAGCTGGTCCACGTGACAGAGCCTACGGCTCAGACGTCCACGATCACCGTGAACGGGCCGTCGTTGACGGACGCGACGTCCATCATGGCGCCGAACCTGCCGGTCTCGACGGCAACGCCGGTGGCCCGCACGGCGTCCACCACCTGGTCGAAGACGGGCTCCGCCACGGACCCCGGCGCCGCCGCGCTCCAGGACGGTCGCCTGCCCTTGCGCAGGTCGGCGTACAGGGTGAACTGGCTGACCATCAGCACCGGCGCCCCCACCTCGAGGACCGACCGCTCGTCGCGCAGGATCCGCAGCTCGGTGAGCTTGCGCGCCATGGCGGCGACCTGGTCGGGCCCGTCGTCGTGGGTCATGCCCAGCAGGACGAGCAGACCCGGCTCGGTGATCTGGCCGACGACCTCGCCCTCGACGACGACGCTGGCGGCGGTCACGCGGGAGACGACGGCACGCACGCAGGGGACTCCTCGAGGTGGGGTGGGGTCGGGGATGCCGGCGACGCGACGTCAGGCCTGGGCGGCCTCGTCGACGGACGCCTGCACCGGCGCGGAGGTCGTCGTGCCCGTGGCCGGTGCGGTCTCGGTGGCGGCGGCGTTGCCCGAGGACGCCGCGACGGGGTCGGCGGCCTTGCGGGAGGGACGCGTCGAGGCCTTGCGCGCCGTCGTGGAGGGCGACGTGCGAGCGGACGTCGTGCCGGTGCCGGCCTCGCCGGCGGCCGCCTTGGTGGTCACCGAGGCGCGGGAGGGGCGCCTCGAGGCGGGCTTGGGGGACGCCTTGGGCGAGCCGGTCGACGAGGTCGCCGACGTGGCCGTGGCCTCCGCCACGTCGTCCGGGGTGACGTCCTTGACGGTCGTGGCCCGACGCGTCGTGCGCCGGCGCGGGGTCGCGGGCGCCTCCTTGTCCTTGCCGGCCGCGGCGGCAGCGGCGGCAGCGCGGACGTTCTTGGCGGGGGCGGTCTCGGGCTGCTCGCCCTCGACGACCGTGCCCCTGACGGTGACGGCGGCGCTGTCCTTGCGGCCCATCGCCTTGTCTGCGTAGCCCATGACCGTGGCGGCCGTCTCGGTGGCCACCTTGACGGTGGACCCGGCCCGCGCCGCGGCCTCCTTGACACGCCGGTCCTCGCGGATGTCCTGGACACCCTGACCGACGACGCGACGGCCGCGGCGGGCCATCTCGTCGTACGCGTGCGAGGCCAGGCCGGCCACGGTCAGCCCCTGGTTGAGGGCCTGCTCCGGGGCGTCGTGGGCGGCCCTGCCGGCGCGGGCGGCGGCCTCCTGGGCGTCCGCCCCGGCCTTGGCGACGCGGTCCTCCAGGTCCTTGCGCACCTGGTCGGCCAGGGCCTCGACCTGGGCCAGCGTCTTCTTGAGCTGCTCGATCGCCAGGTCGGCGGCTCCGACGGCGGCGTAGACCGGTGCTGCTGCGGGCTTCTTGCGGGACGGGCTCATCGGGTGCTCCTCGTGCGTCGGGTCGTGGCGTGGGCTCTGGCTGGTGGGGTGGCGGACGGCTGGTCGGCGGCGTCGGCGTCGGCGTCATCGACCCCGCCCGGGCCGGCCTCCCCCGAGGCCTCGGCGAGCTGGCGGTAGAGGTCGACGAGGGTGCGGCGCTGGCGCGCGCTCAGCGACGGGTCGGCCGTGATGGCCTCGACGACCGAGGGGGTCCCGGGGCGCCGGCCGGTGGCGGGGCCGTCGTCCTCCGCGGCGGCGCCTCCGTCGAGGAACCCGGCCCGGACGTACAACGACTCCGCCGAGATCTGGAGCCCCTTGGCGAGGGCGTTGAGGATCTCCGCAGAGGGGTGGCGCAGGCCGCGCTCGATCTGGGAGAGGTAGGGGTTGCTCACCCCGGCGAGCTCGGACAGCTGGCGGAGGCTGAGCTGGGCCGCCTCCCGCTGCTCACGCAGGTAGGCACCGAGATCCGTGACGTGGATCCGCGAGACGGGTAGCCGTGCCATGACATCAGTATGCTTGCAGTTGCAAGCGCGAGGCAACTCCAGCAAGCGGTGAGTCAGGTCATGCGCAGCAGGGCGCGCGCCTCGTCCGCCGTCATGGCGGGTCGCTGCATCAGCTCGGCCATCCGGGCGGCGCGCTCCACGAGCTGGACGTTGTGGTCGACCTTGACCCCGCGCGCGAGCAGCAGGTTGTCCTCCATCCCGACCCGCAGGTGGCCCCCGGCCGCGAGCGCCGTCGCCAGGACGGGCAGGTGCCCGCGCCCGATGCCCGTGGCGGACCACGAGGTCGTCTCGGGGGGCAGTGCCGCCACGCCCGCGAGGAGGGCCTGGGGGGTAGCCGGGGCGGCCCCGGGCACGCCCAGCACGAAGTCGCAGTGGACCGCGCCGCCGTGGGGCAGCCCGCACTCGTCGATCAACCGGCGCAGCGCGTGGACGTGCCCGAGGTCGAACAGCTCGAACTCCGGGACCACCCCGAGCTCCTGCGCCTTGACGTAGAGGTCGCGCATGAAGGGATGGGGGTTGAGGAACATGCCGTCGCCGAAGTTGGTGGTGCCGCAGGTCAGCGAGCAGGAGTCGGGTCGGGCGTCGAGGACGGCGAGGCGTGACTCGAAGGAGTCGGTGATGGCGCCCCCGGTCGACAGCTGCACGACCAGGTCCGTGGCCTCGCGCAGGGCGGCCACCGTCTCGGTCAGGCGACCCAGGTCGAGCGTCGGCTCGTGCCGCTCGTCCCGGACGTGCACATGGATCAACCGCGCCCCCGCCGCCTCGCAGCGACGGGCCGTCTCGACCAGCTCGTCCAGGGTGGTCGGCAGGGTCGGGACGTCGGCCTTGCTGGACTCGGCCCCGGTGGTGGCCACGGTGATGAGCGTCGACGCTGACATGCCCCCATCGTGGCATACGCCCGTAGGATCTTGCGGTCCAGGGCGGTCAGCGCGGCACGATCTCCTGCTGAGACGCGCTGATGCCGGAGATGGTGAGGTCAGCCTCGGTCGGGGTACTCCGCTTGAGGACCACCAGGCCGATGGGCCCGTCCTCGTGGTGCCGTGCCACGGAGGTCAGCCGTCCGACGGGGCGGCCGTCGACCTCGACGGGGGCGTCCCGCTCGGGGAGCACGTGCCCCGAGCCGTCCAGGTGCACGAACGCGAGGCGACGTGGCGGTCGGCCGAGGTTGTGCACCCGCGCCACCGTCTCCTGCCCGCGGTAGCAGCCCTTGTGCAGGTGCACGGCGGTGCGCAGCCAGTCGAGCTCGTGGGCGATCGTGCGGTGGTCGGTCTCGAAGCCGAGCCGTGGTCGCCACGCCGCGACGCGCAGCGCCTCGACGGCCCAGGTCCCCGCGAGCGGGCGGTCCGACATACGTGCCACGAGCTCCCCCCGGGGCACGATCACCTCGCGCCAGGCGCGCTGCTCGCCGGGATGGCCGTCGACCGGGCCGTACGGCGCGGTGTCCGGCCCCATCAGCGGCCAGGGGTCGCACCAGGTCGGCGACTCGCCCTCGGCACCCTCGCTGCGGATGGGCTCGCCGACCACGGCGTGGTCGTCGGTGACGTCGTCCACCTGCACCCTCAGCATGAACTGCATCGACCGCAGCCAGGCGACCAGGGCCGGGGCGGTGCCGGGCTCGACCGTGATCCACGTGGTCTCGCCGTCGTCGACCACGTGCAGGGCGTGCTCGACATGCCCCTTGGGGCTGAGGACCAGGTCCTCGACCGAGGTGCGCGGGGCCAGCGCGGCGACGTGCTGGGTGGTGATGGAGTGCAGCCAGGTGAGCCGGTCGGGTCCGGTGACCGTCACGACGCCGCGGTGGGACAGGTCCACCGCCGCGAGCCCCTCGACGAGCAGCCGCTGCTCGCGCAAGGGGTCCCCGTGGTGGGCCGGCACGCCAGCGTCCTCGCGGTCCCCGGCGACGGCACCGGGGCGGTCGAGCAGCGGGGAGCGGTAGGCGTCAGGCCCGGTGCTGGTGGGTGTGGTCATGGTCCTCGGGTCCTCCCCGGTCGGGAATCTCGGTGCGGCCCGGTGCGCAACGCGCGCACCAGCCGCGCACAGGCAGGTGCCGCAGGTCGGCCACGAAGCCGTCGCGGTCGTAGACCGCCTCGGCCAGCTCGTCGGCCACCGCGAGCGGCGCCTCGGTGATGGCCCCGCACCTGTTGCACACGAGGTGGAGGTGCGTGGCGTGCTGGACGAGGTGGTATGTCGGGGCGCCCTCGGTCAGCCGGGTCGCTGCGACGACGCCCAGCTCCGTGAGCGTGTCGAGGTTGCGGTAGATCGTCGACAGGGGCAGGTCGTCCCCGCCGTCGGCGTCGACCTCGCGCGACAGCTGGTCCGGCGTCGTGTGCTGCAGCCGGCCGATCGCGGCGAGGACCCGCCGGCGCTGCGACGTGACGCGCAGGCCGTGGTTGCGAAAGATCGCGTCGACGTCCGGCTCGGTGCTGCCGGACGTGCCGGACGTGCCGGACGTGCCGGACGTGCCGGTGCCGACGGCCGGGTCGGCGGGGTCGACTGGGTCATGCGGGGACGGGGTCAAGAGACCCTCTTGAGCTGGGCCGACAGGTGGGTCTGCAGCGGGTGGCCCTCCGCCGCCATGTCCATCGCCCAGAAGAGCTCGCCGTTGACGTAGCCGTACATCCGGGACCCGGCGGAGTAGTCCTTGGCGTGCGGCGACCGCATGACGCCGTCGGTCTTCATGATGAGGCGGGCGGGCTCGACGGTGCCGTAGTACATCTCCACGATGCCCGTGCTGTGCGCCAGGAGCAGCTCGCACTCCTTGGACTCCTCACCCACCGGACGCAGGAAACCGAGCTCGGTGGCGCGGGGGCGGACCTTGTGCCCCTGGTCGTCGATCTCCCAGGTGTGCGAGTGCCACTCCAGGAAGGGGCGCCCGTCATGACGGATCTCGAGCTCCTGACCGAAGCGGCCGTCCTCGATCGTCGGGTAGGAGAACAGGCCGACGCCCTCCCACCGTCCGATCATCCAGGCGAGGGGCAGCAGCTCGGAGGGCAGGTCGGTGGGGATCTCGAAAGGCACGACGCTGACTCTACCGCCGTCTCTGCCACCGCCTCTGCCACCGTCTCTGCCGCCGTCGGGCGGCGACGGGTCCCGGCGGCGGCTCAGGAGGCCAGCAGGTGGCGGGCCGCAGTCTCGACGAGCGGACCGACGACCAGGACGGAGGCCACGCCGCTCACCGCCTGCGCGCGCAGGGTCACCAGGGCGGGAAGGGGCGACAGGACGACGCGCAGGGCCAGGCTCGCGGCGGAGCACGCCAGGCCGAGCAGGGCGCACCACGGCACGGACGCCTCGACGAGGGCTCCCACGAGCCCGCCCGCGACGGCCCCCGCCAGCAGCGCCGTCGGTGCCAGCGCGGTGAACCAGCGCGCCCGGTGGCACAGCCACTCCGCGGCGGCGGCGACCGCCAGGGCCGCCCAGGCCGCGACGGCGGCGTCGCGGCCGCCGGCCATCGACGGCAGCGCCACCCAGGTGACCCCGGCCGCGAGGATGCCGAGGGCCAGGAGGGTGCCGGACAGGCTCACCACCACGCGGGGACGCCCGTCGCGGCGCACGAGCTGGTGCAAGAAGGCCACGACGACCCCGACGGCGAGCGCGGCCGGCACCCAGCGCAGCGACCCCCCGTCGTCCGGCAGGACCACGGAGGCCAGGAGCAGCACGGCCGACAGGCTGACCGTGATGAGGGTGCCGCGGCGGCTGGGCAGCCCCACGAGGCGCGTCCAGCCGACGGCGACGACTGCGGAGGCCAGGGCCACGGCTATCACCGTGACGCCGGTCGCCGCCCCCCTCGCCGCGACGGCCACCACGAGCAGGGTGGCGTAGGTGACCACCGTCAGCGTCACGGGCGTGCGCGGCGGCAGCTGGCGGACCGTCGTGGGGCGGACGATCTCGAGGCGGCGGCGGGCACGCTGCGCCAGGTCCTGCCGGACCGCCCCCGCATACGACCGTCTGCCCCTCGGGTCGTCGGTCATCCGCTCCGCGTCGCTGCCGTCGGCAGGGCGGGGGGTCGAGGGCTCGGGTCCGGGCACGTCAGCATCCTTGCATCACCCGCCGGCGAAGGGCGGAAGCACCTCGACGAGCGTGGCCCCCGCGAGCGACGCGTCACGCGGCACGGTCCGACCGTCCACGAGCACGCTGCAGGCGGGCAGGACGGGCACCAGGGCCGGCCGCAGGAGGGCCGCGGCGGCCAGCGCCTGGCTCACCGACGACGCGCTCACCACGTCCTCCTCGACCCCCGCCGCGGCCCGCGCCCCGGCCCAGTAGCGCAGGCGCACCTGGACCTCCTGCAGGGCGACCCCCTGCGCGGGCGTGGGGCGGTCGGTCGGCTGATCCATCGCGGTCCCTCCATAGGTCGACGTCTTCTCGACCCATGGTCGCATCCGCCGCCGCGCGGACCCCACCGCCTACGCTGACGGTCGATGGCCCAGCTGCTCCTGCTCACCAACGCCCTCGCCGCGAGCGCGGAGGTCCTGCCTGCGCTCGGCCTGCTGCCCCACCACGTGCGCGTGCTGCCCGCCGAGGCCGCGGCCCTGATCGACGCCCCCCGCGCCGACGCCGTCCTCGTCGATGCCCGGCGCGAGCTGGCCGTGGCCAAGTCGCTGTGCCGCGTCCTGCGGGCCACGGGCATCGAGGCCCCGCTGCTCGCGGTGCTGACCGAGGGTGGTCTCGTGGCCGTCAACGCCGAGTGGGGCCTCGACGACATCCTGCTGGACACGACCGGGCCGGCCGAGCTGGAGGCCCGCCTGAGGCTGGTGTCCAGCCGGCGCACCGACCTCGCCGAGCCCGCCGACCGTGCCATCACCTCCGGCGCCCTCACCATCGACGAGGCCGCCTACACCGCCCGCCTCGGCGAGCGGGTGCTCGACCTGACCTACAAGGAGTTCGAGCTGCTCAAGCACCTCGCGCAGCACCCGGGGCGGGTCTTCACGCGCGCCCAACTGCTGCAGGAGGTGTGGGGCTACGACTTCTTCGGCGGCACCCGCACCGTCGACGTCCACGTCCGCCGCCTGCGGGCCAAGCTCGGCCCCGAGCACGACGCGGTCATCGGCACGGTCCGCAACGTGGGCTACCGGTTCGACGAGGTCCGTGCCCCCGCCCCGGCCCCCGCCGCTGCGCAGGCCCCGGCGACCGACCGGACGACCAACCCGGCGACCGGCCCGGCACCGACCGACGCGGGGGCCTCCTCGAGGTCGCGCACCGACTGAGCCCGGTCAGCGGTCCGTGGTGCAATGTGCCCCATGAGCGTCGAATCCCGCACCGAGCTGTCCCCCCACGAGGTCCAGGCCGTCGCGGAGGTCGTCGGCGCGGCGACGCAGACGGACGGCGTCGGCCCGCTGTCGGAGCAGGCCCGCCTCGACCTGACGCGACCCGGCCACCACGTCCTCGCCCTGGCCGATGGGGAGGTCGTGGGGTATGCCGGGGGCCCGCCGCACGCCCTCGAGCTGGTGGTCGCCCCCGCCGCACGCGGCCGCGGCGTCGGCGGGGAGCTGCTCGACGCCGTGCTCCCCGAGGACGGCCGCGACGTGCAGGTCTGGGCGCACGGCGACCTCCCGGCGGCCCGGGCGCTGCTGCGATCGCGAGGCCTCGCCGCGACGCGTGACCTGCGCAAGCTGGGCCGCCCGCTCGAGCCCCGCGACGACGAGCGCTCGCCGGTCGCCGTGCCCGACGGGTTCGCCGTCCGCACCTACCGCCCCGGTGACGAGGCGGCGGTGCTGGCGGTCAACGCCGCCGCCTTCGCCCACCACCCCGAGCAGGGCTCGCTGGACCTGACCGGGCTGCAGGAGCGCATGGCGAGCCGGTGGTTCGAGCCCGAAGGGCTGATCCTCGTGGAGGACGTCGCGGGCGAGCACCCGAGGCTCGCGGCCTTCCACTGGACCAAGGTCGACCCCGAGGACGCCGGCCCGGGCACCGGGGAGGTCTACGTCGTGGGGGTGGACCCGGCATACCAGGGCCGTGGGCTCGGCGCCCTGGTCACCCGGCTGGGGCTGGACCACCTGCGCGACCGCGGCCTCGAGCAGGTCGTCCTCTACGTCGAGGCCGACAACGCCCCGGCCATGGCGACGTACACCCGTCAGGGTTTCACCACGGTGTCCACGGACGTGCAGTACTCGCGCCGTCCGTCTGGGGAGTGCGACGATGTCGCCATGCAGGCTGACGACGTGACCGCTTCGACCACCACCGCCGAGGCGGCGCAGGCCTCCCCCGCCAGCCCGTCCAGCCCGGCCAGCCCACCCGAGCCGTCCCCCGCCGCGGACCCCAACCGCACGACGGCGGCCCGCCCGCGGTCCTCCGACGGCAGGTTCGTGCGGGTGGCCGCCGACGCCCAGGAGCCCACCGACGAGCTGCCCGACGACCGTTTCCTGGACCGCGAGCTGTCCTGGCTGCAGTTCAACGAGCGCGTGCTGCAGCTCGCCGCCGACCCCGACGTGCCGCTGCTCGAGCGGGCGCGCTTCCTCGCGATCTTTGCCAGCAACCTCGACGAGTTCTTCATGGTGCGCGTCGCCGGCCTCAAGCGCCGCATCGCGACCGGGCTGGCCATCCGGTCGGCGTCCGGGCTGGAGCCCGACGAGCTCCAGGACGAGATCAGCCGGGTCGCGCACGAGCTGATGCTGCGGGCCCACGGCCTGCTCCGGGACCAGGTCGAGCCCGAGCTCGAGAGCAACGGCATCCGGATCGTGCGGTGGCACGAGCTGACGGCCGACGAGCAGACCCACCTGTCCGCGGTCTACCGCAGCGAGATCTTTCCCGTCCTCACGCCGCTGGCCGTCGACCCGGCGCACCCCTTCCCCTACATCTCCGGTCTCTCCCTCAACCTCGCCGTCACGCTGACCAACCCCCGCACGCAGGCCGAGCACTTCGCGCGCATCAAGGTCCCGGACCTGCTCCCGCGCCTGCACCAGGTGTCCGCGTCGGGCGAGGTCGACCTCTACCACGTGCGCTTCGTGCCGCTCGAGGACATCATCGCCGCGCACCTGGACCTGCTCTTTCCCGGCATGCAGGTCCAGCAGCACTTCCTGTTCCGCGTCACCCGCAACGAGGACCTGGAGGTCGAGGAGGACGACGCCGAGAACCTCCTCAAGGCCCTTGAGAAGGAGCTGACCCGTCGCCGCTTCGGGCCTCCGGTGCGCCTCGAGGTGGAGGAGGGCATGGACGCGCACGTCCTGGAGCTCCTGGTCCGCGAGCTCGGCGTCGAGCAGCACGAGGTCTACCGCCTGCCCAACCCGCTCGACCTGCGCAGCCTCAACACCGTCGCCGACCTGCAGCGCACGTCCCTGCACTACCCGGCGTTCCGCGCCCGCACCCACCCGGACCTGGCACCGCGCGAGCGCTCCGAGGCCAGCGACGTGTTCGGCGCGATCCGGCGCAAGGACATCCTGCTCCACCACCCCTACAACTCCTTCAGCACCTCGGTGCAGGCCTTCCTCGAGCAGGCGGCCGCCGACCCCAAGGTGCTCGCGATCAAGCAGACGCTCTACCGCACCTCGGGCGACTCCCCGATCATCGACGCCCTCATCGCGGCCGCCGAGGCCGGCAAGCAGGTCGTCGCGGTGGTGGAGATCAAGGCCCGCTTCGACGAGTCCAACAACATCGCCTGGGCCCGCCGTCTCGAGCACTACGGCGTCCACGTCGTCTACGGCATCGTGGGGCTCAAGACCCACGCCAAGCTGTCGCTCGTCGTGCGGCAGGAGCCCGACGGCCTGCGCCGCTATTGCCACGTCGGGACCGGCAACTACAACCCCAAGACGGCCCGCCTCTACGAGGACCTCGGCGTGCTGACCTGCGACGCCCAGGTCGGCGAGGACCTCACGCGCCTGTTCAACCAGCTCTCCGGCTGGGCCCCGCGCAGCAAGTTCAAGCGTCTGCTCGTGGCGCCACGCTCGCTGCGGTCCGGCCTCATCGAGCTCATCGAGCACGAGGCGGAACTGGCCCGCGCCGGGCGTCCCGCCCGCGTGGCCCTCAAGGCCAACTCCATCGTCGACGAGGCCATCATCGACGCCCTCTACCGCGCGTCGCAGGCCGGCGTGCAGGTCGACGTCCTCGTCCGGGGGATCTGCGCGCTGCGGCCCGGCGTGCCCGGGCTGTCCGACACCATCCGCGTCCGCTCGATCCTCGGGCGGTTCCTGGAGCACTCGCGGATCTTCGTCTTCGGCAACGACGGCGACCCCGCCGTCTACATCGGCAGCGCCGACATGATGCACCGCAACCTCGACCGGCGCGTCGAGTCGCTGGTGCGGATCACCCGGCCCGAGCACGTCAAGCAGCTCGAGGAGCTCATGGAGCAGGGCATGGCCGACACGACCTCGAGCTGGCACCTGCAGGACGACCGCTGGGTGCGCCACCACCGGGACGCCGACGGTCAGCCGCTGCTCGACCACCAGGCGGCGCTGATCGAGATGCACCTCAAGCAGCGGCGCAAGCGCACCCGGGTCTGACGGCGACCCGGCCCGACCAGCAGACAGGACCGACAAGGAGCGCGATGACAGTCCAGGCCCCGGGAGCGGGTGCGGGAGCGGGTGGGGGCGTGGGCGCCGACGCCCCGATCATCGCGGCCGCGGGTGCGGTCCCCTGGCGACGACGTCGAGGCACGCTCGAGGTCGCCATGGTGCACCGCCCCGCCTACGACGACTGGGCCTGGGCCAAGGGCAAGCTCGACGCGGGCGAGGACTGGCCCTCGGCCGCCGTCCGCGAGGTCGAGGAGGAGACCGGCCTGCAGGTGCGGCTCGGCCGGCCCCTCCCGCTGTCGTCCTACTCCTTCGTCGACCGCAGGGGCGAGGTCGCCCGCAAGCAGGTCCGCTACTGGACCGCCGAGGTCGTCGGCGGCTCCGGCGACCTGCTCAACGAGATCGACGAGGTCGCCTGGTTGCCCGTATCGGACGCGATGGCCCGGCTGGACTACGCCCGCGACCGTGAGCAGCTGCGCGCGGTCGTGCGGTATGCCGGCCAGGGCGCCCTCACGACCTGGCCGCTGGTCCTCGTGCGCCACGCCAAGGCCCGGCCCCGCAACCGGTGGCGCGAGGACGACCGGCTGCGACCGCTGGACGCACGGGGCGAGGGCCGCGCGCAGGCGATCGTCCCGATGCTGGCGGCCTTCGGCGTGACGCGGTTGGTGACCTCGTCCTCGACACGGTGCGTGGACACGCTGGCGCCATACGCGAGCTCCGCGGGTCTCGAGCTCAAGCGCAAGGAGGGGCTCACCGAGGAGGCCTTCGTCGAGGACCCGGACCGCGCGGTCAAGCACCTGCTCAAGGCCCTGCAGCGCGGCGTGCCCGCCGCCCTGTGCTCGCACGGCCCGGTGCTGCCGCTGCTGCTGGAGGAGCTGTCGGTCCTGGGCTCGGTCGACCAGCCCGAGGGGGAGGCGGTCGTGAGCACCCTGCTCGAGGCGGCGGACCTCGGCATGGCCAAGGGCGAGCTGCTCGTCTGCCACGTCACCGGCACCGGCGAGGCTGCCCGGATCGTCGCCGTGGAGCGGCACCTGCCCTGAGGTGCCACCGGGGCCGACGGTGCCCCACCACGACATCGTCACAGCGAGTGTCGAGCTGGCGGCGCCTCCCTTAGCTCATCCGGGGGCACGAGCGGGGGCTGGGCCGCCACGGCGGCCTGGTGGACGTCCGGCGTTCACGTGACGTTCATCGTCGGCCAGCCACCTGGTCACCCTGCGTCCCTACCTTGACATCGACGGCGCACCTGCGCCTGGTCACATCTCCTGCTGTGGAAGGTACTTCTAACGTGAAGACTCAGCGTCTTGCCGGTCTGTCGACGATCGCCCTGGCTGGCGCCCTCGCGCTGACCGCGTGCGGTTCCGACAACAACTCGTCGCCCGGTGCGTCCTCGTCCGGTGCGTCCTCGTCCGGCGCATCCTCGTCCGCCGCCGGTGGCGACGCCGACTGCGGCAAGGGCACCCTCAACGCGGAGGGCTCCTCCGCCCAGAAGGCCGCCTTCGAGGAGGCCGCCAACAGCTACCAGGAGAAGTGCTCGGGCACGACCGTCAACTACAACGCGACGGGCTCCGGCGCCGGCATCAAGCAGTTCATCGCCAAGCAGGCCGACTTCGCCGGCTCCGACTCCGCGCTCAAGACCAAGGAGAAGGACGGCAAGATCGAGCAGACCGAGGCCGACAAGGCCTGCGCGTCCCCCGCCTGGAACCTCCCCATGGTCACCGGCCCCATCGCGGTCGGCTACAACCTCAAGGGCGTCGACGGCCTCGTCCTCAACGCCGACGTGATGGCCGACATCTTCAACGGCAAGATCACGAAGTGGAACGACCCGGCGATCGCCAAGCTCAACTCCGGCGCCTCGCTCCCGGACAAGGACATCAAGGTCTTCTTCCGCTCGGACGAGTCGGGCACCACCGAGAACTTCACCAAGTACCTCCAGGCCGCCGCCCCGTCCAAGTGGACCGCCGAGCCCGGCAAGAAGTGGACCGGCAAGGGCGAGGGCAAGGAGAAGTCGGCCGGCGTCGCCGGCGCAGTCGCCTCCACCGAGGGCGGCATCACCTACGCCGAGTGGTCCTACGCCAAGGACAACAAGCTGGGCATCGCCAAGGTCGACACCGGCGCGGGCGCCGTGGAGCTCACCGGTGAGTCTGCGGGCAAGGCCGTGGCCGCCGCCAAGGTCGCCGGCGAGGGCAACAACCTCGCGCTCAAGCTCGACTACGCCACCAAGGAGGCCGGGGCCTACCCGATCGTCCTGGTGACCTACGAGATCGTCTGCTCCAAGAACGCCGACGCCGAGAAGGGCAAGAACGTCAAGGCCTTCCTCAAGCACATGGCCTCTGCCGACGTGCAGAAGTCCTTCGAGGAGATCGGCTTCGCCCCCCTGCCCACCGAGGTGCAGGGCAAGGTCTCGACCGCCATCGACGCCCTCCAGTGATCCGACGGAGCCGGGTGGTCCAGGGACGTCCCTGGGCCGCCCGGCTCTCCGCCTGTCCAGGACCCCGTCCCGGCCGGCTCCCCCTCGTCTCACCCCGGACAGTTAGGTAGCACTCGTGTCCTCCGTGACCGGCGTCTCCGCCGTCGACTCCACGCCAGACGACCAGGGTCGTCCGCCCCTGCTGGGCGACCAGGCCTCGACCGGGCGCCTCGGCGACCGGCTCTTCGGTGGCCTCGCCACCGGCGCGGGCATCCTCGTCATCGCCCTGGTCACCCTGGTCGGGGTCTTCTTGCTCTGGCAGGCCATCCCGGCCCTCGCCAAGAACCAGGCCAACTTCCTCACGTCGCGCGAGTGGAGCGTCTCGGGTGACCACCCCCGCTTCGGCATCGCGGACCTGCTGTGGACGACCGTCGTCAGCTCGATCCTGGCCATGGCCATCGCCGTGCCTCTCGGTGTGTGCGTCGCCCTGTTCATCACCCAGTACGCCCCGGCCTGGCTCCGCAAGCCGGCCGCGCAGCTCATCGACCTGCTCGCGGCCGTGCCCTCGATCGTCTACGGCCTGTGGGGCGTCGCCCAGTTCACGCCCTTCATCGACCCGCTCCAGCAATGGCTGCAGCAGTGGCTCGGGTGGTTCCCGCTCTTCGGCGAGACCAGCATCACGGCCACGATCTTCGTGATCAGCCTCGTGCTCGCGATCATGATCCTGCCGATCGTCACCTCGCTGTCGCGCGAGGTCTTCGCCCAGACGCCGTCCCCCCACAAGGAGGGCGCGCTCGCGCTGGGCGCCACCAAGTGGGAGATGATCAGGACGGCCGTGCTCCCCTACGGCAAGCCCGGCGTCATCTCCGCCGCGATGCTGGCGCTCGGACGCGCGCTCGGCGAGACCGTCGCCGTCATGATGATCCTGAGCACGCTCGCGGCGGGGACCCCGTTCGACCCGTCGATCTTCAACGGCGGCGAGACCTTCGCGTCACGCATCGCCAACAACGCCTCGGAGTTCGACTCCCCGCAGAAGGCCGGCGCCTTCATCGCGGCGGGTCTGGTCCTGTTCATCCTCACGTTCGTCGTGAACGCGATCGCGCGCGTCGTGATCGAGCGTCGGAAGGCCTTCACCGAATGAGCACCGCCGTCACCGCCAACGAGTCGACCAGCATCGACAATGCCTCCGGGGGCCGCAAGGCCAAGGACCAGCTGGCTCGGGTCATCATGTGGCTGGCCTTCCTGGTCGCCCTGGCCCCGCTCGCCTGGATCCTCTACGAGGTCCTGTCCAACGGCCTCGACAACCTGCTCTCCAGCACCTGGTGGACCAACTCCCAGCGCGGCATCTCGGTGCGCCGAGAGGGCGGCGGCGCCTACCACGCCATCATGGGCACCCTGCTGCAGGGTCTGGTCACCGCGGCGATCTCGGTCCCGATCGGCATCTTCACCGCGATCTACCTCGTGGAGTACGGCCGGGGCAGGCTGGCCCGCGCCGTCAGCTTCATGGTCGACATCCTGACCGGGGTGCCGTCCATCGTGGCCGCCCTGTTCGTCTACGCCCTGTGGGTGACGGTGATGGGCTTCAACCGCGTCGGGTTCGCGGTGTCCCTGTCGCTGGTGCTGCTCATGATCCCGACGATCGTGCGCTCCACCGAGGAGATGCTCAAGCTCGTCCCGAACGAGCTCCGGGAGGCGTCATACGCGCTGGGCGTGCCGAAGTGGAAGACCATCGCCTCGGTGGTGCTCCCCACCGCGCTGTCCGGCATCGTCACCGGCGTCCTGCTCGGCCTGGCCCGGGTGATGGGCGAGACGGCCCCCCTGCTGATCCTCGGCCCCTACACCAAGAACATCCACTGGGACCTGTTCGGCGGCAACATGGCCACGCTGCCCACGATGATCAACGAGGAGCGTCAGTTCCTCACCCTGGACGCCGCCCACGACCGCGTGTGGGCCGCGGCCCTCACCCTCATCCTCCTCGTCCTCCTGCTCAACCTGCTGGGCCGCGTCATCGCGCGCTTCGGCGCGGTCAAGAGCTGACCCACCCCAGAAAGCGAACGAACTGACATGGCCAAGCGCATCGACGTCGAGAACGTCAACATCTACTACAGCAAGTTCCACGCGGTGCAGGACGTGACCTTGACCATCGAGCCGCGGTCCTGCACGGCGTTCATCGGGTCGTCGGGGTGCGGGAAGTCCACCGTCCTGCGCACGCTCAACCGCATGCACGAGGTGATCCCCGGTGGCCGCGTGGAGGGCAAGGTGCTCCTCGACGGCCAGGACCTGTACGCCCCCGGCGTCGACCCGGTGGGCGTGCGCCGCTCCGTGGGCATGGTCTTTCAGCGCCCGAACCCCTTCCCCACCATGACGATCCGCGACAACGTCGCGGCCGGGCTGCGGCTCAACGGGATCAAGGACAAGAAGCGCGTCGACGAGGTGGTGGAGAAGTCGCTGCGGGGCGCGAACCTCTGGAACGAGGTCAAGGACCGCCTCGACAAGCCCGGCGCCGGCCTGTCCGGTGGCCAGCAGCAGCGCCTGTGCATCGCTCGCGCGATCGCGGTCGAGCCGCAGGTCCTGCTGATGGACGAGCCCTGCTCGGCCCTCGACCCGATCTCGACGCTCGCGATCGAGGACCTCATCACCGAGCTGAAGCCGAAGTACACCATCGTGATCGTGACCCACAACATGCAGCAGGCGGCGCGCGTGGCGGACCGGACGGCCTTCTTCAACCTCGAGGCGCAGGGCAAGCCGGGCCGCCTGATCGAGATCGACGACACGACCAGGATCTTCAACAACCCCAAGGAGCGGGCGACGGAGGACTACATCTCCGGCCGCTTCGGGTGAGTGACAGGCCTGCGAGGACACGAGCGAGGAACGAGCGAGGACCGCAGCAGGCCGCGGAACGAACCCGATCCAGCACGGGTGAGTGACAGGCCTGCGAGGACACGCGCGAGGAACGAGCGAGGACCGCAGCAGGCCGCGGAACGAACCCGATCCAGCACGGGTGAGTGACAGGCCTGCGAGGACACGAGCGAGGTCGGGGGCATCTGCCCCCTTCGTCACCGTCCGGAATGGTTGGGCGGCAATGGGTTAGGTCACGGCAGCGATCTCTGATCTGATCTTGGCTACCGGAGGTTAGCTAGGGCATCCTGATGTCATGAGCCTCACTGCGCGTTGGGCATCACGTCGCGAAGCAGCCGCGACCTCCGTGCCGATGATCGAGACCGAGCCCCGGGACCCCTCTCACGAGCCGACCTGGCACGTCGTCGAGGACGGCAGCTTCTGCCGCGGCGAGTGCCTGGAGTGCCGCTGGCACGGCCCCGGTCGCCGCTCGCGGGGCAGTGCCCGCAAGGACGCCGAGCTCCACGCTCTGACGGGGTGCGGCGACGAGACGCAACTGCGCAGTCTGTTCCCTGCGGGGGCCTTCGAGGAGACCGCCTGATCGCCTGCTCGTATGTCGGAGGCCGTCACCCACGCGTGTGGGTGGCGGCCTTCGACATACGGGCTCGGTGCGAACCACCCGACGCGCCGACGCACGGGGAGAGTGCCATCCTGGTGAGCACGCGCCGCAGCAAGGGGGCTGACCATGCTGATCGTCCTGCACACGACCATCGCCATCGTTCTGGTGATCCTGCTGATCATCAGGTTCAAGGTGGACCCGATCATCTCGCTGGTGCTCGCCTCGCTCTACCTCGGGCTGGCGAGCGGGATCGGCTTCGGCAAGGCGGTGGACGCCATCACCGGCGGCTTCGGCGACATCATGGCCAAGATCGGTCTGCTCATCGGCTTCGGTGTGCTCATGGGCGCCCTGCTCCACGCGATGGGGGCGTTCAAGACGATGGTCGAGGCCCTGGTCCGACTGGTGCCGCCGGGCCGCCTCCCCTACGCCCTGGCCATGGCGCTGGCGACGATCTTTCCCTCCATCTACGTCGACGTGCAGGTGGTCCTCGCGGCACCCGTGGCCCGCTCCTCGGCGCCGTTCGTCGGCACGAGGGGGCTGCCGTTCCTCGCGGGCGCGCTCGGCACCGGCATCTTCTGCGGCTATGTCTTCGTGATCCCGGGGCTGGCGGCGATCTCCGTCGCCGGTCTGCTCAAGGTCCCCCTTGGCACCTACCTGCTGTACGGCATCGTGATCGGCCCCCTGACCGCCCTGGTCACGGTGTGGTTGTTCGGTCGGCTGCTGGCGATGGGCTGGTGGAAGGCGGAGCGCGACGAGGAGCAGTCCGAGGCGCTCGTGGAGTCCGAGCAGGCCGACGAGCAGGTCCCGGCCGAGCGGCGCCCCTCCCTGCTGCTGTCCCTGCTGCCGATCGTCGTGCCGCTGCTGATGATCGCCTTCGGTGCGTTCGCCGAGCTGCTGGACTTCTCCAACGACCTGATCGCCTTCATCGGGGACGCCAACGTCGCGCTCTTTCTCGGCCTGGTAGGCGCCTATGTCATGGCGCGGCGGTTCATCGGGACGGCGGCCACCAACGACGCCTTCGCGGACGGCCTGCACACCACCGGTGAGATCCTCCTGGTCACCGGCATCGGCGGGTCGCTCGGCGCGGTCATCAAGGCGACCGGTCTGGCCAAGGTGCTCGGAGGGTTGTTCTCGGTCAACCACTCCGCCCCCATCGTCCTCAGCATCCTGCTGGCCTGGGTCATCGCGGCGGTGCTGCACCTGGCGATCGGCTCGGTGTCCGTGGCCGCCATCACGGCGGCCGGCATCGTGGCTCCGATCCTCGGGTCGATCCAGGTGGCGCCGGTGGTGGTCGGGCTCGCCATCGCCTCGGGGTCGTTGTTCGCGCTGCAGGTCAACAGCAACTTCTTCTGGATGTTCAAGTCGCTGCTGGGTCTCTCGACGCAGGGAAGCCTCAAGACGATGACCACCGTGACGACCATCGCGTCGATCGTGTCGCTGCCGCTGACGATGGCGGCCGCCGTCATCGCCTGACACGGTGGGTGCCACGGGCCGCCGGCCTGCCTCGGTCGACCCCGGGTCAGCCCGAGAGGTGAGGGCGCCGGACCGGGAGCGCCTCTCGGCACGCGGCCGCTCGTAGCGGCTGAATTTGGGACCCGGGGCTACCGCGGCCCGGCGCCCCACCATTGTAACGCCCCCGGATGGTGAGGCTCTGATGCAACAAAGTTGGACCACACCCTCACGATCCGGGATGGGGCGTGGTGGGGGGCGGGGGACGGCGGGTCAGGTCAGGTCGCCCCCGCGCCACAGGCGGGCGCACGACTCGAGGTCCTCCCCCGTGGCGAGGATCGTCCCCGCCGATCGCAGCCACTCCGCCGGCGAGGTGACGGCGACCGCATCGCTGCGGTGGGCCCGCCCGGAGGCGACGACCCGACAGAAGGCGCCGGCGCGCTCCAGGGCGACGTCCAACTCCCCGTCGTAGACGCCCGTCAGGATGGCGTCCGCCAGCGACCGGATCTCGTCGGGCCCGGGCGGCTCGGCCGCGCCCGCCACGGCGTGCAGGACGACGGCGTGCGGCATACCGGCCTGGTAGTCGGCAGCGGCCCCCTCGGGGTCGCGGCGCACCCACTCGCGCAAGGCGTAGAGCCGCCACAGCGCACCGGGCAGGGACCGCGCCGGGAGCTGCGCCCACAGCTCGGCCAGGGTGCTCAGGCCGATGTCCTCGACCAGGGTGACCAGGCGGGCCGTGACCTGCGGGTCCTCCGACGCGCGCCCGGTGTGCACGAGCACCTGCGCCGTCTCGTGCGCCACCTCGGAGACGACGGCGGGGTCGGGCAGCTGCCCGCCGTAGGCCTCCATCGCCTCCGGCGAGTAGAACGCCGGGCGGCGAGGCGGGGTGCGACGGTCGGTCATCGGGGACCGATCACGAGGGCGCCCGGGCCGTCGAGGCGGACCTCCTCGCCCGTCCCGGCGTCGTCCCACGACGCCACGACCTGCCCCCCGTCCAGCGAGACGTCGAGCGGGCCGTCCCCGAGGTGGGCGACCACCCGGTGGTCTCCGCGGTGCAGGACGGCCGTGCGGGCGTCGGGGTCCCAGTCCAGGGACACCTGGTCCATGGCGGAGTCACGCAGGTCGGGGACCTCGCGGCGCAGGCGCAGGAGCGTGCGGTACCACGCGAGCATGCGGGCGTGGACGCCCTGCGTGGGCTCGTCCCAGTCCAGGCGCGAGGCCTCCACGGTGCCGGCGGCCTGCGGGTCGGGGACCTCGTCCGCGCCCCAGCCGTGCGAGGCGAACTCGGCGGCGCGGCCCGCCCGGATGGCCTCGACGAGCGTCTGGTCCTGGTGATCGGTGAAGTACTGCCAGGGCGTTCCGGCGGCCCACTCCTCGCCCATGAACAGCATCGGTGTGAACGGCGAGGTCAGCAGCAGCGCGGCGCCGGCGGCGAGGCGGGCCGGGTCGACGCTCGCCGAGAGCCGGTCCCCCACCGCGCGGTTGCCGACCTGGTCGTGCGTCTGCAGGGAGGCCACGAAGCGCCAGCCCGGCACCGTCGCGCGGTCGATGGGCCGCCCGTGCGCGCGCCCGCGGAAGCTCGAGTAGCCACCGTCGTGGTAGAAGGCGCCGGTGAACACTTTGGGCAGCGCATCCGGTGACGCGAAGTCGGCGTAGTAGCCGTCGGTCTCGCCGGTGATGGCCACGTGCAGGGCGTGGTGGATGTCGTCGGTCCACTGACCGTGGATGCCGAGGCCCGCCGCCACGGCGCCCTCACCGCGCGGGGTCGTGGTGCGGGCGTCGTTGCGGTCGTCCTCGGCGATCAGGGTGAGCGGGCGCCCGACCTCGGCGGCGAGGGCGTCGACCTCGCGGGACATCTCCTCGAGGATGGGCAGGGCGCGGTCGTCGATCAGGGCGTGCACGGCATCCAGCCGCAGCGCGTCGAGGTGGAAGTCGCGCAGCCAGGTGACGACGTTGTCGAGCAGGTAGCGGCGCACCTCGTCGCTGCCGGGCCCGTCGAGGTTGACGGCGGCGCCCCAGGGGGTGTGGTGCGCCTCGGTGAAGTACGGCCCGAACTCGCGCAGGTAGTTGCCGTCCGGCCCGAAGTGGTTGTAGACGACGTCCAGCGCCACGGCCAGACCCTTGCCGTGCGCCGCGTCGACGAAGCGCTGCAGGCCCGCCGGCCCGCCATACGGCTCGTGCACGGCGAACAGCGCCACCCCGTCGTAGCCCCAGTTGTGCACGCCGGGGAAGGCCGCGACGGGCATCAGCTCGACCGTGGTGACACCCAGGTCGACCAGGTGGTCGAGGCGCTCGATCGCGGCGTCGAAGGTGCCCTCGGGCGTGAACGTGCCGACGTGCAGCTCGTAGATCACCGAGCCCTCGAGCGTCTGACCCGCCCAGCCCTGGTCGGTCCAGGCGAAGGTCGCGGGGTCGTAGGGGGTGGTCAGGCCGTGGGGCCCGTCGACCAGGCGTCGGCCGCGCGGGTCGGGGCGCGGTTCGCCGCCGTCGAGGCAGAAGGCGTAGGGCGCGTCGGCCGCGACCGCGTCCGTCTCGAGGTGCCACCAGCCGCCCTCGACCCTGGACATGGGCAGACGCTGGTCCTCGACGGCCACCTCGACCAGGTCGGTGGCGGCGGGGGCCCAGAGCGTGTATGTCGTCACGATCGTGCCTTTCGGGGGTGAGGCGGATGAGGCGGGTGACGCGGGTACGACGGGGAGGTCAGGTGGGCTCACGCACGGACGAGCAGGGCGACGGGGCGCTCGGTCAGGACGTCGGCGACCAGCACCTCGCCCGTCGCCGGCACCTGCACCTGCCGCCCGGTCAGCCGGTCGGTCCAGGTGCCCGTCGGCAGCACGACCCGGGCGTCACCGAAACCACCCTCGCGGGCCAGGCGGTGCGGGGCCCGCGTCACGACCGTGGCGACCGAGGCGGCGCGGATGAAGCCGATCGCGTGCTCGGTCGTCGTGGTCAGGGGGACATAGAGCCCGGCGACGTCGAAGGCCTCGGGTCGCTCCCGGCGAAGCCGCAGCGCGGCCGAGGAGACGAGGAGCTTCTCGGCGGCGAGGGTGTCCGCCGGCTCGCCCGCGTCCAGACGGGCCAGGCTGTGCTGCAGGCCGTCGTAGTCGACCGGGCGGCGGTTGTCGGGGTCCACCAGGGACTGGTTGACGGTCTCGCAGCCCTGGTAGACGTCCGGGACGCCGGGCATCGTCAGCTGCAGCAGCTTGGCGCCGAGCACGAGCGCCCGGATGGGCTCGGCGTGGCTCCCCCACAGCGAGACGAGCGCGTCGTGGCGCTCGCCCGCCTGCAGGGCCTTGTCCGCGAACTCCAGCACCCGCGCCTCGTAGGCCTCGTCGCCGTCGACCCACGCGGTGTGCTGCTTGGCCTCGCGGACCGCCTTGAGCAGGTAGCCGTGGAGCCGCTCCGGGTCGATGAGGCCGACGCCCGCGATGGTCTGCCAGATCAGGTGCGCGGTGGGCTTGTCGATGCCGAGCTCGGTGGCCGCCGAGCGGAAGCGCATCGACAGCTCCTTCCAGGCCACGGGGTCGCCTGCGATGGCGAGGATGAACGCGCGGGTGTCCTCGCTGCGCTTGGTGTCGTGCGTGGACAGCGTGGTCATGCCGCGGGGCCAGTAGCGCCGCTGGTGCAGCGCCCACTCGTGCAGGGCGGCGGGCGAGGCGGTCTCGAGCGCCCCCGGGTCGCCGCCGACCTCGTTGAGGGCGATGAGGCGGTGCCAGCGATAGAAGGTGGTGTCCTCGATCCCCTTGGCCATCACCGGTCCCCACGTCTGCTGCAGCCGCACCGCGAAGTCGACGGCGTTGGCGTCGGCCTCCTCGGCCGTGGCCAGCTCATGCAGCTGCGCGAGCTCCGGCTCGAGGTCGGGGCGGGCGGCCACGGCTCCGTCATACGCCTCCTGCAGGCGACGACGGGCCAGGGGCGAGAGGCGCTGGTCGGGCTGGATGTAGGCGCGGTAGACCTCGCCGGCGACGAGCAGCTCGACCACGGCGAGCTGCAGACGGGTCGCGTCGGCGTCGGGCAGGGCCTCGCGGGCGCGGCGCACTAGGCGCTCGACCTCGGGCCCGAGGAGCTCCTCGACGACCTGGCGCTTGGCCTTGGTGACGTCACGCTCGACGTCGATGCGGCCGCCGCAGGCCTCCCACTGGGCCGTCAGCTCGGGCTCGGAGGCGGGGTCGACCAGCGCGGTCTGGACCGCGAGCATCGCGTCGTAGCCGGTGGTGCCGTCGCACGCCCAGTCGCGCGGGAGACGCTCGTGGCCCTCCAAGATCTTTTCCACCCAGATGATCGTGTCCTCGCGCGACTGGGTGCGCAGCCGGTCGAGGTAGCCCGCGGGGTCGGCGAGGCCGTCCGGGTGGTCGATGCGGAAGCCGTCGATCAGGCCGCGGTGGTTGAGGTCGAGCAGCAGGCGGTGCGTCTCGTCGAAGACGTCGTCCTCCTCCACCCGCACGGCGATGAGCTCGTCCACGTCGAAGAAGCGGCGATAGTTGAGGATCGACTCCTTTTGCCGCCAGGACGCGAGCTGGTAGTGCTGGCGCGCGAGCACGGCCTCCACGTCGTTGCTCTCCGTGCCGACCGCGATCGGGAAGACGTGCTCGAAGTAGCGGATGACCGGCTCACCGTCGAGCTCGTCGACGGTGATGTCGCCGGCCTGCAACGTGTTGACCAGGGTGTCCCCGAGGATGGGCAGGCCGAGGCGGCCGCCGCCGGACTTCCAGTCGATGTCGAACCAGTGCGCGGTCGTGGCGTCCCGCCCGTCCTTGAGGACCTGCCACAGCGGCCGGTTGAGGTGTTCCGGGGCGACGAGCGCCATGTGGTTGGGGACGACGTCGACGACGATGCCGAGGCCGTGCTCGTGCGCCGCGGCAGCGAGCCGCTCGAAGCCCTCGAGACCACCGAGGTCCTGGCTCAGCTCGGAGTGGTCCTGCACGTCGTAGCCGTGCTGGCTGCCCGTGACCGCCCGCAGGATCGGCGACAGATAGAGGTGGGAGATGCCGAGGTCCGCGAGGTAGGGGACGCGCGCCGCGGCGTCGTCGAACGTGAACTCGTGGTGCATCTGCAGGCGGTAGGTCGCCGTCACGGTCATGGAGGTGCGCACTCCCTGGGAGCTGGGTGATGGGGTGGGGCCGCGCCGGTGCGGACGGTCCAGTCTCCCAAGGATCCGGCCGTATGGCGAAGTGGCGCCCGCCCGGATCCAGGCTGCCGGCACCCGCGCAGGGTCAGGTCTTGTCGAGGTTGGTGGTGATCAGCACGAGCTCGCCGGCCTCGTCGGTCGCGTCGAGGTCGACCTCGGCCTGGATCCGCCAGTCGTGATCGCCCTCGGGGTCGTCGAGGATCTGGTCGACGAGCCAGCGCCCCGGCTCCCTGGTCACGATCAGCAGGGCCGGGCCACGGGCGTCCGGCCCCGTGCCGATCGTGTCGTACTCGGCATACAGGTCCTCGATCGCCTCCTGCCAGAGCTCGGCGTCCATCGGCTCCACGTCAACGGGGTCGAGGTCGGCGTCGGCGCGCGCCTGCTTGGCGACGGCGAAGGCGGCCGCGTCGAGCTCCGCGAGGTCGTTCCAGCGGCGCAGCGCGACGAGCTCGACCTTGCGGAACATTGCGGTGCGCACCATGACTCGCAGCGCTCGCTCGTTGGCGGACAGCGGCCGCGCGCCGCCGGGCAGAGGCGTCGACA
Organism: Arsenicicoccus cauae; assembly: GCF_009707125.1. Classification (GTDB taxonomy): domain Bacteria; phylum Actinomycetota; class Actinomycetes; order Actinomycetales; family Dermatophilaceae; genus Arsenicicoccus; species Arsenicicoccus cauae. The sequence continues at coordinate 143,378 of NZ_WLVL01000016.1, forward strand.
GGGCGTCGAGCGCGGCCTGTGACAGCGGCTCGTCCTCACCGCTGGTGAGCTGCTCCCACTCCTCCAGCAGCGAGGAGTCGGTCTGGCGCACGACCTCGCCGAGCCACTCGATCAGGTCCTCCAGCTCGGTCGTGCGATAGCTCGCGGGCACGGTCTGGCGCAGCGCCTTGTAGGCGTCCGAGAGGTAGCGCAGCACCATCCCCTCGCCGCGGGCGAGGTTGTAGAACGCGACGAACTCCCCGAAGGTCATGGCGCGTTCGTAGAGGTCGCGGACGACGGTCTTGGGCGACAGGTCGTCCTCGCTGATCCACGGGTGGGACCTGCGGTAGGTCTCGAGGGCGGCCAGCAGCAGCTCCTCGAGCGGCTTGGGCCAGGTGACCTCCTCGAGCAGCTCCATCCGCTCGTCGTACTCGATGCCGTCCATCTTCATCTCGGCGACGGCCTCGCCGCGCGCCTTGAACTGCTGGGCCATGAGCACGCCGCGGGGGTCGTCGAGGGTGGCCTCGATGATCGACAGGACGTCCAGGGCGTAGGTCGGGCTCTCGGGGTCCAGCAGCTCGAAGGCGGCCAGCGCAAAGGTCGACAGCGGCTGGTTGAGGGCGAACCCGCGCTGCAGGTCGTCGGTGAGAACCACCTGCCGACCGGTCTCGTCGGGCTCGTCCAGCTGCGCCACCACGCCGGCGTCGCGCAGCGAGCGATAGATCTCGATCGCCCTGCGCTGCAGGCGAGCTCGCCGCCTCGGGTCCTCGTGGTTGTCCCGCAGCAGATCTCGTATGACGGGGAAGGGGTCGCCGTCACGCTGAATCACGTTGAGCAGCATGGAGTGCGTGACCTGCATGCGGGACTGGAGGGCCTCCGGCTCGGCCGCGCGGATCCTCTCGAACTGGTCCTCGGTCCAGCTGACCTGCCCCTCAGGTGCCTTCTTGCGCTGCACCTTTCGCTGCTTCTTGGGGTCGTCGCCGGCCTTGAGCAGGGCGCGGTGGTTGTCGATCACGTGGTCCGGCGCCTGGACGACCACGGTGCCCGCCGTGTCGTAGCCCGCACGCCCGGCCCGCCCGGCGATCTGGTGGAACTCGCGCGCCTTGAGCAGGCGCTGGCGGGAGCCGTCGAACTTGGTCAGGCCCGTCATGAGCACCGTGCGGATGGGGACGTTGATCCCGACGCCGAGCGTGTCGGTGCCGCAGATGACCTTGAGGAGTCCTTGCTGCGCCAAGGTCTCCACGAGGCGGCGGTACTTGGGGAGCATGCCGGCGTGGTGCACGCCGATGCCGTGGCGGACCAGCCGCTGCAGCGTCGCGCCGAAACCCTTCGCGAAGCGAAAACCCTTGAGCTCGGCCGCGATCGCCTGCTTCTCCTCCTTGGTGCACATGTTGACCGACATGAGCGCCTGGGCCCGCTCGAGGGCCGCCGCCTGCGTGAAGTGCACGACGTAGACCGGTGTCTCCTTGGCCAGCAGCAGGTCCTCGATCGTCTCGTGCACCGGCGTCAGGGCCCACTGGTAGGACAACGGGATCGGCCGCGTGGCGCTCGAGACGACGGCGGTGTCGCGGCCGGTCCGGCGGGCCAGGTCCTCCTCGAAGAAGGACGTGTCGCCGAGCGTCGCGCTCATCAGCAGGAACTGCGCCTGCGGCAGCGTGAGCAGCGGCACCTGCCAGGCCCACCCGCGGTCGGGCTCGCTGTAGAAGTGGAACTCGTCCATGACGACCTGGCCGATGTCGGCCCGATCCCCTTGGCGCAGAGCGATGTTGGCGAGCACCTCGGCGGTGCAACAGATGATGGGGGCCTGCGAGTTGACCGCGGCGTCGCCGGTCATCATGCCGACGTTCTCGGCGCCGAAGGCGTCGCACAGGGCGAAGAACTTCTCGCTCACCAGGGCCTTGATCGGCGCCGTGTAGTAGGTGCGGACGCCCTGGGCCATCGCCATGAGGTGGGCGCCCAGCGCCACCATGGACTTCCCCGACCCCGTCGGCGTCGCGAGGATGACGTTGGCCCCCGTGGCCAGCTCCAGCAGCGCCTCGTCCTGCGCGGGGTACAGCGTGATCCCCCGCTCCAGGGTCCAGTCGACGAAGGTCGAGTAGACCGCGTCCGCGTCGTAGTCGTCGGCGGTGCGGTCGGCGGGGGGTGGGAGCAGGTCGGTGAGCGTCATCGTGGACCCATCGTCCCAGATCGTTCGGGTGCGACCCCCACCCGCGGGCGCCCCGGCATACGGCGGGCAGGGCACGATCTCGAGCAGGCGGGGCACCGAGCAGGCTGCGCGACCACTGACCATCCGCCCTAGGCTGAGGTCGCACGACCTCGACCCGGGAGCCCCGCGATGAAGTACGTCCCCAACAAGATCGTCCTCGTCGGCACCGGCGCCGTCGGCATGGCCTATGCCTATGCCCTCGTCAACCAGGGGATCTGCGAGGAGCTCGTCCTCATCGACCTCAACGAGGCCAAGTCCCGCGCCGACGTGCTCGACCTCAACCACGGCGAGGCCTGGGCCCCGAGCCCGGTGCAGGTCAGCTTCGGCAGCTATGCCGACTGCCAGGACGCCGCGATGGTCGTGATCTGCGCCGGTGCCGCCCAGAAGCCCGGCGAGACGCGGCTCGACATCGCCGACATCAACCTGCGGATCTTTCGCGAGATCGTGCAGCGCGTGCAGGCGTCCGGCTTCGACGGGATCTACCTCGTCGCCACCAACCCGGTCGACGTGCTGACCTACGCCACCTGGAGGTTCAGCGGGCTGCCGGCGGAGCAGGTGATCGGGTCGGGCACCACCTTGGACACCGCGCGACTGCGCTACCACCTCGGCGAGTTCTTCGAGGTCAGCACGTCCAACGTGCACGCCCTGATCATCGGCGAGCACGGCGACTCCGAGCTGCCCGCCTGGAGCGCGGCGTCGGTGGCCGGCCGCTCGATCAGCAGGCGCATCGCCGCCGACCCGGGGCTGCGCGACCAGCTCGACGCGATCTTCCAGCGCACCCGCGACGCGGCCTATCAGATCATCGACGCCAAGGGCTCGACGAGCTATGGCATCGGGATGTCGCTGGCCCGGATCACGCGCGCCATCCTCAAGAACGAGAAGTCGACGCTCCCCGTGAGCACCCTCCTGCGCGGCGAGTACGGCCACGAGGACGTCTGCATCGGCGTCCCCACGATCCTCAGTCGCGGCGGGGCCAGGCACGTGGTCGAGCTGGATCTCGACGAGACCGAGCAGGCAGCGTTCGACGCGAGCGTGGCGACGCTGCGAGGCTTCCGCGAGCGCGTCGACGCGCTCGCGACCTCTCTCGGGTAGCGCCCGCCAGCAGCGTTGGCCGCCAGGGCGATGCCGGGCCGAGCGGTATGCCGGGAGCGCCCGCCGCCTGGCGGTGGTCGGCGTGAGGGCGCGCGGTCCGTCATACGAGCCCGGCCGGATCATCAGCCTGGCGGACGAAGCCCGGCTGATGCCCCTACCCCCGGCCGGATCATCAGCCTGGGGGACGAAGCCCGGCCGATGCCCCTACCCCCGGCGGGATCATCAGCCTGGGGGACGAAGCCCGGCCGATGCCCCTACCCCCGGTAGGATGCTCCTATGGATGTCAAGCGGCGGTAGCGAGGTGTCCGGGCTCGATGCGCTCCCGGGTGAGGACGTAGTAGATCTCGCGGGCGATGAGTCGTTTGAGGCAGCGGATGATGTCTTTCTTCGAG
>NZ_WLVL01000017.1 GCF_009707125.1 Arsenicicoccus cauae
CGGCCACCGCCGCACCGGCACCAGCCGCCCAGACCCAGCCCGACCCAGAGCCGACCCCGGCTCCCACCACCAACGACGTCGCCGACCCCTGGGACGACGACGACACGGCCACCGCCGCACCGGCACCGGCCGCCCAGACCCAGCCCGACCCGGAGCCCGCGCCTGGGAAGGAGTCCAAACCCACGCCGGCGGCGACGCCCGACGCCGCGAAGCCGGAGATCGTCATACCCCCGGGCGACCAGGTAAAGGATCCCTGGGACGAGGACTGAGGACTGACCCGAGGCGAGAGGGGCGTGGCCATGGCCGCGCCCCTCTCGCTTCCTCCCCCACCTTCAGACGGCACAAAGTGAGCCCCCAGCCCACGACCCCCCGCCCACGACTCCCGGATGGCACCGAGCGGTCGCACATGCGCACGACACGCCGCGACTCGCGAGATCTGCGCCCCCTCGGCGGGTGGACTGCCACGCGACCACGCAGGTGGGGAGCCCGCACACCTACCCGCTCCCGTGGGGCACGTTCGGCGCAGATCCGGCACGCCACCTATCGTGAGCCGAGGCCGTCCCCCACCTGCCGACGGAGGATCCATGACGATCTGCCTTGCCTACGCCCCCACCGAGCCGGGTCGTGCAGCGCTGCGCCACTGCGTGGCCGAGGCCCGGGCGATGGGCTGCGACGTCATCGTCGTGAACGCCGCCCGTGACTGGCACGACACCCCCGCGGAGCTCGATGAGGAGGCGGTCCGAGAGGTCGAGCGGCAGCTCGACGGGGCAGGGATCGACTGGCGGTGGCGCCAGGGGGAGCACGGGTTGAGCGGGGCCGACGAGATCCTCACCGCGATCGAGGAGGCCGACGTGACGATGGTGGTCATCGGCGTCACCGACCGCTCCCACGTGCAGAAGCGGATCGTCAGCGACACCACCAAGCAGGTGCTGCTGGACGCGGCGTGCGCCGTGCTGGCGGTCCGGGCCGAGCACGAGGCCCCGACCACCTTGGCCTGACGTTGCTCAGGTCAGCTCGGAGCGGTGGAAGTTGTGGAACGACCGGCTGGCGGTCGGGCCGCGCTGTCCCTGGTAGTGCGACCCGTAGACCGCGCTGCCGTAGGGGTGCTCGGAGGCCGAGGTCAGCCGCATGAAGCAGAGCTGGCCGACCTTCATGCCGGGCCACAGCACGATGGGGAGCGTGGCGACGTTGGACAGCTCCAGGGTGACGTGCCCGGAGAACCCGGGGTCGACGAACCCGGCGGTGGCGTGCGTCAGCAGGCCGAGCCGGCCGAGGGAGGACTTGCCCTCCACCCGCGCAGCCAGGTCGTCCGGCAGCGTGACCGCCTCGAGCGTCGACCCGAGGACGAACTCCCCCGGGTGCAGGACGAAGCCCTCACCGGCCTCGACCTCGACGAGCCGGGTCAGCTCAGGCTGGTCCTGGGCGGGGTCGATGACCGGGTACTTGTGGTTGTCGAACAGCCGGAAGTAACGGTCCAGGCGCACGTCCACGCTCGACGGCTGGACCATCTCGGGGTCGTAGGGGTCCAGGACCACCCGGCCCTGGTCGATCTGGGCCCGGATGTCACGGTCGGAGAGCAGCACGACGGCCACGCTACCGCTCACGGTGACGCCGGCGGGTCGACGACTCGGCGGCGGCGGTGACGGTCGGGCGGTTCGGTGACGGGAACCGCTCCGGGATTGGGTATGCTGGCTCCCACGTCAGCACGCAGGTGCTGCCCGCGGGTGTAGTTCAATGGCAGAACAGCAGCTTCCCAAGCTGCCAGTGCGAGTTCGATTCTCGTCACCCGCTCCAGATGTCCGGCTCGTGCCGATTTCCCCTTCACCTCGTCCCTGATCTGTGGGTTCGCGTGATTCCCCGTGGCTCATGCTCCACTATGGCCCTATGCATTCACGGACCGCGGTCGCCGCAGCACTCGGCGTACCCCTGGTCCTCCTCCCGTCGGTGGCCTCTCTGACCCGTCCCGAGCTGGGGGCACCGCTGCTGTGGACCTCTGCCCTGGTCTCGGCAGCCGTGGCTGCCGTCGCCGCGGTGCGCAGCCGTGGGCTCGACCGCGCCGGGTGGCTGCTGCTGGCCGGTGCCATGGCGCTCAACCTGGTCGCCAACCTCCTCCAGGTCACCGTCGGGCAGGGCCTGGGGCTGACGCCCTCGGTGCTGTATGCCGTCGCGACGTGCCTGATCCTCCAGTCCGTGGAGTGCTTCGCCGCAGACTCGGCACTCAGGCTCGTCACCACGATGATCCACGCCACGCTGCTCACCGCCTGCCTGTGGACGGCTGTCTGGCACTTCGACCCCCAGCGGTGGCTCAGCGGCTTCGCCCTCGGCACCGGCGTGGAGTCGGTCCTCGTCGTCATCGGTCTGGTCGGGGGGATCTCCGCGGCCGTCATCAGCTGGTTGCTCGTCGTGCCGGCGCACGGCGGTCGCGCACGGGGGATCCAGGTCCTCGTCGGCCTGTCCGTCCTGAGCTCCACCGTCGGCGACCTGCTGACCTACCTGCTGCCGGGAGGTGCCGCCTGGGCCGTGTCCCAGTGCCTGTGGATCGCGCAGTGCGGCCTGTTGACGTGGGCGGCGCTGCTCGTCTCCCGGCGCCCCGCCGCACCGCTGGCCCGCACCCTGCACGACCCGCACCGCGACCTGTTCGTCGTCAGCGGGCTGAGCCTGCTCGTGGGGGCGGCGCTCATGCTCTCGGTGGGGTCGCTCGGGATCGAGGCCGGGACGGTGCGCGCCCTGTGCTTCATCCTCTTCCTGCTCGTCGCGCTGCACCTGCACGAGGGCCACCGCTCCCGCCAGCTGGCGAGCTCGGTGCAGGAGCAGGAGCGCCACATGCGACTGCTGGTGAGCGAGACGCGCGACATCATCATCGAGCTGGACCGCACGGGCCGCGTCGTCTTCGCCTCGCAGGCGCTCGGCACGATCCTCGGCCTGCGCGAGAGCGACCTGGCCGGGCAGCACATCAGCGACGTCCTCCCGGACGTGTCGCCCGAGGTGCTGGCGCACCTGACCTACGCCCCCAACGCCCGTATGCAGTCCACCCTGCGCCTCGAGTCGGCCCTCACCACCACCAGTGCCGCGGTGGTGCACGTGGAGTCCGTCATCACCCCGCTGGCCCGGGGCTACCTGGTCGCCGTCCGTGACGTCTCCGAGCGGGTCGGCCTGCAGTCACGGCTGCAGCACGTGACCTACCACGACGTCGTCACCGGGCTGCCCAACCGGACGAGCCTGGACCGGGCCGTCCGGCACCGGCTCTACGAGTCCGCCACGGGCGAGATCTCCCTGCTGCTCATCGACCTCGCGACGGCCGGTCCGGCCGACAACACCGTGGGGGACGACGCCCGGGAGGAGTTGCTGCGGACCGTGGCCCGCACCATGCGCGCCACGATCCGCACGGGCGACTCCCTCGCCCGGTTCAGCGACCAGCGCTTCGCCGTCCTGCTGAGGCAGGACACCGACGCAGCGCAGGCCCTGGCCGAGGCGCACCGCGTCGTGGACGCCATCAACCGCCCCGACCTGATCCCCGACATGACGCTGCGCACGTGCGGCGGGCTCTGCATCGGGGGGCACACCGGCCTGGAGCTCGTGCGCAACGCGGAGCTCGCCCTGCGCCAGGCCTCCAGGGAGGGACCCGGCACCGTCCGCACCTTCGAGCCCACGATGCTCGCGCAGTTCGCCCGCACCCGCGACCTGCGCCGCCGTCTGGCGAGGCGACCCGGTCCGGACCGGTGGACCGTCCTCTACCAGCCCATCGTCAACCTGCGGGCCGAGCAGGTGACGGGCGTCGAGGCGCTGCTGCGCTGGACCGACCCCGAGGGCGACTTCATCGGGATCGAGGAAGTCATCCGGCTCGCCGAGGAGTTCGGGTCGATCATCGCCATCGGGACGTGGGTGCTGGAGCAGGCGGTCGACCAGGCCCTGCAGTGGTTCCGGCTGGGGCACCCGCTCACGGTGGCGGTCAACATCAGCGTCCACCAGCTCGTCGCCCCCGGCTTCGCGAGCACGGTGCACCGCGTCCTCGACGAGTCCGGGCTCCCCCCGGAGCTGCTCATCCTGGAGATCACCGAGACGGTCGTGCTCGAGCAGTCGGAGGAGACGGTGGCCACCTTGAAGGAGCTCCGCACCCTCGGAATACGGGTCGCCATCGACGACTTCGGCACCGGCTACTCCGGCCTCGCCAACCTGCGCTCGCTCCCGCTCGACATCCTCAAGATCGACCGGACCTTCGTCCAGGGGCTCGGCGCGACCAGCGGCGACGAGGCCGTGGTGGCGGCCGTGTCCCGCCTGGGGCGCGAGCTCGGGCTCACCATCACGGCCGAGGGGATCGAGACGCGTGCCCAGGAGTCGCGGGCCAGGATGCTCGGCATCACCGCCGCCCAGGGCTATCTCTACGCCCGACCGCTCCCCGCGGGTCAGATCCTGCCGCTCGCGGAGCAGATCGCGGGCGGGGCGGTGCTCGACCTGTGAGCCTGCCGGCTCGTCGACGACGTCGTCCGGGCGTGGTCGTGGTCACGTGTCCCGCGAGTTCCTTGCGAGAACCTACTCGCCAGTAGCATCATGGGACGACCCGTGAGCCGCGCGGGCACGTCATACCTGCCGCACCACCTCACCACCCGACAGGCAGGACGTCACGGAAGGGGACCCCTGATGGGGCACTACAAGAGCAACGTCCGAGACATCGAGTTCAACCTCTTCGAGGTCTTCGGGCGCCAGGAGGTCCTGGGCCAGGGGCTCTACGAGGACGTCGACGCCGAGACCGCCAAGGAGATCCTCCACGAGGTCGCGCGTCTCGCCGAGAACGAGCTCGCCGACAGCCTCATCGACTCGGACCGCAACCCGCCGGTCTACGACCCGTCGACCTACTCGGTGACCATGCCCGAGTCGTTCAAGCAGTCCTACAAGGCCTACGTCGACGCCGAGTGGGGCAACCTCGACGTCCCGGCCGAGCTCGGCGGCATGGTCGTCCCGCCGTCCCTGCGCTGGTCGCTCGCGGAGCTGGTCTGCGGCTCCAACCCCGCCGTGCACATGTTCGCCGCCGGGTACTCCTTCGCCAACCTCCTCTACTACCTGGGCAACGACGACCAGAAGAAGCTGGCCAAGCACATCGTCGACAAGGGCTGGCACTGCACGATGGTGCTGACCGAGCCCGACGCCGGGTCCGACGTGGGCGCCGGGCGCACCAAGGCCACCGACAACGGCGACGGCACCTGGAGCATCGACGGCGTCAAGCGGTTCATCACCTCCGCCGAGTCCGACATGGTCGACAACGTCGTCCACTTCGTCCTTGCCCGACCCGAGGGTGCCGGGCCCGGCACCAAGGGCCTGTCGCTGTTCATCGTCCCCAAGTTCCAGGTCGACCTCGAGACCGGCGAGCTGGGCGAGCGCAACGGCGCCTTCGTCACCAACGTCGAGCACAAGATGGGCCTCAAGGTGTCCACGACCTGCGAGGTCACCTTCGGCCAGAACGGCACGCCGGCCGTCGGCACCCTGCTCGGCGACGTCCACGACGGCATCGCCCAGATGTTCAAGGTCATCGAGAACGCCCGCATGTTCGTCGGCACCAAGGCGATCGCGACCCTGTCCACCGGCTACCTCAACGCGCTGGAGTACGCCAAGGAGCGCGTCCAGGGCTCCGACATGACCACGCCGGCCAAGGACGCCCCGCGCGTCACCATCACGCACCACCCCGACGTGCGCCGCTCGCTGATGCTGCAGAAGGCCTATGCCGAGGGCCTGCGCGCCCTGGTGATCTACACCGCGACGCAGCAGGACACCCTCGCGATGGCGCAGGGCGGGGACCCCGGCGCCGAGCTGCCCGAGGGCGACGACGGCGCCCGACTCGCCATGAAGGTCAACGACCTGCTGCTGCCCATCGTCAAGGGCGTCGGCTCGGAGCGCGCCTGGGTGCTCCTCGGCACCGAGTCGCTGCAGACCATCGGCGGCTCCGGCTTCCTGCAGGACTACCCGATCGAGCAGTACGTCCGCGACGCCAAGATCGACACCCTCTACGAAGGCACCACCGCCATCCAGGGCCAGGACTTCTTCTTTCGCAAGATCATCCGGGACAAGGGCACCGCGCTCGCCGCGGTCGCCGAGCAGATCCAGGCGTTCGCCGAGAACGGTCCCGAGGCCCTCGCGGAGGAGCGCGTGCAGCTCGGCAAGGCCCTCGAGTCGGTCCAGGGCATCCTCGGCTACATGGCGGGCGAGCTCATGGACTCCGACCCGCGCAAGGACGGCGACGTCCGCAACGTCTACAAGGTCGGCCTCAACACCTCGCGCCTGCTGCTCGCGGCGGGCGACCTGGTGGTCGGGTGGCTGCTGCTGCGGCAGGCCGAGGTCGCCCAGGCGGCGCTCGAGGCCGGCGCCTCCGGCAAGGACCAGGACTTCTACACCGGCAAGGTCGCTGCCGCCTCGTTCTTTGCCAAGACCGTGCTCCCCCAGCTGCGCTCGCAGATGGTCATCGCGCAGATGACGGACCTGTCGATCATGGACGTGCCCGAGGCCGCCTTCTGACCAGCTGACCAGCTCGTATGCCGAGACGCCCGACGCCTCACGGATCACCGTGAGGCGTCGGGCGTCTCGGCATACGCGCCGATGATCCACGGTCGAGGTGAGGGCTCAGGCTCGCCGGCCGCGGCGCCGCAGGTCCGCGAAGTGGTCGACACCGTCGCTCACCAGGTGGACGAGGTGCGGGTCGTCGAGGGAGTAGACCTGCCGGCGGCCGTCGGCCCGGTGCGAGACGAGGCCGGACAGCCGCAGCCGCCCGAGGTGGTGGCTCGCCGTGGCGACGCTGACACCCAGCGCATCGGCCAAGGAGGTGACGTCGTGCTCCCGCTCGGCGAGGCGCCACAGGAGCTGCACCCGCACCGGGGACCCCATGAGCGCGAACATCGCCGCCGCCCGGGCGAAGTCGTCGCACTCGATGTCGTCGCGGTCGTAGCGGCTCAGGGCATCGTCCATGGCTGTCATTCTGATGATCCAATATTCTTAGAAGTGTTTGACAAAGGGTGATCCCCGTCGCATCTGGTGCACGATCGTCGCGGCGGTCGTGGGGCTGCTGGCCACCGGCTGGACCAGCGCCACGATCTCGGGATCACCCAAAGGTGCCCCCATCGCCCGCAACGTGATCGGCGGTTGCGCCGCCATGGCGCTGACCTGGACCATCGGCCACCTCTCGGCGTGGGCGCCGCCTGACCCGCACCCGACCAGCACCTCCACACTCGACCACTGCCTCCCCGACCCCCAGGAGACCCCATGTTCGACCTCTTCGACGGCCTGCCCGTCCACGCCCTCGTCGTGCACGCCGTGGTCGTGCTCGCGCCGCTGACCGCTCTGCTCGCCGTCATCTATGCCGTCGCGCCCGCCCGTCGCCTCGGCCTGCGCTGGCCGCTCGCGCTCCTGGCGGTCGCCACCGGCGTGACCGGCTTCGTGGCGGGCGAGTCCGGGGAGAAGCTCGAGCACCGCCTCGGCGGCGGCAACCCTACCCTCCACGAGCACACCGAGGCCGGTGACCTGCTCAAGGTCGCCTGCGCGATCTTCATGGTGCTGGTCCTGCTGGCGATCTTTGTGCTGCTGCGAGCCGACCGCAAGGCTCCGGCGCGCAGCCCGCTGGCGATCGTCACCGCGGTGGTGCTGGTGCTGGCGTCCGTCGGCGTGTGCTACCAGACCGTGGTGACCGGTCACACCGGCGCCCGCGCGGTGTGGGGCGACCAGATCACCCCCTGACCCCTACGAGAGGGCGGGGCCGACCAGACCGGCGGCCAGCGTCGCGCCGGACGCCGGGTCGATCACGAGGAAGGCCCCCGTGGCCCGGTCGTCGAGGTAGTCGTCGACCGCCACCGGCTCGGCCAGCCGCAGCTCGACGCGCGCGATGTCGTTGAGCTGCACGGGAGCTCCGGGCTCGACCCACTTGAGGGAGTCGACGTCCCAGTGGTCCCCGACACTCGTGAGGATCCCGCGGGTCGTGCGCGTCCCCGCCTTGACCAGCACGCGCTGGCCGGGCGTGGCCGGGCGCTCGTCGAGCCAGCACACGGTCCCGCCGATCTGCTGCACCGCGCGAGGGGCGGACGCCACCGAGGACAGCACCGAGCCACGGCCCACGTCGAGCTCGTCGCGCAGCCGCACCGTCACCGACTCCCCCGCACCCGCGACCTGAGCCGGCCCGGCCGGGGTGTCGATGGCCGTCACGACGCTCGTGAGCCCCCCTGGGGTCACGGCGATCTCGTCACCGACGGCGACCCGGCCCGAGGCGATCCGGCCGGCCAGCCCCCGGTAGTCCGGGTGCTCCGCGGTCCGGGGACGGATCACCAGCTGCACCGGCAGCCGCAGCGGGCGGTCGACCTCGGCCGCCGCGTCGTGGAGGTCCTCGAGGAGGGTGAGCAGCGGCGGCCCGGCATACCAGCGGGGCACGTCCGGCGAGCCGACCGGCTCGGAGCTCACGACGCCCTCGCCCGTGAGCGCGGAGATCGGCACGATCCGCACGTCCCCGAGGCCGAGGCGCGTGGCGATGTCCGCGACCTCGCGGGCGACCTCCTCGAACCGCCCCTGGTCCCAGCCGATCGCGTCCATCTTGTTGAGCGCGACCACGACGTGCGGCACCCCCAGCAGGGCCATGACGGCCAGGTGGCGGCGGGTCTGCGCCAGGACGCCGTTGCGGACGTCGACGAGCACCAGCGCGGCGTCGGCGGTAGAGGCGCCGGTGACGGTGTTGCGGGTGTACTGCGTGTGGCCGGGGGTGTCGGCCAGCACGAAGCTGCGCCGCGGCGTCGTGAAGTAACGGTAGGCCACGTCGATGGTGATGCCCTGCTCGCGCTCGGAGCGCAGGCCGTCGGTCAGCAGCGCCAGGTCGACCTGCTCGGACCCGCGGCGTCGGCTGGCCGCCTCGATCGCGTCGTAGGTGTCCGCGAGGATCGACTTGGTGTCGTGCAGCAACCGCCCGACGAGGGTGGACTTGCCGTCGTCGACGGACCCCGCGACGACCAGCCGCAGCTGGCGGCGGGTCGCGGCGATCTCGTCAGTGATCTCGGTGGCCCCGGTGAGTTCGGTGACCCCGGAGACGTCGGCGGCGTCATACGTGCTCGTGCCCATCAGAAGTAGCCCTCTCGCTTGCGGTCCTCCATGGCGGCCTCGGAGAGGCGGTCGTCGGCGCGCGTCGCGCCGCGCTCGGTGAGCCGGCTGATCGACACCTCGGCGATCACCTCCGCGATGGTCGCGGCGGTGGAGTCGACGGCGCCCGTGCAGGATCCGTCCCCGACCGTGCGGTAGCGGACGCTGCGCCGCTCGACCCGCTCGCCGCTGCGGGGCCCGCCCCAGGGGCCGCTGGTCATCCACATGCCGTCGCGGGCATAGACGTCGCGGTCGTGCGCGTAGTAGATCGACGGGAGCTCGACGCCCTCGCGCTCGATGTAGTGCCACACGTCGAGCTCGGTCCAGTTGGACAGGGGGAAGACGCGGGTGTGCTCGCCCGGCGCGTGGCGGCCGTTGTAGACCTGCCACAGCTCAGGACGCTGGGTGCGCGGGTCCCAGCCGCCGAAGGCGTCGCGGATCGAGAAGACGCGCTCCTTGGCGCGAGCGCGGTCCTCGTCGCGGCGCGCGCCGCCGAGGACGGCGTCGAAGCGGTGGTCGCTGATGGAGTCGAGCAGCGGGATCGTCTGCAGGGGGTTGCGGGTGCCGTCGGGGCGCTCGGTGAGCCGGCCGTCGGCGAGCCACTGCTCGACATGCGCGACGACGAGCTGCAGGCCGTGCCGGGCGACGACGCGGTCGCGGAAGTCGATGACCTCCGGGAAGTTGTGGCCCGTGTCGACGTGCAGCAGCGTGATCGGCAGCGGCGCCGGCGCGAGCGCCTTGAGCGCCAGGTGCAGCAGCACGGCCGAGTCCTTGCCGCCGCTGAAGAGCAGCGCGGGGCGGTCGAACTCGGCCACCACCTCGCGGATGATCTGGATCCCCTCGGCCTCGAGGGAGTCCAGGGTGGTGAGCGTCCGGGGTGCGCTGGCCAGGGTGGTCGTCATCGGATCCCCTTGTCGGTGAGCAGGGTTCGGAGGGCGGAGACGGAGTCCCCCACCTCCTGGTCGGTCGTGTCCAGCCGTATGTCGGGAGCCTCGGGCGGCTCGTAGGGGTCACCGACACCCGTCAGGGTGGTGACCTCGCCACGGGCGGCGGCGGCGTAGAGCCCCTTGACGTCGCGGCGGGCGCACTCGTCGACGGGCGTGGCGACGTGCGCCTCCAGGTAGGGCACCCCGGCGGCCTCGTGGTCGGCGCGGACGGCGGCGCGGGTGGCGGCGTACGGCGCGATGACCGGCACGAGGGCGAGGACGCCGTTGCGGGCGAGCAGCCGCGCGACGTAGGCGACGCGCTGCACGTGCGTGTCCCGGTCCTCGCGCGAGAAGCCCAGCCCCGCCGACAGGTTGGTGCGGATCTCGTCGCCGTCGAGCACCTCGACGCGGCGGCCGTCCGCGCGCAGGTCGCGTGCGAGGGCCTCGGCGATCGTCGACTTGCCGGCGCCGGACAGCCCGGTCAGCCACAGCGTCGCGCCGCTCACAGCTGGATCCCGCACTCGATCTTGGCGGTGCCGCTCCAGCGCCCGGCGCGCGCGTCCTCGCCAGGGGCGACCCGGCGGGTGCACGGCGCGCACCCGATCGACGGGTAACCGCGGTCGAGCAGCGGGTTGCGGACGACGTCGTGGCGCTGCGCGTAGTCGGCGACGTCCTGGTCGGTCCAGCTCGCGAGCGGGGCGACCTTGACGATCAGCCGGCGCTCGTCGAAGCCGATCACCGGGGTGTCGCGGCGGGTCGGCGACTGGACGCGGCGCACGCCCGTGGCCCAGGCCTCGAGCTCGCCGAGGGCGTCGTCGAGCGGGTGGGTCTTGCGCAGCGCGCAGCACAGGTCGGGGTCGCGGTCGTGCAGGGCGGCGCCATACTCGGCGTCCTGCTCGGGGACCGTCTGGGCGGGGGTCAGCGTGATGACGTCCAGCCGCGTGCGCCGGACCGTCTCGTCGCGGGTCGCCAGGGTCTCGGGGAAGTGGTAGCCGGTGTCGAGGAAGTAGAGCCGGGTGCCGGGCGCGACCTGGTCGACCAGGTGGGCGAGGATGCCGTCCTGCATCGAGCCGGCGACGGCCCAGTGCTCGCCGAACTCCCCTGCCGCCCAGGCGACCACGTCGTGGGCCGAGAGGGTCTCGAGGTGGGCGGCGTCGCGCTCGACGAGCTCGCGCAGCTCCTCCTCGGCGCGCAGCGTCGTGAGGCTCATGACGTCGCGCCCTCGCCGCCGGCCACGCCTGCGCCGGCGACCCGCGCCCCGGCGATGCCCTCGTGGGAGAGCCCGACGAACCGCACGACGAAGACACGCGTGCAGTCCAGGCAGCGCCAGGCGCCGCGCGGCTCCTCGACCGGTCGCAGGTCCTCCTCGGCGCAGTAGGGGCAGTGCATGACCGCGGCCCGCTGGGCACCGTCCGCTCCGGGCACGTGCGTGCCGCTCACGACAGCGCCTCGTCGTCCACGCGGATCGTCCACTGCGCGAACGTCTCGTCGCCCTGGCGGTCGGCGACATACCGCCGCACGACCCGCTCGACGTAGTCACCCAGCTCGGCCTCGGTGACCTTGTGGCCGCGGATCTTGCGACCGAAGCCCGCCTCCGCGCCGAGCTGGCCGCCGAGGTGCACCTGGTAACCGGGGACCCGGTTGCCGTCGGCGTCGCGGACGATCTGCCCCTTGAGCCCGATGTCCGAGGTCTGGATGCGGGCGCACGAGTTGGGGCAGCCGTTGAGGCTGATCCCGACGGGCTGGCCGAGCTGCGGCTCGACGTCCGCGAGGCGCGTCTCGAGGTCCTCGACGAGGGCGGTGGCGCGGTCCTTGGTGTCGACGATCGCGAGCTTGCAGAACTCGATCCCGGTGCACGCCATGGTGCCTCGGCGCCAGGCGCTCGGGCGGGCCGGCAGACCCAGGGCGTCCAGGTCGGTGACCAGCGCCTCGGCCTGGGCGGGGTCGACGTCGAGGACGACGACCTTCTGCAGGGGGGTGAAGGCGATCCGGCCGCCGCCGTGGCGCTCCACCGCGTCGGCGAGGCCGCGCAGCGTGGTGCCGCGCACGCGGCCCACGATCGGGGTGACGCCGACGTAGACGCGGCCGTCCTTCTGCTCGTGGATGCCGACGTGGTCGATCGGCGCGCGGGGCGCCTCGGCGGCGGGGCCGTCGACGAGCGAGCGGTGGAGGTACTCCCCCTCCAGGACCTCGCGGAAGCGCGCGGCGCCCCAGTCGGCCATGAGGTACTTGAGGCGGGCGCGGTTGCGCAGCCGGCGGTAGCCGTAGTCGCGGAAGATCGCGCAGACGCCCTCCCACACCTCGGGGATCTCCTCGAGCGGGACCCAGGCGCCAAGGCGCTGCGCGAAGTGGGCGCTGGTGGACAGGCCGCCGCCGACGAGCAGGTCGAAGCCCGGGCCGTGCTCGGGGTGCACGACGCCGACGAAGGACACGTCGTTGATCTCGGGGACGGTGTCCCACTGCCAGGAGATCGCGGTCTTGAACTTGCGGGGCAGGTTGGACAGCTCGGGGTTGCCGATGTAGCGCCGCTTGATCTCCAGGATGGCGGGCGTCGGGTCCACCAGCTCGGCCGCCGCGATGCCGGCGACGGGTGACCCGAGGATGGCGCGGGGCACGTCCCCGCAGGCCTCGGTCGTCGACAGTCCGGCCTCCTCCAGGGCGCTCCAGATCGCGGGGACGTCCTCGATGCGGACCCAGTGGAGCTGGATGTTCTGCCGGTCGGTGACGTCGGCGGTGCCACGCCCGTAGCGCTCGGACACGTCGGCGATGGCGCGGAGCTGGCGCACGGTGAGCGCCTGACCATCCACGCGGATCCGCATCATGAAGTACTCGTCGTCGAGCTCGTGCGGCTCGAGCGTGGCCGTGCGCCCACCGTCGATGCCGGGACGGCGCTGGGTGTAGAGCCCCCACCAGCGGAACCGCCCGCGCAGGTCGTCGCTCGGGATGGACGCGAATCCCTCACGGGCGTAGGTCTGCTCGATCCGCTCACGCACGGCCAAGGGGTCCTCGGTGGCCTTGAACTCCTCGTTGTGGTTGAGCGGCTCGCGGTGCCCGAGCGCCCACTGGCCCTCGTTGTCCCCGCCGGCGCGGGGCCGAGCGGCACGCGTGGTGGTGGTCGTCATCTGGGGTCCTCTCCGGGCGGTATGACGAGGCGGGTCGTCGTAGGGCGTGCCGGGGGTCCGGCGGGTGGCGGGACGGGCCCGGGTGCGGGCCCGTCGGCGGGGCAGGGTGGGTGGTCGAGCTGGTGGCGTCGGGACCCAAGGTCGGCGCCCGGTCGCGGGGGTGGGCCGTGCAGGGCACCTGCGCCGCGTCGCGCGCGGTCAGCGGCCGGGACAGCTCGTCGCGCCCAGCCGACACAGGTCCACGTGACGTCGCGTCACGGCGTGGAACTCGGTGCTGGCCATGACACGACCATGCCACAGAGCAGCGCGCCATGCATAACGCAGCCCGCCCTTACGGATAACGTCTCATTATCCGAGCATCGCTCCCGGGCAGCAACGGGGACGTTCGTGCCCGCGAGGCGAGCACGAACGTCCCCGTTGCGCCGAGCGGGGGTCGGCCGAGTGGGGGTCAGGCCAGCGAGTTGGCCTTGAGCCACTCGTCCGCCACGTCGGCGGGCTTCTGGTGATCCACCGAGACCTTCTTGAGCAGGTCGGTCAGGGCCTGCGTGTCCAGCTTGGCGGAGACGGCGTCGAGCGCGCCCTTGGCCGTGCCGTCGAGCTTGCCCTTGACCGCGAGGGGCAGGACGTTCTGCGCGGCGAAGAAGTTCTGGGGGTCCTCGAGCACCTGGAAGTCGTTGACCTGGATGGCCGGGTCGGTGGTGAAGATGTTGGCCAGGTCCACCTGGCCGTTCTTGAGGCCCTGCACGGCGAGCGGACCGCCGGCGTCGAGCTTGCGGAACTGCTTGAACGTCAGGCCATAGGTCTTTTCGAGACCCGGGATGCCGTAGGACCGCGACTGCCACTCGGCGGGACCGCCGATCGTGAGCTGCTCCGACTTGCCCTTGAGGTCGGCGATGGACGTCACGCCCAGCTCCTGGGCCTTGGCCTTGGTCATCACGACCGCATCCTTGTCCTCGGCCTTGGCCGGCTGCAGGACCTCCAGGTGAGAGGGGAGCGCCGCCTTGAGCTCGGTGAGGATCGCGTCGGAGGTCTGCGCCTTCGCGTCCTTGTTGAAGTAGCGGTCTAGCGCGCCGGAGTACTCCGGGATCACGTCGATCGAGCCGTCCTTGAGCGCGGGGATGTAGGTCTCGCGCGAGCCGATGCCGAGCTTGGTGTCGACCTGCACGCCCTTGGCCTTGAGGGCACCGGCATACAGCTCGGCAAGGAGCTTGGACTCGGGGAAGTCGGCCGAGCCGACGGTCACGCCCGCTCCGCCGGACCCGCCCGCGGCGGAGCTCGCGGCGGACGAGCCGGTGGCGAGGGGGTCGTTGCCGCCGCCGCCGCAGGCGGACAGCCCGAGGGCGAGGACGACGCCCGTGGCCAGGGTGAGGGTGGTGCGCGTCATGGTGGTCTCCTCCAGATGGGTCACGCCGCAGACGCGGGCGTGCGGTCGGGGGTGGTCGTGCTGCCTGCGCCGTGGGTCGAGGTCGGGTCCGACGACTGTATGCCGCCTCGGCGCGCTCGTTCGCGACGGGAGGTCGTCGCGCCGGTCAGGCCGCGGGAGACGACGAGTCGCTGGACGAGGGTGAGGAGCAGGTCGACGGCGAGGGCCAGCAGCGCGACGAGGATGCCGCCCCCGGCCATCTGGGCGTAGTCGCGGGCCGCCTGCCCGTCGATCAGGTAGCGCCCGAGGCCACCGATGGACACCGTGGCGGCGATGGTGGCGGTGGCGATGACCTGCATCGTCGCCGAGCGGAGGCCGGACATGATGAGCGGCATCGCGCACGGGACCTCGACCTGGCGCAGGACCTGCGCGCCCGTCATACCCATCCCCTTGGCGGCGTCGCGGGCGGCGGGGTCGACCTGCTCGACCCCGCTGTAGGTGCCGGCGAGGATCGGGGGGATCGCGAGCACGACCAGGACGAGGACCACGGGGACGAGGAAGGCCGCGTCACCGTGCAGCCGGGGACCGAGCAGGATGATCGCGAGAAAGAGCAGGCCGAGGGTCGGGACCGAGCGGGCGCCGTTGAGCACGTTGACGACGGCGACCTTGCCCCGGCCGGTGTGGCCGATCCACAGACCGAGGGGGATGGCGACCAGCGCCGCGAGCAGCACGGTCAGCGCGGTGTAGGCGAGGTGCTCGACGATGCGGGTGGGGATGCCGTCGGGACCGGACCAGTGGGTGGGGTCCGACAGCCAGGCGAGGAGCGAGGAGATCATGCGCGTGCCCCCGCCCCGCGGCGCCAGGGCGTGAGGGCCCGGGCAGCCAGGTTGATGACCAGGTCGAAGAGGAAGGCCAGCAGCACGCACGCGACGATCCCGACGACGATCGGGTCCATGAAGCCGGTGGAGAAGCCGTCGGTGAACAGTGTGCCGAGCTGCGGCATCCCGATGAGGGCGGCGACGCTGACGATGGAGACGTTGCTGACGGCGGCGACGCGCAGACCGCTCGCGATGACGGGCACGGCGAGCGGGAGCTCGACGGTGAGCAGGCGGCGCACGCGGCCGATCCCCATGGCGGTGGCCGCCTGACGAACGTCGTCGGGGACCGAGCCGAGCCCGTCGACGACGGTGCGCACGAGCAGGGCGACGGTGTAGAGGGTCATCGCGACCACGACGTTGACGGGGCTGACGATCTGGGTGCCGAGGATCAGCGGCATGAGGATGAACAGCGCGAGGGAGGGGATGGTGTAGAGCAGGCCCGAGCCGATGACGAGCGGCTGCCGGACCCATCCGTAGCGCGTGGCGAGCCAGCCGAGCGGCAGCGCGACGAGCAGCCCGATGACCAGCGGCAGCCCGGACAGCCACACGTGCTGCAGGGCGAGCTGCAGCACGTCCGTCAGGTTGTCGCGCAGCCAGGTCATCCCACGCCCTCCTCGACCGGCGGCTGCTGCCGCTCGATCTGCGCGAGGACGTCCTGCGCGCGGACCGTGCCCACGAACCTGCCGTCCGCGTCGGCGATGACGCCCTTGCCCGTCGGCGAGGACAGGGCCGCGTCGAGAGCGGCGCGCAGCGTGCCACCCTCGCGCCCGACGGTCCCGCCGCGGTGCAGCAGGGTGCGGTCGAGCGTGTCCCGCACGGCCTCGACCCGGACCCAGCCCTGCGGCCGGCCTTCCTCGTCGAGGGCCAGCACCCAGGGCTCGCCGGCCGCGACCTCGCGGAGCCGCCCGGCGGAGTCGCCGACGCGGACGGTGGGCTCGTCGAGCAGGGGGAGGCGCGGGGCCTTCTGGAAGGCCAGGCCGCGGTAGCCGCGGTCGCGCCCCACGAAGTCGGCCACGAAGTCGTCGTGCGGGTCGCGCAGCAGCCGCTCGGGGGTGTCCAGCTGGGCCAGGGTGCCCCCGACCCGGAGCACCGCGATCTGGTCGCCGAGCTTGACGGCCTCGTCGATGTCGTGGGTGACGAAGACGATGGTCTTGCCGAGCTCGTCCTGCAGGCGCAGGAACTCGTCCTGCAGCTGCTCGCGCACCACGGGGTCGACGGCGCTGAACGGCTCGTCCATCAGCATGACCGGCGGGTCGGCCGCCAGCGCCCGGGCCACACCGACGCGCTGCTGCTGGCCGCCGGACAGCTGCGCCGGGTAGCGCCGGGCCAGGTCGGGGTCCAGCCCGACGACCTCGAGCAGCTCCATCGCGCGGCTCCGGGTGGCGGCCTTGTCGCTGCCGAGCAGCCGGGGCACGGTCATGACGTTGTCCAGGATCGTGCGGTGGGGGAACAGGCCGGCGTGCTGGATGACGTAACCGATCCCGCGCCGCAGCTCGTCGGGGTTCATCGACCCTGTGTCCACCCCGTCGATGGTGATGGTGCCGCTCGTCGGCTCGATCATCCGATTGATCATCCGCAGGCTCGTCGTCTTGCCGCAGCCCGAGGGCCCGACGAAGACGGTGATGCGCCCGGTCGGTGCCTCGAGGGTCAGCCCGCCGACGGCCGTCGTCCCGCCAGGGAAGGTCTTGGTCACGCTGTCGAATCGGATCATGCCGAGAGGCTTCCTGACGTGAGGGGACGCGTGTTGGGCAACCGTACCCACCAGCCGGGCCCCGGCGCGGACTAAGGCGCAGCGAGCGAGTCGCCGGGCGCCCGGCATACAGTCCTGCCATGGCGACGCGGGGTGTGGTCCTGGCCGTGGAGGTCCTCCTCGACGGGGCGGGCGCGACGGCCGCGGCCGTGGCCCGGGAGGGGCGATGCGCCGAGGGCCCGCGCTACCAGCGGCCAGTCCCCGGGGTCGGCGCCGCGCAGCGGGTCGCGGCTGCGCGCGCCGCGACGATCCAGCCGTATGCCGACGCCCGGCCGGCCCTGGACCGCCTCCTGGCGGCGGGGACCCGGGTCGCGGTGCTGGTGCGGCGCGAGGACCCCGCCCTGCGTCGCGGCCTTGCGCGGCTCGACCTCGACGCCCGGGTCCTGGTGCTCGGGCCGGAGGCCCTCGGAGGCTCGGCCGCCAGGCCTCCCGCGGACGCTGACCGCTGCCGCTCGGCGTGCGCAGCCCTCGGCACCCGGGTGGAGGAGACCGTCGTGGTCGGCGACGCCGCGCTCGTTCAGGCCGCGGTCGACGCGGGGACGCACGCCGTGTGGGTCAACCGGGCCGACCGCAGGGAGCTGGAGGGTGTCCTCACCGTCCCCGGCCTCGACGCGCTGCCGACGGCGCTGGCTCTGCTCTGACCGGACCGGTGGGCCTCGCACGATCGTCGGGGGATCGTTCCCCGCTCAGTGGGTATGTCGATCGGCATCACGGCCCTGCGACGCGCGGGGCCACCGACGCTCCAGACCCGGGCGTTCCTCATCAGCAGGCCATCACACCACACCCCATGAGAGGGGCTGCCATGTCGAACCCCACGTTCGATCCCCAGAGCACGCGCGACGAGGCGTCCACCAAGGACGTCGCCGCCGACGAGGCCAAGAACCTCGCCGGCACCGCCCAGCAGGGCGGCCAGCAGGTCGCCGACACCGCCAAGGTCGAGGCCCAGCAGCTGGCGGGCGAGGCCAAGGGCCAGGCCCAGGACCTCTTCCACCAGGTGCGCTCCGAGGCCACCACGCAGATCTCCGGCCAGCAGCAGCGCCTGGCCGGCTCCCTGCGCACCCTCTCCGGCGAGCTGGACCAGATGGCCCACGGCGCGGACACCGCGACCGCGTCCGGTCTGGTCTCCCAGGCCGCCGGCACCGTCGACCAGGTCGCCGGCTGGCTCGAGAACCGCGAGCCCGCGGACGTCCTCGACGAGGTCCGCCGCTACGCCCGCCGCAACCCCGGCACCTTCCTGGCCGGCGCCGCCCTGCTCGGCCTGATCGGCGGCCGTCTGACGCGTGGCCTGCAGGCCGACGCGCAGCGCAACGAGGCCTACGACGCGCGCTACGACACGCAGCGCCGCTCCTACGGCTACGTCGAGACCACCGCCCCGCGCGCAGGCTACGCCACTGAGGTCTACGACCAGGAGGTCACCACGACCACCTACGTCGACCCCGAGACGACCACGTACGTCGAGGGCGGCCGCGACGAGCGCCCCGGAGCAGGTGACCTTCGCCGATGACCCAGTTCGACGACTCGCCCGGCGCCACCGCCGCAGGCGCGGACCGATACGCGCGAGAGCCGCTCTCCCCCGGTGACGTCCGGCCGGCCGAGCCCCTGGAGGGCTCGCACCAGACGTACGACAAGGGCGAGCTGTCCTCTGTCGGAGGGCTCCTCGGCGACATCGCCAACGACATGTCCACGCTGCTGCGCCAAGAGGCTGCCCTGGCCAAGCTCGAGGTGCAGCAGTCGGCCAAGGCCGCGGGCAAGGGCGTGGGACTCCTCGGCGGGGCCGGGGTGGCAGGCCACTTCGTCCTGCTGTTCCTGTCCATCGCCCTGTGGTGGGGCCTCGGCACGGCGATGGACAACCACGTCCTCTCCGCGCTGATCGTCGCCGCCATCTGGGCCGTGATCGCCGCCGTCCTGGCCTCCATGGGCCGCAAGGACCTCAAGAACGTCAACGGAGCACCGCGCACGATCGAGACCGCCAAGCAGGTCCCCGATGCGCTCAAGGGAAACGAGAACCGCGCATGAGCTACGACAACACCCCCACCAGCAACGACCCCGAGCAGCTGCGCCGCGAGATCGAGCGCACCCGGGGCAACCTCAGCCAGAACGTCAACGCCCTCGGTGAGGCCGTCGACCCGAGCAACGTGGCCAGGCGCCAGGCCGAGAAGGTCCAGGACAAGGTCGTCGGCGCCGGCCGGGGCATCAAGGAGCGGATCATGGGTTCGAACGACGACGAGTACGACGACGCGTACGGCCGCCGTCGCTACTCCTCGGGGGGTATGGACGACTCCGGCGCCGGCGTCGGCCAGCGGATCAGCGAGGCCGGGGACCGCGTGTCCGACGTCGCCTCCGACGCTGGTGACCGCGTGCGCGGCGCCGCCGGCACCGCCCGCGACAACCTCGAGCAGGCCCCGGCGATGGCTCGCCGCAAGACCCGCGGCAACCCGATGGCGGCCGGCCTGATCGCCCTCGGCGCGGGCTGGCTGGTCGGCTCGCTCCTACCGGTCTCCGAGCGCGAGCGCGAGCTGGCCGTGCGCGCCAAGGAGACGGCCCAGGACAAGGGACAGCCCCTCGTCGAGGGCGCCAAGTCGATCGCCCAGGAGGCCGCCGACAACCTCAAGGCCCCGCTCCAGGAGGCCGCCGAGTCGCTCAAGGAGAGCGCTCAGGAGAGCGTCGACAAGGTCAAGGGCGAGGGCCAGGACGCCGCCCAGGAGGTCAAGGCTCAGGCCCAGGACTCCAAGGACAACGTCCAGCAGAAGCAGAAGAACAGCTGATCGCAGCACGCTGAGCACCACCGAGCAACGCTGAGCAGCACCGAGGGGTGGGTCCGGGCCTGATGGCCTGGCCCACCCCTCGGCCGTGCCCGCACCTCGTATGACGGGGCGCGGGTCCCGGCATACGGGCTAGCTCTTGGCCTTGCCGCCCTTGCCCTTCTTGGCGTCCTTGCTGTGCTTGTCGTTCTTGCTGTGCTTGCTGTCCTCGTCGCCGTCGATCAGCGAGGCCGCGTGGTCCGGCACGTAGCGCTGCAGGTCGCGCGGCGGCCGCTCGTAGCCCCTGGCCTTGGGCCGCACCGGGATCTTGACCTCCGGCGGGTCGATGTGGAGGTAGGGGATCGAGTCGAGCAGGTGCTTGATCACGTTGAGCCGCGAGCGCTTCTTGTCCTCGGACTCGACCACGTGCCACGGCGAGCTGGGCAGGTCGGTGTGGGCGAACATCTGGTCCTTGGCCTTCGAGTACTCCTCCCAGCGGGTGATCGACTCGAGGTCCATCGGGGACAGCTTCCAGCGGCGCATGGGGTCGCCGAGCCGTGAGCGGAAGCGCTTCTCCTGCTCGACGTCGGACACGCTGAACCAGTACTTGCGCAGGATGATCCCGTCGTCCAGCAGCATCTGCTCGAAGACGGGACACTGCTGCAGGAAGCGTTGGTACTCCACCTCGGTGCAGAAGCCCATGACCCGCTCGACCCCGGCCCGGTTGTACCAGCTGCGGTCGAAGATCACGATCTCCCCAGCGGCGGGCAGGTGCTCGACGTACCTCTGGAAGTACCACTGGGTGCGCTGCCGCTCGGTGGGGGCGGGCAGCGCCGCGATCCGCACGGTGCGGGGGTTGAGGTACTGAGTGATCCGTTTGATCGCCGAGCCCTTGCCGGCGGCGTCCCGCCCTTCGAAGACGATGACGACCCGGTTGCCCGTCTGCTTCACCCACTGCTGCATGGTGACCAGCTCGGCCTGCAGGCGCTCCAGCTCCTGCTCGTAGGCCTTGGTGGGCAGCTTGGGCGGCTTCGTGGCGTGGGCCTCGGTGCTGGTCTTGGTGCTGGTGTCGGTGCTGCTGCTGGTCGACGTCGGCGTCATGCGCCCATTGTGGGCGGGATCAGTAGCGGTCGCGCGGCGTACCCGTCTCGTGGTGCTCGATGACCGCGTCGTGGCGGGTGTGGCGGCGCTGCTGGTTGAGGATGAGCGTCAGGATGAGCGACAGCACGCCGGCACCCATGAGGATGAGCCCGATCATGCCGAGGTCGATGCCCGAGATCGCGTCGGCGACGGCGAACTTCAGGATCGCGCCGACCACGAGGAGAAAGATGCCGAGGCCGATGCCCATGGGGATGCTCCGTATCGTCAGGCCTCAGCAGGGTGCTGAGGTGAACACGACAGTAGGCACCCAGTGGGTTGCCTTCGATCACTTGTGGTCAATCGATCACCCGTATGGCGGTCAGGCGCCCCGCAGATCGAGGGACAGGACGCCCGCGGCGCCCGCCACGAGGACGACCGGGATGCCCCAGTCCTGCTGATAGAGGTGGCACGCCGCATGCTCGGGCATCTCGCCGGTGACGGGGTCGCCGTCGCAGGCTGCGGCGCGGACGGACACGTGCAGGATGCCGTCGCCCACCCGAGGATCCAGCTCGAGCCGCCGGGTCAAGCCCTGGGCCGTGCCGGAGCCCTCACGCAGCAGGGCCGCGGGCGAGCTCGACACCATCAGCTGCGTCGGGTCCCCCCAGCGCAGGTCGAGCTTCTGCCCGGTCGGAGGCACGAAGTCCACCACCAGGTCCACCGCTCCGGGCGCGAGCTCGGTGGGAGGCCGCTGGGTGGTGTGCGCCACCCCCTGCACGCGGCGGGCCACGGCCGGTATGCCGACCCGCTCGACCCGGTGCGCCGCCGACTCGACCACGAGCAGGGTCTGGTCATCCTCGACCACCAGGTCGCTCGGCTCTGCCAGGTCACCGAGCAGCGTGGACACCTCGCCGGTGGTGGGGTCGTAGCGACGCACGGCGCCGTTGTAGGTGTCGGCCAGCGCGACCGAGCCGTCGGGCAGGACGGCCACCCCGAGGGGGTGCTGCAGCAGCGCGTCGTCGGCCTGGCCGTCGACGTGGCCGAAGTCGAACAGACCCTGCCCGACGACGGTCTCGACCCTGACCTCGAGGCCCGGGCCGGCGCCGCCGACCACGGTCACGCGGCGCAACGCCGACGTCTCCGAGTCGGCCACCCACAGCACCTCGCCGTCGGCGGAGACGGCGAGCCCGGACGGTTGCGCGAACCAGCAGTCAGCACCCTCCCCGTCCCGGATCCCCTCGGCGGACGTGCCGGCCAGCACCTGGACCTCGTTGTCCTGCGGGTCGGCTCGCAGGTCGAGCGACCACAGCTGGTGGGTGCCGGCCATGGCGACGACCAGGCGGTCCTGCCACCAGGCGAGGTCCCACGGGGTCGACAGGTCCTGCGCGAGCGCGGGCCCACCGCCGGTGCGCTCGCGCAGCTGGGAGCCGGTGCCCGCCAGGGTGGTCCACTCCCCCGACGCCAGGTGGAGACCCCGCACCTGGTGGTTGACGCTGTCGGCGACCGCGACGTCGACACCGGTGCGGGCGGCCACGTCGCGCGGCAGCAGCAGCACGCCCTGCGGCTCCGCGAGGGGCGGGTGGGAGGCATACCGTCTCTGCTCGGTCACGAGGTCGGGTGCCAGCCGGACGATCTCGTGGTGCGCGGTGTCGGAGACGAGCAGCGAGCCGTCGTCGAGCGCGACCGCCTTGCCGGGGAAGCGCAGCGGCGAGGTGGGCGGCGGCGGGGCGACGTACGGGCCGTCCCCGCGGCGGAGGGTCCCCTTGGCGTCGTGCTCGGCGAGCAGCTCGCGGACGAGGACCTCGAGGCCGTGCGCGTGCCCCTCCCCCGACATGGACGCGACGACGTAGCCCTCGGGGTCGATGACGACGAGGGTCGGCCAGGCGCGCGCGGCGTAGGCCTGCCAGGTGACCAGGTCCGGGTCGTCGAGGACGGGGTGGTGCACGGCGTAGCGCTCGACGGCGGCGCCCAGCGCGTCGGGGTCGGCCTCGTGCACGAACTTGGGCGAGTGGACGCCGACCAGCACCAGGCTGTCGGCGAGCTCCTGCTCCAGGGGCCGCAGCTCGTCCAGGACGTGGAGGCAGTTGACGCAGCAGAAGGTCCAGAAGTCCAGGACGACCACCTTGCCGCGCAGCTCGGCGAGGGTGAGCTCGCGCCCGCCGGTGTTGAGCCAGCCCCGGCCGACGAGCTCGGGGGCGCGGACGCGGGCACGACGATCAGTCATGGCAGGCAAACCTACCCCCGGTGGGTCTGGTCGGGGCCGGCCATCCGGCCCAGCCGCTCGTTGTAGGCCCGCAGCTCCGCGTCCTCGTCGCGGTCCGCCTCGCGGTCGTAGCGGCGGCTCTCGCGCGAGTCCGACCGCACCCAGTCGGCCACGACCAGCAGCGCGAGGATCATCGTGGGGAGCTCGCCGATCCCCCACGCGATGGCGCCGCCGTCCTGCTGGTCCTGCAGGAGGTTCCAGCCCCAGCCGAGCTGCAGCGCCTCGTAGAACGCGGGCGCCAGCAGCGTCGTCCCCGACATCACGGCGATCCCGAACCACGCGTGGAAGCCCAGCGTCCCGAGGAGCAGGACCAGGCGGCCGGGGGCTGGCCACTTGCGGGGGCCCGGGTCGACCCCGATCAGCACCCACGCGAAGCCGTAGCCCGCGAGGACGAAGTGCACGACCATGAGCACGTGCCCGGTGTGCGTGCGCAGCGCCAGCTCGAACAACGGCGTGAAGTAGAAGACGATCAGGCTCGCGTAGAAGTTGATCGCGGCCACCAGCGGGTTGGCCATGAACCCCACCCAGCGGGACCCGAGGGCCGCCACGAGCAGCTCGCGCGGACCGAAGGACCCGTCGTGACGCGGGCGCAGCACCCGGAGCGCCAGCGTCGACGGCGCGCCGAGGACCAGCAGCATCGGGACGCCCATCATCAGCGCCATGTGCATCGACATGTGCCACGAGAAGGACACCTTGCCGAGCACCCCGGGCGCGCCCTGCGTCGCGAGCAGGAAGGCCGCGTGGCCGGCCAGCCAGGCGAGGGTGCGCGTGACGGGCCAGCGGTCGCCGCGGCGGTGCAGCACCCGCACGCCGCGGAGGTAGAGACCGACGGCGAGCAGCGAAAGGGACAGCCACAGCCAGTCGACGCGCCAGGTCGTCAGCCAGGACCACCCGTGGGGCGCGGCCGGCGCCGGGTAGCCCGTGAGCGACTCGGCCGCCGAGATGCCGGCCTGGATCTCGGGGACGGGTGGGGCCGAGCGGGAGAGGGCCACCCCGAGCCCGACGGCGAGGCCCATGACGGCGAGCTCGATGGCGGCGAACCTCGCGAATCCGGCGGCCAGCGCGGGGTTCTCGCGCAAGCGAGCGACATACGCGCGCCGTTGCCGCAGGCCGACCAGGGCGAGGGCCACGAGCAGGAGGAGCTTGAGCCCGATGATCAGCCCGTATGACGACGCGAGCCCCCGCCACGAGCCGACCCGCACGGCGGCGTTGAGCACGCCGGACAGCGCCACGAACGCCAGCGACCAGGTGGCCACGTGGGAGTAGCGCTCGACGGTGACGCCGAGGTCGCGGCCGCGCAGCACCGGCCGTAGGACGAGGATCCCGAGCAGGCCACCGAGCCACAGGACGGCGCCGAGGAGGTGGTACTGCAGGGAGGTGACGGCGGTGTCGTGGGCGACCGACCCGGCGGCGTGACCCGCGAGGCCGAGGGGAAAGAGGGCGACCAGGCCGAGGAAGAGCATCCAGGCCAGGGTGTAGCGGGAGCGGCCGACCGCCGCGCCGGTGGTGACCACCATGCCGATCAGCGACGACACGACCGTGGCCCGGATGGCGTCGAAGCTCATCGCGAACGCGCCGAACTGGTCGCCGAACTGCGGGTCCGCAGGAGACATCCCCGCCGCGTCGGCGAAGGTCAGCACGACCCCGGCCAGTCCGGCCACGACCCAGACCATCCCCGTGAGGCTGGCCGCGCGGGCCGCCGCCACCCGCCGGGTCCCCGCGCGGTCGTCGGGCACGAGCATGGTGCCGACGAGGAGCAGCCCGACGGTGGCGGCGAGCGCGACGTCGTGGACGGCCCGGACCAGCGGCAGCCCCCACCGCACCGACGGTCCCGCGTCACCGAGGCCGGTCGCCAGCTCGGTGAAGGCACCCGTCGCCAGGCCACCGGCCAGCAGCGCCACCAGCGCCCCCGCGAGGGGGACCGCGGCGATCACCGGACGGGCCTCCCGGTGATCGTCCTGGTGGGGCGCGGACGGGGAGGCGACCTGGGTGCTGCTCACCCCTCCAGACTAAGGCGACGCAGGGGCGCGATCCGCTGCCCCCGTCGTTAGGGTGGGGCCATGCCCATCCACCCGGCACCACCCACGGACCTGCCCGGCCTCGTCACCGCGTTCGCGCACACCGCGCAGGCCGTCACCGACCTGGGCCGCGGGCTCACCGACGAGCAGCTCGCGCTGCCCACCGACTGCCCCGGCTGGACGGTCAAGGACCACATCTCCCACGTCGTGGCCCTCGAGTCCCACCTCGAGGGCCTGCCGGAGCCGCACGTGGAGGTGCCCGACCATGACCACATCCGCAACGACCTCGGCCGGTTCATGGAGGTCGGCGTCGAGGCTCGCCGCTCACGGGCGGGGGTCGACGTCGTGCGGGAGCTGGAGTACGTCCTGAGTCGTCGCATCGCGACCGTGGGCAGCCCGGGGCTCGAGCTGGACTCCATCGTGGCCGGCATGCGGGACGAGCCCACCACCGTCGGCGAGCTGCTGCGGATGCGCACCATGGACATCTGGGTGCACGAGCAGGACATCCGCGCGGCTCTGGACGAGCCGGGCAACCTGGACTCCCCCGCCGCCGCGGTCTTCGTGGCGCGGGCGGTGCGCACCGTCCCGCAGGCCATCGCGCGCCGCGCCGAGGTGCCCGTCGGCGACACCGTGATCCTCGAGCTCACCGGTCCCGTGACCGCGCGCATCGGCGTGCGGGTCGAGGACGGGACGGCCGAGGACCCGCGGCCGCACGGGGTCGTGCTGTTCGGCGGCGAGGGGGACCAGCAGGCAGCGGGCAGCACCACGACGACGATGCGGGCCATCGACCCCTCCACGCAGATCACCACCGCCAAGCTGTCCACCAGCGCGTTCGAGCGGCTCGCTGCAGGACGCCGCACGGTGGACCAGGTGACCTACACGGTCGGTGGGGGCGACGAGGCGGTCGCCCGTCGCGTCCTGGCGAGCCTCAGCTTCACGCCCTGACCCCCTGGCGCCTCCGCGCCCCACTCCCCCACGCCCCCACGCCTCCGAGCCCCCACGCGGCGAGGACAGAAGTTGAGCCTTCAGCCACATAGTTGTATGCTGCAAGCAAATGAATACGCCGCACCCCGCACCTGAGCACCTGCTCGGCCCCACCACCGACCTCGGGGCCAGCATCACCCGGGCGGCCAAGGCGAGCATCGTCCTCAAGCACAGCTCCCCCCTCCCGATGCCCGGGATCGAGCATGCTGCGCTGCCCGTCCTCTTCGCCGCCCACGACCAGCCACGCCGGGTCTCCGACCTGGCGGCGGCCTGCCACCTCGACGTCTCCACCACCAGTCGACAGGTCAGTGCCCTCACCGCGCTCGACCTGGTGACCAAGCAGGCGGACGACCGCGACCGCCGGGCCCAGGTCATCGTGATCACCGCGACCGGCCGGGAGCTCGTCCTACGACTGCGCGAGGAGCGCGCCACCCGGCTCGCCCAGATCCTGCACGACTGGGAGCCCCACGACATCCAGGCCCTGAGCGGCCTGCTCGACCGATATGCCGACGCCGTCGAGCGTCACCTGCACTCCCAAGGAGCCTGATGGCCAGCACCAGCCCGACCCCGGCGGCGACCGGGGAGCTCTCGCACAAGCAGATCGTCACGATCATCCTCGGCCTCATGGCCGGGATGTTCCTCGCCGCTCTCGACCAGAACGTCGTCGGCACCGCGATCAAGACCATCGCCGACGACCTGCACGGCCTGGACCAGCAGGTCTGGGTCACCACGGCCTACCTGATCACGTCGACGATCTCGACCCCGATCTACGGCAAGCTGTCCGACATCTACGGCCGCAAGCGGTTCTACCTCTCGGCCATCACGATCTTCGTCGCCGGCTCGCTGCTGTGCACGATCCCGCAGACGATGTACCAGCTCGCCGCAGCGCGCGCCGTCCAGGGCCTCGGCGCCGGTGGCCTGATGTCGCTGGCCCTTGCGATCATCGGTGACGTCGTCCCGCCGCGCGAGCGGGCCAAGTACCAGGGCTACTTCCTCGCGGTCTTCGGCACCTCGAGCGTCATCGGCCCGGTCCTCGGCGGCTTCTTCGCCGAGCGCGAGTCGATCCTCGGCCTCGCCGGCTGGCGCTGGATCTTCTTCATGAACGTCCCGATCGGCCTGATCGCCTTCGCTGCCGTCATGGCGACGCTGCACCTCAACCACACCCCCCGCAAGGCCCGCATCGACTGGGCCGGCGCCACGACGATCATCATCGGCCTCGTGCCGCTGCTGCTCGTGGCCGAGCAGGGACGGACGTGGGGCTGGACCTCCGCCGCCTCCCTGACCTGCTTCGCCGTCGGCCTGGCGGGCATCGCGGCCTTCGTCTGGTCGGAGTCCCGCGCCGGCGACGACGCGCTCATCCCCCTGCGCATCTTTCGCAACCGCACCATCGTGATCGCCCTGACCGGCGGCTTCGTGATCGGCGCCGGCATGTTCGGCGGCATGATGACGATCCCGCTCTACCTGCAGATCGTCCACGGGTCCACCCCGATGGTGTCCGGCTTCCAGATGCTCCCGATGGTCGTCGGCATGATGCTCGCCTCGATCGTCTCGGGCCAGCTCATGAGCCGCACCGGCAAGATCAAGATGTTCCCCCTCATCGGGGTGACGCTGATGACAGCCGTGCTGTTCGCCCTGTCGCGGATCACCGCGGACAGCAGCCTGGTCTGGGTCATGACGCTGATGTTCTTCTTCGGCCTCGGGCTCGGCAACACGATGCAGCCCCTCACGCTGGCCGTGCAGGCTGCGGTCGAGCCGCGGGAGATGGGTATGGCGACCTCCTCCGCCACCTTCTTCCGGCAGATCGGTGGGACGCTCGGCGTCGCGATCTTCTTGTCCGTGCTGTTCAACTCCCTCGCGGACCGCATCGCCGACGCCTTCACGGCCGCCGCGTCCGACCCGACCTTCGTCGCCGCCCTGCGCGACCCGGCCGTCTCGGCCTACTCCCCGCAGTCCGCGGCCTTCGTCCGGTCCGTGGCGAGCGGCCAGGGCGCAGGCAGCCTCGGCAACATCGGCAACGACTCCTCCGTCATCAACGCCCTGCACCCGGCGCTGGCCCACCCCATCAAGGTCGGCTTCTCCGAGTCGATGGACCTGGTCTTCTTCCTCGGCGCCATCGTCTGCGGGATCGGGGTGGTGGTCCTCGCGTTCCTCCCCGACCTCACGTTGTCCAGCCAGTCGGCCCAGGCCGCGATGGCCGCGCAGCAGGCCCAGTCCGAGCGGGGCCTCCTGCCGCTGGGCGAGGACGCCTCCGAGTCGGACAAGCGCCTGCACGACAGCCTGGAGAAGTTCCTGCTCGACGCCGCGGCGTTCGAGAGCGGTGGCCACACGTTCGACGAGCTGCAGGACACGTGGGACCACCTGGACACCGCCGGGCTGGACCCTCACCGCCGGGGTCGTCACCGCGCGTCCGACCCGGCCACCCGCTGATCGGCCGACCCCGCTCGGTCGATCCTCCAGCAGCGCCCGCCGCCGCACCCCTCTCGTGGTGCAGCGGCGGGCGCTCGGCATACAGTGCCAGGCATGAGCGTCGAGACCAGCGCAGACCCGCACGGCGAGGCCGAGCTCGTCGCCTCCCTCCTGCCCGAGGGCGGCCGCGTCCTCGACGCCGGCTGCGGCACCGGTCGGGTCGCCCTGCGCCTCGCCGAGCTCGGGCACCCCGTCGTCGGGGTCGACGCCGACCTGTCCCTGCTCCGCGTCGCCGCCGACCGCAACCCGCGGATCCCCTTCTGGCTCAGCGACCTCGCCGAGCTCGACATCCCGCAGGGCATCATCGGCGCGGGCTTCGACGTGGTCGTCCTGGCGGGCAACGCCATCCCCCTGCTCGCCCCCGGCACCCTCGACGAGGTCATGTGCACCCTGCGGGGCGTCCTCAAGCCCCAGGGGCTGGTCGTCGCCGGGCTCGGCCTGGACGCCCAGCACCTGCCCGAGGGCATCCCGTCGGTGAGCCTCGAGGACTACGACGACGCCTGCTCGGGCGCCGACCTGGAGCTCGTCGAGCGCTACGCCACCTGGGACCGGCAGCCTTTCGACGGCGGCGACTACGCCGTGAGCGTCCACCGCCGCCCCCCGGCCCGGCCGACGCCGGTGTCCCGGCTGAGGTCTCTGCTGCACCGCTGACACCCGCCCCACCGTCGCGTCGACGCGCTGCGCCGTCCCGCTCGCGGACGTCCCAGCGGCCAGGGACCTCATCGGGCACAGTAGGGGGCCCCAGACACGACCCCCGCAGGAGACGCTCCCGTGACCACGGCGACCACCGACCCGACCTATGTCCTCACCGTCACCTCCCGACCCGACACGGTCGGCATCGTCCACGCGGTGAGCGGGTTCCTGGTGGAGCACGGGTGCACCATCGTCGAGTCGAGCCAGTTCGGCGACACGCTCGACGACGCGTTCTTCATGCGGGTGCAGTTCAGCGGGCCGGTGCGGGACCTGGACCGGCTGCGCGAGGAGTTCACCTGGGTCGCAGGGCGGTTCGGCATGAGCTTCGAGCTGCACGACGCAGCCCGCCCCACGCGCACGCTGCTCATGGTGAGCCGTTTCGGGCACTGCCTCAACGACCTGCTCTTTCGCGCACGCCTCGGCGCCCTCAACGTCGAGATCCCCGCCGTCGTGTCCAACCACGAGGACTTCCGCACGCTCGTCGAGGGCTACGGCATCCCCTTCCACCACGTCCCCGTCACCCGCGAGACCAAGCCCGAGGCCGAGGGGCGCCTGCTGGAGCTGGTCGGCGAGCTGGACGTCGACCTGGTCGTGCTCGCGCGCTACATGCAGGTCCTGTCCGACGACCTGTGCCGCGCGCTGGACGGGCGCGCCATCAACATCCACCACTCGTTCCTGCCGAGCTTCAAGGGCGCCAAGCCCTACCACCAGGCGCACGCCCGCGGCGTCAAGCTGATCGGGGCGACCGCGCACTACGTGACCGCCGACCTCGACGAGGGCCCGATCATCGAGCAGGACGTCGCCCGCGTCGACCACTGGGCGTCGCCGGACCGCATGGTCGCCATCGGCCGCGACGTGGAGACGCAGGTGCTGGCACGCGCGGTGGAGTGGCACGCCGAGCACCGGATCATCCGCGACGGGCACCGCACGATCGTCCTGCGCTGACCTGCCGGGCTCGGTCGACGCGGGCGAGGCGGTCGCGGCCGTCGCGCCGTTCGTCCTGCGTCGCGCCGTTCGTCCTGCGTCTTGCCCTCCAGCGGCCGTCTCCTGCTGCAGCCCAAGACCGGCAGCGGCCACCCACACGGTGGACCGCCACCCAGACGAAGAGCAGCCACCCAGACGGGGAGCAGCCGAGACGAGGGCCAACGTGAGGCGGGGCCGGCGCCCACGCGCCGACCCCGCAACCGTCATACGGCCAGGACCGCTCAGCCCCAGACCAGCCCGCGAGCCGGGTCCTCCAGCACCTTGGCGACGTCGGCCAGGAACCTTGACCCGAGCTCACCGTCGATCAGCCGGTGGTCGAAGGACAGGGCCAGCTGGGTGACCCAGCGCGGCTCGATCGTCTCCGACCCGTCGGCCGCCGTCACGACCCACGGCTGCCGTCGCACTGCCCCGAACGCCAGGATCGCGCTCTCGCCGGGGTTGATGATCGGCGTGCCCGTGTCGACGCCGAAGACGCCGACGTTGGTGATCGTGATGGTGCCGCCGGACATCTCGGCGGGCTGCGTCCTGCCGGCCCGCGCGGTCTCGACGAGCGAGCCCATCGCCTGCGCCAGCTCCAGCATCGTCAGGCGGTCGGCGTCCTTGATGTTGGGCACCATCAGCCCGCGCGGGGTCGCAGCCGCGATCCCCAGGTTGACGTAGTTCTTGTGCACGATCTCCTGCGCCGCCTCGTCCCAGGTGGCGTTGACCCCCGGGTTGCGACGGGTGGCCACGATCAGCGCCTTGGCGACGACCAGGAGCGGCGAGACGCGGACGTCCTTGAACTCCTTGTCCCGCTTGAGCCGCTCGACCAGCGCCATCGTCTCCGAGACGTCCACCGTGATGAACTCCGTGACGTGCGGCGCCGTGAACGCCGACCCGACCATCGCCTGCGCGGTCACCTTGCGCACGCCCTTGATCGGGATGCGCACCTCGCGCTCCGCGGTGCCGTATGCCGCAGCGCCCGCCGCCTGACCCGGCTGGGGGCTCGGCGCGCCGGCCCCCTGGGCCGCCGCCCCCGACGCGCCTCCGGCCAGGTAGGCGTCGACGTCGGCGCGGGTGATCGCGCCGTCGTTGCCGGTGCCGCGGATCAGGGCGAGGTCCACGCCCTTGTCCTTGGCGTACTTGCGGACGGGGGGCTTGGCCAGGGCCTTGCCGCCCGCAGCCTGGGGCTGGGTGACCTGCACCTGCACGCCGTGCGGGTCCACGACGGTCGGGTGAGTCATCTCGGTGACGGCGGCGACGGTGGCGAAGCCGCCCCAGGTCTCGGGGTCCTTGGTCTCGCTGGCGGTGGGCAGCGGGCCGCGCTGATGCTTGCGGGGTCGCCGCTTGGCGTCGGTCACCTTGGGGCCGTAGCCGACCAGGACCGCGACGCGCTCCTCCTTGGGGGTGGCGTCGTCGCCCGTCCCGGTGGCCTCGTTGACCTGGGCCTGGGCGGCGGCCGCCGACGCGTCGTCGGGCTCGGCGGGGGCGCCGCCACCGGTGCCGTCCTCGATGGCGATGATCGGGGTGCCGACGTCGACGGTCTCGCCCTCGGGGACGAGGATCTGGGCCACGGTGCCGGCCCACGGGATGGGCAGCTCGACGAGGGACTTGGCGGTCTCGATCTCGACGACGATGTCGTTGACCTTGACGGCGTCGCCCTCCTTGACCTTCCACGTCACGATCTCGGCCTCGAGCAGGCCCTCACCCGGGTCCGGGAGGTTGAACTTCTTGATTGCCATGTGAATTCGCTCCTCTCGGGTCAGTGGGACAGGGCGCGGTCGACGCCGTCGAGCACGCGGTCGAGGTCGGGCAGGAAGTGCTCCTCGTACTTCGAGGGCGGGTAGGGCAGGTAATAGCCGGTGACGCGCTGGACCGGCGCCTCGAGGTGGTAGAAGCAGCGCTCCTGCACCTGGGCGGCGATCTCGGCGCCGAGCCCGAGGAAGGACGCCGCCTCGTGCACCACGACCAGCCGACCGGTGCGCTCGACCGACGCGGCCACGGTGTCGATGTCGAGCGGGCTGACCGAGCGCAGGTCGATGACCTCCAGCGAGGTGCCCTCCTCGGCGGCGGCCGCGGCGGCCTGGATGCAGGTCTTGACCATGGGGCCGTAGCACACGACCGTCACGTCGGTGCCGGGCACGATCACGTTGGCGCTGTAGAGGCCTCGGGGCGCGGACGTGGCCTCGAGGTCGACCTCGCCCTTCTCGTGGTAGCGGCGCTTGGGCTCGTAGAAGATCACCGGGTCGTCGGACTCGATCGCCTGCTGGATGCCCCAGTAGGCGTCCTCGGGGTTGGAGACGAAGACGGTGCGCAGCCCCGCGGTGTGGGCGAAGTAGGCCTCGTTGGACTCGCTGTGGTGCTCGACGGCGCCGATGCCGCCACCCATCGGGATGCGGATCACCATGGGTAGCCGGAGTCTGCCGCGCGAGCGGTAGTGCATCTTGGAGACCTGGGACACGATCTGGTCGAACGCCGGGTACACGAAGCCGTCGAACTGGATCTCCGCGACGGGGCGGTAACCGCGCAGCGCCATACCGACGCTCGTCCCGATGATGCCGGACTCGGCCAGGGCCGAGTCCATGACCCGGTGCTCGCCGAAGTCCTTCTGCAGGTGCTCGGTGATGCGGAAGACGCCGCCGAGCTTGCCGACGTCCTCTCCGCACACGATGACCTTGGGGTCACGCTCCATGGCGGCGCGCAGACCGGCGTTGATGGCCTTGGCGATGGTCAGCTTGGTCATCGCTCAGTCCTCGAAGCTCGCGGCGTAGGCAGCGAACTCCGCGCGCTGCTGCTCGATCAGGGCGTGGTCGGGCTCGACGTAGACGTGGTCGAACATGCCGTGCGGGTCGGGGTCGGGCATGCCGACCGTCCCGGCGCGGATCGTCTCGGCCAAGGCGTCGGCCTCGCGCTCCAGGTCGTCGAAGAAGCCCTGGTCCGCCTTGCCCGACCGGGTGAGGTAGGCGCGCAGCCGCTGGATCGGGTCGCGGTGCTTCCACACCTCGACCTCGGCGTCGACGCGGTACTTGGTGGGGTCGTCCGAGGTCGTGTGCGCGGACATGCGATAGGTGAAGGCCTCGATGAACGAGGGGCCCTGGCCGTCGCGGGCTCGGTCGAGCATGGCCTTGGAGACGGCGTATGACGCCAGCACGTCGTTGCCGTCGACCCGGATGCCGGGGAAGCCGAAGCCGTTGGCGCGGTGGTAGAGCGGGCCACGGGTCTGGCGCTCGTTGGGCTCGGAGATGGCCCACTGGTTGTTCTGGCAGAAGAAGACGATGGGGGCGTTGTTGACGCCGGCGAAGACGAAGGACTCGTTGACGTCGCCCTGGGCGGTGGCGCCGTCGCCGAAGAATGCGACGACGGCGGCGTCGCGGTCGGGGTCGCCCGTGCCCACGTCGCCGTCGAGGGTGATCCCCATCGCGTAGCCCGTGCCCATGAGCACCTGGTTGCCGATGACGATCGTGAAGAGCTGCATCCCGACCTCGTTCGGGTCCCAGCCGCCCTGGTCGACGCCGCGGAACTGCGACATCACCTGCAGGGGCTGAACCCCGCGGCACCAGCCGACGCCGTGCTCGCGGTAGCCGGGGAACGCGTAGTCCTGCTTGCGCATGGCCCGGCCCACGCCGATCTGGGCGGCCTCCTGACCGAGCAGCGAGACCCACAGGCCGAGCTCGCCCTGGCGCTGCAGCGCGGTCCCCTCGGTGTCCACGCGACGGACGAGGAACATGTCGCGGTAGAACCCGCGCAGGTCCTCGTCGGCCAG
This sequence comes from Arsenicicoccus cauae, assembly GCF_009707125.1. Taxonomy (GTDB): domain Bacteria; phylum Actinomycetota; class Actinomycetes; order Actinomycetales; family Dermatophilaceae; genus Arsenicicoccus; species Arsenicicoccus cauae. The sequence goes on from NZ_WLVL01000017.1 coordinate 34,104, forward strand.
CCCGTCGAGGTAGCGGGAGTACTCCGGGTGGTCGACCCGCTCCCCCTCGGGGGTGAGCAGCTGGACCATCTCCGGCCCGCCGTAGGCGTCTCTGGCGCCTTCTCGGGCGACGACGTTGTCGCTCATCTGCGATCTCCTTCGATCCTTGGGGCCGGGCAGGGTCGCTGCTCCGGCCTGGTTCGGGGCCACGAGGGACGGGGTCACCGCCCCGGTGCGGGCGCCTCGTCGTGACGACGGCCCGGTCCGGTTGCTCGTGGCGGTCAACACGTCCCGTCGGACGCTTGGGCCTGGCGAGGGCAGCGTACCTGCCCGGCGGACCGGTGTCGCCCGTCGGGTCAGGGCAGGCCGGGCGCCGGGGCGCTCGTCGAGGCCCCCGCCGAGGCCGTCGCCCCCGCCGTGGCCGTCGCGCCTGCCGAGGGGGCGCTCCGGGTGGCGGCGGTGGCGGTCGCCGTCGAGGGCGTGGTCGGGCCGGTGGGGCTCTTCGATCCGGGGTCGGCGGGCGTCGTGCCCGGATCGGCGGGCGTCGTGCCCGGGTCGGTGGGCGTCGTGCCCGGGTCGGTGGGCGTCGTGCCCGGGTCGGTGGGGGTGGAGCCGGGCGCCGTCGTCGGGTCCGTGGTCCCCGGCGTCGGGTCGGTCGGCGTCGTGGTCTCGTCGGGCGGCTTGGGCATGCGGCGTGAGATCGGACCCCCGGTCTCTGGGGCGGGCTCGTCGGGAGGGCCCTCGGACGGTTGCGGGGTGGGCGTCCGGTCCGGCGTCGTCGGCGCCTGCGCGATGACCGGCGAGGAGGCGATCGCGGACTCGTCGGAGGCGGGTGCGGCCTCAGGTGCGAGGACGGGCGGGAGCTCGGCCATGGAGGCCAGCACCTCGTCGGCGTCGACGCCGGTGAGCGGCTCTGCCACATCGAGCAGCGGGCGCAGGGCCGCGAGCGCCTCCAGACGCTCCTGCGCCGGCTCGATCACGGTCTGCTCGAGCACCTGACCCCGGGGGGCGGCAGACAGCAGGACGATGCCCTCGAGCGGCTCGGCAGCCGGCGCCGGCGCCTCCGGGCGCTGGGCCTGCTGCGCGACGAGCGCACGTGAGACCGACGGGCCCTGGGCGGTGAGCACCTCGGCCGGCCCCCCGGGCTGATAGGCCGTCCCGCCGGCCGACGACGTGCCCGACGACGTGCTCGTGCCGCCGTCGAGGACCCCGTCCAGGACGCCGGGGGCGGTGCTCAGGGAGAGCCCGGCCAGGCCGAGGGTGGCGGACACACCGAGGGCCGACAGGGCGAGGGCCGGCCCCCAGGCCGCCCCCTCCTGTCGGCTCGACGGCCTGCCTCCAGGCCCGGATGTCCCCATGCTCACCATGGTGGAGTCACGCCCGGGTCACCGACAAGTGAACCTGGGGCAAACCGTCACTGCGGACTAGTCACCCGGCTGGACGCGGGGGCGGACACGGTCCGCGACCTCCAGCAGGCGGGTGTTGGCCTCCTCCTCACCGATGGTCACGCGGACGCCGTCGGTGCCGTACTGCCGGACCACGAGTCCCGCCTCGCGCAGGGCCTCGGCGAGCTCGGCGCAGTGCTCCCCCACCGGGAAGTAGACGAAGTTGGCCTGGGTGTCGGGCAGGCGCCATCCCTGCTCCGCCAGACCGGTGGTCACGCGATCACGCTCCGTGACGAGTGCCTGCACCCGCTCGTCGAGCTCGGCGAACAGGCCCAGGCTGGCGACCGCGGCGTCCTCGGCGATCCTCGACACGCCGAACGGCAGGGCGCACTTGCGCAGGGCCGCCGCGACCTCGGAGGGCGCCACGGCATACCCGACCCTCAGGCCCGCGAGGCCGTAGGCCTTCGAGAAGGTCCGCAGCACCGCGATGTTGCTGTGGTTGCGGTAGAGCTCGATCGCGTCCGGCGTCGCCGGGTCGCGGACGAACTCGAGGTAGGCCTCGTCGATGACGACCAGGACGTGCGGCGGCACCTGCGCGAGGAAGGCCTCCAGCTCGTCGGCGTGGACCGACGGGCCGGTGGGGTTGTTGGGTGTGCAGACGATGACCAGGCGGGTGCGGTCGGTGATCGCCGCGGCCATCGCCGGGAGGTCGTGGCGCTGGTCGGCGGTGAGCGGCACCTGCACGCTCGTCGCGCCGGCGAGCGCGGTGACGATGGGGTAGAGCTCGAAGGACCGCCAGGGATAGACGACCTCGTCGCCCGGGCCGCAGGTCGCCGTCACGAGCTGGGTGAGGACGGCCGACGAGCCGGTGCCCGTGCTGATGTGGTCGTTGGGCACGCCGAGGAAGTCCGCCAACGCCTGGGTCAGCTCGGTCACCGCCATGTCGGGGTAGCGGTTGACCGTGGTGGCGGAGGCCGCGATGACCTCGAGCACGCTCGGCAGCGGGGGGTAGGGGTTCTCGTTGCTGCTGACCTTGTAGGTCCTCAGGCCGGGGACCTCGGGCGCCGGGCGTCCCGGGACGTAGGCGGGCACGGCGGCGAGGGTCTCGCGCAGCCGCACCTCGCTCTCGGGGGTGGCCGCGTCGTCGCGGTCGGGGCTGAGCTCGCTGGTGGCGGCGTCGGCTGCGGTCATGGCACCACCATATGCGGGGGTCGACATGTCACCATATGGCCATGAGGAACCTCGCGATCAAGACCCTCGTCAACGGCATCGCGCTCTGGGTCGCGGCCGTGGTCGTCTCCGGGATCCACCTGGGCGAGGACAAGCCGTCCCTCGCCACGCGCCTGCTGTCGATCCTGCTGGTGGCCGTCGTGTTCGGCCTGATCAACGCGGTCGTCAAGCCGGTCGTCAAGTTCTTCAGCTGGCCGGCGATCATCCTCACGCTCGGGTTGTTCACGTGGGTGGTCAACGCCCTGATGCTCCAGCTCACGTCGTGGCTGGCGGGTCCGCTCGGCCTGGACTTCCGGGTCGACAGCTTCTTCTGGGACGCGATCCTGGGGGCGTTGGTCGTGGCGTTCGTGTCGCTGCTGCTCAACATCCTGCTGCCCGACCCCGACGAGCTCTGATCCCCCCTCCCCGCCTCCCGTGACGACGGGGACCTTCGTGCTCGCCTGGCGGGCATGAACGTCCCCGTCGTGCGTTGGAGCGGGCCGGCGGTGGAGGGGCCGGTGCTGGGAGGGTCGGCCGTGGGTGTCAGGCGCGCGGGCGGCCGTCGACGAGGTATGCCGTGCCGCTGCCGACCGGCGTGGCGGCGAGGTGCTCCAGCAGGGTCACGACATACGCGGCGCAGTGCTCCCGCACCTGCTCGGGCGTGGCCCAGTGCAGGGCGCGGATCTCGCGCGGCTGCAAGGTGACCCGGCCCACGAGGTCGGCCGGGTGCACGCCGCCGTCGAAGACGAACAAGGTGGCGTCGCTCCACCCTCGGTAGGGCGGGAGCCAGTCGACGGCCAGCAGCTCACGGGCCGGCAGGTCCAGGCCGAGCTCCTCGGCGACCTCGCGCTCGGCGGTCGTCGACGGCGGCTCCCCCGGGTCGACGATGCCGCCCGGCAGGTCCCACTCACGCTTGTAGGTGAGCTCGCAGAGCAGGACGCGGCCGTCCGGGTCGCGCAGCAGCGTCTGGGCGATGTTGCGCTTGGTGGGCATCGTGGTGTCGAGCACGCCGAGGAAGCCCTCGCGCGTCTCGGGGCCGGGGTCGGCCGCCAGCCGAGCCATGACGACGCGGTCCCCGTGGCCGGGACCGATGCCGCGCAGGGTGCCTTCGTGCCGCAGGCCGAGCCGAGCCGCCAGGCGGTGCGTGACCACGTCGTCGGGGTCGTGCAGCGTCTGCACCCGGCGCCACCCGTCGGCGATCCCCGCGGCGACCTCGTCGCGCAGCGCGTCGATCCCCGCGAGGTCGTCGGGCGAGTGACCGGTGAGGTCGAGCTCGACGATCCCGTCGCCGATCTCGCGGGCGATCATCGGCGCACCAGCAGGTCGCGCACGGCCTCGGCCACCTCGATGACGAGGTCACGGCTGGTGCGCGAGACGCCCATGGCGTTGATGTCGCCGTGCGTGCCGTCCTCGTCGACCCGGAGCGTGACCGGCACCCCGGCCTCCTCGAGACGCGCGGCGTAGGCCAGGGCCTCGTCGCGCAGCACGTCGAAGGCCGACACCAGGACGTAGGCCGGGGGCAGCCCGCCGAGGTGGCGCGCGAGCAGCGGCGAGGCGTCGGGGTGGCGGGCCTGCTCGGGCTCGCGCAGGTAGTGCGAGGCGTACCAGTCCATGGTGGCCTCGGTGAGGAAGTAGCCCGTGGGGAACAGCGCGTAGGACCGCGACTTGCGCGACCAGTCGGTGACGGGGTTGAGCAGCACCTGCAGGTCCGGGCCGCCGGCCTCGTCCTCGACGGTGCGGTGGCACACGACGGCGGCGAGGTTGCCGCCGGCGCTGTCGCCCATGACGGCGACCGGGGTCGAGCCGTCACCGCCCAGCTCGTCGCGGTGGTCGCGCACGTGCCGGAACGCCGCCACCGCGTCCTCGACCGCGCACGGGAAGGGCGCCTCCGGCGCCAGGCGGTAGTCGACCGAGACGACGGTCAGACCGGCATAGCGCGCGACGAATCGGCATACGGGATCGGCACTGTCGAGGGAACCGGCCACGAAGCCGCCGCCGTGGAGGTAGACGACCACCCCGGGGGCGGGCTCGCCCGGCGAGGGGTCGTAGGTGCGGGTGCGGATCGGGCCGGCGGGCCCCGGGAGCGAGCCGTCGCGGACGGACGCGACGTGCGGCTGATGGCCGAAGAGCCAGGCCTCGGTCTCGATCTCGGCGCGCCACTGGTCCGGGGTCAGCTCGGCGGCGTCGCTGCCGGGGGCCAGGTCGAGCAGGCGCAGCGCCACCTGCACGTCCGTGCGCAGGGTATGGCCGTCGACGCGCCGCGGCCGGCCCGCGACCAGACGCAGGACCGGCCGGGGCAGGCGTGCGACACCACGCAGCACGGACTGCGTCGCGCGCAGGGTCAGGGGACGGCGGGTCGAGGGCACGTCCCCATCATGCCCGCGACTCCCCGATCTTGACGGCCGCAACACCCGCGAGGATCAGCGCCCCACCGGCGAGCTGGACGAGGCCCGGGAGCTCGCCGAGCAGGAGCCACGCGATGAGCACCGCGAACACCACCTCGGTCAGCCCGACGAAGGACGCGACGGTCGAGCCGAGCCTCCGGGTCGCGGCGACGCCGAAGCCGTAGGCCACCGCCGCGGCGAGCAGGACCAGGCCGAGGACGGGCACCCACCAGGGCGCCGTCATGCTGGCGAGGGCCACGGGTCGGGTCGTCGCGACCATGGGGACGAGGCCGACCACGCCCACCAGAGCGAGCACCACGCCGCCGACGACCATGCCGCCGGCCGCGAGGGCGATGGGCGGCAGACCCTTGGTGTCGCGGGCGGCGAGCAGGAAGTAGGTGGCGTTGCAGCAGGCGGCGGCGAGTCCCCACAGGAGCCCGACCGGGTCGATGCCGATGCCGCCGAACAGGTCGATGACCAGGGCGAGCCCGGCCATGGACAGGGTCGCGCCGAGCAGCGTCGCCGGGGCCGGGGTGCGTCGGGTGCGCAGCCAGACGTAGCCGACGATGAGGACGGGGGCGAGGTACTCCAGCAGGAGCGCGACGCCGACCGACAGGTGCGTGACGGCGTTGAAGTAGAACAGCTGGCTGCCGGCCACGGCGACCACGCCATAGGCGATGATCACGCCGGCGTTGTCGACGAAGGCGCGCAGCCGGTGCCGCATCAACCACAGGGCCGGTATGCCGAGGGCGAGCGCGGCACCCGCGATGCGGGCGGTGACGGCGGCGCCCGGGCTCCAGCCCGCCTCGAGCAGCGCCTTGGCAAAGGATCCCGAGGTGGCGAAGCCGACGGCCGAGATCAGGGCGAGGACCAGACCACGGGAGACGCCGCGGGGGCGGGTGCGAGCGGGGTGCTCGGTGGCCCGCTCGGTGACCCGCTCGGTGGCCAGCTCGTCGGGGACCGGAGGCAGCGGGTCGACGTCGACGTCGCCGAGGCGGAGAGCGTCCACGACGGGGTCCGTGACGGTGGGGTGAGCGACGATCGGGTCCGTGACGGTCGGGTCGGTGGTGCGGGTCATGGCGGTCATGGGCACTCCTCTCGGGGGCTTCGAGGCACGACTGTCGTGACGCACGACAGCGGGCGTCATGAGCGAAGTGGGTTTACGCTAGTGACACTAGACCTGGGCCGAGTAAGGAGTCAATATGACTTTTGCCCATGACACCCGCGACGCTCTGGTATCGATGGCCGCGCTGGTCAACACGGGCGTCGAGCCGGCGACGCTGAGCACACTGGAGGACCTCGAGGAGTTCGTGGGCCAGTTCGGTTACACGGGGGCGCGGGCGCACGACGCGGCCGAGCTGGCGGGGGTGCTCGCGCTGCGCGGGGAGCTGCACCGCCTGTGGGAGCTCGACGAGGAGGGCGTGGTCGGCCTGGTCAACGACCTGCTGGCCCGCCACCAGGCGCTCCCGCAGGTCGTGCGCCACGAGGGCTGGTGGGACTGGCACCTGCACGCCATCTCGAGCTCCGCTCCGCTGGCGCACCGGATCGCCGTCGAGTCCGCGATGGCGATGGTGGACGTGGTGCGCTCCGGCGAGCTGGACCGGCTGCGGGTGTGCGAGGCCGAGGACTGCGACGGTGTGATCATCGACCTGTCCAAGAACCGCTCGCGCCGCTACTGCGACCGCGGCTGCGGCAACCGCATGGCGGTCCAGGCCTACCGCTCCCGCAAGACCTACCGGGGGTAGAGGCATCGGCCGGCCTCCGTCCCCCAGGTCGATGATCCGGAGGCCGGCTGATCGTGCGCGCGTGCGGGATGTGCGTGTATGCCGACCCGCCCACCACCACACCGAGTCGCCGCCACGTGCCGGCCTGTGCTTCATCGCACGGTCGGTGAGCTTCCCGGTCGCGCACGAGCCCACCGTCAGGACGGGTGAGCCTGCCGCGGCTAAGGTCGAGCAGACAGCACATCCCGCACGCGAGGAGAGGACTGACATGACCGACGTCCAGGTCACCAACAACCCCGAGCAGCACCGCTACGAGGCCCGGATCGACGGGGAGCTGGCCGGTTTCGCCGAATACCAGCTGACCGACGACCTCGCCGAGTTCACCCACACCGAGGTGGACCCGGCGTTCGAGGGCAAGGGGGTCGGCAGCGCCCTGGCGCGCTACGGCCTGGACGACGTGCGCGAGCAGGGGACCCGCAAGGTCAAGCCGACCTGCCCGTTCATCAAGGGGTGGATCGAGCGGCACCGCGAGTACGAGCCGCTCGTCTACGGCGGGTGACCTCAGGCAAACCTGAGGTGGTCGGCTGACCTCAGCAGCCCCGACGCAGCCCCGATGCCCCCGCGCGGCCACCCCGTCGCGGCCCAGCGGGACCCCGTCGACGCGGTCGATCGGATGGAGGAGGCGGGACGTGACGCGCTCAGCCGGTGAGCGGACGTCGGCCGTATGACGCACCGCCCGCCGGCTCGCGGGGACCTGCGAGGCGGCGGGCGGTCGGCATACGGGCTGGGCGGGCAAGACCCGCCGGGGGTAGGAACATCCGCCTGGCGGACGAAGCCCGGCGAATGTGACTACCGGGGGTAGGGGCCGTCCAACCCGGGCGGGTGTGACTACCTGAGGTAGGTCAGGAGCCGGAGCCGGCCATGGGGCGCCCCGTCTCGAGAAAGGTCTTCAAGCCGGCGAGCACCCACCGCGTCAGTCCGGCCGCAGCGAGGCAGTCTCGCCGCGCGCCACGAGGTGCAGCTCGCCGGGCAGCCCCTCGCGCGCCCAGCGCTGCTCGAAGTCCTCGAGCGGAGAACGGAACACGCCGTAGTCGTCGTAGTGGATCGGCACCGTCACGGCCGGCTGCACGGTCCGGACGAGCCGCGCACCCTGCCGGTCGTCCATCGTGACCAGGAGCCCGAGGACTCGGGTCCCGCCGAGGTGGATGACCATCGCGTCGATCGGGCCGAGCCGGTCGACGACGCGGCGCAGGGAGCGGCGATAGAGGGTGTCGCCGGTGACGTAGGCCCGGAACGGCGCGCCTGACCCCGTGTCGAGCTCCAGCACCGAGCCCATGACCGGCGGCAGCAACGCCTGGGCGGGGCCGGGGGCATGGCGGCCGGGCGTCGCCGTGACGGTGAGGCCCACGCCGTCCCGCTCGAGCAGGTGCGAGCCCCACCGTGGCAGCCCCCGCGCGGGGAAGCCCCACCGCTCGAGCCTCGGCGCCGCCTGGCGGGTCGTCAGCAGGGGCACGTCCCGGCGCAGCTCGCGGCGCGCCACCCGGTCGAAGTGGTCGCCGTGCAGGTGGGACAGGACGATCGCGTCGAGCTCGGGCAGCTCGGCGGGGGTCATCGCGGGCTCGGTGCGGCGACGGCTGACCAGGCCCTTGCCGAGATAGGCGTACTGCCCGCGATGCAGGAAGTTAGGGTCCGTGAGGACCGTGAACGGGCCGATCCGCAGCAGGGTGGTCGCGGTGCCGATGAACTCCAGCGTTGCCTCGGGCATGAGGGTCTCCTCCACGAGCGTCGATGCCTAGCAGCCTAGGTCGAGCCGTCACGTAGTGGGCGGTTGCCGGTATGCCGGTCCGCCCGCCGCCTCGCGGGGATCCGCGAGGCGGCGGGCGGTCGGCATACGGGCTGGGCGGGCAAGACCCGCCGGGGGTAGGAACATCAGCCTGGCGAACGAAGCCCGGCCAATGTGACGACCGGGGGTAGGAACATCAGCCTGGCGAACGAAGCCCGGCCAATGTGACGACCGGGGGTAGGAACATCAGCCTGGCGAACGAAGCCCGGCCGATGTGACGACCGGGGGTAGGTCAGACGTGGCGGCGGCTCGTGATGACGCGGAACCGGTTGGCCACGAACGCCGCGTCGGAGTAGGCCGCGTTGGCCGCCGGGTTGGCGCCCGTCCCGTGGTAGTCCGAGAACGCCGAGGTCTGGTTGACGAAGACCTGACCGTTGAGGTTCTCCGACAGCGCGACGCCACCGTCGGCCGCCGCCTCCCGCGCCTCCTCCAGCACGGCCTCCGACGTCGAGTAGACCGCCGCCGTCATCGCGCCGTGCTCGGCCACCGTGTCGGCGAGCTGGGCGAGCGACTGCTCGGTCGACTCGGTGGCGATCACGAAGGAGACGGGCCCGAAGTACTCCTGCGTGTAGACGTCCTCGTGCCTGACGTCGAGCTGCACGATCCCGGGCGTCCGCACGACCGCGTCCGGCCAGCTCGGGTGGGTGACGGGACGCGTGTCGAGCACGACCCGCCCCTCCCCCTCGGCGGCGATCTCGGCGAGAGACGCGACGTTGGAGCGCACCCGGTCGTTGACGGTGGCGCCGAGGATCTCGACGGCCTTGGCGTCGTCGCCGTTGAAGCGCGCGACCGCCGCACCGAGCCGGTCGGCGAACTCGTCGGCGGACAGGTGGCCCTCGTCGGTGTCGATGCCGGTCTTGGGGACGTAGATGTTCTGCGGGGCGGTGCACATCTGCCCGGAGTAGAGGGACAGGGAGAACGCGAGGTTGCCGAGGGTCGACCTCAGCGAGTCGGTGGAGTCGACCACGATCGTGTTGACGCCGGCCTTCTCGGTGTAGACGAGCTTGCCGCGCGCGGCCGCCTCGGTCTCCAGCCAGGCGCCGAAGGCCGGCCCACCCGTGTAGTCGATGATCGCGATCTCGTCGCGCTCGGCGAGATCCTTGGCGAGCGTGCCGCCGTCGCGGTCGGCCGCCAGCTGCACGAGGGCCTTGTCGAAGCCGGCCTCGGCCAGCACCTCGCGGCACACGGCGACCGTGATGGCGAGGGGCAGGATGGCGCGCGGGTGGGGCTTGACGACCACGGCGTTGGCGGTCGCCAGCGAGGCGAAGATGCCGGGGTAGGCGTTCCAGGTCGGGAAGGTGTTGCAGCCGATGACCAGGCCGACGCCGCGGCCGACGACCTTGTAGTCCTTCTGCAGGCGCAGGGGCTCGCCCTTGGCGGGCTTCTCCCAGATGACGGAGGAGGGGAGGCGCTCCTGCTCGACGAGGGCGGCGGTGACGGCCTCGAGGGCGCGGTCCTGCGCCTCGGGCCCGCCGGCCTGGAAGCTCATCACGAACGGCTGGCCGCTCGTGTGCATCACGGCGCCCGCCATCTCGAAGGACCGCGTGTTGAGCCGGTCGATGATCTCGACGCAGACGGCGGCGCGGACGCGGGGGCCCGCGTCGCGCCAGGCCCGCACCGCGGCGCGCGCTGCCGGCAGGGCCTCGTCGAGGTCGAGGACGGGATAGGTGATCCCGAGGGTGGGGCCGTATGGCGAGACCTCGTCGCCCACCCGCTCGCCCGTGGTGGGCTGGTCGTCGAGCTCGGTGAAGGCCGCGCCGAGCCGCGCCTCGTAGGCGCTCTGCCCTGCCTCCGCGGAGCCCTCGCCGTAGACGCGGGGGCTCGGCGAGGCGGGGTAGCGGGAGTAGAAGCTGCGGGTGCGCAGGGCCTCGGCGGCCTCGTCGAGGGTGGCCGCGTGGGCGTCGAGGAGTGGGTGGCTGGGCGTCGTTGCCTGGGTGGTCACGTGCCGATCGTAACGAGGGGTTCACCTCGCCGCGAGGCTGCCGACGTGCCACGATGCGTGCATGAGTGACCACGCGAGCGAGCAGTCCGGCACCACGCCCGCACCGGGGATGGTCGCGGTCGTCGGGGCCGGTGCGATGGGGTCGGGGATCGCCCAGGTGGCCGCGCAGGCGGGGCACGAGGTCGTGCTCGTCGACGCCCGCGACGGTGCTGCTCAGGAGGCGGTCGAGCGGCTGCGGTCGACGCTGGGCCGCCTCGCCGACAAGGGCCGGATCGGCGCCGACGAGGCCGCTGCGGCGGGCGGCCGCCTGGGGGTCGCCGAGGACCTGCGGACGCTGCCCTCCTGCCGACTCGTGATCGAGGCGGTCGTCGAGGACCTCGAGGTCAAGCGTGAGATCTTTGCCGCTCTCGCGGCACGGCAGGACGCGGACACCATCCTCGCGTCCAACACCTCCTCGCTGTCGATCACGGCGATCGCCGAGGGGATCGCTCACCCCGATCGGATCATCGGCCTGCACTTCTTCAACCCCCCGCCACTGATGAGGCTGGTCGAGGTCGTGCGCGGAGCCCGCTCCGGGACCGACTCGGTCGACGACGCCTGCGAGCTCGTGCGCGCGTGGGGCAAGACGCCCGTGCGCTGCGCCAGCACACCGGGATTCATCGTCAACCGGGTCGCCCGGCCGTTCTACGGCGAGGCCCAGCGGATGGTCGCCGAGGGCATCGCGGACGCGGCCACCATCGACGCGGCGCTGCGCGGGGCCGGCTTCAGGATGGGGCCGCTGGAGCTCACGGACCTGATCGGGCAGGACGTCAACCTCGCCGTCGGGACGTCCGTGTGGGAGCAGACCGACCACGACGCGCGCTACGAGCCCACGGCATACCAGCAGGACCTCGTGGCTCGAGGAGCGTTGGGGCGCAAGACCGGACACGGCGTCTATCGGTATGACGAGAGCGACCAGGCGGTGGACGCGTCGCCGGACGAGGCCGCGGTGGAGCGGCTCGTGGGCGGCCCGGTGCGGACGGACCCGGTCGCGCGGACGCTGGCCATGCTGGTCAACGAGGCACTCGCGGTCGTGGTGCGTGGTGAGGCGACCGCCGAGGACGTGGACACCGCCATGCGCCTCGGCGCCAACTACCCGCGCGGGCCGATCGAGTGGGGTCGCGAGATCGGCTTCGACGTGATCAAGGCGCAGCTGGAGGAGCTGGCCGAGATCTACCCTGGTGGCCGCTACCGTCCCTCCAAGGCCCTCAGCCAGGACCTACCGGGGGTAGGGGCATCGACCGGCCTCCGTCCCCCAGGCTGATGCCCCTACCGGGGGTAGGGGCATCGACCGGCCTCCGTCCCCCAGGCTGATGCCCCTACCCCCGGTAGGTCTCGACGAAGGAGTCGCATGCTGGATCCCGACCTGTCCCACGTCCGCACGATGTGGGACGACGACGGCGCCTCGCGCCACCTCGGCATCGAGCTCGTCTCGGTCGACCACGACGGTCGCCTCGGCCGGGCCCGCACCCGCATGGCCGTCACCGAGACCATGGTCAACGGCCACCGGATCATGCACGGCGGCTACATCTTCACGTTCGCCGACTCGACCTTCGCCCTCGTCTGCAACGCCGGCGGCGAGCTGACCGTCGCGGCGGGCTGCGACATCGACTTCGTGCGGTCGGCAGCCCTCGGTGACGTGCTGCTCGCCGAAGGCGTCGAGCGGACCCGCTACGGCCGCAACGGGATCACCGACGTCACCGTCACGCGCGAGGGCGACGGCGAGCTGATCGCGCACTTCCGGGGGCGGTCGCGCGCCCTCAAGCCCCGCCCGTCGGCCTGAGCAGCCACCGACGAAGTAGCCGCCATGACACTGCCCCCCATCGACGAGCGCCCCGACCTCTACGACTAGCCCTCGGCGAGGACCTCAGCGCAGTGGTCAGCCATGACCAGCAAATGATCGACGCCGCGACGGATGCCGGGCTGGAGGTCGTCTCTCCAGGGCGGGACGGACGTGAGCAGCGGTGACCCCGTGCGGGGCGGGCGCGGCATACGTGGCACGATGCGCCGGTGAACAAGACCGAGGCCGTCCGTGACGGCGAGCGCTGGTGGTGGGGCCCGCAACCCCCCGGCGACCATCCCCCGCAGGTGATCGACTCCTGGCTCGTCCAGGAGGGGCGGTCGCGGCGGCCGGAGCGTCACATCCAGCGGTTCGCGGCGACGGCCGAGCTGTTCGTGCACTTCCAGGACCTGCACGTCGTCGTCGACGAGGTCCTCGCCCGAATCCCCCGCGCCGGCAGGTGGTTTCCCCGGCTGGAGGCCTACAACGACGCCGTCGCGCTGTGGCTGCGGCCTGCCGGCGACGCCCCCACCGAGATCGCGTTGTGGGTCGCCGACGTCCCGGACCCCCGCAAGTGGCCGCACATCAAGGGCCCCGACCTCGTCGTGCAAGGCCAGCTGCAGGGACGGGCGCGCGAGCTCGGCGCCGAGGACGCGCTGCTGTGGCGGGTCGAGGAGCAGCTGCCCGAAGCCATGGAGGCGACCTACTCGGCGCTGGTGTGGTGGGACGGCGAGGCCTTCGTGACGCGTCCCGACGACGACCTGTCGCTGCCGTCCGTGACCATCGAGTGCCTCGAGATCTCCCTGGCCGACACCCCGCACCCGCTGCGGCGCGGCCGGGTCACCGTGGACGCGCTGCTCGACAAGCCGGTGTGGACGGTCAACGCCGCCAGGGGGATCCAGCAGGTGAGCAGCTGGGTGCTGCCCGATGGCGGACCCCGCCACTCCCCCCACGGCGCCCTGACCGCGGGACTCACCTCGTTGCTGTGCGACGCCCTCGATGAGACGACCGGGCCGCTGCCCGAGCAGCTCACCACGTGATCGTCGAGCGGGTCCCGCCGCCCGGCGACGTCGGCTCCGCCTTTGCATGGCTCTTCGGCGAATCCCGTTGGGCCTGCTGGTTGGACAGCGCCCGCGCCGAGCCTGGGCTGGCTCGCTTCTCCTACCTCGGGTCGCCGGGGGCCGATGGCGAGGTGCTGACGTATGCCGTCGGCCAGGGGCAGGTCGTGGTCACCGCCGGTGGCCGGGAGCACCGCGAGGACGGGACGATCCTGGAGGCGCTGCGCCGACGCCTCGCGCCCGCCACGGAACGGGGACGTTCGTGCCCGAGATCCGGGCACGAACGTCCCCAGTCGCCGGGTGGAGGCGAGGGGCTGCCGTTCGAGCTCGTCGACGGGTGGGTGGGCTACCTCGGCTACGAGCTCAAGGGGGACCTCGGATCCACCAACCGCCACGTGTCGCAGCACCCCGACGCCGTGTGGATGCGCTGTGACCGGCTGCTCGTCATCGACCACGCGACCGGTGCCGCATGGCTCGTCGCGCACGGCTCGGGCGCCGCAGCATGGCTGGCGTGGGCGCGGGAGACGTTGCACATCAACGCTGCTCGTCCGCCTTGCCCGCATCACCCGCCACGGCCCGGATGGCCGGGCACCCCGCCCGACGGGTCCCGTCGCGCAGCAACGCTTCTCGTGCGCAGCGTGGAGCAGTACCGCCAGGACGTCGAGGCCTGCCTCGACGCGCTGCGGCGCGGCGAGTCCTACGAGATCTGCCTGACCGACACGGTTCTCGCGGAGTCGCACGACGACCCGTTCGACATCTATCTGCGGCTGCGCCGGCTCAACCCGGCCCCGCACGCGGCCTACCTCCGCCTCGGGGACCGGCACGTCCTGTCGGCCAGCCCCGAGCTGTTCCTGCGCGTGACGCGTGACGGCGAGGTGTCCACCAAGCCGATCAAGGGGACGGCAAGGCGTCATACCGACCCCACCCACGATGCCCGTGCCGCAGCCGATCTCGCCGCCGACGCCAAGACCCGTGCCGAGAACCTCATGATCGCCGACCTGCTGCGCAACGACCTGTCACGCGTCTGCGACCCGGCGACGATCCACGTGCCTCGACTCATGCACGTCGAGTCCTACGCGACCGTGCACCAGCTCGTGACGACCGTGCGCGGGCGGCTTGCCGAGGACCGCACCGCGATCGACGCCGTCGAGGCGTGCTTCCCCGGCGGGTCGATGACGGGCGCCCCCAAGCACCGCACCATGCAGATCATCGACGAGCTCGAGGCACGGGCGCGCGGGATCTACTCAGGGGCACTGGGTTTCATCGACCGCAGCGGCGCGGTGGACCTGTCCGTCGTGATCCGCACCGCCGTCATGCACCACGGGCAGGTCGAGATCGGCGCGGGCGGGGCGATCGTCCTGGACTCGGACCCGCAGGCCGAGACCGACGAGATGCTGCTCAAGGCCGACGCCGTCCTACCCGCCCTCCGACCCTGACCTTCCCGGTCGCGATCGGGTGACTTCACTGCTCGCCTACCCGCAGCAGACTCACCCGATGCCGCGGGGTGGGGCCAACAGGCGCGTCAGGGCTCGCTGATGGGTCGGTGCCGATGTGGCACTGCAGGTGCACGACGTCGAGGCCGCGCAGCGAGCCCTGCGGCAGGTGGGCGGCGAGGACGGGCAGGTCGTCGCTGACCACGGTGGAGAGGTATGCCGGGTC
Organism: Arsenicicoccus cauae; assembly: GCF_009707125.1. Classification (GTDB taxonomy): domain Bacteria; phylum Actinomycetota; class Actinomycetes; order Actinomycetales; family Dermatophilaceae; genus Arsenicicoccus; species Arsenicicoccus cauae. The sequence goes on from NZ_WLVL01000017.1 coordinate 49,106, forward strand.
CTCGGCGCAGCGCGCGGTTGGCGTCCCGGGCGACGGCCCAGTCGACGTCGACGTCGGTGCCCTGCGGCTCGCTCATGGCCAGAACCTACCGGGGGCCGAGGCATCAGCCTGGCGAACGAAGGCCGGCCGATGCCTCGGCCCCCGGCGGGTCAGGGCTGGGCGGCGAAGACGCCGATGACGGGGTTCCACTCGGTGACGTCGATCCCCGCGACGAGCCCGTGCTGCTGGAAGGGATCGTCCTCCAGCAGCGAGCGCAACTCGTCGGCGCTGTCGGCGCGGAGGATCAGCAGCGCCGACGCCGGCTTCACGTCGACGTAGGGACCGGACGCCTGCAGCGACCCCGCCTCGGCGAGCCGGCCGAGGAACGCGCGGTGCTCGGGCCGGATCTCGTCGAGGCGGGGGTCGTCGGAGTAGGAGTAGCGGACTGCGTAGTAGGCCATGGCCCCACCCTAGGCGGCGCTGGGGTCCTCCCACCCGTCGGCGCCGGCCCGCTCCGCGCCGATGGTCGTGTCCGGGCCGTGCCCGGTGTGCACGATCGTGTCGTCGGGCAGCGCAAAGAGCCTGGTGCGGATCGAGTCGACGATGGTGTCGTATGACGAGAACGACCGTCCCGTGGCGCCCGGGCCTCCCTGGAAGAGGGTGTCACCGCTGAACACGCACCCCAGCTCCTCGCTGTAGAAGCAGGTGCCGCCCGGCGTGTGCCCCGGCGTCGCGATCGCCCGCAGCGTCACCCCGCCCACGGTGATCTCGGTGCCGTCGACGATGTCCTCGTCGGGCTGGCGCGTGTCATAGGTCTGCTGCCACAGCTCGAGGTCGTGCGGGTTGAGCCAGATCGGGGCGCCCGTGGCCTCCGCGAGAGCGGCCGCCTGGTTGACGTGGTCGTCGTGCGCGTGCGTGCACACGATCGCCGCCAGCCGACGCTCGCCGACGGCGGCGACGATGGCCGAGGCGTCATGCGGGGCGTCGAAGACCACGCACTCGTCATCGTCGCCGACGATCCACACGTTGTTGTCGACGTCCCAGGTGCCCCCGTCGAGGGAGAACGTCCCCGACGTGACGAGCTGCTGGACCTGCACGTCGCCGGCCATCAGAGCGTCACCACCGAGCGGAGGACGTCACCACGCTTCATGGTGGCAAAGGCCTCCTCGACGTCGCCCAGCCCGATCGTCTCGGACACGAACGCGTCCAGGTCGAGCCGCCCCTGCAGGTAGAGGTCGATGAGCATGGGGAAGTCGCGAGAGGGCAGGCAGTCGCCATACCAGCTGGACTTGAGCGACCCGCCACGACCGAAGACGTCGAGCAGCGGCAGCTCGATCCGCATCTCCGGTGTCGGCACCCCCACGAGCACCACGGTCCCCGCGAGATCGCGTGCGTAGAACGCCTGCTCGTAGGTCTCGGGGCGACCCACCGCATCGATGACGACGTCCGCGCCGTTGCCGTCCGTCAGCGCGCGCACCGCCTCGACGACGTCGCCGTCGGCCGGGTCGATGGTGTGCGTCGCCCCCATCGAGCGCCCCTTCTCACGCTTGCGGGGGTCCAGGTCGATGCCGATGATCTTGGCCGCGCCCGCGAGATGCGAGCCGACGACGGCCGCCATACCGACGCCCCCGAGGCCGATGACGGCCACGGAGTCGCCACGACCGACGCCGCCGGTGTTGATCGCGGCGCCCAGCCCGGCCATGACGCCGCAGCCCAGCAGACCCGCCGCCTCGGCGCCGGCGCGCTCGTCCACGCGCGTGCACTGACCGGCCGCGACCAGCGTCTTCTCCGCGAAGGCCCCGATCCCCAGCGCAGGGGTCAGCTCGGTGCCGTCGGTGAGGGTCATCCGCTGCTTGGCGTTGTGCGTGGCGAAGCAGTACCACGGACGCCCGCGGCGGCAGGCCCGGCACTCCCCGCACACGGCGCGCCAGTTGAGGATCACGAAGTCCCCGACGGCGACCTCGGTCACGCCCTCCCCGACGGCCGAGACGCGGCCGGCGGCCTCGTGCCCGAGCAGGAAGGGGAACTCGTCGTTGATCCCGCCCTGCTGGTAGTGGTAGTCGGTGTGGCAGACGCCGCAGGCCTGGACGTCGACGACGGCCTCGCCCGGCCCTGGGTCGGGGATCACGATGTCGACGAGCTCGACCGGCTCGCCCTTGGCTCGGGAGATCACTCCCTTGACGGTGGTGGGCATGTGCTCCCCTTCCTGGCCTCGCGGCCGGTTGACCATGCACTCACCCTCTCATTGCCCGTGGCCCTCGGCGACCAACCGGTCGTATGCCGGGAACGCCCGGAACGCGGGTCGGACGCCGTCCAGGACGGGCGGTGGGGCGAGCAGCGGGGCACCACGAGCGGGGTCCCGGACTCGGGGTCGGCGATCACGCGCGCGTCCAGGGCGAACACGTCGCGGACCAGCTCCTCGGTCAGCACGTCGGCGGGTGCGCCCTGCGCCGCGACCACGCCGCCGCGCATGGCGACGAGGTGGTCGGCATACCGCGCCGCCAGGCCGAGGTCGTGCAGCACCATGACGACGGTGGTGCCCCGCTCGGCGTCGAGGGCGGCGACCAGGTCGAGCATCTCGAGCTGGTGGGTGAGGTCGAGGTAGGTCGTGGGCTCGTCGAGCAGCAGCAGGTCGGTCTCCTGCGCGAGGGCCATGGCGATCCACACGCGCTGGCGCTGGCCGCCGGACAGCTCGACGACGGGGGTGTCGGCGAGCGCGGTGGTGCCGGTCTCGGCGAGGGCCCGCTCGACGGCCTCGGCATCGTGGGCCGTGTGCCGGCGCCACAGCCCCTGGTGCGGGTGGCGGCCACGGGCGACCAGCTCGGCGACGGTGACGCCGTCGGGGGCGACGGGGTGCTGGGGCAGCAGGGCGAGAGCGCGGGCCACGGTCCGGGTGGGCTGCTCGTGGATCGGGCGACCGTCGAGCAGCACGGCGCCCGAGCGCGGGCGCAGCAGCCGGGCGAGGCCGCGCAGCAGCGTCGACTTGCCGCAGGCGTTGGGGCCGACGACGACGGTGACGCGGCCGTCGGGGATGGCGAGCGTGAGGTCGCGCACGACCGGCTCCCCGCCGTAGCCGAGCGTGAGGTCGCGGGTGGCGAGTCGGGTCATCGGAGGCTTCCTTCGGTGCGGCCGCGGGTCAGCAGCCAGAGCAGGACGGGGGCGCCGGTGAGGCCGGTGACGACGCCGGCGGGCAGGTGGACGTCGGGGATGACGTGGCCGCCGACGAGGTCGGCCGCGACCACCACGACCGCGCCGACGAGGGCCGCGCCGACGATCGTCGGGCGACCGCGGTCCAGGGCCCGCGCGATCGGCCCGGCCAGGAAGGCCACGAAGGCCATCGGCCCCACCGCCGCCACCGCGAGCGCGAGCACGACGACGGCGACGGCGAGGAGCAGGTCTGCCGCGTGCCGACGTCCCCCGAGCCCGAGGGCCAGGTCGTCGCCGAGCTGCAGGGCGGGCAGGTCCCGGCTCGCGAGCCACAGCAGCACGTATGCCGCGACCGACGTCATCACGAGCCACCGGATCGTCGACCAGTCGGCCTGGCCGAGGCTGCCGGTCAGCCAGCGGAGCACGAGCTGGGTGTCGTGCTCGTCGGCGCGGGTGAACAGGTAGTGGACCACCGACGACAGGACCGAGGAGACGCCGACGCCGACGAGCACGAGGCGCTCGCCGGTGGACTGCGCGACGACCCGCACGAGCACGGCCACGACCAGGGCGCCCGCCACCGCGAGGAGGGACAGCGCAGGCCCGCTGACGCCGAGGACGACGATGCCGACGACCGCGGCGGTGGAGGCGCCCATGCCGACGCCCACGATGTCGGGGCTGGCGAGCGGGTTGCGCAGGACGGTCTGGGAGATCGCGCCGGCCGCGCCGAACGCGGCGCCGGCGAGCAGGCCGAGGACGGCGCGCGGCAGGCTGCTCTCCATCAGGATGAAGCTCGCCCCCGGGATGACCTCGCCGCGCAGGATCGCGACGGCGTCGGCGACGGGGATCACCATGTCCCCCAGCAGGGCTCGTGCGACGGCCAGGCCGAGCGCGAGGACGGCGAGGGCGCCGACGAGCAGGCGGTGGTGGGCGCGCCGGCTCAGGGTCCGGCGCGCGTCGCGGGTCGCCGCCTCCCGCACGGCGAGGGTGCTCACAGCCGCCCCCGTCGCAGGGCCCACACGAAGCCGGGCAGGCCGACCATCGCGGTCATGATCCCCACCTGCACCTCCGACGGCGGCAGGACCACGCGTCCGAGGGTGTCGGCGGCGGCCACCAGCGCGGCCCCCAGGACGGCGCTGAGCGGCAGCAGGCGGCCGTGGGCCGGGCCGACGAGGGCCCGGGCGGCGTGCGGGACCAGCAGCCCCACGAAACCGACCGGCCCGGCCAGGGCCGTCGCCCCGGCCGCGAGGAGCACGGCCACCGCCCCGACGGCCCAGCGGGCGCGGGTCGGGTGGGTGCCGAGGGCGGCGGCGGCGTCGTCGCCGAGCGCCAGCGCGTCAAGGCGCCGGGCGAGCACCAGGGACAACAGAGCGCCGACGACGAGCAGCGGGCCGACGACGCCGAGCAGGCCGAGGTCCCGCCCACCGATCGTCCCCACCTGCCAGAAGCGGTAGGCCTGCAGCGTCCCGCGGTCCCCCAGCAGCAGGGCCGTCGAGATCGAGGTGAGGGCGGCGGTCACGGCGGCGCCGGCGATGGTGACCGACCCAGGGCGCAGGCCGCCGCGGGAGACGGCGGCGAGCAGGTGGACCACGACCGCGGCGACCGCCGCCCCGACGAACGCCGCCGTCACGTGCACGGCCGGTGCCGACACCCCGAGGACGCTGATCGCCACCACCATCGCGAGGGACGCCCCGGCAAAGACCCCGAGGATGCCGGGGTCCGCCAGGGGGTTGCGGGTCAGCCCCTGGAAGCAGGTCCCCGACAACCCGAGCGCCGCCCCCACGACGACGGCGAGCACCGTCCGGTCGACCCGGGCCATCGCGATGGCGTGCAGGGGGTGGGCGGCGTCGATCAGGGCGCTCGGCGCCACCGCGCGCGAGCCGACGAGCAGCGACGCCGCGAGCGCGACCAGCAGGAGCAACAACGGGGTGAGGGCCCGCGCGGCCGCCGGGAGGCGGACGCCCGGCGGGGCGAGGGCTCGCGCGGTCGTCGCCGGGGCGGGGCGACTCATGCGCCCTTGACGGCCTTGACCACGCCGGGGAGGTACTTGTCGACGATGACCGGCATGGACAGCGGGCTGGGGTTGGTGACCGAGAGGCCGATCTGCTTGTCCACCTCGGCATAGGCGTGCCCCGACCTCAGCGCCGGGATCTGGCCGATCAGCGGGTTGGCCGTGAACGCCGCGATGTCGGTGGGCTTCTCGGCATACGACAGGAGCACGTCGGACTGGATGGTCGAGGCCTGCTCGGCGGAGACGTTGCCGTAGAACTGGCCCGGCTTGACCGCGGAGCTCACGATCGGAGCGCTCCTCAGGCCGAAGGCCTCCAGGGCGCGGACCCGGTTGTCCTCCTTGCCGTAGATGCCGATCTGCGACAGGTCGGTCGTGGTGAGGTAGGCGAAGACCATGGTCTTGCCGGCGAGCTCGGGGTGGGCCGCCTTGGCGTCCGCGACGACCTTGTCGGTCTGCGCGCGGACGGCGGTGGCCTTGGTGGGGCGGCCGAGGGCCTTGCCGACCGTCTCCAGCGAGGTCGTCCACGGCGTCACCCACGGGGCACCCGGCTGGGCGACGACCGGCGCGATCTTGGACAGCTTGTCGTAGTCCGCCTTGGTCAGGCCGGAGCTGGTGGCCAGGATGACGTCCGGGGCCAGCGTGGCGATCTCGGTGACCGGTATGCCGTCCGTGTCGTCATAGCGCGTGGGGGCCTTGCCGCCCAGCTTCGCCACGGCCGCGTCGAACCAGTCGGTGGACTTCCCGGCATTGCCGCCCCACGTCATCGCGGTCGCGCCCACCGGCACCACCCCGAGCGAGACGGCCATGTCCTGGTCGACCCAGCCCACGGTCGCGACCTTGGTCGGCTCCTTGCTGATCGTGGTCTCGCCGAAGGCGTGCTTGATGGTCACCGGGAAGGCGCCCGGCTCGGCGGCGCCCTGGGACGTAGCCCCGGACGTCGCGCCGCCGGCGGAGGCGGAGCCGGAGCTCGTGGAGCCGGCGCCGGAGCCGCAGGCCGCGAGGGTGACGGCCGAGGTGAGCGTCGCGGAGGTGAGCACCAGCAGGGAACGGCGGGTCAGGGGCACGAGAGGTCCAATCGTCGGTAAGGCTTACCTAAGTTAGGCAAACCTTAGCCCTATCGCTCGGCGGCGTGCGACCCGTCCCACAGCGTGCTCGTAGGCGGGACCCCTAGGGTGGGGAGCATGCGCGTTCTCGTCAGCGGTGGCGCCGGCTACATCGGCTCGCACACCACCCTCCAGGTCCTTGCCGCCGGTCACGACGTGGTCGTGGTCGACAACTTCTCCAACGCCAAGCCGTCCGTGATGGCCCGGCTCGAGGCCCTCGCGGGGCAGCCGATCGAGGTGCACGGCTTCGACCTGACCGACCGGGACAAGACCGAGCACCTCTTTGCCACGGAGCGGTTCGACGCGGTCATCCACTTCGCGGGCTTCAAGGCCGTCGGAGAGTCCGTCGAGAAGCCGCTCGAGTACTACGAGAACAACCTCGGCTCGACCTTCTCCCTCGTGCGGGCGATGCAGCGCCATGGCGTCAAGAAGCTCGTGTTCTCCTCCAGCGCAACGGTGTACGGCGAGGATGCGCCCGTCCCGATGAAGGAGGACTTCCCGACCTCGGCGACCAACCCCTATGGCTGGACCAAGGTGATGATCGAGCAGATCCTGCGCGACGTCGCGGTCGCGGACCCGCAGATGCGGATCGCGCTGCTGCGCTACTTCAACCCCGTGGGCGCCCACCCGTCCGGCACGATCGGCGAGGACCCGCAGGGCATCCCCAACAACCTCGTTCCCTTCATCGCCCAGGTCGCCGTCGGGCGGCGCGAGCACCTCAACATCTTCGGCGACGACTACGACACCCCCGACGGGACGGGTCTGCGCGACTACATCCACGTCGAGGACCTCGCCGCGGGCCACGTCGCCGCGCTGCGCCGCCTCGGCGAGGTCAGCGACCCCGTGTCCACCTGGAACCTCGGCACCGGCCACGGCACCTCGGTCAAGGAGATGCTCGCGGCCTTCAGCCGCGCCGTGGGTCGCGAGCTGCCGTTCAAGGTCGCCCCGCGCCGCCCCGGCGACATCGCCGCGTCCTACGCCGACCCGTCCCGCGCCAACGCCGAGCTCGACTGGCACGCCACCAAGACGGTGGACGACATGTGCGCCGACACCTGGCGCTGGCAGTCCGGCAACCCCGAGGGCTACCCCAGCTGAGGGTCGTCGGCCGTATGACGGACGCCTGCTTCCACTCCGAGATCGACACGGTCCAACAACTCCCATCCCTGGGTGTTGCGAGAACCGAGAAGGCCCGCCCCTGACAACGGGCCATTCCGCGCAGCTCGGCAGACCGACGGAGCCACGAGGCCGGTGTCGGATGCTGCAGGGTGCCGGGAGTTGGCCGAACCGACGCTCTCCGTCGAATGAGTGATGGGGTGAAACACCCTGACCGGCGGCCGGATCGGCATACGGTCCTGAGCTTGTGAAGTCTGTCACAAGCGGCGTGAGGCGGGGTCGGCGCCGCGATGACGCCGTTCGCGAATACCTCACGGGCGGACCGGCATACGGCGTCACTGCCGATTTGCACAACGCTGATGTTGCCTAAAACCGCAGGTCACGGGCGGGTTGCGAACCCCGGACCGGGTCGGGCGCATGTCCTGCTCTGAGTAGGCTCGACGGGTAACCCAAAGGTCTGACCTCCGGAGATGTCATGGACAACCTGGACCTTGCGCGATGGCAGTTCGCCATCACCACCGTCTATCACTTCCTCTTCGTGCCGATCACCATCGGCCTGTCGGCGATCGTCGCCGGCTACCACACCGCCTGGGTGCGGACCCGCAAGCCCGAGTACCTGCGGCTCACCAAGTGGCTCGGCAAGCTCTTCACGATCAACTTCGCGCTCGGCCTGGTGACGGGCATCGTCCAGGAGTTCCAGTTCGGGATGAACTGGTCGGACTACTCGCGGTTCGTCGGCGACATCTTCGGCGCCCCGCTGGCGTTCGAGGCGCTGCTCGCGTTCTTCCTCGAGTCGACCTTCCTCGGCCTGTGGATCTTTGGCTGGGGCCGGATCCCGGAGCGGCTGCACGCGTGGACGATGTGGATCGTCCACATCGGCACCGTGCTGTCCGCCTACTTCATCCTCGCCGCCAACTCGTTCATGCAGAACCCCGTCGGCTACCGGTTCAACCCCGAGTCGGGGCGCGCCGAGATGGCCGACTTCGTCGCGGTGCTGGTCAACAAGGTCCAGCTCGTGACCTTCCCGCACGTGATCCTCAGCTCCTACATGACCGGCGGCGCCGTCGTCGTCGGCGTGGCGCTGTGGCACTACCTGCGGCGGGGCCCGATCGCCGACCGTGACCGCGAGATGTACCGCAAGGCCGTCCGCGTCGGCGCGATCGTCTCCCTCGTCGCCTCGCTCGGCGTCGTCGTCACCGGCGACCTGCAGGGCAAGGTCATGACCGAGGTGCAGCCCATGAAGATGGCGGCCGCCGAAGGCCTCTACCACACGGAGAAGTCCGCGCCGTTCTCGATCCTGACGATCGGCTCCCTCGACGGGCAGAACGCCACCCGCGTCATCGAGGTCCCCGGCCTGCTCAGCTTCCTCGGGACCGGGTCGTTCGGCGGCGAGGTCAAGGGCATCCGCGACGTCCAGGCCGACTACCAGCAGAGGTATGCCGGAAACGCCCGCACGGCGGACAAGGCCACCAACTACGTGCCCAACATCCCGACGACCTACTGGACCTTCCGCCTGATGATGGGCGTCGGCTTCGTGTCGATGGCGCTCTCGGCGCTGGCGCTGTGGGCGACCCGCAAGGGCACGACCCCGCCGAGCGGCCGCTGGTGGCGGCACGTCGTGATCTGGAGCCCGCTGCTGCCGGTGTTCGCGATCTCGTTCGGCTGGATCTTCACCGAGGTGGGTCGCCAGCCGTGGATCGTCTTCGGCGAGATGACGACGGCCAACGGCGTCAGCCCGTCCGTGCCCGCCTGGTCCGTGCTCGTCTCGATGGCCGTCTACACGCTGCTGTATGGCGCGCTGATGGTCGTCGAGGTCAAGCTCTTCCTGAAGTACACCCGCGTCGGCGCGGAGCCGGCCGACACCGACACCCCGGCCGAGAGCGGCGAGGACAAGCCCCTCGTCTTCGCCTACTGAGGACGTTGGAGAGACACCATGGAACTCACCGTCATCTGGTTCATCCTCATCGCCGTCCTGTGGACCGGCTACTTCGTCCTCGAGGGCTTCGACTTCGGCGTCGGCATGCTCCTGCCGATCCTCGGCAAGGGCCGCGACGAGCTCGACACCGACAACCGCCGCCGCGTCCTGCTCAACACCATCGGCCCGCACTGGGACGGCAACGAGGTGTGGGTCCTCACGGCGGGCGGCGCCACCTTCGCGGCCTTCCCGCACTGGTACGCCACGCTGTTCTCGGGGTTCTACCTGCCGCTGCTGCTGATCCTGGTCGCCCTGATCATCCGCAACATGGGCTTCGAGTACCGCCACAAGCGCGACGACGACCAGTGGCGTCGCAACTGGGACCTGTGCATCATCGTCGGCTCGTTCCTGCCCGCGCTGCTGTGGGGCGTCGCGTTCGCCAACATCGTGGCGGGCGTCCCGATCAACGCCGACAAGGAGTACACCGGCAACCTGTTCACCCTGCTCAACCCGCTCGGGCTGCTCGGCGGCGTGACCACCTTGCTGCTCTTCCTCACCCACGGTGCGGTCTTCGTCGCGCTCAAGACGAGCGGCGAGATCCGCGAGGAGGCGCGGGCCCTCGCCTGGAAGGTCGGCATCGCCGCGGCCGTCGTCGCCGTCGTCTTCCTCGTCTGGGTGATGATGCTGACCGGCAACACCGGCTCGTGGATCCTCGCGGTCCTCGCCGCCGTGGCGCTCGTCGTGGGCCTGCTCATGACGCGCCTCGGCCGTGACGGGCTGGCCTTCACCGGCACCGCCGCCGCGATCGCGCTCGCCGTGTGGGCGCTGTTCACCGCGCTGTTCCCCGACGTGATGCCCTCCTCGACCGACCCGGCCTGGAGCCTCACCCACGAGAACGCCGCCAGCACCGACCTGACGCTCAAGATCATGACGGGCGCCGCCGTGGTCTTCACGCCGATCGTGCTCGCCTACACCGCGTGGACCTACTGGATCTTCCGCAAGCGCATCTCCACCCACCACATCCCGCCCGCGCACGAGCCGCGCGAGGTGGGCGAGCTGGAGGCCGAGCACGTGGCGGCAGGCGAGGTCGGCGGAGCGCACCGCGACCGCTGAGTCCGCCGGGTCCGCCGGGTCCGCCCGCACCTCCCGATGATCGTGAGGGTTTCGTCCAACGATGTTGGGCGAGACCCTCACGATCGTCGTGGGGGATGAGACGACGAGGAGCACGACCACGTGAAGCCGTTCGACTCCCGCCTGCTACGGCTGCTGCCCGGTGCCCGCCGACCCGTCCTGGCCCTCGGCGCCATCGGGGTGGCGCAGGGCGTCGCGGCCATCGTGCAGGCCTTCGCGGTGGCGGCGGTCGTGGTGGCGGTGGCACGGCATACGGCCCTGTGGGGACCCCTCGGGCTCCTGGCCGCCGTGCTCGTGGTGCGCGCCCTGCTCACCGGCGCGACCGAGCTCGTCTCGTCCTGGGCCGGCACCGAGGTCAGCGCCGGCCTGCGAACGCTGCTGCTGCGCACGTGGCTGGCCCGGTCCGCCGACCAGCGACCCGAGCCGGCCGCGGCCCAGACCCTCGCCACCCAGGGGGCGACCAGCGTCGAGACGTATGTCGCGCGCTACCTGCCCGCACTCGTGGCCGCCGCCGTGCTGCCGGTGCTGGCCGTCGTGACGCTGGCGTTCGTGGACCTGTGGTCGGCGCTGATCGTGGTGCTGACGCTGCCGCTGCTGCCGGTCTTCGCCGCGCTGATCGGCAAGGCGACCGCCGACGCCTCGGACCGGCGGTGGCGCGCGATGGCCGCCCTCGCGGGGCACTTCCTGGACATGATGCGCGGGCTGCCGACGCTCTCGGCATACGGCCGGGCGAGCCGCCAGAGCGCGACGATCCGCGAGGTCTCGCAGCGGCACCGGACCGCGACCGTGGCGACGCTGAAGCTGGCCTTCCTGTCCTCCGCGGCGCTGGAGCTGCTCGCCACGATCTCGGTCGCGCTGGTGGCCGTGTCGGTCGGGATCCGCCTGACCTGGGGCTCGATCGAGCTGGGGCCGGGCCTGGCGGCGATCCTGCTGGCGCCCGAGGCGTACTGGCCGATCCGGCGGGTGGGGCAGGAGTTCCACGCGGCCGCGGACGGGGCGCAGGCGCTCGAGGACATCCTGACGTCGACGTCCCCCACCCCCACCGACCGGTCAGATGCCCACACCCCAACCCGTCCGGAACTGAGCAGTCGACGAGTGGGTCCAGAGCTGACCAGTCGACGAGGGTGGGAGGCAGGGCTGGAGGACGTCGCCTATCGCTACCCCGGGACCGGCCGCGACGTGCTCCGCGACCTCACCCTGCGCGTCCCCCGCGGCCTGACGGTGGTGACCGGCCCGTCCGGCACGGGCAAGACCACGGCCCTCGAGCTGCTCTGCGGGCTGCGCGAACCCACCACCGGCCAGGCCTCCCCCATCGCCTCGCACCTCGTGACCCAGCGCCCGTTCCTGACCGCCGGCTCGATCCGCAGCAACCTCACCCTCGCCGGCGACGCGACCGACGAGGCGACCGACGACCGTCTGTGGTCGGCGCTGCGGCAGGTCGGCCTGGAGGACCTGGTGCGCCGGCTGCCGGATGGGCTCGGGACGCCGCTGGGGGACGACGGGTTCGGGCTGTCGGCGGGGCAGCGCGCCCGCCTCGGGGTGGCGCGGGCCCTGCTCTCGTCGGCGCCGCTCGTCGCGCTCGACGAACCCACCGCCCACCTCGACCCCACGTCCACCGCCCTGATCGACGACGTCGTGCGCTCGCTCGCGCGCGACCGGGCGGTCGTCGTCGTCACTCACCGCCCCAGTCTCGTCGCGCACGCCGACCAGCACGTCACCCTCTCCCCCGTCGCCCAGGAGGTCGCGCGATGAGCTCGGTATGGCGAACGCCCCCCGGCATCCGGGGCTCCGCGATCATCGGCGGGCTGGCCACCGCCAGCGGGATCGCGCTCACCACGACCTCCGGCTGGCTGATCGTCGCCGCCTCCCACCGGCCGCAGATCCTCACGCTGATGGCGGCGATCGTGGCGGTGCGGGCGTTCGGGATGGCGCGGCCGGTGTTCCGCTACTGGGAGCGGGTGCGGTCGCACGACGCCGCGCTGGGCGACCTGGCGGAGCAGCGGGTCGCGGCCTACGACGCGCTCGTGCCGCTCACGCCCGCCCGGCTCGGGCGGCGCTCGCGCAGCGAGGTCCTGGGCGGCGCGGTCGACGATCTCGAGGACCGCGTGTATGCCGAGATCCGCGTCGTCGTCCCCGTGCTCGGATCCCTCGTCGCGGGGCTGCTGACGGTGCTGGCGACGGCGCTGTTCAGCTATGTCGGGGCGGTGATCGTCGCCGCCGTGCTCGTGGCGTGCGGGCTCGTGGCGTGGCTCGTCCTCGCGAGCGAGCGCGCGGCGCAACGGGACTGGCTCGACGCCCGCGCCGAGGTGACCCGCGTCGCCGGCCTGGTCACCGCGAATGCGCTGGAGCTGCAGGCGATCGGGGCGACCTCCGCGTCGGGCGTGTGGATCCAGGACGCGCAGGCCCGGCTGGCCGCGGCCAACGCCCGGCGGGCGCGGGGACGAGCCCTCGGCATGGCACTCACCGGGATCGCTTGCGGCGCAGGCACGGTCGCGATGGCGGTGCACGCACATGGGCTGGTGGCGGGCGGGTTCAACGACGCCATCGCGGCCCTGCTCGTGCTGACCCCCGTGGCGGCGGCCGATGCGTTCACGCCGTTGCCGGACGCCATGGGCGCCTGGGCCCGCGCCGACGGGAGCCGGGTCCGCCTCGACCGCCTCCTCGCCCAGGACGCGCCCCTCGGAGTGCACGGATCCGTCGAGGCGCCAGGGGATTCCGGCATACCGCCGCGGTTGGCTCTGGACGAGGTGACGGCGCGCTGGACGGCGGACCGCGACGCCGTCGGACCCGTCACCGCCGCCATCGAGCCCGGCGAGTCCGTGGTGATCACCGGGCCCAACGGCGCCGGCAAGTCCACGCTGCTCGCCGTGCTCGCGACCCACCTCGACCCGGCGTCCGGGAGCTATCGCCTCGACGGCCTGGACAGCCGGTCCGCGTCCGTCGAGTCGCTGCGCGCGCGGGTCGCGGTGCTGGACGACGAGCCGCACGTCTTTGCGTCGACCGTGCGCGAGAACCTCCGTCTCGCCCGCCCGTCCGCCACGGACGACGAGGTGACCGCGGCCCTGGAGCGCGCCGGGCTCGGCGGGTGGCTGCGCGGGCTGCCCGAGGGGCTCGACACGATGCTCGGCACCGGCCACCGCGGCGTCTCCGGCGGCGAACGCGCCCGCCTCGGGCTGGCTCGCGCGATCCTCTCGGGGCGGCCCGTGATGCTGCTCGACGAGCCCGCCGCCCACCTCGACCACGCCACCGCCACCGAGGTGCTCGACGACCTGCTCGCCGCGCGCGAGGGGCGGACGCTGGTGATGGTGAGCCACCGCGAGGACGCCGTGGCGGGGTTGGGGCGCGAGCTCCGACTCGGTTGATCCCGCGCACGTGCCCCCGCGCACGTCCCCCGCCCCCGCCACGATCGTGAGCGTCTCGTCCAAGAATGCTGGAAGGAACCCTCACGATCGGGGTCATTGTGCGGGGGCGCGGGGTGGGAGGTCAGGGGCGCGAGAGGGCGGAGCGCACGGCCGCCTCGATGGCCGCGTCGTCTGCCCCCGCCGCGCGCGCCGTCGCCACGAAACCCAGCGCCAGCTCGTCCACCCCGGGCCCCGAGTCGGCCACGGCCAGCGACGAGCGAGCGAGCTCGGCGGCACCCGCGGCGATCGTCGTCCCGGCGCGGCGGGCCGTCCGCACGATCCCGGACGCCTCCAGCTCCTTGTAGGTCCGCGCCACCGTCCCCGCCGCCACCCCGAGGTCGGCGGCCAGCTGCCGCACGGGCGGCATCCGCGCCCCTTCGGTCACGACACCGGTCGCCACGTGCACCAGCACCTGGCGCCGCAGCTGCTCGTAGGGCGGCGTGGGGTCGCCCGCGTCGACCCGCAGACCCACGCTCATGCCGACACCCCGGTGACAGGACGTGCCACCAACGAGACCCGGTGCGGGGCAAGGACCCTCACGAGGCTCCACAGGGTCAGCACCGTCACAACGGCGGCGAGGCCACCGACGACGGTCCCTGATGCGCCGAAGGGGTTGCTCGCGCACATCCCGTCCCCGGCGTGGGCCAGACGCATCCAGGAGGTCAGCAGGGCCGGCCCCGCCAGCGCCCCGGAGGCCAGCCCGGCGCCGGCGACCAGCGCCCCGGCGGACCACCGTCGGAGCGCGTCGTCCGCCCGCACCAGGTCGGCGTCACTGCCGTCACGCGGACGCCCCGCGACGAGGCGCAGACCCCAGGCCGTGGCGGTGAGACCGACGAGCCAGACCAGCAGCGCCGGGGCGAGGTAGAACGAGCCGAACCACGGGCTCGAGCCCCCGCTCGCGGCCCAGCCCTCGGGCGTCGTGCAGGCATAGGTCAGCTGCCGCCCGTCGGTCCCCTGCAGGCGCAGGCCGATGATCACGGCCGCCAGCAGGGCGAGCGCCAGGATCCCGGACACCACCGCCTGGCCGCGCGGCACGTAGTCCCTCACCCGCCGGTGCTCGAGCCCGGCGGCGGGGCCCGTCGCCATACGGCCGATGGAGAGCTGACCGAGGACCAGGGTGAGCAGGCCGACGACCACCCCGGCCACCGGTGCCGTCGCGATCAGCCGACCGCGGCCCGTGGCGGCGAGCCCCACCACCGCCAGCAGCCCGAGCAGGACGGCCAGGAGGCGAGAACGTCGGACGAGAGCCTGAGCACGCAGGAGACGTCCGAGATGGTCGTCGACGACCACCGGGCGCCCGCCGAGGCTGAGGACCAGCGCGGCCACGAGGCAGGCGACGACCAGCACGACGACCACGACGGACAAGGGATAGAGAGCCAGCATGACGACCTCCTGCTTGTGCCAGATGTTTAACACAAAGAACTGTGCGCCTGCCACGCCTTTGTGTCAATAGGGCAGCACAAACAACCGCGAGATACTGGTAGGCATGGCCGACTACCGCATCTGCGTCATCTGCTCGGGCAACATCTGCCGCTCCCCCATGGGCGAGGTGATCCTGCGCCACCTGCTCGACGAGGCCGGGCTGGGTGACCGTGTCGAGGTCGACTCGGCCGGCACCGGCGGCTGGCACGAGGGTGACGGCGCCGACCCGCGCACCCTCACCTCGCTGACCAGCGGCGGGTATGACGGGTCCGCCCACCGCGCTCGCCAGTGGCAGCAAGCCTGGTACGCCGACCGCGACCTCGTCCTCGTCGCCGACCGCGGGCACGAGCGCGAGCTGCAGCGGCACGCCCCGACCGAGCAGGACCGCGACAAGGTCCGGTTGATGCGGGAGTTCGACGACGACGCCGTGGCGGCGGGGACGCTGGAGGTCGACGACCCGTACTACGGCGACGCGGCGGACTTCGACCGGTGCCGGGACGAGGTCGAGGCGGCGATGCGCGGCGTCGTGGAGCACGTGCGCGAGCAGCTCGACGCGTGAGCCACGCGAGCGGGAGGGCGCGGCGCCATACGGGCGGCAACTGACTGACAAGCCGCAGTCCCTCTGCTGGACTGGACCCTGCGCCACCGTCCACGCCACCCGACCAGCCGACCGAGGAGCATCCATGTCCGTCCGCGAGACCCCCTGGCCGCTCGGCACGCCCTGCTGGCCGGACCTGATGTGCGACGACCCGAGGGCGGCGGCACGGACCTACGCGACGCTGTTCGGGTGGGAGGTCGAGGAGGGGCCCGACGCCTACCTGCTGATGCTGCGCGACGGCTTGCGGGTCGCCGGGATCGGCCCCAAGCCGCCGACCGCGCCGTGGCCGGCGGTGTGGACGACCTATCTCGCCGTCGACGACACCGACCGTGTCGCCACCCTCGAGCAGGAGCAGGGTGCCGAGCAGCTGCTGCGGCCCACCGACATCCCCGGCCTGGCGCGGATCGCGCTGCTGGTCGACCCCACGGGCGCCCATCACGGCCTGTGGCAGGCCGCGCCGGGGGTCGGCGCCGAGCGCTACAACGAGCACGGGTCGCTCGTCTGGAACGAGCTCATGGTCCGCGACCACGAGGAGGCGATGGGCTTCTACGGCGAGGTCTTCGGCCACTCCTACGAGGTGATCGAGGAGGACGACGGGTCGTTCGCCTACGCCCAGGTCGTCACCGCCGACGGGCGGCTGGTGTGCGGGCTGGGGCGCATCGGCGACGAGTACGGCGATCAGTTCCGCCCCCACTGGATGACCTACTTCCTGAGCGACGTGCCGACCGCCACGGTCTCCGCGGTCCAGCGCCTCGGCGGGCGGGTGCTGATGGACGTCGTCGAAGGGCCGTTCGGGCAGCTGGCGGTGCTGGAGGGTCCGCAGGGCGAGGTGTTCAGCGTCATCCGACCGGACCACGTCGACGAGGACTGAGCGCCCACCCGGCCCGATAGTGCGGCCGACCGGCGGCCGGCCCCGTCCGAACTGGCTAGGGTCGGGGCCATGGATGCAGCGCAGCGCCTCGAGGCCCTCACGGCCGCCGTCGACGCCATCTCCGCCAACGGGGCCAACCTCGCCGCCGAGGTCGACTGCCCCACCTGCCCCCACTGGACGGTCGAGGACCTGGTCGACCACCTGGGGCGGGTGCACCTGTGGGCCGCCGAGGCCACGCGGGGCACCGAGCGCCCATCGATGGGCGAGCGGGAGCAGGGGGACCTGACCCTGGGCGAGTGGTATGCCGACTGCGGCCGCCGGCTGGTGGACCGGCTGCGCGAGGTCGACCCCGCCGCCGAGTGCTGGACCTTCGACCGGGACGACCGCACGGTGGGCTTCTGGATCCGGCGGCAGCTGCACGAGACGACGATCCACTGGGTCGACCTCGCGCGCGCGCACGGCATCGAGGCGGACATCAGCGACGCCGTGGCCGACGACGGGGTCGACGAGCTGCTGCACCTCTTCGTGCCGCGACGGGTCGAGGACCCGCAGACCGCGCTGCCCCTGCCCCTGCAGATCCGGGCCACCGACACGGGCTCCGTGTGGTGGGTGCAGGAGTCGGACGGGGTCGTGTCGGCGGGGCGCGGCGAGGAGGGCGAGTCGGTCGCCGAGATCCGCGGCGAGGCGGTGGAGCTCTATCTCGCGCTGTGGGGCCGCACCAGCCGTGAGGCCCTGCACGTCGACGGGGAGGCCGCCCCGGCACGCGGCTTCCTGAAGCAGCAGCTCTGCCCCTGATCGGGCCGGTCTGTCAGCGGCGACGGCGCACCCGCGTCTCGTCCCACACGGGCGATGCCCCTACCCCCGGCGGGGGCATCAGCCTGGGGGACGAAGGCCGGTCGATGCCCCTACCCCCGGCGGGATCATCAGCCTGGCGAACGAAGGCCGGTCGATGCCCCTACCCCCGGCGGGTCAGGGGGATCACCCATAGGCCGGCCCGGGCGGCGCGCCCTAGGGTGAGGAGCATGACAGGCGAGGGGGAGAGCGTCGCCCGGGGGACACCGGTGATCCGCACGCGCGGGATCACCATGGAGTACCCCCGGGTGCGGGCGCTGGACGCGCTGGATCTCGACGTGGGTCAGGGCGTGACCGGGCTGGTGGGCGCCAACGGGGCCGGCAAGTCGACGCTCATCAAGGTGCTGCTGGGCCTGCTGGCGCCGACCAGCGGTGACGCGCAGGTGCTCGGCCACGACGTGCGCTCGCAGGGCGCGGCGATCCGGGCCCGTGTCGGCTACATGCCCGAGCACGACTGCCTGCCGGCCGACGTGAGCGCCAGCGAGTTCGTCGTGCACATGGGCCGTATGTCGGGCCTGCCCCACACGGTGGCCCGGGAACGAGCGGCCGACGTGCTGCGGCACGTGGGGCTGGCGGAGGAGCGCTACCGCGTGATGGGCGGCTACTCCACGGGCATGAAGCAGCGGGCCAAGCTCGCCCAGGCGCTCGTGCACGACCCCGACCTCGTCCTGCTCGACGAGCCGACGAACGGCCTGGACCCGGCCAGCCGCGACGACATGCTCGACCTGGTGCGGCGCATCGGGACGGACTTCGGCATCTCGGTGCTGGTCACGAGCCACCTGCTCGGTGAGCTCGAGCGGGTCAGCGACCACGTCGTCGTGCTGGACGGCGGGCGGCTGCTGCGGTCCTCGGCGACGTCCGAGTTCACCGAGGCGACCGGGACGCTGCTGGTGGAGGTGCTCGGCACCACGACCGAGCGCGACCGGCTCGGCCACGCCCTCGCCGAGCGCGGCCTGCAGTGCCACCCCGTCGACGGCGCCGTCGAGGTCGTGCCGCCACCCGGCGGTGAGGTCGGCGGGGTCGACGTACGAGACCTGGTGCGCGACACGGTGATCGACCTCGACCTCGGTCTCGTCCGCATCCAGGAGGGACGGCACCGGATCCAGGACGTCTTCGCCGTCCGCGAGGAGGTGGCGCAGCCATGACGGCCCGCATCCACGACCTCGGCTACCGCGGCTACGACGGCGAGCGCCTGTCCGACGGCGCCGTCGCCCGGTCCCTCTACGTCCTCGGGCTGCGGCACGCGTTCGGCCTCGGCCGGTCGATGAGGTCCCGCCTGCTGCCCCTCGGTCTCCTCGCGGTCTCCGTGCTCCCGGCGCTCGTCATGGTCGCGATCACGGTCTTCGTCAAGCTGGACCGGCTGCCGATGACCTACGACCGGTATGCCGACACCATGCAGACGATCACCGCGATCTTCGTGGCCGCGCAGGCGCCCGTGCTGTTCTCGCGCGACCTGCGCTTCCGCACGCTGCCGCTCTACCTCGCGCGGCCCATGCGCCGCAGCACCTATGTCCTGACCCGGCTGGCGTCGCTGCTCACCGCCATCCTGATCGTCGTCACCCTGCCCGTCGTCGTGCTCTGGCTCGGCGCGCTGCTGGGCCGGCTCCCCTGGCAGGACCAGACCCGCGAGATGCTCAAGACCCTGCCCCTGCTCGTGATCCTCGCCGCGCTGCTCGCGGTGATCGGTGGGCTGCTGTCCAGCCTCACGACCCGCCGGGGCATCGCGGTCGTCGCCATCGTCGCCACGCTCTTCGTCAGCTCGGGCGTGGCCAACGCCATCGCCGCGATCGCCCAGTCCGCCGACGGCTCCACGCCGATCCACGGGGTGTGGGCCGGCGCGCTCAACCCGTGGACGCTGGTCGGGGGGCTCGGCACCTGGTGGTTCGACCTCGCCCCGACCCTCGCGCCGCCGCGCGACCTCGCCGACGGCGCCGTCTACCTCGGCGTCGCCGCCCTGGTCGTCCTCGGCGGCACGGCGCTGCTGCTGCGCCGCTACGCGAAGGTGGGGTCGGCATGAGCACCCTCGCCCTGCACCAGGTCTCGCGCTGGTTCGGCGACCTCGTCGCCGTCAACGACGTCACGATGGACATCGGACCCGGCGTCACGGGCCTGCTCGGCCCCAACGGCGCCGGCAAGTCCACCCTCATCGCGCTGATGTCGGGCTTCCTGTCGCCGTCGGCGGGGTCGGTGACCCTCGACGGTGAGCCCACCTGGCGCAACCCCGGCGTCTACCGCCACCTCGGGCTCGTGCCCGAGCGCGAGTCCGTCATGGAGCACCTGACGGGGCGGGCGTTCGTGCGGGCCAACGCCGAGCTGCACGGCCTGCCCGATCCCGGCGCCGCCGCCGAGCGCGCCATGGAGCTCGTCGAGATGAACGACCCGGCGTCGCGCGTCATCCGGACCTACTCCAAGGGCATGCGGCAGCGGATCAAGATGGCGAGCGCCCTCGTCCACGAGCCGGCGGTGCTGCTGCTCGACGAGCCGTTCAACGGCATGGACCCCCGCCAGCGCATGCACCTCATGGAGCTGCTGCGGCAGATGGGGTCCGACGGGCGCACCGTGCTGTTCAGCTCGCACATCCTCGAGGAGGTCGAGCAGGTCGCCCGCCAGATCGAGGTCGTCGTGGCCGGACGCCACGCCGCGAGTGGGGACTTCGGCGCCATACGGCGGCTGATGACCGACCGACCCAACCACTATGTCGTCCGCTCCTCCGACGACCGCCGGCTCGCCGCCGCCCTGGTCGCCGACCCTTGCGTGCGCGGCGTCTCGTTGCGGCCCACGGGAGGCCTCGAGGTCGAGGCCACCGACTTCGGCCGCTTCACCCACGTGCTGCCCCGCGTCTCGCGCGACCTCGACGTCCGCCTGGTCGAGGTCAGCCCCACCGACGAGTCGCTGGAGAGCGTCTTCTCCTACCTGGTGTCCTCATGAATCCCACCGTGGTCCGCCTCGCGTTCTCCTCGCTGCTCGGCCGCGCCCGCTCGCTCGGCCTGCTGGCCCTGCCGCTCGTGCTGCTCGCGGTGTGCCTGCTGGCCCGGCTGGCCGGCGGCGAGCCCCAGTCCTCCGACGGCACCCTCGGGCGCGCCGTCCTGTCCGGTCTCGGCCTCGCCGTCGTCGTCCCCTTGCTCGCGCTGCTCGTGGCCGCCCAGCTGCTCGGCAACGAGATGGACGACGGCACCATCGCCTACCTGCTGTCCAAGCCGATCCCCCGCTGGCACATCGTCGTCAGCAAGCTCGTCGCCGCGATCACGACGACGCTGCTGCTGGGGGCGGTCTCGATGGCGCTCGCCTCGCTGATCCTCGACCACACCGATCCCGGCAAGGCGCTCGGGTGGGCGGTCGGCGCCGCCGTCGCGTCCGTGGCGTACTCCGCGCTGTTCCTCGCGCTGTCGTCGATGACCAAGCACTCGGTCGTCTGGGGCCTGATGTACCTCCTCGTGTGGGAGGGCGCCCTGGCCACCCTCCTCGAAGGCATCTCGTGGCTCAGCATCCGGTCGTGGAGCACCCGCATCGCGGGGTGGGCGGGCGACATGTCGGTGATCAGCGCCGACAGCGCGCCCCTCGGCTATGCCTGGGTCGCGTCGGGCGTGGTCCTCGTGGCGGGGACCGTCTGGGCGGCATACCGCCTGCGCGGCCTGTCGATCACCGGGGACGACTGATCAACCTCGATTTTTGCTTGACATCGAGATATCCCCTGTCAAGATTTCTTGTATGACGGAACCGCTGACCCGACGGGGCATCCCCCTCGACCCCCGGCTGCGCTCGCTGGCCGCGATCACGCTGATCGACCGGATGGGCAGCGGCGCCTACCTCACGATCTTCGCGGTCTACTTCACCCGCAGCGTGGGGCTGTCGGCGCACGACGTCGCGCTGGCGCTGTCGACGGCGGCCCTCGTGGCGGTGCTGGTGTCGGTGCCGGCGGGCCACCTGGCCGACATCCGCCAGCCGCGGGCGATCGTGACCGTCGCCTCGCTCGGTGCAGCCGTCTCGGTGTGCCTGCTGACGCTCGTGCACTCCGCGTGGGCGCTGGTCGCGATGGTGGCCGTGCAGACGCTGTGCGAGCGGCTGTCGAACGGCGCCCGCAACGCCCTCATCCCGCGGATCGCGGTGGGCGGCGAGGGCGTTCGCTTCAAGGCCTACCTGCGTGCCGTGACCAACACCGCCATGGCCGCGGGGGCGACGCTCGGCGGGGCCGCGCTGTTCCTCGACACCACGGCGGCCTATCTCATGGCCTTCGCGCTCGACGCGGCATCCTTCGCGCTGGTCGCGGTGCTGGCGCGGCGGCTGCCGACCGTGCCGCTGGTCACCCACGACACGCCGGGGTCGCGCTGGCAGGTCTTCCGCGACCGCCCCTACGTCGCCGTCACGCTCGCCATCTCCGTGCTGTCGATGCACTTCATCATCATGGAGGTCGGCATCCCGCTCTCCCTGGTCAACGCCTTCGGGGCGCCGACGTGGCTGGTGGCGGCGACCCTGCTGATCAACACCGTCATGTGCGCCACCTTGCAGGTGCGGCTGTCGCGCAGCTCGGACTCGGTGCTGACGGGCCGCCGGACGCTGCTCAGCGGATCGATCTGGGTGGCGGGCGGATTCGTCCTGTATGGGCTCGGGGCGTGGCTGGGCGGGACCGCGCTCGTGGTGCTCGCGCTCGCCGGCGCGGTCGTCCACACGGTCGGCGAGATGATCTCGTCCGGCGGGCAGTGGGGGGTGCAGTTCGGGCTCGCCCCGCAGGAGCGCCAGGGGCAGTACCAGGCCTTCGGCTCGCTGCCGTTCTCGCTGTCGGGGATCGCCGCGCCGCCGCTGATCGCCTGGCTGTGCGTCGACCACGGCGCTGTGGGGTGGTGGGTCCTGGCCGCCGTGATGATGGCAGCCGGGGCGGCGTGCGTCCCTCTGGCGGGATGGGCGCTGCGCACCCGCGATCAGTATGGCGTGACCACCCACACCGGCTGACCCGCAGGCGCTCCCCCCGACGCCCGCCGGCTGGGTCAGGCCGTGGGGACCCCTGCCTCCAGCTCGGCCAGCCACAGGCGGGGCGAGGCGTCGGAGGGCATGCGCCAGTCGCCGCGCGGCGACAGCGACCCACCGTTGACCACCTTGGGGCCGTTGGGCAGCGCCGACCGCTTGAACTGCTGCGTCACGAACCGCTTGCAGAACACCTCGAGCCAGCGCCGGATCTCGGCCAGGTCGTAGGCGACCCGCTGGTCCTCGGGGAACCCGGGCGGCCACTCGCCGACACCCGCGTCGTGCCAGGCGTGCCACGCGAGGAAGGCGATCTTGGACGGCCGGTAGCCGCGCCGCAGCACGTGGTAGAGCGAGAAGTCCTGCAGCGCATAGGGCCCGATGGACGCCTCGGTCGACTGGGGCTTCTCGCCCTCGCGCGTCGGCACGAGCTCCGGCGTGATCTCGGTGCCGAGGATCGAGGTCAGGGTCTCCCCCACCTCGTCCGAGAACTGGCCCGACGTCACGACCCAGCGGATGAGGTGCTGCATCAGCGTCTTGGGCACGCCGGTGTTGACGCCGTAGTGGGACATCTGGTCGCCGACGCCGTAGGTGCACCAGCCGAGCGCCAGCTCCGACAGGTCGCCCGTCCCCACGACGATGCCGCCCTGGTGGTTGGCGAGGCGGAAGAGGTAGTCGTAGCGCAGCCCGGCCTGGACGTTCTCGAAGGTGACGTCGTAGACCTCCTCGCCGCGCCCGAAGGGGTGGCCCATGTCCGTCAGCATCTGCGTCGCCGCCGACCGGATGTCGAGCTCGGCGAAGGTCACGCCGAGCTGCTCGCACAGCCGCTGGGCGTTGGTCTTGGTGTGCTCGGTGGTCGCAAACCCCGGCATGGTGTAGGCCAGGATGTCGGTCCGGGGGCGACCGAGCCGGTCCATCGCCTGCGCGCAGACGAGCAGCGCGTGGGTCGAGTCCAGGCCGCCGGACACCCCGATCACGGCCTTGGGGTGGCCGATCGCCCGCATCCGCTGCTCGAGCCCGGACACCTGGATGTTGTAGGCCTCGTAGCAGTCCAGCGCCAGCCGCTCCGCCTCGTCCGGGACGAACGGGAAGCGGTCGACCTTGCGCCGCAGCCCGATGTCGCCGGTGGGCGGCTCGAGTGTGAGCTCGATGGTGCGGAAGGCGGACACGCGGTCGGCGTGGGTGCGGCGGTTGTCGTCGAAGGTGCCCTGCCGCAGCCGCTCCGCCACGAGCCGCTCCAGGTCGACGTCGGCCACCGAGCGGGCCGGGCCGTCCGGGAAGCGCTCGGACTCGCCGAGCAGGTCGCCGTTCTCGTAGACGAAGGTCTGCCCATCCCAGGACAGGTCGGTGGTCGACTCACCCTCGCCGGCCGCGGCATACAGATAGGCCGCCAGGCACCGCGAGGAGGCGGAGCGCGCGAGGAGCTTGCGGTCCTCCGCACGGGCGACCGTGATCGGGGAGCCGGACAGGTTGGCGAGGACCGTGGCGCCGGCGAGAGCGGCCTCGGCGGACGGCGGCACCGGGACCCACATGTCCTCGCAGACCTCGACGTGCAGCACGAGGCCCGGCACGTCGGTGGCGTCGAAGAGCAGGTCCGGGCCGAACGGCACGCGGACGCCTGCGACCTCGATCTCGCCGCGGACGTCGTCGCCGGGTGCGAAGTGCCGCCGCTCGTAGAACTCGCGGTAGGTCGGCAGGTTGGACTTGGGGGCGACGCCGAGGATCTCGCCGCGGTGGATCACGACCGCGCAGTTGTACAGCCGGTTGCGGTGACGCAGCGGCGCCCCCACGACGAGCACGGTGGTCAGAGCGGCGGTCTCGGCGGCGACGCGGCCGAGCTCGCGGTCGACGGCCTCGAGCAGCGGCTGCTGCAGGAAGAGGTCGTCCAGGGCGTAGCCGCTGATGCCGAGCTCGGGGAAGACCGCCACCGCAACGCCGTCGTCGTGCAGCTCGCGGGCCGCCGCCACGATCTCGTCGGCGTTGCGGGCGGGATCGGCGATCGCGGTCGGTGCGGTGCAGGCGGCCACGCGCGCGAAGCCGTGGTGGTAGGCGTTGTAGAACCTCTCGGCTGGCATGCCGCCATCCTGCCACCCGGCCCGCGCGGAGCCCTGCTCGTCGCCGCTCCACGCGCCATTGGTCACCAATGACGTCCCGGAGCCCCGATTGAACGATCCAAAACGTCACTGGTGACCAATGGTGGAGGCCTGATCGGGCGGTTGGGGATCCTGGGCCGTATGGCGGAGGGGCCTACCGCGTCTGGGGTCGCCGCCCGGTGGCCCGGCCACGGCGCGGGCGATGCTGCGCTGCGACGCCCTGGGCCACGAGCAGGTCGGTGCGATAGGGGATCACCTCGCGCAGGTAGATCGTGGTGGAGGTGCGAATCACGCCGGGCGACAGGCGGATCAGCTCCGAGACGCGATAGAGGTCGTCGGGGCCGGTGGCCACCACACGGACCAGCAGGTCCGTCTCGCCGGCCGGCGCCATGCACTCGACGACCTCGGGGATGCGGCTGAGCGACGCGATGGCGGCGTCGATCTGGTGCTGGTCGAGCTCGGCCGCCACGTGCGCCGAGACGCCGTAGCCCAACGACTCCGGCGTGACGCGGGACGAGTGCCGTCGCAGGACCCCGTCCTCGCGCAGCCGCTCGAGCCGGGCCTGCACCGTGCCGCGGGCGAGGCCGGTGCGCTGCGCGAGCAGCATCACCGTCATGCGGGGGTCCTCGTCGAGCGCCAGCACGATCCGACGGTCGGTCTCGTCCAGGGCCATGAACGCCTCCTGTCCCACCACGCCCTCGCGCGGTGGTCGGTCTGATCGATGTTGCGCACCTCGCCGCGCACGCATCAATCATATCGACTAATTGCAGCGATCGGCGTTGCGCAGGTTGATCGTCATACGGTCTGATCGAGGTCAGCAGGGTCGACGGGACACCATCTCGACGACCCGGGCCGGCCTCACCACCACGAGCGTCGACCCGAGAGGAACGGCGCGACGCCCACGAGGCCGAGCGGCGGACCAGCCGGCAGCCCACCCGCTGCGGACCTCCTCGAGAGCACCAGCGCCAGGGGCGCCGACGACACCGTCGGCGCCCCTGCTGCATGCGAGCACACCCGCCGGGAGCGGTGACCAGCGGGGCTGGCTCCGAGGGATGCTGGTCGGCGCCGTCGGCGGAGGACTCGTCGGCACCGTGTGGATGCTGATCGACAACGCCCGCCGGCGCAGGGCCGCTCGCGCCCAGCTCGAGGAGTCCGACCGCCGGGAGCTGCCCGGCGAGGACTGAGCGGCGGGCGGCATACGGCCTGGCTGGCAGAATGACGACCATGGCCTCCCTCGCTGACGTGACCCCTCCCATCGCCCTCGGCGCCCTCGACGGTCGCTATCGCAAGGCCGTCGCGCCGCTGGTCGACCACCTGTCCGAGGCCGCGCTCAACCGGACGCGCGTGCACGTCGAGATCGAGTGGCTGATCCACCTCACGCAGCACCAGGTCGTGCCCGGCGTCCGGCAGCTCACCGACGCCGAGGTCGCGCAGCTGCGGGCGATCGTCGGGGACTTCGGGGCCGAGGACATCGCCGAGCTCGCCGAGATCGAGCGCGAGACCGTCCACGACGTCAAGGCGGTCGAGTACTACCTGCAGCGTCGCGTCGACCGGATCGCGCCCGAGGACGCCGCCCAGCTCAAGCAGCTCATCCACTTCTGCTGCACGAGCGAGGACATCAACAACCTCAGCCATGCCCTGATGATCCAGGGGGCGGTCCGCGAGGTGTGGCTGCCCAAGGCCCGGTCGGTCGTGGACCAGCTCGCCGAGATGGCGCGGGCGCTGCGCGACGTCCCGCTGCTCGCCCACACGCACGGCCAGCCCGCCACGCCCACGACCATGGGCAAGGAGATCGCCGTCATGGCGCACCGCCTCGGCCGGCAGCTGCGGCGGATCGAGGGCCAGGAGTTCCTCGGCAAGCTCAACGGCGCCACCGGCACGTATGGCGCCCACCTCGCCGCCGTCCCCGACGCCGACTGGACCGCGATCTCCGAGGCCTTCGTCGAGGGGCTCGGCCTCACCTGGAACCCCCTCACCACGCAGATCGAGAGCCACGACTGGCAGGCCGAGCTGTATGCCGACACCGCCCGCTTCAACCGGATCCTGCACAACGTGTGCACCGACTTCTGGACCTACATCTCCATGGGCTACTACGCCCAGGTGCGCGGTCAGGGCACGGTCGGGTCGAGCACGATGCCGCACAAGGTCAACCCGATCCGCTTCGAGAACGCCGAGGCCAACCTCGAGGTGTCGTGCGCGCTGCTCGACGTGCTCGGCTCCACGCTCGTGCAGTCGCGGCTGCAGCGCGACCTCACCGACTCCTCCATGCAGCGCAACGTCGGGACGGCCTACGGCCACTCGATGCTGGCGCTGGACAACGTCGCTCGCGGGCTCGCCGGCCTCGACGCGGTGCCGGAGCGCATGGCCGCCGACCTCGACGGCAACTGGGAGGTGCTCGGCGAGCCGGTGCAGTCGGCGATGCGGGCGCTCGGGGCGCAGGGCGTCGCCGGCATGGACAACCCCTACGAGCGGCTCAAGGAGCTGACCCGCGGCCGCCGCATCGGGCAGGCGGAGCTGGTGGAGTTCGTGCGCGGGCTGGGGCTGCCGAGCGAGGTCGAGGAGCGGCTCGCCGCGATGACGCCGCAGACCTACGTCGGGCAGGCCCCCGCGCTCGTCGACCGCCTGCGCTGAGGTGCGTCCGCCCGCCAGCGCGGTCCTCTGACGACTCCCCCCGCGCGCAAGACCGGGACCACTTCTGGTGGTGACAGCCACCAGAAGGAGCCCCGATGTCGGGTTGTCACCTCGTCGGGGCGGGGGCCGCATGGCGGTCAGGTCCCGCACCCGCGCGCCCACCGGAGGCACACTGACGAGAAGTCCAGGCCACGGGCTTGCCCTGGTCCGCGCAAGGAGGTCGCTCATGTCCACCAACCCGATCGACACGTGGGTCACGGTCCCGCGCCGCCTGCGCCGCTGCTCCGAGTCGCTCGCGCCCGGCGTGTGGTGGGTCCGGCACGAGGCCATCGACGCCTCTCGCGCGCGGGCGCTGCTGCTGGACGACGACTTCGCCGTGGTCCCCCTCAAGGGCGACCGCCTCACCACCATGCGCCAGGCGCAGGCCGCCATCGCCGCCGCCCTGCGTCTGCCCGGCTCGGCCGCCGTCAACCTCGACGGGCTGGTCGACGCCCTGCGCGACCTGGACCTGTGGTGGCCGCGCACCCGTCGCATCGTCCTGCTCTGGTCCGAGGCCCAGGTGCTGCGCGAGGCCGACCCCGACGGGTTCGCCGAGCTCGTGTCGGTGCTGTCCGAGGCGCACGAGAGCCTCTGGCGCTCCGAGCGCGACGCGGCAGTCACCGGCGACGAGCACGAACGCGTCCTCGAGACCGTCCTCGTCCCCGCCTCCGACGCCGCACCCATGGACCCGACCGACCCCGCCATCCAGTGACGCGTATGCCGCCCGCCCGCCGACTCGCGGCCCTGCTGCTCGGCGGCGGCGTGCTTGTGGGCGGCGGCGGGCTCGCGGGGTGCACGACGCCCGCCACCCAGGGCGATGACGGCGGCCGGGCGACGACGGGGGCCACCGGCATACGGTCTGCGAGCCCCGCGACCTCCGCGCCCGGCAGCGCGACTCGCCGCTCGACTCCTCCCCGCTCCACTGCTCCCCGATCGACCGCTCCCCGCCCGAGCGCGCCCCGCTCGACGGGCCGGGCCATCCCGCCCTGCTCGCCGCAGGAGCTGCCGGCCGAGGTGCCACCGGTGATCGCGGCGATCCGTGCGGGCGGACCGTTCCGGCACCCCCGCAACGACGGCGTGACCTTCGGCAACCGCGAGCGGTTGCTTCCGCAGGAGGCACGCGGCTACTACCGGGAGTACACCGTGGACACGCCCGGCGCCTCGACGCGCGGCACCCGACGGATCATCACCGGCGGCGGCTCGGCGCGCAGCCCGCTGCACTGGTACTACACGGCCGACCACTACGAGAGCTTCTGCGAGATCGGCGACGCCTAGGGTCTGCCGTCGGACACCGGCTCGCGCACCCGCCCGCGTGGTGCAGGCTTGCCGCATGGCAGGCAAGCAGGCGCAGCGGATCAGCAAGGCGACGGCACGCTACGCCGAGGACCTCCCTCGGGTGCAGGCGGCGACCGACGCCTACGTCGCGCTCGTCACCCAGCTCCTCGACGACGCCGGCATCAACTACCTCACCGTCACCGGGCGGGCCAAGTCCGTCGAGTCGTATGCCGCCAAGGCCGCCCGCCGCGTCGCCGGTCGCCTCGTCCACCGCCACCCCGAGACCGAGATCACCGACCAGGTCGGCGTCCGTGTCGTGACCTATGTCCTCGCCGACGTCGAAGCCGTCGCCCAGCTGCTCGGCGCCCAGCTCGTGCTCCTCGACGACCGGGACATGGGGCGCGAGACCGCCGCCGAGGGCCGGTTCGGCTACTCCAGCCGCCACCTGCTCGTGCAGCTCGACCCCGCGCGCGAGGGCGCCGGCGGACCCATGGCCGGACGCAAGGCCTCGGTGCAGGTCCGCACCGTCCTGCAGCACGCGTGGGCGGAGTTCGAGCACGACATCCGCTACAAGGGGTCGGTGCCGGAGGAGCATGCACCGGACCTCGACCGCCGGTTCACCCTCGCCGCGGGCCTGCTCGAGCTCGCCGACCAGCAGTTCTCCACGATCCGCGAGCGCCTGCGCGAGGCGAGCGGCCCCTCGACCGAGCAGGACGAGGACGACCCCCGCATCGGGGGCTCGGACCTCGCGGCCTTTCTCGCGGGACAGTTCGCCGACGCCGGGTGGTCCCGCACCGACCACTACTCGTGGGTGTCGGGACTGCTGCTCGAGCTCGGCATCACCTCCCTCGCCGAGCTGCGCGACGTCCTGCGCGGCGTCGACCACGCCGCCATCGAGTCGCGGATGGGCTACCACTACCCGCCCGGCGCGGTCCGCCGCCTCGACGACGCGCTGCTGTGGGCCTTTGGCGAGCGGTATGTCGGGCTCCACGGCAACGCCCACCGCCGTCCCCTGCTCGAGACCCGACTGGCGCGCCTGCGCGGCGACGCCTGACCCCTCTCCCACGTGCACACGTTGCGGTCTCGACGCGAGATCCTCACGCCCCGCTGACGGGGAGGCTCGACCTAGGGTGAAAGGCATGGGATTCGACGAGGGCCGGGACGAGACGATCCGATACCACGAGGAGCTCTACTCCGCGCCGGACGCGAAGGACCCGGACGCCTGGCTCAACCGGCCGGCCCCCATCGTGATGGACGCCCTCGCGCACCTGGACCGCTCGAGGCCGATCCGCGTCTATGACCTGGGCGCCGGATCGGGGCGGCACGCCATACCGCTCGCTCGGACCCTGCCCACCGGGTCGCGCGTGGTGGCGGTCGACCTGCTCGACCTCCCGATCCAGCAGCTCAAGGAGCGTGCGGCCCACGAGTCGGTGGCGGACGTCATCATCCCGGTGGTGGCGGACCAGGAGACCTACGAGTTCGACAGGGGCGAAGCCGATCTCGTCGTCGGGGTGTCCACGCTCGAGCACGTGTCGAGCGTCGAGGCCTTCCGCGGGCTGCTCGAGCGGATGCGCGACGCCACCGCGCCGGGCGGCGTGGACGTCCTGGTGATCGCCACCGACCGGCACGAGGTCGCCGACGGCGAGACGCGGCCGGCCCAGACCGAGCTGGACCTCGGCGCGGACGAGGCGATCAGGATCGTGGACGAGGTGTATGCCGGGTGGACCGAGCACCGCCGCGACGAGTCCGGCTTCGGCGTGACGGAGGAGCGCGACGGCCGGGCCTACGAGCTGCGCTCCGTCAACGTCCGCCGCGTCCTGCAGCGGCCGACGCGCTGACCGGCCCACCGGCCCAGGGGCCCAGAGGCGTAAGGAATACCCCATGGGGGTATACAGTTGACCTCATCATGAGCAGCGACACGTGCCCGCACCACCCCGCCCCGGCGTACGTCGAGACGGACCACAAGGACGCCTACCTCAAGCGCCTCAAGCGCATCGAGGGCCAGGTGCGCGGTGTGCAGCGGATGGTCGACGAGGACACCTACTGCATCGACGTCCTCACCCAGATCTCGGCCATCACCAAGGCCCTGCAGGCCGTCAGCCTCGGTCTGCTCGAGGACCACATCGGGCACTGCGTCGTCGACGCCGCTCGCGAGTCCGACGAGGCTGCCGCCGTCAAGGTGGCCGAGGCCTCGGCCGCCATCGCCCGCCTCGTCAAGAGCTGAACCCACCCCACGCCAAGGAGATCCGTCATGAGCCAGACCACCACCATCACCGTCAGCGGCATGACCTGCGGCCACTGCACCAGCGCCGTCACCTCCGAGCTCAAGGAGGTCCAGGGCGTCACCGACGTGCAGATCGACCTGGTCGCGGGCGGCGACTCCCCCGTCACCATCACCAGCGAGAGCCCCGTCGACCCGGCCGCGATCGAGGCCGCCGTGGACGAGGCGGGCTACACGGTGGTCAAGTGACCTCCACCCGTATGACGCCGCGCCCGGCCGCCACCCCGGCCGCCCAGAGCGGCGCAGACCTGCACGAGGTCGACCTCGCCATCGGCGGCATGACCTGCGCGTCCTGCTCGAGCCGCGTCGAGCGCAAGCTCAACAAGCTCGACGGTGTCCAGGCCAGCGTCAACCTCGCCACCGAGAAGGCCCACGTCACCTACCCCACCGCACTCACCGTCGCCGACCTGGTCGCGGTCGTCGAGCAGACCGGCTACACGGCGACCGAGCTGCGCCGAGGCGCAGCGGGCGGACCCCGCGAGGGCCTTGCCGAGACCGAGACGGCGGCCCAGGCCGGCAGCGGTCCGGCATACGGCATCGACCAGGTGATGAGCCGCGCGTCCCTGCGCACCCGGCTCGAGATCGCCCTGCCGCTCACGGTGTTCGTCGTCGTCATGGCGATGGTGCCGGCGGCGCACCACCTGCTCGGCGGCATCCGCCCGTGGGCCGAGCTCGCGCTCACGACCCCGGTCGCGATCTGGGCGGCCTGGCCGTTCCACCGGTCCGCCATCATCAACGCGCGCCACAAGGCCTCCACGATGGACACGCTGGTGTCGATCGGGGTGAGCGCGGCCTTCCTCTGGTCGCTCGTCGCGACTCTGGCGGGCAGCGCCGGCCACATGTACTACGAGGTCGCGGCGGTCGTCACGACCTTCCTGCTCGCCGGCCGCGTCGCCGAGCACCGGGCCCGCACCTCGGGCCGCTCCGCCCTGACCAGCCTGCTCGAGCTCGGCGCCAAGGACGTGGCGGTGCAGCGCATCGACCCGCAGACCCGCTCCACGCGCGAGGTCCGCGTGCCGATCGGGGAGCTGCAGGTGGGCGACCAGTTCGTCGTCCGCCCCGGCGAGAAGGTCGCCACCGACGGCGTCGTCGTCGACGGCACCTCGGCCCTCGACCGCTCGGTCGTCACCGGCGAGTCCGTCCCGGTCGACGTCGGACCCGGCGACGAGGTCACCGGCGCCACCACCAACGCGCACGGCCGGCTCATCGTCCGCGCCACCCGCGTCGGCTCCGAGACGACCCTCGCCTCGATCACCCGCCTCGTCGAGGCCGCCCAGACCGGCAAGGCTCCGGTGCAGCGGCTGGCCGACCGGATCTCCGCGGTCTTCGTGCCGGTGGTGCTGGTCATCGCGGTGCTGACCTTCGCGGGGTGGCTGGTCTCCGGGCAGGGCGCCGCCGCCGCGCTGTCGGCCGCCGTGTCCGTGCTCGTCGTCGCCTGCCCCTGCGCGCTCGGCCTCGCCACCCCCACGGCGCTGCTCGTCGGCACCGGCCGGGGCGCCGAGCTGGGCGTGCTCATCAAGGGCCCGGAGATCCTCGAGTCCACGCGCCGTATCGACACCGTCGTGCTGGACAAGACCGGCACCGTCACGACCGGCAAGGCCACCCTCGTCGACGTGACGCCGAGCGGGCGGCTCACCCCGACCGCCGCGCTGCAGGCCGCCGCCTCCGTCGAGGCCGGCTCGGAGCATCCCGTCGCCCAGGCGATCGTCCGGGCCGCCCAGCAGCGCGGCATCGAGCTGCGGCCGATCAGCGACTTCACCAACCTGCCCGGCATGGGGGCCCGCGCCACCATCAAGGGCACCGAGGTGACCGTCGGCAAGGCGAGCCTGTTCGACGTGGTCCCCGGCGACCTGGAGAGCCTGGACCGGGTTGGCACCACCGTCCACGTCGGGTGGGGTGGCGTCGCCTATGCCGCCCTCACCGTCGCCGACGAGGTCCGCCCCACCTCGCCCGCCTCGCTCGAGGCGCTGCGCGACCTCGGCCTGCGCACGATGCTGCTGACCGGCGACAACAAGCGGACGGCGCGCCAGGTGGCCGAGGAGGTCGGCATCAACCCCGCCGACGTCATCGCCGAGGTGCTGCCGAGCGACAAGCACGAGGCGATCGCGCGCCTGCAGCGCGAGGGCCGCGTCGTCGCCATGGTCGGCGACGGGGTCAACGACGCCGCTGCGCTCGCCCAGGCCGACCTGGGCCTGGCGATGGGCAGCGGCACCGACGTCGCGATGGACTCCGCCGACATCGTGCTCGTGCGACCCGAGATCGGTGCGGTGGCCGACGCCATCGGCCTGTCCCGGCGCACGCTGGCGATCGTCAAGCAGAACCTCGCCTGGGCGTTCGGCTACAACGTCGTGGCGATCCCGCTGGCCGTCCTCGGCCTGCTGAACCCCATGGTCTCCGGCGCGGCGATGGCCCTGTCGAGCGTGCTCGTGGTGACCAACAGCCTGCGGCTCAAGGCCTTTGGGCGGTCGCGCGCCTGACGCGGTCGTATGCGCCCAGCGCCCCCCGCCACCAGAGGCCACGTCTGGTGGCGGGGGGGTCCCGTCATACGGCCAAACCGCCGGGGGCCGGATCATCGACCTGGCGAACGAAGGCCGACGATGTCCCTACCCCCGGCGGGATCATCGACCTGGCGAACGAAGGCCGGTCGATGCCCCTACCCCCGGCGGGATCATCGACCTGGCGAACGAAGCCCGGTCGATGCCCCTACCCCCGGCGGGATCATCAACCTGGCGAACGAAGGCCGGTCGATGCCCCTACCCCCGGTAGGTCAGATGGTGACGTCGCCGGTCGGGGTCTGGAAGGTCACGGCCAGCAGACCCGGGTGACCGGCCGGCGCCACGAACTCGAAGTCGATGACCGACGACGTCGCGTCGGCGTCCATGCCGAGCCAGTCGCGCACGCGATCCGGTGAGCCGCCGATCGTCAGCTGCTTGATGGTGACCTCGCTCGTCGCGTCGGTCGACGGGTGCACGCTGTCCTCGTCCCACTGCACGAAGAACGGCAGCTGCGGGTCGGCGATCAGGCCCTTGACGCCCAGCTGGCGCCAGGTGTGGGTGACGCCGTCGGGGCGGGTCCGGTTGCCGGCCACGGCCTCGCGGCCCACGCGCTGCTCCACCTCGCGGATGTCGTCGACGCACACGACCCACCCCATCCAGCCGCCGCCCTGCTCGGACCGGAGCCGCACCGCCTGGCCGAAGGGTGCCTTGTCGGTCACCGGGTGGTCGAGCACCTCGACGACCTCGACGTAGCGCTCGTGCGCGAGCGGCAGGATGATGTTGCGGGTGCCGAAGCGGGGGTGCACCCCGCCGTAGACCGGGTCCACCCCGAGCCGGGCCGCCAGCCGCTCGGCGGTCGCGATGGAGCCGTCCGGCTCGGCGGCATAGGACACGTGGTCGAGGCGCATGGCCACATGGTGACACAGGTGCTGCCGTGCCCTCGCACCCAGGTCAGCGGGCGGAGGCCCGACGCTGACGCACCGCCTCGTAGATCACGATGGCCGCGGACGTCGCCACGTTGAGGGAGTTGGCCCGCCCCGTCATGGGGATGCGCACCCGCACGTCGGCCGCGGCCATGAAGTCCTCGGTGAGGCCCGCCTTCTCCGTGCCGACGGCGATCGCGACCGGCCCGGTGTAGTCGACGTCGGTGTGCTCGACG
This sequence comes from Arsenicicoccus cauae, assembly GCF_009707125.1. Lineage (GTDB taxonomy): Bacteria > Actinomycetota > Actinomycetes > Actinomycetales > Dermatophilaceae > Arsenicicoccus > Arsenicicoccus cauae. The sequence continues at coordinate 83,575 of NZ_WLVL01000017.1, forward strand.
GCGGTGTCCGGGGTGGCGGCGACCACGAGCACGCCCCGGGAGCGGCATTCGGCCAGGGTCTGCTCGGTGGACGCGGAGGCGACCGGCACGGAAAAGACCGTGCCCTTGCTCGACCGCACGAGGTTGGGGTTGCCCCAGTCGGTGACCGGGTCGGCCGCGACGACCGCGTGGAGGCCAGCGGCGTCGGCGGTGCGGAGCATGGCGCCGAGGTTGCCGGGCTTCTCGACGCCCTGGCACACGAGCAGGAAGGGGTCGGCCGGCAGCGTCAGCTCCTCGAACCCGCGGCCCACGGACGGCACCACGGCGAGGAAGCCGTCGGGGCCCTCGCGGTAGGCGACCTTCTCGAAGGCGGCGCGGCCCAGCCGCACCACCTCGGCGCCTCCGGCCCGGACGTCCCGCACCACGCGCGACTGCAGGTCAGGGTCGAGCATCAGCTCGGGACAATAGAACAGCGACTGCGGGCGCACCCCCGCCGACAGCGCCAGCTCGAGCTCCTCGTAGCCCTCCAGCAGGGTGACCCCGCTCTCCTCGCGGGCGCGCCGACGGCGCAGCCCGGTCAGGGCGCGCAGCCGCGGGTTGGCCGGGGAGGTGATGACGAGCTCGTGCATAGGGCACCCAGCATGCCACGGGCGGCGCACGACCGGAGGGGCGGGCCCACAGGTCGCGGCGAGGGGATCTCCTGGACCTCGCCCTGGACGCCCTGCAGGGGCGCCGACCCGGCGCCGCCGCGGGCAATGGGGACGTCGGTGATCGCTGAGCGGGCACGAACGTCCCCGCTGCTCCGCGCGGCGGCCCCGACGGGCGCGCTCAGCGCAGCGCGACGATCACGCCGTCGACCTGCAGCGGAGTGAGCGGACCTGCCCCTTCCTGCAGGAGCAAGAAGGTCGCGCGCCGGCCCCGGACGCCGACGACCTCGAGCCAGGTCCCGCTCTCGCCGGCGAAGGTGCGGCGGTCCACGAGGTCGGGGCCGGCCCGCAGCAGCGCGTACGTGAACGGGGCGTCGCCCCGCCCGCGGCAGGACTCGGCCTGGAGGCGATAGAGCTCGACCAGACGAGCGGACCCCTCGTCCGCGAGCTCCAGCGCCACGGTCGTGCCCGACGCCCCACCCGGCCCGCGATAGGTCCCCTCGAGCGCCGCCACCGGGACCGGGTAGCCGGCGGGGACCCCCTGGCACGCCAGGCCGAGGAGCTCGTGGACGGTCGAGCGCGGGTCGCGGGCGTTGACCCAGGTGCCGTTGGGGATGTAGCCGCCGTCGGCACCGTCCCCGGCCGCCGTCGACCACCCGGACGGGCTGGGCAGGGCGCGCTGGTCGAGCGACCCGGCCCTGGTCGCGGCGGGCGCGGTGGGCGTGGGCGGCTCGACGACGGCGGGCTCCTGCGTCGTGACCGCGCCCTGGCCGGGGCCGCCGAACGAGGCGCCGACCGAAGCGGCCGACGGGGCCCCGATCGGCGAGGCGGAGGAAGGGGTCCCGCTCGACGAGGACGCCTGCGCCGCAGCCCTGCTCGTCGTCGTGACCGGCGTCGCCGACCCCGGCGACCCGCTTGAGCAGGCGGCCGTCACCCCCAGCAGGGACACCAGCGCCAGCGCCGCGAGGGGGCGGGCCGGCATACGACCGCTCATCGCTGGAAGTGCTGCCAGTCGAACCCGCTCAGCCAGGTGAACCCGTTGCCGAGCAGCGCCTTGGTGAACGGCGTCGAAGGGGTCAGCATCCCGGGGCGATAGGGGGTGCGCCTGACGTAGGCCTGGCCGTTCTTGGGCAGCCAGACGCCGGAGGGGATGCGGTAGGGGTTCTCGACCGTGTTGATGTCGATCGACGTGCCGTAGCTGTGGGGCGACAGCCGGTAGGGGTTGCCCGTCACGCGACGGCAGTTGAAGCCGTTGGTGTTGTCGTGCTCCATGGAGATGATGTCGTCGCCGCCGTAGACGCTGGCGTCACGCATCTCCCGGATCGGGAAGCGGCCGTCGAACGCGGTCCGGAAGCTGGTGAGGATCGGCGTGACGTTGGCGGTCCGGATGACGAGGCGACCGCGGTGGATCCGCCCGTCGAAGCCCCAGTGGTTCATGTCGATGGTGCGCAGGCTCGCCGGCCCGACGGGGCAGCCCGCGCGGTAGGTGCGGGGAACGTCGGCCGCCACCGTCTGACGGACCACCGGGTTGAGGACGGCCAGCCGGTTCACCGCGCGCGACGGGCTCGCGACGACCCGCCCGCCCGGCAGCGTCATGGCGGTGCGCACGGTGACCACGCCCACCGCCCCTCGGCCATAGGTCAGCGGCAGCGCGAACCCTCCACCAGATCGCGTCGTCCCCACCTGCGAGGTCCGCCAGCCGACCGGCGTCAGGACCTCGGTGCGCACCTGCAGCCCCGCCGCCCGCGGCGTCGCGACCCCACTGACCGTCGGGTCGACCAGCGTGTCCTGGCCCGCCGGGGCGCTCGCCATGATGGCGGCGTCGACGACGGTGGCCGAGGCGACCGAGGATGTGGCCTGGCCCGGCAGCACGGCTCGATAGCTGCTGGTCCCGGCCGGGCCCATCGGGCCGGTCCACGTGAACGCGCCCGTCCGGTCGGTGGTCACCTCCGCGACCTGCCCGTATGCCGAGCCGCCCGGCGCCCGGCGTTGGATGCTGACGCGTGCGCCGGGGCGAGCCGGCAGGGTCGTCCCCACGAGGCGCAGCTGGCCGACCCCGGTGACGAACTGGAGCGGACCCGGGCAACCCGAGCACTGCAGCGAGATCCGCACCTGCCGCGTGTCGTTGGTCTTGGGGGACGTGGGCCGTGGGGTGGGAGGTGACGAGGGCGTGGTGGTGGGTGTGTCGCTCGACGTGGCCGGGGGCGGGGCGGCAGGGGTGTCACGCGGCGCAGTGGTGGGCGCAGTGGTGGAGGTGTCGCTCGGCACGGTGGGTGTGTCCGTCGGCGGCGCGGTCGGCGGGTTGCCCACCGCGGGTTGTGCAGGCGTGCCCTCGACGAGCGCGGAGGCGGATGGCATCACCCCCACCGCTCCGGCGGCGGGCACGAGCACGGCGGCCATGGCGAGTGCAGCAGAACGGCGCATCATCGGTCCCCCAACCTGACTGTCTGTCGATGATAGACACACGCGCGGTCATGTTCAGGGGTCGCCTCATGCTGCCGCATGCCGCAACGGGGACGTCTGTGCCCGGTTTGCGAGCACGAACGTCCCCATGGCGCCGGGCGGGCGGCGGGAGGTGACCAGTCGGCGGGAGGTGACCAGTCGGCGGGGGCGTCAGTCGAGCAGGGACCGCAGCACCGGCACGAGCCCGTCGTCGTCGACGTGCCCCGTGACCTCGTCCGCCGCGGCCTTGACCTCGTCGGGCGCATTGCCCATCGCCACGCCACGCGCGGCCCACGACAGCATCTCGAGGTCGTTGCGCTGGTCGCCGACGGCGACGGTGTCGCGGGGGTCGACGCCGAGCTTGCGGCGCACGAGCTCCAGCGCGGACGCCTTGGAGACGCCCTCGGGTGCGATGTCCAGCCATGCGGAGAAGCCCACGGCATACGACACCCCGTGCAGTCCCACCGCGTGCACCCGCTCCAGGAAGTCCTCGACCGGGGCATCGGGCTGGCGCAGCGTCACGCGCGTGGCGGGGGTGTCGATGAGCTCGTCCCAGCCGACGACGCGGATCTTGCCGTCCAGCTCGCCGTCGGGAAAGGGCGCGTTGACCTTGAAGCCCTTGCCCAGCTCCTCGACCGCGGCCAGGGCGCCGGGCATCTTGTCGCGCAGCAGCCGCAGCGACGGGCCGGGGTCGAAGGTCACGACCTCGGTGAACTTGTAGCCCTTGCGCTTGTGCGGGTCCAGCTTGAGGGTGACGGCGCCGTTGGAGCACACGGCGCGACCCTGCTCGATCCCGAGCGCGCGGATGATCGGCATCGTGGCGACGCAGGCGCGTCCGGTCGCCACGACGACGTGCACCCCGGCGTCCGCCACGGCCTGGACGGCCTCCTGGACGGCAGGGGACAGCTCACGGGCGTGGTTGATGGTGGTGCCGTCGATGTCGAGGCAGACCATCCGGGGGCCGTGGCGCACGGGTCAGCGACCCGATGCCGTCAGGGCCTCGCGGCCACCGAGCCACGGCCGCAAGGCGTCGGGCACACGCACGGACCCGTCGGCCTGCTGGTGGTTCTCCAGGAGGGCGACGATGGGCCGGGTGTTGGTGGCCATCGTGCCGTTGAGCGTCGCGACGACGCGGGTGCCGCTGCCCTGGGGGTCGCGCTCCCGGATGGCGAGCCGGCGCGCCTGAAAGGTTGTGCAGTTGGACGTCGACGTCAGCTCGCGGTAGCGCTCCTGGCTCGGCACCCACGCCTCGCAGTCGAACTTGCGCGCCGCCGGGCCACCGAGGTCGCCGGCCGCGACGTCGATGATGCGATAGGGCAGCTCGAGCGCGTCGAGGATCCGCCGCTCGATGCGCAGGAGGTTGTCGTGCTCGGCCTCGGCGTCCTCGGGGCGGCAGTAGACGAACATCTCGGTCTTTTGGAACTGGTGCACGCGAAAGATGCCCTTGGTGTCCTTGCCGTGGCTGCCCGCCTCGCGGCGGTAGCAGGTCGAGGTCGCGGTGTAGCGCAGCGGGCCGTCCGACAGGTCGATGATCTCGTCGAGGTGGTAGCCCGCGAGGCCGACCTCGGAGGTGCCGGTGAGGTAGAGCTCGTCGGCGGGCAGCTGGTAGACCTCGTCGGCGTGGCTGTCGAGGTAGCCGGCGCCCGCCATCGTCTGCCCCTTGACCAGGTTGGGGACGACGAGCGGGACGAAGCCCTCCTCGGCGGCGATCTGCTGACAGAGCCCCATGAGGGCGTACTCCAGCCGCGCCCCGTCGCCCTTGAGGTAGTAGAAACGGCTGCCCGCGACCTTGGCCCCGCGCTCCAGGTCGATGATCCCGAGCGCCGTGCCGAGCTCGACGTGGTCCTTGACGTCGATCCCCTCGGCCGCGAAGTCCCGTGGCGTACCGACGGTCTCGCGCAGCTCGAAGTCCTCCTCGCCGCCGGTGGGCACACCGTCGACGATGACGTTGCCGATGCGGTGGGCGATGACGTCCATCTCACGAGCGGCCTCGTCGGCGGCCTGCTCGAGCTCCTTGACCTGCGTGCTCAGCTCACCGGCCGTGGCCCGGGCCGCCTCGGCCTGCTGCCTCAGCTGCTCCGCGTCGTCGGCGCCGGCCTTCCTGGCCCGCTGCGCCTGACCCATGAGGGCGCCCACGTCCTTGGACACCGACTTCTGCTCCGCCCGGAGCGCCTCGAACCGGGACTGCGCCGCGCGACGACGCTGGTCCAGCTCGAGGATCTGGTCGACGAGGGTGTCGTCCTCGCCGCGGGCACGTTGCGACTTCCTGACCCGCTCGGGGTCGTCGCGCAGCAGCTTGATGTCGATCACGGATTCAGCCTAGTGGCCTGCGACGACACCCCTCCACCTCGTATGCCGGACGGGCCGGACGCTCGCGTGGTCGCCGCCTCGGCCCCGGTGGCGGGACGCGGCATACGACCCGGGGCCACGAGGCGGCACCGATCGGGCCCAAACGGGGTTGGCCCAGGCATTCGCACGGGTACCGTTCAGGCGTGCCAGACATGTGGATCCTCGTCATCGGCGTCGCCGTCGCCGTCCTGCTGCTCGTGCTCGTCCTCGCCACCCGGGGACGATCGGGTGCAGCGCGGCCGTCGGACGCGGCCGGCAGCTCCGACAGCACCGACAGCACCGACAGGGCTGGTGGCGCCTCGACCGGCGTCGCGAGCGAGACCACCCCCGACCCGGAGCCGCTCCCCCGCGCCGCGGTGATCGTCAACCCCACGAAGTTCGACGACGTCGCCAAGGTCCGCGACGAGGTCCGCGCGCTGTGCCAGGAGACCGGCTGGGACGAGCCGCTCTGGCTGGAGACGACCGAGGACGACCCGGGCTCGGGCCAGACCAAGGAGGCGCTCGACGCGGGGGTCGACGTGATCTGCCCGCTCGGCGGCGACGGGACCGTGCGCACGGTCGGGAGCGAGATGGCCCGCGCCCGCTCCGAGGTCCCGATCGGCCTGCTGCCCGGCGGCACCGGCAACCTGCTGGCCCGCAACCTCGACCTGCCGGTCGACTCGCTGCGCGACGCCCTGGCCATCGCCCTGACCGGCGAGGAGCGCGTCATCGACGTCGGCGTGCTCCGCGTCAACCCTGCCCCGATGGACGGCGAGGGCGAGGTCGATGACCAGCCCGTCGACGCCGAGGCGCTGGCCCCGGAGGACACCGGCCCCGAGGAGCTGCACTTCCTGGTCATGGCCGGCATGGGCTTCGACGCGGACATCATGGCCGACGCGCCCGAGGGCCTGAAGTCCAAGGTGGGCTGGGCCGCCTACCTCGTGTCCGGCGCCAAGCACCTGTGGGGCTCCCAGTTCAAGGCCCAGGTCACGACCGACACCGAGACCTTCTCCCGGCGCACGCGCAGCGTCATCATCGGCAACTGCGGCAAGATCCAGGGCCTGGCGCTCATGCCCGAGGCCCAGGTCGACGACGGCAAGCTGGACGCCCTCATGCTGTCCCCCGACGGTGGCATCGGCTGGGGCGCGGTGCTCCTGCGCCTGGTCACCGCCAAGCGCAAGGGCCACCACCGCGTCACGCACCACACCACCCGCCACATCACCGTCCGGGCCAACCGCGCCGTGCAGGTGCAGCTCGACGGCGACACGATCGGCGAGCGCACGGCCATCACCGCCGACGTCCTGCCGGGTGCCCTGCGCGTCCGGGTCGCCTCCGCCACCCCGGCGACCGGCGCCTCCAAGGAGGACGTCGCCGCGTGAGCCCCGTCCGGCAGATCAGCCTGCGGGGGAGGCTGCGTCGCCACCACGCGCGTCAGCTGGTCCGCGCCGTGATGACCGCCGTCGTCCTCAGCACCCCTGTCATCGCCCTGGCGGTGCTGGTGCAGCAACGCTACGCACCACTGATGGAGCTCGACCAGCGCGCCATCGCCGCCGCCACGGATCTCACCCGCGCCCACCCCGGCCTGCGCTCGGCCCTCGTCCTGTGGCAGGAGATCTGGCAGCCGTGGCGGGCCTACCTCGCCGCGACGCTCGTGTGCCTGTGGACCTGGCGCGCCCGCGGCATGACCGCCCGCTCCTGGTGGGCCTGGATCACGATGATGCTCGGCTGGAACCTCTTCCTGCAGGTCAAGCTGCTCGTGCAGCGGGCCAGGCCGGTGGTGGACGATCCCGTGTCGCACGCGCCCGGCTACAGCTTCCCGTCCGGGCACGCCGCCAACACCGCGGCCATCTGCATGGTCCTGGTCGTCCTGCTGTGGCCGTTGCTGCGGACCCGCGCCCGCCGCACCTGCGCCGTGGTGCTCGCGTCCGTGGCGACCGTGACGGTCCTGCTCGACCGCGTCTACCTCGGCGTCCACTTCCCCTCCGACGTGACCGCCGGCCTGCTCCTCGCGGCAGCCTTCGTCTACGGCTCGTGGCGCGGCTTCGTGCACGTGCCGGCGACCCGCGAGGACGCCGTACCGGCCAACCCGTCCGACCCCACCGACCCCACCGACCCCACCACCGAGCGCACCGACGCTCTCGGGCCGAGGAGAACCTGACATGCCCTTCCTGCTGCGCTACGACCTCGACCGCTCCCACCCCCGGGTCGGTGCGGCGTTCAAGGACCTCCTCGTCCGGGCCATCACGCCAGGGATCGTGCTGTTCCTCGCCATCTACGGCTTCGGCCTGGCCCTGATGGGCCCGCTCAAGAGCTGGGGCACCGCCGAGGAGCCGATCAGCAAGAACCTCGAGGCGAGCCGCACCAGCGTCTGGGACTCCATCACGATGGTCTGGTCGCACATCGGCAACACGGAGTACGCCATCGGCTTCTGCCTGCTCATGATCGCCCTGGTCTGGTGGCGCACCAAGGAGTGGTGGTATGCCGTGATCCCCGGCATCGCCATCGCCCTGCAGGCGAGCATCTTCGTCGCGGCGACCGAGCTCACCGGGCGCCCCCGCCCCCAGGTCAGCAAGCTCGACCCCGCGCCCCCCACCTCGTCCTACCCCAGCGGGCACGTGGGTGCCGCCACCGCGCTCTACCTCTCCCTCGCCCTCATGGCGCACCGCATCGACAACGTGGTCCTGCGCCGGCTCGTGCAGACCGTCTGCGTGATCATCCCGCTCCTCGTGGCCTACGCCAGGGCCTACCGTGGGATGCACCACGTCATCGACATCGCGGTGGGCCTGCTCAACGGCGTCCTCTGCGCGCTGATGGCCTGGCTCTGGTTGCGTCGCAAGGAGGCTCGCTCGTCATGATGGCCCCGCACCACTACCACTTCGACCACGTGTGGCAGGTGCCGCTGCCGCTCGGCGAGGCCTACGACGTCCTCGCGGACGTCGACGGGTACGAGCAGTGGTGGCCCCAGATCCGCGCCACCGAGCCGCTCACGGACGACGCCCGACGCCTGTCCGTACGGTCGCTGATCCCCGTGACCCTCAAGGTCGTGGCGACCAAGCAGATCCTCGACCGCGAGGCCGGGCTGCTGCGCGTCGGCCTCGCCCAGGACCTCGTCGGCTACGCCCAGTGGGACCTGTCCTGGCAGGGTGACACCACCACGGCCGCCCGCTGGACCCAGGACGTCTACCTCACCAACCAGCACCTCGAGCGCATGCCGGTGACCAGCCACCGCCTGCTGCGCATCAACCACACCCACATGATGCGAGCCGGCGAGCGGGGGCTGCGCAAGTACCTCGCCCTCAGGGGAGGCGCGTCATCTGCTGCGCCGTGATGCCGCCCCGGTCCACCCGATAGACCTTGGCGCCGTCGCGCTCGGCCACGCACGCCTGGACCTTGCCGTCGAGGACGTGCAGCGCCGCGCCGTCGTCGGCCGCCCAGCCCACGGGCAGCTCCCCGTCGCGCACCCAGCCCAGGTAGTGCGGGGCCCGCTCCGGCTCGCTGTCGAAGTGCGGCGAGAAGGAACCACGCACGAAGCCCAGCCCCCCGCGCCACGGGTCGACGCCACCGAACGAGTCCGTCGTGCACGCCTCGCACCACACGTTGGCGCCGGCGCTGGTCCCCGCGAACACCACGTCGCGCTCCGCCCGCAGATCCCGCACCGCCTGGCTGACGCCGTGCGCCTCCCACAGCGCCACGAGGTTGACCGTGGACCCGCCCCCGACATACAGCAGGTCGATGTCCCCGAAGCGCTCGAGGGCGTGCCGGGCGTCCTCCCACAGCGTGAGGACCATGGTCTGCACGCCGAGGGCACCGAACGCCGTGAGGAAGCGGTGGACGTACTCCGGGTCGTCCGCCGACGCCGTGGGCGCGAAGCAGACGAGCGGGTTGTCCTTGCCCGTCAGCTCGAGGGCGTAGCGGTCGAGGGCCGTGGCCGCGTTGTCGGGCGACATCGAGAAGCCGCCGCCCCCCATGCAGAGGATGTGGGTCATGGCTCGACCATAGCCAGCGGCCCCGACCGTCGCGCGGCAGGGGTTGCTCCGGCGCGGGTGAGACCGCCCACACCCCGGCGCTCAGGGGGTGCGCAGGGAGCGCAGCCAGGACCGGGCCTGCTGGAAGTCCGTGTCCTGCGTGCCCGCCGCCACCGTCGCCGCGAGTCGGTCTGCCCGCGGGTAGCTGCCGAGGAAGCGCACGTCCGCGCACACCCGCCGCAGCCCCATGAGCGCCTCGCCCACCCGCTCGTCGTCCACGTGCCCCTCGATGTCGATGCTGAAGCAGTAGCGCCCCATCCCCTCCCCGGTAGGACGGGACTCGAGCCGGGTGAGGTTGATGCCGCGCACCGCGAACTGCTCGAGCAGCCCGAGCAGCCCGCCCGGGTGGTCCTCGTGCTGGTAGAGCACCATCGTCGACTTGTCCGCCCCCGTCGGTGCCGGCCCGCCGCCCGGGCGCGACACCAGCACGAAGCGCGTGACGGCGGCCCGGTTGTCGCCGATGTCGCTCGCCAGCAGCTCCAGCCCGTGCACGGTCGCGGCGACGGGCGCGCACACGGCTGCGTCATACGGGGTCTGCTCCTCGACGGCCGTCCCGAGGCCGGCCGCGGCCGCCGCCGTCGACAGGGTCGGCACGTATGCCGCCTCGGGGAGCCGCGTCGACATCCAGCCGCGGACCTGGGCCCAGGCATGGGAGTGGGTGCCGACCGCGCGGACGTCCGCGAGCGTGACCCCCGCCGGCGCCGCGAGGACGAAGGTGATGGGGACCAGCATCTCGCCGACCACCACGAGCGGGTCGCCGGTGGCGAGGGCGTCGAGGGTGGCGCTGACCCCGCCCTCGACGGAGTTCTCGATGGGGACGACCGCGGCATCGACCTCGCCCGCGCGCAGGGCCGCGAGCGCGGAGTCGACCGACCCGTGCGGCACGCGTTCGGCGTCGGGGGCGGACGCCTCGGGCCGCTGCAGCAGGGCCTGCTCGGTGAACGTCCCGGCGGGACCGAGATAGGCGTAGCGCATGTGGACTCCTCGACGCGGACGGACGCCCGCCGCCGCGGGGGCGGGGGCAGGCGTCCACGATCATGGCTCAGTCGGACGCGGTCAGCGCCTGCCTGAACGTCATGCGAGACGAGGTCTGCATGAGCGAGCGGCGGTACATCCGCTCGCCGAGGACCATCGCGACGGCGGCGAAGGCCAGGGTGAGCGCGAGGGCGATGACGCCCTCCCACCACTGCGCCGAGCCGTCCAGGAGGCGCATGGGCATGAGCATCGAGGAGAGCACCGGCACGTAGGACAGCGCCACCCGCCACACCCCCGCCGCCATGAAGGAGGCGAAGAAGCCGATGATCAGCACCATCGTCAGCGGGGTCGTGGTCTGCTGGAGGTCCTCGTTGCGGGTGGCGAGCGAGCCGGCGACGGCCCAGATGCAGGCCAGGGCGAGGAAGCCCGCGAGGAAGAACAGGAGGTACCACACCGCGCCACCGGCGATCCCCGCCAGCATGCTCTTGAGCGGGGTGAAGGACATGCCGATCAACCCGACGCCGACGTAGAGCACGATCTGCCCCATGGCCATCACGGTGTTGCCGAGCACCTTGCCGGCGAGCAGCTGACGGACCGGGATCGCCGAGGCGAGGATCTCGATGATCCGCGACTGCTTCTCCTCGATCACCGACTGGGCGATCTGCATGCCGAACATCAGGGCCGCGAAGTAGAACAGCATCGCGAAGACGAGACCGACGACCCGAGCGGTCATCGTCGTCCCCTCGTCCGTGCCGGACAACGCCCGGGTCGTGACGGCCGTCTGCTCCTGCACCTGCTGGGGCGTCGTGCCGGCCTTGGCGGCGGTGGCCGCGAGGACCTGCGACTGCAGCACCTGTCGCGTCGTGGTCGTGAGGCTGCTGTCCGGCGTGTCCTTGCCCAGCAGCTGCCAGCCCTGCCCGGACCGCACGACGGCCACGTCGGCCTTGTCCTCGGTGACCAGCGACTCTGCGGCGGCCTGGTCGGCGACCTGGGTGACCTCGACGGCGTCGTCCTGGTCCGCGCCCTTCACGGCGGCGCCGACCGCGTCCGCGAGGGCCCTGCCCTCCGCCGAGACGACGGCGATCCTGGTCGTGGTGGACCGGCTCGCCATCCACCCCTGCAGGCCCATCACCCCCACGAGCAGGAACATCGTGACCAGGGTGCCGACCAGGAAGTTCTTGTCCCGCAGCTTGACCGCCATTTCCCGGGCGGCGACCAGCTGCCAGGCGTTGCGGGGCGCGCGGCCTCCGCCCGGGGCCGCGGCGCCCTGAGCTGCCGGCGTCGACGGGGAGGGATGCGTCCCGGGGGCCATCTGGGTGCTCATGCCGTCACCTCTCGGTAGATCTCGCTCAGGTTGGGGCGCACGCGGGCGAACTCGGTGACCGTACCGCGCGCGAGGGCCTCGGTCAGCAGGTGGCGGTCGGCTCCCGGCTCCAGCAGCTCTACCAGCGCCGCGGCCCCGTCCACGTCGACGACGTGCAGCCCTGGCTGGGACCGCACCCATCCGGCGTCGCCGCCCAGGACGATGCGATGACGCTGCGGCCCCCTCGACCGCAGCTCGTCGGCGGTGCCCTGGGCGACGACGCGGCCCTTGCTCAGCACGACCAGTCCGTCGCACAGACGGTCCACGAGGTCGAGCTGGTGGCTGGAGAAGAGCACGGGCACGCCGGTGCGGGTGTGCTCTCGCAGGAGGTCGACCATCGTGTCGACGCTGGCCGGGTCGAGCCCGGAGAACGGCTCGTCCAGGATCATCACGCGGGGCCGGCTCAGCACGGCCGCGGCGATCTGCACGCGCTGCTGGTTGCCGAGCGACAGCGACTCGAGCTTGTCCTTGGCGCGGTCACCCAGGCCGAACCGCTCGAGGTGCTCGTCCGTCGCCCGCTGGGCGTCCGGGCGAGACATCCCGTGCAGCCGACCGAGGTAGACGAGCTGGTCGGCGATCCCCTGCTTGGGGTAGAGGCCGCGCTCCTCGGGCATGTAGCCGAACGTGCGGCGGTCCGCGGTGGTCACCTCGTGACCGTCCCAGCGCACCTCGCCCTCGTGGATCTGCAGCAGGCCCATGATCATCCGCATGGTCGTCGTCTTGCCGGCGCCGTTGCCGCCGACGAAGCCGAGCAGCTGCCCCCGCGGCACCGCGAAGGACACGTGGTCCACGGCGGTGTGGTCGCCGAACCGCCGCGTCAGGTCCTGGACCTCGATCACGTCTCACCCCTCCTCGTGCGAGTGGCCCCGGAAGTGGTTCTTCCGGCATACGGCCTGCTCGCACCACCCAACCTAGGAGGCCGCGAGGGTGGGCACCTCCCCCGCGAGGATGATCTCGACGCGGGGCTACTCCCCCGGCTGGATGAGCCCGGACTCGTAGGCGAGGACCACGGCCTGCACCCGGTCCCGCAGGTGCAGCTTGGCCAGGCAGCTGGACACGTGCGTCTTGACGGTCGCCTCGCCGACGAAGAGCTCGCGGGCGATCTCGGCGTTGGACAGCCCCCGGCCCACGAGGACGAGCACCTCGCGCTCGCGCTCGGTCAAGGTGGCGAGGGCGGCGGTATGCCGGCCGCCGGCCGCCGGCCCGGTCGGTGCAGGGCCCTCGGCTGCCGCCATCTGGGCGATGACCCGGCGGGTCACCTCGGGCGCGAGCAGGGCGTGGCCGAGACCGACCGCACGGACGGCGTCGACGAGCTGGTCGGGGTCGGCGTTCTTGAGCAGGAACCCGCTGGCGCCCGCCCGCAGCCCGTCGAACAGGTAGTCGTCGTTGTCGAAGGTCGTGAGGATCAGGACCTTGGCGAGGTCCTCGGCCGCGATCGCCCGTGTCGCCTCGATCCCGTCCATGACCGGCATCTGCACGTCCATCAGGACCACGTCGGGGCGCAGGCTGCGGGCCTGGTCGACGGCGACCGCGCCGTTGGCAGCCTCACCGACGACCTCGAGGTCGTCCTCGACCGACAGCATCAGCCGGAAACCGTTGCGCACCAACGCCTGGTCGTCCGCGAGCAGCACCCTGAGCGTGGTCACGCCCGGTCCTTCGGTGCGCGGCCGGGCGCTGGTGCTGATGTCGGTGCTGGCGCCGGCTCTGGTCCGGCCGCCGGCGGTCGAGCTCCCCTGGTCGTCCCCCATGGCCGCCACCCTAGCGACCGCCAGGGTGACGGGCGGGACGAGGCCAGGGCCGCGGCGGGGCCACGATGGTCGGCACCGTCATGAGCCCGCGGCCAGGGGGAACCTGACCCGCACGCGGTAGCCACCGGTCGCCCGGGGTCCGATCTCGGAGGTGCCGCCGTGCGAGGCGATGCGTTCGCGCATGCCGAGCAGCCCCAGCCCGGACCCGGACGTGCCCGAGCGGGGTCGCCCCTCGTCGAGCACCTCCGCCTCGACGAACCTGCGCCCCGCCTCGCGGTCGATCCGCACGACCACGGCCGCGGTGTGCGCGGTGGAGTGGCGCCGGACGTTGGCCAGCGCCTCCTGGACCGTCCGGTAGATCGACAGCCCCACGGGCATCGGCACCTCCGTGAGCGCACCAGGCCGGTCCTCGACCACCTGGTAGGTGACGGTGAACCCCGGGCTCGACGCGGCGTGGACGAGCTCGGCGACCTGGTCGACACCGGGCTGGGGGGCGCGATCCGGGCCGGTGCCCTCGGCCCGCGCGTCGTCGCCGGGGGTGCCCGCGATGCGGTCGGTGCGGCGCAACGTGCCCAGCAGCCCGCGCATCTCGCCGACGGCCTGGCGCGAGGACTCCTCGACCTGGCCCAGCGCTGCGGCCGCGGCCTCGGGGTTGCGGTCCAGGACGCGCCGCGCGGCCGCGGCCTGCACGCCCATGACGGACACGTGGTGGGCGACGACGTCGTGCAGCTCCCGGGCGATCCGCAGCCGCTCCTCCACCACCTTGCGGTCGGCGAGCTCGTCGGCCTGCTGCTCGAGCTGGACGGACTGGCGCTCGAGCTGGTCGCGCGAGCGCGCCTGCCGCCACGCGGCCTGGCCGCCGACGATGCCGCCGCCGAAGTAGACGAGGTTGGTGAGCACGTCGAACGCCACGGCCGCCGGGACGAGCGGGAACAGGCCGTGCGCGGGCCGGGCGTCCTCGCGACGGTCGAGGATCTCCTGCACGGCCGTGCCCAGGGCGTACTGCCACGCGATCCAGCCGAACATCAGCACGAGGACCGCCGCCACCAGGCCCACCATCGCGCGTCGCGAGCGCGCCCAGGCCACCCCGGTGAACAACGCGAAGACGTAGACGCACTGCATCGTGAACCCCCGCATGACCTCGCTCACCGTGATGCCGACGAGGAACATGTGCAGCTGCAGGAGCCCCATGACGAGCAGCGGGTGGCTGCGCCGCCAGACGAGCGGCAGCGTGCCGAGCGCGATGAGCAGGTGCTGGACCCAGACCGGGTGGTCGACGTAGCGGGGATCCGCGATGCTGCGCACGAGCTCCATGCCGAGCGCTCCCCAGACCCACAGCGCCAGGGCGATCCACAGGTCGTTGCGCCGCTGCGCGGCCGTCGGCCTGGGGCGCTCCCACAGGTCGTCGACGGCGAAGAACGCCCGGAGGCGCTCGCCCGCAACGGTCAGGGAGGTGGTCATGCGCGAGATCCTAGGGGCGCCTGAGAGGAGAGGGGATGTCAGGGGTGCGTCCTAGGCTGACGCCGTGACCCTCCCCTCCCGCCTGCTCGCCCTGCTGGGCCGTATGACGACCCTGTGCGTCGTGCTGCTCGGCGTGGTCGCCGGGACCGGGGCCGCCGCAGGCGCTCCGCAGGCGTCTGCCCGCGCCGCCGCGGCCACCGAGCGGCCGGCCCCCGGACCAGTGGTCGTGGTGGGCATGCCGGGTCTGGACGCCGAGGACCTCGACCCCGCCCGCACCCCTCACCTGTGGTCGATGCTGGAGCATGGCGCATCGGCCTCGTTGATCGTGCGGTCGGTGCACCTGACGACCTGCCCGGTCGACGGGTGGCTCACGCTCGGCGCCGGCGGGCGCGCGGCCCAGCCCGACCAGGGTGACGACCCCCGTCCGCCCTGCTCGGCGATCCCGGCGGTGGGCGAGGGGGGCGTGCTGACCGGGTGGCAGCGCTATGCCGACGCGGCGGCCCGCACCCGCCAGGCCAGTCGGCTCGGCAGCCTCACGACGACGCTGCGGCAGCGCGGGGACTGCGTCTCGGCGATCGGGCCCGCAGCGGCGGTCGGCGCCGCCGACGGCGACGGTCGGGTGGGCCGGGCGACGGCATACGCGCCGGCGACCCTGCCGTCCGACCTGGCCCGCTGCCCGGTCACGCTCGTCGACCCGGGCGGGCTGACCACCCGCGACCGGGATGCCCGGGCGGCCCAGCTGGCGGGCCTGGACGCGCGGCTCGGCGAGGTGCTCGCCGCCGCACCCGAGCGCGTCACCGTCATCGTCGCGGGCCTGGCCGACGACGGGCCCGCCGAGCGCGTGCGCGTCGTCCTCGAGCGCGGCCCGGACATCGTGCCCGGCACGCTGCGGTCCTCAGCTACCCGTCAGGACGGCGTGGTCCTGCTGACGGACCTGGCCCCCGAGACCGTCGCGCTGCGCGGCGGCACCCCGCCCGTCGCCTGGACCGGCGAGGCGTGGACCGTCCTGCCCGACGAGGGGGCGGCGGAGGATCGCCGCGACGCGATGGTCGACACCGCGCAGGCAGCCCACCGGGTGCAGCCGCTCGCCGACCCCTTCTTCAAGACCTGGGCGATCGGGCAGCTCGTGCTCTACCTCGGGGCGTTGCTCCTCGCGCGACGCCGGTCCGCCGACGACACGACGCGCTCGAGGCTGGCCCGCGGCGTGCGGGCAGTCGCCGTGGTCGCGGCCTGCGTGCCCGCCGCGACCTACCTGGCGGGGCTGGTGCCGTGGTGGCGGGTCGGGCCCCCGCTGCTGACGCTCAGCGCCGTCGTGGCCGCCATCGCGCTGGTCCTCGGGTCCGTCGCGCTCGTCGGCCCCTGGCGCCGTCATCCCCTCGGGTCGCCCGCAGCGGTCGCCGCTCTCACGGTGATGGTCATCGCGGGTGACGCCGTCACCGGCTCGCACCTCACCCTGTCGACCCTCATGGGCGAGCAGCCGACGATCGGCGGGCGGTTCTACGGCCTCGGCAACGTCGCGTTCGCCCTGCTCGCGACCGCGACCCTGCTGCTGTGCGTGGCCGTGGCCGACCTGGGCGCGCGACGGGGGCATCCGCGAGCCGGCGCCCTCGCCGCGCTGGCGATCGGGCTCGTCGCGGTGGTGGTGGACGGGTCGCCCTCCTGGGGGGCCGACCTCGGCGGGCCGGCAGCACTGCTGCCCGCCGTCGCCGGCCTGGTCGTCGTCGCCCTCGGGCTGCGCCTCGGCTGGGGGCGCGTCCTGCTCGTCGGCGTCGTGACGGTCCTGGTCCTCGTGGGGCTGGCGGTGGCGGACTACCTGCGCCCCGCGTCGTCCCGCACGCACCTCGGGCGGTTCGTCCAGACGGTGCTGGACGGCGGGGCGGTGGACGTCGTCTCCCGCAAGGCCCAGCAGAACCTCGACCTGCTCACCGGGTCACCGCTGGCGACGCTCATCCCCGTCGGCCTGGCCCTGGTGGTCATCGCTCTGCTGAGACCACGCTCGGCGCTGGGGCGGCCTCTCCTGCCGGCCTACGAGCGGGTGCCGCTGCTGCGCCCCGGTCTGATCTGCATCGTCGTGATGTGGCTGATCGGCTTCGTCATGAACGACTCCGGCACCGCCATCCCCGCCGTCGGCGCCACGGTGCTCGTGCCCCTGATCATCGCCATCGTCCTGGACGCTCGACGGACCGACCAGCAGCCGGCGCCGAGACCCTGACCGGACCAGCGCCGCCGATCGGCGCCTCGCGTCAGCGTCCGTGGTCGGATCGCGCTGCCTGATCGTCCTCGGACGGCACGACGAGCGAGGCCGGGTGCTGGCGGCCGTCTGGCCACCGCGACGAGGTGAACGATCAGTCCGGCGCCCGTCGACCGGCCCGGCGGGCACGCAGACGTCGCACGGCGAGCGCCCGCCACACGTCGCGGTACTGCGCGGCGCGATGGAGCTGCCCGCGCCAGTCCGAGCCGGTGACGCGGTGGTGCAGCGCGCACGGCACCTCCACCACCCGCAGGCCCGCAGCGAGCACGTCGATCGTCATGGCGGTCTCGACGCCCCACCCCGCAGCGAACGGCTGCGCCGCGTCGTAGGCCTCACGGCTCAGGCAGCGCATCCCCGACAGCGGCTGCGTGGGCGTCCACCCCGTCAGCGACCGGATGCCCTCGCGCGCCAGGCGCACCACGAAGCCGCGGCCACCGCCGGCCGACCGCTGCGGCGGCAGGGTCGCGATCGCCAGGTCCGCCTCGCCGCCGGCCACCGGCGGCACGAGCACCCCCACCTCGACCGCGGAGTCCTCGAGGTCCGCGTCGACGAAGAGCAGCAACCGACGCTCGGCCCCGGCCCGGCCTTCGTGCTGGTCGCGCCGCTCGACGACGGCGGCCCCGGTCTGCATCGCGGCGGCCTTGCCGCGGTTGCGGAAATGCCGCGCGACCACGGCCCCCGCCTGACGGGCGACGGACTGCGTGTCGTCGCGGGAACCGTCGTCCACGACGACGACCAGGTCGACGCCGGGGAGGGAGGCCGCAGCCCTGATCGTGGCGCCGATCCGCTCGGCCTCGTCCTTGGCCGGTATGACGACCGCCACCGGCCGCCCGTGGTCACCGCTCACGGCGGACCCCAGTCAGCGCAGGGTGATCTGGCGGCTCAGCAGGCCCGAGCGAGCCCGCCGCTCGTCCGCCGACAGCGGCGTGCTGTCGGCCAGGGCCTCGGCATACCGCTCCTGCATCCGCTGGGTGGGCTCCGAGAAGGACGCGGGGTCCGCCCCGGGGTCGACCTCCCAGACGGGGATGAGGAGGCCACAGGCGCGGAACGCGCCCAGCAGCCGGTGGGTGTCGGTGAGGGCGCTCTCGCCGCGGGCGTGCAGCCGCGCGAGGGCGTCGGTGGCGGCGTCCTCGTCGTCGGGGAGCACCTGGCGGACGTAGGCGCGGTCACCGATCAGGCACCAGTAGGCCGAGCGGACGCCGTCGAGCTTGACGGTGGGGATGGCGCTGTCGTTGGCGCGCTGCAGGGACTCCCGTCCCTCCTCGTCCAGGTCGCCGTCGCCCACCCAGAAGTCGAAGCCCTCGTGCACCGTGATCTCGAGGGCTGCAGTCGGGTCGAGGAGGTCCTGCAGGCGCGGGGTGTCGGCGGTGGCGAGGGGCAGCGTCGCCACCGGGCTGCCCGGCTCGGTCTCGGCGGCGGCCAGCAGCACCTGGGCGAGGTCGCGACCGGCGTCGCCGCTGCTCGTGCCCGACTGCAGACCCACGAGCACCTCGCCGTCCGCCCTGCGCAGCCCGGGCCAGGCCAGGGGCAGCACGGTCACGAGGGTCGCGGTCGACACCTCCCCCACCGGCTCGCGCAGCGTCACC
This sequence comes from Arsenicicoccus cauae, assembly GCF_009707125.1. GTDB lineage: Bacteria > Actinomycetota > Actinomycetes > Actinomycetales > Dermatophilaceae > Arsenicicoccus > Arsenicicoccus cauae. Next base: position 102,380 of record NZ_WLVL01000017.1, read on the forward strand.
GCGGCCGTGGCCGCCGGCACGATCTCGCGCATCGCCACGAGGTCGGTCTCGCCCACCAGGCCCTCGAAGGGGCGGCGCGCGAACGGTGCCGGACGGGTCTTCTTGGTGTCGCCCTTGCGACGAGATGCCTTGCCCATGCAGGTCACCCTAGCGGGGCGCCAGGGTGCCGGCCGGTGTCAGCGGGTGCGGCGTCGGGACGGGCCGCCCAGCGCGGCCCAGACCGTGCGGGAGCCGTTGGGCTGGTCGAGGTAGCCCCACTCGTGGGCGTAGGCACGCACGATCCGCAGCCCGCGACCGCGGGTCTGCCAGGGGGTCTGCCGCACGGGGTGGGGCGTGGACGAGGACCCCCCGTCGGTGACGTCCACCTCGACCACCCCCTTGCGCAGGGTCCAGTGCACCCGCAGGACGTCGCCCGGCATCGGACCGGCGTGCTGCACGGCGTTGGCGACGAGCTCGGAGACGACCTGGACGGCCTCGTCGAGGGTCGTGTCGTCGACCCGTTCGTGCTCCAGACTGGCCCTCAGGCGGGAGCGCGCCTGCTCCGCGGAGGCGGCGTCCCAGGGGACGGTCACGGTCTGGTCGACCTCGTCCAGGTTGCGCACCCGCGGCGGCATGGGCCCCTCCGTCTTCTTCCTGCGTCTCGTCGGTTCGTCAGCGCACGTCGTCGTCGCACGTCGTCGTCGCACGGATACCCCGCGAGGCGTGCGGGGAACCCTCGTGCCCCAGGCTCCGCGCGGCCGGACCGGCCAGCGCGGGCGCATAGGGGCCGGTGGCGAGGGGTAGGTGAGCGGGACATCCGTCGCCGCGAGCCAAGGGAGCCACCATGAGCGACCAGCAGGACATGCGCACCGAACGATCCCACGAGGGCCTCGGCCGTGAGCGCGACCGGCACGACGTCCCGGTCTCGGTCACCCGCAGCGAGGAGGAGCTGCTCGTGACGACCCGCCCGGTCGAGACCGGTCGGGTCCGCGTGTCCAAGCGTGTCGTCACGGAGGAGCGCACGATCACCGTGCGCCGCGAGGAGCTCGTCGTCGAGGAGCTCCCGGCCCGGGCCGAGCTGCCCGCTGACCACGACGGGGTGTCGAGCGGCCAGGATCGGCTCAACCCGGCCAAGGAGGCCGCGCTCGCTGCCGGCGAGGCGCACCGGCCCCAGGGCCACCGGGACGACGATGGCGAGCTGCAGCAGGACGCGGCCATCGAGATGGTCCTGCACGAGGAGCAGGTCGTGACGCGGGTGGTGCCGATCGAGCGCGTCCGGGTCTACGTCGACCGGGTGACCCGCGAGCAGGTCGTCGAGGAGGACCTCGCCAAGGAGGTCGTCACCATCGAGCGCGACGACGCCCCGGGCACCGACGACCGCGCGCGCCGCACCGACCGCTGACCGGCCCACCGGCCCACCGGCCCACCGCTGGCCCGGACGGCGGGCAGGCAGGCCGGCTGAGCGCTAGGGCGCTGACCGGCCCGGGATCGGCCGGTCGAGCCAGCCCTCCGCCACCGTCGCGAACGGCTCCGCCTGCGTCTCGACGAGCACGAGCACCCGTCGCGCCTCGGCCTCGGCCGACGTGACGAGCTCCGGCGGGTAGGCGAACTCGACCTGGTGGTCGGCGAACTCGTCCTCGTCGTCGACGTAGATCCGACCGTTACGGCGCTCCACCACGTCCAGGTCGAGGTCCACCATCGAGACGGTGGCCGTGCCGTCGACGCGTGACCACAGCGGCACGGTCGTGATGTCGACGTAGTGCCGCACCTTGTGCGGGTCGGCGTTGGTGGTGAGCACGTGTCCGGACTGGAGCGGCACGCAGACCACGCTGTAGTGCTCGTTGTCGAAGGACCGCCCGGGACGGGCGATCGGGGCGCCGACGGGCACCGCGACCCAGTGGCCGTGCTCGTCCCGGCCGAGGTAGGCACCGTCATACGTCCAGTGCTGGCTCCCGTCCCACTTGACGAAGCGGATCGCGACGGGCTCGCCCTCGACGAGGGTCAGGGGCCCTGGAGGCTGCTGGTCGGTCACCTGCCAGAGACTAGCCCCCGGCCTTTGCGACAATGGGCACGTGCCCCTCCTCTCCCGCCTGTACGACGATCTCCTGCGCCCGGCGCTGTACTCCGTGTCGGGAGGTGACGCAGAGCGGGTCCACGCGCGCACCCTGCGCCTCATGGCGCTCGCGGACCGTCGACCCGAGCTGCTGGCGCCGCTGCGCGCGGCGCTGGCGACCGCCGCGCCCGTGGAGGTGGGCGGGGTGCGGTTCGCCAACCGCGTGGGCCTCGCCGCCGGCATGGACAAGGACGGGCAGGCGCTGTCGGTCTGGCCCGCTCTCGGCTTCGGCTTCGTCGAGGTCGGGACCGTGACGCGCCACGCCCAGCCCGGCAACGACCGCCCCCGGTTGTTCGCCCTGCCCGCGTCCGACGCCGTCATCAACCGCATGGGCTTCAACAACGCCGGAGCCGACGCCCTCGCGGACCGGCTCGACGCCCACCGCCCCGCGGGCACGCTCGGCATCAGCATCGGCAAGTCCAAGGTCACGCCGCTGGAGGAGGCGGTGGAGGACTACCGCTACTCCTTCGGTCGCCTGGCCCGGCACGCGGACTACGTCGCCATCAACGTGTCCTCGCCCAACACGCCCGGCCTGCGCGAGCTGCAGGACAAGGACGCGCTGCGCGAGATCCTGTCCGCGCTGCGGAGCGACAGCGCCGCCGGCCACGAGGCGGGACAGGCGGTGCAGGCGGTGCCGATCTGGGTCAAGGTCGCGCCCGACCTCACCGACCCGGCCCTCGCCGAGCTTCTCGGGGTCTGCCTCGAGGTGGGGGTCGCGGGCATCATCGCCACCAACACCACGCTGTCCCGCTCCGGCCTGGACCAGACCGAGCTGTCGTATGCCGCGCAGGCGGGCGGCCTCTCGGGTGCTCCGCTCCGTGCCCGTGCGGTCGAGGTGGTGAGGTTCGTGCACGACGAGACGGCGGGCGCGCTGCCGGTCATCGGGGTGGGCGGGCTGCGCTCGGCCGAAGACGCGTCGGCGATGCGGGACGCCGGGGCATCGCTGGTGCAGGTCTACACGGCGTTCGCGCTGCACGGACCGTCGGTGGTCCGGGAGCTGGCGCGCGCACTCGCCTGAGCGGGCAGAGCACCGCCGCCGCACCCGCGAGCCGAACGAGCGGCAGGCGGAGGTGCGGCGGCGGCGTGAGTGCTGCTCGGCGCGTCAGCTCTTGAAGGCGTCCTTGACCTTCTCGCCGGCCTGCTTGAGGTTGGCGCCCATCTGGTCGCCCTTGCCCTCGGCCTGCAGCTCCTCGTCGCCGGTGACCTTGCCCGTGGCCTCCTTGGCCTTGCCGGACAGGTCCTGACCCTTGTTGTCCATCTTGTCGTCGAGACCCATGAGGTTTCCCTTTCGTTCGACTGGCCCGGTCCGTGACGACCGGTTCACACGAACCTACCCCTCGTGAAGATCGTTCACACCTGGCGGGCACGTCGTCCGCTCGTCGGTCCTCGCCGCCGCCAGCTGCGGCGGGGTGACGAACAGTGCCCCGGACACCCTGGCCCCACGCAGGTCCGCGTCCCGCAGGTCGGCACCCAGCAGGTCCGCCCCGGTCAGGTCGGCGTCGCGCAGGTCGGCCGCGATGAGCAGGGCCCCGCGCAGGTCCACGCCGTGCAGGTCCGCGCCGGCCAGCCGGGCACCGACCAGGTCGGCGCCCGGCCTGATCCGACGGTCGGTGCGAGCGCTCCCCCGACCGCGGGTATGCCGGGGGCTGCGCCCCGCCCCGCGCACGACGGCGCTGACGTCGCGCAGGGCCGGGGCCACGCGCGCCCGCACCGCGGTCACGTCGAGCGCGAGCAGGTCCTGCGCCGCGCCGCCGGCGAGGGCATCCACCTCTGCCGCGAGCTGCCTGCACCGACGCGTGAGATCGGGCGCGGCGTCATACGAGATCGCCTGGGCGAGCAGGTAGCTCATCTCATGGAGCTGGTGCACGACCGGGAGGGCGGCGAACATCCGGCCCGGCAGGCCCGGGTCGGGGTCGTCCCGCCACGTGCGTCCGGCGAAGGTCTGCTGCGTGACGCGCTGCCCGGCTCCGAAGCAGTCGTAGGCCACGCAGCCGCGCCAGCCCGTCTCGGCCAACCGGTCGTGGATGCCGCAACGGTCGTCGGCGAGCAGGTTGCCGCAGGGCACGCCGCCGGGCTTGTCGACGGGGAAGTCCGCCCCGCGGGTCAGGGGCAGCGCGACGCAGCACAGCCCGACGCAGCGGGCGCAGTCGGGGCGCAGCTCAGTCACGGGGAGGGGTGAGCAGGGTGAAGGTCTCGCCGCCGGTCTGGTCCGCCCCGGTCTGGCCGATGCCCCCGGCCGGCCGGTCGCCGCCGAGGCCGGTGAACAGGGAGTAGTCGCCGTCACCCATCCCGATCTCCTCGTAGGTGAACCTGAAGGTCCGCGGGGCCTCCGGCCGAGGCACGCTCCAGGGTGGTCGTGCCGTCGGTCCCAGCCTAGCCAGCGGCACCGACAGGGCGTTCGCGTCAGCTCCCAGCACCAGGTGCGGACATCACCGGGACCTCGATGGAGGCTCAACCTATTCTGTCCGCATGTCAGCGAGCCCCGACGACGTCCGACGTCTCGAGCGCGTCTGGTCCTGGAGGTACGTCGATCCTGCGGCGTTCGCCGACGGCCTCGCGATCGTCCCCCACTCGCCGGAGAGGCTCGTCCTCGAGGCCTTCCTCGCCTGGCGGGAGCAGCGGCTCGACGAGGCGCTGACGATGGTGTCGCAGATCCTGGAGACCCCGCACCTCGCCTGGGGCTGGCGCTCCCGTGCCAGGGGCGTCCAGGGCGTCGTGCTGGTCGAGCTAGGCCTCGTCGAGGAGGGCGTGGCCGCCCACCGGGAGCAGTGCCGCCTCGCGGAGGAGGAGGACGACACCGTGGGCCTGGCCCGCGGGCTGACCAACCTGGGCAACGCGTTCGAGTTCGCGAGCCCCGACCAGTCCCGCCACTTCTACCTCGAGGCGATCGAGCTGGCGCGGACCTTCCGCGAGGAGCACACGCCGTCGGCGAGCACCGAGTCCATGGCCATGGAGGCGCTGGCCATCAGCAACCTGCACGACGTGCAGCTGCGCCACGGCATCCGCCTCGCGCCCGAGATCCCCGGCCTAGCGACGGCCGAGGAGCTCGCGCGCAATGGCTGGCCCGAGCTGGGGCACCACATCCGCGCGGTGCGCGTGCGCACGCGGCTGGAGCTCGGCGACACGGAGGGCGCCCTCGAGCTGGCCCGGGACCTGCCGGACCCCGCCTCCATGCGCGACGTCACCAACGCCATCAGCGTGGTCCGCACCCGAGCCGTGATCAGCGGCGTGCAGGGTCACCCCGAAGAGGGGTGCGCCCTGATCGATGCCGTCCTCCACCGGGTGTCCCTCCCCTTCCAGATCGAGCTGCTGGATGACCTCGTGGGGCTGCGGGAGAGCGCCGGCGACCTGCGGGGGGCCCTGGAGGCGTCGCGGCGGCTTTCCGACGCGATCCTCACCTGTCACGCCTCGCAGGCCCGCACCGCTGTGCTCGCCCTCGAGGTGTGGCACCGGACCCGCGCTGCCGAGGAGCTCGCGCGACAGGCCAACAAGCGCGCCGACGGCCTGCGTGCGGCCATGGCCGACCTGCGCCGCAACCACGAGCAGGTCCGGGAGATGACGACCCGGGACGTGCTGACCGGGCTGCACAACCGGCTGCACCTGTGGGAAGTGGGCGAGCAGATGACGGCGACGCCGCCGGACGAGCCGGCCGCGCAGGTGGCCCTCGCCGACCTGGACGGCTTCAAGGCCGTCAACGACAGCAGGGGGCACGCGACCGGTGACGCGGTGCTGCGGCAGTTCGCGGCCGCGCTGCGGGCCGCCGCGAGGCCCGAGGACCTGTGCGCCCGCTACGGGGGCGACGAGTTCGTCGTCGTGCGCCCGGCCGGGGTCGGCGGCTCGCTCGCGGACGACCTGGAGAGCCTCACCCGGCTCGGCGCGGTGCGCGACGGGGACCCGGTGAGGGCCAGCATCGGCGTGACCACCGTCCAGGACGGCGACTTCCAGCATGGTCTCGACCGGGCGGACCAGCTGATGTATCTCGCCAAGCAGCGCGGCGGCGCGCAGGTGGCCCGCGAGCCGGGCACCTGAGCGGTGGTGGGCCCCGTCAGTCCGGGTGGGTCTCGCGCCAGCTCTGCATCGCGTCCTTGAGCGCGACCCCGGTGGGGCCATGGCCTTGCCGCAGGTCCTCGCGGGGCGGGGGGTGGGCCTCGCCGCCCTGGCGCTGATGATCCTCGGCCTGGTCGGCTACCGCCGTAGGGACCTGTCGGCCGGGTGAGCCACCGGAGGCAAGCCGCTGCCGCCAGGGCCACCTCGACCACCTCGGACCACCCCAGCGTTCACGCAATGGCCACCCCAGCGTGCACGCGACCGGGCTCCCCGTGGCGATCCGGCCGGGCGCCTCCCCCTCGCGCGCCCGACCGGGCGTCCGCCTGGGGAGCCCGTTCGTATGGCCAGGTTAAAACACCTGTTGTGCCGATAATGGGCACATGCCGGATCGTCGCACCGCCGTGCTGGAGGCCGCCATCCAGCTCCTGGCCGAGGGGGGCGCCAAGGGGCTGTCACATCGCGCCATCGATCGAGCGCTGCGAATCCCTTTGGGCAGCACCGCCAACTACTTCCCCACCAGACAGTCGCTGGTCGAGGCGATCCTCCTCCAGATCGAGGCTCGAGACCTCCAGGCGTACCACCAGATGGATCCTGGAAGCGGTCTCCACGATGTGGACGATGTGGTGGCGACCCTGGTGTCCTTCGTCCGGGTGGCCGCGCTGGAGGGCGGCGGGGTGCACACCCGGGCCCGGCTCGCGCTCGCCTCCGGAGGTGGCCGGGACCTCTCCGAGCACCGCCGCCGCCAGGTCGCAGGACTGGCCGAGCTCGTGGCGTCGGTCGGCACTCCCGACCCCTACCGGGTCGCCCTGACCGTGTCGGCGCTCATGGACGGCACGGTGCTGCACCTCATGACGGGTCAGCTCGAGCTGGACGAGGAGGCCACCCGGCTCGCGCTGCGCACGCTGCTCGGCCACTGACCCCAACCCCGCGCAGCGACAGCGCCAAGCAACAACCCGCGCACCAGCACCCCCGCGCGAACCAGCAACCCCGGCTCGACGATCAAGATCACCTGCTCCTCTCCCGCCTGATGCTTCTCTACGGCCCCCCCATCCACACCGGCACGTGACCGGGGACGCGGCCACCGCCCACGTGGTCGACACCCTCAACCGGCGCGACCGGCGCCGCCACGTCCAGGCCGACCTCCCCGCCGAGACGGCCCTGGCTCGATCCCCGCCGGCCCAACGGCCCACCGGCCCATCGGCTCCGCCGACGTCAGTCCGCAGCGACAGCCAGCAGCCCACCGCTGATCGCGACGTTGGACATGAAGTGGTTGCGCTCGACGAAGGCCTTGCGCGGGTCGTCCATCGACCAGAACGCATGACCCACGACGTTCGTGGGCTGCAGCAGGGCGGCGAGGGCCAGGGCCGACGTCCGCGGCGCGATGCCCAGGGCCAGGGACGCGCCGCACGTGAGCATGGCGGCCCCGTTGAGCCGCACCAGGTCGGCCGGGGCGGCGACCTCCGGCAACCCGTATCGCTGCCTCGCCTCGTCGAGCAGACCACCGGTGTAGGTCTGGTCCTTGAGCTGGTTGAGACCCCCCATGACGAACAGGGAGCCCAGCATCAGGCGGGCGGCAGCCTTGACGGGGTGGATCATCGGGAAGCCTCCGTGGGGTCGGGGTGCGTCGGGTCCACGCTACTGCGCGGGACAGGCCGGACGGCGCTCCGCCGACCCGTCGACGAGGGCCGTGGCGTGGGTGTCGTCGTGGCGAGCTCCCGCGACGGCGTCGGGTTCGACCCGGTCGTGACGCTCGACCGCGAGTCCTTCGGCGCGGCCTCGCTCGAGCGTCCGGCGCTGGTGCGCCTGGACGACGGCTGGCGACTCTACTTCTCCTGCGCGACCCCGGGCTCCAAGCACTGGACCCGGTGGTGGTCCGGGACGGGTCCGGCTGGCGCTGCTGGCTGTGCTGCCACCCCCTCGACGTCGTGGGCCACGAGGACCGTATGACGACGCGCCTGCTCACCTCGCCCGACGGCCTCACGTGGCGCGACGAGGGCGAGGTGCTCGCGGGCCGGCCGGGTCGCTGGGACGAGCGGGCGCCCGGGTCACGGCCTGGCTGGGGGACCACCCGCTGACCCTGACCTACGACGGGCGCCCGGACGCCGCGCACAACCGGCGAGAGACGACCGGCCTGGCGGTCGCGGACGCGGACGGGGACGGCAGGGCGCTGCCGGACGGGACGACCCGGTGGTATGCCGAGATGATCCGCCCGGACGGGGCGCACGACCTGGTCACCGTGCTGGCGTGAGGCGTGCGGAGCCTCAGGCGAGCTGCAGCGTCGCGACGCAGGTGGGGCTCGTGGCGCCGGTGGCGAAGGGTGCCTTCACCGTCTTCCCGTCATACACCACCGTGATGGTGCCGGTGACGTCGCGCGGCAGCCAGAAGCCCACGAAACCGTTGGCGTAGGTCCGCACCTGCTCGTCGACGAGGGTCTTGCCGGCGGCGTCGGTGATCGTGACCTGCATGGCCTTGTCAGCGAGCTCGCCCTGGCAGCCGGTGAGGTGGTGATAGAAGCACTCGTGCGTCCGCGACACGTAGGGCGCCATGGACAGGTAGAACGAGTCCGCGGGGATCGGCACGGCGGCGGTGGCGCCGGAGGCGTCGGTGAGCTGGAGCTCTCCCTGCCGGACGGATCCCTTGAGCCCCTTGGCCTTGTCGTCCTGGGTGCGGTCCAGCTCGGACACGATCGTCTTGACGTCCTTGCCGGCGAGGCCGTTGCGGGCGAGGAAGGCCTGCGTGTCGGCCGGGCTTGAGGGCGCTGACGACGCTGAGGGCGCTGGGGACGTTGGGGACGCCGACGCGGTCTGGTTCGGCGCGGTCGAGCACCCGGTGAGGGCCAGGGCGAGGCTGGTGGCCAGGACGGCGGCGGTGAGGTCGCGGGTGCGCATGGGGACTCGTTCTCCTGGGAGGTGATGGGCGGGGGCGGTCGAGACTCCATGGTCTCAACCGCCCCCGGGCGCCGCCGCACCGCCCCCCTCGTCAGGCGTGGGGGTGACCCTGGACGCGGTCGACCAGCTTGACGCCCTCGACGTCGACGTCGGGCACGATCCGGTCCAGCCAGCGAGGCATCCACCACGCGCGCTCCCCGAGCAGGTGCATGACGGCGGGCGTCAGCGTCATACGGATCACGAAGGCGTCGATGAGGACGCCCAGGGCCAGGCCGAAGCCGATGGGCCGGATCATCGCCAGCTCGGCGTGCACGAACCCGGCGAAGACCGAGACCATGATGATCGCCGCCGCCGTGACGACGGCCGCCGCGTGGCTGAAGCCCGTGCGGACGGCTCGGCGCGCGTCCTCGCCGTGGACGTGGGACTCGCGCATGCCCGAGACGAGGAACATCTGGTAGTCCATCGCGAGGCCGAACAGGACGCCGATGAGCAGGATCGGCAGGAAGCTGAGGATGGCGCCGGGGTGGGTCACCGCGAAGAGGGACCCGAGCGTGCCCTTCTGGTAGACGGCGACGATGCCGCCGAAGGCCGCGGCCAGGGACAGCAGGAAGCCTCCCGTCGCGATCAGCGGGACCACCACCGAGCGGAACACCATGAGCAGCAGCACCAGCGACAGGCCCACCACGATGAGCAGGTAGGGCGGGAGCGCGTCGGCGAGCTTCTGGGAGATGTCGATGTTGGCGACGGTCTGCCCGGTGACCTTGACGTCCGCGCCCGTGACGTCCTTGATGAACGCCGCGTCCTCCCGGATCCGGTGCACCGTGTCCACGGTCGCCTGGTCGGCCGGGCCACCCTTGGGGATGGCCTGGTAGACGGCCGTGCGACCGTCCTTGCTGAGACCGGCCGGCATCACGCTGACCAGGCCGGAGTCGAGCTTGAGGGCCTCGGCGACGTCGAGCTGCTTGTCCTTGGTGGCCAGCTCGTCGAGACCGGCCGGCAGGGACGCCACCGCGACGATGGGTCCGTTGGCCCCGGCGCCGAACTTCTCGCCGATGGTGGCATAGGCCTGGTATGCCGTGGACGACTCGGGCTCCGAGCCACCGTCCGGCAGCCCGAGCCGCAGGCCGGTGGCTGGCACGGCGAGGAAGGCCACGAGAGCGAGACCCGCCACGATCGCCAGCCAGGGGTGTCGGGTGACGACGGCACCCCAGCCGCGGTCGGCGTGCTCGGAGTCGCGAGGATGGGCGTCGGACAGAGACTCGCCGCGAGCGTTGAAGCCGTGCGAGCGCCACACCCGGCGCGGCAGCATGCGGTGGCCCGCCAGTGACATCAGGGCGGGCAGCAGCGTCAGGTTGATGAGCACGGCGCAGGCGACCGTCCCGGCAGCGGCGAAGCCCATCGTGCCGAGGAAGCCGATGCCGGTGACCGCGAGCGCCGCCAGCGCGATGAACACCGTCATCCCGGCGAAGGTCACCGCGTTGCCCGCCGTCCCCACCGCGAGCGCGATCGACTCCGTGCGGGCCATGCCGGTCTTGAGCTGCTCGCGGTGCCGGTTGACGATGAACAGGGCGTAGTCGATGCCGACGGCCAGACCGATCATGAGGCCGAGGGCGGGCGTGACGGAGTTGAGCTCGACGACCTGGCTGAGCGCCAGGGTCGTCCCGGTGCCGAGCGCGACCCCGCCGATGGCCATCAGGAGGGGGAGCCCGGCCGCGACCAGGGTGCCGAGCATGACGAGCAGGACGATGGCGGCGATCACGATGCCGATGATCTCGCCGGGCCCCATGACGCTCGAGACGTCCTCCACCAGCTCCTTGCCGAAGTAGGTCTTGACGCCGGCGTCCGCCAGCTGGCGCTCGAGCGCCGTGACCTGCTGGCGCTGCTCGGGCGAGACGCTGTGGATCTCCTGGTGGAACCGGACCTGCGTCATCGCCGCGGTGCCGTCCGCGGACACGAACCGCGTGTCCTTGGTCAGGGCGACCTCGCGCTGCCCCAGCGCGAGCTCGCGCTTGCCGCGCTCGAGCTGGGTCCGGCGGTCCTCGAGCTGCTTGGTGCTGGCGGCGATCTTGGCGCGGGCGTCCGTGAGCTGCTGCCCCTTGAGCAGGCCCAGCCGCGCCGCGCCGTCGACCTGCCCCTTGCCCTGGGCCAGCTCGGCCTCGCCGGCGCGCAGCCGCTTCTCGCTGGCGTCGAGCTGCTTCTGACCTTCCGCGGTCTTGCGCTGAGCGTCGTCGAGCTGCTTCTGCGTGGCGAACGGATCGATGGCATCGGCCACCTGCGGCAGGGCCTCCCAGTCCTTGATCGCCGTGGCGACCGCGGCCTGCTGGGCCGGGGTGAAGCGCCCGGAGTCGCTGCGGAAGACGACGGTGCCGATCCCTCCCGCCGCGTCCGGGATCTCCCGCTTGAGGGTGTCCAGCGTCTGCTGGAACTCGAGACCCTCGACGGTCATGGTGCTGCTGAGCGGGGTCCGCAAGGCCGCGGCGGCGCCGGTGACGCCGCCGAGGAGGAGCAGCCAGGCCACGATGACGGCCCAGGGCTTGCGAGCCGACAGGAGGCCGAGGCGATAGAGCAGGGTGGCCATAGGTGGGTCGCTCCGATCAAGGGGGGTGGTTCAGACGGTGGGTGCTGCGCGCCGGGTGCCGGCGACAGTCAGCGGTGGTCAGGTGGGGTCAGCGTTGGTCTCAAGCCGTCGGCCAGGTAGCCGATGGCTTCGAGCAGCAGCGCGCGGAGGCGGTCGACGGCCTCCGGGGGCAGCTCACCCCGACCGTCGGCGTCCAGCTCCTCCGCCCAGGCCTGGACAGCGGCGCGGCCGGCCGCGGCGATCATCGAGGCCTGGACGCGCAGGCGCAGCGGCTCGGTGCCCGCGGGGAGGCGCCTGGCCAGGGCGCTGGCGATCCCCTCCTCGGCGGAGCCCCAGGCGTCGCGCTCCACGCGCAACGCCGCGGCGTCGTCGCGGCACAGGCACACCACGTCGGCGAGCCGGGCCAGGTCGTCGGGACCGGCTCCGTGCAGGAGGGCCTCGACGGCGGCGGTGGGCACCGGCTCGTCCAGGGGACGCGCCTCGAAGCTCTCGATCGCACGGGTGACGAAGTCCATGGACGGGACCGCGAGGACGGCGTCCGTGGTGGGGAAGTAGTTGAAGAAGGTGCGGCGCGAGACGCCCGCCCGGTCGGCGATCGCGTCCGCGGTGAGCGCGGCGACCCCGTCGACCCGTGCGATGGCGATCGCCGCGTCGGCCAAGGCCTCCCTGGTCTCGCGCTTGGCGAGGTCGCGTCTGTTGTGCACGTGGCCAGCCTAGGCTCATTGCACGCAGTGCACCAAATGCACAGTGTGCATCCAGGCTGCGCCGGACAGGCGCGCAGCAGTCAGCCGCGGAGCCGGACCGCGCCAGTGCATCAGCGGCGCAGGTCCCGCGGCAGGCCCTCGAGCAGACGGAGCCACAGCTCACTGGCGGTCGGATAGCTGGGGACGGCATGCCGCAGCACCGACACCGGGACCCGGCCGACGATCGCGATGGTCGCCGCGTGGAGCAGCTCGCCGGCGTCGGGCCCGACGAAGGTCGCGCCCACAACCGTCCGCGAGCCGCGGTCGACGACCAGCGAGGCCGTGCCCGACGCGTCGTCACGGAGCAGAGCCGCGCCCGCAGCGCCGGTGAAGGGCACCTCGACCACCTCCACCTCGGTCTCGCCGAACCGCTCCCGAGCCGCGGACGCGGTGAGACCGACCCAGGCGACCTGGGGATCGGTGAACACGACCTGCGGCACCGGCACGTCGTCAGGCACCGGCTCCGGCTCCGCGCCGGTGGTCCGGGCAGCGAGATGCTGACCCAGGACGCGGGCGCGGTACTTGCCCCAGTGGGTGAGCGGCGCCTCGCCGCTGGCGTCGCCCACGGCCAACAGCCAGTCGGGCACCTCCCCCCGGCTGCTCTCGGACGGCGAGCTCGTATGACGGAGGAGGGCCTGCGCGTCCAGCCCCACCGTCTCGAGCCCCAGACCCTCGAGGCGTGGCCGACGCCCCGTGGCCACCAGCAGCTCGTCGGCCTCGACCACCTCGCCCGCACCCGCCTCGCCGTCCGCTGCAGGGCTCGTCTGGTCGCCGGTGGGCGCGCCGGCGCCGGTGTCAGCGCTGGTGGTGGTCAGCAGGTGCACCATCCCGCCGTGGACGCGACCGAGACCGGTGTCCCGCGCGTCCTCGCGGCGGCACCGCGACACCTCCACGCCGAGACGCACGTCGACGCCCGCCCCGCGGAGGGCCTCCAGCACCGCCTCGGACGCGAACGGCTCCGCACCGCCCAGCAGCCGGTCGCCGCGCACCAGCATCGTGACGTGGGAGCCCAGGGCCGCCATCCAGGTAGCGGCCTCGCACGCGACGACGCCCCCACCCACGATCGCCAGCCGCTCGGGCACCTCCACCACGCCCGTGGCGTCACGCGATCCCCAGGGCAGGGCGGCGGCATACGGCTCGGGCACGACGGGGCTGCTGCCGGTGGCGATCACGACGGCGTGCCGGGCGTGCAGCACCACGGGGCCCTCCCCGTCACGCGTGACCTCCACCGTGCGCGGGCCGGTGATCCGGCCGTGACCTCGCACGACGTCGATGCCGGCGCCCTCGGCCCAGTCGACCTGGCTCGCGTCGTCGTAGTGCGACACCCACTCGTCCCGCCGCGCGAGCAGGGCTGCGACGTCCAGGTGGGGGCGGGACAGGCCACCGAGGTGGGCGGCGGTCGACGCCACCTCGATGGGGCGGAGCAGTGCCTTGCTGGGCATGCATGCGTAGTAGGAGCACTCACCGCCCACGAGCTCCCGCTCGACGAGCACGGCCGTGAGCCCTGAGTGCTCGGTCGCGTACTGGGCGACGTTCTCACCGACGGGGCCTCCCCCGAGGACGACGACGTCATAGGTCTGGTCGCTGCGCATGCCGCCAGTCTGCCCGCGTCAGGGGTCATACCGCGCTCTAACGAGCGTTCGACCTGAGGACGATGGCCGCGGTCCCGGCCCCCGGAGGGGCTGTTTACACCGCCCACGGGGTCGCCCAGGCGTGGCTCCGGCAGCAGTGCCGATGACGCCGGTCAGGCAAGCAGGGCGTCGGTGGCGTCGTCCATGGCTCCCCCGAAGTAGCGCTCCAGCACGGCTGTGAACGCCGGGTCCTGGGGGTCGGCCCGGTGAAAGAGCGTCATGGACGAGCGCAGCTTGAGAGCGTCGATGCCGCCCATGACGGCGTCGGCGGTCGCCGCGGCAGGGAGCGAGAGGAGCGCCTCGCAGCACTCGTGCAGGCGAGGTCCGAGGACGGGGTGCGCGAGGTAGGCGCCGGCCTCGTCGAGGTCCGCGATGCCGTAGCGGACCGCCATGCCGCTCCTGCCCAGCCCGCGCACCTGCGGCAGCACGAACCACATCCAGTGGCTGGTCTTGCGCCCGCGGCGCAGCTCGGCCAGGGCCTGGTCGTAGGCGCCGTGAGCATCCTGGGCCTGAACGAAGCGCGAGAGGTCGTCCATGCGCACCACTCTGCCACCGGCCGGCGAGGCAGGGTGCGCTGCTCAGGCCATGAGGTCGTGGCCTGGATCGGGATCATGGCCGTGGTCGGCATCGTAGGGCGGCGGCGCCGGCTCCGGCGGTGGCGGGGCGGGCGGCCGCGCACCAGCCCGCGGCGAGAGTAATCGATCCAACCATCGGCGGGGGTCCGAGAGACCGACGCCGGGCGATAGCGTGGGCCGAGACCCGACGACTCCCGTGGAGGACCGATGCAACCCCGCCAGCCCGTGCCGCCGTTCACCCGTGAGACCGCCCTGGCCAAGGTGCAGGCGGCGGAGGACGCGTGGAACACCCGCGACCCCGAGCGCGTCGCCGGCGCCTACACCGTCGACACCGTTTGGCGGAACCGCGACGACCACCTGCGCGGCCGCGACGAGGTCACCGCCTTCCTCACCCGCAAGTGGGAGCGCGAGCTGGACTACCGGCTCCGCAAGAACCTCTGGACGTTCGGTGACGACCGGATCGCGGTGCGCTTCCAGTACGAGTGGCGCGACGCCGACGGGCAGTGGTGGCGGTCCTACGGCAACGAGCTGTGGGAGTTCGACGAGCTGGGCTACATGGCGCGGCGCGAGGCCTCCATCAACGACACGGCCATCGTCGAGAGCGACCTGCGGGTCACGCCCGGCGCGGGCGAGCTCCCCGCCTGGTGAGGGACTCCACTACCCACGACGACTGGCAGCGCACGTCCCCGCCGAGCGAGCAGCTCGACTGGGACACCCTGTGGACGGACGAGCGTCACGGCGGCTGGCAGGTCGAGGCCGCCACGCGCGAGACGGACGGTTGGACGCGCACCAACCTGCGCCTGCAGCTCGGCGACGAGGACCGCCGCCTCACTGGCGCGGCCTGCGTGTGCATCCGTCGCGACGGCGCAGGGGGTGGTGAGGCGCGCGTGCTCCTCGTCGACCAGGAGCGACCGGCGCCCGGGGTGCGGTTGTGGGAGATCCCGCGCGGGATGGTCGACCCCGGCGACGCCTCCCCTGCGCAGGCGGCGCTGCGCGAGCTGGGCGAGGAGACCAGCATGGTGGCCTCGCTCGAGGCTGAGCTGGGCGAGATCTATCCAGACACCGGGGTGTTCGCGGGATCGGTGGCCGTGGTCCTGGCGGGGTTCGTCCGCGAGGAGGGGAGCCAGGACGACGAGGAGCCCGAGGTCGAGGCGACGCGGTGGTTCACCCGCGCCCAGGTCCGCGAGCTCATCGCCACGGGCCGGCTGCGCGACGGCATCAGTCTCGGGGCGCTCGCCCTCGCGGACGTATGGCGGGAGGACGCCGCCGTCACCGCCGCATCATCCGGGTGATCGCCACGCCGAGCAGGCACAGCGCGCCACCCAGCAGCATGACGGGCGTCGGGGCCTCCCCCAGCAGCAGCCAGGACAGCACGATGGCGACGGCGGGGACGACATACGTGGTCGCGGAGGTGCGCCCGGCCGAGGTCCGCATGAGCACGTAGGCCCAGGTCGTGAACGCGAACGCCGTTGGCAGCACGCCCATGTAGGCGATGGCCAGCGTCGCGCCGAGCGGCGCCGTGGCGAGGTCGTGGGCCAGGCGTCCCGACCACGGCAAAAGCGCCACGGCGCCGGCGGTCGCGCCGAGCCACGTCAGGGTGGTGGAGTCGACGGAGCGCATCAGGTGCTTCTGGAGCAGCGTGGCGCCGGCGTAGAGGACGGCCGCGGCGAGCGCCAGCAGCAGTCCGGTGATCGCGAGGTGGCCGCCGCTGGACTCCAGGCCGATCAGCACCACGCCGACGAAGGACACGGGCGCGCCGATCAGCAGCCCACGCGGAAACCCCTCTCCGAGGAAGAGACCCGCGAAGACCACGACCATCAGCGGCGCGAGGTTGACGATCATCGCGGCAGTGCCCGCGTCGACGGTCTGCTCGGCGACGTTGAGCGCCAACAGGTAGAGACAGAACCAGCCGACGCCCCACGCGATCACCAGGGGCACGGATCTGCGTTGGGGCCAGCGGATCCCGGAGCGGGCGGCGATGAGACCCAGCACGACTGCGCCGACGAGCATGCGCAGCAGCGCCATCGAGCCGGCGTCGTAGTGCGGCCCGGCATACCGGATCACGATGAACGACGAGGCCCACAGGACGACGGTCGTGGCGGCGGCGAGCAGCACGCGCGGCTCGTTGGCCTGGTCGCGCGTCGTCACATGGGTCGGGGCAGTGGGTGCGGTCACGGTCTGATCATCTCCCTCGAAGCCGGCCGGCATCAGCAGCCCGTCGGCCGTCGCGTGGTGGACGTCCTGACGACCCGCTCCCAGGTCTCGTAGGGGGGGCTCGGCATACGGTGAAGCCATGCCCTCGTTGATGTCCCACGCCGTCCTGCCGCTGCTGCTGCGAGCCACCCGCGCCAACCGGCCGTTCCGCACCGAGCGCGGCGCCCGACAGCGGCTGGCCGAGCGGACCACCCGCCCCGAGGCCTACGGCCCACCTCGGTTGCTGCGCAGGGACGTTCGCATCGACGTCGAGCGCGTCGGCGGCTGGCCGGTCTACACGGTCCGGCCCCGGTCGGGCGAGCCGCGCGGCGGCGTCGTCTACGCCCACGGGGGCGGGTGGTATGCCGAGATCGCCCGCCAGCACTGGGAGCTCACGGCCCAGGTCGCCGCGCAGGCGGGGGTGGCGGTGACCGTGCCGATCTATCCCCTGGTGCCCTACGGGACGGCGGCGCAGGTGGTGCCGGCCTTCGCCGACCTGGTGCTGCGCAGCGAGCAGCGCTGGGGCACCACGGCCCTCGCCGGCGACTCGGCCGGCGGCCAGATCGCGCTGTCGACGGCGATCCTGCTGCGGGACAGGGACGCTCGCACCTTTCCCCGCACCCCGCTCATCGCCCCGGCGCTCGACCTGTCGCTGAGCAACCCCGAGATCGACACGGTCCAGCCCCACGACCCGTGGCTGGGTCGCGACGGCACGCGGGTCTTCATCGACCTGTGGCGCGCGAGGCTGCCGTTGGACGACCCGCTCGTCAGCCCGCTCGCAGCGGACCTGACCGGCCTGGGCCCGATCAGCCTGTATGCCGGCACCCACGACATCCTGTGGCCCGACGCGAAGCTCTTGATCGCCCGGGCCCGAGAGGCCGGCGTCGAGGTGGACTACCACGAGCAGGAGGGGCTCGTGCACGTGTATCCCCTCACGCCGACCCCCGAGGGACGAGCAGCCCGGGCCTCGATCGTGTCCACCCTGGCCCGTCACATCGAGGGGCCCGGCCGGATCTCCACCCCGTAGCCGAGCGACACGTCCGTGATCCCTACGCCCACCTCGGGCGCCCAGGGCCGGGGCCCGGGCGGGTCCTCCGGGGCAGCCAAGGGGCAGTCGTGCGCCACGCTCGCCAGACCCACGGGCGTGCTCAGCACGTGATGGCGCAGGTGGAGCCGCGAGGGTGACCCCGGCGGCAGGAACGGTGAGAGGTCTCGGTGGTGCCACGCCTCGAAGGGGCTGTCGTCGTCGAGCACCTGCAGGCGCACCAGCACGGCCAGGACATCGCCATCCAGGCCGACGACCTGCGACACACGGCATGTCGAGATGTGACGTGGGGGTGGTCGGGTTCGACAGGGGTCAGCGGTTTTGCCAAGCGTCTGGCGCGGTGAGCAGTTGTCGGATGTGCTCGGGGTACCGCCCGCTCAGGACGTCTTGGAGGCTCACGTCGTCGAGCACCTGCCGTAGTGCGACGCGCAATGCGACCCATAGCTCGGGAAGGTGGCTGGCCAGATCCTCGTAGGACGTCTCGTGCGGCCGTAGCCCGTGGACCCGGGCCAGCGGTCCGTCGACCGCGCGGAAGATCTCGCCGATCGACACTTCTGAAGGGTCCTCGGCCAGCTGGTATCCGCCTGCCGGTCCGCGCTGGCTGGTGACCAACCCGTCACGCCTGAGGTCGGCCAGGATCGCCGCGAGGAACTTGCGCGGGATGTTCTGCGATTCGGCGATGGCGGCCACCGACGACGAGCCAGGCTGGGCGGCGAGGTACAGCAGCGCCCGTACGGCGTATTCGACGCGGGTGGACACGTTCACGATGGAGCATTCTGCCAGCACCGCGCTCACGGACCGGGGTGGGTGTCGCCTAGGACCGGACTCCCCGAGGTTGAAGTGCGTCCTGCAATCCGGACAGTTGGGGACCGTCGGTTGCACCCTCGGGCTAAATCCTATAAAACCGATGTACTAACTAGGAAACGACGATGAAGGATTTCGCGATGCTCCACACCGCACGGCACCACGATGTGCTGACGCGCGCCACGGTGGGCATGCAGCACCGACCGGGGATGTCCCGGCCCGTCGGTAGGTACCTCACCGCTCGTCGTCACGTCGACCTCCTGCGGGTCTCCTCGGCGCTCTGTCGCTGATCCTGACGTTCGTCCCGTTAGTCCGCAGCAGCCAGCGGCGTGCCAGCTGCAGTCCGCACACATGCATGGTCCCTCAGCACGGCCTTGCGTCCACGTGACCAACGTCGCCGCACGGATCTGCACCCCGCTGGTGCTGGCCGGCAGCGTGCTCATCTCCCTCGTCGGCATCACCAGGGGCACCCTGCTTCGCCTGGCCGGACGCGCCTCCGACGAGACCATCAGCGGCTGAACCAGCCACACCGCGTACGTCCCTCAAAGCACCCCCGGTTCTTCCGCGAGAGGAATTCCCATGACCATCACCACTGACAAGCCCACCACCGGCACAACCAACCTTGGCCCGCGCATCGAACCGCTCGGTCCCTGCATCGGGGCCAGGGTGCGCGCCGTCGACCTGCGCCAGTTGACTGACAGCGACGTCGCCGTTGTCCACGAGGCCCTGCTGCGGCACAAGGTGCTGTTCTTCTCCGGCCAGGAGCTCACTGATGACGACCAGGTGGCGCTGGGCAATCGCCTGGGCGACCTGACCGCGGGCCACCCTGTCGCCAAGTCGAACGGCAGCCGCGCCGAGATCTACAACATCGACAGCACCGACCCCGAATTCAGCTTCTCCGACGTCTGGCACACCGACGTCACCTTCGTGCAGCGCCCGCCGGCCGGCTCCATCCTGCGCGCCGTGACCCTGCCGCCCACCGGCGGTGACACGCAGTGGGCCGACAGCCAGGCCGCTTACCGCTCGCTGGCGGAGCCGGTGCAGCACCTGGTTGACCAGCTCACCGCAGTCCACGACGGCAACCGGGAGTGGGGTGCCTACCTGCGTCGGCACGAGAACCGCGGCAATGTGTGGGACGGCGTCGAGGTGACCAGCATCCCGCCCGTCGAGCACCCGGTGGTGCGGGTGCACCCCGAGACCGGTGAGAAGGGGCTGTTCGTGCAGCCCGGGTTCACCTCCCACATCGTCGGGGTCTCCGATGCCGAGAGCCGCGCCATCCTCGACCTGCTGTATGCCCACCTCACGAAGCCGGAGCACCTCGTGCGGCACCGTTGGTCGCCGGGCGACGTCGGTATCTGGGACAACCGCAGCACCGCCCACTACGCCAATCGCGACTACACGGCACCCCGGGTGATGCGACGCGTGACCCTACGCGGGGACGTTCCCCAAGGTCCGGCTGGTGTGCCCGGTCGCTGACGCAGTCCGCACATCAGGCCCGTGTCCGTGGTGGCCTCTGCACCGCGGAAACGGACCCACGCCCGCAGAACCCGCGGTCGGTTCGCACCCGTGCTGCCATCAATGCCCTCCCCTCCGCCTTCACAGGAAGCCTGCGCATGTCCCTCACCGTCACGGGCCTCGCTGCCCTCGAAACACTCGCGCTGCTCGGCGCCCCACCACCCGGGCTGATCATCGGCACCGTTGCCATCGCCGGCCTCGTCGTGGCACTCGGACGCCCGCACACGCGTACGCCTGAGCCCATTACGCCATGACCGCCAAGCCAGTCACCAGCACCACCGCCTCGACGCGAGCCGCCACCGCGTCTGAACTGGCCCAGTCCGGGCCGGGCCCCTCGTCCGGTCCGGACGAGCCCACCCGTCGGCGGCCTCCCTGGCCGGGACGCACCCGCCTGAGGCTCTGGGGCACCGACCTTGCCGCTTTCCTGGTTGTCCTCTTCGTCTGGTGGGCCCTCACCGGCAGCAAGATGATCCAGCCCCTGTTCCTGCCCAGCCCCCAGTCGGTGGTACGCGCCTTCACGGAGGCGAACTCCTGCCGTCCGATCGCGGCCGGCAACCCGCGCGTCGTCTGCGGCGAGCAGGGCTACTTCCTGTGGGAGCACCTGCTGGCAAGCCTGCAACGCATCGGCATCGGCGTCCTCGCCGGCATCGCGGTGGGAGTGCTGCTGGGTTTCGCGATGGCACTCGTCCCGGTGCTCGATCGGCTGGTGGAGCCCTACCTGAGCTTCCTGCGGTCCCTGCCGCCGCTCGGCTACATCGGCCTGCTCATCGTCTGGTTCGGAATCGGTGACACCTCCAAGATCTGGCTGCTGTTCCTGGCTGCCTTCCCACCGATTGCCCTGGCGACCATCGACGGTGTCAAGGGCATCCGCAGTGATCGCGTCCACGCGGCCCAAAGCCTGGGCGCCAGCAGGATGCAGGTGTTGCGGTTCGTGATTCTGCCCGCCAGCCTGCCGTCGATCATGAGCGGCGTCCGGCTCGCCACCGGGTTCGCCTGGACCACGGTCGTGGCGGCGGAACTCAACAACGGCATCCCGGGAATCGGTGGCCTCGCCTACCTGTCCGGCACCCAGCTGCAGACACCCTTGACCATTGCCTGCATCATCGTGATCGGCATCGCGGCGATCCTGCTCGACGCGCTGATCAAGCGCATCACCTCGCTGCTGGTGCCATGGCAGGGACGCGCATGACCAGACCGCACAAGCCCACCGCCCGCCCTGCCCATGTCACCAGTCCAAGGAGTGGCACCGTGCCCTCACCCTCCGCATCACCCGCCCGGAGCAGGAGCCTGCATGCCCTGGCAGCAGCCGCGGCCGTGGCACTGCTGGGGACCGGTGTGCTCACCGGATGCACCACCGCCCAGGAGGCCGAGGCCAACGCGAACGCCTCCCTGAGCACCACCACCTGCCCCGTGACGACCAATAGCGACGTCACCGGCACTGTGCGCATCGGCTACCAAGCTGTGCCGAATGCGAACCTGCTGGTGAAGAATCAACGCTGGCTGGAAAACTGCTTCCCGCACGCCACCATCTCGTGGCTGAAGTTCGATTCCGGTGCCGACGTCGTGCAGGCGTTCGGCTCAGGCTCCGTCGACCTGGCCACCCTCGGATCGAGCCCCGCCACCAAGGCCCTCTCCGCCCCGCTCGACATCGCCATACAGGTGGTGTGGATCGACGACATCATCGGCAAGGCCGAGTCACTGGTGGTGCGCGAATCCGGCGTCACGTCGATTCAGCAGCTCAGGGGCAAAACGATCGCGACGCCGTTCGGGTCGACATCGCACTACAGCCTGCTGCAAGCGCTCAGCGCCGCGGGCCTGAGCAGCACCGACGTCAAACTGGTCAACCTCGCACCGGACAAGATGATGGCGGCATGGCAGGGCAACCAGATGGATGCCGCCTGGGTCTGGGACCCCGTGCTCAGCCAGCTCACCACGACCGGCCACATCATCACCGGCAGTGACGCCACCGCGGCCTCCGGGCACCCGACCTTCGACCTGGAGGGCGCCACCACCTCGTTCATCCAGTCGAACGCCTCGTTCATGGAGACGTGGACCAGCGTGGAGGATTACGCCGTGGGCCAACTCGCTGCGCATCCCGACACCGCGGCGCAGTCCATCGCCGTGGAGCTCGGCAGCACGACGGATTCGGTGACCACACAGCTCAAGGGCTATGTGTATCCGACCGCGAAACAGCAGGTGTCGCTCGTCAAGAAGCTGCCCAGCCAGCTGTTGGCGACCGCCCAGTTCCTCAAGACCCAACAGGGGGTGGACGCCGTCGGTTCGCTCAACGCCTACACAGCTGGCGTCTACACCACCGCGATCACGAAGGTGGCCTCATGACGACCATCAGCCCGGCACCCACGCCGGCGTCCGGTGCACCGGGGACGCGGCACAAGATCGAGTTCGAGGAGGTGACCAAGACCTACCGCACCGACTCCGGTGACAGCGTGCAGGCCCTGGCGTCCACCACGCTGTCGATCGACGAGGGTGAGTTCGTCTGCATCGTCGGCCCGTCGGGCTGTGGCAAGAGCACGCTCATGCAGATGCTCGCCGGCTTCCACCAACCCACCACCGGCCGGGTGCTGACGGACGGCGCGCCGGTCGTGGCACCCGATAGAGATCGCGGTGTCGTGTTCCAGCAGGCCAACCTGTACCCGTGGCTCACCACCCGCGCGAACGTGGAACTCGGCCCGCGCCTGCGCGGGGTCGCCAAGGCCGAACGCCGCGCGGTGGCCGACCAGTACCTGGAAATGGTGGGGCTGACGAAGTTTGCCGACCGCAAGCCCTACGAGCTGTCGGGTGGCATGCAGCAGCGCGCGCAGATCGCCCGCGTGCTCGCGAACGCACCCGACGTCATCCTCATGGACGAGCCATTCGGCGCACTGGATGCCCTCACCCGGGAGCGGATGCAGATGGAGCTGAGCCAGATCTGGCGCGAGCGACGCACGACGGTCGTCTTCATCACTCACGATGTCGAGGAGGCGATCTTCTTGGGGACGCGGGTGCTCGTCATGACCGCCCGCCCGGGCAGGGTGATGTTGGACCTCCCCGTGCAGCTGACCTCCGACGGCGTGGCAGTGCCGGAACTGCGCTCGCAAGCCAACTTCATCGAGCTGCGCGACACCGTCACCGAGGCCATCTACCGCGCCCAGGACGGAGCGACCCGATAACGATCACCTTGACCCATGATCGCCCCGGCCCCGACGACACACCCCGCAACTGCGTTGACCGAAGCAATGCCGAGCCCTGATGGTGCTGGCATGGAGACGACCCCGTTCACGGACAAGCCGACCCTGCGAGGCGAGCTGGTGACGCTGCGCCCTATCCGTGCGGAGGACGCTGACCTCATCGACGCGATCATCCGCACCGACGACGAGATCGCGCGGCTGACCGGTTCGGTGCACTCCAGCACCGAGAAGCCCGCAGGGATGCCGATCGAGCGACTGCGCGAGATCTACGGAGCCTGGGCCGTCGCCGATGACCGGCTCGTCCTGGCCGTCATCGACAACGCGACGGGTGACCTCGTCGGCGAGGTCGTCCTCAACGAGTGGGACGAGGACAACGAGTCCTGCGACTTCCGCACCTTCATCGGCGCGGCCGGCCGAGGCCGCGGGCTCGGCACGGAGGCCACGCGGCTCATCCTCGAGCACGGCCTGACGACGATGGGCGTGCACCGCATCACCCTCGAGGTCTACGACTTCAACCCGCGCGCCCGCCACGTCTACGAGAAGGTCGGCTTCGTCCACGAAGGCACCGGCCGCGAGGCGCTGCGCTTCGACGACCAGCGGATTGACGTCCACTACATGGCGATTCTCGCCAGCTGACGACACTGCCCTTCACGCCCTGTCGGCACATCCGACTTTCGGCATGACACATCTGTCACGCGCCGCCAGCGGCAGATCAGGATGGGGCGGGTGCGGGAGGTCGAGCTCCCGGGTGATCCGATCCAGATGGTCGAAGAGCGCACATTCCCGTGCCGGGTCGTAGGACTCGGTGGGGGAGAGCCGTCGAAGCCGATCTCGATCACCTCATCAGCAGGGTCGGGATCTGCATCGGACAACACCTACGCCGCAACGACACCGACATCCACCACCGTGGCAACGACAGCGACCACGTCCAGATGCTCATGGTCGACGAAGCCGAGCGCCTCAACGCCACCGCCCTCGAGCTGCTCCGCGACCGGCACGATCGCACCAACCTGGCGATCATCCTCATCGGCATGCCCGGCCTCGACAAACGCTTCAGCCGCTACCCCCAGCTCTACAGCCGCCTCGGATTCGCCCACCAGTACCGCCACCCAGTAACGACGAACTCCCCTTCGTCCTCGACCGACACTGGCAACGACTCGGCCACCACCTCGACCCCGACGACTACACCGACAGCCAAGCCATCGCCGTAGTCCAACGCATCACCCGCGGCAACTTCCGGCTCCTCGAACGACTGCTCCCACAGATCCAACGCGTCCTCAAGATCAACGAGCTCGCCACGATCACCGACGACGTCATCGAAGCGGCCGCCAGCACCCTCGTCATCGGGTCCTGAGTCACCGACCCGCGCACAGCCTCAGTAGGCCACGTACCGTAGCAACAACCACGCCATTCACTGCTGCGACCCACACCCCGCAACCCCCAACGACCCTGCAAACCCTTCCGTCCCCACCGCCCGAGGGTGCGCTGGACTACGGCGTGGTGGATGCCCTCGTCACGGCCCGCACGGATGACCAGGCCTGACGCTGCTCAGGCAGCGAGGCAGAAGGGGCCGGCGGAGGTCGCGCGGGTCATGTGCTCGGCGATCACCTCAGCACCGATCCACCGATGCTCGAGATCGGGCGAGTTTGCGATGGGTAGGCCATCACCAGACTCACCCGATCTCGACACCGCCACGCATGGCGAGAGGCCCGGGAGGTCAAGCGCGATCACCGTCTGGCGCTCGCGCGAGCGTCTCCTGTCATCGGTGCGCGAGGTGCTGGCGCGCCACGTCCGCGAGACGTGCATGGACTCCGTCGAAGACTGCTGCACCGCCACCCAGCAGCTGCGTGGGCATCTTCGCGACCATCGTGTAGTTGGTGTCCACGACATTGCCCGCGGGCGCCAGGCCCGCCTGACTGACCAGCTGGAGTGCATCGAGCAGGTCCAGGCCGGTCAGCTCGCAGACCCAGAGCACCATGTCGCGCTGGCTCACCCGGAAGGCGTCCTCCAGGGGCTTCGTGGAGCCCGTGGACATGATGAAGGTGTCGTCCTGCAGGCGCGGCCACGACAGCGGGCTCCCCTTGATGACGTCGACCACGATCGTCGTGGACATGGCCGCCTCGACGGCCGTCCCGCACACCTCGCCCTCGCCCTGTCGGCAGTGCCCGTCGCCGATGGCGAGCAGCGCGCCTGGTTCGTTGACAGGGAGATAGACCGTCGTGCCGGACCGCAGCTCGGGGGTGTCCATGTTGCCGCCGTGCGCGGCGGGCGTGATGGACATCGTGCGTTCCCCGGCCGCCGGCGCCACGCCCACCGTCCCGTGGAACGGGTCCAGGGGCAGCTCGACGCTGAAGTCGCTGCGCCGGGCCTGGTAGCGGCATACGCCGCGGGTGGTGTCCACGTCGTAGACCCAGACTCGCTCCTCGAGCGCGTCGTGCAGCATCGCCGTGGTGCCGGTCGAGGTCAGCGCACCGAAGTGCGGGAAGGTCGACGACACGGCCCAGTCACGACGGGGTCGGATCTCGGCGAAGTGCACCGCCAGCGTGTCGCCGGGCTCGGCCCCCTCGACATGGATCGGCCCGGTCACCGGGTTGAGGTGGGCGAGGTCGCACACCTGCGAGGGCAGGTCCTCCGTGGTGCGGATGCGTCCGCCGAAGCAGTCCTCGGTGTCGACCTGGACGATCGACCCGGCGGGCACCCGCAACCGCGGGGCATGGCCCCCGAAGGTGTAGGCGACGTTGTCAGCGGTGGGCTCGAGCGAGAACACCTCGGTCATCACGAATCCTCCATGCCGGCCAGCTGCGGCTCTCGGTTGCGGGACTTGAAGACGAGCAGGATGACGACGCCGATGGCCAGCCACACGAAGGCCAGGACCTGCGCGGCCACCTTCGCATTGATCACCACGAAGAGCAGGATCCCGAAGCCGATCAGCGGGTAGACCAGGTGCCGCAGCCAGTCGCGGCTGCCCTGGCGACGGACGAAGTGGTTGATCACGGCCAGGTGCAGCACGAGGAAGGCCGACAGGGCGCCGAAGTTGACCAGGGTGCTGAGGAGCGTGATCCCGTCGTCCCGCGCGGCCATGTACAGCCCGACGACCAGGGACACGGCAGCCGTGACGAAGGTGGCGTTGACCGGAACCCCGTGCCGCTTGCTCACCACGGCGAGGAAGGACGGCAGCTGGCGGTCACGCGCCATCGCGTAGAGCAGCCTGGACGTGGCCGCCTGCGCGACCAGGGAGTTGGCGAAACCCCAGGCGATCGCTGTGGCGATCGCGGTGAGGGTGGCCAGCCAGGCGCCACCACCGACCCGGGCCGCGTCGTAGAACGCGGTGCCGTCCGGATCACCGTTGGCCAGCAGGGCCGGAGCGTCCGGTACCAGCATGCTGGCGACCCAGGTCTGGACGATGAAGAGCGTGCCCGCGAGCAGCAGCGCGGCGACCATGGCGCGCCCGATGGTCCTGGTGCCCTCGCGGTTCTCCTCGGCGAGCATCGAGATGCCGTCGAACCCGAGGAAGGACAGGACGGCCACAGAGACGGCTCCCAGGACGAGGGGCCAGGTGAAGGTGCCGGGGTTGAAGAACGCGTCCAGGCTGAACCCGTTGCCCTTGCCCTGGGCCACCGCCACGAGACCGATGACCAGGAAGATCCCCAGCACCACGAGCTCGGCGAGCAGCATGACCTTGTTGACCTTGGCGGTCATCTCGATGCCCATGTAGTTCACGATCGTGTTGAGCACGATGAAGGCCACGAGCCACACGGGCACGGGGATGCCCGGCACGATCGAGCTCATGGCGACGCTCGCCACGAGATAGAGCAGGGCGGGGATCAGCACGTAGTCCAGCAGGATGACCCACCCGGTGAGGAAGCCCACCCACGGACGGAACCCGCGTCCGGCATACGTGTAGACGGAGCCGGCCATCGGGAACGCCTGCACCATCTGGGCGTAGGAGTTCGCGGTGAGCATCATGGCGAGCATGCCGATGGCATAGGTCAGCGCGACCATCCCGCCCGAGGACTGGTAGACGCTGCCGAAGATGCCGAACGGCGCGATCGGCACCATGAAGATGAGGCCGTAGACGAGCAGGTCGGTGAAGGTCAGGGACCGGTGCAGCTCCTGCTTGTAGCCGAACTCCTCCAGCGTGTGCTGGCCGTGGTGGTCGTGCGAGGGCGTGGATGTGGTGCTCACGGCCACTCCTAGTGTCAGATGGAACGATTCCAGATGGAAGGATCATCCGGCCGGGTCCACCAAAGCGGCAAGGCCTTCTCAGATCTCGGTCAGACGGAGGCGACAGGGACGAGGTCCAGCCCGTCCGCGCACGCCAGCCTCGAGGGGCGAGCCGGCAGAGGCGGCAGACCGGCGCCGGGTCGTATGGCGGACAGGCCGCCCGCTCGAGCTGCCGACGACACGGAGTGGAGCGCGTCGTAGCACCCGCGCGCGTAGACACCCAGCTGCGGCGCGGCAGCCCCCCAGCGAGCCGCGTAGCGTGCCGCGAACCCGTCGGCACTGTCACCGACGTACCAGTCCATCGCGGCATACAGCTCTCCGCTGCCGTCACCTCCCACCTCGAGGAGACCCACCTCGTCCAGCGAGCCCGACACCCTGACGACCTTGCCCAGCAGCCGCGACCCGGCGAACGCCCGGTTGAAGTGCGCGAGATCGCGCCCCACCAGCGAGAGCAGGACGACGTCCACCCGGATGCCGCCCAGCCAGTCGACGAGACGCTCGCCGTCGACCTCCCCGAGCGGCACCAGGGTCGAGCCGCGCACCACGCCGCCCGCCTCCCGCACGAGCCGGGTCGCCATCCGGTGCACCGCCTGCGGCCAGATGTAGTCATTACCCACCAGTGCCCAGCTCCGAAGACCCGCGTCCACGAGGGATCGGACCGGAGCGGCCAGCTGGCGGCGGGGGTCAGGGCCGATCAGCCCCACCCCCGGCAGCCTGGACCCGCCCTCGTGCGGGGCGGCAAAGACGTAGGGAACGCGGCCGGAGGCGACCGGTTCGAGGGCCCGGTGGACATCGCTCGTGTGGAAGCCGACGACGGCGTCGACAGACCCCGCGTCGACCAGCCGGCCCAGCTCCCGGGCGCTGCCTGCCGGCGACTGACCGGCATCCACGAGCGTCACCGTGAGCCGACGGCCCCGGACTCCGCCCGCGTCGTTGATCTCCTCGGCCGCCAGGAGGGACGCAGCCAGGGCGGCCGGCCGGGCCAGCCCCAGGGCCCCGGACCGGGGCAGGGCCAGGGCCACGCGGAACTCCCCCGACGGCCCGAGGACGAGCGAGTCGAGGTAGTCCACGATCAGAGGAGAGTCAGGCATCGGGTCAAGTATGGTCGGACGACTGACGTCAGAAAGGACCCATGGCGATGCCCGACCGGCCGTGCCCCGTGGATGACCTGCTGACGGCGGCCCGCTCGTTGACCAGAGACCTGTCCAGCATCCTCGAGCCCGACCTGGGCCTGACGGTCGACCAGTGGCGCACACTCCGGCGCCTCGACCCGCTCTCCGGCGTCACGATGACTGACCTGGGCGAGGGTCTGGGTGCACCCGCGGCCACCACCACACGCCTGGTCGACTCCCTGGTGGACCGTGGTCTGGTGCACCGCCGCGCCACCGACGGAGATCGCCGACGCGTCCTCGTCCTGCAGACGCAAGAGGGCGCCCAGCTGGCTCGACGCGCCGACAGCATCGTGTCGGAGCACTCCGCGGCTCTGCTGTCGCGAGCGCGGGGGCAGCACCAGCACGCAGAGCATGTGCCAACGGCCCCTCGATGACTCCCCATGCGCCACTAGGGTGAGCGCATGCGCACCACGACCGGCCTCGCGGCCCTCGGTGTCGGCGCGGTCGCCGGCCTGGGGGTCGGCGCCCTGCTCGCCGCCCGACAGATCAGCGGACCCCAGCGGCCGGCGCTCGACTACGGGTTCACGCCGTTCGAGGTGGGGGTCGACTCCGAGGACGTGACGTTCACGGCGGCGGACGGCATACGACTCGCCGGGTGGTGGCTCGACCGGCCGGGCTCGGAGCAGGTCGTCATCGTCTGCCACGGCCATCGCGGCAACAAGGCCGACATGCTCGGCATCGGGCCGGGGCTGTGGCGGGCAGGCTTCACGGTCCTGATGTTCGACTTCCGCGGCAACGGGGCGTCCGCCGACGGGCCGCAGTCCTTGGCGCACTACGAGCAGCGCGACCTCGAGGCGGCGATCGACCTGGTGGCCGAGCGGCGCCCCGACGCGGAGATCGACGTCGTCGGCTTCTCGATGGGTGCCGCCGTGTCCATCCTCGTGGCTGCGCGGGACGAGCGGGTCGCCCGTGTCATCGCCGACTCCTCCTTCGCCGACGTGCGTGGGGTGGTCGCGGCGGCGGCGCGCGGGCTGCGGCTGCCGCCGATGCCCCTGGTGGACCTGGTGGATCGCGCGACGCACCTGCGCTACGGCTACCGGTTCCACGAGGTCGAGCCCGTCGAGGTCGTCGCGGCGATCGCGCCGCGACCGCTGCTCCTCGTCCACGGCACCGACGACTCCGTCATCCCCGTCGAGCACGCCCACCGTCTCGCGGAGGCGGCCGGCGAGGGCTGCGAGCTGCGGATCGTGGAGGGCGTCGAGCACTGCGGCGCCTACTTCGAGGATCGGCCCGGCTACATCGCCCGCGCCGCGGAGTTCCTGCGGCGCCGCTGACCCCCTCCGGCCGTCATTCCTGCTCCCGCTCCTGCTCCCGCTCCTGGTCGCGGAGGTGCTCGCCGAGGAGGCGGATGGCGTTGACCGCGCACGGGAAGCCGATCAGCGTCGCGAGCTGGTAGACGGCTTCGCGCAGCTCGACCGGGGTCCGCAGGATCCGACCGACCTCGGGATCCAGGTGCGAGGCTCTGGTGTCGCGGACCCCGAACAGGCGCGCGAAGACCTCCTCGACTACGTACCACGGCGCGGCAGACGGCAGACGAGGGGCGAACCCGGTCCGTCGCCAGCCGGTCCCAGCACTCAGCTGCTGAAACGAATGAGTCGTTTCGGACACGGCCTTGCCGGGCCCTCCCCCGCGGTGACACGATCACGCGAACTCGACGACGAGCCAAGGAGACTCCCATGTCGCACCGCCGCACCCTCGAGAATCGCGCCGCCGCAGCCCTGTCCGTGGCCGCGCTGGGGGCGACCGCCCTGGCGCCATACGCGCAGGCCACCCCCGTCGGCTCCACCGCTCCTGCCACGTCCCGCCCCGGCCCCACCGCCGCCCTGTCCGCCGGCTGCCTCGACCGCAACGTCCCCCTCACCGTCGAGGAGCAGCGCCTCGCCGCGCGGATGCCCGACCCCGCTGCACCGTCTCGACTGAGCCGTATGCCGTTCGCGCAGGAAATGATCGCCGGTGGGGGCTTCGAGCGTGTGGCTCCCCAGGTCGTCGACCGCCTGTGCCGCACCCGCGACGCCCGGGCGGCGCGCAGGCTCGCCGAGCAGGAGGGCCGCGCGCTGTGGCAGGCCGCCGTCCGGCGCGTGCAGTCCACGGGCGCCGTCCGGGGCAGCCTGCCGCGCAGCGACGACCGGCCGCTCTACTGGACCCGCCTGCAGGTGACGGCGGCGCTGCGGCAGTGGCGCCCTCGCGGCGGCATCACGGCGGCCGAGCGCGAGCAGATCATCGAGACCTTCGAGAAGGCCTCCCGCGGCATGACGGACATCTCCTACCCCGCCGGCCCGCGGGTTGCGCGGGTCCTCGCCAGCGGCTTCGACCCCTACACGCTCGACGGCGGCGACGCCGGTGACGCGCCGGGCGCTGCCGGCAACAACATCCGCCACGGGAACCCCTCGGGCGCAACGGCTCTCGCCATCGACGGCACGACCCGCGTCGGGGCGGACGGCCGTCGCCAGGTGGTGCACGCCTACGTCCTTCCGGTCAACTACACGGAGTTCGCGGCCGGGTGGATCGAGGACACCGTCGGCCCGCACATGAAGCCGGGCCCGCGGGCCCTCACCTCGTCGTTCACCATGAGCCAGGGGCGCGAGGGTCGGTTCGACCTCGAGGTGTGGAACGGCCGCTACCACGGCGTCTCCGCCGGCAACGACGGCAGCTGGCCCTGCCGGCCGGTGGGCGGCGTCCCGCAGCTGGCGATCAACAACCCCGGCTGCAACACGCAGCCGCCGGCGCGCTGGGGCAACCCGCGCGTCTTCGACCTGTTCGACCCGCCGCAGTGGACGACGGCGTCCTTGCCCTTCCAGCGCATGATCGACGGCGGGACTGGCGCCAACCTGACACCTCCGCCGGGCGCGCCGTGGACCGCCGGTCAGGGTTTCCCGGTGATCCGCAACACCAGCTTCACGGAGTTCCCGCGCTGCGACTCCCCCGAGCGCGTCACGCGCAACGCGGCGCCCGACGGCGGGATGCAGCCCTCCCAGCCGGGCACCCCTCCCTCGCAGGGGTCGTGCGCGTACGCCGGGGGCGGTGGCACCTACCTGTCCAACGAGTCGGGCTACCGCAACACGCTGCTGCGCGACCGACTCGGACGTGACATCCCCGCCGGGCACATCCACACGCCGATCATGCAGCACTTCGACGAGGGCAACCGGTTCGCGCCGAGCGACCCGACCTTCGACGCGTGGCGGCGCGTGATCGTCGCGCAGACCGCGGCCCTGGTGCGGACGGGGGCCGAGCGCGCCGGGAGCTGACGAGATCGCCGTATGCCGTGAGCGCCCGCCGCACCCGTCGCTCAGCGAGGACGGCGGCGGGCGCTCACGACCCGGGCGACGGCGCCGGCCACGAGCACCAGCACCCATGACGCGCCTCTGCCCGAGCAGCCTGGGGTGGCTGTCCGGGTGGGCGGGTGTGTCGGGGTGGGTGGTCTTGGTGGTCAGGCGGTGAGGGCGTGCCTGTCCGGTGGGTCGCTGTCTGGTGGTGGTGTGGGGTGCCCGCCGGGTGGGTCGGCGCCGGGGTTGGGGGGTGGGGCGGGGTGCCAGCCGGTCCAGGTGTGGATCACGTCCCAGTGGACGTGGGACTGGTCGGGGGTGACGCGGCCGGTGATGTGGTGGGTGTGGATGTACCGGTGGTGGTGCCCGCACAGCAGGGCCAGGTTGTCGACGTCGGTGGCGCCGCCGTCGGCCCAGTGGGTGATGTGGTGGGCCTGGCACCAGGACGCGGGGGCGTCGCACCCGGGGAAGCTGCACCCGCCGTCGCGGACCTCCAACGCTCGTCGTTGCCGCGCGGTCGCCAACCGGGTGGTGCGGCCCACGTCGACCGGCCGCCCGAGCGGGTCGAGCCACACCGGGGTCAGGTCCGCGCCGCAGGTCAACTCCCGCGCCGCGCGCGGCCCCAGCACCGCGCCGAGGTCGTCGCGGGTCGCGTCGGGCAGCGGGCAGTCGCACTCCTGCCCCGGGACGGCCCGCCAGATCCCGAACGCGTCCTTGGCGCGGTGCTCGCACGGCAGCAGCAACGCGGCCGGGGTCAGCACCAGCGACACCCGCGCGGTCGCGCCCATCGGGCCGCGCGTGGCCGCCGACGCCGCGATCATGGTGATCGTCAACAACGCGTCCAGGCGGCGCTGCGCCGCGGTCCGCTCGTCGCGGACCACGCTCCCATCCGGCAACGTGGCGGCCTGCGGGGCGCTGAACGCGGTCAGCGCCGCGGCGAGGCGCGCCTTGTCGACATCCCCGACGATCCCGCGGAAGGCCCACAACCCGTCCCCGGTCGGAGTGAACGTCGACATCCCCCGCCGGGACTGCTCGTGCGCGTCCCGCCGGTCCTGGTCGGCGACCGTGGCGTACCGCGCCAACATCGTCGTGCGGAACCCGTCCAGCTCCGCGCGCGCGTCCACCCGCCCGGCCAGGTCCGCGACCCCGGCCGCGACCTGCTCGTGGAACGCCGGGTCTAGCGCCCCGACCAGCTCGGCGTGCACCCGCGCGGCGTGCACCGCGTCGGTCGGGGTGACCCGCCCGGACAGCAAGCCCTCACGCAGCCCGGCCAGCGCCGGCGCGTCGCACGCCAGCAACGCCCGCCGTATCACGAACGAGTCGACCCGGGTCAGGCCCGTGCCCTGGTCGGTCAACCAGTGCGCGGTCGACCCCGACCCGGACTCGCGGACGCTGCCGCGGGTCGTGGCCTCGGCCGCGCACGACAGGACCAGGCCCCGCGCCGCGGTCAGCAGCGCCCCGGCCTGCGCGGCGACCTGTCCCAGGTCCTGGGTCTGCACGTGGTCCATGCCCTCGACCAGGGTGCGCACCACCTCGACCAGGCCCGGCAGGGCCTCGGTCGCGGCGGTCACCTCGAGGTAGGACATGGCCCCGATTCTATCGAACACGCGTTGGGAACAACAGATCGAGTCACCTGGTCGCGCGGACATTGACGCGGTGCGCCCGAGCGACCCCGCGCCGCACACCCACCCGTCCAAAACCCATGACACACAGTCACTTCCACCCCGCACACCACCCACCACGCCCACCCGCGCCTGGCCGCGAGCACCTCCAGGTCCGAGTCACCTCGCGGCGCCGAGGGCAGGCGGCAGACGGCATACGGCATGAGGCTTGTCGTCGCTGCCGGAGGACGACAGGCTGGAGCCAGACCGACACCTGGGCATTGGTCCATGCCGAGCGACGCGCCCTGATAGACGACCTCGCCTGCGTGAGTGACGAGCAGTGGGAGGCGGATTCGTGGGCGCAGGGGTGGACCGTTACTCGGTCGCCGTCAGACCGCTGCGCAGCGTGAACTGCCCGCTGAGGCGGCAGGTGGAGTCGATGGTCGCGGCGAGATCAGCGATGACGTCCGGCACCCGTCCATCGTGCCGGCCAGGGCGTCGACGCGTCTCGGCGGGCGTCGGCAGTCGCGAGACATCACCGACTCCGTGGCCCCCGCATGACCTCAACTCGCGTCACAGCGCCACCAGGTTGCGGTCGTCGGCGCCGTCCACCGTCGTGAGGTCTATCCGCCCGTCCAAGGTCACCAGCGAGCCCTGCTGGGCGACAGCGAGGGCCAGGAGGTACACGTCCGTGATCTGTCGGTGTCCCACGAGCCGTGAGGAAGTGATCGACGCGTCGGTCAGCTCGATCTCGCACGACCAGAACTCATGCCGAGGGTCCGCCGTCGCTCCGGCAAGCAGCTCGACCGCAGCCGCCACCGGCACGGGGCTGGGATAGCGCGGCTGACTGATGACACGGACAAAACCGTTCTGGGTCAACGAACACGTCGCCCACCCATCCTCGAGACCGCCCGCGGCCCAGTCATGGACGCGCTCGTGGGCGACGTGGTCGGGGTCCATCAGGGCGATCAGGACATTCACGTCGAGGAGCGAGCGGCTCACACGCCCTCCTCGTCACGCATGCGGTCGACGGCGGCGTCGGACACGGTGACCCCTCGGGCCGGCAGGATGGGAAATCCGTTGCGGCGGTTCGAGACAGGACGAGATGAGCTGGTCAGTGCCTGCCGAGCGAGCGCCGACAGCACCTCCCCTGCGGTGCGCCCCTCGCTGCGTGCCCGCTCCTTGACGGCTGAGAGCACATCGTCGTCGATGCTCAGGGTGGTTCGCATGCATCTGATGCTATCGCATCTGATGCAGGACCAGGAGCAGGAGCGGCTAGCCTCCTGGACCATGAGTCGCATCTTCACCACCAGCGTCGCCTCGGTCTATCCCCACTACGTCACCAAGGTCGAGAAGAAGGGGCGCACCACGGCCGAGCTCGACGAGGTCATCCGATGGCTCACGGGCTTCGACCAGGCCGAGCTCACCCGACACCTGGAGTCGGGCACGACCTTCGCGGACTTCTTCGCGGACGCGCGCCTCAACCCCGACGCCCGGCTGATCAAGGGGGTCGTGTGCGGCGTCCGCGTCGAGGACGTGGACGACCCGCTCATGCAGCAGATCCGCTACCTCGACAAGCTGGTGGACGAGCTGGCCAGGGGCAAGGCGATGGACAAGGTCCTGCGCTCCTGACGCGACCGGCCCGGCGACCTGCAGGACAATGAGCCGCATGATGCGACGGTTCCTCGAGGTCGACGTGTTCAGCTCCGGCCGGCTCACCGGCAACCCGCTCGCCGTGGTCGCCGACGCTGACGGACTCACCACCGAGCAGATGCAGCGCCTCGCGGCGTGGACGAACTTCTCCGAGACGACCTACCTGCTCCCGCCGACGAGCTCGCAGGCCGACTACCGCATCCGCATCTTCACCCCCAGTCAGAAGTACCCCTTCGCCGGGCACCCGACCATCGGGTCGGCCCGCGCCTGGCTGGAGCTCGGCGGCACGCCCAGGACGCCCGGCCGGCTGGTCCAGGAGTGCGACGCGGGGCTGGTCCCGGTGCGCCTGGAGGAGGACCGGCTGGCCTTCGCCACGCCACCGCGGACGCGCACCGGGCCGCTAACCGACGACGAGGTGGCCACCGTCGCAACGGCTCTCGCGATCGACCCGACCGAGATCGTCGCCCACGCCTGGGGTGCCAACGGCCCGCAGTGGCGGTTGGTGCAGCTGCGCGACGCCGACGCGGTCCGCTCCCTGCACCCCCAGGCTGATCGGGGCGACCTGCGCATCGGGGTCATCGGCCTGGAGGCACCGGGAGGCGAGTGCGCCTATGAGGTCAGGGGTTTCGGGCCGACATACGAGGACCCGGTCACCGGGAGCCTCAACGGCGCGCTCGCGCAGTGGCTCCGCGAGCGCGAGGAGGTGCCCCAGTCGTATGTCGTCGCGCAGGGCAGCCAGATCGGGCGCCGCGGACGGGTGCACGTGCACGACGACGGCCAGGAGATCTGGATCGGCGGCGACACGATCGTCGTTGTCGACGGGCGGCTGGCGATGTGACGCGCCCTCGCGCCCGCTGCGGTGACGACCGGTGATCCTCCCCGCCGTCCGCGACCCGCGCATGGTGACCATCCGCCGCGGTGGCACCCTCACCGACGACGACCACCAGCTCCTCGCCCTCTGGGCCGCGACCTGCGCCGAGCACGTCCTGCCCCTCTTCGAGGCGCAGCGGCCCGACGACCCGCGACCGCGGGAGGCGATCGACGCCGCCCGCCGATGGGCGCGCGGCGAGCTGCCCATGATGCAGGCGCGCGCCCTCGGTGGGCACGCCATGGGAGCGGCGCGACCACTCAGGGGAGCAGCGCGCTTCGCGGCGTATGCCGCGGGCCAGGCCGCCTGCGTCCCCCACGTCGCCGAGCACGACCTCGGGGCGGCGGCCTACGCCATCAAGGCGATTCGTGCCGCGCGCCCCGACGACCCGGGCGCGGGCCGCGCCGAGCGGGACTGGCAGCGCGACCAGCTCCCGCCGCCGGTGCGGCAGCTCGTCCTCGAGGACCAGGGCCGCCGCGACGACATCTGCTGGTCAGCCTTCGCGGACTGACCGCGGCCCTCATCATTGAGAAGCGACGGATTGGGGTTATGCGACCGTCATAACCCCGTTTGTCGCCTCTCCACGAGAGATCGTGGGTCGTCGCGGCGGTGATGACGGTCTTGCCGGTGGCATGCCCGCTCGCGACCGTGGCCACGGCTGCCGCCGCCTCGGACAGCGGATAGGTCGTGTGGATGACGGGTTGTATGACGCCGCGCGCCACCAGCTCGGCAAGCTCGGCATACACGCCGGCGTCGCGGCGACGCGTGATTCCTGACCCGCCGAGCTCGGACGCGAGCGCGGGTGCCGCCGAGCTGCGGATCTGCCCCGGGTCGCGGAGCAGGGTCGCCGCCTCGCGCACCGTGTCCCCACCGACCGCATCGATCACGGCGTCGACGCCCTCAGGGGCCAGCGCTGCCACCGCCTCGTTCCACCCGGGCCCGGAGGGGACGTGCTCCGCACCCGCGCTCGCGACGAGCTCGGCCTTGCCCGCGCCGGCGACCCCGATGACGCGGGCGCCCAGGTGGCGTGCGAGCTGCACCGCATGCACCCCCACGCCACCGCCTGCCCCGAGGATCAGCACCGTGTCCCCTGGCCCGACCTCGAGCTCGGCGAGGGCGTCCCAGGCCGTCTCGATAGCGACGGGGATGCACGCCGCCTGCTCAGGGGTCGCCCCCTCCGGCACTCGCGCCGTCTGCTCGACGACGAGCAGGACCAGGTCACCCAGCGCCCCGGATCCCGATGCGCACGAACCGAACACGAGCTCACCCGCGCGGAACCTCCCCGACGGGTCCCGCACCACGGCCCCCGCGGCCTCACGACCCAGGGCCATCGGGAAGCGCACCTCGACCGTGCCCTGGCGCTGCCCGCTGCGGACCTTGAGGTCGGCGGGGTTCAGCCCGGCGGCACGCATCCGGACGAGCACGGCCCGCGTCGAGGCCACCGGGTCCGGGGCGTCCAGGAACCCCTCGACCTCCGGCCCGCCATACTCCGTGAATCCATAGATGCGCATCAGCTCTCCTCCACGCGCGCGCCGCCACACTCCGTCATCGCAGTCTCCACCGGACCTCACTCTGGCGCCCGACGAGGACAGAGGTTGACCAACCAAACCTAGTCAACCAGACTAGGTGCATGAGCACTCACACGGTGCAGTCCGCCAAGACCCACCTCTCGCGCATCCTCGTCGAGGTGGAGGCAGGGCACGAGGTCACCATCCTGCGGGGCAAGCAGCCGGTGGCCCGGCTGGTGCCCGCGGTCGCGCCATCGCCGCGGACGTTCGGGGCGATGCGGTTCGAGGTGCCGGACGACTTCGACGCGCCGCTGAGCGAGGAGGATCTGGCGGCGTGGGAGTGAGGTACCTGCTCGACACGCACGTCATGCTCTGGCTGCTGGGGCAGCCGGAGCGCGTTCCGGCCCGCGTCCGTGAGGTCCTCGCCGACCCGGCCGTGGACCTGCTGGTGTCTGCGGTGTCCGCGATGGAGATCGCCACCAAGACACGGCTCGGCAAGCTCCCCGACGTCGGCCTCGTCCAGGCCTGGCCCCGCCGCCTGGACGACATGGGAGCCGTCGAGGTGCCGCTGACCGGCCAGCACGCCATCACGGCCGGCAGCATGTCCTGGCCCCACCGGGACCCCTTCGACCGGCTCCTGGCCAGCGTCGCCATCCACGAGGGTGCGACGCTGGTCAGCGTCGACGCCGCCTTCGCCGACCTCCCCGCCCCCACGCTGCTCAGCTGGTGATCCGGAGCCGCGGCCACGCAGTGACTCAGGCCAACTGGCCCACCTCGTAGTGCCCGCCCTGCTGCCGGGTCATCACGTTGAACCGGTTGAAGGCGTTGATGATCGCGATCTGGGGGCCCGGCGGCCGACGTCACACCGTCATCCCGCCGGCCGCCGGTCTCGCACGCCGCCGGCCGCACCCGGACGCGGTCGTTGACCGCCACGATCGCCGCGATGCGCCCGTCCACGACGGAGACCCCGAGCACGGCGAACGCCCTGCCGTCCCTGCTGCGGAACACCACCCCGGGCAGGCCGTCGACCGTCGCCGGGGAGATCGCCGCGCGCCCGCGGGCATGGCGCTCGGCGGAGGTCGCGACGTCCGTCGCGCCGATGCGCACGCTGGTGCCGCGCGGCCCCTCGACCCGCAGCGTGACCTCGGGGTCCAGGAGCGTGAGCAGCCGGTCGAAGTCACCCTCCCGCGCCGCCGCGAGGAGGGCCGTGATGACCGCTCGCTCCGCCTGCCCGTCGCCCGGCGCCTCCGTCCGCCGGACCTTGCGCCGGGCCCGGCTGGCCAGCATCTTGGTGGCGTCCGTGGACCGGCCGAGGATCTGTCCGATGTCGGCGAACGGCACCGCGAACATGTCGTGCAGCACGAACGCCAGCC
Source organism: Arsenicicoccus cauae (assembly GCF_009707125.1). Taxonomy (GTDB): domain Bacteria; phylum Actinomycetota; class Actinomycetes; order Actinomycetales; family Dermatophilaceae; genus Arsenicicoccus; species Arsenicicoccus cauae. The sequence goes on from NZ_WLVL01000017.1 coordinate 141,341, forward strand.
GCTCCGCCGGGGTGAGGGTCTGCAGCACGACGAGCATCGCCAGCCCGACGGCCTCCGCGAGGACCGCCTCCTCCTCCGGGGCCGGGCCCTCGTCCTCGACCACGACGAGCGGCAGGGTGTGCAGGTCGTATGCCGACCCGCCCCGGCTCGCACGGGACCGCAGGACGTCGATGCAGACACGACCGACGACCGTGGTCAGCCAGCCCCCGAGGTTGTCGATGCTCCCGGCCTCCTGCCGCGACAGCCGCAACCACGCCTCCTGCAGGGCGTCCTCGGCGTAGGCGCGTGACCCGAGCATCCGCACCGCGACCGCCTCGAGCCGGCCCCGGTGCGCGTCGAACGCCGCGGCGAGGAGGTCCTCGCCTCCCTGCTCACCGAGCTCTGCGGCCCCGTCATCCATGTCCCCACCTTCCTCCGTCGGCATCGTCAGGGGGATGACGGGCGGGGCGGTCGAGAGGTAACCACCCGCGCCGGCTGCTCAGCCGACCAGGTCGGCGCGGCGGCGGGCGAGGTAGGCCTGCTCGGCCGGGTTGTCGGTCAGCGCGAGCGCCCGGTCGTAGGCCGCCCGTGCCTCCCCCTCGCGTCCGAGCCGCCGCAGCAGGTCGGCGCGGGTGGCGTGCAAGGCGTGGTAGCCGACGAGGGCCGCGGCCACCTCGTCCACCTCGGCGAGGCCCCGGGCGGCGCCATACCGCTCGGCCACGGCGACCGCTCGGTTGAGCCGGACGATCGGCGAGGGGTCCAGCGCCACCAGCCGGTCGTATAGCGTGACCACCTGCCCCCAGTCGGTCGCACTCGCCGAACGCGCCTGCGTGTGAACGGCGTTGATCGCCGCCAGCAGCTGATAGCGGCCAGGCGGCGCCCCTCCCGCCGCCACCGCGTCGACGCACTCGCGCACGAGCACGTGCCCCTCGCGGATCAGCGCGGCGTCCCACCGCGCGCGTTCCTGCTCCCCTAGGGTCACCAGCTCCCCACCGTCGTCGACGCGAGCGGCGCGGCGGGCGTCGGTCAGCAGCATGAGGGCGAGCAGCCCGGTGACCTCCCCGTCGTCCGGGAGCAGCGCGTGCAGCAGCCGCCCGAACCGGATCGCCTCGTCGGAGAGGTCGGCACGGAGGGGTTCGTCGCCATACGTCGCGAGATAGCCCTCGTTGAAGATCAGGAAGACCACCGCCAGCACCCCGGCCAGGCGCGCCCGCACGTCGGTCTCCGACGGGACGCGGTAGGGGATGTGCGCGGCCTTGATCTTGGCCTTGGCGCGCGTGATCCGTTGCGCCATCGTCGTCTCCTGCACGAGGAAGGCGCGAGCGATCTCGGCGACCGTGAGACCGCCGATCAGCCTCAGCGTCAAGGCGACTCGGGCTTCCAGGGCGAGCGCCGGGTGGCAGCAGGTGAAGAGCAGCCGCAGCCGGTCGTCCTGCACCGGGCCGGTCGGGGCGAGCGGGCTGTCGTCGACCAGCAGGGACGCCGCCTCCTGCTTCGCGTCGCGCTTCAGCTCGCGCCGCAGCCGGTCGATGGCCCGGCGGGTGGCGGTGGTGGTGAGCCAGCCTCCGGGGTTGGGCGGTATGCCGTCCCGGGGCCACCGCTCGACCGCCGCGACCCAGGCGTCGGCCGCCGCCTCCTCCGCGAGGTCGAGGTCACCGAAGCGGCGCGCGAGGGAGGCGACCACCCGCGCCCACTCCTCGCGGTGGGTGCGGGTGATCGCCTCCTCGACGGGTGAGCCGGTCACTCGCCGAGCATCTCCCGGACGGACTCCTCGGTCTGGAAGGGGCGCACCTCGACCTTGCCGCGGCAGGCCTTGGACCCCTGGGCCGCGAGCGCCAGGGCTTCGTCGAGGTCGCGGGCGTCGATCACCCAGAAGCCGCCGAGGTACTCCTTGGCCTCGAGGTAGGGGCCGTCCGTGAGGATCGGCTCGTCGCCCTGGCCGTCGACGGTGGTGGCGGTGGCCACGGGCTCCAGGCCGTCGGCGAAGACGAGGTGGCCCTCGCGCTGGAGCATGTCGTTGAACGCGCCGGTGTCGGCGAACGCCTCGAGCATCGCCTCCTTGGACTCGTAGTCGCCGAAGTCGCCGCGCTCGGCGGGACCGTGGACGGACAGCAGGTAGCGGGGCATGTCACTTCTCCTTGGTGGTGTGGGCTGCGCGGTCTGCTGCCGCGCCGATGGGGGCGGGGAACCGGCGGACCTCCTGCGGCCAGTCGAGCGCGACCGCGAGCCGTCCCGCCCAGTAGCGGGCGGCCTCGTCGTCGGCCACCTCCACGACGGTGAAACCGCCGAGGTGCTCCTTGGACTCGGCATACGGCCCGTCGGTGAAGGCGGGCTCCCCGGCGCGGGCCTCGACGTGGCACAGGACGCTCGAGGCGTCGAGACCACCGTCGCCGAAGACGAAGACCCCCGCCTCCTCCATGTCCCGGATCACCGTCATCCCGGCGACGGACTTCTCCTGCAGCTGCTCCGGCGTGTGGGGGGCCACCCACTCGTCGTTGAACGAGATCAGGTACTGCGTCACCTCTGGCTCCTTCGGTAGATCGATGTTCCCCCGTCGGGGACTCATCATCTTCACGAACGCCGGACGCCGGATACGACACCCTGACGGGGGCCGGTTCACGGTCCCGTCGCGCCGCGGGGGCCCTCGGCTTGCGCCAGAAGGCGTGACGGGCCACCGTCGGGAGTGGTCGACCACGTCTCGGACGTGGTCCGCCCCCAACGACCTCGGCCGCTCGACAGCCCCTGGAGGAGAGACATGACGACTGGTGACGCATGCTCGCTGGCCCTGGTGACCGGGGCCTCCGCGGGCATCTGCTTCGAGCTGGCCAAGGGGCTGGCGGCCCGCGGCTACGACATCGTGGGGGTCGGCGCCAGCGACCGCATCGACACCCTTCCCGAGCGCCTGCCCACCGTCTCGGTGACGCCGGTGCGCGTGGACCTCAGCACGGCGGCGGGCGTGGAGGAGCTCTGGGAGCGCTTCGAGAGCCTGGGGCGCCCGCTGGACGTGGCGGCGCTGAACGCTGGCAAGAGCCTGGGCGGCGCCTTCCTCGACACCGACTTGGACGACGAGCTGCACATGCTCGCGCTCAACGGCACCGGTCAGGTGATGCTGGCCAAGCGGGTGACCCGACTGATGGCCGCGCAGCGGCACGGCCGGATCCTGATCACGTCCTCCCTGTCGGCCCTGACGCCGACTCCGTACGAGTCGATCTACGGACCCACGCGGGCGTTCATGAACAGCTTCGGGCAGGGCCTGCGCGAGGAGCTGAAGGAGTACGGCGTCAGCGTCACCGTGCTGCTGCCCGGCGCGACGGCGACGGAGTTCCACAGCACGGCCGGGATGGGCAACACGAAGTTCGGCTCCAACGACTGGAAGAACGATCCAGTCCTGGTCGCCACCAAGGGCATCGACGCGCTGCTCGCCGGCAAAAACCACGTCGTCGGCGGCGACGCCAGGACCGTGCGCGGCGCCCTGCGCGACCGGCTCCTCCCCGACAGAGTCAAGGCCGCCCGGTTCGCGCGGTCGAGCCGGCCCGACCAGTGAGGGGTCCGTGGGCCGCGATCGTCTGGCGTGGGCTCACAGGTCGATCGCGACGACGGCGCGGCGCTTCGAGGGGCGGTGGACCACCTCGAAGCCCCCGTCGAGGTAGACCGACAGCGGGCCGGGGTGCTCCTCGCCCCACGTCGCGTCCGGCACCGTGATGGGGTAGGCCTCGAGCCGCCGCGCCCCTCCCGAGCGGGCGTGCGGGACGGCGGCGGCCGCGAGCGCCCGCGCCACCCCCTGACCTCGCATCCCCGGGCGGGTGAGCAGGCAGGTGATCGCCCACACGTCCGGGTCCAGCCGGTCCTCGTGGCGACCGCGCCAGGCGGTCCGGTTGGCGTTGCGGACCAGACCTTCGTATGCCGAGCGCGGGGCCACCGCGCACCACCCGGCCGGCTCGCCGTCGAGGTGCGCGACCAGGCCGCTGGTGCGGGGGGAGTCGGCGTCGCCGCACGCCGCCTGCTCCCGCAACCGCTCCGCGCGGACCTCGACCGGCGTGTTGCCGAAGGCCTCGCCGCGCGCGAGCCGGTAGCGCTGGCAACGGCACTCGGCCGCGCCGCCACGCGTGCCGAAGATCGCGTCGAGGGCCGAGCAGGGCACCTCGTTGGCGGGCGCCGTCGTGATGCTCATGGCTGTGGTCGTCGCGCTCACCACGGTCACGGCGACCGATCAGGCGTGCGCCTTCTCGGCGGCCTCCTTGATCCCGGCCACCGCCTCGTCGACGCCGTCCTGGATGCGGTCGCCCTGGCGGTCGGTGCTGATGCGGACCGTGGCGGAGCACGAGCTGTCGTGGATGGGGTCGAGATCGACCTGCCCGGTGTAGTTGTTGGGGCCCTGCGAGCCCCACGTGAGGGTCTTGTCGGCCTGCTCGACCTTGATCCACGCCTCGCCCTCGACGTCACGCTGCTCGCCGTCGTGCTCGATGCGGGCCGTGACGGTGACCTTGTCGCCCTCGGTGCGCATGGCGGAGGTCACGCGGGGGAAGTAGGTGGGCAGGTTGTCCACATCGGACAGGTAGGCGAACAGCTCGGCAGCGGGGACATCGATGGTCGTCGTCGACTCATAGGTGGTCATGGCGTGAAGGTACCCTCGGGCAGCAGCGGCCACCCCTCGAGAGGCTGGATGCGTATGGCGGCAACGATCTGGGCCACACGGCGGTCCTGCCGCGCCACCGGGGCCGCGGCGCCGGAGGTGGTGTGGGAGAGGTATTCCACGCCGACGCGGTGGACGCAGTGGGCGCCCCACCTCACGGGGGTGCAGGCCTCGACGCCCGTCATCAGGGCGGGCACGACCGGGACGGTCACTGCGCTGCACGTGGTGCGAGCTCGGTTCGTCGTCACCGAGGTCGACGAGGCCGCCCGCTCGTGGTCGTGGACGGTGCGCACGGGCCCGGTCCGGCTACATCTCGAGCACACCGTGACCGGCGCGCGCGACTGCGGCACCTCGACCGGGCTGAGCGTGGAGGGGCCCGGGCTCGTCGTGGCGGCATACCTGCCGATCGCGGCGCGAGCGCTGCAGCGTCTGGTCACGCCCTGACCGGTGCCGCCGACTTCGGCTCAGCCGCTCGCCGGCCCTGCACGGCGCGGGTCGACGTGGTTACAGTGGCGCACCACCCACCCCCGGTGGGCGCGCAGGCCCTCGCGCCGGGCGCGCCTCGCCCGAGGAAAGGACGTATGACGTGACGGCACAGTCCGACGAGGGTCACACCGGCCTCGACCGCGACAGCAACGAGCGGTCCGACGTCAACCGTGAGAACCAAGAGCAGGAGCAGGGGCAGGAGCAGGAGGGCCCGCAGGGCAACGCTGCCGAGGAGCGCATGCGCGAGCTGACCGACGCGGCCAAGGAGGACTAGCCTCGCGGGCTCGCGCTCCGCCGGCCCCGGTCAAGGCGCTGGCAAGTCTTTCCACTGTCGAAATAGTGCGTAGAGTGGGCTGCAGATGACTCCCTGACGGGCCATCGACCACCACGCACCGGACGGAGTTCGCATGCCCACGATCGAGACCGGACACGAGCACGAGGGCCGCGGCGCAGTGCTGACGCTGAGCACGCCGCTGCTGGCCGAGCTGGACGAGTCGCGCGTGCGGCACCTGGTCGCCGCGCTGGTCGAGCTGTCTGGCCGCGGCGGCCGCGAGGGCGACGTGGCGGACCTGCTCGCCGAGCGTCTGCAGTCGCTGGGGATCGAGCAGCCACGCCCGGTGGTCGAGAGCATGGCCGAGAACCTCCGCAACGGAGAACGACTCACGGTCGTGACCGACGAGGGCCAGGTCCTACACGGCGACCCGTCCTGGTCGCCCGCCACCCATGACCCCGACGTCCAGGCGACCGAGGACCCCCTGGACGAGGACCGGCCGCTCTACAGCTGACGAGCCCGCACGGGTGCAGCGCCACGGGCCGATGCCCCAAAGTTGCACGATCCCCTGATCAAACACTGGTGGGTGCTGAACAAGTTTGCCCTGACGATCCTGGTCATCACTGGCTCGTTCCGGTGTCGGCTTCTGGGTCGAGGACACCATCGCCCGCCTCGAGACAGGGCAGGGCGCGGCCCACGCGGTCGCTCTCTTCGCTTTGAGTGGCGCAAACTTGGCGAGCTTCGTGCTCATGGTGTAGCTCTCGGTCGTCAAACCGCGCGGTCTCACGCCGTGGGGGAGACCCCAGCGGTCTGGCGGTGCCGACGTGGCCAACCACATGCGTTGATGCGACGAGGTGGTCCAGGACGGCGCGGCGCAGAAGCGGGATGTGATCGCTGGGGTGGCGGTCCCTGGCCAGGGCGGCAAGGGTGAGACGCAGGCGCCGGCGCGGCGCTGACGGGGCCGAAGGGCCCTGCCGACTCGGGGCCGAGGGGCAGCTACTGACCGGCCTCCGACTTCTAGGAGTGCATGTCATGTCGCAGTACGAGCGAAGTGTCCAGATCCCTCGCCCTGCTCAAGACGTCTTCGACTACGTGAAGGACGTCGAGAAGCTGCCGGAGCACTTCCCCCAGATCACGTCCGTGGAGAAGCTGGACGGCGACACGATCCGCACCACGGCCCACGTCGAGACCGCCGAGGAGGGGGAGAAGGACGTCCAGGGCACGGCGTGGTTCCGCGTGGGCTCGGATGGCATGACCGTGGAGTGGGGCTCCGAGGGCCCCAACAACTACCACGGCGAGCTGGACGTGGACGAGGACGACGCCAACGCCTCGACCCTGACGGTGCGCATCTGGACCGACAGGCAGTCCGACTCCATCGAGCAAGAGCTGCATAAGGCGGTCGACGGGCTCTCCCAGACCATCCAGAAGGCCGTCTGACCAGGGAGTTCTGCTGCAAGCGCAACGATGTGCTGGCCCCGGCACACACCCACCTGGCTCACCACCGCCAGGCGGACGGGTCCCGCCCGAGAGCGTCGTAGACCGCGTCCAGCGCTCTGCCGAGAAGTGGTTGGTCCTCACCACCGGCGGCCCAGGACGGGTCGTCCGGCATAGGGCCCATGGGGTCAGCGGAGGACGGGTCATGCTGGACGTGGGTGCGGGGGTCGGCCAGCGATCGACGGATGGCCTCATCCACCCCGACCAGGTGATACCCGGTGGGGAGGAGGTCGCGCCGGAAGTCCTCCTCGCGGCACACCATGTCGTGGTGCAAGCTCTCCACCAAGGCCTGCACGGTCGGGGTGGGCACGTCGGTCAAGGCGCCGACCAGGAGGCCCACCAGGTCCGCAGGGACCAGGGGCACCGGCACCTGTGGACGCGTCAAGCCCGCGACGCCGGCATACCGGTCGAGCAGCTCCGCGTAGTACATCCTGTCCGGGCCACCGATGTCATAGCTGCGGGTGCAGGTCTGCACGGTCAGGGCGCCCACGAGGGCTTCGACGGCGTCGACCACCGCGATGGGCTGGACCTCCGAGTTCATCCACGACGGGACGGTGTGGATCGGCAGCCGCTCACTGACCTGTCGGATGATCTCGAAGGACGTGGATCCACTGCCCATCACCACGGCCGCCCGCAACGTGACGGTGGTGGCGGGGGTGGAGCCAAGGATCTGCTCCACCTCGTGCCGCGACTCGAGGTGCTCACTCAGCTGCCCGACCTGCACGGGAGGCAGGATGCCGGACAGGTAGACGACTCGGCTGACGCTGTGAGACTGCACCGCCCGGGCGACGTTGTGCGCGGCGTGCCGGTCCTTCTCTGCGAAGTCCCCACCCCCTCCCATCCCGTGGACCAGGTAGTAGACGGCGTCGACAACATCGACCGCGCTGTCGACCTGGCCCTCGTCGGTGATGTCCATGACGACGGTCTCGACCCGATCGGCCCACCACGGAGACGGCTTGGCCAGGTTGCTCGTCGTAGTTCTCACCTCGTGGCCGGCATCCAGCAGACGCGGCACCAGCCTGCCCCCCACATATCCGGTAGCACCGGTGACCAGCACCCTCATCAGCACTCCTTCGCCGATGGAACTACTATGGCCAAGACGCTACCTGCCCACCCTGCCGTCTTGAAGACAGGCAGGCTCGCCTGACCCCCACCAGGACCCGACCTCCGCTGCAGCAGCTGCTGCTTGGCCAGCCCACCGGAAGGCAAACGCGCTTGATGCCCACTGCCGCTTCCCGGCACATCCCAGTCCGACGCATCCCGCAACCATCACCCGACGCCGTCAGGTCCACCTGGCGGGAGGCGTCGCTGCCCCGCATCGAGCGAGCCCTTGCGGCGGCGCGATCGGAGGACGCGGGAGGGTGGTACGTCCTGGGTGCATCCCGAGACCTTCGGGCCGGGCGCTCCCTCGTGCGTCGCGTCGGCAACCGCGAGGTCGCGCTCTGGCGCGCCCACGACGGGTCGGTGCTCGCAGGTCCCGGCGCCTGCCCGCACATGGGTGCCCGTCTCGAGGGCTGCGACACCGACGGCACCGACGTCGTGTGCCGGTGGCACGGCCTGCGGCTGCCCTCCGAGTGGCCCGGCACCTGGGCACCCCTACCGGCGCATGATGACGGCGTCCTGCTGTGGGTGCAGGTGCCGACCTCGGGCGAGGAGCCGAGCTCAGCCCCTCGCACAGCCCCCCGGCCACCGGCAAGCGCGTCCTTCGACGCCGTCCATGTGCGCCTGGCCCGGTGCGAGGCGCAGGACATCATCGCCAACCGCCTGGACCCGTGGCACGGCGCCTGGTTCCACCCCTACGCCTTCAGTCACCTCACGGTCGACGAGGACGCGTCGACCGACCACTGCCTGGTCACCGACGTCACCTTCCGGCTGAGCCGCACCTGGGGGGTCCCCGTGCGGGCCGAGTTCACCTGCCCGGACTCGCGCACCGTCGTCATGACGATCACCGACGGCGAGGGCGAGGGCAGCGTGGTGGAGACCCACGCGACCCCGGTCGGCCACGACGCCAACGGTCTTCCCCTCACCGTCATGACGGAGGCCACGATCGCCTCCTCGCCCCGTCCCGGCTTCACCGCCGCGCGGCGGCTGTCTCCGGTGCTTCGGCCGTTGGTGCAACGCACGCAGGCGCGCCTCTGGGATGACGATCTGGCGTATGCCGAGCGCCGGTTCCTCGTGCGAACCGGGCGGGTGGCAACGTGAGCCGGTCAAGACGTCCCGGGCCGGCACGGCCTTGCGCCGGAGGCACCCATGTGGCCTGACTCCTGGGACCACTGGCAGTACCTCGCTCTCATGGGGGGATGCCTGCTCATCACCCTGCCGCTGGAGCTGGTGCTACGGGCCAGGGTGTACCAGCGGCCACGGCGTCTGCTGGTCGCTCTGGTCCCTGTGGTGGCGATCTTCTCGGCCTGGGACGTGCTCGGGATCTGGCGGGACCACTGGTCCTACTCGGCGCGCTACACCACCGGGGTTCACCTGCCGCTCGGGATGCCCATCGAGGAGCTGGTGTTCTTCGTGGTGATCCCGGTGTGCGGGCTGCTGACGTACGAGGCCGTCGGCACGGTCCTGCGCCTCGGCCGTGGCGCGACCGAGCAGGGGCAGGAGCGATCCCGTGCCTGAGTACACCGCGCTGGCCGTCCTCTCCGTGATCCTGGTCGTCCTCCTCGAGTGCCAGGTGCTCCGCACGGGCGTGTTCCGGACGAAGCAGTACTGGTGCGCGATGGCGATCGTGGCGTTTTTTCAGGCCCTGGTCGACGGGTGGCTCACCAAGCTGAGCGCACCGATCGTGATGTACGACCCGCAGCAACACCTGGGAGTGAGGTTTCCGTGGGACATTCCGGTGGAGGACTACCTGTTCGGATTCTCGATGGTGACCTTGGCCATCCTCCTGTGGGTGCGATCGGGGCGGACGTGAGCGGGGCCGAGAGGCCGGGAAGGGACCGTCGCGCGGTCCGCATCCCCGCGGTGGCACCGGACGCGGGACGAGCCCGACAGGCTCCCGCTGATCCGCACGTGGTCGTCGTCGGCGGAGGCATCGCCGGCCTGAATGCGGCGGTCTGCCTGGCAGAGCGCGGGGTGCGCGTCACCCTGCTCGAGCGCGACCGCCAGCTCGGCGGGCGCGTCGCCTCCTGGCCCGTCCAGGTCGCCGGTGACGACGACTCGTCCGCCATGAGCCGCGGCTTCCACGCCTTCTTCCGTCAGTACTACAACCTGCGCGCGCTGCTCCGCCGGATCGACCCCGACCTGTCGATCCTCCAACCGGTCCGGGACTACCCGCTGCTGCATGCGGACGGGACCAGGGACTCCTTCACCCGCATCCCCCGGCGTCCCCCGTGGAATGCCCTGGGGTTCGTGGCACTCAGCCCATCCTGCCGGCTCGCCGACCTACGGCGGGTGGACGTGGAGCGGGCGCTCGCGCTGCTCGACGTGGACTTCCCGAAGACCTTCGTCGAGCATGATGGCGTGAGCGCGCAGGACGTCCTGGACGCATTGCACTTCCCCGGCCCCATGCGGGCTCTCGCCCTCGAGGTCTTCGCGCGCAGCTTCTTCGCCGACCCCAGGGAGTTCTCCGGGGGCGAGCTCGTGGCGATGTTCCACACCTACTTCCTGGGATCGGCGGAAGGGCTGCTCTTCGACGTGGCCCGGGACGACTTCGACACCACCCTGTGGGCACCCCTGGGACGGTGGCTGCACGAGCGGGGGGTCCAGGTGCGGTGCGAGGCGCCCGTCCTGAGGCTGGACCGTGACGGGCCCGGCGACGACATACAGGTCGTCCTGGGCGATGGAGGCCACATGTCCGCCGACGGGGTGGTGCTCGCGGTGACCCGGCCCTCCCTGCAGGCCATCGTCGACGAGAGCGGGTGGGTCGGCACCCCCGACTGGCGCGCCGCCGTCGCTCGCGGTCGGATGGCCCCTCGCTTCGTCGTGCAGCGGTTGTGGTTGGACCGCCCGGTCCGAGACGACACGCCTGCTTTCCTGGGGACGGCGGCTCTGGGGTTCCTGGACAACCTCTCGGCCATGCACCTGCTGGAAGTCGGCGCCGCGGCCTGGGCCCGGCGCACCGGTGGCAGTGTCATCGAGCTCCACGCGTATGCCGTGCCCGACGCGGTGACGGACGCCGAGGTCCTGGCCGACCTGCGGACCCAGCTGCACCGGCTGCACCCGGAGCTGGTCGAGGCGCGGGTGCTTCATGAGGAGGTGCTCGTCCAGCAGGACTGCCCACTCGCCGGCACGGACCCCTGGCTGGACCGCCCCGGGGTGCGCACCCCCGTGGAGCAGCTCGTGCTGGCCGGGGACGGGATCCGGTGCGAGCTACCCGTGGCCCTCATGGAGCGTGCGGCCACCACCGGGGTGCAGGCGGCCAATGCCCTGCTCGAGCAGTGGGGTCGAGCCGGGCATGACGTCTGGAGCGTGCCGACCTCGGCCCGGTGGGGTCCCGGCGTGCACCTCGCTCGGCGCCTGGCCCGCCGGCTCGACCTGCTGCCCGGCTCGACCGTCCGACGCCGCCGCCCGACCCAAGGAGCACGTCACCATGACCACCCATGAGATCGACACCGATGTCATCGTCGTCGGCGCCGGGCTGGCCGGCCTGCGCTGCGCCACGGAGCTGCAGGCGCACGGACTGGACGTCCTCGTCCTCGAAGCCTCCGACAGAGTCGGCGGTCGCATCCGGACCGACCAGGTCGACGGCTTCCTGTGCGACAGGGGATTCCAGGTCCTCAACCCCTCCTACCCTCGGATCCGGGCAGACACGGACCTGGACGCGCTGGGGCTGCAGCCCTTCGGGCGGGGGGCGGGGGTCATGCACGACCGAGGCCGTTCGCTGGTGGCGGACCCGATCCGGCACCCAGGCCGTCTCCTCGACACGATCACCTCCGGCTACCTCGACCCCGGAGAGCTGCTCGGTCTGGCTCGCTGGGTGATCCCGGCGCTCGGACGGGTCGAGCGACTCGCGGCAGCACCGGATGCCGGGTGGGGGATGACGCTGGACCAGGCCGGGGTGACCGGGCGGCTGCGCCGCGAGGTGCTGGACCGCTTCCTGGCGGGGGTCATCCTCGAGGGGGACGGGACGTCGTCGACGACGTACGTGCAGCTGCTGATCCGGGCCTTCGTGCTCGGCACCCCCGGGCTGCCGCGGCGCGGCATGGCCGCGCTACCAGGGCAGCTCGCGGACCGGCTCGGGGATCGGGTCAGTTTCCGCGAGCGAGTCAACCGCGTCCGCAAGCAGGGCGACCATGCCGTCGTCGAGACCCAGGCCAGGACGCTGCGCGCCCGCCGATCGGTCGTGGCCGTGTCACCGCAGGAGGTAGGGACGCTCACCCCCCTGCCGCGCGTCGCGACCAAGGGCCTGGTGACGTGGTGGTTCGCCGCAGACGCGCGGCCCACCGACCTCGACATGCTCATCCTGGACGCCCGGCGGGACGCGGGTGGGCTGGTCAACACCGCGGTGGTCAGCAACGCGGCACCGTCATACGCCCCTCGCGGTCGCCACCTGGTGCAGGCAACGGCCGTCATGGCGATGGGGGTGCCCACGGAGTCGGAGCTGCGCCGCCGTCTGAGCGAGATCTACGCGTGCGACGCCGACGCCTGGCAGCTGGTGGTCCGTCACGACGTGCCCGACGCTCTGCCCGTCCAGCCGCCACCCCTCACGCTCCGTCAGCCGGTCGACGTCGACGAGGTCACGATGGTCTGCGGCGACCACCGGGACACCGGGTCCATCCAGGGGGCTCTGGCCTCGGGCCTGCGCACGGCACGCCGCGTCCTCGCCCACCTCGGCGGCGACCTGTAGGTGGGCACCCCCTCGCCCGCCGGCATCGTGAGGGTCGCGGCTCCGGCCGCGCTGGCCATGGGGGCCGTCCTGCTGGCCACCTCCGGACGCTACGGGCTCCACGGCGACGAGCTGTACTTCCGGATGCTCCCGTGGGCCTGGTGGTACGACGACCAGCCGCCGATGACGGTGTGGCTGTCACGGTTGGCCGGCCTCGGCGGGGCCGCCTGGCTCCAACGGGTGCCGGCGATCCTGGCAGCGATGGCGGGGGTGCTCCTGGCCGCGGCGGGTCCGCGCCTGCTCGGGCATCCCGCCCGCGTGCAGCGCGTCGCCGCGTGGGCGCACGCGACCACCGTCTACCCCCTGCTGGTGGGGCACGTCTTCCTCACCGCAAGCATCGACCTGGTGGTGTGGCAGGCGGTCATCCTGCTGGTGCTCCGAGGCATCCAGGGCAGGCCGTCAGCCTTGGCATGGGCGGGGGCGGTGGCCGGTCTGGGCTGCTGGAACAAGCTCCTGGTCATGGTCCTCGTCGCAGGCCTGGTCGTGGCCCTCGCGGCGTCGCACCCACGGCTGCTGTGCACCCGCGGGGCCCTGACCGGGTTGGTCGCTCTCGCCGTGCTGGCAGGTCCGCAGGTGGCGGCCCAGCTCTGGCACGGGCTTCCGATGTCCGCGGTCTCGGCTGACCTGATCGCGCGCCACGGCGCGTCCACGCGGTGGTTCGTCGTACCTCTGGTCCTGATCTTCATCGGCCCGCCATACGTCCGCGTGCTGTGGCGGGGGCTGTCCTGGGGGCCCAGGATGTCCGAGCGATGCCGGCGACCGGGTGCCCACGGCCTGGGCGTGCCGGTGCTCGCAGTGGCTGCTGCGCTGGTGACGGGGTTCACGGTGCTGTTCCCCGCCCAGCCGTACTACCCGGTCGCGGCGTTCCTGCCGGCGCTGTCGATCGGGTGGGGGGCTGCGGCGGAGGCGGACTGGGCGCTGTGGCGTCGCCGGTGGGTCGTGGTGGGCGCCAACGCGGTCGTGTCCCTCCTGGTCTGCCTACCCCTCGCCCCGACCTCGTCGACGGTCTTCCGGCTGGTGTCCGCCGTCAACCCCGTCCAGCGGGACCAGGCCGGCTGGGACGGGTATGTCCAGCAGATCAGCGCTCCCCGGGGACGCAGCCAGGCCACCGTCGTCACGGACTCCTATGCGCTGGCGGGGGCCGTCGCGTTCTACGGGCCGACGCGCGGCATCCCGGCCGACCGGGTCGCCTCCGGCCACAACGCGCTGTCGGGGTCGGGGCCGCCCTCGACGGAGTCGGTCCTGCTCGTCGGGGAGCGCTCCGCAGGGCTGCGCCACCTTTTCGCGCGCTGCGTCGACGTCGGCACCCTGGCCCGCGGAGAGAGCGATCCGTTCGGTGTGGCCGGCGCGCCCCTGGTGCGGTGCGACTCCCCGTCCGGGGGGTGGGCCCGGGTGTGGCCGGCGTTCCGCTTCCATGGGGCATGACTCCAGGGCGCCCATCCCGTGCTGACGATCGGCTGCGCGAGGATGCTCCTATGGATGTCAAGCGGCGGTAGCGAGGTGTCCGGGCTCGATGCGCTCCCGGGTGAGGACGTAGTAGATCTCGCGGGCGATGAGTCGTTTGAGGCAGCGGATGATGTCCTTCTTCGAGAGTCCCTCGGCAGTGCGGCGGTGCAGGTAGGTCTGGGTGCGGGGATCCCAGCGCAGCCGGCACAGCACGATCCGGTAGAGCGCGGCGTTGGCTTGTCGGTCACCGCCTCGGTTGAGCCGGTGTCGGTGGGTCTTGCCCGAAGAGGCTGGGATCGGAGCC
>NZ_WLVL01000018.1 GCF_009707125.1 Arsenicicoccus cauae
TGCGGAGTCGCGGCAGCGGCCGGCTTGTCCGAGGCGGGGGCCGGCTTGGCGGCGGGTCCCGGCGTCGGCCTCGACGTGCTGCCGGCGGCGGGTCCCGGCGTCGGCCTCGCCGTGGTGCCGGCGGCGGGCCTGGGGGCCGCCGCAGGGCTCTTGGGGGAGCCGCCGGCCTTGCCGGCGAGCTCGGCCGGGAAGGACTCCCGGATGCGGCGCACGACCGGCGCCTCGATGGTGGAGGACGCCGCGCGGACGAACTCTCCCTGGTTCTTCAGGTGCTCGAGCAGAACCTTGCTCTCGACTCCGAGCTCCTTGGCGAGCTCGTAGACCCGGACCTTAGCCACAATTCTCCTTGATCTCGGTCCGGGCGGGCGCGGAGAGGTCCTCCGCCGGTCACGGACCGTCGTTAGTGCTGGGGCATGCTCATCGCTGAGTACTCATCGGGTGCTCATAGCGTCAAACCCGCTTTCGGTTCTCATCGGACGGTGCTGTCACGGCCTCGACGGCGGGTGCCGTCAGGACCGGTCGTGCTCGCTCTCCACCCACGCCCGCAGCGCGGCGACGTCGGTCGTGACCTCCGCGCGCAGGGCACGCCCGAACGCCTTGCGACGCACGGCGAGGTCCAGGCAGGCGGGGTCCGGGTGGAGCCAGGCCCCACGTCCGGCCCTGCGCCTGCGCGGGTCCGGAACGACGTGGAGCGACCCACGCTCGTCCGGCTCCGCCACCACTCGCAGGAGAGCCGCCCGGTCACCGACACCACGGCAGCCCACGCACGTTCGGGAGGGACCCGGGGCGGACGAGGACGCGGTGGTCGCTGGACCAGACTGACCCATCCTACCGCGTCCCCGGGCGTGTCGTCGCACCGTGACGACCGGCTCGACGTGCTCCCGGGGGTGAGGGACCTCAGGCACCCTGCTCGGAACCGGCCGACGGCTCAGCCGACTCATCCGACCCGGCCGACTCATCCGACCCGGCCGACCCGGCCGACCCGGCCGCTGCCTGACCGCCACCCGCGGGGGTGTCGGGGTGGATGTCGATGCGCCACCCGGTGAGCTTGGCGGCCAGGCGGGCGTTCTGGCCCTCCTTGCCGATGGCCAGGGACAGCTGGTAGTCGGGCACCACGACCCGCGCGGCACGCAGCTTGGGGTCCACGACCTCGACCGACAGCACGCGGGACGGCGACAGCGCCGCGGCCACGAACTCGTCGGGCTGGGCGGAGTAGTCGACGATGTCGATCTTCTCGCCGTGCAGCTCGGTCATGACGGCCCGGACACGGGCCCCCATCGGACCGATGCAGGCGCCCTTGGCGTTGACCCCCGGGGTCTTGGCCGTGACGGCGATCTTGGTGCGGTGCCCCGCCTCGCGTGCGAGGGCTGCGATCTCGACGGTGCCGTCCGCGATCTCGGGCACCTCGAGGGCAAAGAGCTTGCGCACCAGGTTGGGGTGGGTGCGGGACAGCATGATCTGCGGGCCGCGGTTGCCCCGCTTGACGCTCACGCAGTAGCAGCGGATGCGATCCCCGTGGGCGTAGCGCTCACCCGGCACCTGCTCGGAGACGTGCAGCTCACCCTCGACACCTCCACCGAGCGCCACCTGGACGACGCGGGGGTTGGAGCTCTGCTGCACCACGCCGGAGAGGATGTCCCCCTCCTTGCCGCGGAAGTCGCCGAGCACCGACTCGTCCTCGAGGTCGCGCATGCGCTGGTGGATGACCTGCCGCGCCGTCGAGGCGGCGACCCGGCCGAAGTCGGCAGGCGTGTCGTCATACTCCCTCGGCTCGGGACGGGGCTCGCCCTCGGCGACCGGCTCGAGGTCCTCCAGGGCCCACACCGTGACCTTGCCGGACTTGCGGTCGAGCTCCACTCGGGCCCGGCGCGCCGCCCCCTCGGTCTTGGAGTACGCGAGGAGCATGGCGTCCTCCATGGTCTTGACGAGCACCTCGAGGGGGATCTCGCGCTCGGTGGCGAGCATCCGCAGGACCGCCATGTCGATGTCCATCAGTTCTTCTCCTCGGTCGCGCGGGTGAACTCGACCTGCACCTGGGCGCGGGCGATGTCGGGGTAGGCGAGCTGCCGGGTCGACGACGCCCCCTTGGTGGTGACCTCCAGGGCCACCTGCTCCGGGCCGGCGGCGACGATGCGTCCGGTGACCTGGCCGTCGGGGGTCGATGCCTTGACGAGACGACCGACGTTGCGGCGGAAGTGCCGCGGCTCGGTGAGCAGCCGGTCGACACCGGGCGAGCCCACCTC
This sequence comes from Arsenicicoccus cauae, assembly GCF_009707125.1. GTDB lineage: Bacteria > Actinomycetota > Actinomycetes > Actinomycetales > Dermatophilaceae > Arsenicicoccus > Arsenicicoccus cauae. The sequence goes on from NZ_WLVL01000018.1 coordinate 2,244, forward strand.
GAGGACGTAGGGCTGCTCGCCCATGACCTCGGACTCGTCGAGGAGCTCGCTCACGCGGCGCGTGGCGTCCGCCACGAGGTCCAGGTCCAGGGGCTCGATGGCCGTCGTGTCGTCGGCAGGGGGCGCGGTCACCAGGTCGGTGTCGACGGTCAGCCGCACGAGGCGACGCTTGCCCACCTGCTGCACGGTGAGCTGCTCGACCATGAGCCCCAGCTCGGCGAGCGCGGGGTCCAGCAGCGTGCGGACGTCCTGCTCGGTGCTCCGGGTGACCATCGTTTCCTCCGCTGTCGGTGATGTGCGCCTGCGCCGCGTCACGGCTGCGCGCGGGCCGGCAAAGTCCACACCCTATGCCATCGACCCTGCTGGAACTCTATCGAGCGGGCGAGCGGGATGACAGCGCGCGTCCGGCTGCTCTCGGGCTGTGTCACGTCCACGGGAGCCCGCTCACGGGTGGCAGGATCGCAGGCATGGTCGACCGGTCGTCCCCGCACGCCCCGCGCACCTCGCGCGACGTCGCGGCCGTGCCCTCGCGGCGCGCGGTGGTGGCGGCTGCCTCGCTCGTCCCGCTGGGGCTGCTGACCGCCTGCCGCGTCCGGCTGGAGGACGACGCGCCGCGGATCCCGCTCGTCCCGACCCGCGAGCCCACCGAGGACGAGGCGCTCCTGCTCGCGGCCTGGCGCACCGCGACGGACCTCGGCCGTATGACGACCGGCCTGGCCGGTGACGGGGCTGCGGCACCGCGCCTGCACGCCGTCCACGCCCGCACCTTCGACCAGCTGCTGCGCGACCGACGGGTGCCGCAGGCGCAGCGCGTCACGACTCCGACCCCCTCCGTCTCGACCAGCGGGTCCGACGCCGGCGCGTCCGGCACCGTCGGCACATCCGGCGCATCCGGCGCATCCGGCACCCCGGCGGACCGGGGCGCCGCCGCCCGGGCCGAGGCCGCCGCCGTGTCACCCGCCGCCCTCGCGGAGCTGGCGTCGGCCCACGCCGGCCAGCTGCCGCTGCTGGGGTCCTTCGGGGCGTGCCGCGCCCGCCTGGCGGGCCTGCTCGGGTCCCCTGCCCGCTGGCCGGAGTGGGGCACGGCTGCCTCCCCCGCCGACGGCGGGCTGCTGGCCGCGCACCGGCGAGCGCGCTACCACCTCGAGGTGGCCGCCGCCCGCACGCCGGACGACGACCGTGGAGCGGTCTCGCGCGAGCTGGCCCGGGTCGCCGGTGTCGTCGTGCGGCTGGAGTCGCGAGGCGGCTCCTCGGGGGCGCCTCCCGCCGGCTACCCGCTGCCCTTCCCCGTGCGCGACGGCGCCGCCGCACGCCGCCTCGTCACCCACGCGCTCACCACGCTCGAGACGGCCTGCGGCACGACCTGGGCTGCCGGCTCGGGGTCGACGGAGGCGGTCACGACCACCACCCGCCTCGTCGTCGACGCCGTGACCGCCGGGGATGCGTGGGGGGTGCCGCTGCGGGCGTTCCCGGGGCTCTTGTCGTGAGCGGCGCGACCCGAGACCTGGTCCCGGCATCTCTGACCGCGCTGGTGTCCGGCCGCCCGGCGGACGAGGGGGTCCGCGACCCGGTCGATGGTGACACCTGGCTGCGGCGGCTGCCCGGCACCCTGGACGAGATCCTCGCCGCGCAGGACCTCGCCGTGGACGGGCGACCACGGCACGGGGTGTCCGCGATCGTCCTACCGGTGCGCAGGCAGGGCAGACCGGCCGTCCTCAAGGTGAGCTGGCCGCACGCCGAGGCGGCGCACGAGCACCTGGCGCTGCGCGCGTGGGACGGCACGGGGGCCGTGCGCCTGCTGGCGGCCGACCCCGCCCGCTGGGCGCTGCTGCTCGAACGGCTGGACCCCGACCAGGCGCTGAGCAGTGAGCCCGTGCTCGACGCGTGCGAGACGGTGGGCCGGCTGCACGCCCTGCTCGACCGGCCAGCGCTCCCCCGCCTCGACACGGCGAGCGCCTGGTGCGGGCGCATCCGTGAGCGCCTCACGAGCTCACCCCCTCCCGTCCCGCCCAGGGTGGTCGACCAGGGGGTCCGCCTTGCCGCGGAGCTGGCCGAGGACGCAGAGGTCGACGCCCGGCTCGTGCACAGCGACCTTCACGACGGCAACGTGCTGCGCGTGCCGGAGGAAGTGGCGCCGCGGGTCGGCACCGTCGACGGCTGGCTCGCCATCGACCCCAAGCCCCTCGCCGGCGAGCTCGCCCTGACGATCGCCCCTCTGCTGTGGAACCGCTGGGACGAGGCCGTCCGCGCGCACCACCTGCGCAACCACCTGAGGTTCCGGGTGGACTACGCCTGCGACGCGGCGGGGATCAACCCGGCACGGGCGCGCGCGTGGACGATCCTGCGGGAGCTGGACAACGCCTGGTGGGCCGCGCGGGAGCCCGACGGGCACGAGCGCATCACGCAGGCCGTCGCGATCATCAAGGCCATGCAGGACTGACGCACTCGTCTGCGCCCCTCGACGCACCCGACCCGCGCTCAGGACGTGGTCGCGGCCCGTCCCGACAGCGCCGCAACCAGCCCGTCGACGTCGCGCGGTCGGGCGTCGGCGTCGAGCAGCCCGGCCCGCGCGAGGCGGGCGGCCAGCTCGAGCGGCCAAGGGCGGCGCAACCGGGCCCGCGCGACGAGCAGGTCGTCGCCGAGCACCTCCTCGACCAGGCCCTGGGTGACCGTCCCGTCGACCACCACGGCCGCGTCGTCCGCCCACGACAGCGCGAGGTCGACCTCGTGCGTGGCGAGCACCACCGTGGTCCCGTGCTCCTCGAGGCGGGTCAGGGCACCCAGCATCTCCTCGACGCCGGCCGGGTCCAGGCCCGCCGTGGGCTCGTCGAGCAGCAGCACCGCGGGGCGCATGGCGACGGCGCCCGCGGTGGCCGCACGCTTGCGCTCGCCGTAGGACAGCTGGTGCGTCGGACGATCCGCGAGATGCTCGATGCCGAGCAGGGCGAGCGCCTCGGCCACCCGCTCGCGCACCTCGGCCACGGGCAGGCCGAGGTTCATCGGCCCGAAGGACACGTCCTGGGTCACGTCGGCGCTGAACAGCTGGTCGTCGGGGTCCTGGAGCACGAGCTGCACGCGCTGCCGGTGCTCGCGCAGACCCTTGCGGGAGTAGTCGACCCGCCGGCCGTCGACCTGCACCTCGCCGGCCGAGGGCTGGTGCCCACCGCTCAGGCAGCGCAGAAGCGTCGTCTTGCCGGAGCCGTTGGCCCCGAGCAGCGCGGTGCGGCGCCCCGCCCCCACCTGCAGGTCCACCCCGGTGAGCACGGGCGGACCCCCGGGATAGGCCGCGTGCAGCGCCGTGGTGGCCAGCCGCTGCCCAATCGCCGCGAGCGGGGGGTGGTGGCAGTCCTCGCGGTGGCTCATGGCCCTCCCACCCCCGCTGAGGTGGCGAGGGACAGCACCACCAGGGACACGAGCAAGAGCATGCTGGCGACGAGGAAGCCGGCCGAGCGTCGCTGCTCGCGCGGCAGGGTGAGCAGCGCGGACTCGTAGCCCCGCCCCGCCAGCCCCTCCTCCATGCGGCGGGCCCGGTCCCACGACCGGGTCAGGGCGGCGGCGGTGAGCATGCCCGCGGAGCGCAGCGCGGCTCGGCGGCCGTGGTAGCCGAGCCGGCCGGACTGCGCCTCCCGGATCGAGCGCACGGAGTCCAGCAGCACGAACAGCAGGCGATAGGTCAGCGCCGCGATCTCCACGCAGGCGTCCGGCACGCGCACGCGACGCGCGGAGGCGAGCAGGTCGACCATGGGTGTCGTGCTGGCGAGGACGAGCACCGCCAGCGTGCCGGCCACGGCGTGGGCGGTCAGGCCCGCGGCGGCCGCCAGGCTCTCGGGCGTCACCGCGAGCGGTCCCCAGCGCCAGTATGCCGAGGGCCCGGCCCCTCCCTGGGTCGCCTCCTGGGCGCCGACGGTCACCGCCACCGACAGCCCGCTGACGACGATGAAGGCCAAGGGTCCACGAAGCGCGCGCAGCACCAGGGACACCGGCACCCGGGCCGGGCCGACCAGGACGATCACGCTGGTGAGGGCTACCAGCGGTGAGGCCGGCCAGGGGGGCAGGAGCAGCGCGACGAGCACCAGCCCCAGGCTCAGCAGCGCCTTGTCACCGACGGCGCGCGTCCGCCAGGTGCCCGCCCAGGCGGCGTCGTCGATCGCGAGCCCCGCCACCTCAGTCGGAGCCTTGCGGGCGGGGGCGGCTGCGGCCGCGCAGGTAGCCGATGACGTAGCCGAGCACGCCCGCGCCGACGGCGGCCTGCAGGGCGAACAGCCCCGACTCGACCTCGCCGCTGGGCTCGAACACGCTGCGGAACCACGGCTGGTAGTCCGGGTGGGCCTGCTCGATGGCGCTGGTGGCGGCGCTGTCCGTCCCCACGAACCGTTCCTCGGGACCGCTGCGCCGGGCGTCCAGCAGCAGCGGCACCGCGAGCAGTGCCACGAGGGCCAGCAGGCAGACGACGGTCAGCAGGTGTCGGCGTGGTCGCATGCTCAGCCCTCCGTCGTGAGGGACGGAGCGGACGCGCCGGCGCCCGGCCGCCCGGGACCGCCACGCCCGTCGAGGCCGGTCCTCGCGTCGGCCTCGCGCGGCAGCACCCCGAGGCGCCGCAGCTCGGGGGCCGCGACGTCGCGCAGCACACGGATGACGAGGACGCCGAGGACACCCTCGGCGAGGGCCAGCGGGACCTGGGTGAGGGCAAAGATGCCGAGGAACTTCGCTAGCGCCCCGGGGAACCCGCTGGCCGGGTCGGGATGAGCCAGCGCAAGCTGCAGGGCGGTCGTCGCATAGGTCGCGAGGTCGGCGGCGGCCATCGCCACGAACACGCCGCCCAGGAGGGGCAGCCCAGCGCGGCGGCATACGGCGTAGCACGAGTAGCCCACCCACGGACCGACCACGGCCATGCTCATGACGTTGGCGCCCCAGGTGGTGAGGCCTCCGTGGGCGAGCAGGAGCGCCTGGAAGGCGAGGACGATGCCGCCGAGCAGCGCCATGACAGGGGGCCCGAAGAGCACGGCGCCGAGGCCGGTGCCCGTCGGGTGGCTGGAGCTGCCCGTCACCGACGGGAGCTTGATGGCGGACAGCACGAAGGTGAAGGCGCCGGCCGCCCCCAGCAGCAGGCGGTTCTCGGGATGCTCACGGACCTGACGCACGACCTGTCGCGCTCCGTGGACGACGAACGGGGTGGCGACGGCCGTCCAGGCCGCGGCGTGCCAGGGAGGGAGGTAGCCCTCGGCGATGTGCATCTGCGCACTCCTTGAGATCGGGGATCACGCGTCCCCCTCGCGGTGGACCCGACGAGCAGTTCCTGGCTCCCGCGCCCCCGTCGGGGACCCGGTCACAGTGGCGCGACCGCGCCGGTCTCTCACCGGCTTCCTGGCACCGTCGGGCTGGTTCTCGGAGTATGCCACACCAGATGCAGGTGAGAACTCTTATCATCTGGGTGGGGGCGATCGCTAGTCTCGCCGTATGCCGACCGCGCCACCCCCTTCCCCGACCGCCCCCGACGCCGCGGGGACGACGCAGCTGCCCGCCCTCCCCGACCTGCCCGTCCGCCCCCGCACGACGCAGCGGCTGGTCCTGCGGCCCTGGCGCGACCTGGACGCCGAGGAGTTCGCGCGCCTCAACGCCGACCCGGAGGTCATGGCGTGCTTCCCCGCCCCGCTGGACCGGGCCGCCAGCGACGAGCTGCTGGGTCGCGCGCGGGGCCACGTCGACGAGCACGGGTGGGGACTGTGGGCCCTGGAGGAGCGCAGCACCGGCGCCTTCGTGGGTTTCACGGGTCTGGTCCGGCCGCGGTTCGAGGCGGCGTTCACGCCGTGCGTGGAGATCGGCTGGCGGCTCGCCCGGTCGGCGTGGGGGCGGGGCTACGCGACGGAGGCTGCCCTGGCCGCCCTGGACGTGGGCTTCCGCGAGCTCGGGCTGCGGCAGGTCGTGTCCTTCACGGCCTCGGTCAACCTGCCGTCGCGGGCAGTCATGCAGCGCATCGGCATGATGCACGACCTCGCCGACGACTTCGACCACCCGCTGATCGACCCGGCGAGCGAGCTGTGCCACCACGTGCTGTACCGCATCGACCGGGCCGACGACCACTCGAGCGGTCCGGACGACCAGGTCGTCCCGGTCGGGGCGGGGCCCGTCGACTGACCCCGTCGCCCAAGGCCACTCAGGACCCCGGGACCGGCGCGACCTCGCGGATCGCGGGTGGGGTGATGCGCGCGACGGCGCCCCACTCGCTGAACGCGATCGTGCCGGCCGTGCGGGGCGCGGAGGAGCTGAGCCGCAGCAGTCGCCCCGACCCGTCTGCTGCCACGATCGCTGTGGTCGGCCCGCCGGAGCGGAGCTCGTAGGCCTGGGTGCCCTCGTAGGAGGTCCGCCCCACGACCGTGCGGTCGCCCGGGTCGCGGAGGGCGGCCTCGACGGCGTCCAGCAGCTCGCTGAGGCTGAGGACGGCGAGCTGGTTGGCCGCCGCACCGGACAGCTGCACGAAGCGGCCGCGGGCGCTGCCGGAGAGGGCCGCGGACCGCACGAACGTCCGCCCCTCGCTGCGCACGATCTCGAACGGCGCGGACACCCCCATCGACACGGTGCCCCGGACGCTCAGCCCGTCACGCGTGCCCCGCAGGTCGAAGGTCATGGGCGCGCCCTGGACGTTGAGGGTGCCCACCGCTCGCACGCTGGTCGCCGCCGCGACGAAATCCGCGGCGGCAGCGGCGAGTCGGTCCGCCTCATCGGCCGTCGCGTCGCCTCCTGGGGCGGCGGGCGAGGACGGCTCCGGCGCCACGTCGTCGAGGCTCGGTGCCCCGAGGTCGGGGATGCTGGTCGTGGGCCCCGCCGAGGTCGCCCCGTCGTCGCCCGTCCCCCGGCCGGAGGAGGACGCGGCGGGCGGGGGACGGTTGGGAGCGCCCTGGCACCCGGCGGTCGTCACCGCGACGAGGGCAGCGACGGCGACGGTCGCCGCCGCGCGCCCCACCGGACGCCCCGGCCCGGCGAGGGCGCGGCGCGTCACGCGTCGTAGTCGAGGCGCACGTGGTCGGTGACCGGGCGCGACTGGCACGCGAGCACGATGCCGTCCGCGACCTCGTCTTCCTCGAGGGCGTAGTTGCGGTCCATGCGGACCTCTCCCTCGACCAGCCGCGCCCGGCAGGTGCCGCACACCCCGCCGGTGCAGGAGTAGGGCGCGTCCGGACGGGCCCGGAGCGTCGCGGCCAGGATGGTCTCGCCGGGGTCGGTCATCGCGATCTCGGTCGTGCGTCCGTCGAGGTTGACCGTGACCCTCGCGAGGACGCCGGTGCGCTCCCCGGCGGCGCCGACCCCGGGGTCGGTCTCGGCCCGCGGCTCGTCGTCGACGTGAAAGACCTCGAAGTGGACGTGCTCGTTGGCGACCCCCTCGGCCGCGAGGACCTCGCGGGCGTTCTCGACCAGGGAGAAGGGTCCGCAGAGGTACCACTCGTCGACCGTGTCGACGGGGACGAGGGAGTCGAAGATCCGGCGCAGCCGCTCCTCGTCCAGACGCCCGCTGAACAGGTCGACGTCACGGGCCTCACGGGACAGGACGTGCATGAGCTGGAACCGGCTGCGGTAGAGGTTCTTGAGGTCCTCGAGCTCCTCCAGGAACATGATCGAGCTCGTCGACCGGTTGCCGAACAGCAAGGTCACCCGGCTGCCGGGCTCGTCCTCGAGGACGGTCGTGAGCAGGGACAGGACAGGTGTGATCCCCGACCCGGCGACGATGGCGACGTGGTGACGGGCGCGGTCGGGCTCCGTGGGCACGACGAACGAGCCGAGCGGCGGCATGACCTCGATCGTGTCGCCCGGGCGCACCTCGTCGACCAGCCACGGCGAGACGGCACCGCCGGCCACGCGCCCGGCAGCCACCCGCAGGACCCCTCGGTCGGCGGCCGCCTTGCGGGACAGACAGATCGAGTAGGAGCGCCGCTGCTCCTGGCCGTCCCGCTCGACTCTCAAGGTGAGGTGCTGGCCGGGGGCGAAGGTGAACTCCTCTCGCAGCTCCTCGGGCACGGCGAAGGTGATCGCCGCGGCGTCGTCCGTGAGCGGCTCGACCCCGGCCACCGTGAGGGGGTGGAACTGGGGGCGGTGGCGCACGGGCTTGCTGAGCAGGGCCATCAGATCACCTTGAACTCGTCGAAGGGCTCACGACAGACGTCGCACCGGCGCAACGCCTTGCAGGCGGTGGACCCGAACCGGGCCACCTCCGTGGTCTGGTCGCTGCCGCAGCGGGGGCAGCGCACCTGGTGCCGGGTCAGCTGAACGGGCACCGGCGCGTGGGCGCTCCCGGCAGCTCCGGCAGCTCCGGCAGCTCCGGCGGTGGGCGGGGCGATGCCGAACTCGCGCAGGCGTTCGCGCCCCCGCTGGCTCATCCAGTCGGTGGTCCAGGCGGGCGACAGCTGGGTGACGACCTCCGCCGTCATGAGGGCGCGACTCGCCTCGTGCCGCACGAGGTCCTCGATCAGCCCCATGGCGGGGCAGCCGGAGTAGGTCGGGCTGAGGACGACGCGCACGAGACGCCGCTCCTCGTCGACCTCGATCGACCGCACGATGCCGAGGTCGTCGATCGTGATGACCGGGATCTCGGGGTCGGGGATGGCCCGTATGGCGTCGGCCAGCTGCTCGGCCGAGCGCCCCGACCGGGCCGGCGCCGCCACGGCGCTCACCAGGTGGCGCCGGGGTGCGAGCGTGCGATGTGCTGCATCTCGGCGAGCAGGTAGCCCATCGGCCGCGAGTGGATCCCGCGCCGACCGTCCCGGGCCGTCCAGCGGGACGGCTCGGCTGGGGTCAGGGACGCCTCGGAGAGCACGCTCGCGACATACGCGCGCACCTCGTCCTCGACCTCGCTGGGGCGCACGCCCGCCCCGGACTCCGCGGCGGCGACGGCCGCGTCGTCGTCGGCGAACAGCTCGGCGACGTACGGCTCGACCACCGCGAGGGCCGCCTGCATGCGGCGGTGCGACTCCTCGGTGCCGTCGCCCAGGCGCACCACCCAGCTGCGGGCGTGGTCGCGGTGGTAGGCAAGCTCCTTGACGGCCTTGCCCGCGACGCCGCGCAGCGTCTCGTCCTCGGACCCGGTGAGCCGCTGCATGACCGCCAGCCGAGCGGTGGCGAACCACAGCAGCCGGGCCATCTCCACGCCGAAGTCGCCGCGCTCCATCTCGACGAGGTGGACGCTGCGGAACTCGCGCTCGTCGCGCAGGTAGGCGTAGTCGTCCTCGGAGCGCCCCGTCCCGTCGAGGGACCCGGCGTAGGTCAGCAGGCTGCGCGCCTGGCCCAGGAGGTCGAGCGCGATGTTGCCGATCGCCATGTCCTCCTCGATGGCGGGGGCGTCGGCCACCCACTCCCCCAGGCGCTGGGTGTAGACGAGCGCGTCGTCCGCGAGTCCCAGGACGTAGTCCGCGAGGGTGCCCGAGGTGCCGGGCGGGGGCGGGGCACCGGGCCCGGCGACGGTGCTGGCGTTCATAGGTACTCCACGTCCTCCGGCACGTCGTAGAACGTGGGGTGGCGGTAGACCTTGTCCGCGCTGGGGTCGAAGAGCGGTCCGCGCTCGTCGGGGCTGGACGCCGTGATGCTGTCCGCCTCGACGACCCAGATCGACACGCCCTCCTGCCGGCGGGTGTAGAGGTCGCGGGCGTTGTGCAGCGCCATCGGGGCGTCCGGCGCGTGCAGGGATCCCACGTGGACGTGGGACAGACCCCGCTTGGCGCGGACGAACACCTCGTACAACGGCCAGGTGGCCTCGGTCATGCGGCACTCTCCTTCGAGCGCGAGGCCTGCTTGGCGGCATACGCGTTGGCGGCCTCTCGCACCCACACCCCGTCCTCGTGAGCCCGGATCCGGTTGCTCATGCGCTCGGCGTTGCACGGACCGTCACCCTTGAGGACCCGCCAGAACTCCTCCCAGTCGATCTGGCCGAAGTCCCAGTGACCGCGCTCGTCGTTCCAGCGCAGGTCGGGGTCGGGGAGGGCGATGCCGAGCTTCTGCGCCTGGGGTACCGTCATGTCGACGAACTTCTGGCGCAGGTCGTCGTTGCTGAACCGCTTGATGCCCCACGCCATGTTCTGCGCGGTGTGGCCCTGCTGGGCGGCCTCGCCGGAGTCCTCGGGGCCGAACATCATGAGTGCGGGCCACCACCAGCGGTTGGCGGCGTCCTGCGCCATCGCGCGCTGCTCCTCGGTACCCCGGGCGAGCACCCACAGGATCTCGAAGCCCTGTCGCTGGTGGAAGGACTCCTCCTTGCAGACGCGGATCATCGCGCGGCTGTAAGGGCCGTAGGAGCACCGGCACAACGGCACCTGGTTCATGATCGCGGCGCCGTCGACCAGCCAGCCGATCGCCCCCACGTCGGCCCAGGTCAGCGTCGGGTAGTTGAAGATCGAGGAGTACTTCTGCCTGCCCGCGTGGAGCTTGTCGAGCAGCTCGGCCTTGTCGACGCCGAGCGTCTCGGCCGCGGAGTAGAGGTAGAGGCCGTGCCCGGCCTCGTCCTGCACCTTGGCGATCAGGATGGCCTTGCGCCGCAGGCTCGGGGCGCGGGTGATCCAGTTGGCCTCGGGCCGCATCCCGATGATCTCGGAGTGAGCGTGCTGGGCGATCTGTCGGATCAGGGTCTGGCGGTAGCCCTCCGGCATGTCGTCGCGCGGCTCGATGCGCAGGTCACGGGCGATGAGGTCGTCGAACGACGTCGTGTCCCCCGGAGCTCGGTCCGCGTCGGCCGAGGCCTCGCGGGCCCGGGTGTAGTCGTCGGTCTCGGCCGCGTTCAGCGGCTCGTCCGGGTCGATGACATCGTTGCCATACATGCTGGCCAGTATCCTCGCCCGCGTCAGCGCCTGCAAAGGCGCCCGAGGCCGGTGAGGTGTCGTCCGTCACGCTACCGGCCGGTAGCTCGCAGGTCGGTCTGAGAGGATCGGTCGGTGAGCGACCACGACCACCAGCACGAGCGCGACCACCGGCACGAGCACGACCACCAGCACGAGCACGAGGGCGCCGCCGGCCCCACCGCCGACGCCAGCGTCCGTCAGGCTCGCGTCAACGACGCCCCGGCGGTGGGCACGGTCCAGTCGGCCGTATGGCGCCAGGCCTTCGCGGGGCTCATCCCCGCCGAGGTGCTCGAGGGATTCGAGCCGCTGCCCTTCGCCCGCGCCTGGCGCGCCTCGCTGGAGCAGCCGCCGTCCCCGCGCCACGTGCTGGTCGTGTCCTGCGCCGGCCCCCAGGTGCTGGGCTACGCGGCCATCGGACCGTGCGAGGACCCGGACGCCGAGGACGGCGACGGCGAGATCATCACGCTGGGCGTCCACCCGGACGCGCGCCGTCAGGGCCACGGCTCCCGCCTGCTCAACGCGGCGGTCGACCTGCTCCGCGACGGGGGTTTCGCGCACGCCTACGCCTGGGTCCCGGCCGAGGACGTCACGACACGGGCCTTCCTCGAGGCGGGGGGCTTCGCGCCGGACAGCGCCTACCGCGACCGCGTCGTGGGACCGGGCGACCAGGACCTCCTGCGGGAGATCCGCCTCACCGCCGCGCTCACCTAGCACGACCCACCGACGGGCGAGCACGATCGGAGGATCGCGTACGCCGCCCGGATGTGGGACTCCACCAGGTCTGCCGCCCGTTGGCCGTCCCCGGCGACCACGGACTCGTAGATCGCCTCGAGGTGCTCCTGCGGCTGGCCACCGAACCCGGCCCAGTCGCCGAGCGACCGCTCCGCGTCGAGGATGGGCCGGCGCAGCGACTCGCGGACGGCGACGGTCATGTCGGCCATCAGCCGGTGGCGCCCCACCTCCGCCAGCTCGACGTGGAAGTCGGTGTCCGGCGCGTTGAGCTGGGCGCCCACGCGCTGGGAGCCGGCCAGGATGCCGGACTCGACGTGGTGGACTACGGACTCGTAGCCCTCCATGCGCGCTATTGCGACAACCGGCTGGATCGATCACGCGGTCCCGGGTCTTGCAGTTGGTCTGACCGCACTCCATAGTGGCTTCAATGGTCTGACCGGAGGCGTCGGTCGACCGCGTGACCGACCTGAGAACGATGGAGTTCCCATGACCTTCCGCCCCGACCTGGACCCCGTCGGAGGCAGCCTCCTGCTGTCGGCCCTCGTGGCCCTCCTGCCCCTCGCCACGATCTTCGTGACCCTCGGCGCCCTGCGCTGGAAGGCCCACGTGGCCGGCCTCACCGCCCTCGCCGTCTCCCTGGTCGTGGCCGTGCTGGCCTTCAAGATGCCGGTCGGGCTGGCCCTGCTGTCCGCCACCGAGGGCGCGGTGTTCGGCCTCTTCCCCATCGTCTGGATCGTGTTCACCGCGATCGTGCTCTACCAGGTCACCGTGGTGAGCGGTCGGTTCGAGGACCTGCGCGCGGTGTTCAACATCATCAGCGACGACCCGCGGGTGCAGGCCATCTTGATCGCCTTCTGCTTCGGGGGGCTGCTGGAGGCCCTCGCGGGCTTCGGGGCTCCCGTGGCCATCACCGGCGTCATGCTCATGGCCGTCGGTTTCTCCGCCCTGCGCGCCGCCACCGTCGTGCTGCTGGCCAACACCGCACCCGTCGCCTTCGGCGCCATCGCCATCCCGATCATCACCGCGGGCAACCTCACCAAGATCCCGTACACCGAGATCGGCGCCTACGTCGGGCACCAGACCCCGGTCCTTGCGATGTTCGTCCCGCTGTTCCTCGTCTTCCTGGCCGACGGGCGACGCGGCCTGCGCCAGACCTGGCCGATCGCGCTCGTCACCGGCGTGGCGTTCGCCGTGGCCCAGTGGATCTCCGCGACCTGGGTGTCGGTCGAGCTGACGGACATCATCGCGTCCCTGGTCGGGCTCGCCGCGGCCGTCGTGATGCTTCGCCTCTGGCAGCCCGAGGGCCGCGACGCCGCCCTGGAGCGCATGAGCGAGGAGAAGCGCGAGGAGCGCGCGGGCATGACCGAAGAGCAGCGCGCCCAGCTGCCCAGCTCGTCCGACGCGCCCGCCGCGACCCACCTGGCGCCTTCCCGCATCGCCATGGCGTTGTTCCCCTACCTGCTCGTCATCGTGATCTTCTCGTTGTCCAAGCTGGTCTCCCCGATCAAGGCCTGGCTCGCCTCGACCGACGTCAAGGTCCGCTGGCCCGGCCTCGACGGGCACGTCCTCAACGCCGCGGGCAAGGTCAACGGCTCCACGGTCTACACCTTCCAGTGGCTCTCCAGCCCCGGCACCATGCTGCTGATCAGCACGGTGATCATCGCCCTCGTCTACCGGGTGAGCGCCCGCGACACCGCCCGGCAGCTCACCGAGACCGCCCACAAGCTGCGCTTCTCGATCCTCACCATCGCCTCGGTGCTGTCGCTGGCGTACGTCATGAACCTGTCTGGGCAGACGATCACGATCGGCACCTGGATCGCCGGGACGGGTGCGGCGTTCGCGTTCTTCTCCCCCGTCCTCGGCTGGCTCGGCACCGCCGTCACCGGCTCGGACACCAGCGCCAACGCGCTCTTCGCGACCCTGCAGCAGACCGCCGCCAAGCACGCCGGCATCGACCCCACGCTGCTCGTCGCCGCCAACACCTCCGGCGGCGTCGTGGGCAAGATGGTCAGCCCGCAGAACCTCACGATCGCGGCCACGGCCGTCGGTCTGCTCGGGCGCGAGTCCGAGATCCTGCGCCGCGTGATCTGGTGGAGCCTCGGCCTACTCGTCGTGCTCTGCCTGCTCGTCGGCCTGCAATCCACGCCCGTTCTTGCTTGGATGCTGCCATGAGCCCCGAGCGCCCCGGTGAGGGCAAGACCGTCGCGTTGTTCGCCACCTGCGTCAACGACACCATGTATCCCGGCACCCCCCAGGCCGTCGTGCGGCTCCTGGAGCGGTTGGGCTGCGAGGTCGCGTTCCCGCCCGAGCAGACCTGCTGCGGGCAGATGTTCACCAACACGGGCTACCTCGACGAGGCCCTGCCGACGGTCCGGACCTACCTCGCCGCGTTCGAGCGCTTCGACTACGTGGTGGGACCGTCGGGGTCCTGCATCGGGTCCGTCCGCGAGCAGCACCCGATGCTGGCGGAGCGGTCGGGCAGCACCGAGCTCCAGCGGCGGGTCGCCGACGTCGTGGCCAAGACCTACGACCTGCCCGAGCTGCTCGTGGACGTCCTCGGGGTCACCGACGTGGGGGCCTACTTCCCGCACCGGGTGACCTACCACCCGACCTGCCACTCGCTGCGTATCACCAAGGTCGGGGACCGCCCCTACCAGCTGCTGCGCGCGGTCCGCGGCATCGACCTGGTCGAGCTGCCGGACGCGGACCGCTGCTGCGGCTTCGGCGGGACCTTCGCGCTCAAGAACTCCGACGTCTCGGTCGCCATGACCGCCGACAAGGCCCGCCACATCGCCGACACCGACGCGGAGTACGTCGTGGCCGGAGACAACAGCTGCCTGATGAGCATCGGCGGCGTGCTCGCCCGCCAGCGCACCGGCATCCGCACCATCCATCTGGCCGAGGTGCTCGCCAGCACCGAGGAGACCATGGAGGAGCCCGTATGACCCAGCCCGCCCACCGCCTCACCCCCGCGCCGCCCTCGGGGGAGCTCGCCGACTCGCCGCCCTTCCCGGCCGCCGCGCGCCGTGAGCTGGCGAACCCCGTGCAGCGCAAGAACCTCCACCACGCCATGACCACCATCCGCGACAAGCGCGCCCGCGTGGTGGCCGAGCGGCCCGACTGGGAGCAGATGCGGGTGGCCGGCGAGGAGATCAAGGACCGCACCCTGCGGCACCTCGACCACTACCTGCTGCAGCTCGAGGAGTCCCTCACCCGGGCCGGCACGACCGTCCACTGGGCGAGCGACGCCGAGGAGGCCAACCGGATCATCGTGGGCCTGGTGCGGGACGCGCTGCGCGACCAGCCGCGCCAGGTGGACCCCACGGGGCGCGAGGTCCCCCCGGAGGTGGTCAAGGTCAAGTCGATGGCCACCCAGGAGATCGAGATGAACGAGGCCCTCGAGGCCGCGGGCATCGCCGCGTGGGAGACCGACCTGGCCGAGCTCATCGTGCAGCTGGGCCACGACCGACCCTCGCACTTCCTGGTCCCGGCGATCCACCGCAACCGCGCCGAGGTCCGCGAGATCTTCCTCGACGAGATGGGCGACTACGGCCGCCCCGCGCCGGACGACCTGGACGCCGAGCCCGCGCACCTCGCAGGGGCCGCCCGCCTGCACCTGCGCGAGAAGTTCCTGCGCGCCTCGGTGGCGATCTCGGGGGCGAACTTCGCGGTGGCCGAGACCGGCACGCTGTGCGTCGTCGAGTCCGAGGGCAACGGTCGCATGTGCCTGACCCTCCCCGAGACGCTGATCTCGGTGGTCGGGATCGAGAAGGTCGTGCCGACCTTTGCCGACCTCGAGGTCTTCCTGCAGCTGCTCCCCCGGTCCTCCACCGCCGAGCGGATGAACCCGTACACCTCGTTGTGGACGGGTCCGACGCCCGGTGACGGGCCGCAGCAGATGCACGTGGTCCTGCTCGACAACGGCCGCACCAAGGTGCTCGCCGACGACTTCGGCCGCACCGCGCTGCGCTGCATCCGGTGCTCTGCGTGCCTCAACGTGTGCCCGGTCTACGAGAAGGTCGGGGGCCACGCCTACGGCTCGGTCTACCCCGGGCCGATCGGTGCCGTGCTGACGCCGCAGCTGCGCGGCACCGCCTCCGCGGTCGACCGCTCGCTCCCCTACGCCTCATCCCTCTGCGGGGCGTGCTTCGACGTGTGCCCGGTGCGCATCGACATCCCCAGGATGCTCGTCCACATGCGCGGCAAGGTCGTCGAGGCGAAGAAGGCCGACCGGATGCCGCACTCCGAGGCGGGGGTGATGCGCGCCACCTCGTGGATGATGGCCGACCACCGGCGCTGGGGTGCCGCCATGAAGGGCTCCGGCCTGGCGGGGCGCCTGCTGGGGTCGCGGTTCGACCACTTCGGGACGCTGCCGTGGCCGGCGTCGAAGTGGACGAACGCGCGCGACGTGCAGATGCTGCCCACGGAGTCCTTCCGCGACTGGTGGGCCCGCGAGCGCGCAGATCGTCCCGGCACGCCGGGGCATGGCGGGCCTGCCGGTCCTCGGCACGACGCGTCCACCGAGGCGCACCGGGCGTCCGACCAGCGCGCGCACGGCAGCACCGAGCAGCCCGAGGCAGAGCAGCGATGAGTCGGGAGCAGATCCTCGGACGGGTCCGGGCCGCGCTGGCGGACGTGCCGCGCTCCACGCCCGAGGCGGACGTCCCCGTCGCCTGGGAGTACGCCCGCCCCACACCGGTGGACGACCTGCTTGGTCGGTTCGTCGAGCGGGTCGAGGACTACCGGGCCGTGGTGGAGCGGTGCGCCCCGGACGACGTCGGGGCCCGCGTGACGGCGGCCCTGCAGAGCCACGGTGTCGACACGGTCGTGCTCCCCGACGGGCTCGACGAGGGGTGGCGCGCCACCATCGCGGGCGCCGGGCTGTCGCTCCTCGAGGACGCGGACCTCACGGCCGCCCAGCTCAACGCGGTCGACGCCGTGGTCACGGGGGCGTCCGTGGGGGTGGCCGAGACGGGCACGATCGTGCTGGACCACGGCCCCGACCAGGGTCGTCGCGCCCTCTCGCTGGTGCCTGACGTGCACGTGTGCGTCGTGCGGGCCGACCAGGTCGTGTCGGACGTCCCCGAGGCGGTGGCCCGGCTCGCCGGTGTGGCCCGCACAGGTCGCCCGCTCACCTGGATCAGCGGGCCGAGTGCCACCAGCGACATCGAGCTGTCCCGCGTGGAGGGCGTCCACGGCCCCCGGACGCTGCACGTGATCCTCGCCGACTGACCCAGGGGCGCACCCCTGGGTCAGCGGCGGGTGCGGGCCCCGTGCCGTATGCCGGCCCCGCCCGTCAGAGCCCGAGGTAGTGCTCGAGCCCCACCGTCACGCCGGGGTGCTCCGCCACGCGCCGCACGCCCTCGACCACCCCGGGCATGAACGAGACCCGGTCGAAGGAGTCGTGCCGGATCGTCAGCTGCTCTCCCTCGGCACCGAAGAGCACCTCCTGGTGCGCGACCAGCCCGCGCAGCCGGACCGAGTGGACGGGGACGCCGTGCACGCGGGCACCCCGGGCGCCGTCGGGGTCGTGCTCAGTCGCGTCCGGCACGTCGCCCAGGCCGGTCTCGGACCGGGCGGCCCCGATCAGGTCGGCGGTGCGGGCGGCCGTGCCGGACGGTGCGTCGACCTTGCGAGGGTGGTGCAGCTCGATGACCTCGACGGACTCGTAGAAGCGGGCCGCCTGCTCGGCGAAGGTCATCATGAGGATCGCGCCGATGGCGAAGTTGGGGGCGATGAGCACACCGGTCCCCTCGGGGGCCGCCGCCACCTGGTTGCGCAGCGTCTGCAATCGCGGCTCGGTCCAGCCGGTCGTCCCCACGACCACGTGGACTCCCTGCGCGACGCAGTGCGCGACGTTGGCCGGCGACGCGTCCGGCACCGAGAACTCCACGACCACGTCCGCGCCGGCCAGGTCGCCCAGCTCGTCCCCCACGTCGAAGCGCCCGACAAGCTCGAGGCCCTCGGCCGCGTCGACCGCGTCGCAGACGGTGGAGCCCATGCGCCCGGAGGCGCCGATGACAGAGACCTTGATGATGTCGCTCACGCCGTCCACCCTAGGCGCCGGTGCGGCGGCGCGCCGCGAGCGACCAAGCGCGCCGTGGCCGGGGCGAGCGGCATACCGCGGCATAGAGTGGCAGGACCCCAACGACGAGGAGGTCGCTCGCATGACCGTCACGACCAGCGCACTGGATCGCAGCGTCGGCACCATCACCTCCCGCCGCCTGGTGGACCGGGTGTCCAAGGCCCACGACGCGTCCCACTACCTGCTCACGCCGCAGGCCGTGGTGACCGCGCGCACCGTCGATGACGTCGCCCGCACCCTCGCGGCGGCCCGGGCGGACGGCGTCCCCGTGACCTTCCGATCTGGCGGGACCAGCCTGTCCGGGCAGGCGCTCTCCGACGGCATCCTGCTCGACACGCGCACCCACTTCCGTGGCGTCGAGGTGCTCGACGGGGGCGAGCGCGTCCGCTGCCGGCCTGGCGCCACGCTGCGCTCGGTCAACGCCCACCTGGCCCGCTACCGGCGACGTCTGGGGCCGGACCCGGCCAGCGAGATCGCCTGCACCGTGGGCGGGGTCGTGGCCAACAACTCCTCGGGCATGCAGTGCGGCACCGAGCTCAACACCTATCGCACCCTCGACTCCCTGGTCCTGGTCCTGCCGAGCGGCACCGTCGTCGACACCAGCCTCCCGGACGCCGACGAGTTCCTCCGCCGCGCCGAGCCGGAGCTGTGGGAGGGGCTCGCCGGGCTGCGCGACCGGGTGCGCGCCGACCCGGACTCGACGGCGCGCATCGCGCACCAGTACTCGATGAAGAACACCATGGGCTACGGCGTCAACGCGTTCGTCGACTTCGACGAGCCGGTGCGCATCCTCGAGCACCTGGTCGTCGGGTCCGAGGGGACCCTGGGCTGGGTGGCCGAGGTCACCTTCCGCACCGTGCCCATCAGCCCCTATGCCGCCACCGCCCTGCTCGTGGTCGACGAGATCGGCCAGGCCACCGACGCCCTCGGTGATCTCGTCGGGGCCGGCGCCAAGGCCCTCGAGCTGCTCGACGCCGCGTCGCTGCGCGTCGTGCAGCGCTACCGCGAGGCGAGCCCCGAGCTGGCCGGCCTCGACGTCGACCGGCACGCGGCCCTGCTCGTCGAGGCGACCACCGACGACAGCGCGGAGCTCGACCGCCGCATCGGCGAGCTCGACGACGTCGTCGCCTCCCTCGGCCTCCCTCACCGCGCCACCTTCACCCGCGACGCGCGCGAGCGGGCGGACCTGTGGCACCTGCGCAAGGGGCTCTACACCTCGGTGGCCGGGGCCCGGCCGCAGGGCACGACCAACCTGCTCGAGGACATCGCCGTCCCGCTGGCCTCGCTCAGCGCCACGGTCGCGGACCTGACGGAGTCCTTCCGGCGCCACGGCTACGACGACGCCGTCACCTTCGGTCACGCCAAGGACGGCAACCTGCACTTCATGATCAACCCGCGCCTGGACGACCCGGCCGCGCTCGAGACCTATGAGGCGTTCACCGAGGAGATGGTGTCTCTGGTGCTCGGGCACGAGGGCACCCTCAAGGCCGAGCACGGCACCGGGCGGATCATGGCGCCCTACGTGCGCCGGCAGTTCGGGGACGAGCTCTACGCCGTGATGCAGGAGGTCAAGCGCCTCGCCGACCCGTCCGGGGTGCTCAACCCCGGGACTCTGCTCGACGACGACCCCGGCGCTCACCTGCGGCACCTCAAGACGATGCCCGCCGTCGACCCGGCGGTGGACCGCTGCGTGGAGTGCGGCTACTGCGAGCCCGTCTGCCCCTCACGGGATCTCACCACCACGCCGCGGCGCCGCATCACGCTCCTGCGCGACCTCGGCCGGCTCCCCGAGGACCAGGCCGCGGAGCTCCGCGCGGCCTACGACTACGAGGCCGTGGACACCTGCGCGGTGGACTCGCTGTGCGTCAAGGCGTGCCCGGTCGGCATCGACACCGGCCTGTTCATGAAGTCCCTCCGCGCCGACCGCCACTCGGCGAGGACCCAGCGGGCCGGCATACGGCTGGCCGAGGGCTGGGGCACCACCATGACGATGTTGCGCACGGCCTTGGCGGTCGCCGACACGGTGCCCGGGTCGCTCAAGACTGGCGCGACCAGCGCTCTGCGGCGGGTGATCTCGCCGGACGTGGTGCCGCTGGTCGGCGACGACCTGCCGGGCCGCGGACCGCGCCGCCCGGCCCCCCAGCACCCGACGGGCGCGGCGTTCGTCTACTTCTCCTCCTGCCTCGGGTCGCTCTTCGCCCCCTCCGCGGACTCGACCGGCGCGGGGGTGGTCGACGCGTTCTTCGCCCTGACCCGCCGCGCCGGGCTGGAGGCGGTAGTGCCCGACGAGCTGCAGGGCCTGTGCTGCGGCACCCCCTGGGTCTCCAAGGGCCTCACGCAGGGAGCAGATGCCATGTCCCGCAAGGTCTTCCGGGCGCTGTGGCGCGCCACGGAGCAGGGGCGGCTGCCCGTCGTGTGCGACGCCGCGTCGTGCACCCACGGCCTGGCCGACCTCGCGCACCACCTTCCGGAGGAGGATGCCGAGCGGTGGGGTCGGGTGCGGGTGATCGACGCCGTGACGTATGTCGCCCGCGAGGTCCTGCCTCACGTCGAGGTCGGCGAGCCCCTCGGCACCGTGGCCGTGCACCCGACCTGCTCGACCGTGCACCTCGGCGTGGTGGACGACCTGGTGGCCTGCGCCCAGGCCGCGGCGCGCGAGGTCGTGGTGCCCGTCGACTGGGGCTGCTGCGGCTTCGCCGGCGACCGCGGCATGCTCCACCCCGAGCTGACGGCGTCCGCCACCCGGCTGGAGGCCCATGAGCTGGACGGGCGCGCCTTCGACGCCTACGTCTCCGCCAACCGGGCCTGCGAGCTGGGCATGTCCCGCGCCACGGGCCGCCCCTACCGCCACGTCCTCGAGGTGCTGGCCGAGCGCGTCCCGGGCTGCCGCTGACGGATCGGGGCCACTCCTGGTGGGCATAGCCACCAGAAGTGGCCCCGATCCCTGGACGTGGGCCGTGGCGCGCGGCAGTCAGCCGGTCGACGCCCGGGGCGGGGCTACTCGGAACCGTAGTACTCGTCCTCCATGTCCTTGAGCGACCGCTCGAAGGACACGTCGACCTGCTGGAAACCCTTGAGCCGGTTGGCGTTGACGAGTCCCTCGTAGTACTTCTTGTCGGCCTCGGTCAGCTCGACGTCGTCGGTGAACACCGTGAGCAGGGCCCGCGGCCACAGGTGCTTGGCAAGGACGACGTTGAGCTCGATGGCCATGACCACGCCGCAGGCCGCCAGGAAGCCCCACCCCATGAGGCCGAGGACCAGGGCGAAGACGCCGTATGCGTCGCTCGATCCCTTGACCACGAAGGACACGTACGCCGTGCCGACCGTCTGCAGCGTCTGCCACCACGCCGCCGCTGCCAGGGCGCCGGGGATGGAGCGGCGCCACCGCATCGGGTGCGCCGTCGCGATGCGAAAGATCAGCAGGAAGATCCCGGCGTTGAGCACCACGGCGAGCACGGTGAGCAGGTAGGCACCCGCGGTGCCGAGGTCCAGGCCATACGCCGAGGCCGAGCTGCCGATGCCGGAGATCACGGTGGTGACGATGAGGAACAACCCCGCCGTCACGATGAGCAGCAGGGACCGGCCGCGCGAGACGAAGGGGTTGGGGCGCTGGTTGCGCGGCACCGCCCAGCACACGTTGAGGGCGTTCTGCAGCGCCTGCCCCACGCCGAGGGCGCCGTACAACGCCACCAGCAGACCGATCGCGATGGCCTTCCAGTCCCCTTGCAGCCCCTGCGTGCTCAGCTGGGTGCCGATGACCGGGAACTGGCTGAGGGCCGACTCGAGCAGGCGCTGCTCGAGCTCGGGACGGTCCTGCAGGACGAAGCCGAGGACCGAGGACAGGAGCAGGAGCAGCGGGAAGGACGACAGGAAGCCGTAATAGGTGATCAGCGCTCCGAGGTAGGGCCCCTGGTCGTCGAAGAACTTGTAGAGCACCGCGAGCGGGAAGCCGACCCCGCGGTGGCGCCGCTGGAACCGATCCACCTTGTCCACGAACGACATCCACGCTCCCTCCGTCGCAGACATTCTGCCCCGGATCGCGCGGGAGCTCCTGGTGTGGTCGACGCTGCGGCGAGCAGCCGTGCGCCGCCCGCCGCCGCGCCGCCCTGGATCAGCCCTGCTGGTCCTGCTGGCCCTGCTGGTCGCGCCCGGTCGCCGCCTGGAGCCGGTCGATGTGCTCCGAGGCCTCGGCCTTGGTCAGGTCGGCGGGGATCTGCTCTCCCGCCTGGCGCGCCAAGGAGTCCAGGTAGGACTTCTGGGCGTCGGTGGCCGGCTGGTCACCCGTCACCCAGTCGTCGGGGTCCTTGACCGGGCCGTCGGTCGGGCCGGTGCCGGCGCCCAGCATCTCGCCGTCGCCGGAGGCCTGTTGCTTGCCGGAGGCCTGCTGGTTGCCCGACGCCTGCTGGTTGCCCTGGGCGGCGAACCCTTCGCGCGCGACGGTCGGGTCACCTGCGGGCGACCCGGCCCGGGCGGGGTCCACACCGACCTGCTCGGTCCCGGTCTGGTCGGAGGACGGACCCCGCTGGCCACGTTCGGCGTTCGCGGGCACCTCCTCGGCGGCAGGCGGAGCCTCCTCCAGTGGCGGCTCGTCGAGGGGCGGGATCTGCTGGGTGGGGTCCTGTGCGTTCATGACGGTCGGCATACCCACCGGGGTGCTGTCCCCAACCCCCGTCCCCGGCCGGTCCGGTGCGCTTCGGTCCGGTGAGCACGTATGCCGGAGGGCCGGTCACCCTGTGCGGGGTGACCGGCCCTCCCTGCTGAGCCGGACGCTCAGGCTGCGGCTCAGGCGTCCTCGGAGGACGGCGTGGCCTCGTTGCCCGTGTCGCTGGAGTCGGCGAGGCGGTCCGCCTCTGGCGTGCCCTGGCCCTCCTCGACGTCGCTGCGACGGCGACGGGTGCGCGAGCGCGGGCGGCGGTCGCCGTCGCCCTCGCCGCGCTCCCCGGAGCGCTCGCGGCGGGGCCCGCGGTCACCGTTGCGGTCACCACGGTCGCTGCGCTCGCTACCACGGTCGCTGCGCTCACCACCACGGTCACCGCGCTCCGGGCGGGAGGCCCTGGCCTCCTCCGCGGCAGCGGCGTTGGCGGCCTCCTGCTCCTCGGTCAGGACAGCGGCCAGCGAGAGCTTGCCGCGGGGGTCGATCTCCTTGAGCTCGACCTGGACCTTCTGGCCCACGCCGAGGACGTCCTCGACCGCATCGATGCGCTTGCCGCCGACGAGCTTGCGCACCTCGGAGATGTGCAGCAGGCCGTCCTTGCCGGGCAGCAGCGACACGAAGGCGCCGAAGGTCGTGGTCTTGACGACCGTCCCCAGGAAGCGCTCGCCGACCTCGGGCATCTGCGGGTTGGCGATGGCGTTGACGGCCGCGCGGGCCGCCTCGGCCGAGGGACCGTCGGTCGCGCCAATGTAGACGGTGCCGTCGTCCTCGATGGAGATGTCGGCGCCGGTCTCCTCCTGGATCTGGTTGATCATCTTGCCCTTGGGCCCGATGACCTCGCCGATCTTGTCGACCGGGACCTGGACGGCGATGACGCGCGGCGCGTGCGGGCTCATCTCGTCCGGCACGTCGATGGCCTCGGCCATGACGTCCAGGATGTGCAGGCGGGCGTCGCGAGCCTGGGTGAGGGCGCCACGGAGCACGGAGGCGGGGATGCCGTCGAGCTTGGTGTCGAGCTGGATCGCCGTGACGAACTCCTTGGTGCCGGCGACCTTGAAGTCCATGTCGCCGAAGGCGTCCTCGGCGCCGAGGATGTCGGTGAGCGCGGCGTACTGCGTCTCGCCGTCGATCTCGGCGGAGACCAGACCCATCGCGATGCCCGCGACCGCGGCGCGCAGCGGCACGCCGGCGTTGAGCAGCGAGAGGGTGGACGCGCAGACCGAGCCCATCGAGGTGGAGCCGTTGGAGCCCAGCGCCTCGGAGACCTGACGGATCGCGTAGGGGAACTCCTCGCGGGTCGGCAGGACCGGCATGAGAGCGCGCTCCGCGAGGGCGCCGTGACCGATCTCGCGCCGCTTGGGCGAGCCCACGCGGCCGGTCTCGCCGGTGGAGAACGGCGGGAAGTTGTAGTTGTGCATGTAGCGCTTGCGCGTCACCGGCGACAGCGAGTCGATCTGCTGCTCCATGCGGAGCATGTTGAGCGTGGTCACGCCCATGATCTGGGTCTCGCCGCGCTCGAAGATCGCGGAACCGTGCACGCGGGGCAGCACCTCGACCTCGGCGGACAGGGCCCGGATGTCAGCGAGCCCGCGGCCGTCGATGCGAACCTTGTCGCGCAGGATGCGCTCGCGGACGAGCTTCTTCTGCACGGCGCGGTAGGCCGCCGAGATCTCCTTGTCCCGCCCGTTCAGCGGCTGGTGCGCGGCGCCCAGCTCGGCCTTGAGACGCTCCTTGAGGGCGTCGAGCTTGTCCTCGCGCTCCTGCTTGCCGGCGATCGCGAGGAGGTCCTTGAGCTCGCCCTCGGCGGCCTGCGCGACGGCCTCGTAGGCGTCGTCCTCGTAGTCGAGGAAGATCGGGAACTCCTGGACCGGCTTGGCGGCCTGCGCGGCCAGCTCCTCCTGCGCGGTGCACAGGACGGCGATGAACTTCTTGGCGGCCTCGAGACCCTCGGCGACGACCTCCTCGGTCGGCGCCTGCTTGCCCTCGTTCTTGACCAGGTCCCAGGTGCTGTCGGTGGACTCGGCCTCGACCATCATGATGGCGACGTCGTCCTGGCCGTCCTTGGTGGTGACCTTGCGGCCGGCCACCACCATGTCGAAGACCGAGCGCTCGCTGTCGCTGAAGTTGGGGAAGGCGACCCACTGGCCGTCGATCAGGGAGACGCGGACGCCACCGATCGGCCCGGAGAAGGGCAGCCCGGAGATCTGCGTGGACGCGGACGCCGCGTTGATGGCGAGGACGTCGTACCGGTGGTCGGGGTGGATCGACAGGACGGTGATGACGACCTGGACCTCGTTGCGCAGCCCCTTCTTGAAGGTCGGGCGCAGCGGCCGGTCGATCAGGCGGCAGGTGAGGATCGCGTCGGTGCCGGGGCGACCCTCGCGGCGGAAGAACGAGCCGGGGATGCGGCCCGCGGCATACATGCGCTCCTCGACGTCCACGGTGAGGGGGAAGAAGTCGAACTGGTCCTTGGGGGACTTGCCCGCGACCGTGGTCGACAGCAGCGTGGTCTCGTCGTCGAGGTAGGCGGTCACGGACCCGGCGGCCTGCTTGGCGAGGCGGCCGGTCTCGAACCGGATCGTGCGGGTACCGAAGGGGCCGTTGTCGATCGTGGCCTCGGTGAACGTGATGTCTGGACCCTCCATGGGTCCTCCTTGTCTTCGCTTAGTCGCTGACCACATCGTCGTTGTGCGGCAGCGTGTCTCCATCTGTGCGTGAGCGGCGTCAGACGCCGCCACTCACACTACGGGCTATGAAGTTGTCAGCTCGCAGGTACGCCGGAGGGAGCGGTCCCCTGATCACTCAGGAGCCGCTCCCTCCGGTGCACGACGAGAGTTATCGACGCAGACCCAGACGCTTGATCAGCGCACGGTAGCGCTCGATGTCGGTGGCCTCGAGGTAGCGCAGCATGCGCTTGCGACGGCCGACGAGCAGCAGCAGACCACGACGGGAGTGGTGGTCGTGCTTGTGGGCCCGGGAGTGCTCGGTGAGGTCCTTGATGCGCTGCGTCAGCATCGCGATCTGCACCTCGGGAGAGCCGGTGTCGCCCTCGTGCGTGGCGTACTCGGTCATGATCTTCTTCTTGACGTCTGCCTCCAACGGCATGGCGCGACTCCTTCTCCTAGCAGCGCGGTGCCCCCGGGCTCATCCCGAGGGCGCTCTTGATCCGCGGCCGGTCCACGGCAAGGTCCAAGGCTATCAGCCGGGCACAGGAGGCCCTAATCGCGCCGATGTCGCCGGCACGGCCGTCCACGCCCTACACGGGCCCGTCCCCGTGCAGCGTGTAGCCCATCAAGTACGCTCAGTGATGTCTATAGTTACTTTCGACCCGCACGGGGATGAATCGGGAGGCGCCGGGAACACCCGGCACACGTCCCACCAGCCCCACCAGTCCGGCTCCGACCCGTATCGACAGGCCACCCATGAGCAGCGCGATCCCCGAGGTGACGCACGGCGCCGTCGGTGACCGCTCGGTGCCTGCGCCGCCGGAGGCCGGGCACTCGCCTCCGCCGCCATGGGCCAACACCCCGGCCTACCGCGTCTACTCCGTCCTGGCAGCCCTCGCGGGGGCCGCCTCGCTGGCGCTGACGGTGCGATTCCCCGGCCAGGTGCTCCCGACGTCCACGGTCTACGTGGCGGGGTGCGTGGTCGTCCTGGTGGTCGTGACCACGCTGATCCTGCGCGGCGTGCGCGTGCCGGGGACCCTGGTCGGGGACCTCCCCGAGGCCCTGCTCACCACTCCCCTGCTCGCGGTCGCCCCGCACTGGGGCTACGTCGTGGCCACCGTCGCCGTCACCCTGTGGACCTGCCTGCGCTGGCGCCTCACCCCCCTCGACACGACCTTCAACGTCGGCATCGCCGCGATCTCCAGCGCCGCCGCGACCGGCGCCTACCACCTCACCGGCGGCGCTGCGCCGCACCAGATGGCCTGGCCGGTGGTGGTCGCCGCGCTCGCCGGGGTCCTCACGCAGTACGCCCTCAGCGAGGTCGCCGTCTGGATCGGCTGCGTGCTGGACGGCAAGCGCGAGCACGCCCCGACCCTCACCAGCTCGGTCACCCGGGTCGTGCCGCAGCTCATGGCCATCGGGCTCGCGTCGTGCTCCGTCGCGCTGGGGGCCCAGGGCACCCCGCTGGGCGCCCTGCTCGGCCACGCCCTGCTCGCCATCGTGCTCGTGCACCTGTCCGTCCAGGGACGCTCGGCCAACCAGCGGTGGATCGCCGAGCAGCTCTACACCGCCAGCGAGCGCCTCCGCAGCCAGACCGAGGTGGACGACGTGCCGCACGTGCTCGCCGAGGAGCTCGCCACCCTGTGGCAGACCCACGACTGGGTCGTCACCGAGCAGCCCAGCCGCGGCCAGGAGGCCTATCGGATCGGCGAGGACCAGTACATCGCGCTCGCGCCGGGCCGCGCTGTGCTGCCCGGCCCCACCCGCCAGGCCTCCGCCGCCCTCGTCGACACCGCGGCCGAGGTCAGGCGCTCCCTGGAGTTCGAGCGCGAGCTGCGGTGGCGGGCCACCCGTGATGCGTTGACCGGGCTCGGCAACCGCCACCGCCTCTGGGACGCCCTCGACGAGCGCCTCCCGGCGGCCGGTCGCGGGGCGCCCCTCGTGCTCATGTCCCTCGACCTGGACACCTTCAAGGCCATCAACGACACCTACGGCCACACCGTCGGCGACCACCTCCTCGTCGCCGTCGCCCGTCGGCTGACCGAGCACTGCGCCCCCGAGGACGTCCTGGCCCGCATGGCCGGGGACGAGTTCGTCATCCTCTCGGACGCCGCCGAGCCGGGCGAGGCCGTCCGACGGGCTCAGGTGCTCCAGCACGCGATCTCCGAGCCGTTCACCCTCGACCAGAACGTCGTCAACGTGACCTGCTCCATCGGCGTGCACCACGTGTGTCAGCCGACCACCCGCGCCAACGCCCTGTCGGCGGCCGACGCGGCGCTGACGCGGGCCAAGAAGTCCGGCCGCGGCACCGTCACCATGGCCACGCAGGAGATCGTGCTCGAGGCGCGGCGCCTGCTGCGGCTCGACGCCGAGCTGCGCGCGGCCATGCATCACGGCGAGTTCACCCTCCACTACCAGCCGATCGTCGACGCAGCGAGCGGCGAGGCCTTCGCCGTTGAGGCCCTCCTGCGGTGGGAGCGCGAGGGGGTCGTGCAGATGAGCCCCGGCGAGTTCGTCCCCTACGCCGAGGAGTCCGGGCTCATCTCGACGATCGGCCTGTGGGTGATGCGCCGTGCCTGCCTGCAGGTCAACGCCTGGAACCGCGCCAACCGACCCGACCGCCCCCTCCGCGTGACCGTCAACATCTCGACCGTCCACATCGCCCAGCCGACCTTCGTCGACGACGTCCGGCAGATCCTCGAGGACATCGGCTTCCCGCCCGAGCTGCTCATCCTCGAGGTGACCGAGACCTTCGCCACCCTGGACCTCGCGGCCTCCGTGTGCATCGGCACCGCGCTGAGCGAGGTGGGCGTCTCGCTGTGGCTGGACGACTTCGGGACGGGCTACTCCTCCTTGGAGTACCTCCGCCAGCTGCCCGTCGAGGTGGTCAAGCTCGACCGGTCCTTCCTCACCGACATCAGCACCGACCCCGGCGCCCGCCGCTTCATCGCCTCGATCGTCCAGCTGTGCCGCTCCATCGGACGTGAGCCCCTCGCCGAGGGCGTGGAGCAGGAGCAGCAGCGCCAGGTCCTGCTCGACCTCGGCTGCTCGGCGATGCAGGGCTACCTGTTCGCGCGTCCCGTCCCGGTCGAGCACCTCGTCGACGCCGTCCGGCCCCTCCCGCCGCAGGCCCGCGACGCCGACGGCGGACGCACCGCCTGAGCCGGGCCCCCTCACCTCGGTGAGCGTGGCGGGTCCCGTATGCCGGAAGGCGGGTGCCCGCGATGGGGCGACCCGCCTTCCGGCATACGGCATCCGGCCCGTGAGGGCGGACCGTCACAGGTTGATCATGTGTCCCGCGATGCCGTGCAGGGCCTCCTTGACCGCCTCGCCCAGGGTGGGGTGGGCAAAGACCACCCGGGAGACCTCGTCGGCGGTGAGGTCCCAGGTCTGCGCCGCGTTGAGGGCGGGGAGCAGCTCGGTCACGTCCGGGCCGATCATGTGGGCGCCGAGGATCTCGTTGTACTTGGCGTCCGCGACGATCTTGACGAAGCCGACGCCGTCGCCGAGGCCCATCGCCTTGCCGTTGGCCGAGAACGGGAACGACGCGGTCTTGACCTCGTGGCCGGCGTCCTTGGCCTGCTGCTCGGACAGCCCCATCGAGCCGATCTGCGGGTGGCAGTAGGTCGCCCGCGGGATGAAGCGGTAGTCGATCGGCATGGTCTCGGCGCCGGCGATGGTCTCGGCGGCCACGATGCCCTGCGCCTCGGCCACGTGCGCGAGCATCAGCTTGGCGGTGACGTCGCCGATGGCGTAGACGCCGTCGACGTTGGTACGCATGTAGTCGTCGATCTCGATGGCACCGCGCTCGGTGAGCCTCACGCCGGCCGCCTCCAGGCCGTAGCCCTCGGTGCGGGGGGCGAAGCCGATCGCGGAGAGGAGCTTGTCGGCCTCCAGCACCTGCTGGTCGCCGCCCTTGGCGGGGCTGACCGTGACCTTGACGCCGGAGCCGGTGTCCTCGACGGACTCGACCTTGGTGCCCAGCATGACCTTCACGCCGAGCTTCTTGTAGTGCTTGAGCAGCTCCTTGGACACGTCCGCGTCCTCGGTCGGGACCATACGGTCCAGGAACTCCACGATGGTCACGTCGACGCCGAAGTTCTTCATGACGTAGGCGAACTCGACGCCGATGGCGCCGGACCCGGCGATGATGATCGAGCCGGGGAGCCCGTCGTCGAGGATCTGCTCCTCGTAGGTCACGACGTTCTGGGAGACCTCGACGCCCGGGAGCATCCGGGTCACGGCACCGGCCGCGATGATCAGGTTGTCGAAGGTGATGCTCCTGGTCTCGCCGCCCTCGACCGCGACGTCCATGGACCTCGCGCCGGTGAGGGTGCCCCAGCCGTCGATCTCGGTGATCTTGTTCTTCTTCATCAGGAAGTGGACACCCTTGACGATGCCCGCGGAGACCTGGCGGCTGCGCGCGTGGGTCGGGCCGTAGGACATGGTGGCGTCGCCCTCGATGCCGTACTTCTTCTTGTCGTGGGTCAGGGTGTGCGCCAGCTCGGCGTTCTTCAGCAGCGCCTTGGAGGGGATGCACCCGACGTTGAGGCAGACTCCGCCCCAGTACTTCTTCTCGACGACCGCGACCTTCTTGCCGAGCTGGGAGGCTCGGATCGCCGCGACATACCCACCCGGGCCGGCGCCCAGGACCACCACATCGAAGTCAGCCATGGGCCCTACCCTACCCATTCCGTCGAAGGCGTCGTCCTGCCTCGCGGCGCATAACGATCCACCACCATTGGGCCCGGTGACCCGCATGGTCCTCCCTGCGCCCCGCACCGGGTCGCTAGCGTCACCATGGGGCGTCCGCCGCCCACCCCCTCCCCCTACCTCCCTGCAGGGCAGCCGGAGCACATCGAGAAAGACAGGAGACCCGGATGACCGTCAACGACGACCGCGTCCGCGCCGTGCGGAACGATCCCGACCTGCCCCCCGTGGCGGTCGAGGAACCATTCAGCCCGACGCCCGTCAAGAAGGGCGTCCTCGCCCTCATCGCCCTGGCCGCCGCCATCGGCTGGGTCATGCTGGCCGTGGTGCGCGGCGAGCACGTCAATGCCGTCTGGTTCGTGCTCGCGGCCGTGGGCAGCTATGTCATTGCGCTCACGTTCTACGCCCGCCTCATCGAGTACAAGGTGCTGCGGCCGCGCGACACCCGCGCCACGCCCGCCGAGGAGCTCAGCAACGGCAAGGACTTCATGCCGACCGACCGCCGCGTGCTGTTCGGCCACCACTTCGCGGCCATCGCCGGCGCCGGCCCCCTCGTCGGCCCCGTGCTCGCCTCCCAGATGGGCTACCTGCCCGGCACGCTGTGGATCATCCTCGGCGTCATCTTCGCCGGCGCGGTCCAGGACTACATGGTCCTGCACATCTCGATCCGCCGCCGGGGGCGCTCGCTCGGCCAGATGGCCCGCGACGAGCTTGGTCAGGTCGGCGGCTGGGCCGCCATCCTCGGCGTGCTCTCGATCATGATCATCCTCATCGCCGTGCTCGGCATCGTCGTCATCGGCGCGCTCGCCGAGTCGCCCTGGGGCGTCTTCTCCATCGCGATGACGATCCCGATCGCGCTGTTCATGGGCGTCTACCTGCGCTTCCTGCGCCCGGGCAAGGTCAACGAGGTCTCGATCCTCGGCGTCGCGCTGCTGCTGCTGGCCGTCGTCTCCGGGTCGTGGGTGGCCGAGTCGAGCTGGGGCGCCGAGCTGTTCACGCTGTCGCCACGGGCGCTGGCGCTGTGGCTGTGCGTCTACGGCTTTGCGGCGTCCGTGCTGCCGGTCTGGCTGCTGCTCGCACCGCGCGACTACCTGTCGACGTTCATGAAGGTCGGCACCATCGCCGTGCTCGCCCTCGGCATCGTCCTCACCGCCCCGCAGATCCAGATGCCAGCGGTGACGCAGTTCGCGCACACCGGGACCGGGCCCGCCTTCGCCGGCAACCTGTTCCCGTTCCTGTTCATCACCATTGCCTGCGGGTCCATCTCGGGCTTCCACGCGCTCATCAGCTCGGGCACGACGCCCAAGCTGATCGAGAAGGAGTCCCAGGCCCGGATCATCGGCTACGGCGGGATGCTGACCGAGTCCTTCGTCGCGATCATGGCGCTCATCACCGCCTGCATCCTCGACCAGCACCTCTACTTCGTCATGAACGCCCCCAAGGGCGTCACCGGCGGCACCCCCGAGACCGCGGCGACCTGGGTCAACTCCCTGCCGCTGCACTCCCCCGGCGGTGGGCCGCTCGAGCCCGCCACCGCCGACAAGATCGCGCAGGCGGCTGCCGACGTGCAGGAGAAGTCCATCGTCTCCCGCACCGGTGGCGCCCCAACCCTGGCATTCGGGATGTCGCAGGTCATGTCCTTCTTCGGCGGAGCCGGGATGAAGGCCTTCTGGTACCACTTCGCCGTGATGTTCGAGGCGTTGTTCATCCTCACCACCATCGACGCCGGCACCCGCGTCGCCCGGTTCATGTTCTCCGACGCGATCGGCAACATCCCCGGCCTCTCGAAGTTCAAGGACCCCTCCTGGCGCGTCGGCGCGTGGGTGTGCTCGGCGATCGTCGTGCTCGGCTGGGGCTCGATCCTCGTCATGGGCGTCACCGACCCGCTGGGCGGCATCAACACGCTGTTCCCGCTCTTCGGCATCGCCAACCAGCTGCTGGCCTGCATCGCCCTGTGCCTGGTCTTCACCGTCGTGATGAAGATGGGCCTGTTCCGCTGGGCGTGGATCCCGGGCCTGCCGCTCGTCTGGCTGCTCACGGTCACGCTCTCGGCGTCGTACCAGAAGATCTTCAGCAGCACCCCGGCCATCGGCTACTGGGCCAACCACGACAAGTACGTCAAGGCCCACGAGGCCGGCAAGGTCGTCGCCCCCGCCAAGTCGGCCGCCGACATGGAGGCCGTCATCCGCAACACCGTCGTCCAGGAGGTGCTGTCGGTCCTGTTCGCCGTCCTCGTGATCTTGGTCGTGCTCGCGACCATCTGGATGGCGATCAAGGCGTCGCGCGCTGGCGGGCTGCCCACCAGCGAGGAGCCGGACGTCCCGTCCCGGATCTTCGCCCCCAAGGGCTTCCTGCCGACGCCTGCGGAGAAGGCGATCTACGCTGAGTGGAAGGCCGCCGGCCTCGACCCCTCGCCCCAGGGTGTCCACCACTGACGGAGGGCATCACGTGCAGACGCTCGGCAAGACCCTCAGCGCCGCCCGGTGGTACTGGCGCGGCGTGACCGGCGCGGACGCCTACGAGCGCTACGTCGACCACCTGCGTCGGACCCACCCCGGTGCGCCGATCCCCACGGAGCGGGACTTCTGGCGGCAGAAGTACGCCGACCAGGAGCGCCACCCCACCAGCCGCTGCTGCTGAGCAGCGGCCCCGGCTGACGGCCCGTCACCCACGAGGGTGGCGGGCCGTCCGGCATACTGGCCCGATCCCTGCAAGCGCACGAGAGTCCGCGTCCGGCAGCGCACCGGGATGCGCCGGCGCCGGGTCGCGGAGCAGTACACCGCGGACGTCGAGGCCTATGTCGCCGCCGGGGGCGACGACATGGTCCAGCGGGTCATCACGGCGGTCAACCGCCTCGCCAAGCAGCTGGACCGCTGGTATGACGCGCAGCTCGCCGTCTTCCATGACCCACCGCCTCGACAAGATGGTCGACAAGGGCTGGTGCCACGCGACCCCGACCCGGACAACCGCTCGCGCGTGCTGATCACGCTGTCACGCGGGCCCGGAGTCGTCGACCGGCCAGAGCGCGCTCAGGCGCCCTGGCCCCCGAACCAGATGCCGATCTCGCGCTCGGCGGACTCCGCGGAGTCCGAGCCGTGGACGATGTTCTTCTGCACGCCCGGGCCCCAGTCGCGGCCGAGGTCGCCGCGGATCGTGCCGGGCGCGGCCTTGGTCGGGTCGGTGGCGCCGGCCAGCGACCGGAAGCCCTCGATGCAGCGGTCGCCCTCGACGACAGCGGCGGTGACGGGGCCGGAGGACATGAACTCCAGCAGCGGCTCGTAGAACGGCTTGCCCTCGTGCTCGGCGTAGTGCTGCGCCAGGCGCTCGCGGTCGGGCGTGAGGATCTGCAGCTGGGCCAGCGTGTAGCCCTTGGCCTCGATGCGGCGGAGCACCTCGCCGGTGAGTCCGCGCTCGAACCCGTCCGGCTTGACGAGGACGAGGGTGCGCTCGGTGGTGGTCTCAGTCATGGCCACACCCTATCGACCGCCCGAGCCCCCCGGCGGCCGAGGCATCGACGCGCCACGAGTGCGGACGGGCTCAGGTGGCGGAGGGGCCGGTGCTGCTCTCGGCGTCGTGCCGGCGGCGCGCCTCGTCCGCGAGGTCGTCGATCTTGTGCCCCTGGACGAGGGCGACCACCCACAGGCCGCAGAAGATCACGAACACCCAGAACATCATCGGCACCACGAGCGCCGACACGAGCGTCGCCAGGTGCAGGAACCAGCCGAGGGTCACGCCCCACGGGCGGCGCAGCATCCCGGCGTCGACGACGCAGAGCACCGCGAGGATCGAGCCGAGGACCAGCCAGGTCGTGCCCGACCCGCCCTCGGTGCGGTCCAACGACATGGCGACCAGCGCGCCGAAGAAGACGACGACCGACTCGGACGCGATGACGGCCGCGAGCAGGCGTCGGGTGAGGGCGCGCGGGACGCCGTGGAGCATCAGACCTCTCACGCGCTGGTCACCCCGAGGAGCATGCGGGCCTCGGCGGCGGTGGTCACCGAGCCGGTGACGACGACCCCGGCTCCGGCCCCGCCGGCCATGGCGTCGGCCTCGGCGAGCGCCGCGGCCTGCTCGAGCGCGTCCGGCAGGGACTCGACGACCGTGACCCGGTCGTCGCCGAAGATCTCGCGGGCCAGGCGTCCGAGCGCCCTCGGCGAGAGGGCCCGCGGTGACGTCGAGCGCGTGACGACGACCTCGTCGAAGGCTGGTTCGAGCTCCTCGAGGATGCCCAGCACGTCCTTGTCCTCGAGGATCGCGAGGACCCCGATGAGACGGGTGAACGCGAACGAGTCGCTCAGCGCGAGGCGCAGCGACCGGGCCCCCTGGGGGTTGTGCGCGGCGTCCACGATGACGGTGGGGCTGCGACGCACGATCTCCAGACGTCCGGGTGAGCTGGCCCGGGCGAACGCCGCACGGACGACCTCGGGGTCCAACGCCTGCTCGCCCCCACCGATGAAGGCCTCGACCGCCGCCAGCGCCAGCGCGGCGTTGCCCGCCATGTGCTCGCCGTAGAGGGGCAGGAGGATGTCGGGGTACTCCCCCGCCAGCCCCTTGATCGTGAGGAGCTGGCCCCCGACCGCCTGGTCGCGGGCGACGACCTCGAGCTCCTGCCCGGCCCAGGCGATCTGGGCGCCGACCTGCTCAGCCCGCTCGACCAGGACCTCGACGACCTCGGGCTCCTGCTCGGCGCTGATGGTGATGGCGCCGGCCTTGATGATCCCGGACTTCTCGGAGGCGATGTCCTCGAGGGTGTCGCCGAGGAACTTCTGGTGGTCGATGCCGATCGGGGTGATGACGCTGACCTGACCGTCGGCGATGTTGGTGGCGTCCCAGCTGCCGCCGAGCCCCACCTCGACGACCGCGACGTCCACGGGTGCGTCGGCGAAGGCGGCATACGCGACGGCCACGATGACCTCGAAGTAGCCCATGGGCCGGCCGCCCTCGGCGACGCTGCGCCCGTCGACCATCTCGACGAACGGCAGGACGTCGTCGTAGGCCGCGACGAAGCGCTCCGGGCTGATCGGCTGACCGCCGATGGCGATCCGCTCCCGTATGTCGTGCAGGTGCGGCGACGTGAATCGCCCTGTCGTCAGGCCGTGCTCGGTCAGCAGCGTCTCGATCAGCCGGGTGGTGCTCGTCTTGCCGTTGGTGCCCGTCAGGTGGATCACCGGGAACGTCCGCTGCGGGTCGCCGAGCAGCTCCATGACCGCCTGGATGCGGTCGAGCGAGGGGGTGACGTCGTTCTCGGGGATGCGCCCGAGGATGTCCCGCTCGATCTCGCGCATCCGCTTGGCCGTCGCGAGCCGCTCGGCGGCGTCGCGCTGCGCCGCGTCGGGGCGACCGCTGCGGGCCACGGCACGCTCGCCCGGGCCCAGCGGGTCCAGACCCATCAGCTCGTTGAGGTCCTCGTTGCCCGAGAGGTCGACGGCGTCGTGGCCGTCGGTCTCCTCGGTGCCGTCGGTGCCCTCGTAGACGCCATAGCCGTCGCGGTCGTCGGGCAGGTCGTGCCGGTCGTTGCTCACGGGAGCCTCTTCACCAGGATGCGTGCGTGGTAGCCGTCGCCGACCTCGACCTCGGTGACGCCGTCACCGTCGATCGCGAGCAGGTTGGGCGCGGAGCCGAACTGGCTGGCCAGGGTCTCCTCGACGAGCAGGTCCTGGTGGTGGACCGTCGCGTCGTAGACCTCCTGGGCGCCGGTGACCGTCAACGAGATCCGGTCGGACACCTCGAAGCCGGCGTCGCGACGCGCCTGCTGGACGGCGCGGACGAGGTCGCGCGCCACGCCCTCGCGCGCGAGCTCGGGGGTGACCTCGGTGTCGAGGACCACGAAGCCGCCGCCGGGCAGCATGGCCGTCGCGTGGTGGTCCGGGCCGTCGCCCGCGCTCACCGTCTCGAGGGTGAACTCGCCCTCGTGCAGCTCGAGACCACCGGCGGTGACGACGCCGTCGGAGGCGACCGACCAGTCGCCGGACTTCGAGCCCTTGATGGCGCGCTGCACGTCCTTGCCGAGCCGGGGACCAGCGGCGCGCGCGTTGACCGTGAGGCGCTGCGAGATGCCGAAGTCCTCCTCGCTGACCTCCCCCACGTCGCGCAGCGTGACCTCGCGGACGTTGACCTCGTCCCTGACGATGTCGGCGAAGGCGGCGAGACCGGCGGCGTCCTCGGTGACCACGGTGAGGTCGGCGAGGGGCAGGCGGACGCGGAGGTTCTGGGCCTTGCGCAGCGAGGACGCCACCGAGCAGATGTCGCGGGCGCGGTCCATGCGCGCGACCAGCTCGTGGTCGCTCGGCAGCTGCGTGGCGTCCGGCCAGTCGGTCAGGTGGACCGAGCGGCCGCCGGTGAGGCCGCGCCAGATCTCCTCGGTGACCAGCGGCAGCAGCGGCGCGCAGGTGCGGGTGACGACCTCGAGGCAGGTGTAGAGCGTGTCGAACGCCTGCGTGGTCGCCTCGCGGTCGGCACCACCGGTGTCCCAGAAGCGCTCCCGCGAGCGGCGGACGTACCAGTTGGTCAGCACGTCCAGGAAGCCGCGCATGGTCTCGCAGGCGGACGCGACGTCATACGCGTCCATCTGCTGCTGCATCGCCTCCACGAACTCCCGCAGCTTGGCCAGCAGGTAGCGGTCGAGCAGGTCCCTGGAGCCGGTCGACCAGTGCGCCTCGTAGCCGCGCCCGCCGTCGAAGGCGTTGGCGTAGAGCGTGAAGAAGTACCAGGTGTTCCACAGCGGGATGAGGACCTGACGGACCCCGTCGCGGATGCCCTTCTCGGTGACGATCAGGTTGCCGCCGCGCAGGATCGGGCTGGACATGAGGAACCAGCGCATCGCATCGGCGCCGTCCCGGTCGAAGACCTCGGACACGTCCGGGTAGTTGCGCAGCGACTTGCTCATCTTGGCGCCGTCCGAGCCGAGGACGATGCCGTGAGAGACGCAGCTGCTGAAGGCGGGTCGGTCGAACAGCGCCGTCGCGAGGATGTGCAGCGTGTAGAACCAGCCGCGCGTCTGCCCGATGTACTCGACGATGAAGTCGCCCGGGAAGTGGTGCTCGAACCACTCGGCGTTCTCGAAGGGGTAGTGCACCTGGGCGAAGCTCATCGACCCGGAGTCGAACCACACGTCCAGGACGTCCTCGACGCGGCGCATCGTGCTCTGGCCGGTCGGGTCGTCGGGGTTGGGCCGGGTCAGCTCGTCCACGAACGGACGGTGCAGATCAGGCTCGCCGTCGTGGTTGCGGGGCACCCGGCCGAAGTCGCGCTCGATCTCCTCGAAGGAGCCGTAGACGTCGATGCGTGGGTACGCGGGGTCATCGGATCGCCACACGGGGACCGGGCTGCCCCAGAAGCGGTTTCGCGTGATCGACCAGTCGCGGGCGTTCTCCAGCCACTTGCCGAACTGCCCGTGCTTGATGTGCTCGGGGGTCCAGGAGATCTGCTCGTTGAGCTCGAGCATGCGGTCCTTGAACGCCGTGACCTCGACGAACCAGCTCGACACGCCCTTGTAGATCAGCGGCTGACGGCAGCGCCAGCAGTGCGGGTAGGAGTGGTCGTAGGTCTCGCGGCGCACGAGGACGGTCCCCTCGGTCGCCGCCCCGGTCTCCCCCTCGCCGCGCGTGGCGGCCTTGAGGTGGTCCATGACGTGCGGGTTGGCGTCGAAGACGAGCATCCCGGCGTAGTCGACGACGGGGTGGGTGAACCGGCCGTCGGCGCCCACGGGCATGACGGGCTCGATGCCCTCACGGTCGGTCACGACCTTGTCGTCCTCGCCGAACGCGCCGGCCGTGTGCACGAGCCCCGAGCCGTCGGTGGTCGTGACGAACTCCGCCTCGACGATGCGGAAGGCGTTGTCGTGCCCCAGGTAGTAGGAGAAGGGCGGCTGGTAGTGGTGGCCCGCGAGCTCGGACCCCTTGAGCCGCTTGACGATCCGCGACCCGACGTCGCCCTTGGGGTCGCCGGTCAGCTCCCGGGCGTAGGACGCGAGCCGCGCCTCGGCGAAGACATAGCGCTCGGTGCTGCCCGTGGGGACGTCCGACTCGACCACGACGTAGTCGATGTCCCCGCCGACCATGATCGCGAGGTTGGACGGCAGGGTCCACGGCGTGGTGGTCCAGACGACGGCCAGCGCCCCGTCGAGGTCGTCGTCCGGGCCGTTGCCCTCGATCCGCAGGCCCACCGTGACGGCCGGGTCCTGGCGCACCTGGTAGACGTCGTCGTCCATGCGCAGCTCGTGGTTGGACAGGGGGGTCTGGTCGTTCCAGCAGTAGGGCAGGACGCGGAAGCCCTCGTAGATCAGGCCCTTGTCGTAGAGCGTCTTGAACGCCCAGAGGACGCTCTCCATGTAGTCCGGGTTGAGCGTCTTGTAGTCGTTGTCGAAGTCGACCCACCGCGCCTGGCGCGTGACGTAGTCCTGCCACTCGTCGGTGAACGTCAGGACGGACTCGCGGCACTTGGCGTTGAACGCGTCGATGCCGAGCTCGACGATCTCGTCCTTGGTCTTGATGCCGAGCTGGCGCATGGCCTCGAGCTCGGCGGGCAGGCCGTGCGTGTCCCAGCCGAAGCGCCGCTCGACATGCCGGCCGCGCATCGTCTGGTAGCGCGGCACGATGTCCTTGACGTAGCCCGTCAGCAGGTGGCCGTAGTGCGGCAGGCCGTTGGCGAAGGGCGGGCCGTCGTAGAAGACGAACTCGTTGGCGCCGTCCTCCCCCAAGGGCCGGTTGGCCACCGACGCCTGGAAGGTCCCGTCCTCGTCCCAGTAGCGCAGGATGCGCTCCTCGATCTCCGGGAAGCGCGGGCTCGGGACCACGCCGGAGGGCGCGGCGGGCAGCTGCGGGTCGGTGGAGACCTTGGGGTAGGTCATGGGTGGGGCTCCCTGGGGACGAGTCGCGGTGATCCGGACGGTGCTGATCACGAGGACGATCGCGCCGTGCGGCGCTCCCGCGGTGCCACCTCGCTTGCCGGGCACGGGATCTCGTCATACGGGGCTCGTATGACGACCGCGGCCGGCCGCTCTGGTCGAAGGCTGTGACGGGCCCACCCGTCCGGGTCTAGTAGGCGCTGCGCTGGTGGCGGAGCGCCGTTCTTCCGGAGACTCGCCGGTGATAGCGGCTCAGACGTCTGTGGCCCCAGTCTATCGGAGACCGCAGGGACACCTCGAATCCCCACCTCTCGCTACTGTGTGCCAATGCGGTCACCTGCTTGCTGCTAGCCCAATCGCGAGTCCTGGCAATGGAATTGACCCGATGGCCAGGGTCGGCCTGGCAGCCGGGAGGTGGTGGCGGATGGACGTGGAGCAGCTCCTGGGAGCGCCTGACGTGACCGCCGCCGTCGAGGCCCTCCTCGTCGCCGTGGCCGACGCGTATGCCGCCGCGCAGGCCCGCTCCGGGTCGCCGGTCTCGCCGCGGACACCCCCTGAACGCGCGAGTCTCGCGCGCCTGGTCACCGCCGAGCGCGCGGTGGGGCTGCTCGCCGCCGAGGGCCTGGTCGCGCACGAGAGCCTCGTCGCGGCGATCGCCGACGAGGTCGAGGTCGAGCACTGCTCCCTCGGGCGCCCGTCCGCCCGGTCGCGGGTCCTGGACGACGCACGCGTCCTGGCGGGCGACGAGATCGTGGCCGCGACGGGGCTGGGGGTGCACGAGGTCCGGCGTCGCTCACGGGGGGTCACCGCTCCCCCGGTGGTGCGCGAGCGCCTGCTGAAGCGATGCGCACGGGGTCCGCGACGCTGCAGCGCGCGACCACGGTGGTCGACGAGGTGTGCTCGAGCAGCCTGCCCGCGCGAGGTCGACGCCCTCCCCGACGCGGCGGCGGCCCGGCGTGCCCGCCTCGGTCGCGCGTGACATCGCCCTGCGCCCGGGGACCGTCGGGCACCGCCTGGTCCACGACCCGGTCACGGGGGTCGCCATGGACCGGACCGCGAGCGGCTATCGCATCCCGCAGGGCCTGCGAGACGACGTGGTGGCCCGGGACGTGACCTGCCGGGCGCCCGGGTGCGCGCAGGGGTGACCCCGGTGAGCCGGCGATCCCCGCCCGCCGGACCTGTCTCCTGCGGAGGACCTGCTGGGCCGTCACGCGAGACGGCTCACGGCGCCCGACGTCCTGCGCCGGCTCGGGCTGCACGGCGCGGGCGATCAGGGCGCTCCCGGTCCCGGAGGGTGTGCGCCGACCTCGCTGCAGGCGGACCTGGCGTGGCCGGAGCGGGCGGGGCGCCTGGAGGTGACCACTCCGGCGCGCCCGTGGCCCCCGCCGGAGTCACCGCCGTACTGACGGCGCCGGCCCTGCCCGCCGGAGCGCACGGCATACGGCCTCAGGGGCGCCAGTCCGGGCGCAGGGGAAAGCTGCTGGCGCCGTCGGCGCCCACCTTGGTGGCGAGGACCTGGTGCAGCTGCAGCCAGTTGGCCTCGAAGGCCATCCGCGAGCCGGCCATGTAGAGGCCCCAGACGCGCGCCGTGGCCAACCCCGCGTCGGCGACGCAGAAGTCCCAGGAGTCCACGAGGTTCTGGCACCAGCGCTGCAGGGTGAGGGCGTAGTGCAGCCGGAGGTTCTCGTCGTGCTGCACCTCGAAGCCCGCGTCGTGGCAGGCGCTCATCACCAGTCCCGGCGGGGCGAGCTCGCCGTCGGGGAAGACATAGCGGTCGGTGAACGGCTCGGGACGGAACCCCGCCCGGCCGTCGGCGCGCGTGATGCAGTGGTTGAGCAGCCGACCGCCCTCGCGCAGCCGGCCGTGCAGGAAGCGGAAGTAGCCGTCGTAGCCACGCACCCCGACGTGCTCCGTCAGGCCGATCGAGCTGACGGCGTCGAAGTCCCCCTCGGTGACGTCGCGGTAGTCGGCGTGCCGGACCTCCACCTGCCCGGACAGTCCGGCGCGCCCCACCGCCTCCCGCCCCCACGAGGCCTGCTCGCGGGACAGGGTCACCGCCAGCACCGACACCCCGTGCTCGCGGGCGGCATGCATCGCCATCCCTCCCCAGCCGCAGCCGACGTCGAGCAGCCGCTGGCCGGGACGCAGCGCGAGCTTGTCCGCGACGAGGGCGAACTTGCGCTCCTGCGCCTGCTCGAGCGTCGCGTCGGGGCTGTCGAAGACGGCGCAGGTGTAGGCCATCGACGGGCCGAGGACCCGCTCGTAGAAGGCGTTCGACACGTCGTAGTGCGACGAGATCGACGCGGCGGCACGCTGTCTCGGGTCCAGCGAGCGCACGGCGCGGCGCCAGCGCGGCAGGGCCTCCATCGCCGGCGCCGGGGGCGGGACGACCACGCGCGGGCCGAATCCCCGCAGCAGCGCGGCCAGCTCCTTGGGGGCGGGTCGTCGGCTCCGGACCTCGCGCTTGATCCGCCGGAAGAGCTCGTAGGGGTCCCCCTCGTGCACACCACGCAGGACGAGGTTGTCGGTGAGGTAGGCCCGCGCCATCCCGAGGTCCCCCG
Source organism: Arsenicicoccus cauae (assembly GCF_009707125.1). Lineage (GTDB taxonomy): Bacteria > Actinomycetota > Actinomycetes > Actinomycetales > Dermatophilaceae > Arsenicicoccus > Arsenicicoccus cauae. The sequence goes on from NZ_WLVL01000018.1 coordinate 43,314, forward strand.
GGGCCGAGACGATGTAGCGCAGGCCCTCCTCGCTCGCGACGTGCACCGCGACGTCGCTGTCGCGGGGGCCGAGGTCGGTCCCGTCATACGCCGTCAGCCGCAGCGGCAGCGGCCCCTCGGTCACGGCCTCCACCAGGTCGCCCACGCGGGGCGTGCCCCCGGCCCTCGCCATCATCGACCACACACCTTGTCGTACATCGTCGGGAAGCGGCCGGACGGGTCGTACCGGTCGCGGACGGCGCGCCAGGCCGGCCCGCCGTAGAGGCGGTCGAAGGTGGCGCGGTCGTAGCAGGCGTCGGAGTAGAGGGACTTGTGGCCGTCCAGGGCACTGACCTGGTCCTCGATCATCCGGTTGACGTCGCCGTCGCGGCGGCCCGGCTCGATCGGCACCGTCCCCCAGAAGCCGACGTTGACGTAGGTGCGCCCCGGCTCGAGCGGGTAGAGCGGCCAGGACCTGGCGGCGCGGGCGCCCCCCGGCCCGTCGACCTCGCGAAGGCGCAACGGGCACAACCAGATCGGTCGCATGGGCACGTGCTCGAGGAACCACCCCACGAACTCCTCGAGCCGCTCCAGCGGCACCTCCACGTCCTGCACCACCCGCTCCCGCTCGGGCAGGCCGCGGCGCCGGTCGATGGCCGCCGCGACGCCGAAGCGGTTCTCCAGCCGCACGATCCGGTGGTAGACGTCGCTGCGCCGCCACCGGCGCGGCCACGCGCGCCGCACCAGCGGATGCTGCGCCCCGAACGCGCCCGAGCACCAGAACCAGTCGGTGTCCCAGCGCCACAGGTAGTCCACCCCGCTGAGCCGGTCCCGGTCGTAGCGCTGCAGCGAGCGGTAGTAGACGTCCTGGCCGGTGTAGTCGCTCGCTGGGCTGACGGTGTCGCTGTCGAAGGTCGCCAGCGTCAGCACCGCCTCGCCCGGCCCGAAGACCACCCCGTCCATCGCGTCGACGGGCTGCCGCTCGTAGCTGCGCTCCTTGCTCACCCGGGCCACGAGCCGCACCAGCTCGCCGAGGTCGCTCAGGTGCAGGTGCCGCAGCGCGACCTGCCGGCCCAGCGGCTGCAGCTCGATCCGCAGCCGGGTGGCGTAGCCGAGGCTGCCGTAGGAGTTGGGGAAGGCCGCGAACAGGTCGGCGTGCTCCCCGTCGGGCCGGGCTGTGACCACGTCGCCGGACCCGGTGAGGACGTCCAGCTCGAGCACCGACTCGTGCGGGAGGCCGTTGCGGTAGGACGTGGCCTCGATGCCCAGCCCACTGACGGCGCCGCCCAGGGTGATCGTCCGCAGCTGCGGCACGACCAGCGGCATCAGCCCGTGGGCGGCGGTGGCCTCGACGAGGTGCTCGTAGGTGCACATCCCCTGGACCTCGGCGACCCGGGCGACCGGGTCGACGTGCAGGACCCGGGTGAGCCCCGAGACGTCGAGCCCCCGCGGTGCGCGCCCGCGCGGGCGGAACAGGTTGGTCGTCGCCTTGGCCAGGCGCACCGGATCACCGGCGGGTATGGCGGCCAGCGACTCCCGCAGCCGGGCCACCCCGGCCGCGTGGTCGACGAGCTGGCGGTGCGGCCCCATGCCCCGACGCTACGACTGCCCGGACCTCGCCGCCACCCCCCGACCACATGGTGAACGGGCGTTCACCATGTGGGGGTTCGCGGGTGCGCGTCAGGCCAGCCCGAGCCCCCGCGCGCCCTCCCACAGCGACTCGCGCACGTCCGGGTGGGCGGCGTTCTCGATGATGTTGCGGGCCTGGACCTTCTCCGGGTGGCCGAAGACCTCGGCGACGCCCTGCTCGGTGATGACCGCGGAGTGCTGGAAGGACGTCGTCGGCTCGGTGAGCATCGGCACGATCGTCGACACGTCGGCCTTGGGGTGCCAGGACCGCAGCGCCATCATGGCCTGGCCACCCCTGGAGTGCAGCGCCCCGACGATGAAGTCCGTCTGCCCGCCGAAGCCGGAGTGGATGCGGGCGCCGATGCGCGAGGCGTTGGCCTGCGAGAGCAGGTCCACCTGCAGCGCGGTGTTGATGGAGGTCATCTGCGGCTGCTTGGCGATCTGGCCCGGGTCGTTGGTGATCTCGGTGCGGCGCATGATGATCCGGTTGTTGAGGTGGCACCACTGGTAGAGCGCCTCGCTGCCGAACGCGAACGACGCGACGATGGGTCGCATCTCGTCGAGGGCCCCCACGCGGTCGAGCAGCAGCACGCCGTCGGAGAACATCTCGGTCCAGATGCCAAGGTTGTGCCGGCGGGCGAGGCCGGGCAGCGTGGCGTCGGGGACCGCGCCGATGCCCAGCTGGAGCGTGGCGCCGTTGCCGACCCGTCCGGACACCAGCTCGCCGATGAGCGAGGTCGCGTCGTCGGGCTTGGCCTGGGGCTGGACGGCGGCGATCGAGGCGTCGGCCTCGATGAAGGCGTCGAAGATGTCGACCGGGAACTCGCCGTCGCCGTAGGTGTAGGGCATGTGCTTGTTGATCTGCGCCACCAGGATCCCGCCGCGCTCCTTGACCGCCTCGATGGCGGCGACCATGACGTTGACCTCGACGCCGAGCGACACCTTGCCGCCGATGGGGGCGCTCACGTGGACGGCGACGACGTCCGGGGCGAGGGTGGTGCGAAAGAGCATGGGCACCAGGGACAGTCGGGTCGGCGTGTAGTGCAGCGTGGGGAGCTTGCGCATCCCCACCCCGACGAAGCAGGACTCGTGCTCGACGCCCTCGCGGGTGGAGATGCCGGCCGGCGCGTTGAGCATGTTGAGCCGATAGGTGGGCAGCGCCTCGTCGACGATCTCGAGCAGCGCCCAGGGGGGCACGTGGTTGCCCGTGGCCACGACGCGGGGGTTCTCGGGGGCGCGCTCGAGCAGGGACTTCATCTGGGCGGTGCTGATCACGTTCATGGTCCTAGCCTGCCGGACGGCCCTGGCGGGTCGGCAGGCACCCCCCCGGCATCACCGGGTCGTGGTGGAATGGCGCCATGAACCTCCCCGACGTCGATGCCTCGGCCGCCTGGCTCAGCCACGAGACTCTGGAGCAGGCCCGCGAGCGCCTGCCCATCCTGTACGTCGATGTCGTGCCCGTGCGCGTGGACGACCGGGGCGAGGTCACCCACCTCGGGACGCTTCTGCGCGTGTCCGGCAACGGCGAGATGGCTCGCGAGCTGGTGAGCGGGCGCGTGCTCTACCACGAGCGGCTGCGGGACGCGCTGCTCCGGCACATCGAGAAGGACCTCGGGCCCCTGGCGATGCCGCGGATTCCTGTCAGCCCTCAGCCGTTCACGGTCTCGGAGTACTTCCCCACCCCGGGCGTCACGCCCTTCCACGACCCGCGCCAGCACGCGGTGGCGCTGGGCTATGTCGTGCCCGTGGCCGGGGACTGCGCGCCCTCCCAGGACGCCCTGGACCTGGCCTGGCTCACCCCCCGCGAGGCGTGCAGCCGCGCCGTCGCCGAGGAGATGGGCCGTGGCCACGCGACGCTGCTGCGTCAGGCCCTCGCTCACCTCGGCTTCGCGGTCTGACCTACCCCCGGTAGTCCGATCGACCGGCCTTCGCACCCCAGGCCGATGGTCCTACCCCCGGCGGGTTCACGAGTAGTCGGCCCACACCCGCTGCTGCTCCCCGTCGACGGTCATGACGCCACCGTGCGGGAGGATCCACTGTGGCCGGGTGTGACCGAAGGGGATGCCCACGCACACCACGGCGTCCGGGTTGTACCGCGCGATCATCTGCACGGCCGCCTCCCGCTGGGCGGCCCGCAGCCGAGCCCGGTCCTCGACCCCCGGGCGTACCTCGAAGCTCGACACCGGCGGGCGCGCCACCAGCACCGCGTCGACGGCGGCCAGCAGACCCCGCTCCCCCATCGACCGCAGGATGCGACCGACATCGACGGCGGAGGGCAGCTCCTCGGAGGTCTCGACCAGCAGCACCCCGCCGTCGAGCACGCCCGGGTCGGCCGGGAAGCGCCCCGCCGTCAGGATCCACTGCAGCACCTCCAGGCAGCCACCCCAGGTCGGGCCGGTGACCGCGCGCCGCGGACCGTGCCACGTCCAGGGCTCCGTCGGCTCGCGCGGCCCGCCCTCGGTCAGCGCCCGCGGGTCGCCCCAGTCCAGGCCCAGGTCCTGCGACTCCCCCGGATCCGTGATCTCCAGCCGCTCCCCCGTCAGCAGCGCCGCTCGCAGCGACGCCGCATGCACCTCGTCCACGCCCGGCCCCGGGCCCAGGTGCACCTGCGAGGAGCCGCCGTAGAAGCTCGCCACGCCCGCGCCCCACAGCCACGCGTGCAGGTTGGTGTTGTCGCTGGTGCCGAGGAAGGGCTTCGGGTCGCGGCGCACCACCTCGGGGTCGAGGTGCGGGACCACGGTGATCTGGTCGTCACCGCCCACCACGGCCAGCACGGCGCGGACCTGCGGGTCGGTGAAGGCCGCCATGAGATCCCGCGCCCGGTCCTGCGGCGAGGCCCCGAGCTCGCGCGTCGTGGGGTACTCCACCGGTACCAGCCCGGTCACCTCAGCGAGGCGACGCATCCCCTGCTCGTGCACCTGCGGGTAGACGGCAGGCGCGGCGAAGGACGGGGAGACCACGGCGATGCGGTCCCCCGGTGACGCCTTGGGCGGGAGGGCGAGGGGGTGCGGCATACGGCCATCGAACCATCCCCGCGAGACCGCCGTCTGCACGATCAGCAGGGTGGCCCTGCCTGCCGTATGACGTCCACCGCCCGCCGCCGGCCGGGGGCGACTGCCCGAGGGAGGTCAGCCCTGGACGCCCTTGGTGCGCAGCCGCGCCTCCAGCACCGCCGCCTCCTCGGGAGTCGGCGCCGTGCCACCGAGACGCGCCGGCACCAGGTGACGCTCGGCCTCGGGCACGGGCGGGTAGACGTCCTGCAGCTCGTGCAGCATCCGCGTGATCGTGTCGCGCACGTGCGCGGTCACCTCGACGACGTCGTCCTCGGGCCGCACCCGGATCGGCTCGCCCACCGTGATGCCGATGGGCACGTTGGTGCGACCGAGCCGCTTGGGGTGGCCCTTGGTCCACACCCGCTGCGAGCCCCAGATCGCCACGGGGAGGATCGGCGCGCCCGTCGCCTGCGCCATCCGCACCCCGCCGCTCTTGAACGCCTTGGGCTCGAAGGACATCGAGATGGTCGCCTCCGGGAAGACGCCCACGATCTCTCCGGCTCTGAGGGCGTCCAGGGCGTGCCCGTAGGACGCCGCCCCGGCCGCCCGGTCCACCGAGATGTGCCGCATCCCCCGCAGCAGCGGGCCGCTCACCGGGTGACGAAAGACGCTCTCCTTGGCCATGAACCGCACGAGGCGACGCGACGGGAGAGCCGCCAGACCGGCATACGTGAAGTCGAAGTAGCCGGTGTGGTTGATCATCATCACCGCCGGCCCGGTCTCGGGCACGTGGTGCTCCCCGGTGATCCGGAAGCGCAGTCCCTGCAGCGCGAAGACCCCCTTGAACGCCTCGACCACGGGGGTGTAGACGGGATCACGTCGCAGCATCTGCCAGAAGCTCGCCATGGGGCAGACCCTACCGGCGGGTCACCCTGGTCGGGACGGGACCCGGGCGACGGCATACGGATTGGCCGTCCGCGCTCGCGCTCTGGGATGATCACGCCCATGACCACTGACACGCCGCGCACCCACGTCCCGGACAAGCCGTCGCTCGACGGCCTGGAGGACAAGTGGCTGCAGGTATGGCGTGACCAGGGCACCTACCGCTTCGACCGGGCGCGGGCGATGGACCTGCCCCGCGAGCAGATCTGGGCGATCGACACGCCCCCGCCCACCGCGTCGGGGTCGCTGCACATCGGGCACGTCTTCGGCTACACGCAGGCCGACTGCCTCGCGCGCTACAAGCGGATGACCGGGCACGAGGTGTTCTACCCGATCGGGTGGGACGACAACGGCCTGCCGACCGAGCGGCGCGTGCAGAACTACTACGGCGTGCGCGGCGACGCGACCCTGCCCTATGTCGAGGGCTTCACCCCGCCGCACGAGGGCGCCGACGGCAGGTCGGTCAAGGCCGCCGACCAGGTCGCGATCAGCCGGGCCAACTTCATCGAGCTGTGCGACATCCTGACCGTCAAGGACGAGGTGACCTTCGAGGACACCTTCCGCTACCTCGGGCTGTCCCTCGACTGGGACGTGCAGTACCGCACCATCGACGACCACTCCCGCGCAACCGCCCAGCAGGCCTTCCTGCGCAACCTCGCGCGCGGCGAGGCCTACCAGGCCGAGGCGCCGGGCCTGTGGGACGTGACCTTCCAGTCCGCGGTGGCGCAGGCCGAGCTGGAGGCGCGGGACTACCCGGGCGCCTACCACCGGGTGTCCTTCCACGCCGCCGACGGGGACACGGTCGCCATCGAGACCACCCGCCCCGAGCTGCTGCCCGCGTGCGTCGCGCTGATCGCGCACCCGGACGACGAGCGCTACCAGGGGCTGTTCGGTATGACGGTCCGGTCGCCCCTCTTCGGGGTCGAGGTGCCCGTGCTCGCCCACCCGGCCGCCGAGATGGACAAGGGCGCCGGCATCGCCATGTGCTGCACCTTCGGCGACCTGACCGACGTCCAGTGGTGGCGCGAGCTGCAGCTGCCGACCCGCTCGGTCATCACCCGCAACGGGCGCATCCAGGCGGAGACGCCGGACTGGATCACCTCCGAGACCGGCCGCAAGGTCTACGCCGAGATGGCGACCAAGACGACGCACTCCGCCCGCGAGGCGGTCGTCGCGGCGCTGCGCGAGTCCGGCGACCTGGACGGCGAGCCGAAGAAGACCCAGCGCAAGGCCAACTTCTTCGAGAAGGGCGACAAGCCCCTCGAGATCGTCACCTCGCGCCAGTGGTACATCCGCAACGGGGGCCGCGACGAGGACCTGCGCGAGGCGATGCGGGCCCGCGGCCGTGAGCTGGACTTCCACCCGTCCTACATGCGCTCGCGCTATGACAACTGGGTCGGCGGGCTCAACGGCGACTGGCTGATCTCGCGGCAGCGGTTCTTCGGCGTGCCGATCCCGGTGTGGTACCGCGTGGATGACCAGGGCGAGGTGCTGTGGGACGAGCGGATCGTCCCCACCGAGGAGCAGCTGCCCGTCGACCCGGCCTCGCAGCCGGCCCCGGGGTATGACGAGTCCCAGCGCGGTCAGGCGGGCGGTTTCGTCGGGGACGCCGACGTCATGGACACCTGGGCCACCTCGTCGTTGACCCCTCAGATCGCTGCGGGCTGGCGCGCGGGCGGGCAGGGCTCGGACCCCGAGCTCTTCGCCAAGATCTTCCCCTTCGACCAGCGGCCGCAGGGCCACGACATCATCCGCACCTGGCTCTTCGCCACCGTGGTGCGGGCCCACCTGGAGCACGGCTCGCTGCCCTGGACCAACGCCACGATCAACGGCTGGATCCTCGACCCCGACCGCAAGAAGATGTCCAAGTCCAAGGGCAACGCGACGACGCCCAAGGACATGCTGCAGCAGCACGGCACCGACGCGATCCGCTACTGGGCCGCCGCCGCCCGCCTCGGCACCGACACGGCGCTGGACGAGGCGCAGATGAAGGTCGGGCGCCGCCTGGCCATCAAGCTGCTCAACGCCAGCAAGTTCGCGCTCGGGTTCGGCGAGGTGTCCGGAGACCTCGAGGCCCAGGTGACCGAGCCGCTGGACCGGGCCATGCTCGCGTCCCTGGCCGAGGTCGTGGACGCGGCCGGCAAGGGCTACGAGGCGATGGACTACACCCGCGCCCTCGAGGCCACCGAGACCTTCTTCTGGACCTTCTGCGACGACTACATCGAGCTCGTCAAGGACCGGGCGCACGGCGGACGCGGTGACGCGGGCGCCGCCTCGGCCCGGGCGGCGCTGCGGATCGCGCTCGACGTCCTGCTGCGCCTCTTCGCCCCGGTGCTGGTCTACGCCACCGAGGAGGTGTGGAGCTGGTTCCGCGAGGGGACCGTCCACCGTCAGCCCTGGCCGACCATCGACGAGCTGAGCACCGTTGCAGCGCAGGGCGACTCGTCGCTGCTCGACACCGTGTCCGCCGCGCTGATCGGGGTGCGCAAGGCCAAGTCCGAGGCCAAGGTCGGCATGCGCAGCGAGATCACCGCGATGACCTTGACCGCCCCCGCGGCCCAGGTCGAGCAGCTGCGCCTCGCCGAGGCCGACCTGCGGGCCACCGGCACCATCACCGGCCTGGAGTATGCCGAGGGCGACACGCTCGCGGTGAGCGACGTCGAGCTGATCCCCGCCGAGAAGCGCGCCAAGGCCTGACCCCACGGATTCGTCCGGTCCCTACCCCCACCGCCCCTTCCCCACCGCCGAGTGGTCAGTTCCCGACGTCGACGACTGACCACTCGGCGGCGTCGGCGCGTGGACCCGGAGCACGTCCCACCACCAGCCACGGCCGGCTCCAGCCGGCCAGCGACAACCGCCCCGCCACGAACGCCGAGAGATCCAGCTCCAGCACCTCGCCGGCGGACGGCTCGAAGACGTCCACCCCCACGCCGTCGGCGGCGGGCACGAGCATCGTCACGTGGCGAGGCAGCCACCGGCTCCCGACATACAGCAGGACCGGTCCGTCCGAGGCGAGAGAGCTCTCCCAGCGGCGCAGCAGCTCGGCGCGCGCCGACCGGCCGGCCCAGCGGATGACCCGCCAGCGCACCCCGCGACGGCCCACCCCGAGCAGCCGGGCCAGCTCACGCGCGGCTCCCCACGGCGGGGTCCCCAAGGCGCGGGGCCAGGGCACCTGCCAGGAGGTCGGCGTCGCCAGGAGGCGGTTGGTGCGGTTGCGCACGGTCAGCTCCTCGGCGGCCAGGCCCCGGCGCCGCACCCGCTCGGCATAGGCAGTGTCGGTCAGCATGCGGGCCACCACCAGGCAGATCGAGCCGCAGGTCGTCGGCGTCGACTGCTGCGGGGCGGGCCTGCCACGGCGCAGGGCGAAGGCGGGAGCCATGGCACCACCTCACCACGTCGGCGCTCTCACGCCCACCCCCCAGCACATCCCGAGCCGGCGGACGTGGCAGGATCACGGGGCACGCAGCGATCGGGGGTGGAGCACGGTGAGCACGCGTAGGGGCTTGGGGCTGCTGGCCGTCGTGCTGGCGCTGGTGGGGATCGCCCTCGTGTGGGCCACCGTGCGGGGGCCGACGCTGATCACGTCGAGGTCGCTCACCACCGCCTCCCCCGAGCGCGATGCCCAGGACCCGCGGGCCGTGCCCGCCTCCGGGGTCGGCACCCCGACCGTGACCCCCGCCCAGGCGCACGGCGGGGACGGGTGGGAGGGGCTGCCCGGCTGGCTCCCCTGGCTGCTCCTGGCCGCGGCACTGGTGCTCGCCGTCGTCGTCGGCCGTCGGGTCCTCCGACGGGCGCGGGCGCTGCCGCGGGACGAGCGCGACGACGCCCCGCTGGCCCCGGACCTGGCGCCCGAGCCCGTGCTCGACGAGGAGGCCGCACGACAGCAGCGGGCCGCCCTGGCCGGCGGCACGCCCCGCAACGGCATCGTCGCCTGCTGGGTGGAGCTGGAGCGCCTCGCGGCGGCCGCGGGCAGCACCCGGCGCGCGGCCGAGACGTCCGCGGAGTTCACCCGCCGCGTCCTCGCGGAGCAGCACGTGCCCGAGGACGCGATCGCCGCCCTGGCCGAGGCCTATCGCGAGGCGAGGTTCTCCAGCCACGAGGTCGGCGAGGAGCTGCGAAGCGCAGCCGGTCTGGCGCTCGACCGCCTGCACGACGCGCTGCTCGGCCACGCCGCCCCCACCGGCCCCGCCGCCGCTCACCGCGGGGAGGGGCGACCATGAGCCGCACCCTCGTCCGCCGGACCCTGCTGGCGCTCGTCCTGTGCCTCGTGGTCCTGGGTGGCGCCGCCCTGCTCGGCCTGCGGCTCCACCCGGTCGTCGTGCCCGCCGCCCTGGCAGCGGTCCTCGCCACCTCGTGGCGGCTCGCGGACCGGGCGCGCGCCGAGCACCCCGGGTGGTCGGCGCCGTGGGCGCGGGACCGGGAGGTCCACGCCACCCCCACCCACGACCGGCGGCTCAGCGCGCTGGCCTGGGCGGTCCACGGCCTGCGCGACGGACGCACCTGGGAGCGCACCCTCTCGCCGCTGCTGGTGGACCTGGTCGACCACCGCCTGCTCACCCGCCACGGCGTGGACCGCGCCACCGACCCCGACCGCGCGAGGCAGCTGCTCGGCCCCGAGCTGACCCGCCTGGTCGATGACCCGCTGACCCCTCCGCGCTCGCAGGGAGCGCTCACGACCCTGATCGCGAGGATCGAACAGCTATGACCAGCAACGACTCCCGTCCCACCGACGTCACCGGCACGTGCGCCCGGGTCCTTGACGCGGTCGAGACCGCCGTCGTCGGCAAGCGGCCGGCTCTCGAGCTCGTCCTCGCCGGCATCCTCGCGGGCGGTCACGTGCTGCTCGAGGACTACCCCGGCCTGGGCAAGACGCTCGCCGCGAGGTCCTTCGCCCAGGCGCTCGGGCTGCGGTTCACCCGAGCCCAGTTCACCCCGGACCTGCTCCCCTCGGACCTGACCGGGTCGTTCCTCTACAACCAGGCCACCCACGAGTTCGAGTTCCGCGAGGGGCCGTTGTTCACCGGGCTGCTGCTGGCCGACGAGATCAACCGCACCCCGCCCAAGACCCAGGCCGCCCTGCTCGAGGCGATGCAGGAGCGCCAGATCACGGTGGAGGGCCGCACCTTCCGGCTGGCCGAGCCCTTCCACGTGCTCGCCACCGCCAACCCCGTCGAGCACGAGGGCACCTATCCCCTGCCCGAGGCCCAGCTCGACCGCTTCCTGCTGCGGGTCTCCTTCGGCTATCCGACGCCCGAGGAGGAGTCAGAGGTGGTGCTCCGTCGCCTCGGGCGCCGGTCCGAGGCGCAGCAGGTCGAGCAGGTCCTGGCGCCCGGCGAGCTGCTCGAGGCCCAGCGCGCGACCGAGCTGGTCGAGGTCGACCCCACCGTCGTCGACTACTGCGTGGACCTGGTCGCGGCCACCCGCCGGCACGGGTCGGTCCAGGTCGGCAGCTCTCCCCGCGGCTCGCTGGCTCTCGTGACGGTGGCCCGCGCGTATGCCGTGGTGCGGGGCCGGGACTACGTCACGCCGGAGGACGTCAAGCACGTCGCCGTCCCCGCCCTCGCGCACCGGCTCACCGTCAAGCCCGAGCTGTGGATGACCCAGGTGTCCGGCGCCACCATCGTGCGGTCCCTGCTCGACAGCGTGCCGACGCCCGCCGCCCTCACCGGTGGCCTCAGCCGATGACGGCACCCATCCGTGACGGGCGCGCCGGCGCGGCGACCCGGCAGGCGGGCTGGTCGGCGACGCCGCACCACCTCGGCGTCGTGGGGGTGGGCGTAGCCCTCGCGGTCGCTGCCGTGCTCGGTCACCGGATGGACCTGCTGGTGGTCGCCACACCGCTGCTCGTCGTCGCCGTCCTGGGCGCGCTGGGCCGCCCCGAGCGACCCAGCCGGCTGCGGACGGCGGTCCGGTCGGACCGGCTGCGCGAGGGGTCCACGACGACGGTCACGGTGGACGTGGAGCACGACCCCCGCGCGGAGGTGCTGGGTGTGGATCTGGCGCCGAGCGACCGGCTCCGTCCCGCAGTGCCGCACGGCGCCACCAGCACCCTCCTCGACGGCGCGCGGCACCACGGCGAGCATCTGGTGTCGCCGACGGTGTGGGGGCGGCACTCCGTCGTCCGCGGCGAGGTGCGGCTGTCGTCTGCCTGGGCGGCGCACAGCAGCAGGTTCCGGGCCGGCGAGGGCCACCGGCTGCTCGCGCTGCCCTCCCCCGAGCGGCTGCCGTTGCGCTCCGACCAGCTGCGCCCCGCGCAGCAGCTCGGGCGGCACCTGTCCCGGCGCGCGGGCGAGGGCTCGGAGTTCGCCGAGATCCGCCCCTTCCGCCCCGGCGACCGCGTCCGGCGCATCCACTGGCCGACCTCCGTCCGCACCGGCAGCCTGCACGTCCGGACGATGTCTGCCGAGCAGGACGCCCAGGTCATGCTGCTGGTGGACGTGCTGAGCGACATCCCGCACGCCGACCCGGGCGCGCCGAGCAGCGTCGAGGCCGCGGTGCAGGCAGCCGCGCACGTCGCCGGCCACTTCAGCGCCGCCGGGGACCGGGTCGGGCTGCGCGTGCTCGGGGACGCCACCATCCTCCCCGTCGCGGCCGGGACGGGCGGGCGGCACCTGCAGCGGCTGCTCGGCGCCCTCGCGACCGTGGACCCCGCCAGCGACCGGCAGCCGGACGTGCAGCAGCTCAGCCTGGGGCTGACACCCGGCTCCCTGCTGCTGGCTCTCACCCCGCTCACCTCGCGCGTGGTGGTCGACGCCGTCGTCGCCCTCTCGCGGCGCGGGCTCGACGTGGCGTGCATCGACGTCACCCCCACCGCGACGACGACGGACGAGGACGTCGAGGCGGTCGCGTGGCGCCTGCTCACTCTCGAACGCCTCCGCACGGCGGACCTGCTCGAGCGGGAGGGCATCCCGGTCGTCGCCTGGCAGGACGCCTCCTCCGTCGAGGAGCTGCTACGACGCCTCCAGGCCCGCCGCGAACGGGCCCGGGCATGAGTGCCGCGAGGAGGCCCTCTGCGACCGAGCGGGCGCTCGTCCGCAAGCTGGCGGAGGCACGCTCCACCTCGCGCTCCCAGCTCGCCGTCCGCCTGCTCGGAATGCTGTGCGCCTGCGCGGTCCCGCTCGTCGCGCCGAGCGGGCACCAGCTGTCACCGGTGGCCGTCACGCTCGTCGTGCTCGGGGCGCTGCTCGCGGCCGCCCGACCGGAGCCCGCCGGTGGGCCTGTGGCCCTGGCGGCGCTGGGGGCCTACCTGCTCGTGGCGACGCAGGACCCCGGGTCGCCGAGGGTGCTGGTCGTGGCGGCGCTCGTGGTGGTGCACCTGGCCTGCGTGGCCGTGTCGACGACCGCGCCGGGGTCCGCGCGGCTGGACCCTCGTCTGCTGCGGCGCTATGTCGAGCGGTGCGCCGCGCTCACGGCCCTCGGGGTCGTCGCCTGGGGCGCAGGGATGGTGGCGAGGGCATCCCTGCCGGCCGCGCCGGTCCCGGTCGTCATCGCCGCCCTGCTGGGGGTCGCTGCGGTGGGCTGGGCCGCCACGACCGAGCGGCCACGCTGACGGCATACCCCACCAAACCGGTCAGCCGGGCCAAGCCGGTCAGCCGGGCCAGACCGGTCAGGCGGACGCCTTGCGACGCTTGTCGGTCGCGCGGACCACGACGGGCGTGGCGCCCTCCTCGACGGTCTCGCGCGTCACGGAGACCTCGACGATGTCGTCGTCGGAGGGCACGTCGAACATCACCGGCAGGAGGATCTCCTCCATGATCGCGCGCAGCCCGCGCGCGCCGATGCCCCGCGCGATGGCCTTGTCGGCGATCGCGTCGACCGCCTCCTGCGTGAACGACAGCTCCACGCCGTCGATGTCCAGCATCTTGCGGTACTGCTTGACCAGGGCGTTGCGGGGCTCGGTGAGGATACGGACGAGGGCCGCCCGGTCGAGCTCGTCCACCGTGGCCACGACCGGCAGGCGGCCGATGAACTCGGGGATGAGGCCGAACTTCATGAGGTCGTCCGGCTGCAGGTCCGCGAAGCGCGGTGCCCCGGCCTCGCGATGCGTGGCGATCGAGGCACCGAAGCCGAGGCCGCGCTTGCCCGCACGGGCGGTGATGATCTGCTCCAGGCCGGCGAAGGCGCCACCGACGATGAACAGCACGTTGGTCGTGTCGATCTGGATGAACTCCTGGTGCGGGTGCTTGCGCCCGCCCTGCGGAGGCACGCTCGCCGTGGTGCCCTCGAGGATCTTGAGCAGCGCCTGCTGCACGCCCTCGCCGGACACGTCACGGGTGATCGAGGGGTTCTCGGACTTACGGGCGATCTTGTCGATCTCGTCGATGTAGATGATGCCCGTCTCGGCCTTCTTGACGTCGTAGTCGGCCGCCTGGATGAGCTTGAGCAGGATGTTCTCGACGTCCTCGCCGACATAGCCCGCCTCGGTCAGGGCGGTGGCGTCGGCAATGGCGAAAGGCACGTTGAGCATGCGCGCCAACGTCTGGGCCAGGTAGGTCTTGCCGCAGCCGGTGGGTCCGATCATCAAGATGTTGGACTTGGCGATGTCGACCTGCTCGTCGCCGCGCTTGGAGGCCGAGGTGCCCGTGGCGGACCCGGTCGCTCCGGCGTTGATGCGCTTGTAGTGGTTGTAGACCGCGACCGCGAGGGAACGCTTGGCGTCCTCCTGGCCGATGACATAGGACTCGAGGAAGGCGAAGATGTCGCGCGGCTTGGGCAGCTCGTCGAGCCCCGAGTCGGGAGCCTCGGACAGCTCCTCCTCGATGATCTCGTTGCACAGGTCGATGCACTCGTCGCAGATGTAGACACCCGGACCCGCGATGAGCTTCTTGACCTGCTTCTGCGACTTGCCGCAGAAGGAACACTTCAGCAGGTCTCCACCGTCGCCGATGCGAGCCATCTGCCACCTCCACCTGTGCGAGACCGCCCCCTCCGGGCCGGTCCTGGACCGCCGGCGCCGCAGCGCCGTGTCTTGAGGACGGTACCTGGACGCTCGGCCCCAGCACCTGTTATCGCCCGCGCGTCACGCCGAGCCCCGGGGAGTTCAGCCAACAGCGCAATGCCCCTGTCGTGCATCGGGCTGCCCGGCCGGCGTCGCCGATCGGGCAGCCCGCCCGCTGGTGCGGGTCAGTCCAGCGTGGCCTTGCGGCTCGTCAGGACCGCGTCGATCAGGCCGTAGTCCTTGGCCGCGGCGGCCGACAGGATCTTGTCGCGCTCGATGTCGTCGCGGACCTGCTCGGCCGTGCGGCCGGAGTGCTGGGCCAGGGTCTCCTCGAGCCAGGTGCGCATGCGAAAGATCTCGTTGGCCTGGATCTCGATGTCGCTGGCCTGGCCACCGCCGCCCTCGACGGCCGGCTGGTGGATCAGGACCCGCGCGTTGGGCAAGGCGTACCGCTTGCCGGGCGCGCCAGCGGCGAGCAGCACCGCGGCGGCCGAGGCGGCCTGCCCCACCACGAAGGTCTGCACGTCCGGACGGATGTACTGCATCGTGTCGTAGATGGCCGTCATCGCGGTGAACGAGCCGCCGGGGCTGTTGATGTACATCGTGATGTCGCGGTCCGGGTCCTGGGACTCGAGCACGATGAGCTGCGCGATGATGTCGTCCGCCGACGCGTCGTCCACCTGCACGCCGAGGAAGATGATGCGGTCCTCGAAGAGCTTGGTGTAGGGGTCGGTCCGCTTCATGCCGTAGGAGGTGCGCTCCTCGAACTGCGGCAGGATGTAGCGGCTCGTGGGCGTGGCCGCGCCGGACCGGCCGGCTGCGGCATACGGGAGCTGGGGGTGCTGGATCATCTGGGTCTCCGAGAGGGTCGTGTCGGTATGGCGATCAGGCGTCCGTGCCGCCGCTGCCAGGCGTCTGGATGGCGCGCTCGAAGACGTGGTCGACGAATCCGTAGTCCTTGGCCTCGGCCGCGGTGAACCAGCGGTCGCGGTCGGAGTCGGCGCTGATCTTGTCCACCGGCTGACCGGTGTGCTCCGCGATGAGCTCGGCCATCTCCTTCTTCATCGCGAGGAGGAGCTCGGCCTGGATCTTGACGTCGGTGGCGGTGCCGCCGATGCCGCCGAGAGGCTGGTGCATCAGGATCCGGGCGTGGGGCGTCGCGTAGCGCTTGCCCCGGGCACCCGCGGAGAGCAGGAACTGCCCCATGGAGGCGGCCATGCCCATCGCCACGGTGCAGACGTCGTTAGGGATCCACTGCATGGTGTCGAAGATGGCCATGCCGGCCGTCACCGAGCCGCCCGGGCTGTTGATGTAGAGCCAGATGTCCTTGTCGGGGTCCTCCGCCGAGAGCAGGAGGAGCTGGGCGCAGATCGCGTTGGCGTTGTCGTCGCGGACGTCCGAGCCGAGGAAGATGATGCGGTCCTTGAGGAGCCGCTGGTAGATGTGGTCGTCGAGACCGCCCTGGGGCGCGGCCGCTGCGACCGGGGTCGCGGGGACGTTGCTCTGGCTCACCGTGAGTCTCATCTCTCTGTCGCACTGGGTGGCGCCCTGCCGTGGACCGGTCTCGAGCGTCGCTTGCTGATGACACTAACGCCCGGTGCCGACACACCCTTCCCGCCGGGGCGCGTGTTCGCCGTGAGCGCACACCGAGGGCGCGCAGCGAGCCCGCCCTCGCGACGGCGAGGAGCCCGCCACCTCGCGGTGACGGGCTCCCCGTGGGGTGGTGCCGTAGCGGGCGTGCGGATCAGGCGTCCGCAGCGTCCTCGTCCTTGGCGGCCTTCTTGGCCGGGGCCTTCTTGGCGGGAGACTTCTTGGCGGGAGCCTTCTTGGCCGGCTTGGCCCCCTCGGAGTCCTCGCTCGCCGCGGCCTCATCAGCGGACTTCTTGGCCGGGGCCTTCTTGGCCGGGGACTTCGTCGCCGGAGCCTTCTTGGCCGGCTTGGCCTCCTCGGCGCCCTCGGCGGAGTCCTCGCTCACCGCGGCCTCGTCAGCGGCCTTCTTGGCCGGAGCCTTCTTGGCCGGGGACTTCGTCGCCGGAGCCTTCTCGGCCGGCGTGGCCTCGGCGTCGTCGGCGGCCTCGTCTTCAGCGCCCTCGACCTCGACGTCCAGGTCGGACAGGTTGACGACGTTGCCGGAGGCGTCCTTGATGGTGATGTCCTCGAGCACCGTGGCCAGCGCCTTGCGGCGAGCCACCTCGCTGACCATGGCGGGCACCTGGCCGTTGGAGTCCATGATCTGGGCGAACTGGTTGGGGTCCATGCCGTACTGCTGGGCCTGCATCACGAGGTACTCGATGAGCTCCTGCTGCCCGACCTGGACCTCGCGCTCCTCGGCGATGGCGTCGAGGAGGAACTGACCCTTCATGGCCTCGCGGACGTTCTTGGCGACCTCCTCGCGGTGCTCGGCCGTGTCGTGACCCTCCTCCGAGCCCTCGGCGAAGTGGGACTCGACCTCGGCCTCGACCAGGGCCTCGGGCAGCGGGATCTCGACCGTCTCGAGCAGCTGGGCCAGGACCTTGTCCCGGGCCTGCGTGCCCTGCTCGAACTTCTTGGCGCGCTCGGTCTGCGCGGTCACGTCGGCCCGCAGCTCGTCGATCGTGTCGAACTCCGAGGCCAGCTGGGCGAACTCGTCGTCCAGCTCGGGCAGCTCGCGCTCCTTGACGGACAGGACGGTGATGGTGATCTCGGCCTCCTGACCGGCGCGGTCGCCACCGGCCAGCGGCGCGGTGAAGGTCGTGCTCTCGTCGGCCTTGACCCCGACCAGGTGGTCGTCCATGCCCTCGAGCATGTTGCCGGAGCCGATCTCGTAGGAGACGCCGGAGACCGAGTCAATCTCCTCCCCGTCGATGGACGCGGCCAGGTCGATCGACACGAAGTCGCCGGTCCGGGCGGCGCGGTCGACACCCACGAGGCTCCCGAAGCGCTCCTGCAGCTGAGACAGGTTGGCGTTGACGTCCTCCTCGGTCACCTCGACGTCGTCGACGTCGACCGTGAGGCTCGTGAAGTCCGGCATCTCGATGGTCGGGCGAACGTCGAGCTCGGCGGCGAAGGCCAGCTGCTGGCCGTCCTCGAGGGGGATCTCGGTGACGTCGACCTCGGGCTGCGAGAGCGGCTTGAGGCCGGTCTCGTCGATGGCCTGGCCGTAGAACTGCGGGAGCGCCTCGTTGACGGCCTCCTGCAGCACGGCGCCCTTGCCGATGCGCTGGTCGATGATGCGGGCGGGGACCTTGCCGCGGCGGAAGCCGGGAACCTGCACCTGCTGGCCGATGGTCTTGTACGCCGCGTCGATGCTCGGCTTGAGCTCCTCGAAGGGGACCTCGACGGTCAGCTTGACCCGGGTCGGGCTGAGGTTCTCGACGGCACTCTTCACTGCGGTTGCTCCATGGTCTGTGCTAGAGGTCTGTGGCCCTCGCCGGCGCCCCACCGCCACGCCTCGGTGGAGGATCGGGAGGCGGCCGGCGACATCGACAAGGGGCCTCGGCCGAGCCGAGGCTCTCGCCATGCTATCGGCTCGCCCCGCCTATCCCTAACGGTCATCGGGACACGGAGCCGCCACCGGGCCACGCCCGGCAGCGTCAGCCGAGGTCGACGGTGAAGTCGCAGCCGGTCTTGTCGCGGATCTCGTCCTCGGTGACGCCGTCGAACAGCTCGCGCAGGACCAGGCCCTGCGCGGTGACGTCGAAGACGCACAGGTCGGTGATGATCCGCTGGACCACGCCCTTGCCGGTGTAGGGCAGCGTGCACTCCGCGAGGATCTTGTGCGCGCCCCCCTTGGCGGTGTGCTCCATGAGGACGATGACCTTCTTGGCGCCGTGCACCAGGTCCATCGCGCCGCCCATCCCCTTGACCATCTTGCCGGGGATCATCCAGTTGCTGATGTCGCCATGCTCGGACACCTGCATGGCCCCGAGGATGGCGGCGTCGACCTTGCCGGAGCGGATCATCCCGAAGGACGTCGCCGAGTCGAAGAAGCTGGCGCCCTTGCGGACGGTGACGGTCTCCTTGCCGGCGTTGATGAGGTCGGGGTCCTCGGTGCCTTCCACGGGGTAGGCACCGGTGCCGAGGATGCCGTTCTCGGACTGCAGGACGAGCTCGACGTCGTCGGCCACGTAGCTGGGGACCAGCGTCGGCAGCCCGATGCCCAGGTTGACGTAGTCGCCGTCGTGCAGCTCCTGGGCGGCCCGCTCGGCCATCTGCTCACGCGTCAGCGCCATCGCTCACGCCTCCTTCTGCTCGTCTGCGGTGGGTGCGGTGGCTGCCGGACGGACCGTGCGGCGCTCGATCCGCTTGTCGGCGACCTCCTCGGGCGTCAGCGCCACGACGCGCTGGACGTAGATCCCGGGCAGGTGCACGTCGCCCGGGTCGAGATCCCCGGGCTCGACCAGCTCCTCGACCTCGGCGATCGTCACGCGGCCCGCCATCGCGCACACGGGGTTGAAGTTGCGGGCGGCCTCGCGGAAGACGAGGTTGCCGTGCCGGTCGCCGCGCCAGGCGCGCACCAGACCGAAGTCACAGCTGATGGCCTCCTCGAGCACGAAGGTCTTGGGCTCGCCGTCGACGTCGAAGACCTTGGTCTCCTTGGGCGGCGAGGTCTTGACGACCCTGCCGTCGGCGTCGTGCAGCAGGGGCAGGCCACCCTCGGCCACCTGGGTGCCGGCCCCGGTGAGGGTGTAGAAGCCGGCGATCCCCGAGCCGCCGCAGCGGAGCTTCTCGGCGAGGGAGCCTTGCGGGGTGAGCTCGACCTCGAGCTCCCCGGAGAGGTACTGCCGCTCGAACTCCTTGTTCTCCCCGACGTAGGACGCCTGGATGCGGCGGATCTTTTTGTCCGCCAGAAGGATCCCCATCCCCCAGTCGTCAACGCCGCAGTTGTTGGAGACGAGCTCGAGGTCCGTGGCCCCCTGCTCGTGCAGCGCCCGGATCAGCACGCTCGGGATGCCGCACAGGCCGAAGCCGCCGACCGCCAGCGAGGCTCCGTCGCCGATGTCGGCCACGGCCTCCTCGGCGGAGGACACCACCTTGTCCATGTCTTTCCTTCCTCACTTCGTCGTGACGGATGCCGCCACCCTATCGGCGGCCCGAGCAGACCCGCCTCAGGGGCGGGAGAGCAGCATGGCGACACCCTGGCCGACGCCGACGCACATGGTGGCGAGGGCGTGGTCGTGGCCACCGTCGGCGAGCGAGATCGCCGCGGTCAGGGCCAGGCGGGCACCGCTGATGCCGAGGGGGTGGCCGAGCGCGATGGCCCCGCCGTGCGGGTTGACGTGCGCCGCGCCGTAGCCCATCACCCGGGGCGCCAGGCCGGCCGCCGCCGCGCCGTCGATGCGGGCCAGCGGCTCCAGGGAGAACTCCTCGACGGCGCGCTCGCTAGCCACCAGCAGGGCCGCGGCACCGTCGCTGACACCCCTGGCGCTGGGGGATCATGACGGGCGCGATCTCGGTCGCCAGCCGATCGTCGAGTCGTGCACCTCGGCTCTGCGGCGGTAGGCGCTCTCGGCCTTGGCCATCACGAACGGCGCCCGGCTCATCGACTCCACCCCGCCTGCGAGGTAGAGATCCCCGCCGCCGGCGAGGATGCCACGGGCCGCCGTCACGGCCCCCAGCCATGCTACGGCCGAGCGGCCCCCGCCGACGCGGACGACCAGACGCGCGAGGGCCCGCCGGAGACGTCCGGCGGGCCCTCGCGTGGTCGGGCTGACAGGATTTGAACCTGCGACATCGTGCTCCCAAAGCACGCGCGCTACCAAGCTGCGCCACAGCCCGTGAAGCCTCGATCCTACCGGTCCCGGCGCGCGGCCCCGCACGCGCGAACGGCGAGGCGGGGTGTCGGATTTCCCGCGGGCCCGGTGCGGCCACTACCCTGTGCAGTGCCCGTCATGACGGTTCCCCGTCGTGCCACGCTGCGGGTGTAGCTCAATGGTAGAGCCCTAGTCTTCCAAACTAGCTACGCGAGTTCGATTCTCGTCACCCGCTCCAGCCCGCCCCGCCGGGCGGCGCGAAGGCCCCGTCGCCTCTCCTCGGAGGGCGGCGGGGCCTTCGGCATCCAGGCAGGTCAGCGCTGGCGACGGTCCAGCATCGTCCAGAATCCGCCGACGGCGGCGACCAGTCCGACCAGGGACGCGAGCGCGAAAGGCGCCATCCCCATCACGACCGTGACCACCGCGGCGAGCGCGAGGAGCACCCCGAGGGCGACCAGGGCCGGGGCGACGAGCCAGGTGAGGACGGGGGCCTGCGGGGTGCGGGTGGGGTGACCGACGTGGACGGCCATGAGGACTTCCTCCGTGATGGGGAGCGAGCGGGATGCTCGGTCTCCACTAGAGCAGACCGAGGGACGCTGCGTGCCCGAAACACCCGAACGAGATGCGCCGTTCGCCTGACCTTCACCCGGACGGTCCGGTGCAGGGTGGACACAACGGACATGGCCTGGACACGCACAGTGACGGCCGCGACGACGCCTCAGCCGTCACCCGCGCCCCAGGAGTCACACCGCCGGGGTCTCAGCGGGCGCTGTCGGGCAGGTCCGGCAGCTCGCCCGTGGCCTCGTAGCGGTCGAGCATCGCGATGCGGCGGGCGTGCCGCTCCACCCCGGAGAACGGCGTGGCCACGAAGGCGTCGGCGATCGCCAGGGACTCCTCGGGCGTGGTGAACCGCCCACCGATCGAGCAGATGCGGGCATCGTTGTGCTCCCGCGCCAGCTGGGCCAGCTCGGGGCCGTAGCAGAGCGCGGCGCGCACGCCGGCGACCTTGTTGGCTGCCATCTGCTCGCCGTTGCCGGACCCGCCGAGCACGAAGCCCAGCGCGTCGTCGTCGGCCGCGACGGCCTCGGCGGCGCGCAGGCAGAAGACGGGGTAGTCGTCCTCCGCGTCGTAGACGAAGGGGCCGTGGTCGGTGACATCGTGACCGGCCTGGCGGAGATGATCGATGAGGGCCGTCTTGGCCTCGAGGGCGGCGTGGTCGGCGCCGACGTGGATGCGCATGGCGGGGCTCCTGCAGGTGAGGTGGGCGGGTGCGGGGTCGGCCGGACGGGCCTGCCCGAGGCAGACTCAGTCGAAGATGGGGCCGACGTCGCGCGTGCGCTTCAGCTCGAAGAAGCCGGGCGTCCCCGCGACGAGCACGCACCCGTCGAACAGCTTCACCGCGTCCTCGCCCTTGGGGGCCGGGGACACCACGGGTCCGAAGAACGCCACGCCGTCGACGATGACGATCGGGGTGCCGACCTCGTCGCCCACCGCGGAGATGCCGCGCTCGTGCGAGGCGCGCAGGGCGCGGTCGGTCTCGTCGCCTGCGGTGGGCTCGGCATACGACGCGAGCTCGGCCGGCAGACCGACCTCGGCGAGCGCTCCCTGCACCACCGACCGGAAGTCCTTGTCGCCCTGGAGGTGGATGCGCGTGCCCATCGCGTCGTAGAGCCGCTTGACGACGTCCTCGCCGTGCTCGCGAGCCGCGGCGATGATCACACGGACCGGACCCCAGGCGCGGTCCATCAGGTCGCGGTAGTCCTCGGGCAGGTCACGGCCCTCGTTGAGCACCGCGAGGCTCATCACCGACCAGGTGACGGTGATCCCCTTGGCGCGCTCGACCTCCATGAGCCAGCGGGAGGTCATCCACGCCCACGGGCAGGCCGGGTCGAAGAACATCTCGACGGACGGGTAGTTGGTCTGGGGCTGCGTGGTCTCGGTCGTGTCGCTCACGACGCCATCCTGCCAGCACGCACCCCACCCGTGCGTCATCGCGCGACGGGTCGAGTGCGCTGCCGCGATCCGTGGGGACGTCGTGCGGGATTCCTGCAAGGATGAGGCGGCCATCCGCTTCCCCGCGCTCCGGGGCGCGCCAGCACCACCGAAAGGCCCATCCGTGCCAGGCACCAACCTCACGCGCGACGAGGCGCGTGTCCGGTCCCAGCTCGTGAGCGACGTGTCCTACGACGTGCAGCTCGACCTGACGACCGGCCAGACGACCTTCAGCACCACCACCACCGCGCGGTTCGGCGCCGCGCAGGAGGGGGCGAGCACGTTCATCGACTTCATCGGGACCTCGGTGGAGCAGATCGTCCTCAACGGCGAGTCGCTCGACCCCGCCACGCACGTCGCCGACGCGCGGATCTCCTTGCCGGGCCTGCAGGCTCGCAACGAGCTGACGGTGCGGGCGACTGGGACCTACATGAACACCGGCGAGGGCCTGCACCGGTTCGTCGACCCCGCGGACGGGGAGGTCTACCTCTACACGCAGTTCGAGGTGCCCGACTCGCGGCGGATGTTCGTCGTCTTCGAGCAGCCCGACATCAAGGCGGAGTTCACGTTCACCGTGACGGCGCCGGCGCACTGGCAGGTCATCAGCTGCTCCCCCACCCCCGAGCCCACACCGGTGGCCCGTGCGGACGGGGACGAGTCCGCAGCGCCGGCTGCCACCTGGGCCTTCGAGGCGACCCCGCGCATCTCGTCATACGTCACCGCCCTGGTCGCCGGCCCGTATGACGTCGTCCGCGACACCGTCTCGACGCGCGCCGGCGAGATCCCGCTCGGCATCTTCAGCCGGCGCTCGCTGACGCCGTACGTCGACCATGACAACCTGTTCGACTGCACCAAGCGAGGATTCGCGTTCTTCGAGGAGGAGTTCGACCAGCCCTTCCCATTCGCGAAGTACGACCAGGTCTTCACGCCGGAGTACAACATGGGCGCGATGGAGAACGTCGGGGCGGTGACCTTCCACGAGATGTACGTCTTTCGCGCCAAGGTGTCCGACGCCCTCGTCGAGCGTCGTGCCCTGACGATCCTGCACGAGCTGGCGCACATGTGGTTCGGCAACCTCGTCACGATGACCTGGTGGGACGACCTGTGGCTCAACGAGTCCTTCGCCGAGTGGGCGTCCACGACGGCGCAGGCCGAGGCGACCCGGTGGGAGTCCGCGTGGACGACCTTCGCGACGGCGGAGAAGGCCTGGGCCTACCGCCAGGACCAGCTCTCGTCCACCCACCCCATCGCCGCCGACATCCGCGACCTGCACGACGTGGAGACCAACTTCGACGGGATCACCTACGCCAAGGGCGCATCCGTGCTCAAGCAGCTCGTGGCCTACGTCGGGCGGGAGGCCTTCCGCGACGGGATCCGGGCCTACTTCGCCAAGCACGCGTGGGGCAACACCACCATCGGTGACCTCATGACCGAGCTGGAGGCGACGTCCGGGCGCGACCTCGGTCGCTGGCAGCAGCTGTGGCTCGAGCAGGCCGGCGTCAACACGCTCACCCCGGACCTGTCGGTCGTCGACGGCGTGATCGAGTCGGCGGCGATCGTGCAGACCGCCCCCGCCGACCTCCCCGTCCTGCGGCCGCACCGCCTGGCGGTGGGGTGCTATGCGCTGCAAGGAGACTCGCTGGTGCGGGTGGCGCGCCACGAGGTCGACGTCGACGGCGGGCGCACCGAGCTGCCCATGCTGGTCGGCCAGCCCGTGCCCGACCTGCTGCTGGTCAACGACGACGACCTCGCCTACGCCAAGCTGCGGCTCGACGAGCGCTCCCTGGCGACCGTGGTCGAGCACCCGCGGGCGTTCACCGACTCCCTCCCCCGCGCGCTGGCCCTCGCGACCGCGTGGGACATGACCCGGGATGCCCAGATGCGGGCCCGGGACTACGTCGCGCTGGCCCTGCGGGCGATCGACGGCGAGGCGGACGCGACCCTGCTGCGGGTGCTGCTCGGCCAGCTGTCCACCGCGCTCGCGGCCTACGTGGCGCCGGACCATCGGGCCGAGGCGCGCGCCACCGTGGCCGCCGAGCTGCGGCGCCTCGTCGAGACGGCGGCCCCGGGCGGCGACGCCCAGCTCCAGCTGGTGTCGGCCCTTGCGTCCATCTCACGCCGACCGGAGGACCTGGACCTGCTCGAGGGCCTGTATGCCGGGGAGCTCGTCCTGGACGGCCTGGCCGTGGACACCGACATGCGCTGGACGCTGCTCACCGCCCTGGCCACCGCGGGCCGCGTGGGGCGTGCCGAGGTGGAGGCCGAGCTCGGGCGCGACCGGACGGCGTCGGGCCAGGAGCACGCCGCCGTGGCTGTCGCCGCGCTCCCGACTGCCGAGGCCAAGGCCGAGGCCTGGCGCCGCGGCGTGGAGGACGGGTCCGAGTCCAACACCATCGTGGGGGCCACGGGGCAGGGCTTCACCCGGGTCCACGACGTGACGCTGCTCGAGCCGTACGTCGAGCGGTACTTCGCGATGCTGCGGGACATGTGGGCGCGGCACTCGTTCGCTCTGGCCGAGGTCGTGGCGGACGCGTTCTATCCGATGCCGCTCGCGGACCGGCGGCTGCTCGACGCCACGTCGGCCTGGCTGACGGCCAACGCCGACGCCCCCTCGGGGCTGGTGCGGGCGATCTCGGAGCACCGGGACACGGTGGAACGGGCGCTGCGGGTGCAGACGCGCGACGCCTCCGCCTGACCCGCCGGGGGTAGTACCGACCCACCGGGGGCAGGGGCATCGACCGGCCTTCGTTCGCCAGGCTGATGTTCCTACCCCCGGCGGGTGCAGTCGTGCGCCGGGGCGGGGTTCCGGCGTGCGCCGGGTTGGGGGCTCCGGGGTGCACAACTGCCCCCCCACCCCGCTGCCGCGGTGGGGTGGGCGGAGGCGCGGCGAGATGGGCGGGTGGCGCCGGATGCAGTCGCTCGGCGAGACGGCGGCCGGTCCGGCATACGGCCCGAGTCCCCAGCTGCCCTCGGTCAGGTCCGCCCGGGGTGGCAGACCAGACGGACACGACCTGAGATCGTCACAGGACGCGGGAGAGGAAGCGCCGCAGCCGCTCGCTCGCCGGTCGCTCGAACAGCACGTCCGGTGCCGCATGCTCGGCCACGACCCCCTGGTCCATGAAGGCCACCTGGTCGGCCGCCTCGCGCGCGAAGCCCATCTCGTGCGTCACCACGAGCATCGTCAGGCCCGACGCGCCGAGGTCGCGCATGATGGCGAGCACGCCCTTGACGAGCTCGGGGTCGAGCGCGGACGTCGCTTCGTCGAACAACATGATCCGCGGGTCCATCGCCAGCGCCCGCGCGATCGCGACGCGCTGCTGCTGACCGCCGGACAACGACGACGGCCGCACGTCCGCCTTGTGCGCGAGCCCCACCGACTCCAGGTGCGTCAGGGCCCGCGACCGCGCCTCGTCACGGGACAGACCCAGCAGTGTGCGCGGCCCGAGCGCGACGTTGTCGGCGACGGTCTTGTGCGGAAACAGGTTGAAGTGCTGGAAGACCATGCCGACGTGCCGGCGCAGCTCGTCGGGGTCGTCGCGCAGGACGCTGCGCCCGCCGAGGAGCACGTCGCCGCGATCCGGCTCGAGCAGCCGGTTGACGACGCGCAGCAGCGTCGACTTGCCGGACCCGGAGGGCCCGATGACGCAGGTCGTGCTGCCGGCCGGGACCTCGAGGTCGACCCCGCGCAAGACCCGGTTGCGCCCGAAGGCCAGGTGCACGTCGCGCAGCTCCACGGAGAGCGGGTCGACGGAGCGCTGGTCGGCGGCCGGCCGGTCGATGCGCAGCTGGTCGGCGGACGACGGTTCGCGGGTCATCAGTGGGCCTCCTGGGTGAGGGCGAGGGCGTCCGCGTCCGGAGAGTCCGGCGCGTCGGAGCCGCGCGCGCCGGGCTCCTCGCCGTCCGACCGGCGCCCGTGGCGCAGCCGGTGGTCGATGGCGTTGACCACGTGGGTCAACGGCACCGTGATGACGAGGTAGAACAGCCCGGCCAGCAGCAGCGCGGACTGGTTGCCGGTGTTGGCGGCGTAGTCCTGCCCGATCCGGAACAGCTCGCGCTGGCTGGCCAGCAGCCCCAGGAAGTAGACCAGCGAGGACTCCTTGATCAGCGAGATGAACTGGTTGACCAGGGCCGGGAGCACGCGGCGGACACCGAGGGGTATGACGACCAGCCGCATCGCGGCGTTGTGGCTGAACCCCAGGGCCCGTGAGGCCTCCATCTGCCCGGCCTCGACGCTCTGGATGCCGGAGCGAAAGATCTCGCCGATGTAGGCCGACGCGATCAGCGACAGCGCGAGGATGCCGAGCGGGTAGGGGTTGTTGCCCCAGATCTGCAGCCCCACGGGCGCGAGACCGACACCGATGAGCAAGATGGTGACGGCGGCCGGCAACCCGCGGAAGATGTCGGTCCAGACGCGTGCAGGCCACCGCAGCCAGCGGTGCCGCGACAGGCCGGCGACCGCGAGCGCCATACCGAGGATCGTCCCGATGACGGCGGACACGACCGCGAGCAGCAGGGTGTTGGGCAGCCCGACCGTGATCAGGTCAGGCAGCGCCTCCCGCATCGCGTCGAGGTCGAAGAAGGTCTCCCTGAGGGTGTCGAGGACATCCACCGCGCGTCACCGCGTGATCGTGACCGCGCCGCTGCCCGGCGTGAAGTCCGCCGGAGTCTTGCGGCCCGGGTAGTACTGGTTGACCAGCTTCTGCCAGGTGCCGTCCTTGATGACCTCGTCCAGGCCCTTGTCGAGCGCGTCCTTGAGCTTGGTCTTGTCCTGGGCGACGGCGTAGGCCATTGGCGTCGGGCTGAGCTCCTTGGCGGCAAGGCGCACCTTGCCCCCGGACTCGCCCGCGAGCTTCTCGCCGATCTCGGCGGGGCTGATCCACGCGTCGACGGTGCCGGCCTTGAGCTGGTTCATCGCGCCGTTGTAGTCGGGGACGCGCACGGGATCGAGCTTCTTGCTGGTGGCGTAGTCGTCCTGGACCGTGCCCTGCACCACCACGACGCGCTTGCCCGCGAGCTGGTCGAAGCTCGTGAGGGACGACCCGGCGGGGACGTTGAGCCCGAGGTACCCGAAGTCGTAGCCGTTGGTGAAGGCGACGGTCTGCTTGCGCTTCTCGGTGATGGTGATCGAGGACGAGCCGACGTCATACTTGCCCGACTTGACCTGCGAGAGCAGGCCCGAGAAGTCCGTGCCCGCGAACTCGACCTTGAGGCCCTGCTTGGCGGCGACGGCCTTGAGCAGGTCGTTGTCGAAGCCGGTGAACTGGCCGTCCTTGAGGTAGACGTTGGGCGGGGCGTCGGTGAGCGTGCCCACGTGCAGGACGCCAGGGCGCTGCAGGCCGAGCGGGTTGTCCGCCGCCTGGTCCGAGCCGGAGCCGGAGCCGCACGCCGTCAGCGTCAGCATCATCGCCGCGCCGGCGGCGGCGAGGGCGGTGCGACGGGTGGTCCAGGGCGTGCGAGACATGGGTGTCCTCCGGGGCGGGGCGCGGTCGGCGCCGGCGTAGGTGGGATGGCCTGCCCACCGATGGGCTGACCGAAGGTCACCTTATGCATAGGCAAACATTTGGTAATCCGAGCGTCCACGTCTCGGACGCCCGGCGGGGGCGCGTCCACCTACCGGGGGCAGGATCATCAGCCTGGCGAACTAACCCCGGCTGATGCCCCTACCGGGGGCCGGATCATCAGACGGGCGAACGAAGGCCGGCCGATGCCCCTACCCCCGGCCGGATCATCAGCCTGTCGAACGAAGGCCGGCCGATGCCCCTACCCCGGCCGGATCATCAGCCTGGCGAACGAAGCCCGGCTGATGCCCCTACCCCCGGCCGGATCATCAGCCTGGCGAACGAAGCCCGGCCGATGCCCTTACCCCCGGTAGGTCAGAGGGTGCGGGCGAGGCGGCGTGCCCAGCGCGAGCGCATGAGGTCCTCGAGCAGCACGGGCCGACCGTCGGCGCCGGCCAGCGGCATGCGCCAGTTGGGGTACTCCTCATCGGTGCCCGGCTGGTTGATGATCCGCCGGTCCTGCGCGAGGTCCGACACCGAGATGCCGCGCAGCAGCGCCGGCGTCCACGACAGCAGCTTGTGCAGCGCCTCGATCGTGTCCTCGTCGCTCGCGTCCTCGCGCAGCAGCCCGCGCGAGCGCAGCAGCGCCGTGATGCCGGCCTGCTCCTTGACCTCGCTCGCGCGCTCCTCCTCGATCGAGCGGGTCAGCAGGCCCAGCTCGTGGCGCAGGTCGATGTGCACCTGCTGCAGGTAGCCCGCGGTCGGGGGCAGGTCGTGGGTGGTGACGGTGGCCAGGCACAGGCGGCGGTACTGCTCGGGCTGGATCGGCTCGCCGCCGTGCTCGTAGTCGCGCTCGAACCACAGGATGGACGTGCCCATGATCCCGCGGTCCGCGAGGTAGTCGCGCACCCAGGACTCGACCGTGCCGAGGTCCTCGCCGATGACGACGGCGCCGGCGCGGTGCGCCTCCAGGGCGAGGATCCCGATGAGCGCCTTGTGGTCGTAGCGGACGTAGGTGCCCTCGAAGGGCTTGCAGCCCTGCGGGATCCACCAGAGCCGGAACAGCCCGATGATGTGGTCGACCCGCAGGCCGCCCGCCGAGCGCAGGACGGTCCGGAGCATGTCGCGGTAGGGCGCGTAGCCCAGCTCGGCGAGCTGGTCGGGGCGCCACGGCGGCTGGCTCCAGTCCTGGCCGAGCTGGTTGTACTGGTCGGCCGGCGCCCCCACCGTGACGCCGCGCGCCAGCGCGTCGCGCAGCCCCCAGGCGTCGGCGCCGCTCGGGTGCACCCCGACGGCCAGGTCGTGGATCAGGCCGAGGCGCATGCCCGACTCGTGGGCGACCCGCTGGGCCTGCTCCAGCTGGCCCTCGACGACCCACTGCAGCCAGCAGTAGTAGTCGACGTCGGTGGCCAGCTCCTCGCGGCGGGCGGCGACGGCCGGGCTGGTCGCGTCCTGCAGCTCCTGCGGCCACTCGGCCTCGTCCTCGCCGTAGGCCGCGGTGAACGCGCACCACGTCGCGAAGTCCACCAGGCCCTGCCCCTCCCGCCCGCAGAAGGCCCGGTAGTCCCGCTCACGCCGAGGCGATCGGGGCTGCTTGTGGACGAGCCGCAGGGCGGCGTCCTTGAGACGCCAGGACGCGTCGCGGT
The DNA here is from genome assembly GCF_009707125.1 of Arsenicicoccus cauae. GTDB lineage: Bacteria > Actinomycetota > Actinomycetes > Actinomycetales > Dermatophilaceae > Arsenicicoccus > Arsenicicoccus cauae. The sequence continues at coordinate 72,663 of NZ_WLVL01000018.1, forward strand.
CGATGAGGTCGACGTCGTTGAGCCGCACCGCGTCGTCGGCGTGCCACTGCAGCAGCGCGCGGTCCGCGGCGGTGAGGTAGCCCATCTCGGGGATGTCCTCGACGCGGATGTAGAGCGGGCTGATGAACCGACGGGTGGTGGGCAGGTAGGGCGAGGGCTCGACCGGCGGGACGGGCTCGGCGGCATGCAGGGGGTTGACGAGGACGAAGTCCGAGCCCAGCTCCTCGCCGGCCCACGCGGCGAGCTCGGCGAGGTCAGCGGCGTCCCCCATCCCCCAGGACCGGCTGGAGCGCATGGCGTAGAGCTGCGTCATGACGCCCGAGGCGGGGTGGTCGCGCAGCGACGCGGGCACCTCGAGGCGGTCTGGCGTGACGACCAGGGTGCAGGTGGCCGTGGCCCCGGCATACGAGGCACTGATCTCGTGCCAGCCGAGCGGCAGGCCGGCCGGGACCGCGAAGGTCGCCTCCCCCACCTGACGACCGTCCACGACGCGAGGGTCGACCCACCTGTCGACCTGGTCCAGGGGACGGTGCGACCCGTCCTCGAGCCGCACGGACACCGTGACGGACTCGCCGTGGGGCAGGTGCACCGGGATCGTCGTGCTCTCGGACTCGGTCACGACCAGCACCGGCGGGAGCGCCTGGCGCCACTCGCGGTCGCGGATCTGCGCGAGCGAGGCGCGCACCTCGTCATCGGTCGCGGCCGGCTGGCCCAGGGCGGCGAGCACGGCCACGATGGTGGTGGCGGGCACGGTCACGTGGTCCCCCTGCCAGTCCCAGTACTCCGTGGCCACCCCGTGGGCGCGCGCGAGCTCGATGAGGTCGGTGGAGGGTGCGTCAGTCACGGGTGAAGTGTGGCACGGCGGTGACAGCGTCCGCCAAGGTCGACCCGCCATGATGAGGGCATGACTGCCAGCACCTCCTCGTCCGTCCTCCAAGCGCTCGCCGTGACCTGGGAGTCGGCGTGGGCATGGGCCCAGGGGGCACCCCTCACGATCGTGGCCATCGTCCTCGGGGCCGTCGCCACCCGCTGGCTGATCCACCGTGCCATCAACGGATTCGTCAACGGCCTGCTGCTGCGCTCGGAGCGCGCCGAGGCCGCCGCGGTCAACGTCACCCGCGTCGACACGGCCGAGCTGCCCGTCATCCGCCGGCAGGCGCGCAAGGCGGCCAAGATCTTCAGCGACCCCAGCATCGTCAGCAGCGCCCGTCAGGAGCAGCGGGTCCGCACGCTCGGCGCCGTGCTGCGCTCCGTGACGACGGTGACGGTGGCCTTCGTCGCGGCGCTGATGGTCGGCGACGAGCTGGGCTTCAACATGGCGCCGCTGCTCGCCTCGGCGTCCGTCGGCGGCGTCGCGCTCGGCTTCGGCGCGCAGAGCCTCGTCAAGGACTACCTGTCCGGGATGTTCATGATCATCGAGGACCAGTACGGCGTCGGCGACGTCGTCGACACCGGCGAGGTGATCGGCACCGTCGAGGACATCTCGTTGCGGCTCACCACGATCCGCGACTTCAACGGGGTGATCTGGTACATCCGCAACGGCGAGATCCTCCGCATCGCCAACCGCTCCCAGGGCTGGTCCACGGCGTTGGTCGACATCCCCGTCCCCGTCACCGAGTCCATGGAGAAGGTCATGCCGATCATCTCCCGCGCGATCCGCGGCCTGGACAAGGAGGAGGAGTGGTTCGGCAAGGTCATCGAGCAGCCCCAGGTCGGCGGCGTCGAGTCCATCGTCGGCGGCGTCGCGACGGTCCGCATCATCGTCAAGTGCGCGCCCAACGAGAATGTCCCCGTCGGGCGAGAGGTGCGCTCCCGGGTGATGGCCGCCCTTGCGGACCAGGGGGTCTCGCTGCCGGTCATGCCGGGCTTCGGGCCGGGGGTCCTGCCGTATGGCGGGGCCGGGACCGCCAAGTAGCCGCCGCGGACGCGGCGGGGGCGACCAGACGCGGCGGGGGCGCGGCATACCCTGGACGTCCACCAACGGGACCGGGAGACGACGTGACGTTCTACGACGAGGTCGGCGGGGCGCCGACCTTCGAGCGGCTGGTGCGCGAGTTCTACCGCGGCGTGGCCGGGGACCCGGAGCTGCGCGCGCTCTATCCCGAGGACGACCTGGGTCCCGCGGAGGTCCGGCTGCGGATGTTCCTCGAGCAGTACTGGGGTGGCCCCACGACCTATTCCGAGCAGCGTGGTCACCCGCGCCTGCGGATGCGGCACGTGCCGTTCGCCGTCACGCCCGCCATGCGTGACCGCTGGCTGCACCACATGCTCGCCGCCGTCGACACGCTGGACCTCGACGAGACGCACGACCTGCTGCTGCGTGACTACCTCGTGCGGGCGGCACACTCGCTCGTCAACCGACTGGACTGAGCCGGTCGCGCGTCCCGGCGTCCCAGTTCCTGCAAGATCTTGCACGAATTGCAGTCGATTTCACAGGGACCGACGCCATGGCGCAACATGGAGACGTGACCCCCGACACCGCCGTCCCCCCGGCCACCGCACCCTCGACCGAGCCCCACGCCTGGTGGCGCCACGCCGTCATCTACCAGGTCTACCCCCGCTCCTTCGCGGACGGGGACGGCGACGGCATGGGCGACCTCGCCGGCGTCACCGCCAAGCTGCCCTACCTGCGCGACCTCGGCGTCGACGCGGTCTGGCTCTCCCCCTTCTACACCTCGCCCCAGGCCGATGCGGGCTACGACGTGAGCGACTACCGCGACGTGGACCCCCTCTTCGGCTCGCTGGCGGACGCCGAGCAGCTGATCGCCGAGGCCCACGAGCTCGGGATCCGGGTCGTGGTGGACCTCGTGCCCAACCACACCAGCGACGAGCACGCCTGGTTCCAGGCGGCCCTCGCCGCCGGGCCCGGATCCCCCGAGCGAGCCCGCTACATCTTCAAGGACGGTCGCGGCGAGCACGGCGAGTTGCCGCCCACCAACTGGCGGTCCGTCTTCGGCGGCTCCGCGTGGACGCGCGTCACCGAGGCCGACGGCCGGCCCGGCCAGTGGTACCTCAACCTCTTCGACTCCAAGCAGCCCGACCTGGACTGGGAGCACCCCGAGGTGCGCGAGGAGTTCCACGACATCCTGCGCTTCTGGCTCGACCGGGGCGTGGACGGCTTCCGGGTGGACGTGGCCCACGGCCTCGCCAAGGACCAGAGCTTTCGCGACTGGGACGCCCACACCGAGATGATCTCCGGCGATGGCGAGGCCCACCCCACCAGCGCGAGCCCCTACTGGGACCAGGACGGCGTCCACGAGATCTACCGCGGCTGGCGCCAGGTGCTCGACGCCCACAACCCCGAGGGCGACCCGGAGCGCGACCGGATCCTGTGCGCGGAGGCCTGGGTGACGCCGATCGAGCGGCTCGTGGCCTACACCCGGCCCGACGAGATGCACCAGGCGTTCAACTTCGACTTCCTCGACTCCCCCTGGCGCGCAGCCGACCTCGTCGAGCGCATCACGCGCTCCCTCGAGGCCGCGCAGAGCGTCGGCGCCCCCACGACCTGGGTCCTGTCCAACCACGACGTGGTGCGGCACGCGACCCGGCTCGGCTACCCCGTGGGGTCGCCGCGCATGAACGGCATCGACGCGACCTGCCCCCAACCGGACGCTGCCCTCGGCCTGCGGCGGGCCCGGGCTGCCACGGCCCTGATGCTGGCGCTGCCCGGCTCGGCATACCTCTATCAGGGCGAGGAGCTCGGGCTGCCCGACCACACGACCCTGCCGGACGAGCTGCGCGAGGACCCGGCCTACCACCGCACCAAGGGCACCCCCGAGGCCGAGATTGGCCGCGACGGCTGCCGCATCCCGCTCCCCTGGGTCGGGGGCGCGCCCGGCAACGGGTTCGGCCCCTCGGAGCGCACCTGGCTCCCCCAGCCCGACGCCTATGCCGACCTCGCGGCGAACCTCCAGGCGGGGCAGCCGGGCTCGACGCTCGAGCTCTACCGCACCCTGCTCGCCACCCGCCGCGAGCTGGACCTCGGCGTGGGGGCGCTGGACTGGCAGCAGGGGTATGGCGAGGACGTGGTCGCCGTCGTCAACGAGCGCGGCACGGACCGGCTGCTGGTCCTCGCCAACCTCGGCGACGAGGCGGTCCCGCTGCCCGACGGGTCCGAGGTCGTCGTGGCCAGCGGCCCGCTGACGCCCGAGGGGCTCGTCCCGACCGACACCACCGTCTGGGCGCGCACCCGCTGAGCTCGGCCACGTCCCAGGTCGTCGGGTCCCACCCGGAGATCCGCGACCTGCGCCGGCCGGCGCGCCCCGGGCCGTAGGTTGGGGACGTGAAGGCTGCGCAGTTCCCCTACTTCGACGCTCCCCGGCCCCTGGCCCTCGCCCACCGCGGGGGCGCCGCCTACGCACCGAACCACGGGCGGGAGAACACCCTGGCGGCCTTCCGCAGCGCCTACGACCTGGGCTACCGCTACCTCGAGACCGACGTCCACGCCACCCTCGACGGCCAGGTCGTCGCCTTCCACGACGCGCGGCTGGACCGGGTGACCGACCGTCGCGGCTCGATCGCCGACCTGCCGTGGGAGTACGTCCGGCAGGCGCGCATCGCGGGCGAGCCGATCCCGCTGCTCACCGAGCTGCTCGAGGCGCTGCCCGACGCGAGGTTCAACATCGACATCAAGGCCCCCGGCGCGGTCGTCCCGACGGCCCAGGCCCTCCTGCAGGCCGGCGCGCTGCACCGCGTGTGCGTCGGCTCGTTCTCCCAGCGACGCCTGCGTCACGTGCGCGAGCTGCTCGGGCCACGCCTCGCGACGGCCGCGGGCGGCGCCGGGGTGGCCAGCCTGCGGTTCCTGCCGCGGCTCGTCACGCAGTGGCTCAGCACTCCGGCGCCGGTGCTGCAGATCCCCCGCACCTACACCCTCGCCGGCCGGTCCGTCGAGCTGGTGACGCCGGCCCTGGTCGAGGCGACTCACCGGCGCGGCAAGCACATCCACGTCTGGACCATCGACGACGCGCAGGAGATGCACGAGCTGCTGGACCTCGGGGTGGACGGCCTGGTGAGCGACGCCATCGACACCCTGCGCACCGTCCTGATCGAGCGCGGTCAGTGGCACGAGCCGCCGCCGCCCCCGGCCACCCCGGTTACCGTGGGGGCGTGATCCCCGCCGTGACCTCCACCCCGCAAGGGCCCATGGGTCCGGCATACCGGCTCGTCACAATCGTCATGATCGCCCAGGTGACCCTCGTCGCCTTCGAGTCCATGGCGGTCACGACCGCCATGCCGGCCGTCGCCGACGAGCTCGACGCGGTCCGGGCGTACGGCCTGGCGTTCTCGCTGTTCCTCTCCGCACAGCTGCTCGGCACCGTCCTGTCGGGCACCTGGACCGACCTGCGCGGCCCGCTGCCCGCCACCCTCGTGGGCCAGGCCGGTCTCGCGCTCGGCTCGCTCGTCGCGGGGCTGGCCGACAGTTTCCCCGTGCTGCTGGCGGGGCGGATGATCGCCGGCCTCGGCGGCGGCCTGCTCGTCGTCGCGCTCTACGTCATGATCGGTCGCGCGTACCCAGAGTCCTTGCGTCCCAGGGTCTTTGGCTGGGTGTCTGCCGCGTGGGTGCTGCCCGCCATCGTCGGGCCGCTGCTCGCGGCCTGGCTCACCGAGGCGCTGTCCTGGCGGTGGGTCTTTCTCGTGGTCGTGCCACCGATCCTGGTCACCACCGTCCTCACCTGGGCACGCCGGTCGCTCGTCGCCCCGCCGGGTCGCACCGGGTCCGGGCGCGAGCGCCGCAGCCACCGGCGAGCCGCCCTGGCGGGGGCGCTGGTCGCCGTGGGCGCCGGTGTCCTGCAGTGGGGCTCGCAGCACGTGGAGCCGTTCGAAGCCGCCCCAGTGGCCGTCGCGGGCGTCGGTCTGGTCCTGGTCGTCGTCGTCGCCCCGCGCCTCGTCCCGCCCGGGACCCTCCGCCTGGCGCGCGGCCTCCCGTCGGTGACCATGTCCCGGTTCCTGCTCACCGCGGCCTTCAACGGGGCGATCACCTTCATCCCCCTGATGCTCGTCAACGAGCGCGGGACGAGCGGCACCGTGGCGGGGGTCATGCTCACCCTCGGGTCTCTCGGCTGGTCCGTGGGTGCGGCGCTGCAGGGGCGTGACGCCTTCGTGCGCGACCGGTTCCGCCTGCTCGGGGCCGGTGGCGCCTCGCTCGCCGTCGGCTTGCTGGGGCTCGCCGCGATCACCGGGCTCGGGCTGTCCGCCTGGCTCGTCCCCGTCGCCGCCACCGCGATGGGCATCGGCATGGGCCTGGCCATGTCCACCATCTCCGTGCTGGGGCTCGACCTCACGCCGGTCGAGCGGCACGGCGAGGTGTCGTCCTCGCTCCAGCTCGCCGACACCCTCGGCTCCGCGCTCGGCGTCGCGCTCACGGGCTCGGTCTTTGCCGGGATGCACCGGTCAGCCGGCGCTGACGCCGGGGCCTACACGCTGATCTGGGCGCTGTGCGCGGCATCGGCCGGCCTCGTCGTCCTCGCCGGGTCCCGGGCCCGGCCGCTGGGCCGTCAGCGCGCGAGGACGTGACCGGACGGCGTCGACAGCCGCAGCCAGCGCCCGCAGCGATGGACCGTGGCCGGCTGCTCGCCGACGAAGCCGAGGACCTGCGCGGCGAAGGCCATCCCCGACGGCAGTCCCTCGACCTCGGCGGCCACCACGGGCCGCGCCCACACGGCGTGCCTCAGCCCCGCGACCGCGAGCCCCCCGGAGCCCGTGCCCGCGCCGCGCGCGACGTCGGCGATCCCCGACTGCGCCGCCTCGTGGAGCTCGGCGCCGGTCACGCGCCCGATCGGCACCCAGCCGGCACGCGGCGGGCTCTGCCCTGCCCAGGGCACCCGCACCTCGGTGGGCGGCACGGGGACCCCGGTGCCCTGGTCGTGCGCGAACCGGTCGAGCAGCGCGCCCAGCGGCACGGTGACGTCGAGGTCGGCGGGCTCGGCCAGACGCATGGTGCGCAGCCCCAGCACCAGTCCCTCTGCGGTCAGGCCGGAACCGGGCAGGACCGCGGCATACGCGGCCAGCACGGTCCCCTGCACCTGCAGGCGCATCGCACCCTCGCGGTCGGCGGCGGCCGCCCGCGCGACGTAGGTCCGTAGGTCGGAGGCGGTGCCGGCCTCGGCCAGGACGAGCGCCCCGGTCACCGGCGCCGCCTCAGCCCGACCGGGTCCCCGAGGTAGCGTCCGAGGGTCTCGCGCTGCTCGGGGGTCATCCGCCGTGGGCGGGCGTCGGCGAAGTCGTACATCACCATCGTCGACTCGGCCCGCGCATAGACCTGGTCGCCCACGCCCTCGGGGTCGCGCACGACGTAGCCCAGGTCGTAGGACGCGCCGGCCAGCCTGGACACCCACATGTCGACGGCGACCGGGGCGTGCCGGAACTCCAGCGGCCGCAGGTAGTCGATCTCGCTGCGCGCCACCAGTACTGCGCGGCCGAGCACGGGGTCGTGCTCACCGAACCACGCGCGGAAGGCCTCGACGCGCGCCTCCTCCAGGAGGCGGAGGTACTCGACGTTGTTGACGTGCCCGTAGGCGTCCATGTCGCTCCACCGGAGGGGGACGTCCACCCGGTAGACGCTCGTCGGGCGGAGGTCGCTGGGTGCGTCGGCCATGGCCCCATCATGGCGCAGCCGGGGGGTCTGTCGGGCCCGGCGTCTAGCGTGTGGGCATGACCAGCAACCAGGCCCGTATGCCGAGCGCGCCCGCCGTCGACGTGGACACCGAGTCGGTGCGCGAGGACGCCACGACGGCGCTGCGGCGCCTCGTGGGGCGCGAGGACGTCGACTTCCGCGACGGCCAGCTCGAGGCGGTGGCGGCGCTGGTGTCCGCACGGCAGCGGGTGCTCGTGGTGCAACGCACGGGGTGGGGCAAGTCGGCGGTCTACTTCGTGGCGACCGCGCTGCGGCGCGCAGCCGGGGCGGGCCCCACGATCATCGTGTCGCCGCTGCTGGCGCTCATGCGCGACCAGGTCGCCGCCGCCGAGCGCGCCGGGGTGCGGGCGGTGACGATGAACTCCGCCAATGCCGACGCCTGGGGGGAGGTCGCGGCCGCGCTGGCCGCCGACGAGGTGGACGTGCTGCTGGTGAGCCCGGAGCGGCTCAACAACCCGCGCTTCCGCGACGAGCAGCTGCCGGGCCTCGCCGCCCGCTGCGGGCTCCTGGTCGTCGACGAGGCGCACTGCGTCAGCGACTGGGGCCACGACTTCCGACCGGACTACCGACGGATCAAGGACCTGCTGGCCGAGCTGGCGAGGGACGTCCCGGTGCTGGCGACCACGGCGACCGCCAATGCCCGGGTGGTGTCGGACGTGGCCGAGCAGCTGGAGGTCGGTGGCCACGAGGTCCTGACCGTGCGCGGCTCGCTGGCCCGCGACTCGCTGCGGCTCGGTGTGCTCCGGCTGGGCTCGGCGGAGCAGCAGCTCGGGTGGCTCACCGCGCACCTCGGCGACCTGCCGGGCAGCGGGATCGTCTATGCCATGACCGTGTCGGCGGCCGAGGACGTCGCCGAGGCGCTGCGTCAGGCCGGTCACGAGGTGCGGGCCTACACCGGGCGCACCGACCCCGCCGACCGCGAGCAGCTCGAGGGCCTGCTGCGCGCCAACCAGGTCAAGGCACTGATCGCCACGAGCGCGCTCGGGATGGGCTTCGACAAGCCCGACCTCGGCTTCGTGGTGCACCTCGGCTCCCCCAGCTCGCCGGTCGCCTACTACCAGCAGGTCGGGCGTGCCGGCCGCGGGGTCGCGCGGGCCGACGTGCTGCTGCTGCCGTCGGCGTCCGACCGCGACATCTGGTCCTACTTCGCAAGCGCCTCGATGCCCCGGCCCGAGCAGGCCGACGCCGTCATCGCCGCGCTGTCCGCCTCAGCCCGCCCCCTGTCCACGGCCGCCCTCGAGACGGTGGTCGACGTGCGCCGCACCCGGCTCGAGCTGCTGCTCAAGGTCCTCGACGTCGACGGGGCGGTGCACCGGGTCCAGGGGGGCTGGACGGCCACGGGCGCGTCGTGGACCTACGACGCCGAGCGCTACGCGCGGGTGGCCGAGGCGCGCGAGCGCGAGCAGGACCTCATGCTCGCCTACCAGCGCGGCGAGGAGTGCCGCATGGCCTTCCTGCAGCGGGTGCTCGACGACCCCTCGGCCGCGCCGTGCGGGCGGTGCGACGTGTGCGCGGGCGCGTGGTACCCCGAGGGCGTCCCCGAGGGGGCCGTCGTCGAGGCCCGCACCCGGCTCGACCGCCCCGGGGTGCTCGTGGAGCCGCGGGCGCAGTGGCCGAGCGGGATGCCCCGCCTCGGCGTCGACGTCAAGGGACGCATCGGGCCGCAGGAGCAGGTGGAGCCGGGTCGTGCGCTGGCCCGGCTGACCGACCTCGGGTGGGGGCAGCGGGTGCGGACCCTGCTGGCCGGCCCGGACGGTCCGGCGGACGAGGCGCTCCTGCGGGGGTGCGTGCCGGTGCTGCGCGACTGGGACTGGGCCGAGCGACCGGTCGCCGTGACCTGGGTGCCCTCCCGCTCCCGCCCCCAGCTGGTGGAGTCGCTCGCCCGGGGACTCGCGGCGATGGGCCGCATGGTCGACCTCGGTCCGATGGACCTCGTCGACGGGGGGCCGACGGGTGACCGGGGCGGCAACAGCGCCTATCGTCTCGCCGGTGTGTGGGACCGCGTGGCCGCCGGGCCGCTGGTCCGCGACAACCTCGAGCTGTCGCCCGGTGCGGTCCTGCTCGTCGACGACCTGGTCGACTCCCGCTGGACCATGACCGTCGCCGGCCGGGCCCTGCGTGCTGCGGGGGCGACCCACGTGCTGCCCTTCGCCCTCGCCGTGGCCGGCTGACCGGCAGGGGGACGGCATACGGGCCGCGGCCGCCGCCCGGGTGAGGTCCCCGGGAGGCGGCCGCCGAGGCGAGCCAGATCAGGTCACCAGCGGTGGGCGACGTCCACCACGATCCGGTTGTGGCTGCCCGGGCCCGTGACGACAAAGATCCGGTAGGGCAGCCGCGCCCGGGTCACGATGCCCACGGCGTCCGGGCCGTCGACCTTGCCGGCATAGACCACGCCGCGGACGGTCGTGAAGCTGGTCGGGAGCGCCTCGCCGGGCTTGACCCCGACGGGCACCAGCTGGGTGCGCGATCCGACGGCGATGACCTGCGAGCCCTTTGCCCTGCCGACGTAGCCCGCGACGGCGACCGCGGCAGCGGCGGCAGCAGTGAGGCGGCGGGCGAGAGCAGGCATGGAATCCCCTTGTGTGACAACGATGTCGAAGTGGGCGAGCAGCCGATGCGGTCACGGTGGCCCCGGGGTGACGAGGACGTCTGCGGCCGCGGCGCCGCATAGTCCCGCAAGTCATCCGGTCGGCCCAGAGGGACTAGTCTTCGAGGCGTGACCCAGACACCCCAGGACCCCTTTGCCGAGCTGCTCGACATCCTCGACCTGGACCACCTCGGGACAGCGCGCATGACGGTCAGCGCCCGCACCGACGCCGGCCCCGAGTCCTTCCTCACGGAGCAGATCCTCGGTGACCCCGACCGCGAGATCTTCGAGGGCCAGAGCCAGTGGCAGCCGCACGGACGCGTCTTCGGCGGTCAGGTGCTGGCGCAGACGATCATCGCGGCGGGCCGCACCGTCGAGGTGGGAGCCGGCGAGCCCGCACGGCCGATCCACTCCCTGCACGGCTACTTCGTGCGGCCCGGTGACGTGGCCAGGCCGATCAGGTTCTCCGTGGAGCGCATGCGCGACGGTCGGTCCTTCTCCACCCGCCGGGTCCACGCCATGCAGGAGGGCCAGGTCATCCTGTCGATGACCGCGTCCTTCCAGGAGCCCGCCGGCGGGCTCAACCACCAGGACACGATGCCGCAGGCCCCCGGGCCCGAGACGCTGCCGAGCGTCGCCGACAAGTACGGCCACGTCGACCACCCGGCCGCCAAGCACCTCGCCTATGGCCGACCGATCGACCTGCGCCACGTGCGGGAGGACCTCTGGTCGCAGCCGGCCTCCGAGCAGGTGGCCCACCAGGAGCTGTGGCTGCGCGCAGTGGGCACCCTGCCCGACGACCCGCTGGTGCACGCCGCCGTCATGGCCTACGCCAGCGACTACGCCCTGCTCGAGCCGGTGATCCGCCGGCACGGGATCGCGTGGATCGACCGGCGGCTGCGGGCCGCCAGTCTCGACCACGCGATGTGGTTCCACCGACCGGCCCGCGCGGACGAGTGGATGCTCTACACGCAGTACTCCCCCAGCGCCCAGGGCGGGCGCGGCCTCGGGATGGGACGGATGTTCACGCCCGACGGCTCGCTGGCCGCCACCGTCGCCCAGGAGGGCATGCTGCGGCTCAAGGGCTGAGCCGGCCGAGCCGGGGCCCGACCGGCGCCGGGCGCCGGCCCGGCCGTCCCGACCACCTCACCGGCGGTCAGCGGGGGATGTTGCGCAGGTTGGCCCTCGCCATCTCGACCATCTTGCCGACGCCCCCGTCGAGCACGGTCTTGGTGGCGGCGGACGCGAAGCCCGTGACCTGCTCGAGGGTGATCTCCGGCGGGATCGACAGGGCGTTGGGGTCGGTCACGACGTCGACGAGCACCGGACCCGGCGTGGCGAGCGCCCGGCCGAGGCCCTCGCGGATGGCCTTGGGGTCCGTGATCCGCAGGCTCGGGATGCCGCAGCCCTGGGCGATGGCGGCGTAGTCCACGTGCGCGCGGTCGGTGCCGTAGTCCGGCAGGCCGTCCACGAGCATCTCGAGCTTGACCATGCCGAGCGTCGAGTTGTTGAACACCACGATCTTGACGTCGAGCCGGTGCTCGGCGACGGTCACCAGCTCGCCCATCAGCATCGACAGCCCCCCGTCACCCGACATCGAGATCACCTGGCGCCCGGGCTGGCTCGCCGCGGCGCCGATCGCGTGCGGCAGGGCGTTGGCCATGGTGCCGTGGTGCCAGGAGCCGAGGACGCGGCGCCGGCCGTTGGGCGTGAGGTAGCGCGCGGCCCACACGTTGCACATGCCCGTGTCGACGGTGAAGACGGCGTCGTCGGAGGCGAGGTCGTCCAGGATCGAGGCGAGGTACTCGGGATGGATCGGCACCATCGTGTCGACGTCATGGGTGTAGGCCTTGACGACCTTGTCGAGGGTCGAGGCGTGCTCCTTCAGCATCCTGTGCAGGTATCGCCCGTCCCGCTCACGCCCCAGCATCGGCAGCAGCGCGTCGATGGTCGCGTCGACGTCACCCTCCACCGCCAGGGACAGCTTGGCGCGACGCCCCAGGCGTTCGCCATACCGGTCGACCTGAACGATCACCGTGTCCTTGGGCAGGAACTGGTCGTAGGGGAAGTCGGTGCCGAGGAGCAGGACGAGGTCGGCCTGGTCCATCGCCTCGGCGCACGCGCCGTAGCCGAGCAGCCCGCTCATCCCGACGTCGTAGGGATTGTCGAACTGGATCCACTCCTTGCCGCCGAGGGCATGCCCCACCGGCGCCTGCAGAGCCTCGGCCAGCGCCATCACCTGGTCGTGGGCGCCTCGCACCCCCGCTCCGACGAAGAGCATGGGCTTCTTGGCCCGGTCGAGCAGGCGCGCGAGCTCGGTCACCACCTCGGGGTCCGGGACGTGGCGCGGTGGCCGCTCCGAGGTGTGGCCGAGGGCGGGCGCGTCGACCGCGGGCTCCTCGGCGACGTCGCCGGGCAGGACCAGGACGCAGACCCCGCTGCGGGCGATGGCGGTCTGGGTCGCGATGTGCAGGATCCGGGCGGCCTGGCGCGGGCTGTTGGCGACCTCGGCGTAGTGGCTGCACTCGGCGAACAGCTGCTCGGGGTGCGTGGCCTGGAAGAAGTAGGTGCCGATCTGCGGCGAGGGGATGTGGCTCGCGATGGCCAGGACCTTGGCGCCACCGCGGTTGGCGTCGTAGAGGCCCTGGACGAGGTGGGTGTTGCCGGGGCCGCAGGAGGCCGCACACACGGCGAGCCGTCCGGTGAGCCGTGACTCGGCGGCCGCGGCGAAGGCGGCGGCCTCCTCGTTGTGGACGGCGAAGAAGGAGATGTCACCGTCGCGACGGATCGCGTCGGTGACGGGGTTGAGGCTGTCCCCCACGAGCCCGTAGACGCGTTGCACCCCGAGGGACTTCAGGTGGGCGATCAGCTGGTCGGCGACGGTGGGCTTGGCCATGCACGAACCTCCTGCGTAGGGCGGACGGCGTCGCGGACGTGCGGCGTCGCCCCTACCCCTACCCACCGCGCCCGGCTTCATCGCCGGTGACGACCACCATCTCGTATGCCGAGAGCCGCACCCCGACCCGGGGATCCGGGGCGGGATGCGGCTCTCGGGCTACGGCGGTGGTCAGTCGCGGGTGAGCTTGCGGTAGGTCACCCGGTGCGGACGGGCGGCATCCTCGCCGAGGCGCTCGATCTTGTTCTTCTCGTAGGCCTCGAAGTTGCCCTCGAACCAGTACCACGAGGCGGGGTCGTCCTCCGTGCCCTCGTAGGCCAGGATGTGGGTCGCCACCCGGTCCAGGAACCACCGGTCGTGGCTGATGACCACGGCGCAGCCGGGGAACTCGAGCAGGGCGTTCTCGAGGGAACCGAGGGTCTCGACGTCGAGATCGTTGGTGGGCTCGTCGAGCAGCAGGAGGTTGCCGCCCTGCTTGAGGGTCAGCGCGAGGTTGAGGCGGTTGCGCTCGCCGCCGGACAGGACGCCCGCCTTCTTCTGCTGGTCCGGGCCCTTGAAGCCGAACTGCGAGACATAGGCGCGCGAGGGGATCTCGACCTTGCCGACCTGGATGTGGTCGAGCCCGTCGGACACGACCTCCCAGAGGTTCTTGCCGGGGTCGATGCCCGCGCGGCTCTGGTCGACGTAGGAGATGTCGACGGTCTCGCCGACCTTGACCGAGCCGGAGTCCGGCTCCTCCAGGCCCACGATGGTCTTGAACAGCGTGGTCTTGCCGACGCCGTTGGGGCCGATGACGCCGACGATGCCGTTACGGGGCAGGGAGAACGACAGGCCGTCGATGAGGACGCGGTCGCCGAACCCCTTCTTGAGGTCCGTGACCTCGATCACCGTGCTGCCGAGGCGCGGGCCCGGCGGGATGGTGATCTCCTCGAAGTCCAGCTTGCGGGTGCGGTCGGCCTCGGCGGCCATCTCCTCGTAGCGCTGCAGGCGGGCCTTGGACTTGGCCTGGCGACCCTTGGCGTTGGAGCGGACCCACTCGAGCTCGCTCTTGAGGCGCTTCTGGAGCTTCTGGTCCTTCTTGCCCTGGACCTCGAGTCGCTCCGCCTTCTTCTCCAGGTACGTGGAGTAGTTGCCCTCGTAGGGGTAGAGGCGGCCGCGGTCGACCTCGCAGATCCACTCGGCGACGTTGTCCAGGAAGTAGCGGTCGTGGGTGACGGCGAGCACGGCGCCGGGGTACGACGCGAGGTGCTGCTCCAGCCACAGGACGGACTCGGCGTCGAGGTGGTTGGTGGGCTCGTCGAGCAGCAGCAGGTCCGGCTTGGACAGCAGCAGCTTGCACAAGGCCACGCGGCGGCGCTCACCGCCGGAAAGGACAGTGACGTCGGCGTCGCCGGGCGGGCAGCGCAGGGCGTCCATGGCCTGCTCCAGCTGGGAGTCGAGGTCCCACGCGTCGGCGTGGTCGATGTCCTCCTGGAGCTTGCCCATCTCCTCCATGAGCGCGTCGAAGTCCGCGCCCTCCTCGGCCATCTCGGCGGAGATCGCGTTGAAGCGGTCGACCTTGGCCTTGATCTCGCCGACGCCCTCCTCGACGTTGCCGAGGACCGTCTTGTCCTCGTTGAGCGGCGGCTCCTGCAGCAGGATCCCCACGCTGTATCCCGGTGAGAGCCGGGCCTCGCCGTTGGAGGGCTGGTCCAGCCCCGCCATGATCTTGAGGATCGTGGACTTGCCGGCCCCGTTGGGGCCGACGACCCCGATCTTGGCTCCGGGGAAGAACGACATCGTCACGTCGTCGAGGATGACCTTGTCACCGACCGCCTTGCGGGCCTTGGACATGGTGTAGATGAACTCCGCCATGAGGCTCAGGCTATCGGTCGCCCACCAGGGCCGACGAATCCGTCGAGGCCGGTCGCGCGGTGCCGCGGTCGGACCGGGCACCGCGCGACCGGTGCGGCGCGGGCACCGTCAGAGGAAGGCGGGCTCGCGCTCGGTGACGACACCGTCCGCATCCACGTCGTAGTCGTCGTCGACGTCGACGTCGACGTCACCGTGGATGCCGTCGCCGCCGTGGACGACGTCACCGTGGATGCCGTCGGCGTGGGGAGCGGCTCCCGGCTCCGTCTCGGGCAGTCCGTAGGTCACCACACCGTCCGGGAGGGCGCCCCGGTCGTTCGCCGCCGCCACCTCGGGATCGGCCATGCGGTCGGACGTGGAGCTGTGGACGCCCTTGGTCACGTCGGCGAAGGCGAAGGTGAGGTCGGGGCCCACCGCGTGGGCGTCGATCTCGACGTTGGTCCCGCGACGCTCCCCCTGCTCCCAGTCGGTGACGCGCAAGCGGCCCCGCACGATGACGCGCGTGCCCTGCTTGAGCGAGGCCGCGCAGTTCTGGCCGAGCGAGCGAAAGGCCGTGACCCGGACGAAGTTGGTGTGCCCGTCGCCCCAACCGCCCTCGCGGTTGCGCTTGCGCTCCGTGCAGGCGATCCGGAAGGCGGCGAACACGTCGCCACCCTGGGTGAACCGCAGCTCGGGGTCGGCGCACAGGTTGCCGGTGACGGTGATCATGGTCTCGTGCATCAGGTGTCCTCCTGGTCGGGTCCTCCTGGTCGTGAGGACGTGACCCCAGGCTCGGACGAGCGGGGCGCGGCGGCCAGGGCCTGGGCGCGGCCTGTGGACAACGACGCGGAATGACGCGACGCCGCCGTCCCCTGTGGACGACGGCGTCGGGGGGGGCGAGACAGAGCGGGCGTGCTAGCCCTTGATCGCCTGGTCGAGCAGCTCCCGGGTGCGCGCGTGCCGGGCGAGCACCGCCTGCACCTCGCTGACCAGTCGCTCCTGCGCGACGTCGTGGATCGCCGCGTCGAAACGCCGCCCGATGCCGTCACGGCGGCGTCGGGCGCCGGCCCGCGCGACGGCCCGGCCGAGGGCGGCGAGCAGCAGCCCGAGCAGGATCCCCCCGACGAGCATCAGCAACGGGTAGGGCAGGATCCCGACCGTCGGTGGCTCGGGCACCGGCAGCTGGGCCCAGCCGAGGCCCATGAGGACCAGGAGCCAGGCGAGCCCGCCGAGCGCGACCAGGGCGAGGAGCCACTGGAGCCCGTTGAGCACGCTCCACCACACGGGGCGCCGGGCGCGCAGCGGCACCTCGAGGACCGTCTGGTCCAAGGAGTCCACCAGGTCGTTGTCCTCGGGGGCCGCCGCGCGGTGAACGGCATCGGCCCACCGGGTGGGCAGCCCCTGGGAGGCGACGTCGGCGAGGTGACGGGTCGCGAGGTCCACGGAGGCGCGGGCGGCCGGCGTGGGCGGGGGCAGCGACGACCGACCGATCGTCCGCCGGACGTCCGTCGCCTGGATGCCCAGGTCGTTGTCCTTGAGGCGCAGCCGCTTGAGCGGGTCGGGCCGCAACGCGTGGCCCCAGCGGGTGAACGGCCACCCCGTCGTCTGGGCGGCCTCCCGGCGGTAGTCCCGCTCGACCGCCTCGAGGACCACGGGCACGCCGGCCGCCCGGCCCAGGGCAGCGACCAGCTCGTCTGACGGTCCGTCGGGGATCCGGGGGTCGCTGGACCCCACCTCGGCGCGCAGCTCCTCCGCGGAGGCCCGCAGGTCTCCGGTGAGCCGTCGCTCGGCCGCCGTGCGCGACGACACGGCCGCGGCGAGGCGCTGCTGCAGCACGTCCAGCCCCAGGCCGGTGCGCGCCGACGTGGGGATCACCTCCGCCGCCGGGATCCCGTCGTCCGCGAGGATCCGGCGCAGGTCGGCGGTGCACTGCTGCACGCCCTCGGCGGACAGGCGGTCGGCGTGGTTGAGGACGACCACGGTGACCGCGTCGTGCTCGGACAGCACCTGGATGTAGTCGTCGTGCAGGCGGGCGTCGGCATACTTCTGGGGGTCGGTGACCCAGACGAAGACGTCCACGAGCTGCAGGACCCGGTCCGCCTCCGCACGGTGGGACTGGGTGCGCGAGTCGAAGTCCGGCAGGTCGAGCAGGACGAGACCGTCAAGGTCGGCGGCCCGTCCGTGGACCGGGTCCGTCGCGACGCGGTGGCGGGCCCCCACGCCCAGCCAGTCGAGCAGCGGGGTCGCGGGGTCGTCCCCCCAGACCGCGGCGCTGGCCGTGGACGTCGTGGGACGGCGAGCGCCGACCCGTGAGACGTCCTCGCCGACGAGGGCGTTGAAGGTCGAGGACTTGCCGGACCCGGTGGCGCCGGCGAGCGCCACCACGGTGTGCGTGCCGACGAGGGCCGTGCGCTCCCGGGTCTGGTTGACGATCCGGCGCGCCGGAGCCACCGCCTGCTCGCTCAGCTCGGCCCCGCCCGTCTGCAGCGCCTCGGCGAGGATCCGGGCCCGCTCGGTGGCGGGCAGCGTGGTCTCCTCGGTGGTCCGTCGTCTGAGGATGCTGGTCATCGGGCCGCCCTGATGCTCACGGCGGCCTGCGCGAGGTCGCTCGACTGGTTGCTGTCCACCGCGACGTCGTCGACGGCCTCGAGATAGCGGCGCTCCTCGTCGGCATACAACCGCTGGACCCGCTCCATGAGGTCCCGACGCGCCCTGCGGGCGAGGTCCCGGACGGCCTGGTCGCCAAAGATCGCCTCCAGGATGCGCTGCGCGAGGACCGCGGACCCCGCGGCGATGCCGCCCTCGGCGCCGGTGAGGCCGCTGGTGTGGGTGAAGACGACGAGCATGAGCACCACGGACAGGGCGTTGACGCCGTACGCGAGGACGCGGGCCGTGGTGCGCTTGTCCTGGCCCTCGTCCCGGATCATGGCGAGCAGGTCCGACTGCCAGTCGCGGACCAGCCGGTCGACGCGGTCGGGCAGCTCGACGGAGGACATCCCCAGCGCGGTGCGCTGCGCCAGCAGGACCTCGCCCCCGGGGGTGTTGCGCCACTGTCGGCGGACGTCGGAGGCGGCCCGGTCGGCCTGCGCCTGGATGAGCGAGGCGACGCCGGACTGCAGCACCTCCCCGAGCTGGTCCGCGGGCTGGGGCTGGCCCTTGACCGCGGCGGTGATCCGGTCGCGGATCCGGCCGATGCCGGACTCGATGGTGCGCAGGAACTCGCCGGTGCCGACGAACTCCTGCCAGCGGGCCAGCACCTCGCCCCGCAGGAGGGTGCCGTCGCTCACCCCCAGGTCCACGCCCTCGAGCGCGTCGTCGTAGGCGCGGTCGGCCGCTCGCCGCAGCCCCGCGGCGGCCTCCAGCTGGTCGTCGCTGGCCTCCACGAGCCCCGAGACCCGCCCCGAGAGCGAGTCGAGGGCTCCCGACAGGGTGCGGCGGACCACGGCCTGACGGGCCACCGCGTCCTCCGCCAACGTGGTCAGCCAGCGACGCAGCGGACCCACCTCGCGCTCGGGGAGCAGTCCGCCGTCCTCGAGGACGGTCTCGCGGACCGTGAAGATGGGGGCGCTGTCGAGCTGCTGCTCGGCCAGCATGCGCGCCAGGTCCTCGCGGACCTCGACCACGGCGTCGTCGGGCACCCGGTCCAGCACGATGGCGACGGAGGTCCCGCGGTCCCCGGCCTCCCTGAGCAGGTCCCACGGCACGGCGTCGGCGTAGCGCGCGGCGGTGGTGACGAAGAGCCACAGGTCCGCGGCGTTGAGCAGCTGCCGGGACAGCTCGCGGTTGGCCGCGACCACGGAGTCGATGTCGGGCGCGTCGAGCAGCGCGAGGCCCGCCGGGAGGGAGTCGGAGGTCACGAGGCGCACCGACCCCATGTCGTCGTCCGGGGTGCCCTGGCTGTCGCTGCGGCCGGTGAGCCGCCCGAAGCGGGGCAGGACCTTGGTGGTGAACCACTCGCGGTCCGCCTCGTGGTGCACGAGGACGGGAGCCCGGGTCGTGGGCCGCAGGACCCCGCTGCGAGAGACCGCCTCGCGCACGACGGAGTTGACGAGGGTGGACTTGCCCGACCCGGTCGAGCCACCGACGACGACCAGGAGCGGGGCGTCCAGCGCCGCAAGCCGCGGGAGGACGTAGTCGTCGAGCTGCGTCACCAGGCTCGTGCGGGCCGCGCGCGCCTCGGCGGTGGAGCCCAGCTCGATGGGGAACTGCGCCCGCTCGACCACGGTCTTGAGGTGTGCCACGGCGTCCGGCAGGCGGTCGTCGCCGCGGATCGCCGGGCTGTCCACCATCTCCACGAGTCCCCCAGGGTTTGCGGTCACGGGTTGCGGTCACGGATCGTCACCACGGCACGGTCTCGGCCCTGGTCGTCGCGCATATTCTGACAGGAAGCTTCCCGTTTCGTGGGGTCTTGACCCTCACGCGTGCCTCAGGATTCTCACCGGGACGGCTCGCTAGACTCCCCCGGAAGGCCGACGCGTGTCACGGACCGTGACCCGCCCGGCAGACTCACCCACCTGTGCAGGAGCCCCCGTGTCCGCCAAGAAGAACCGCGCGAGCAGCGCCAAGCAGGCCGCCCGCCAGCGCACCGCCGAGATCCGCGCCCAGCAGGAGGCGGCCGAGCGCAAGCGGCGACTGCTCCTCGCCGCCGTCACCTCCGTCGTGGTCCTCGCGATCATCGGCGCCATCGTGGCCGTGGCCGTGCTCGACAAGGACAAGCCCTCCCCGGCCGCCGCGGGCGCGGTCGCGCTGGACGCCGCCGCGCTCTCCTCCATCAACGACGTGCCGGCGTCGGCCTTCGCGGCCGCCGGCGTGAGCGACCAGATCACCAACGGCCCCAAGCGGGTCAAGGACGCGCCCGCCGCCACCCGCGACGGCAAGCCGCAGGTGCTCTACGTCGGTGCCGAGTACTGCCCCTACTGCGCCGGGCTGCGCTGGTCCACGGCGGTGGCCCTCGGCCGGTTCGGCCAGTGGACCTCCCTCACCGAGAGCAAGTCCATCCAGGAGGCCGGCCTCGACCCGCTGTCGACGGTGTCGTTCAGCCAGCAGAACCACGGTGCGGCCTACGCCAGCGAGACGCTCACCTTCAACGGCTACGAGACCACCACGTCCGAGCAGCGCAACGGCCAGTTCGTCAAGCTCGACCGGCTCGAGGGCCAGGACGACGCGACCTTCAAGAAGTACGACTTCCCGCCCTATGTCGAGGGGCAGGGCGGCTCCATCCCGTTCCTGTCGATCGGGGGCAAGACCTTCCAGTCCGGCGGCATCTTCGACGTCCGCGTGCTCGAGGGCAAGAGCACCCAGCAGATCGCGACCGCCCTCAAGGACCCGCAGGACGAGACCACCAAGCAGATCCTGTCGGGCGCCAACGTCATCACGGCCGCGATCTGCGAGCAGACCGGCAACAAGCCCGCGGACGTCTGCTCGTCGGCCCCCGTCAAGGCGGGCGCCGCCAAGATCAAGGACCACCAGTGACGAACGCGCTGCCCGGGTGGCTGCGCTCCGGCGCGCTGCTCCTGGCCGTCGTCGGTCTGCTCGCGTCGGCCTACCTGACCTACGAGCACTTCACCGCGAGCGCCACCCTCGCCTGTCCCGAGGGAGAGGTGCTCAACTGCGCCAAGGTCACCGAGAGCCGGTACGCCACCTTCCTGGGGCTGCCCGTGGCGCTGGTGGGCCTCGCCTACTTCGTCGTCGTGACCCTGCTCTGCCTCCCGGCGGCGTGGCGGCGGCCCGACCTGGACCTGCCGCGACTGGTGCTCGTCGGTGTCGGCGTCCTCATGGTCTTCTACCTCGTGTGGGCCGAGCTGTTCGGGATCGGGGCGATCTGCTTGTGGTGCACCGTGATCCACGTCGCTACGGTGCTCATGTTCATCCTGCTCGTCTTTGGCCGGGCGCTGGCGCCGCGGCGCTGATCCCTCCCCCGCACCCAGCCAGAAGGCGCGGCGCCCCGCCCCCGGTGACCCCGGGAGCGGGGCGCCTCGTCATACGGCAGGGACGACGAGAACGACCTGCCCGTGCATCGTCAGCGCAGGACGATGCGGTCCAGCGGGCCCGGGGTGTAGGGCGAGCTCGCGGCGAGGTAGGCCGCGAAGCCCTCGATGTCCAGGCCGCCGATGAGCTTGCCGGTCGCCTCCTTGAAGGCCGGGAAGCCGTCGCCACCGTCCGAGAGGAAGTTGTTGGTCACGACGCGGTAGGTCCTGCTCGCGTCGTTGGCCACCGGCACGCCGCCGAGCGTGACATTGCTGATCGCCCCGGCCGCGGTGCGCTCGTAGCGGAAGCCCTTGCTGACCTGCAGCACCTTGGGGAAGGCAGCGTTGGAGCCCGTGAACTGCTGCCCCAGCAGGGTGTAGATCTGCGCGCCCGTCATGTCCATGGAGACCAGGTAGTTGTTGAACGGCTGGACCTGGAAGGCCTCCTCGTAGGTCACCACGCCGTCGCCCTCGGCGCCGGACGCCTTGTAGGTGAGGTCGGTGCGGATGCCGCCGGGGTTCATGAAGGCGACGACCGGCTTGACGCCGTTGCTGACCACCGACGGGTCAGCGAGCTGGGCGTCGGCGATGAGGTCGCCGAGGGCCGACTCCCCCGCGGGGCTCTGCACGCGGGTGACGTCGGTCGTGATGCGGCCGAGGACCTTGCCGGCGATCGGCCTGACCAGCTCCTTGTACGTCGCGATCAGGGAGGTGACCGCGGCGTCCGGCGCGACCGTGCGGGTGACGATGCGGTTGTCGACCCGCACCGAGCTGCGCACGATGTCGCGGGACCTCGTGTCGTACTTCATGCGAGCGTCCGTCACGAGCCTGCCGAAGGACAGCGCCGAGGTCACGTAGCGCGACTGTCCGGCCGGGTCGGGCACGTCGCAGACATAGGACTGGTGCGTGTGCCCCGTCATGACCAGGTCGAACTTGGGCGAGAGGTTGCGCGCGATGGGCAGGATGTCGCTGTTGGGGTCCAGCTCGCCACCCTTGCCGCACACCACGTCGAAGGCCGGGTTGACGGGGTAGGTCTTGCCGTCGGGCGCCGTCCACTGCTCCTGCTTGAGCGAGCCGCCCTGGTGCACCATCGCCACGATCGCCTTGACGCCCTTGCGCTGCAGCTCGCGGGCAGCGGCATTCATCGTGGAGACCTCGTCGCGGAAGTCGAGCCCGGCCACGCCGGCCTGGGTCACGATGTTGGGGGTGTCCTTGAGCACGGCGCCGACGAAGCCGACCTTGACGCCGTCGACCTCCTTGATCGTGTAAGCCGGCAGGACCGTGCGGTTGGTGCCCTTGTAGAACACGTTGGCGGCGACCATCGGGTAGCTCGCGCCCTGGAACTCGCCTGCGGCGCAGGAGTTCTGGTTGTCCTTGCCGTCGCCGTCGTCGAGGCAGCCGCCCCCCACGAGGCGCAGCATCTCGCGGTAGCCCTCGTCGAACTCGTGGTTGCCGATGGTCCCCACGCCGACGCCCATGAGGTTGAGGGCCTCGATGGTCGGCTCGTCGTGGAACGCGGCGGACAGCAGCGGGGAGGCGCCGACCTGGTCGCCGATAGCGGCCGTGATCGTGCGGGTCTGCCCCTGGCGCAGGGTCGTGAGGTGGGTGGCGAGGTATGCCGCCCCGCCGGCGTCGACGGTGACGTCGACCGGCTTGCCGGTGGTGGGGTCGAGGCGGTGGTCCACGACGACCCGGCCGCTGGAGCCCGACGGGCCCTCGAGGTTGCCGTGGAGGTCGTTGAAGCCGAGGATCTGCAGGTCGACCAGCTTGTCCTTGCCGGGCTTCCTGCCCTTGGCGTCGGCGCCGCCCTGGTCGGCGGGCGCCGCGGCGGCGGTGGTGGCGGAGGCGGCCAGCACCAGCCCCGCGAGGACGGCGGCGGCACGCGTGGTGCGCACTCGAGACATGTCACTCCCAGTGGATGGCACGCCCTCGTCGTCGGGAGCGTGCGGGTGGTCCGGCCCCTGGGGGTGGGGCCGGCGAGATGAACGCTAGCCTCGGCCTCCGACAGACCGTCAAGACCACCTGCGCGTGACACGGGGGCGTCGCGGGGGTGAACAGGCCCGGACCCTCGCGGGTGCTGCGCCACGACCGGTCACCGAGCGTCACCCGGGCGATCCGACCGGGCGGTCATCGTCGGACAAAAGCCCCCCGTTTCGGCAGGTGCCAGGACCCTGTCGGTGCGGACACCTACGGTCGTTGACGGACCAGGGAGCAGGGGCCGAACGGCGCCCTGCTCTACAGGCGCGAGACCAGCGCCGCCAGCCAGACCAGCGAGACAGATGGAGGCGAGCATGTCGGGCACCCCCCTCAGCGACAGCTACCGACACCGCCCGCCATCGCTTCCCGCGGACGTGGCCGAGCTCGGCTGGATGCGCGAGCACCGCCGCACGGGCGCCTGGACCGACGCTGCGCTGGCGTCCGACCTGGCCGCCCACGGTCGTGTGGGCGCCGCGCTCTGCCACGTGATCGGGGAGCACCTCGAGCCGGAGGCCGAGTCCCCGCTGGGCGAGTTCGTGATCTACGACATCCTCGACCCGCACGCCGTCCTCGACCAGCTCCCCACCCTGCGCCCCTGCGGCCACGCCGCCTGGATCGAGGCGCTGCGCGCCTTCTGCGCCACGGCGATCCGGGTCGGCTGGGGCGGGCGCGAGGCCGAGCTCCAGCCCCGCCCCATGCTCTACGTCGCCCGGTCGGCGTGCAGCGTCGGCGACTGGATCGACATGACGCGCCCCGAGCGGCAGGTCGAGCAGGCTCTCGGCTCGCTGCCCGGCGACCCGACGGACACGGACTGGCAGGTCCACGGCCGGATGGGCTTCCACCACGTCTATCCGATGGCGCAGCCCGAGCTGTGGACCATGAACGCCGTCGCCCAAGGGATCGACCGGCACGGCGAGGCGTACGCCGCCTACGCCGAGATGACCTTCCAGCAGGGCATGTCCGAGCACGACTTCGAGGCCCGCTACCGCGGGCATGTGAGCACGCTGGAGGAGTTCGTCTTCGACCAGGCCGAGTCCCGCGGCTGGCTCGCGGCCCTGGCGGCCCTCAACCGGGTCGGCGGTCTCGCCGGAGCGCTCTCGCTGGACATGGCGGTGCTGACGCGCCAGGTCTTCTCCTCGGGCTACTCCTACGAGCCCGGGGCCGACGGCTACCACATCTTTGGACCGCCGGACCTGTCCTGACGCTCCTGCGGCGCCCCCAGCAGGACTCGAACCTGCAACCGTCGGATTAGAAGGCCGATGCTCTATCCGTTGAGCTATGGGGGCCGGCCAGCCAGTCTAGTGGCCGGTCGCGCCGCTGCCTGCACCTCGTGACCTGCGGTGGGACGATGTCGCCATGATCACCGGGGACGTCGAGGTCCACCTGGCCCACGTGGTCGACACACCCGCGCTGCGCGGGCTGCTCGACGACGACGAGCTGCGACGGCTGGACGGCCTGCACCGGCCCGCCGACCGGGCCCGGCTGGTCGCCTCGCACGCCCTCCTGCGCCTCGCGCTGGCCGCTCGCTGCGGCCTCGACGCGCTCGACGTCGTGCTCGAACGTCGTTGCCCCACCTGCGGGTCCGCCGAGCACGGCAAGGTGGCGGCGCCGGACCTGGACCAGCACGTCAGCCTCGGTCACGCCGGCGACCTCGTCGTGGTGGCGCTGTCCCCCTCCGCGCCGGTGGGCGTCGACGTCGAGGTCGAGTCCGCTTGCGGCTTCGAGGGATTCGCCGCCGTGTCGCTGCACCCGGTCGAGGTCGAGGAGCTCGCCGAGGTGCCCGAGCGCGACGCCGACTGGGCGCGGGCGACCTGGTGGGTGCGCAAGGAGGCCACCCTCAAGGCCACCGGCCACGGCATGACCATCGACCCCACGACCGTCCGCGTGACGCCCCCCACCGAGGAGCCGGCCCTGCTCGCCTGGCCCGAGTCCCCCTCGCCCGCGGTGCATCTCGCGGACCTGCGGGTGGCAGGCTCGTATGCCGCGGCCGTAGCCCTGCACGACGTCGACGACCGGGTCGCCGCCATCGACGTCACCCAACTCGACGGCGACGAGCTCCTGCGCGTCGACTAGCTCCTCGGCCCCCGGACGCGCCGCGCGTGCACACCTGGCCAGGGCAGAGCGGGCTCAGCGGCGGGGCAGCTCGGGCAGGGTCGGCTGCTCGAGCCAGGCCTTGAGCAGCGATCGGGCGGTCGCTCCGCCATACCGCTCGGCGTGGGCCACGAACATGTCGGTGGTGACCACGGAGTGCAGGTGCTCGGCCACCCATGACTGGATCAGCTCACCGAACACCTTGTCCCCCACCGTGATCCGCAGCGCGTGCAGAGTGAGGGCGCCGCGCTTGTAGACGCGGTCGTCGAACATG
Source organism: Arsenicicoccus cauae (assembly GCF_009707125.1). Taxonomy (GTDB): domain Bacteria; phylum Actinomycetota; class Actinomycetes; order Actinomycetales; family Dermatophilaceae; genus Arsenicicoccus; species Arsenicicoccus cauae. Next base: position 97,917 of record NZ_WLVL01000018.1, read on the forward strand.
TCGGGCGCACCGGGGTCGGCGAGTACCAGGTCCTGCGGGCGGCGCTTGACCGAGGCGTGCCATCGACGGGCCTGGGCGTCGGTGGACTGACCGCCCCCGTGCGGCGCCCACAGCCACTCGGCATAGCAGGCGAAGCCCTCGTTGAGCCAGATGTGCTGCCAGGTCGCGACACCCACGGCGTTGCCGAACCACTGGTGGGCGAGCTCATGCGCGACGAGCCGCTCGTCGGACCGACGCCCGGTGCAGTGGTTGGCGCCGAACGTCGAGAAGCCCTGCGACTCCAGCGGGATCTCGAGCGGGTCGGCCGTCACGACGACGTCGTAGGCCGGGAAGGGGTAGGGCCCGAACAGCTCGGTGAAGACCGCCATCATCTGTGGCTGCCGGCCGAAGTCGTGCAGGGCCTGGGCCTGCAGCCGGCGCGGCACGTACACCGTCTGCGGGATGTCGGGGGCGTCGGCGATGCGCACCGAGGTGTAGGCACCGATCTGCAGGCTGGCGAGGTAGGGCGCCATGGGCTCGCGCTGCTCGTAGGACCAGGTGGTCCGCGAGCCCCGCACGACCCGCTGCACCAGCACACCGTTGGTGACGACGGTGTATGGCGAGTCGCACGTCACCGTCGTCGCGTAGGTCGAGGTGATGCCGGGGTGGTCGTTGCAGGGGAACCAGGTCGGCGCCCCGTCGGGCTGCCCGGCGACGAGCACGCCCTCGGTGAGCTCCTCCCACCCGACCTCGCCCCAGGGGCCGCGGCTGGGGCGGGGGTTGCCCGACCACTGCACCTCGACCACGGGGGCCGCACCGGCGGCGACCTGCGCGGGGAGCGTGACGGTCAGCCGACCGCCGCGGTGGGCGTAGCGGACGCGCTTGCCGTCGACCAGCACCTTGGCCACGGCGAGCGGGGCGGCGAGGTCCAGGGCCAGCCGGTCGATGCGGCGGGTGGGCCGCACGTGGATGCGCGCCCGACCGGCCAGGCGGTTGCTCGCCACCCGGTAGTCCAGCTCCAGGTCGTAGTGGGCGACGGTGTAGCTCGTGTCGCCGTGCGCCGGGACGTAGGGGTCGGGCTCGATCCCGACGGCGGTGCGGGGTCTCGGCAGTGCCGGGGGCCTCATGCCGACCCCGTCCAGGGCGCGACCGGGTTGCCGATCCAGCGGGTGCCGGCGGGCACCTGCTCCCCGCGCAGCACGAGGGACGCGGGCCCGACGGTCGTGGCCTCCCCGAGCCCGGCCGCCGGCAGGATCACGCCGTGCGGGCCCATCGTGGCGCCGGCCTCGAGGGTGACGGTGTCCATCTGCATGATCCGATCATGGAAGAGGTGGGTCTGCAGGACACATCCGCGGTTGACGCTCACCCCGTCTCGCAGAGTGACCAGGTCGGCCTCGGGCAGCCAGTAGCTCTCGCACCAGACGCCGTGCCCGATCCGGGCCCCCAGGGCGCGCAGCCAGACGTTGAGGACCGGTGTGCCGGTGGCCGCCCACGCGAGCCACGGCGCCGCCACCATCTCGACGAACGTGTCGACGACCTCGTTGCGCCACACGAAGGTGCTCCACAGGGGGTGCTCCACGACGCGGAGCCGGCCGACCAGCAGCCATTTGACCGCCACGGTGATCGCACCGGCCAGCACCCCGGTGAGCAGCAGGACGACACCCGCGAGCAGGGCCGCCACCCACCACCCGGCCTGCGCCCACAGCAGCTCCAGGGCGGCGACCACGAGCACCGCGAGGGCCACGGTGCACATGACGGGGACCACGCGGCACAGCTCCACCAGGGCGCGGGCGACCTTGAGGCGCCGCGTGGGGTGGTAGGTCCGCGACAGGTCGTGGTCGGTGGCCTGCCGCTGCAGGCGCACCGGCGGGCTCCCCAGCCACGACGAGCCCGACTTGGACTTGGCGGGAGCGGCGGAGAGGACGGCGACCAGGCCGTTCTTGGGGACGCTGCGCCCCGGCGCGGCCATGCCCGAGTTGCCGAGGAAGGCCCGCTTGCCGACCTTGGCCCGCTCGATGTGCACCCAGCCGCCGCCGAGCTCGTAGGACGCGATCATCGTGTCGTCGGCCAGGAAGGCGCCCTCCCCCACCCGGGTCATCGCGGGCAGCAGCAGGACGGTGGAGGCCTCGACGTTCTTGCCGACGCGGGCACCCAGCAGCCGCAGCCACACCGGGGTGAACAGGCTGGCGTAGATGGGGAACAGCTGGGTGCGCGCGCTGTCGAGGAGGCGCTCGGTGGCCCACACCTGCCAGCCGATGCGGGACCGGACGGGGTGGTAGCCCGGCCGCAGACCGAGCCCGAGCAGCCGCACGCAGACCAGCGTCAGCAGCATGAGGGCGAGCATCGCGACCACGGTGGCCGGTGGCGTCCACACGAGGGCCCGCACCAGGGCCTCGGACAGCGTCGGCGCGTCGTGGACGGCCCAAAGCACCAGCGCGGCGGCCGGCACGACGGCGAGGGTGGGGACGAGGCCGAGCAGGACCGAGCTCACGGCATACGCCGTCAGCCAGGCACGCGACTGGGCCGGGCGCTCGGTGGGCCAGGTCGGGCGCGCCCGGCCGACCTTGGTGGCGGGCGAGCCCGCCCACAGCTCGCCGTCGGGCACGACCCCGGTGACATAGGACCCGGGCAGCACCTCCGCGTCGCGGCCCACGACCGCGCCGGGCCCGAGGGTGGAACGGCCTCCGACGACCGCGCCAGGGCGCACCGTGACCTGCCCGACGTGCAGGACGTCACCGTCGAGCCAGTGCCCGGCGAGATCGACCTCGGGCTCGATCGAGGCACCGCGACCGAGCGACAGGAGGCCGGTGATGGGAGGCAGGGTGTGCAGGTCGGCGTCGCGGCCGATCTTGGCGCCGAGGGCGCGGGCGTAGTAGACGATCCACGGCGCGCCGGCCATGGTCACCGCCCCGACGGCCTCGGCCAGCCGCTCGGCGGCCCACAGGCGCAGGTGCACCGAGCCGCCGCGGGGGTAGCTGCCGGGGCGGACTCCGCGCAGGAGCAGGCGGGCCCCGACGACCGTGATGCCCATCCGCCCGACAGGCGTCAGCAGCAGGAACCAGCCGAGCAGGATCGCCCACCACGGGGCGGCGGGCGCCCAGGGGATGTCCCAGACCAGGGCGGCGACGGAGTTGGCGGCGGCGACCCCCACCAGCCACTGCAGCCCCGTGACCGTCGACAGGGGTATGCCGAGAAGCAGCTGCACGAGCTGGGCCCGCTGGGGCACGGGGGTCACGGTGCGCGGTGGGGTGTCGTCGGCGCGCAGGCGCGCCGCCATGACGTCGAGGTAGGACGCCTGGTCCGCGAGGCGCGGGTGGGCGTAGGCGTCGGCGACCGTCATCTCGGGGTGGGTCGCGCGCAGGACCGAGACCAGCTGCGCGGTGGTGAGGCTGGACCCGCCGAGGCCGAAGAAGTCGTCGTCGGGGCTGGTCACGGGTGAGCCGAGCACCGAGGACCACTGCTCGGCGAGCCAGGCCGTGGTGCCGGTCAGCTCGCTCGTGCCGCCCGGAGCGCTCGGCGCGAGGTCGGGCAGCGGCCAGGGCAGGGCGTCCCGGTCGACCTTGCCGGAGGTCTTGGTGGGGAGGGTGTCGACGACGGCGATGAGGGGCACCAGCGCGGCGGGCAGGACGCTCGCGAGCTCGCTGCGGGCCTGGGCGCGCTCGAAGCCGTCGGGGTCGTTCGGCACGACGTAGCCGACGAGGATCTGGTTGCCCGCGTCGGTGGTGCGGACCGCGGCGGCGGCGCCGGCCACCTCGGGCAGCGCCTGCAGCGCCGCGTCGACCTCGCCGAGCTCGATGCGGCGGCCCCCGAGCTTGACCTGTTCGTCGGCGCGCCCCATGAAGATCAGGCCGTCGGGCTCGTAGCGGACGAGGTCGCCCGAGCGGTAGGCGCGGTCCCAGCCGAGCAGGGGCAGGGGGGCGTACTTCTCGGCGTCCTTGGCCGGGTCGAGGTAGCGGGCCAGGCCGACGCCGCCGATGATCAGCTCGCCGACCTCGCCCTCGGCGACCAGCTCGCCGTCCCTGACGATCGCGAGCTGCCAGCCGTCGAGGGGCAGGCCGATCGAGACGGCACCCTCGCCGGTCATCCGCGCACCGCACGCGACGACCGTGGCCTCGGTGGGACCGTAGGTGTTCCACACCTCACGGCCGGGGCGCACCAGCCGCTCGGCCAGCTCGGGCGGGCACGCCTCGCCGCCGAAGATGAGCAGCCGCACGGCGTCCAGGCTCTCGGCGGGCCACAGCGCCGCGAGCGTCGGGACCGTCGAGACGATGGTGATCCCGCGCTCGACGAGCCAGGGGCCGAGGTCCATGCCCGTGCGGACGAGGGCACGCGGTGCGGGCACGAGGCAGGCGCCGTGGCCCCACGCGAGCCACATCTCCTCGCAGCTGGCGTCGAAGGCGACGGACAGGCCGGCGAGGACCCGGTCGCCCGGGCCCTGGGGTGCGTCCTGGAGGAACATGCGTCCCTCCGCGTCGACGAAGGCCGCCGCGCTGCGGTGGGTCACCGCCACGCCCTTGGGGGTGCCGGTGGACCCGGAGGTGAAGATCACCCACGCGTCGTCGTCCGGCGTGGGACGTCCGCGCTGGTCGGCGGGCCGGTCGGCCTCGAGGTCGAGCAGCTGCAGCCGCAGGCCCGCGCCGACCACCGCGACCGCCCCCGCCTCGGAGAAGACGAGCTCGGCCCGCTCGATCGGGTCGTCGGCGTCGACCGGGACGTAGGCCGCCCCGGCGAGCAGGATCGCCACGATCGCGACGTAGAGGTCGCAGGTGCCCGACGGGATGCGCACCCCGACCTTGTCGCCGCGGCGCACTCCCTCGTCGCGCAGCTGGTCGGCGAGCCGGGAGGCGGCGGTGCGCAGCTCGGCATACGACAGGACCGTCGTGCCGTCGTCCAGGGCCGGTGCGTCGGGGTGGTCCCGGACGACCTCGTCGAAGAGGTCGACCAGGGTGCGCTCGGGCGGCGTGCTGCCGCCGCTCAGCTGTGCCGTTGCCACGTATGACGTCCCTGCTCTGCTCCCTGACCGCGACGCGGACCGACGGCCCAGACCTTACAGGGCGCGCGATCCGACGAACTGCGACCGACACTCCATCATGGTAGCCAGCAGGTGACGTTCCAGTGCGAGCACGCCGTCGTCGACGTCGCCGAGCTCCATGCGGTGCCGGAGCATCGCGAGGTCGCTGGCCGCGTCCTGGAACCGGTCCATGGCCGCCTGGCTGCGGCGGCCCCCGATGCCGCGCGCCCACTCCCGGGCCTGGCGCCGCGCCGGAACGGAGGAGAGCATGGCGACCTCCGTCGGGGCCAACCACCCGGCCCTGGCGTAGCGCGTCAGCTCGACCGAGATGATCCGCGCCTCCCGGCGCCGGGCCCACACGGCCAGGGCCACGAACGCCGCGAAGAAGGGCACCTGCAGGAGGACATAACCCGTGAGGAAGCCCTCGAGGCCGGCCACGGCGGAGAGGTTCCAGGCGGCGTGCAGCGCCACCGCGACGGCCCACCCGACCACCGGCGCGACCAGGCGCAGGGGGCCGCGCCTGCGGTAGACCGCGACCCCGATCCCCACCCCCGTGCAGCACGTGAAGATCGGGTGCGCGAACGGGCCGACGACGCCTCGCAGGACGAACGTCGCGACGAGGCCGGCGCCTCCCGCCTCGTTGAAGGCGCGGCCGAGGTAGAGGATGTTCTCGCCGAACGCGAAGCCGCCCGCGACCAGGCCGGCGTAGACGAGGCCGTCGACCACGCCGTCGAACTCGCGGCGCTGCAGCCACAGGATGACCAGCACGCCCAGCCCCTTGGCGCTCTCCTCGACCACCGGCGCCACGACGACGGCGCCCAGCGAGGTCGGGTCGGTCCCGGTGGCACCGGCGATGATCGCCATCGTGCCCGTGTTGGCGACCAGCGCCACGGCCGTGGCGACCACCGCACCCCACGCGAAGGCCAGCACCAGCATCCGGCGCGGCTCGCTCTCGAGCCGGTCGATCCACAGGAACGCCGGCACCACCACCCCGACGGGGAGGGCGGCGAAGACGAGACCGAGCAGCCCGGCGCCGACGCCGGTGGAGATGCCGACCGCGCCGAGGAGCACGAGCGAGCACAGCCCGAAGCCGATCATGAGCAGACCCACCATGCGCCAGCGGCGCAGCGTCGCCCGCCGAGGGGGGACGGCTGCGGCCATGGACAGCGGGGGTCCCCCGGGCGACCGACTCATGCCTGCAGGCTAGCCGTCCGGGTGAGGTGGCTACAGTGGGGCGGGTGACTAGCGCTGGCACCGACAAGGCCCTGACCGACCGGATCGTCTGGATCGACTGCGAGATGACCGGGCTGTCGCTCGAGCACGACGCGCTCATCGAGGTGGCCGCGCTGGTCACGGACTTCGAGCTCAACCAGCTCGGCGACGGTGTCGACGTGATCATCCGCCCGGAGCAGGCGGCCCTGGACCAGATGAACGACTTCGTGCGCGAGATGCACACGACGAGCGGGCTGCTCGCCGAGCTGGACTCCGGGGTGACGATGGCGGAGGCGCAGACCCGCGTCCTGGACTACGTGCGCGAGTGGGTCCCCGAGCCCGGCAAGGCCCCGCTCGGGGGCAACACCGTCGCGACCGACCGCGGCTTCCTCGCCCGGGACATGGCCGAGCTCGAGTCCTACCTGCACTACCGGATCGTCGACGTCTCCTCGATCAAGGAGCTGTCCCGGCGGTGGTACCCGCGGGTCTACTTCAACTCCCCCAAGAAGGTCGGTGGGCACCGCGCGCTGGCCGACATCACCGAGTCGATCGCCGAGCTGCGCTACTACCGCGAGGCGGTGTTCGTGCCGCAGCCCGGGCCCACGACCGACCAGGCCCGCGGGATCGCGGCGAGGCACGAGGGCGGGGGCGGCGGCTCCCCCCGGGCCTGAGCGCCCCGGTCCGTCCCGGGCCGCCCCGGGCCGAACGTGGTCCGAACGTGGTCGGAAGCACCTCAGATCCACGGTAGTATGGTCCGCGCTGCTCGACGCGGGCGACCGTGGTCGAGGTGCATGGTGGGTGTAGCTCAGCTGGTAGAGCACCTGGTTGTGGTCCAGGTGGCCGCGGGTTCAAGTCCCGTCACTCACCCCAGTCGATGCGAGGCCCCGGACCGTGACGGTCCGGGGCCTCTCGGCTGCCTGCCCGAACCGCGCCCTCGCGGCTCACCATCGCCGGTCGGCGGTGATGCGGACGTGGGTGGTCTCCATCGACGCCGCTGCCCCGTCCTCGGTGAGCACGCCGACCGCACGCATCTCGCTGACCACGCGAGCCAGCGAGGGGTCCGTGGCGGCGAGCTCGTCGACCTCGTCGGCCGCCCGGGCGTAGGTCCGCAGGTCGTGGTTGGGGCCCGTGCCCGCGAGACCGCTGTCGAACCGCACCGTCACGCGCCGGGCGCGGTCGCCGTTGGCGCGCCCGTCGAGCTTGGTGACGACGTCCCGGTCGCCGTCGAGCGCCAGCGTGGTCACGCCGCGCGGCTGCCGCAGGTTGGCGATCGGCGACGCCACCGCGAGCACGTGCGTCACGCGGTAGCCCTGGCTGCGCAACCGGTCGGCGGCCACCACCGCGGCCATGCCGCCCTGCGAGTGCCCCGCCAGCGCGATCGGCACGTCCTTGGGGACGCCCGCCGCCACCACGGCCGCCTCGACGCCACGGGCGTAGGCCGTGGCGTCCCCACCCATGAGGCCCACGTTGCCGCCGAGGTCCCTGACCTGGTCCGTCTCCTCCCCCGGCAGGCTCCAGGCATCGGTGCCCGGGATGTCGACGAGCACCGCCTGCCGGTCCGTCCCGTCCTGCCGGCTGGTGATGCGCCGCACCGCGATCGTGCCGTCCTCGCGGGCGTTGGTCTCGGCGAGGCCCCGCACCACGTCGGCGGTGCGCCCGGGCGCCGGGCCGACCGACACGGGACCTGCTGCCGCCAGCACGGGCTCGCCGTCGACCCACAGCGGCGCGGCGGCGTGCGCGACCACCGCGACCGGCGACAGCTGCGCGTGCTCCCCCAGGACCTCCTCGCCCTGCGCGAGACGGTCGGCCGCGACAACCGGAGCCGCGAGGGCAGCCGCACCATTGATCCTGTGCTCCAGCTCCCCCGCGTGCTCGGACGCCCACCGGTCGGCCGCCTCCCGGGGTGAGAGCGGCTCCCCGGCTCGCAGCGACTCCGTCAGGTAGGCCTCCCCCACCGACCGGGTCGTGCCCACCGGGTCACGGACGACGCCCTCGACCGCGAGGACCACGCCGGCCGCGTCGCGGGCGTCCCACAGGGCGGTGTTGGCGACCTCGGCCAGGTCGTAGCCGCTCGCCGCCGTCACGAGAGCGTTGCCGACGACCCGCGCGCCACCCGCGACGACGAGCGGGGAGAACGGGCCGATCAGCGACCGCTGCAGCGCCGCGGCGGCCGCCAGCGCGGTGGCCGGGGAGAGGACAGCCGTCGCGTCGACCGCGAGACCCGCGCCTGCCAGGGCGCCCGCGACGCCCAGCTCGTCGAGATCGGCGCCGACGGCCCGGCACAGCACGCCCAGCATCTGCACGTCGTCCACGACCACCCTGATGCCGCCGGCGCCGCCGTCGACGCCCGTGATCCGGGGCCCGTCCCCGGTCACCGGACGCCCACCAGGCCCGTGCCCACCGGCTCGTCACGCAACACCCGGCGCACCGCCTCGGCCCCCTGGTCGGCGGCGTCGTGGACGGCGGCCGCGGTCGAGACGAGCTCGGCCCAGGCGGCGGAGACCGCCATACCGTGCGCTCTGACGGCGACCGCCGCCTCCTGCACCTGCTCGGACCCCGCGCGCAGACCGGCGACGAGGTCGTCGACCCGGTCCCGGGCGGCCTGGGCGGCCGGGGACTGCCAGTCCACCCCCGCGGCCGCCTGCGCGAGCCGCTCCGCCGCCCGCCCCATGCCCGCCGCGTGCTGCTCCAGCACCGCCGCGCACGCCACGACCTGACCACCGTCCATGCTCACCTCCGCCGCCCCGCCGTCCTCCCATGGACGGCCCTGGCGAGGATGCTAGGAAGGACCTGCACCACCCCGGGACGCACCCGCTCTGCCTGGGGACGACGCCGACCGGATCGCGACGACCTGTGAACAACTCGGCCGCGAGACGGGTCCAGACCGGAAGGAACCATGCCCACCCACGTCAGCCCAGCCCGCCACGTCGCCCTGCCGCTGCTGATCCTCCTCACCGCAGCGCTCGCCCTGCTCGGTGCCGGGCCTGCGTCCGCGCACTCGGCCCTCGTGTCCGCCGACCCCGCCGACGGAAGCACCCTGCGCACCGCACCGACGGCGGTGACCCTGACCTTCAACGAGGACGTCAAGGGGCAGTTCAGCAAGGTCATCGTCACCGACCCCGAGGGTCGCCAGGTCGCCGAGGCAGCCACGGTCGCCGGCCCCGTGGTCAGCGCCAGGCTCCCTGCCGGGCTGGTCGACGGCCGCTACCGCGTCGTCTACAGCGTCGTCAGCGCCGACACCCACCGGATCGCCGGCGAGCTCCACTTCACGCTCGCGAAGTCCGGGGCTCCCACGTCCACCTCATCCACCTCGTCCCCCGCGACGACGAGCGCGCCCGCCTCGTCGAGCCCCACGTCGACCAGCCCCGCGACGACGAGCCCGACCGCCCAGCCCGCGAGCCCGTCGGCCTCCCCGTCCTCGGGTGGCAGCTCCCCGTGGCCGTGGATCGGCCTGGCCCTCGTCCTCGCCGTGGGTGGGCTGGTGAGCCTGAGCCGCCTGACCCGACGTCGCCGCGCCGACGACCAGGGTGGCCGCCGCTGACCGAGCGTGGTCGTCGTCCGCCACCCGGGGGGCTCTGAGCCGCCTCGCCCAGGCCAGCCCTCCCCTGCCCTCGGGTGAGCGAGGCATGGTCTGTCCATCGCCGCCGTGCGCCCGGGCCGTCCGGCATCGTCTCGGCGGCGGGACCGAGGCGGTGACGGATGACCGGTCTGGTGCTGGCCGTGCTGGTCGTGGGCATCTCCACGACGGTGTGGTCGTTGGTCGGTGTCGGCCGTCTGGTGGCCGGGCGACGCAGGACGACCAGCCGCAGGCACCAGGGGTCCCACCGTGCGCACACGGACCCGCCCGGCCTGGACCAGGTGGCGGTCCTCGTGGCCGCGCACGACGAGGAGCTCGTGATCGAGCAGACCATCCGCAGCGCCTCGGCCCTGGTCCCGCCCCAGCAGATCCACATCGTCAGCGACGGCTCCCACGACCGCACCGCGGAGCTCGCCCGGGCCTGCGGCGTCAACGTCCTGGACCTGCACCCCAACCGCGGGAAGGCCGGCGCCCTCGCCGCCGGCATCGAGCACTTCGGCCTCTGCGACCGCTACGAGGTCGTGATGCTGCTCGACGCCGACACCCAGCCAGCCGACGACTACCTGTCCACCGCGCTGCCGCACCTCGCCGACCCCGACGTGGTGGCCGTCGCCGGGCGCGCCCGGACCCTGTTCGACCCGCCTTCCCCGACCCTGCTCGGGCGCCTCCTCGTCGCCTACCGCGAGCGCCTCTACGTCGCCGTGCAGCTGCTCCTCAAGTACGGCCAGGCCGCGCGCGCGGCCAACGCCGTGCCCATCGTCCCCGGCTTCGCCAGCCTCTATCGCACCAGCGCCCTGCGCGAGATCGACGTGGCGGCACCGGGACTGGTGATCGAGGACTTCAACATGACCTTCGAGGTGCATCGCAAGGGCCTCGGCCGCATCGACTTCCACCCGCGGTCCGCGACGGCCTACACGCAGGACCCCGACCGGTTGCGGGACTACCGCCACCAGGTGCGGCGGTGGATGCTTGGCTTCTGGCAGACGGTGCGCCTGCACGGACTGCACCGCGGTGTGTTCTGGACGGCGCTGGGTGCCTTCGTGGTGGAGGTGGTGGTCGCGTCCCTCGTGTGGCTGCTCGTCGTCCCCCTGCTGGCGTGCAGCCTGCTGGCGAGCGCGCTCGCCGGTGCCGTGGCCGGTCCTCCCGGGTGGCTCGTCTGGCTCGGTGGCCTCCTCACGGTCAAGGACGTGCTGCTGGGGGTGCTGCTCCCGGACCTGATCCTGTCGGTCCTGGCCGCGGTCAGCACCCGTCGAGCGTCCTACCTGCTGTATGCCGTGGCCTTCCCCCTCCTGCGGATCCTCGATGCGGCCCTGTGCCTGACCGCGCTGGGTCGCGCCTGGGCCGCTCCGTCCACCGGCCGATGGGTCAGCCCCGCCCGCCGCCAGGTCATGGGTGCCTCGACACGACGCTGACCGTGAGCCGAGCGCGACCGTCGGTCACCGGTGCGTCGCCGCAGGCACCCCCCTGGGGGACGGCGGTCGTGGAATCGTTGACCATCTCGCGAGGGCCTCCTTACGCTGCATGACAGGGACAAATGTGACGAAAGTCACTCATGGTGCACGCCGCCCCGGGGGGTCCGCTGCCGTCGTGCACACGACCGGATCGAGGTGCCCGCATGAGCCTGATCGACCTCAGGGACGAGCCGCCGACGGGCCTGACCGCCGCCTCACCTCCTCCCGCCGCATCCCCGTCCGCCGGCGCCGTCGTGCTCACCCCCGACCTCGCCCCTGCCCCCACCCCCAGGATCGTCGAGCCGGGCCCAGCCCCCGCCTACGACGTCGCCGTGGTGGGTCTCGGCTATGTCGGGCTGCCCACCGCCCTGGCGTTCGCGGCGGCCGGGCGCTCGGTCCTGGGTCTGGACGCCAGCCCGGCGCGGCTGGCCACGATCGCGGCCGGGGAGGCGGATCTCCTCCCGCGTGACCAGCAGCGGCTCTCGAGGTTCCTGCGCCGGCCCGTGGCGCAGGTCGCCGACCAGGACGACGGTGCCGGCGGCCTCGTCACCACCGAGGACCCCAGCCGGCTGGCCGAGGCCGACGCCGTGATCGTCTGCGTCCCCACGCCCATCGACCAGCACCTCGTCCCCGATCTGGGGCCGCTTCGCGGGGCCTGCCACACCCTCGTCGAGCACGCCCGGCCGGGCCAGGTCCTCGTGCTCACGTCGACCACCTACGTCGGATGCACGGCCGACCTGTTGGTCGAGCCCCTGCGTGCCCGCGGCCTCGAGCCGGGGACGGACGTGTTCGTGGCCTTCAGCCCCGAGCGGATCGACCCGGGCAACGACGTGCATCTGCTGGAAGACGTCCCCCGCGTCGTCGGCGGCGTGACGGAGGAGTGCGAGCGGCGGGCCTCGGCGCTGCTCGGTGGCTACGCCGCCCGGGTCCACCCCGTCCCGTCCCCCGCCGCGGCGGAGATGGTCAAGCTGGTGGAGAACACCTTCCGCGCCGTCAACATCGCCCTCGCCAACGAGTTCGCCGACGTGTGCCGGGTCCTCGACCTGCCGGTCATGGAGGTCATCGCCGCCGCGGCGACCAAGCCCTACGGCTTCATGCCCTTCTACCCCGGCCCCGGCGTCGGGGGGCACTGCATCCCCTGCGACCCGCACTACCTGCTGTGGCAGCTGCGGCGGCACCGGATGCGGACCCCCCTAACCGAGCAGGCCATGGCGAGCATCGCGTCCCGTCCGCTACAGGTCGTCGACCGCGTGCGGGAGGTCCTGTCCGACCACGGACGAGGGCTCCCGGGCACGCGGGTTCTGGTCAGCGGGGTGACCTACAAGCCAGACGTGAGCGACGTGCGCGAGTCCCCTGCCCTCGAGATCTACGCCGGGCTGCGCGACGCCGGGGCCGACGTGGCGTTCTACGACCCGCTCGTGCCCAGCATCCGCCTGGCGGACGGGACCACGGCATACGGCCTGGAGTCGCCGACCCAGCAGTCCCCCGAGCTCGCCGTCCTCGTGTGCCACCACGCCGAGGACGACCTGTCCTGGACCACCGACGTCCCGCTCGTGCTCGACGCGACCTTCCGGCTCGCGTCGTCGCACGGCTGGGACACCCTCTGACCGCACCACGAGAGGCACGACCATGCGCACCGTCGTCACCGGAGGCGCCGGCTTCATCGGCAGCCACCTCACGGACCACCTGCTGGCGATGGGCGACGAGGTGGTCGTGCTCGACGACCTGTCGACCGGGTCGCTCACCAACCTGGACGCCGCTTCGGCCTCCCCCGCGTTCACCTTCCTGCTGGGCAGCGTCCTCGACCAGGCCGTGGTGCGCGAGGCGGTGCGGGACGCGGACCGCATCTTTCACCTCGCGGCCGCCGTGGGGGTCCACCGGATCGTCGACGACCCGCTGACCAGCCTGCGCACCAACATCCACGGCACCGAGACGGTGCTGGAGGCCGCCCTGGCCGAGCGCGCCGAGCTGCTCATCACCTCCACCAGCGAGATCTACGGCAAGAACACCGCCGACGCCCTCTCGGAGGACGCCGACATGACCCTCGGCTCACCCCTGCTGTCCCGGTGGAGCTATGCCGCCGCCAAGGGGCTCGACGAGGCCATGGGGCATGCCTACTGGACGGAGTTCGGTCTGCCGGTCTCCATCGTGCGGCTGTTCAACACGGTGGGTCCGCGGCAGACCGGTCGCTACGGGATGGTCGTCCCCAACCTCGTGGGGCAGGCCCTGCGGGGCGAGCCGCTCACGGTCTACGGCGACGGCCACCAGACCCGCTGCTTCTCCTACGTGGGGGACGTGGTGCCGGCGATGGTGGCCATCCAGGAGGCGCCCGCGTCGCGGTGCGACGCCTTCAACCTCGGTGGTGCGCTGGAGATCTCGATCCTCGACCTCGCCGCACGCATCATCGACGTCCTGGGCAGTCGCAGCGAGGTCGTCCTCGTCCCCTATGACCAGGCCTACGGGCCGGGCTACGAGGACATGCGCCGGCGGGTGCCGGACAACGCGAAGTCCCGCGCCCTCGTGGGCTTCGAGGCCCGGACCGGGATCGACGAGATCATCAGGCTCGTCGCGGCCGACCAGCGCCGGCGGTCCACCGCCCCGGCGCCGTCGCCCGTCCCGCGGCCGACGGCTGCCGGTCGCGCGGATGCGGTCGCGCTGGCCGGTCCCGCCGACTCGGGACGGACGCGCTGAGGGACGGATGACCGACGGGGACCGGAGCCGTGCCGCACGGCGGCCTCGCCGGCGTCCGCGCGCCCGCGTGCTGGCCACCGTGGCCGTGCTCGTCCTCGCCGTCGGTGCGCTGGTGGCGGCCGTGAGCCCGTGGCGCCCCCGGGGGTGGCTCGGCGGCGACCCGCCCCTCGTCATGGGGGCCATCCCGCACTGGGACCAGGCGGACGCCCTTGACACGCTGACGAGGCACCCCGGGACGGTCACCGTGGCCTCGCCCTGGTCCTACGGGGTGGGCGAGGACGGCCGCCCCGTCCTGCAACCCGGGCTGAGCAGGGACTCCGAGCGAGCGCTCAACCAGCGCCTGCGTGACCTGGACCTGCAGATCATCCCGACCGTCGCCAACACCACCGCGGGGCTGTGGGACGAGGTCACCATCGGCGCCGTGATGGCCGACCAGGGCCGCCGGGGAGCGCACGTGGACGCCCTGGTCCGCCTGGTGGAGGACCAGGGCTACGACGGGCTGCAGCTGGACTACGAGAACGTCCCGCCGGAGCGGCGGGAGGCCTATGTCGCCACCGTCCGGGCCCTCGCCGAGCGGCTGCACGACCGAGGTCGGGTGCTGTGGGTGACGGTGCACGCCAAGGAGACCGACGCCGGCTACGACGCGCGCAACCTCGCCCAGGACTACCGCGCGCTGGGCGCGAGCGCCGACCGGGTCGTCCTCATGGCCTACGACTGGCACTGGGAGACCGGGCCCGCCGGGCCCATCGGGCCGGCGGACTGGGTGGACCGGGTGATCAGGTATGCCGTCACCCAGGTGCCTCGCGACAAGCTGGTGCTCGGTGTCGGTCTGTTCGGCTACGACTGGGGAGGGGCGAGGACGCAGGTGCTGACGTGGCGGCAGATCACCGAGCAGGCGGAGGTACGCCGCAGCGACGAGCTGTGGGACGTCGCCAGCCAGTCTCCGCACCTGGCCTACGAGCAGGACGGGGCCCGGCACGAGGTGTGGTACGAGAACGCCCGCAGCGTGCGCGAGAAGCTGCGGCTGGCCTCCGCCCACCAGGTGTCGGGGGTCGCGCTGTGGCGGCTCGGCCGTGAGGACCCGGCGATCTGGGACCTGCCGCAGACCGTATGGCGGACCGACCCGAGGCGGTGACCGCCCGACGCCGTACGAGCTCAGTCCGTCGTCACCCCGGACGTGGTCACCAGGCGCGTCCAGGGACCACGAGGCACCTCCGAGGCCTCCACGAACTGCCAGCGGATCCGGTCCGTGTCGCCGTCGAGCTCGGCGAAGCCCAGGCAGCCGTTGAGCGCCGGCGACACGTCCATCCCCGCCCCGCCGTAGCGACGGTTGGCCGGGCGGGCATCGGTGTGCCCGAAGACGTAGGCGGCGTCGTGGTACTCCCCCGGTCCGGCGTCCTGGACCTGCCCGTAGCACGTGGCGCCGTTCGGCCCCACGAGGCGCACCCAGCGGTTCTTGAGGTAGGAGAACGACCGGTCCGTGCACCGCCCGGCGTACCCCGGGTCGTCGGCCCAGGGCACGACCCGGCACCGGCTCTCCCACCCGACGGGGTCGTTGAGGTCGTCGAACGGCACGTCGAGGTAGAAGGGGTTCTCCCGCGGCGTCATCCGGGTCGGGAACCACCCGCCCGCCGCCGTCCGGCGCTCGGTGCGGCACTCCCCGGCGACGACCACGCCGTCGCAGCCGCCGTAGTGCTCGAACCAGCGCGCGTCGTAGGTCGAGATGCGCTGCGACCCGTCCGGCGCCGTCGGGTCGAAGATCTCGCCGACCCAGAAGGTGGTCGAGACGATCCCCGTGTGCCAGGGGTAGGTGCGCCGGGGCAGCGGCGCGACGTTGCGCTTGGGCGCCACCGGCCGCGAGGGGGCGGCCGACGCGGTCGGCGTGCCGCCGATGCCGGGGGCGGCGCCGGTGTCCGGACCGCGTGGGGTGGGAGTGGCTGCGGTGGGGGTGACTCCGGTGGGGGCGCCTGCGCTGGGCGCCCGAGGCGGGGGCGCCGAGGCACCGGAGCTCGGGGGCCGGTCCAGGGCCATCCGCGCCAGCGCTACGGCCAGCAGCCCGACGCACGCGATCGCGATCAGGACGGCGGCCGTGCGGATGCCGACCCTGCCCGCCGCGGGGTGACGGACCGACCTCACCGGCGCTCGAGGGCGACGGCCGGGGCGATGCGCGTGCCCTCGGGCACCTCACCCGGTCCCGGCACGTAGGTGGTGGCGGCCGCGTCCTGACGCCGCAGGGTGGGTCGCAGGGTGGTGGTGCCCTGCGGCGTGGCCTGCGCCGGCCGCACCCGCGTCGGGCGACGGCCGGGGGTGGCGCCGAGGCTGGGGGCGCTGACGACGAGCCGGCGTGCGGACGCGGTCGCTGTCGGGGACGTGGCCGGGACCTCGGTCAGGGCGTAGTCGTCCGTCGTGAGCACGCCGTTCGCGATGAGCGCGAGGCCGAAGCTCATGCCCGTCGCGCCCGCCGGAGCGGGCGGGGTGGTGAAGGCCGCGCGCTGCCAGGTGGGGGCGGCCGCGATCCAGGGGCTGGAGGTCCAGTAGCGCCAGGCGCCGGACCCGTCGCGGTAGTAGAGCGCGAGCTGGGACACGGCTGTCGACGTGAACCACGTGCTGACCTCGTAGGTGCGACCCGGCACCACCGACGGCGAGCAGGTGCCCAGGTCGAGCGTGGGCAGCAGCTTGGCGTCCCCGTCCTGGTACCCCGTCATCGTCAGCTGCTCGGCGGCCACGCCGGTGCGGCTCGCCGTACTGCGGGCCCAGCTCGGGGTGTTGGTCCCCCAGCCACCGGGCTGGAAGCACGACGGGAAGCCGGTGAACCCGTCGACCGCCTCGAGCGAGGGGTTGGTCAGGGCGTTGATCCCCGGCTGCGTCGGCGGTGTCGTCGGCACGGGGACGGGGACGGAGTAGGCGGGGTACCCGGCGCCGAGGTAGGCCCGCACCTGCTGGTCGACGGTGCGGACCGTCGTGTTGTTGGAGGCCGTTCGCGCATAGGCCGCGAGCCACGTGGTGAACTGGCGGAAGACCTCTGGGGTGACCGAGCGGTCGGCCGGGCAGTCCGCGGTGCCCAGCGGGGCGCAGACCCGGTGGAAGGTGAGGATGACCCATCCGCCCGAGCGCGTGCTCGCGGCCGTGACCTGGCTCTTGAGGGTGGCGAGCGTCCAGCGGGCGTCGACCTGGTCCGGCGCGCGCAGGTAGTAGGGGTCGGGCGGCGGGGACGTCTCGGCCCGGACGCAGCCGGTGCAGCCGAAGGGGCTCCGCACGTCGCCGAGGCCACGGGCGGTGGTGTAGCCGCAGTCCTGGGCGGCCTGCTCCACGGCGGGGTTGGCGTCGCTGAACGGGTAGGCGAAGCTCACGGGACGGAATCCCCACTGGTGCAGCGTGGCCCGGTCGTTGCAGATCTGCCGACGGACCTCCTGCGCCGGGATCTGCACGAGGTCAGGGTGGGTCACCGTGTGGCCGCCGATCTCGTTGCCGTCCGCGGCCATCGCCGTCAGGTCCGCGCGGGACAGGTAGCCGGGCGCCCCCACCCACCCCGACACGACGTAGAAGGTGCCGGCGAGGCCGGCCGACCGCATGGTCCGCTGCGCGGCGAGCTGGTCCGCGTCGCCGTCGTCGAAGGTGAGGGTCACGACCGTGGGGGTGGTGGCCGCCCCCGCCGTCACGACGGGGAGCTGCACCAGCACCGCGGCGGCGAGGACCGCCGCCGCCAGCGCGCACAGCATCGGACGGAATCCCTGGGACGAGCTGCGGTCCATGAGAGCCTCCCCGGCCTCGAGCGTGTGACCCGCGTCACATCTGACCAGGGTAGCCCTGCCGTCGCGCTTGGGGAAGGGGTACCCGCGCGCCGCAGGCGCCCCGGACACGACGAAGGGCCCGGTCCACTGGACCGGGCCCTTCGGATCTGGTGCGCCGCCAGGGATTCGAACCCCGAACCCAGTGATTAAGAGTCACTTGCTCTGCCATTGAGCTAGCGGCGCAACGAGGTAAGACCCTACCAGGTCAGCGGGCCGACATGAAATCGAGGTGACCCCGCCGCGACGGGGTCACCTCGACGGTGGAACGTATGGGCTCAGCCCTGGTTGCGGCGCGCGACGCCCAGGCTGATCAGGACGGCGCCCACGGCGGCCAGCCCGGTGGCGACGCGCTCCAGGCGCAGCTCGCCGTCGGCGTCGTGGGTGGCCTCGTCGACCTTGAGCCGGGCCTGGTCGGCCTTGACCTGGGCGCGGGACTTCAGGTCCGCGAACGAGTTCTGCGACGACGGGTCGGCGTGCTGGCCCTGGCTCTCGGACCGGGTCTTCAGCTCGTCGATCTTGGCGGTGGCGGTGGCCTTGAGCTCCTCGGCCTTGAGCGTTGCCGTCGCCTTGAGCTCCTCGGCCTTGGCCTTGGCCTGGTCGGCCACGGAGGCGTCGGCGTGGGTGGTCGTGGTGGTCGCGGAGTAGCGGCTCGGCCCCGTGGTGGCGCTCGCGGACGTCCCCATGAACGAGTGGTACTTGGCCATGAGCGAGTCGCGCAGCTGGCGCTTCTGGTCGGCCACGATGTTCTTGGGCTGGGCGCGGAAGGCCAGCTCGTCGATGGTGGCGGCCAGACGCTCACGGCTCTTGGCGATGTCGGTCTCGAGGTCGGAGACGGACTTGTTGGGCTGCTCGGTCACGATGCTCTCCTAGCGTGGGGGAATGCGCGGGACGCGGGTTCTGCGTCGACGATAACGCAGGTGAGGTGCCCCACGTCGGAGCATCCGCCTGCGCGGCTGCAGTCCGGCATACCCCGTAGGCTCGGGGTGCATCCCGACCAGCCGCCCGGAAGGACCCGACATGCCCCGTCTCGAGCCCGGCGACCAGGCCCCCGACTTCACCCTCCCCGACGACACGGGCGCGCCGGTGTCCCTCGCGGACTTCCGCGGGCGGCGGCTCGTGATCTTCTTCTACCCCGCCGCCATGACGCCCGGCTGCACCACCGAGGCCTGCGACTTCCGGGACTCGCTCGGATCCTTGCGGGCGGCGGGCTACGAGGTGGTGGGGATCAGCAAGGACGCGCCGGACAAGCTCGCGCGCTTCCGCGAGAAGGAGGGCCTCACCTATCCCCTCCTCGGCGACCCCGACCTCGGCGTCCTCACGGCGTTCGGCGCCTACGGCGAGAAGAAGAGCTACGGCAAGACGATCCAGGGCGTGATCCGGTCCACGATCGTGCTCGACGAGCAGGGCCGGGTCGAGCTGGCCAAGTACAACGTCAAGGCCAAGGGCCACGTCGCCTCGCTGTCCAGGTCCCTCGGCCTCGCCGAGTAGCCTGGGCCTCCTGCCCGGTCGCGTGGTCGGCCGGGCTCGCGCACGTGGTGGAACTGGCAGACACGCAGGATTTAGGTTCCTGTGCCCCGGCGTGCGGGTTCGAGTCCCGCCGTGCGCACCGCCCCCGCCCGGCTCACCCTGGTGAGCCGGGCGCCTCTGTCACAGTGGTCGTATGCCGACCGGCGACCTCCGCGTCCCTCTCGGCCCGGGCATCCCGCGCGGGCTCGTGGTGCCGGCGGCCGAGCTGACCGAACGCTTCTCGCGGAGCTCGGGCCCCGGGGGTCAGGGCGTCAACACCACCGACTCGCGGGTGCAGCTGTCCTGGTCTCCCGCCACCTCCGCCGCGCTGACCGAGGCGCAGCGGGGCCGGGTGGTCGCGGCCCTGGCGTCACGCCTGGTCGACGGGGTGATCACGATCGACGCGTCCGAGCACCGGTCCCAGCGCCAGAACCGCCAGGCGGCGCGGACGCGGTTGGCCGACGGCATACGGCAGGCCCTGGCTCCCCCGCCGCCCCCGAGGCGAGCGACCAAGCCCACCAAGGGGTCCCAGCGCCGCCGGCTCGCCGCCAAGGCCCGCCGCGCGGACGTGAAGTCCGGCCGCGGCCGGGTGACCCGCGCCGACGACTGATCCGCTCGTCGGCTCGTCGGCGCGTCGGCGGCTCTGCGCGATCAGCCCAAGAGGCGAGCGATCTCAGGCGCCAGCGCGCGAAAGGCCTTGCCGCGGTGGGAGATCGCGTTCTTGTCCTCGGGGGACAGCTCGGCGGCGGTGCGGGTGTCGCCCTCGACCTGCAGGATCGGGTCGTAGCCGAAACCGTTGCTGCCGCGCGGCGCTCGCGTCAGCGTCCCCGGGAAGTCGCCCTCGCGGCAGACGGTCGTCCCGTCCGGCAGCGCCAGCACCGCCGCGCACCGGAAGCGCGCCCCACGGTGCTCGTCCGGCACGTCGGCGAGCTGGTCCAGCAGGAGGCGCAGGTTGGCTGCGTCGTCCCCGTGCCGACCCGACCAGCGGGCCGAGAACACGCCGGGAGCACCGCCGAGGACGTCGACGGCCAGGCCCGAGTCGTCAGCAACGGCAGGCAGATTCGTCATGCGGGCGGCGTAGGTGGCCTTGAGCGTGGCGTTGGCCTCGAAGGTCACACCCGACTCGACGACGTCCTCCAGGTCGGGGAACTCCCCCAGCCCGACCACCTCGACGTCGGGCAGCGACTCGCGCAGGATCGTCTCGAGCTCACGGATCTTGCCGACGTTGCGGGTGGCGAGGACGACCCGGCTCACTGGACGCGCTCCCGCGGGGTCTCGGCCAGGGCCGCCTGCTGCAGGCGGGTGAGCTCGGCGCACCCGGCCGTGGCCAGCTCGAGCAGGGCGTCCAGCGTCGCCTTGTCGAAGGGCTCGGCCTCGGCCGTGCCCTGCACCTCGACGAAGCGGCCGTCGCCGGTCATCACGACGTTCATGTCGGTGTCGGCAGTCGAGTCCTCGGGGTAGTCCAGGTCGAGCACCGGCACCCCCTTGACCACACCGACCGAGACCGCGGCGACCGAGTCGCGCAGGGGCGTCGCGCCCCGGCGGATCGCGCCGCTCGTGACCCCACCCGCGATGGCGTCGGCGAGGGCGACATACGCGCCGGTGATCGCGGCCGTGCGGGTCCCGCCGTCGGCCTGCAGCACGTCGCAGTCCAGGACGATGGTGTTCTCCCCCAGCTGGTCCAGGTCGACCACGGCCCGCAGCGAGCGCCCGACCAGGCGGGAGATCTCGTGCGTGCGACCGCCGATCTTGCCCTTGACCGACTCGCGGTCCGAGCGGGTGTTGGTCGAGCGCGGCAGCATGGCGTACTCCGCCGTGACCCAGCCGCGGCCCTGACCCTTGAGCCAGCGCGGCACCCCCTCGGTGAAGCTCGCCGCGCACAGCACCCGGGTCCGCCCGAACTCCACGAGCACCGATCCCTCGGCGTGGTCCAGCCAGTTGCGGGTGATGCGGACGTCGCGGAGCTGGTCGGGCGTGCGCCCGTCGTGGCGTGCAGTCATGGGCCTCAGCCTATCGAGCCCGTATGCCGTCCCCGGCTCGCGTGGCGACGCGCGCACCCACCCGTCATTTGTTTCACTGGTGGAATGAGTGCCCAGCCTGGTCGTCATCGCCGCCGCCGTTCCGGGACCGCAGGCCCGCGACCGGGCCGGTGGCTGCTCGCCGCGCTGGTGGTGGTCGTCGCCTGGCTCGCCGTCGGCGGGCTCGGCGGCCCCAAGATCGGCGGCCTGTCCTCGGTGCAGCGGAATGACCAGGCGGCCTTCCTGCCCGCCAGCGCCGAGTCGACCAAGGCCCGCGAGGTGGCCGAGCGCTTCCAGGAGCAGTCGACGCTGCCGTTCTTCGTCGTGGTCGAGCGCGAGTCCGGGCTCACCGCCGCCGACCGGGCCGCGGCCAAGAGCTATGTCGACTCGATCCCCTCGCTGACCCTGCCGGGGGCGCCCCAGGTCAGGCTGCAGTCCCTGCTCGCGGGGCCCACGGTCGCGATCCCCTCCCCGGACGGCAAGGCGCTGCTCGTCCCCGTCAGCGTGGACTCGAGCAAGACCGACACCGAGATCGACGGGGTGAAGCCCGTCGGCGCGGTGGCCGAGGCGCTGCGCACCCAGCGCGACACGGTCCTGTCGTCGTCGGGGTTGCAGGCGTATGTCGCCGGCCCCGGCGGCTTCACGGCCGACCTGGTCAAGGCCTTCGGCGGCATCGACGGCGTCCTGCTGCTCGTGGCGCTCGGCGTGGTGCTCGTGATCCTGCTCGTCGTCTACCGCAGCCCGGTCCTGCCCTTTGCGGTGCTGGCCACCGCGATCTTCGGCCTGGCGGCGGCCGGCCTCGTGATCTACCCGCTCGCCGAGGGCGGCCACCTCACCCTCTCCGGGCAGAGCCAGGGCATCCTGTCGATCCTCGTGGTGGGCGCGGCGACGGACTACGCGCTGCTGCTGGTAGCGCGCTACAAGGAGGAGCTGCACGACCACGAGAGCCACTGGACCGCGATGGCCCGCGCCTGGCGGGGCACGGTCGAGCCGATCGCCGCCTCCGGCGGCACCGTCATCCTCGGCCTGCTGTGCCTGCTCCTGTCCGACCTCGGCAACAACGCCAGCCTCGGACCGATCGGGGCGCTCGGCATCGTCGGCGCCATGCTCGCCGCCCTGACCTTCCTGCCCGCGGTACTGCTGCTCGCCGGGCGGCGCATCTTCTGGCCGGCGATCCCGCGCGTCGACCACGTTCACGCCGAGGACGGGATCGGCGCACCGACGACCCCCTCGGGCGCAGCTGCGCGACCCGGCATGTGGGGCCGGGTCGCCGGCCTGGTCGGTCGGCACCCGCGCCGGGCCTGGGTGCTGTCGGCGCTGGGGCTCGCCGTGTGCGCGGCCTTCGTGCCGGTGCTGCGCGCGGACGGCGCACCCCAGTCCAGCTACTTCACCACCGAGGTCGAGTCGGTCACCGGCAACAAGGCGCTGGCCCGCCACTTCCCCGGCGGCTCCGGGTCGCCGGTCCAGGTCATCGTGCCCGCCGCCTCGGCCGCCCAGGTCGCGGCGGCGGTGCGGGGCGTCGACGGGGTGGCGTCCGTGGTCCCGCTCACGGACCAGGCGGGCAGCACGGGTGGCGGACGGCCCGACCAGGGCCAGCCGCCCAAGGTCGTCGACGGGCGTGTGCTGCTCCAGGCCACGACCACACCGGCCGCCGACACCCCGGCCGCGCAGGGCGTCGTGCGCGGCATACGGGCCGTCGTGCACCCCATCTCCTCCGACGCCCTCGTCGGGGGCGTCGCCGCCCAGGGGCTCGACTCGCGGGACGCCGGGGTGCACGACCTGCGGACCGTTGGGCCCGCCATCTTGCTCGTGGTCTTCGTCGTGCTGGTGATCCTGCTGCGCTCGGCCGTCGCGCCGGTGCTCCTGACCCTGGCCAACGTGCTGAGCTTCGCGGCCACCATGGGGGTCTTCGCGGTGCTGTTCACGTGGGTGCTGGACTACCCGGGCTTCGACCCGACGGTGCCGCTCTACGGGTTCGTCTTCCTGGTCGCGCTCGGGATCGACTACTCGATCTTCCTGATGACGCGGGTGCGCGAGGAGAGCCGGAAGCGCGGGACCCGCGAGGGCGTCCTGGTCGGCCTCGCCGTCACCGGCGGGGTCATCACGAGCGCGGGGATCGTGCTGGCCGCGACCTTCTCGGCGCTGGGGGTGCTGCCGCTGAGCTTCCTGGTGCAGATCGCGTTCATCGTGGCGTTCGGCGTGCTGCTGGACACCTTCGTGGTGCGGTCTCTGCTGGTGCCGGCGCTGGTGCGCGAGCTCGGCGACCGCACCTGGTGGCCCTCCGCCCTCTCCCGCCGGGGGTAGAGGCATCGACCGGCCTCCGTCCCCCAGGCTGATGCCCTTACCCCCGGCGGGTTTTGGGGCGGTCGGCGAGCGGGCATCACGCTGTCGCCGGCCGTGATGGACCGGACAGCAGCTCCGCGACCTCACCCTCGAGCCTGGCACCTACTCCGTCGAGGAGCAACGGCGCCTCGACACGGTCACCGTCACGGACGCCGAGCTGGCGGCGGCCACCTGCCGGGACGGCGCTCGCTGCTACGTCGCCGTGCAGGACATCGTCTACGACATGAGCGGCTTCCCTTCGTGGATCAAGCAGGGGCGCCGCCACGGGATCCAGGCGGGCACGGACGCCACCGCGGCCTTCGTCAGGTCGGGGCACGCCAGAGGCAAGCTGCAGTCGATGCCGGTGGTGGGTCGCCTGCACCGCTGATGCCCCTACCGGGGGCCGGATCATCAGCCTGGCGAACGAAGGCCGGTCGATGCCCCTACCCCCGGTAGGTCAGAGTGGGTAGGTGCGCTCGGGCTCCGCGAGCTCGACCTCGCCCGTCCACACCGACGCGGCCTGGGCGCGGCACACCTGCGGGTCGTTCCAGGACGGGATGTGCGTCAGCATCAGCCGCTGCACACCTCCGGCCTCCACCGCGGCGGCAGCGGCCCGCGACCCGGTCAGGTGAATGTCGCGCGTGTCGTCCCGACCGTCCACGAAGGCCGAGTCCGCCAGCACCAGCGTGGCCCCCGCGAACAGCTCCGACAGCTCGGGGCAGGAGTCGGTGTCGCCGCTGTAGGCCAGCGCCTGGCCGTCCGCCTCCACGCGCAGCCCATAGGCCTCGACCGGGTGGTTGACCGGCACCGGCGTCACCGTGAACGGCCCGATCCGGACCGGCCGACGGGCCTCCCACTCGCGATAGTCCAGCTGCCCGGCCAGCGCCGACCCCTCCCCGCCGCCGTAGGCCTCGGCCATCCGGCGCTCCACACCACGGGGACCGTGCACCGGCAACCGTCCGTCATCCGCACCCCGCGACGGGGCGTACTTGCGCGTGACGTACAGCCCGCACACGTCGAGGCAGTGGTCGGGGTGCAGGTGCGACAGCAGCACCGCGTCGAGCGCGTCGAGGGCCAGGTGCCGCTGCAGCACCCCGAGCGCGCCGTTGCCGAGGTCCAGCACGATCGACCAGGTGCGCCCGTCCGGGTCCTCGGCCTGCACCAGGTAGCAGGACGCCGGCGACTGCGGCCCCGGGAAGGACCCCGAGCAGCCGATCACGGTCATTCTCACGGGGCACCTCTGTCGTCGGCGAACACGGTGTCCACCTCGGGGCCGAGGAAGCGACGCGCCAGCCGACGGAACTCCTCGGGGTCGCCGGTGGTGGTGAACCCGTGGGACGGAGGCCCCTGGTCGGAGGGTCGCAGCGCGTCACCGTCGGCCAGCACGCGGTAGACGTCCTTGGCAGTCTCCTCGGCGGACGACACCAGTGTCACCGTGTCTCCCATCACATAGGAGATGACGCCGGTGAGCAGCGGGTAGTGCGTGCAGCCGAGGATCAGCGTGTCGACCCCCTGGGCGATGACGGGCTCGAGATAGCCGCGCGCGACGTCGAGCACCTCGTGACCGCCCGTGACGCCGGACTCGACCAGCTCCACGAAGCGTGGGCACGGCTGGCTCACCACGCGGATCTGCGGCGCCGCCGCGAACGCGTCCGGGTAGGCCCGGCTCTGGTGCGTCCCGCGGGTCGAGATGACGCCGACGACGTCGTTGCGGGTGGCGGCGGCGGCGCGTCGCACGGCCGGCCGGATGACCTCCACCACGGGCACGGCATACCGCTCCCGCGCGTCGTGCAGGACCGCGGCGCTGGCGGTGTTGCAGGCGATCACGAGGACCTTGACGCCGTGGTCGACCAGCCGGTCGAGGCACTCGAGCGCGAAGCGCCGGGTCTCGGCGATCGGGCGGGGGCCGTATGGCGCCCGCGCCGTGTCACCGAGGTAGGCGATCGACTCGCTCGGCATCTGGTCGAGCACGGCCCGGGCGACCGTGAGGCCCCCGTAGCCGGAGTCGAAGATGCCGATGGGTGCGTCGCTCACCCGACCGAGGATAGAGGCTGGGGAGGCGTCAGCCGTCGTGCGACTCCGACCGCATCCGCGACAGGAAGGCACGGGTGCGGTCGTGCTGCGGGTTGCCGATGACCTCGCGCGGCGGCCCCTGCTCGACGACGACCCCGGCGTCCATGAACACGACGTGGTCGGCCACCTCGCGGGCGAAGGCCATCTCGTGCGTCACCACGATCATCGTCATCCCGGACGCGGCGAGCTCGCGCATGACGGTGAGCACCTCGCCCACCAGCTCGGGGTCGAGCGCCGACGTCGGCTCGTCGAAGAGCATCAGCTTGGGCTGCATCGCGAGCGCCCGCGCGATGGCCACGCGCTGCTGCTGACCCCCGGACAGCTGGCCGGGATAGGCGTCGGCCTTCTCAGCGAGGCCGACCCGGTCGAGCAGCTGCACCGCCCGCTCCTTGACCTCGGTCTTGCGCTCGCCCTTGACCTGGACCGGCGCCTCCATGACGTTCGCGAGGACCGTCATGTGCGGGAAGAGGTTGAACCGTTGGAAGACCATGCCGATCTCGCGCCGCTGCGCCGCGACCTGCTTGTCGGTCAGGTGGTGCAGCCGCCCGCCCGCGTCGCGGTAGCCCATGAGGTCCCCGTCGACCCAGATGCGGCCGCCGTCGATCGACTCGAGCTGGTTGATGCAGCGCAGGAAGGTCGTCTTGCCCGACCCGGACGGCCCGAGCAGGCACACGACCTGCCCCTGGCGGACGTCCATGTCGATGCCCTTGAGCACCTCGTTGCCGTGGAACGCCTTGTGGACGTTGACGGCGTGCACCAGAGGTATGCCGTCCCGGCCGGCCCCTCGCGCGTCGCCGTCACGCCCGGTGGCGGCGGGCTCCGTCATACGGCTGCTCATCAGTGGCTCCCCGTGGTCGCGAGCAGCCGCTTGACGGTCTGGTCCTTCTTGCCGGGCGCGCTGCCGAAGCCCTTGCCGAAGTGCCGCTCGAGGTAGTACTGGCCGACCATGAGGATCGAGCACACGACGAGATACCAGCACACGGCCGCCATCATCGTGGGCATGATCTGCAGGGTCCGCTGGCCGATCACCTGGGTCTGGTAGAACAGCTCGGCGCTGATCGGGACGGCCGACAGCAGCGAGGTGTCCTTGACCATGGCGAGGGTCTCGTTGCCGGTGGGCGGCACGATCACGCGCATGGCCTGGGGCAGGACGATCCGGCGCATGGTCTTGCCCGCGGGCATGCCGAGTGCCTGGGCCGCCTCGCGCTGCCCCTGGTCGACGGACAGGATCCCGGCGCGGGCGATCTCGGCCATGTAGGCCGCCTCGGACAGGCCCAGGCCGATGACGCCGGCCCACAGGGTGGACGAGAAGGCGTTGACGTCGATCTGGGTGAGGGTGAGGTCTGTCCCGAGGCCGAGGGCTCCCGCGATCTGCTGGCCGAAGGGCACGCCCAGGGTCAGCTCGGGGTAGAGGTAGCCGACGCCGGTGCCGAGCATGACCAGCAGCACGAGGCGGGGGATGGAGCGGAAGAACCACGTGTAGGCCGCCGCGGTGAAGGTCAGCACCGGGTTGGACGACAACCGCATGACGGCGAGGACCACGCCGAGGGTGACGCCGATGACCATGGCACCGAGGGTGCCGAGGATCGTGCCCATGATGAGGCCGTTGAGCACCGGCTTGTAGTTCATGACCTTGACCATGAACGCCAGGTCCCAGCGCTCGTTGGTGAGGAACGAGCTCACCATCATGGCCAGGAGGACCAGGATGACGGCGACGGCCACCCAGCGCCAGGGGTGCCGGACCGGCCGGGCGTCGATGGCGCCCGGCCGGTCCGTCGTGCTGTCCGGCTGCCCCTGCTGCTGCGGCCTCGAGACGGAGTCAGCCATGGATCAGGGGTTCACCGGGAACTCGGTGACGGCGCCGTCGGCGTTGTTCCACTTCTCGAGGATCTTCTTGTAGTCCCCGGACTTCTCCAGCGCGGCGAAGGCGCCGCCGATGGCGTCCGCGAGGTCCTTCTGGTCCTTGGGGACGACGATGCCGTACGGCGCGGAGTCGTAGAGCTCACCGACCTTCTCCAGCTGGCCGTTGGTCTGCTTGACGGCGTAGTTGGTGATCGGGGAGTCGGCGGCCATGGCGTCGACCTTGCCCGAGGACAGGTCCGCGGTCACCTTGGACTGCTCGGTCTCGACGATCTGGGTGATGGCGGGCTGGCCGCCGTCGGTGCACTTCTTGGAGCGGGCGGTGAGGTCGTCGATCTGGACCGTCCCCTTCTGCACGCCGACCTTGAGGCCGCACGCCTTGGCCGGGTCCACCTGCTTGGGGTTGCCCTTCTTGACCGCCCACAGGGTCCCGGCGTTGAAGTACTGCACCATGTTGACCTTCTGCTTGCGGTCGTCGTTGATCGTGAACGACGAGACGCCGACGTCGAACTTGCCGGAGGTCACGCCGAGGATGATCGACGGGAACTCGGCGTTCTGGAAGTCCGCCTTGAGGCCGAGCTTCTGCGCGGCGGCGGTGAACAGGTCGACGTCCATGCCGGTGACGGTCTTGCCGTCGTCGCCGATGAACTCGTTGGGGGCGTAGGAGGCGTCCGAGCCGACCTTGAGGACGCCGGCCTGCTTGATCTTGGCGGGGACCTTGGCGGCGAGGGCCTGGTCGACGGCCTGGCTGGCGGCGGCGGTGGCCGAGCCGGCGGCGCTGGAGGCCTTGGCGCCCCCCGAGTCGAGCGAGTCCGAGCCGCAGGCGGCGAGGGACAGGGACGAGGCGACCGCCAGGGCGGTGACGACCACCGAGGCGCGAGCGGGACGGATCAGCACGGGGCTACCTCCATGAGCATGAGTGAGCGGTGCTGTGAACCATGCCACGCATGACCATGCGGGACAACGGATCGGGCCCCGGGTGGCCCTGCTGCGCCCGAATCGTGACGTGAGCGGTCGGCGGGGTGCGGCGAGCGGCAGCGGCGGGCGGGAGGCATACGGCGGTCAGCGGACCAGCGCCTCGGCCAGCGTCTCCTGGATCCAGGTCAGGAAGTCGTAGAGCGCGGCGGTCTGCACGTGCGGATGGTCCTCGCCGAGCTGCTCGACCAGCTCCTCGAGGGCCGCGGCGTCCGCGTCGGTGCGCAGGCCCAGGCGTTCCCCCAGCACGAGCCGCACGTCGGTCAGCGCCACGGTCAGCTGCCCGGCCTGCTGCGTCGTCAGGGTGAGCACCTCGGGGTCGGTGGCGTGCTCCAGCAGCGACACCGCGGCCTCGAGGGTGGCGACCTTGCGCTGCCGCAGCCCCATCTCGGTGAGCCGACGGAACTCCTCGGCCTCCGCCGCGACCTGCGGCCCGTCGTCGCGGCGGGCGTCCGGGAACAACCGTCGCACGGCCGGGTCGACCTGGGGCCGCGGCGGGTCCGCCGACAGTCCCGCCACCGCGTCGGCGAGCGGGTCGCCGGTGAGATCCGGGATCGCCGGGCCCATCCCCCGGATCAGGCGCGCCACCTGGGTGAGCAGGCCGGCGAGGAGCTCACGCTCGTCCTCGTCGAGGTGGCCGACGATGCGGTCGCCGTGGCGACGGAAGGCCTGGGCCATCTACTCGTCCTTCTGGTAGGTCGCCCACAGGCCGTAGCCCTGCAGCGCCTCGGTGTCGCGCTCCATCTCGTCGCGCGTGCCCGAGCTGACGACCGCGCGCCCCTCGAGGTGGACGTCGAGCATGAGCTTCTCGGACTTGGCCCGGTCGTAGCCGAAGTACTCCTGGAAGACGTAGGTCACGTAGGACATGAGGTTGACCGGGTCGTTCCAGACGAGGGTCACCCACGGCACGTCGGGGACGATGAGCTCGTCCGACTGCGGCTGGTCGAGCTCGACGGGGGCGACGGACATGGTCGCCAGTCTAGGCAGAGTCCTCCGGCAGGGCAGCGGCACGCTCCTCGTCGGTCAGCAGCCGCGACCGCGTCAGGAAGCGCAGCCCCTCGGGCGACTCCAGCGAGAAGCCCCCGCCCCGCCCGGGGACGGCGTCGATCGTCAGGTGGGTGTGCGCCCACGCCGCGTGCTGCGCCCGCGAGATCCAGACCGGTATGCCGGGAAGCCCCGGGGCCACGAGCCGTCCGAGCAGCACGTCGGCGTCACCGGTGAGGAACTCCCCCTCCGGGTAGCACATCGGGGAGCTGCCGTCGCAGCAGCCGCCGGACTGGTGGAACATCACCGGGCCGTGCCGGTCCACGAGCCGGCGCAGCAGCTCGGCGGCGGCCTCGGTGAGCCCGACCCGCGACGGCGACGGTTGCGGGATCTCGGCATACGACCTCTCCTGCGGAGGCGGGCACACCGCAGGGGTGACCGCCTCCGCAGGCTGGGGACCGCTCATGGCCTAGAAGAACCCGAGCTTGTCGGGGCTGTAGGAGACCAGGAGGTTCTTGGTCTGCTGGTAGTGGTCGAGCATCATCTTGTGGTTCTCGCGCCCGATGCCGGACTGCTTGTAGCCGCCGAACGCCGCGTGCGCCGGGTATTGGTGGTAGCAGTTGGTCCACACACGGCCCGCCTGGATCGCGCGGCCCATCGTGTAGGCGCGGTGCATGTGCCGGGTCCACACGCCGGCGCCGAGGCCGTAGAGCGTGTCGTTGGCGGTCGCGAGCGCCTCGACGTCGTCCTCGAACGAGGTCAGGGCGACGACGGGGCCGAAGATCTCCTCCTGGAAGATCCGCATGTCGTTGCGCCCCTCGAAGATCGTGGGCCGGATGTAGAACCCGCCCGCGAGGTCGCCCTCGAGCTCGGCCTTGTCGCCGCCGGTGAGGACCTTGGCGCCCTCCTCGCGACCGATCGCGAGGTAGCTCATGATCTTTTCGAACTGGTCGTTGGAGGCCTGGGCGCCCATCATCGTGTCGGTGTCCAGGGGATTGGCCTGGACGATCGCCTCGACCCGCTTGACCCCGTCGGCGACGAAGCCGTCGTAGATCGAGCGCTGCACGAGGGCGCGCGAGGGGCACGTGCAGATCTCGCCCTGGTTGAGTGCGAACATCGCGAAGCCCTCGAGCGCCTTGTCGTAGAACGCGTCCTTGGTCTGCGCGACGTCCTCGAAGAAGATGTTGGGGCTCTTGCCGCCCAGCTCCAGGGTCACCGGGATGATGTTCTGGCTGGCGTACTGCATGATCAGGCGCCCGGTCGTGGTCTCGCCGGTGAAGGCGATCTTGGCGATGCGCGGGGACGAGGCCAGCG
Source organism: Arsenicicoccus cauae (assembly GCF_009707125.1). Taxonomy (GTDB): domain Bacteria; phylum Actinomycetota; class Actinomycetes; order Actinomycetales; family Dermatophilaceae; genus Arsenicicoccus; species Arsenicicoccus cauae. The sequence goes on from NZ_WLVL01000018.1 coordinate 128,681, forward strand.
GCTTGCCCGCCTCGACCCCGAAGCCGTTGACGACGTTGACGACGCCCTCGGGGATCAGGTCGCCGATGAGCTCGACCAGCTTGAGGATCGACCACGGTGTCTGCTCGGCCGGCTTGAGGACCACGGCATTGCCCGCGGCGAGGGCCGGGGCGAGCTTCCAGACCGCCATGAGGATCGGGAAGTTCCACGGGATGATCTGCCCGACCACGCCGAGGGGCTCGTGGAAGTGGTAGGCCACCGTCGTCTCGTCGATCTGGCTGATGCCGCCCTCCTGCGCCCGCAGGCACCCTGCGAAGTAGCGGAAGTGGTCGATCGCCAGGGGGATGTCCGCGTTGAGCGTCTCGCGGATCGCCTTGCCGTTGTCCCAGGTCTCGATGACCGCGATGTCCTCGAGGTGCTCCTCCATCCGGTCGGCGATCTTGAGGAGCACGCGCGCGCGGTCGGCGGCGGAGGTCTTGCCCCAGGCCGGCGCGGCCTTGTGCGCCGCGTCGAGCGCCGCGTCGATGTCCTCGGCCGTGCCCCGCGCGACGCTGGTGAAGACCTGACCGGTCACCGGCGTCGGGTTGTCGAAGTACTCGCCCTTGACCGGGTCGGTCCACCGACCCCCGATCCAGTGGCCGTAGCGCTCCTTGATCTCGATCGAGGACTCGCTGCTGCCGGGCTGCGGATAGACGCTCATGGATGCTCCCATCGTCGTTGGTGGGTCGGTGGTCGATCGTTGCGGGTCGTCGGTGGCCGCGCTGGCGTGACCGGGGTCACCACGCTACGACAGACCCGCGGCCCGCGCCCGAGGGGCGACGGGCCGAGAGGCTGGGCGGGGCGGCATACGGCCAGTGCCTCCCCCGCCAGGGAGGGTCCGGTTAGAGTGCGTCGCGTGACTCGCAACGTGGCCGGAACGGCCCTCCTCACCGATCACTACGAGCTGACGATGCTGCAGGCCGCCCTGCACTCGGGCGCGGCCCACCGCGACTGCGTGTTCGAGGTGTTCGCGCGTCGGCTGCCGGACGGGCGTCGCTACGGGGTCGTCGCCGGGACCGGTCGGGTGGTGGAGGCCATCCGCGACTTCCGCTTCGGCGAGGACGAGATCGCGTTCCTGCGGGACAACGCCGTGGTGGACGAGGCGACCCTGGACTACCTGGCCTCCTATCGCTTCACCGGCGACGTCTGGGGCTACGCCGAGGGCGAGGTCTACTTCCCCAGCTCGCCGTTGCTCGTCGTCGAGGGGACGTTCGCGCAGGCCTGCATCCTGGAGACGCTCGTCCTGTCGATCATGAACCACGACTCCGCCATCGCCGGCGCCGGGTCACGCATGGTCACCGCCGCCGAGGAGCGCCCGCTCATCGAGATGGGCTCGCGGCGCACCCACGAGGAGGCCGCGGTGGCGGCGGCGCGGGCGGCCTACATCGTGGGGTTCGGCAAGACCTCCAACCTCGAGGCGGGCCGGCGTTACGGCGTGCCCACGGCCGGCACGTCCGCCCACTCGTTCACCCTCCTGCACGACAGCGAGTCCGGCGCCTTCCAGGCGCAGCTCGAGTCCCTCGGCAAGGGCACCACACTGCTGGTCGACACGTATGACGTCCGCGCCGCCGTCGCCGAGGCCGTCCGACTGGCGGGGCCCGAGCTCGGCGGGGTGCGGCTGGACTCCGGGGACCTCGTGGCCCAGGCCCGCGAGGTGCGTCTGCAGCTCGACGAGCTCGGCGCGACCACGACCCGGATCACCGTGACCTCCGACCTCGACGAGTACGCCATCGCCGCGCTGGCCGCCGCCCCCGTCGACGGCTACGGGGTGGGGACGTCGCTGGTCACGGGGTCCGGCGCGCCCACCGCCGGCATGGTCTACAAGCTCGTCGCCCGCAAGGACGACGACGGCACCTGGGTCTCGGTGGCCAAGGCCTCGAGGTCCAAGACCTCGGTCGGTGGCCGCAAGTACGCCCTACGGCGCCTCGACGAGCGCGGCGCGGCGCAGGCCGAGGTGATCGGGATCGGCGAGCGGCCGGTCAACGACGGCAACGACCGCGAGCTGCTCGTGCCGCTGATGCGCGGCGGCGAGGCCGTGGGCGACCTGTCCCTCGAGGCCGCACGGGCACGGCACGAGGCCTCGGTGGCCGAGCTGCCGGCACGCGCTCGCCGCCTGTCGCGTGGCGAGCCGGCCATCCCGACCCAGTACGTCGACGACGTGGAGGACTGAGCGATGACGGTGGGGACGGATCGGGACACGGCGACCAGCGGGGAGCCGGGGGCGTCGCGAGCGGACGGGGTCGACGAGAGCCGCGCGCTGCTGATCGTGGACGTGCAGGGCGACTTCTGCGAGGGCGGGTCCCTGGCCGTGGCCGGTGGCGCCGCGGTGGCGCGAGACGTCGCCTCGCTCGTCCTCTCCCGGGAGGGCCGCTATGCCGCCGTCGTCGCCACCCAGGACTGGCACGAGGACCCCGGTGGGCACTGGGCGCCGCAGCCGGACTACGTCGACACGTGGCCGGTGCACTGCGCCGCGGGCTCGTCGGGGGCGGACTTCCACGAGGGGCTGCGCCCGGCGCTCGGGTCCGTGGACGCCGTGGTGCGCAAGGGCCGACGGTCCGCCGCGTACTCGGGCTTCGAGGGGGTCACGGACGACGGGGAGACCCTCGCGCAGTGGCTCTCGTCACGCGGGATCACCGCGGTGGACTGCGTGGGGATCGCCACCGACCACTGCGTCCGGGCGACCGCCCTGGACGCGGCGTCGGCCGGGCTGCAGACCCGTGTGCTGCTCGACCTGACGGCGGGCGTCGCCCCGGACACCACCGAGCGGGCACTCGACGAGCTGCGCGCGGCCGGCGTGGAGCTGGTCGGCGCCCCGCGCCTCGGGCCTGCCTGAGGTCGTCCGCCTCGCCCGCGCTCGCCCCGCCGAGCCCGTCTCACCCTGCAGCACGAGACCACTCCGGCACGGTGAGACCACCACCTGACAGCGCGTGCACCGCGTGACGACCGGTGACCTCAGGTGGTGTCGGGGAGGATCATGGCGATGACGTCCGGTGCTGCGGGCTGCAGCCACGACGGGCGGGCCCGTCCGACCTCGACCCACCCGAGCCGGGGATACATGGCGTAGGCGCGCTCGACCTCCCCCGCCGGGCCGTCCTGAGGTCGGCGGGCGGATACCACGGCGACATGGCCGAGCAGCTCGCCGTCCCGTTCGGCCACGAAGGCGGCCAGCTCCCCCTCCCGCCGCACGAACTCCTGCGGCGGGAAGGGCAGCGGGTTGCGGTAGGGATAGCCAGACGTGGGCTGCTGCTCGATCAGCAGCCGCGCCAGCTCGGGGACGTCCTCGTCCCGGCGGGGTCGGATGCTCGGGACCGGTCTGGGGTGCACGGTCGCAGGCTAGCGCCCGCCCCACCTCATCGGCCGGGCGAGGTGCGGCTCATCCCCGCCGCCGCGGCAACGCGCCGCGCACGACGCACGTCCGGCCGACCTTGTCGTGGATGGCCTGGTGCAACGGTCGGTCGGCGAGCGGCCACAGCCCGTCCACCAGCATCCACACCGTGCCGATCGCGCCCGGCAGGATGTCGCCGAGCCGCTTAACGATGGTGCGCAGGGCGATCTGACCCGCAGGCGCGGGCGCCGCCTGGTCGATGCTGCGCACGCTGATCCCGGTGGCCAGCCGGCCCAGGGTGCGACCCCACCGGCTCAGGCAGACGACCTCGTAGAGCACGGCGGCGACGAACATGGCCCCCGCGACCTGCAGCTGCAGGGCCGCGCTGGGCATCGGGGTCGGCGGCAGGGTGGCGCTCCCGGCCGCCGCCGCGGCCATCGCCTCGTCCCACCAGGACTGCACCTGCGGGATCCAGTCGCGCATCAGGTATGTCGTGAGCGGCAGCATCACGAGCAGGACGAGGAGCCCGTCGAGGATCCAGGCGAGGAACCGCCGCCACCATCCGCTGAGGGGCTGCCCGTCCGGGGTGGTGTCCTGCGCCGGCTGGGCGTACGCGCCGGGGTAGGGGGCCTGTTGGTGCTGGCGCGGTCCCCGCGCGGTGCCGCTGCCCCCGATACCGCCGGGCGGGGCGACATACGGGCTCCTCCCCTGGCCACCATCCCTGGCCTGACCAGACCGACCCTCGCGGGCCTGCTGGTCCCGCTGCTGGTCCCGCGGGTGGAAGTCCTCCACCTGCGCCCCCTCGCCGATCTGCGACCGCGCCACCTGGGGGGCCACCTTGGGCGCCCGGTGGTCGCTCCACGACACTCCGTCGAAGTAGCGGAGGTAGGCGGGGTCCTGCGGGTCGTCGTACCACCCTGATGGCTGGGTCATGCCTCTAGCCTGCCACGGCGACCTGGGACCGGCGGCCGACAGGGCGGACGGGGACGGACGGGGACGGACAGGGCGGACGGGGGCAGACGGCGGTCGGAAGTGCGGGGACGGGCCGGCGACAATGCATGGGGTCTGTCGGTGCCGAGGACTACCGTGTCACCGTGCTGTCAGCCATCCTGCGCCGTCACCTCGGGCGCCACCGTGGGCCCCTGGTCCTGGTCCTGATCTTCCAGACCGTGCAGGTGCTGGCCAACCTGTACCTCCCCACCCTCAACGCCGACGTCATCGACCGCGGCATCGCCCAGGGCGACACCGGCTACGTCCTGCGCACGGGCGGCTGGATGCTGGCGATCACGGTCGTGCAGATCCTCGCCAACCTCGTCGCCATCTACTACGGCGCGCGCACCGCCATGCGCTTCGGTCGCGACCTGCGCGCCGAGGTCTTCAGCGCCGTCGAGGAGTTCGCGGCGGAGGAGCTCGGCAGGTTCGGCGCGCCGTCGCTGATCACCCGCACCACCAACGACGTCCAGCAGGTGCAGATGCTGGTGTTCATGACGCTCGTGATGATGGTGTCCGCGCCCATCACCGCCGTCGGCGGGGTCGTCATGGCGCTGCGCCACGACGTCGCCCTCTCGGGACTGCTGCTCGTCGTCGTGCCGATCCTGGTCGTGTGCCTCGGCCTGATCATCGTGCGGCTGCACCCGCTGTTCCGCCGGATGCAGGTGCAGGTGGACGGCGTCAACCAGATCCTGCGCGAGCAGATCACCGGCGTGCGGGTCATCCGGGCCTTCGTCAAGGACCGGGCCGAGCAGCAGAGGTTCGCGGTCGCCAACGACGAGCTGCGGGACATCGCGGTGACGGCGGGACGGCTGATGACCTCGATGTTCCCGCTGATCATGCTCATCATGAATGTCTCGACCGTCGCGGTGATCTGGTTCGGCGGGCTGCGGGTCGACAGCGGCGACATGCAGGTCGGCGACCTGGTCGCGATGATGACCTATCTCATGCAGATCCTCATGTCGGTGCTGATGGCCTCGATGATGTTCATGGTCCTGCCCCGGGCCCAGGTGTCCGCCGAGCGCATCGGCGAGGTGCTGGCCACGGAGCCGACGGTGCGGCCACCTGCTGCGCCGACACCGGCGCCGTCCGTCGAGCCTCGCGGGGTCGTGGAGCTGCGCTCGGTCAGCTTCACCTTTCCCGGAGCCGACGACCCTGTCCTGCGCGACGTCGACCTGGTTGCCAGCCCGGGCCGGACGACGGCCATCATCGGGTCGACGGGATCCGGCAAGACCACGCTCGTCAACCTGATCCCCCGGCTCATGGACGCCACGGCCGGCCAGGTGCTGCTCGACGGCGTCGACGTGCGCGAGCTCGACCTGCACGACCTGTGGGCCCGCTTCGGTCTCGTGCCGCAGCGCCCCTACCTGTTCACGGGGACCGTCGCGAGCAACCTGCGTCTCGGCCGCGAGGACGCGACCGACGACGAGCTGTGGGCCGCCCTGGAGATCGCGCAGGCCCGCGACTTCGTCGAGGCGATGGAGGGCGGCCTCGAGGCCCCCATCAGCCAGGGCGGCACCACCGTCTCAGGCGGTCAGCGGCAGCGTCTCGCGATCGCGCGGGCGGTGGTGCGCCGACCGTCGGTCTACCTGTTCGACGACTCCTTCTCGGCGCTCGACTACGCCACGGACGCCGCCCTGCGCGCCGCGCTCAGGCCCATCACCGGTGAGTCGACCGTCGTCGTGGTCGCCCAGCGGGTGAGCACGATCCGCGACGCCGACGAGATCGTCGTCCTCGACGAGGGAGCGGTCGTCGGTCGAGGTCGGCACGGTGAGCTGATGCGGACCTGCGAGACCTATCGCGAGATCGTGCTGTCCCAGCTGAGCGAGGAGGAGGCCGCATGACCGCGTCCACCGAGCAGCGCCGCACCTCGCCGGCGCGCGGCCCGATGGCGATGGGCGCCCCGGCAGCCAAGGCGGACGACTTCCGCGCCTCGGCTCGCCGTCTGCTCGGCGACCTGACCGCGCACCGGGGCCACGTCCTGGTCATCACGGTGCTCGGCGTCATCGGCGTGGCGTTCTCCGTGGTCGGGCCCAAGGTCCTCGGACGAGCCACCGACCTCGTGTTCGCCGGCGCGATCGGGCGGCACCTGCCGGCCGGCGCGACCCGCGAGCAGCTCGTCGAGGGGCTACGGGCGCGCGGTGACGCTCGCTTGGCCGACCTGCTCTCCGGCATGCCGGACCTCGTCCCGGGTGTCGGCGTCGACACGGGCGCCGTGGCGCAGGTGCTGGCGTGGGCCCTCGGCCTCTACCTCCTGTCGTCCCTGTTCACCTGGGTGCAGGTGTGGCTGACCACGACCGTGGTGCAGGCGACCGTCCACCGGATGCGCCACGACGTGGAGCACAAGCTCGAGCGGCTGCCGGTGCGCTACTTCGACACCGAGTCCCGTGGCGACATCCTGTCCCGGGCCACCAACGACGTCGACAACGTCGCCCAGTCGCTGCAGCAGACCATGACCCAGATGCTCAACAGCGCCCTGACCGTCCTCGGCGTGATCGTGATGATGCTCACCATCTCTCCCCTGCTGACGATCGTCGCGGTCGTGAGCATCCCTGTGATGGCGATGATCACGATGGCCATCGCCAAGCGCTCCCAGCCGCAGTTCCGCGAGCAGTGGGCCGCCACCGGTCGGCTCAACGGGCACGTGGAGGAGATGTACTCCGGCCAGCTGCTCATCAAGGTCTTCGGCCAGCAGGACGGGGCCCGTCGCACCTTCGCCGAGCACAACGACGCCCTCTACGAGTCAGCCTTCAAGGCGCAGTTCGTGTCCGGGATGATCCAGCCCGCCATGTGGTTCGTCTCCAACCTCAACTTCGTCCTGGTCGCCGTGATCGGCGGCGTGCGCGTGGCCTCGGGCTCCTTGTCGATCGGCGGGGTGCAGGCGTTCATCCAGTACTCCCGGCAGTTCAGCCAGCCGCTCGGCCAGCTCGCCGCCATGGCCAACATGCTCCAGTCGGGCGTCGCCTCGGCCGAGCGCGTCTACTCGCTGCTCGACGCCGAGGAGGAGTCCCCGGACGTGCCCTCGCGCACCGTGACGGCGACCTTGGGCGACGACGTCGCGGGCGGAGGCCGGGCAGACGGCTCGGCTGAGCGCACCGTCGCCGGTCGGGTGGCGTTCGAGGACGTCTCCTTCTCCTACTCCCCCGACACCCCGCTCATCGAGCACCTCGACCTAGTCGCCGAGCCGGGGCAGACCATCGCCATCGTCGGCCCCACCGGTGCCGGCAAGACGACCCTGGCCAACCTCCTGCTGCGCTACTACGACGTCGACGACGGCCGGATCACGCTGGACCGCACCGACATCCGCGACCTGCCCCGCCGCGAGCTGCGGTCGGCGTTCGGCGTGGTCCTCCAGGACACCTGGCTGTTCACCGGCTCCATCCGCGACAACATCGCGTATGGCGCCGCCCACCCCACCGAGGACGCCGTGGTCTCGGCGGCGGCCGCGGCCCACGCCGACCACTTCATCCGGACGCTGCCCGACGGCTACGACACGGTGCTGGACGACGACGGCTCGTCGCTGTCGGCGGGCCAGCGTCAGCTGCTCACCATCGCCCGCGCGTTCCTGGCCGACCCGTCGATCCTGATCCTGGACGAGGCCACCAGCTCGGTCGACACCCGCACCGAGGCCCTCGTCCAGGAGGCGATGGACCGGCTCCGCCGCGACCGGACGAGCTTCGTCATCGCCCACCGCCTCTCGACCATCCGTCACGCCGACCGGATCGTCGTCATGGAGCAGGGCGCGATCGTCGAGCAGGGATCGCACGACCAGCTCCTCGCCTCGGGCGGCGCCTACGCCCGGCTCTACCAGGCGCAGTTCTCCGGGGCCGTCGCCGAGGATCCGTCGGCCTGACCCGCCGCCGACCTCGTCAGCCGCAGCGACCCCCGCACCCCGCACCCTGCGCCCCCGCACCCGCCGTTGAGAGGCGACAGATGGGGGCCATGCCGCCCGGATGACCCCGATTTGTCGCCTCCCGACGGCGGGCGGACGGCATTCGGGATGGTCAGAGGTTGCCGCGGAGGTCCTGCTCGCGCTCCAGCGCCACGAAGAGCGCCTTGAAGTTGCCCTTGCCGAAGCCCAGGGAGCCGTGGCGCTCGATCATCTCGAAGAAGACGGTCGGACGGTCACCCAGCGGCTTGGTGAAGATCTGCAGCAGGTAGCCGTCCTCGTCACGGTCGACCAGGATGCCGCGGCTCTGCAGCTCCTCGATCGGGACGCGCACCTCACCGATGCGGCGGCGCAGCTCCTCGTCCTCGTAGTAGGAGTCCGGGGTGTCGAGGAACTCCACACCGTTGGCGCGCAGCTCGTCGACGGTGCGGATGATGTCGTTGGTGGCGAGGGCCAGGTGCTGGGCGCCGGGGCCGCGGTAGAAGTCGAGGTACTCGTCGATCTGCGAACGCTTCTTGGCGATCGCCGGCTCGTTGAGGGGGAACTTCACGCGGTGGTTGCCGTTGGCGACGACCTTGGACATCAGGGCGGAGTAGTCGGTGGCGATGTCGTCGCCGATGAACTCGGCCATGTTCACGAAGCCCATGACCTTGTTGTAAAAGGCGACCCACTCGTCCATCTTGCCGAGCTCGACGTTGCCGACGATGTGGTCCAGCGCCTGGAAGAGGCGCTTGGGAGAGCCCTCGCGCTTCTGGTAGGTCGAGGTGCGCTCGACGTAGCCGGGCCAGTAGGGGCCGGAGTACCGGGAGCGGTCCACGAGGGTGTGCCGCGTCTCGCCGTAGGTCGCGATCGAGGCGAACCGCAGCGTGCCGTGCTCGTCGGCGACGTCCTGCGGCTCGTCGAGGACGGTGGCGCCCATCCGGCGGGCCTGGGCGACGCAGCGGTCCACGTCCGGCACCTCGAGGGCGATGTCGACGACGCCGTCGCCGTGCGCGGCGTGGTGGGCGATCAGGGGGCTGTCGGGGCTGACGGCACCCTTGATCACGAAGCGGATGGAGCCGGACCGCAGGACGAAGGCCTTGTGGTCGCGGTTGCCGTTCTCGGGCCCGGAGTAGGCCTCGAGGGTCATGCCCCAGGCGGACTGGTAGTAGTGCGCGGTCTGGGTGGCGTTGCCGACCACGAAGACGATGGCGTCCCAGCCGGTGACGGGGAAGGGGTCACGGGCCTCGTCGTACTCCACGAGGCCGACCAGCTGCTTGAGCTGGTCGAGGTCCAGGTCGGCGTCACGCTCTTGCGGCGTGAGGTCCACGGTGGTGTCGGTCATGAGGCCCAACTGTGGGGGCGACGACCCACCCGGGCAAGCATGCCCTCACCGCCTGGGCAAACTGGTCAAGATTGGTGGCGCAGGCCGCCCGAGAGTGGACAATGTGTCTCATGGGGATCGACGATCTGGACCGCAGGCTCATCAGCGCCTTCACGCAGGACCCGCACATCGGGGTGCTCGGCGCCTCACGAGTCCTGGGCGTGGCGCGCGGCACCGTCCAGGCGCGCCTGGATCGCCTGCAGGGTCGGGGGGTCATCTCGTCCTTCGCCCCGCACGTCGACCCCGCGGCGCTGGGCTACCCGGTGATGGCCTTCGCCACGCTGGAGATCCGTCAGGACCACGGCCACGAGCGGGTGGTGCGTCACCTGGAGCAGATCCCCGAGGTGCTGGAGGCCCACACCATCACCGGGTCGGGTGACATCTGGATCCGCCTGGTCGGCCGCGACAACGCAGACCTGCAGCGGGTGATCGACGACGTCGTGGCGGGCGGTTCCGTCATACGCACCTCGACGGTGATCTCCCTGGCCACCCGGCTGGCGCACCGCACCGCTCCGCTGGTCGACGCCGCCGTCCCGTGACCTAGCGGCGACCGACGAACCAGTTGCGGATCCTGTCGATGCGCTCGGTCACCTGCTCCCCGGACGCCTGGTCCAGGGCCGGTCCCCCGCACACCTGCCGGAGCTCGGAGTGCACGATCGCGTGCTTCGTGCCGGTCTTGCGGGCATAGGCGGAGACCAGCTTGTTGAGCTCCTTGCGCTGGGCCTGCAGCGCGCGGTGTGCCGAGACCTCCTCGTGCCGCTCCTGGGCGCGCGCGTTGGGCTTCTGGCCGCGCTGCCGCTCGCGGAGCAGGTGCGCCATCTGGTCGGGCTCCAGCAGGCCGGGCAGTCCGAGGTAGCCCTCCTCCTCCTCGGAGCCCACGTCCGCCACGAGACCGAACTGCTGGGCGTCGAACAGGACGTGGTCGAACTCCGCGTCCGACTCCAGCGCCTCGAACTTCAGGTCGAGCTCGTCACTGGCCTGCTCGGACCGGTTGGCCTCCTCGAGGAGCCCGTCCTCCTCGGACCAGAGCGGCTCCTCCTCACCGGGTTTCTTGGGCCGGTCGAGCGCGTGGTCCCGCTCGTCCTCCAGGCGGGCGGCGTGCTCGAGCAGCACCGGCACGGACGGGAGGAACACCGAGGCCACCTCTCCGCGCTTACGGGCGCGCACGAACCGCCCCACCGCCTGCGCGAAGAACAGGGGCGTCGACGTCGAGGTCGCGTAGACCCCGACCGCCAGGCGGGGCACGTCCACCCCCTCGGAGACCATCCGGACCGCGACCAGCCAACGATCGGTGGACTGGGAGTAGGTCTCGATGCGCTGGGAGGCCCCGGCGTCGTCGGACAGGACGACCGTGGGCTTCTCCCCCGTGATCTCGTGCAGGATCCTGGCGTAGGCGCGGGCATTGGTCTGGTTGGTCGCGATCACCAGGCCGCCGGCGTCCGGCACGTGCCGGCGCACCTCGGTGAGGCGCTTGTCGGCGGCGCGCAGCACGGACGGGATCCACTCCCCCGTGGGAGACAGCGCGGTCCGCCACGCGTGCGCCGTGAGGTCCTTGGTGAGCGGCTCGCCCAGCCGGGCGGCGAGCTCGTCGCCGGCGCGGGTCCGCCAACGCATCGCGCCCCCGTAGGCCATGAACAGCACCGGCCGCACCACGCCGTCGCGCAGCGCCTCGGCGTAGCCGTAGGAGTAGTCCGAGGCCGACCGACGGATGCCGTCCGGACCCTCCTCGTAACGCACGAACGGGATGGGGCTCGTGTCGGAGCGGAAGGGCGTGCCGGTGAGCGCCAGCCGCCGCGCCGCGGGCTCGAAGGCCTCGCGGATCGCGTCCCCCCAGGACTTGGTGTCGCCGCCGTGGTGGATCTCGTCGAGGATCACGAGGGTCGGGGCGGCCTCCGTGCGGGCCCGGTGCAGCAGCGGCTTGGATGCCACCTGCGCGTAGGTCAGCGCCACGCCGTCGAAGGCCTTGTTGTGCGTCCCCGCGGCGTTGGTGAAGGTCGGGTCGAGCTGGATACCGACGCGTGCGGCGGCGTCCGCCCACTGCACCTTGAGGTGCTCGGTCGGGGCGACGACGGTGACGCGGCGCACCACCCCGCGCCGCAGCAGCTCGGTCGCGACCCGGAGCGCGTATGTCGTCTTGCCGGCGCCAGGCGTGGCCACCGCCAGGAAGTCCTGGGGACGCTCGGCGAGGTAGGCCTCGAGGGCCTCCGCCTGCCAGGCACGCAGCTTGCCCGCCGTTCCCCACGCTGCGCGCTCGGGAAAGGCGGGGGACAGGTGTTCGGCAGCAGAGGTACTCATCGCGTCCTGCAGGGTAGACGTTTTCGCCGGGCAACATGCCGGGCGGCGGGTCCTTGACAGCCTCGAGCGGCACGCCATCGGCCCGCCACCCCGGGTCGGGACGGCGGGCCGAGGAGGTCCTGGTGGTCAGCCCAGCTTGAGGGTGACGCGGTCGACGGAGCCGACGGTGCTCGCGTCAGAGGGCGCCGAGCCGATCTTGATGGTGTCGGCCGGCTGCGAGCCGAGCTTGAGGGTGACGGCGTTGGCGGAGCCTCCGGCCAGGGTGGCGACGGCGGCGACGGTGATGACGGCAGCGGTGCGGGCGAGGTTACGCATGGTGGTTTCCCTTCGATGACGGCAGGGCGCCCCGTGACACCCTGCAACCAGAATAGCGCCTAGGGCGGCAAAATGTCACTAGCAGTGACCTAGACCTGTCAAAAGGGTGAAATTACTTCCCGCCGTCCTGGGGCTTGCGCAGGCCCTCGTAGATCTCCTGGCAGATCGGGCACACCGGGAACTTCTTGGGGTCGCGCCCCGGGACCCAGATCTTGCCGCACAGCGCCACGACCGGCTCCCCCGTCATGGCGCTCTCGAGGATCTTTTCCTTGCGCACGTAGTGGGCGAAGCGTTCCCGGTCGCCCGGCTCCTGCAGCTGCTCGTCGACCTGCTCGCGCTCCAGCACCGCGGTCTGCGTCGAGGGCCCGCCCGGCTCCGCGAACGGGTCCGGCGGCATCTCGGGGTATCCCTGGCTCATGCGGGACATCCTAGGCCGCGGCTCAGTTGTAGTCCTCGTCGTCGGGGTAGAGGCCGACGAAGGCCAGCCGCCCCGGCTGGCGACGCAGCACCCGTCGCCACAGCGTGCTCGGCTCGTCGCTGAACACGTCATCGGGGAGACGATCCACGACATACCACGACCCGTTGCGGATCTCACCCTCGAGCTGACCGGGGACCCACCCGGCATACCCGGCGAAGATGCGAACCCCGGTCAGGTGCGGCATCACCTGCTCGGCAGGCGTGTCGAGATCCACGACCCCCACCCCCGGAAAGAGCTGCTGCACCCCGTCGACCTCGCGACCGGGGTCGATGACCCCGACGACGCCGAGGGCCGAGTCCAGCTGCACCGGGCCGCCCTGAAAGAGGACCTGAGGCTCGCGGACGTGCTCCTCCCAGCCGTCCAGCACCGTGTCGATGGTGGCGTCGACGGGCTTGTTGAGGACGACCGCCTGGGCGCCGTCGTCGCCGTGGTGCAGCACGAGCATCACGCACCGCTCGAACACCCCCTCGTTGAGCCCGGGGGTGGCGACGAGCAGTTGTCCGGTCAGGTCCTCGGTGCGCACCGTCCCATTGTGCCCACCTCGACGGGCCGTATGCCGAAGCGGGCGCCACCCCTTGTGGAGGTGACGCCCGCTGACGGGGTCCAGCCGTGGTGGTGCAGGGGCAGGATCAGTCGTCGTAGCGGCGGGCCGAACGGTCGCGACCGCCACGGTCGCCACGGTCCTCCCGACCGCGGAACGAGCGCTCGTTGCGGCGCCCGTGCGGCTGGTAGCGCGCTCCGCCGCGACGGTGGCCACGCTGCGGGCGCGGCTCGCCCTCGACGAGGCGGCGGTAGCGCCCCTCCTCGATGGCCTCGCCGGACGGGGTGCGGGCCCCCACGCCGTCGTAGAGCAGCGGGTCGCCGGGGGCCGTGCGGACGGGCTTGACGTCCACCCCGGCCTGCTCGACGAGGCGCTCCATCTGGCGGCGCTGGTGCGGGAGCGCCAGCGTCACGACCGTGCCCCGCTCGCCGGCGCGCGCCGTGCGGCCGGAGCGGTGCAGGTAGTCCTTGTGGTCGGCCGGCGGGTCGACCTGCAGCACCACGGAGACGTCGTCGACGTGGATGCCGCGGGCGGCCACGTCGGTGGCGACGAGGACGGGCAGCGTGCCCTCCTTGAAGCCGGTGAGCACCCGGTTGCGCTGCACCTGGGACAGGCCGCCGTGCAGGGCCGCCGCGAAGACGCCCTGCTCGCGCAGCTGGAGCGCGACGCGGTCGGCGCCGAGCTTGGTGCGCACGAAGACCACCGTGCGGCCGGTGCGGTTGGCGACCTCGGCCGTGATGACCTTCTTGTGCATCGGGTCGATGAGCAGGACGTGGTGGTCCATGGTCTCGACCGACGCCGTCTCCGGGTCGGTCTCGTGGGTCACCGGGTCGGACAGGTAGCGCTCGACCACCGTGTCGATCCCCCGGTCCAGCGTCGCGGAGAACAGCAGTCGCTGCCCGCCACCGGGCACGAGGTCCAGGATCTCGCTGATGGCCTCGAGGAAGCCCATCTCGGCCATGTGGTCGGCCTCGTCGAGCACGGCCACCTCGACCTGGGACAGGTCGGCTGCTCCGCGGTCGATGAGGTCCTTGAGGCGGCCGGGCGTGGCGACGAGGACGTCCAGGCCCTTCTCCAGCGCCATGATCTGCGGCGGGTAGGGCATGCCGCCCGCCACGAGCTTGTGGCGCAGACCCATCACGTGCACGAGCGGCTGCAGCGCGTCGCTCACCTGCTGGGCCAGCTCACGCGTGGGGACGAGGATGATCGAGCGGACGACGCCCGGGGCGGCCTTGCCGCCCGCTGCGAGGGTCGCGATGAGCGGCAGGCCGAAGCTCAGGGTCTTGCCCGAACCCGTCTGGCCGCGGCCGAGGACGTCCCGGCCCGCGAGCGCGTCCGGGATGGTCGCCTGCTGGATCGGGAAGGGGGTGGTGATGCCGTCCCGAGCCAGGCGCTCGACGAGCGGCGTCGGGAGACCGAGGGCGGCGAAGCCGTTGTCGGCCCCGACCTCGACGGGCGCGGCCTCGGCCGGCACGTCGACGGACAGGCCCATCGCCTCGCGCTCCTCGCGGTCGGTCCAGGTGCGGCTGCGGTCCGCACGCTGGTAGCCCCGGTCGCCGCGGTCGTAGCTGCGGGGGCCCCGCTCGTCGCGGTCGAAGCGACGCTGGGGTCGGTCACCGCGGTCGTAGCTGCGCGGCCCGCGGTCGTCCCGCCCGAAGCGACGCTGGGGTCGGTCACCGCGCTCGTAGCTGCGGGGGCCCCGCTCGTCGCGGTCGAAGCGACGCTGGGGTCGGTCACCGCGGTCGTAGCTGCGCTGCCCGCGGTCGTCTCGATCGAAGCGACGCTGGGGTCGGTCACCGCGGTCGTAGCTGCGCGGCCCGCGGTCGTCCCCGTCGACGCGACGCTGGGGTCGGTCACCGCGGTCGTAGCTGCGCGGCCCGCGGTCGTCCCGGTCGAACGGACGACGCTCACCGCGGTCGAAGCCACCACGCTGGGGACGGTCGTCGCGGTTGAAGGGGCGGCGCTCCGGGCGCTCGTCACGGTTGAACTCGCGACGGGGGCCGCGCTCGTCGCGGGACTCGCTGCGGGGCCCGCGGTCGGCATACGACCGCTCGTCGCGGGTGTAGGGGCGACGCTCGTCGCGACCGGCCGTGGGGCCCTGCCCGCGGTGGGGCTTGCTCGGGCCACGACGGGCCTCGACCTTCTTGGAGGTGCTCCAGCGCGCCTTCTTGGGCGCGCCGGACGAGGACTGAGCAGACATGGGGATTCCTAGCTGGGTGGTCGATAGGCACGCTTCGAGCCACCTGGCGAGGGCAACGATGAAGGCGAGCCTCAGGCTCCACGTGCTGGAGCCCGGTCGGGCCGGTCGACGAGCTGCCGCCGGCTGCGTCTCGCTTCTCGTGGGCCGCCCTGATGAGCGGCCAAGAAAGTTCTCGGGGTCGTGCGCCCCTGTGGCTTACCCAGACCTAGCTGGGGCCCTGTCCGTCGCGGACGTTGCGCCGTGGTGCTGGCGACCGAGGGACCGGACGACCCGGACGTCGATCGCGAACACCGCACAAGCGAGACTGCTGACCCCAGTCTATCAGGCGCCCGACCGTGCCCGTTCCTGTCTGCGCAGGGCGCTGATCTCGGCACAGGTCCGGGGAATCCTCGCCGGGTGGTCGTCGTTGGACCTCCCATGAGCACCCGTCAGATCACGGAAGCGACCTTCGAGTCGACCATCCAGGACAACGACATCGTCCTCTACGACTTCTGGGCCGACTGGTGCGGCCCCTGCAAGCAGTTCGCGCCGGTCTTCGAGGCCTCCTCCGACAAGCACGACGACATCGTCTTCGGCAAGATCGACACCGAGGCCGAGCAGGGCCTCGCCGCGATGCTCCAGATCACGTCGATCCCGACGATCATGGCCTTCCGCGAGGGCGTGCCGCTGCTCATGCAGCCCGGCGCCCTGCCTGCCAACGCCCTCGAGGACCTGATCACGCAGATCAAGTCGCTGGACATGGAGACCGTCAAGCGGGAGTACGCCCAGCAGGTGGCGGCCGCCGAGGCCCAGCTCGCGCAGCAGCAGGGTCAGCCCGGCGCCGCCGGCCAGGGCCAGACCCCGGGGACCAGCCCCGCGGACATCCCCTCCGTCTGAGCCGTCCGGCATACGAGCCCGTGTGCCGACAAGGCCCCCTCGATCTCCTGGTGGAGGCGAGGGGGCCTTGTGCTGCAGGTCCACGGCGTGACGTGCCCGATCTGGTGGAGGTGGCGGGAATCGAACCCGCGTCCGCTGACGACGCACCAGGGCTTCTCCGGGCGCAGTGCGCTAAGGACTTTCTCGGCCCCAGGGCTCGCACGCACACGTCCCCTGACAGGCCCAGTCGAGAAGGAGTCCCGCACGCCGTCCCGACACCGGCGTGCAGCAAGATCTCTAGCTGATGCCAGACCCTAGGCCGAGATCACACCTAGGCTGACAGACTTCGGGCTCGCTCAGGCGGCGAGGGCGAAGTCGGTGCGCTTGGAATTGGCACCTATTGGTTTGCTGAGGGCGTTAACGAGACAACTCAGCATCCTCGGCCCGCTTCCCCTGCTAGATCGACCAACGTCGAAACCGATCACCCCCAAGGGGGTCCCGGTGAAGGGGCGGGCACGTCACGCTATGGACTTGTCAAACGACGATCTGTGCGCGAGGCCCAGGTCAGACCCGTGAGTCTACCCTTCCCAACGCGCGCGCCTCCACCAGGATTCCCCGGTCGTCCTGCGCGGGTGCGGCGCCATACGACAATGGACCGTATGACGCCGCTGCCGCCTGTCCAGCTCACCCACCTGCCGGCCGGCGGCCCGGCCATCGCGATCCACGGGGGCGCGGGCGTCGACCCGGCGTCCCTGCCCTCCGTGCAGTCGGCGGCCGCCACCGCTGCGCTCGAGGCGGCGGTGCGTGCCGGGCGGGCGATCCTCGACGATGGCGGCGCGGCCCTGGACGCGGTGTGCGCGAGCGTGCGGGTGCTGGAGGACAGCGAGTGCTTCAACGCGGGGCGGGGCGCCGCGCTGACGATCGAGGGGACCGCCGAGCTGGACGCCTGCGTGATGGCCGGCGACTCGAGGTCAGGGGCCGTGACCTGCGCGAGCGGGCCACGCAACCCCGTCATGGCCGCGCGCGCCGTCATGGAGCGGAGCGACCACGTGCTGATGGCGATGCCGTCGCTTGCGCTGCTGGAGCAGTGGGGGCTTGAGCTGGTGACCCCCGACTACTACGTCACCGAGGCGCGGCGACGGATGCTCGAGGAGACGTCCTCCTTCCTGGAGTACCGCCACGGGACGGTGGGGGCGGTCGCCCGCGACGCCTCGGGCTTGGTTGCGGCGGCCACCTCGACCGGTGGCATCACCGCGCAGCTGCCGGGCCGGGTCGGCGACACGCCCCTGGTGGGCTGCGGGACCTGGGCCGACGACGCGACCGTGGCGGTGTCGTGCACGGGCCAGGGTGAGCTCTTTGTGCGGGGGGCGGTGGCGCACGAGATCCACGCGCGGCTCCGGTGGGGTGGGCAGGGTCTGGCGACGGCGGTGCGCGAGACGATCGACGAGCTCGTGGGGGCGCGTGGCGCCGACGGCGGGCTCGTCGCGGTGACGCCGGCGGGCGAGGTGGTGCTGGCGTTCAACTCCCCCGGCATGTACCGCGGCTACGACGTCGGCGCCGGCGCGGTGACCGCCATCGCCTGACGCCGGCGCCCTCGCCGGGCTGCCGACGTGACCAAGGCGCGGGAGACCGCACTTTCGTCACACCCACGGCCCCGCAGCGCGACCGAAGCGCGGGGAGACCGCAGTTTTGTCACGCCTACGGCCCCGCAGCGTGGCCAAGGCGCAGGCAGACAGCAGATTCCGCACGCTCCCCGCCCCGCACCGTGGCACAGGTGCGGGCAGACAGCACTCTTGTCGCGTGGGCTAGCTGCGGGAGGCGGTCGCGGCCAGGCTGCCGGCCGCTGCGGCAGCCACCAGGGCCACGACTCCGGCCACGGCCAGTGGCGCACCCGCGCCCCAGGCCCCGACCACCACGCCGGCCAGGGCGGTGCCGCCGGACGAGCCGAGGTTGGTGATGGTGCTCACCCACGTACTCGCCTCGGTGCGCAGGTGGGGCGGCGTCTCGACATCGGCCGCCACGAAGGCCACGGTGTAGCTCGGCGACATCGCCAGGCCCGCCCCGACGAGGACGACGCCAAGCAACCACCACGACGTCATCGCCGACGCCACGCACAGCGAGATCCCCAGCAGGGCAAGGGTTCCCGCGAGCTGCGCCGGCCAGGCACGCCGGTGCCGTCGGGCGCCCCACGCGAGGCCGCCGATCACGGAGGCGGCGGCCACGGCTGCCTCGACGTAGCCCGCCCAGCCCGGGTGCCCGGCGGCGTCGGCGCGGGCGGCGACCCCGGTGTACATCAACGCGCTCGCGCAACCGAAGCCCGCCATGAGGGCGAGCAGCCGCCACATCCCGGCGAGTCCGAGGGGTGAACCCCGCCGTCCTGGCGCCGCGGCGCCTCCAGACGCCGGTGCGTCGCTGGGTCGGGGTGCGTCGCTGGGTGCGGGCGAATCACCTGGCCCGGCGAGGACTTTCGGATCGTCCAGATCCGCCGCGGCCGCGGTGACGGTCGCGGCCGGGGAGATCATGAGGCCGGCCGCCCCGACCGCGACCAGCCCGGCGACGAGCACGAGCCCGTGCGAGGCCGGGCCCCGAGCCAGGAGAGCGGCGGCGACGATCGGGCCGACGAGGTAGAGGGTCTCCTCGCAGACGGCGTCGAGGGAGTAGGCCGTGACCCGCCGCGGCCCCTCGGGGACGAAGCTGCGCCACTGCGCGCGCATCGAGGGTCCGAGGGCCGGCGCCGTGAGGCCGAGCAGGACCGAGCCCGCCACCCACGCTCCCGGTGGGGCACCCGCAGAGCCGCGGGCGACGAGCGCGGCCGCGACGAGGACGAGAACGAATCCCGCTGCGACGCAGGAGAGCACGACACGCTGGCCGTGCCGGTCGGCGAGGCGGGCCTGCACCGGCATGACGAGGGTCGTCGAGCCGAAGACCGCCATCGCGGTGGCCGCCGCGGCGAAGCTGCCGGTGGTCTGGCGGACGGTGAAGAGGAAGCTGAGCGGGAGCACGGCATACCCTAGCCGCCCGACCAGGGCCAGCGCGAAGGTGCGCGCGACGACCGGGTCGGCGAGGAGGGTGCGGTAGCTCCCGGCACGCGTGGTGCCGGACATGGGGTGACTCCGGGTGGACGTGGCCGCGGCGCGGCCGGTGGCTGAGGGCACGACGAGCCGCCCACCGACGCAGGGTGGGTGGCGCTGGTGCCTCTACGCCGTCCGGATCACGTGGTCACCCTAGCCGGTTCAGCAGACGAACATGCCCTCCACGACGTCGTGCGGCACGTCCTCGACACGGTCCCAGAGCCACTGCGGCGGCTCGCCCGCGCCCTTGTCGACGAGGACCACCCGCACGCCTTCGGGCATGTCGGACCGCTCCCAGAAGTGCCGCCCGAGGACCCGGTCCTGCTGCAGCACCTCATTGATGCTGCGCATGCGGGCGGCGCGGCGCACGGCCTCGAGCGAGACCGCCACGGACAGTGGGGACTTCGTGCGTATGACGGCGGCACACCCTCTCGCCTCCTCGCTGCCATGCGCCTCGAGCCGCCGCAGGATCACCGCTGGGTCGTCGCCGGTGAAGCACTCGTCGATCCAGCCGCGTTGCGCGACAAGGGGGCTCGTCGGGTCGGTGTCACCGACGGAGGGGTCGAGCCGCTCCCCCGCCGCGAGCCGGTCGACCAGAGCGGGGAGCTCGTCCGAGGAGATCAGCGCATCCGCGAATCCCGTTGCCACGGCGTCCGCCCCGGTGATGGATGCGCCGGTCATGGCGAGGTAGGGACCGAGCTGGCCCGGTGCCTTGGCCAGCCACCAGCAGCCCGCGACGTCGGGGAAGAAGCCGATCGCGGTCTCGGGCATGGCCAGCCGGGTGCGCTCGGTGGCGAGGCGCAGCGAGCCGTGCGCCGACACCCCGACTCCCCCGCCCATGACGATGCCGTCCATGAACGCGATGTAGGGCTTGGGGTAGGCGGCGATCGCGGCGTCGACCTGGTACTCGTGGTCCCAGAAGACGATGGCGTCGTCGCGGCCGGCCATCGTCGCCTCCCGCGCGGCCCGCATGTCGCCGCCGGCGCAGAGCCCCTTGGGGCCGACACCCTCGATGCTGACGCTGACGACCTCGTCGTCCGCCGACCAGTCCCGCAGCTGCTCGAGCATCGAGTCGACCATCGGCGTGGTGAGCGAGTTGATGGCCCTGGGTCGGTTGAGCAGGATCCGGCCGAGGGCCCCGCGCCGCTCGTAGAGGACCTCGTCGGTGTGCCCCGGGCGGGGGCTGGCGGTGGTGGGGGCGTCTTCCGGCATACGAACCCTCCTGCTGATCGACGGTGGTCGGCGACGGCTCCGCCACGAACCTATCGCGCGGCGCCACGCACGAGGAGGCCGCACCCGCACACGACCGCAGCGGCGGGCAGGCAGGACAGCGCGAGCGCGGGATAGCCCAGCCAGCCCACGATGACCCCGGCGAGGGCGCCGCCCACCGCGGCGGTCAGGCCCATGACCAGGTCGGCGAGCCCCTGGACCGGGGCGCGGGCGCCCACCGGGGTGGCACCGACGAGCGACGACGACGCCCCGATCAGCGCGAACGACCAGCCGAGCCCCAGCCCGAACAACGCGGCCGAGAGCAGCCAGGACGCGCCCTCCTGGGTCGTGGCCGCCGCGACGATCGACCCTCCCTCGACCACCGCGCCGAGCAGGACGACCCGCCAGCCGCCCCACCGGTCGACGAGACGCCCGACGAGCGGGGAGAAGGCGTACATGCCGAGGATGTGCCCGCTGAGGGTCAGCCCGATCAGGCGGATGCTCGCGTCGCCGTGCCGCATGTGGATGGGCGTCATGATCATCACCGACACCATGACGGTGTGGGCCAGCGCGATCGCCACGACGCAGGCGGCGACGGTGGGGCGGGTCCGCAGCACGTGCCAGGCGCTGACGTCGTCGTCACGGGTGGATCCGGCCGGGTCGCTCCGCCGCTGCTGCGCGGCGACGGCGCGCGCGACGAGCAATGGGTCGGGGCGCAGCAGCAGCCCGACGAGCGCGATGGTGACACCGAGCGCCAGCGCCGTGACGAGGAAGGCTCCGGTGAGGGCGGGCAGGCCGAGGCTCGTCGCCAGCGTCCCGCCCACGTCGGCGAGGTTGGGGCCGGTCACCGCACCGATCGTCGTGGCCCACACCACCATCGACAGGTCCCGGCCACGATGCTGGTCGCTGGCCAGGTCCGTTGCCGCGAAACGTGACTGGGAGTTGGCAGCGCTGGCCGCGCCGAACAGCACCGCCGCCGCCAGCAGCAGCGGGAAGCTGCGGACCACACCGGCCAGCACGCACAGCAGGGCACCGGTGGCGCCCACGAGATAGCCGATCGACAGCCCGACCCGACGGCCCCGCCGGGTCATCACGCGGGACAGCAGGTATGCCGCCACCGCGGTCCCCGCCACCTGCGCGGTCTGGCTGAGGCCGGCGAGCTCCTCGCGCCCGGAGACGTCCGCGGCCAGCAGCGAGGCGACCGTGATCCCGGTCGTGACGCCGACCCCGCCGACAGCGTTGGTGACGGCCAGCGTCCGCACGGTGCGTCGCTGCAGCTCGACCCGGTCCGGGCTCCCGCCGAGGTAGCGGTCGGCGTCGATCGTCACCCCCCGAACCTACCGGCTGCAGGCCTTCCCCTGAGACGCCCTGGGACCTATCCTGGAGTAGACCCGTCGCCACGAGACGGGTGCCTGCAACCCACCGGCCGCCTCGGCGGCCGAGACCGACGCCTCGTCTCCCCCGGCCACACCGGCTTCCCTGCCCTGGCGCCACCCGAGGCCCGGCAGCACGCCCCGGCCTCCTCGCCGTCGGTCGGCGCAACGCCCCGGCCGGCGCCGCCCGTGTCCGCGACCTCGCGGCGGGCGACCTGCATCCATGGGGGACGTAGACATGAGAACCACCCATCACCTGACGTCGGGTGCGGCAGCCGCGGCTGCCGTCCTGACGGCGGCCACCAGCCTGGCCGTCCTCCCCACCGGTCCCGCGACCGCGGCACCCACCACCCGCTCGGCCTGCGCCACGACGTGGGGGTCGCTGGACGAGGCCTCCACCAGCACCGCCGACGTCCGCGTCCTCGGCGCCCGGGCCGGCCGGCACGCCTGCTTCGACCGCCTGGTCGTCGACCTCGGACCGGCCTCGACCCGCACCGTCGGCTACCACGTCGGCTACCGGTCCCGGTTCACGGACATCGCCAAGGGCGACACGATCCCGCTGCGGGGGGCAGCGGACCTCGTCGTCACGGTGCAGGCGCCCGCCTACACCCCCGAGGGGCGCCCGACCTATCGGCCGGCGAACCGCCTCGAGGCCGTCCGCGTCTCCGGCTTCAGCACCTTCCGCCAGATCGCCTTCGGCGGATCCTTCGAGGGGCAGACCACCTTCGGCGTGGGGACCCGGGCGCGGCTGCCCATGCGGGCGTTCGTCGTCAAGGACGCGACCAGGCAACACCTGGTGGTGGACGTCGCCCACACCTGGTAGGCGGGTGCGTCACGGAGTGGCATCGCCCGCGCGTCGGGCGATGCCCCTCCTTTCCCCGGCCAGCGCGCGTCGCCCGTCGCCCGTCGCCGCAGCGCACGACGGGCGATCGCTCCCGTCATACGGACTGACCAGGACAGGCCGACCCCCGCTCTCTAGGCTGGCCGCAGAGTCGGCCGGCCCGCCCGGCCGGCTGCCTGTCCAGCCACTCCCCGAGGGAGCACCCCATGTTCCGCAAGGTCCTCGTCGCCAACCGTGGTGAGATCGCCGTCCGGGCGTTCCGCGCCGCCACCGAGCTCGGCATCACCACCGTCGCCGTGTTCCCCTACGAGGACCGCAAGGCGGAGTACCGCCTCAAGGCCGACGAGTCCTACCAGATCGGCGAGGAGGGCCACCCGGTGCGGGCCTACCTCGACGTGGAGGGCATCATCACGGCCGCCAAGGAGGCGGAGGCCGACGCGATCTACCCGGGCTACGGCTTCCTGTCGGAGAACCCCGACCTCGCCCAGCGCTGCCAGGAGGAAGGCATCACCTTCGTCGGCCCGGCGCACACGGTGCTCGAGCTCACGGGCAACAAGGCGCGGGCCATCAAGGCGGCGGCGGAGGCCGGGCTGCCGATCCTGCACGACAGCGAGCCGAGCAACGACGTCGCCACCCTCGTGGCGGCCTCGGAGGAGATCGGGTTCCCGCTCTTCGTCAAGGCCGTCAGCGGAGGCGGCGGACGCGGCATGCGCAAGGTGGAGTCGGCCGACCGGCTCGAGGCCGCGATCCTCGAGGCGCAGCGCGAGGCCGCCAGCGCGTTCGGCGACGACCGGATGTACCTCGAGGAGGCCGTCCTCTCCCCGCGCCACATCGAGGTGCAGATCCTCGCCGACGCGACCGGCGACACCATCCACCTGTTCGAGCGAGACTGCTCGGTGCAGCGCCGCCACCAGAAGGTGGTCGAGGTCGCCCCCGCCCCGGGCCTCGACCCCGAGCTGCGCGACCGGATCTGCGCGGACGCCGTCCGGTTCGCCCGCCAGATCGGTTACGTCAACGCCGGTACGGTGGAGTTCCTGCTCGGGCCGGACGGCCGCTACGTCTTCATCGAGATGAACCCCCGCATCCAGGTCGAGCACACGGTCACCGAGGAGGTCACCGACGTCGACCTCGTCTCCAGCCAGCTGCGGATCGCGGCCGGCGAGACGTTGGCCGAACTGGGTCTGTCCCAGGACTCGATCCGGCTGCGCGGGGCGGCGCTGCAGTGCCGCATCACCACCGAGGACCCCGCCAACGGCTTCCGGCCCGACACCGGGCGGATCATGGTCTACCGCTCTCCCGGCGGCGCCGGGGTGCGCCTCGACGGCGGCACGGTCTTCGACGGCGCCGAGGTGGGTGCTCACTTCGACTCGATGCTGGTCAAGCTCACCTGTCGGGGGCGGGACTTCGCCACGGCGGTGCAGCGCGCCCAGCGGGCCCTGCAGGAGTTCCGGATCCGCGGGATCTCCACCAACATCACCTTCCTCGAGTCCCTCATCAGCGACCCCGACTTCATCGCGGGGCGCATCACGACGAGCTTCATCGAGGAGCGGCCCTCGCTGTTCGACAACCGCATGCCCGCCGACCGCGGCACCAAGCTGCTGACCTACCTTGCGGGGATCACCGTCAACCAGCCGCACGGTCCGCAGCGCACCGAGCGCTCGGCCCGCGAGAAGCTCCCGCGGCTGCCCGAGGACGTATGGCGGGCCGCCCCGCCCGCCGGGTCCCGGCAGCGCCTCCTGGAGCTCGGCCCCGAGGGCTGGGCCCGGGCGCTGCGCGAGCGCACCTCCGTGGCCGTCACCGACACGACCTTCCGCGACGCGCACCAGTCGCTGCTCGCGACCCGCGTCCGGACCCGGGACATGCTGCACGTGGCGCCCTACGTCGCTCGCATGCTGCCGCAGCTGCTCTCGGTGGAGGCCTGGGGCGGCGCGACCTACGACGTGGCGCTGCGGTTCCTGCACGAGGACCCGTGGGAGCGGCTCGCCCAGCTCCACGAGGCGATGCCCAACCTGCCGATCCAGATGCTGCTGCGTGGCCGCAACACGGTGGGCTACACGCCCTACCCGCTGTCGGTGACCAACGCCTTCGTCGCCGAGGCGGCTCGCACCGGGGTCGACGTGTTCCGCATCTTCGACGCGCTCAACAACGTCGACCAGATGCGCCCCGCGATCGAGGCGGTCCGCGAGACCGACCACGCCGTCGCCGAGGCCGCGCTCTGCTACACCGGCAACATGCTCTCGCCCGGCGAGCAGCTCTACACCCTCGACTACTACCTGCGCCTCGCCGAGCAGCTCGTCGAGGCCGGAGCGCACGTCCTCGCGATCAAGGACATGGCCGGGCTGCTGCGGGCACCCGCGGCGGCCCGGCTCGTGCGGGCGCTGCGGGAGCGCTTCGACCTGCCCGTGCACCTGCACACCCATGACACCGCGGGCGGCCAGCTCGCCACGCTCCTCGCCGCGATCGACGCCGGGGTCGACGCAGTGGACGTGGCGGCGGCCTCGATGGCCGGCACCACCTCCCAGGTGTCCATGTCCGCGCTGGTCGCGGCCACCGACGGGACCGACCGGGCGACCGGGCTCGACCTGGACGCCGTCATGGACCTCGAGCCCTACTGGGAGGCCATCCGGCGGCTCTACGGGCCGTTCGAGTCCGGGCTCGCCGGCCCCACCGGCCGCGTCTACACCCACGAGATCCCCGGCGGGCAGCTGTCCAACCTCCGTCAGCAGGCCATCGCGCTCGGGCTGGGCGACCGGTTCGAGGCGATCGAGGACATGTATGCCGCCGCCAACGACATCCTCGGCAACATCGTCAAGGTCACCCCGTCGTCCAAGGTGGTCGGCGACCTCGCCCTGGCGCTCGTGGGTGCTGGCGCGGACCCGGCGGCGTTCGAGGCGGATCCGCAGCGCTTCGACATACCCGACTCGGTCATCGGCTTCCTCAACGGCGACCTGGGGACGCCCCCCGGTGGCTGGCCCGAGCCCTTCCGCACCAAGGCCCTGGAGGGTCGGCGGACCAAGCCGGTCGAGACCGAGCTGTCCGCCGAGGACGAGCAGGCCCTGGCCGACGAGCCGCGTATGACGCTGAACCGCCTGCTCTTCCCCGGCCCTACCAAGGAGTTCGTGGCGGCACGCGAGGCGTTCAGCGACCTGTCGGTGCTCAACACGCGCGACTTCCTGCACGGCCTCGCGGTCGGCGAGGAGCACGAGGTGCAGATGGAGCGTGGCAAGACCTTGCTCCTCGGCCTCACGGCGATCGGCGACGCAGACGCCCGCGGCATGCGCAATGTCATGGTCACGATCAACGGCCAGATGCGCACGATCGAGGTGCGCGACGAGTCCGTCAAGTCCAACGTCGCCGCCGCCGAGCGTGCCGACACCACCAAGCCGGGCCACGTGCCGGCGCCGTTCGCGGGTGTCGTGACGCTGGCGGTGGCCGAGGGCGACGAGGTCGCGGCGGGCGCGCAGGTCGCGACGATCGAGGCCATGAAGATGGAGGCCGCCATCACCACGCCGGTCGCCGGGCGCGTGAGCCGCCTCGCGATCGGGGCGGCGCAGGCCGTCGAGGGCGGAGACCTCATCGTCGTCGTCGAGTGACCTGCCGGGGGCGGGATCATCGACCTGGCGAACGAAGCCCGGTCGATGCCCCTACCGGGGGCGGGATCATCGACCTGGCGAACGAAGCCCGGTCGATGCCCCTACCGGGGGCGGGATCATCGACCTGGCGAACGAAGCCCGGTCTATGCCCCTACCGGGGGTAGGTCACCAGGAGCCGCCGCCGCCGTCGCCGACCCCGCCGCCGGAGAAGCCGCCGCCCCCGTCGAAGCCGCCACCGCCGAAACCGCTGCCGCCCGACGAGCCCGGCGTCGAGGTGAAGGTCCCGGCCGCGGACGACGAGAACGAGTCGACCGCGTGCCCGAAGTCGCCGAAACCACCGAAGCCGCCGCCGTACCAGACGTAGAAGGTCGGGACGCCCACGTCGTAGCCGTCCGCCCGCGCCATCTCAGCGACCCGCGCGAAGATCTGCGCCCACCGGTCGGCCACGCCGAAGACCACGGCGTAGGGCAGGTAGCGGCTGAAGATGTCCAGCGCCTCGTCGTACTTGATCTGCTCCGCCTCGGCGGTCAGGAGGTACTCGCGGAAGCCCTTGGCCTGCTCGAGCACGGCGGACCCGTCGGCGGTGCGGGCGGGGAGCCTCTTGACCAGCCACCGCATGATGAAGGGCACCGAGAACAGCCCGGCCGCGGCCACCATGACCGACGGCACCGGCAGGTCGAAGCCCGCGATGCTGTCGCTGGTCAGCGCCCCCGCGAAGGAACCGGCGCCGAAGAACATCCACCCGAAGACCACCGCGAAGGGCAACCAGGTGAGGCAGCCGAAGCCCTGGCGCACCCGCTCCGGCGACTGCCGGAACCAGCCGCGCTGCACGGTCTCGGAGTACATCTCCTGCTTGGCGATGGCCAGCGTGCCCGAGAAGTGGTTCTTGAGCTCGGACATCATCACGGGCGTGCCGTGCGCGAAGATCCCGTCGAGGATGGTCCGCTCGTACTTCAGCAGACCGCGGTCCCCCGGCTTGGGGGTGCCGAGGTACTCGAGCCGCCAGTCCGAGGTCTGGAACCTCCCGCCGTCCTGCGTCTGCTCGATCCGCAGGTAGCCCCGCACCGCGAGGTCGATCACGGTCGCCGACACGTCGATGGTGTCGGCGTGCTCGTCGTAGATCGTGCCGATGAGCCCGGGCGTCGCGTTGTCCGGCGGGTTGAACCGGACGGCCGTCACGGGTGCCTTGCCACCGCGGGTCGTCGGCACCTGCTGCCCCGGAGCCGGGAGCGTGTCGGGAGCCAGGCCGACATACCGCTCGTCCCGTCCGCGCCGCCAGACCAGGGCGCCCATCCCGGCCAGGGCCAGCAGCGGTGCGCCCACGCCGACCCCCAGCTGGCTGAGCGTGCGCACGCGGGCCGCCTCCGGCGAGATGTAGGGCCCCCCGGAGTCCGCGGACCCAGCCTCGCGGACGTCCTTGCTGACGTCGGTGAACGCGGTGCGCGGCAGCAGCGCCACGATGCTCATGTTCTGCATGACCTCGAGGTTCTGCGCGCTGAACCTCGCCGGGTTGCCGGGCGTCGACTGGCAGGGCGTGTCGCTCTTGAAGGTGCCGTAGTAGCAGGCCGTCTTGCTGACGGCACTGGACCCGGGACCTCGGACGGTCACGTCGACCCGGTCGAAGGGCACCCGCCAGGAGTTGCCGAGGACGTTGTAGTAGAGCTCGACGCCGTTCGGCTGCTCGTTGACGACGTGCGCGAGGTGGTACTTGAGGACATAGCG
Source organism: Arsenicicoccus cauae (assembly GCF_009707125.1). GTDB lineage: Bacteria > Actinomycetota > Actinomycetes > Actinomycetales > Dermatophilaceae > Arsenicicoccus > Arsenicicoccus cauae. The sequence goes on from NZ_WLVL01000018.1 coordinate 156,759, forward strand.
CTCGTCGCCGGAGACGGTGCGGTTGGGCGAGCCGACGCGGATGACGGTCGCGTCGCCCTGGTCACGGACGCTCAGCTGGGCCGGGGCGCCGCTCGGGCTGCTGGCCGAGATGTCGCTGATCTCGTAGTGCCGCTCCTGGGAGGTGGAGCCACCGGACCCCTCCGAGCCCGCGGCGGTGTCCTCGTCCGGGGCGTAGCCCTGCGCCGTCGCGATGGTCCGCTCGATGCCGTGCCGCCCGCTGGTGTTGAACCGGTAGTCGTAGGTCTCCGTCACCGAGATCCCGCCCTGCGCGTCGACGACGTAGTCGACGACCAGCCGCGTGACGCGGTCGCTGCCCGCGGCGGCCCCCGCGGGCGTCAGCCCGAGCAGCATCAGCCACAGCGTGACGGCCAGGACGGCCAGCGCTCGTGCGGTCCGGCTGTGCGGACGTGGATCGGTGGTCACGGGCTACCCCCTGGTCGTCGGTGCGCCTCTTCGACGGCGAATCTATCCGAACCGCTCCCCCGACCGAGGAGGGATCACCGTCCGTCAGGCGCGGCCTCGCTTGAACGCGTTGGACATCGCCCGCTCCGCCTCACGGTTGTCCTGACGCTCGCGCAGCGTCTGACGCTTGTCGTAGAGCTTCTTGCCCTTGGCGAGGGCGATCTCGACCTTGGCCCGGCCGTCCTTGAAGTACAGCTCGAGCGGCACGATCGTGTGCCCACTCTCCTGGGACGAGGCAAAGATCGTGCGGAGCTCGTCGCGGTGCAGGAGCAGCTTGCGGCGGCGGCGGGCGGCATGGTTGGTCCAGGTGCCCTGGGAGTACTCGGGGATGTGGACGCCCTCGAGGTAGAGCTCGCCGTTGTACTCCTGCGCGAAGCCGTCGACCAGGCTGGCGCGTCCCTGCCGCAGCGACTTGACCTCGGTCCCGGACAGCACGATGCCCGCCTCCCACGTCCGCTCGATGTGGTAGTCGTGGCGCGCCTTCTTGTTGCGCGCGATCACCTTGGTGCCCTGCTCCTTGGCCATGGTGTCCGAGTCTACCTGCCGGCCACCTGGTCCTCCGGTGTCCTGAGCCTGCTCGTGCCAGCCGTATGCCGTCCGACCGTCAGAGCCAGTCCATGGGATCGGTGAAGCGACCGTTGACGATCGTCTCGAAGTGCAGGTGGCAGCCGGTGGAGTAGCCCGTGGTGCCGGAGTAGCCCAGCAGCTGCCCGCGCCGCACGCTGCCGCCCTGCACGGCGAAGGACGTGAGGTGGTTGTAGGTCGTCACCAGGTCGACGCCGCGGACGGTGCCGTGCTCGACCATGATCCGGTTGCCGTAGGCCGTGTTGAACCCGGCGGAGATGATGCGGCCGTCGGCCGCGGCATACACGGGCGCGCCGCAGCCCGTGGAGAAGTCGGTGCCGGTGTGCAGCTTGTAGACGTGCAGGACGGGGTGCTGCCGCATGCCGAACGTCGACGTGATGCCACCGGTGGCGGGGCGGCCGAGGACTCCCCCGCCGGGGGCGGGGTTGCTGCGGGGCGCGGTGTCGGTGGTGAAGGTGCCTCGGAGGTTCCACTCGGGCAGGCCGGGAGCATACTGGCTGTAGTAGCCGCCCGCGTCCGCGTGCCACAGCTCGACCTTGGCGTGGGGGAGGGCGGAGCCGTCGGTGGTG
>NZ_WLVL01000019.1 GCF_009707125.1 Arsenicicoccus cauae
CCGGCTCGCCTCGGCGGCCAGCTGCTGAGCGCGGGCGCGGGCCGCCCGCGCCTTGCGGCGGCTCGCAGCGACCGTGGCGGCATGGTCGGTGGCGCCGCTCCCGCTGCCGGCGGCGGCGCGATCTGCGGCGGCCTCCTGGGCGGCAGCCTCCCGGGCCGCCCGGTCGGCGGCGGCCTGCGTCGTGTCGCGGGTCTGCTCGGCGGTGCTGCGGGCGGCATCGGCCTGCAGGGCGTCGGCCCGCTCCTTGGCCGCGGCCGCCGCAGCGGCCTCGGCGGCCCGCACGTCGGCAGACAGGCTCTCGGAGTCGCGCTGCGCCGCCTCGGCCAGGGCGGCAGCCTCGCGGGCGGCGGCGGCGCGCTGCTCAGCCTCGACCCGCAGGCCCTCCTGGCGGCGGCGCTCCAGGTCGATCGAGGTCTGGTTGAGCCGTGCCAGGGTCGCGAGCGCCTCGTCCTGGGCGGCCTGGGTCGCCTGCGCCGCGGCGACGGCGGCCTGCTCGGCGGCGCCCGCTCGGGTGCGGGCGGCGAGCGCCGCGGTCTCGTCGGCCTTGCGCTGCTCCTGGGCGCGCTGGGCGGCGCGGCGCAGCTCGGTCGCGCGGGTGAGGTCGCCGGTGGCCTGACGCACGACGCCGGTCTGCAGCTCCCCGAGCGTGGCGAGCCCCGAGGCGCGGTCCAGGACGGCCTGCGGACCGCCCGGGGTGACGAGAGCCTCCAGCCCGTGCAGGTCGCTGCGGGACTCGTAGGTCTCGGCCGCGACCCGCCCCAGGTTGACCTTGGCGGCGGCCAGGGCCCGCTCGGCGGCGCGCGCCCGGGAGTCGGCGTCGGCGTAGGCCTTGGTGGAGGCGTCCAGGCGCACCTTGGCACCGTTGTACTGTTCTGCGGCGAGCGCGGCCTCGCGCCGGGCCTGCTCGAGACGGTCGGCCGCGGCGGCATACTGCGCCTGCGCGGTCGCGACCTGGGCCTCCTGGTCGGCGACGGCCCGGTTGGCCGCGTCGACGTCCTGCGCGGAGGGCAGCGTCTGCGCGCTGCTCGTCGGTGACGGGTCCGGCTCGGCGGACGCCGGGGCGACGAGACCGAGGGTCAGCAGGGCGACCGTCACGCTGACGGACGCGGCGCGCACGCCGACCCTTGGGCCGCGACGGACACGTGGCGTGGACTGCACTGAGGTCCCCTCTGGAGCTGTGATCGACCGGGCGACGCCCCTTGGGGACGCGATGGCAAGGGTCGGCACCGCCTGAGGCGTCGCCCCCTTCTGGGTCCAGGGTACGGAGCCAGCGGCCCGGTGGCACCGGGTCCCCGACATCCAGGTGGCCTCACGCTGTGTGACAAGGGACGTCCCGATGAACACCTGGAGTCCGCGCCGCGTCACAGAGCCGTGTTTCCGCAGGTCACAGCCGTGTAACGGGACGACCTGCCGCAGCATAACGAAATGGTAACGGACTGCTCCGAACGGGTAGCACCGCGCCCCACCTCGTCCGATTGTTCCGGGGGGTCGGACACGCACAGTGACCACGCATCAGCGCGTCCGGCCGTCGGTCCGGATCAGCTCTTGACGACCCGCGGCCGGCGCTGTCGGGCCCGCGCCCGATCAGACCGCCTCAGCCGCCTCAGCCCGCCGACGGGGCCACGTCGCGGAGCCCCGCGGTCGCCGCCGCGATCCGTCGCTCGGTGAGACCCGGCTCGTGCCGTCCCTCAGCGAGCAGTCGCCGGTCGTGCAGCGAGCTGAGCAGGCTCTCGCACACCTCCCACGCGTCGCGGCGGGCGAGGAGCGACTCGACGGTCTCGGTGGCGGCGAGGTCGGGCGGCGCCGCCTTGAGGTAGGCCCGGACCAGGTGCTCCACGGCCGGGCGGTCCAGCCGCACCTGCACACCCTCGCTCGCGAGCCGGCCCCCCAGGTAGCCGAGGTCGCGCGCCGGGTCGTCGATCTCGGCCCACTCCCAGTCGACCAGCCGCGGCTCGCCGTCCTCGACGAGCACGTTGGCCGCCACGAGGTCGCCGTGGACCAGCGCGAACCGGCGGACGGGCTCGAACCACGGCTCGCGCTCGACGAGGTAGGCGCGCACGCCAGGCAGCAGCGCCAGCACCTCGGGGTCGGACACCACCTCGGGCTGGTGCTCGATCCACCACCCCAGCCCGGCCTCGAAGGCGCCGACGATGCTGACGGCGCTGCGCTGCGGGTCCCCCACCGGCCCGCAGCGGGTGTAGGCCCGGTCGTGGAGGCGGGCGATGACCCGGGCGAGCCGGGTGAGCAGCTCCTCGTCCCAGTCGCCGGGGTCGGTGAGGACCTCGCCGGGCACCAGGCCGACGACCATGGCCGGCATGCCGAGCCGGTCGCCGCTCTCGTCCAGCGCCACCGGCTGGGGGCCGACGCCCTCGGGGAGGAGCTGCAGCACCGTGAACTCCTCACGCATGGCGCGCGGCAGCTCGTCGGTGGGTCGGCGCACGACCCGCACCACGACGTCCGTGCCGCGGGTGGCGACGTGCCAGGCGGCATACGACTCGCCCCGCCCGAGCAGGCTCACCCACTCGGGCGGGTGCGGCAGGCCGCACCAGGCCCACTCGCGGTCGAGGGCGGCGCGCAGGGTGTCGTCGTCGATCATCGACCCAGGCTAGGGGGCGGCAGCGCGAACAGGCTGCGCCGAGGGGGCGCAGGTGTCGCGCCCGACGGCGTGTCGTCGACGTCTGCGACCCCTCGGTGCAGGATCAGGCCGCGCGGCCGTCGATCAGCGGGACGTCGAGCCGGTCGCGCAGCTCGTCGAGGGTGATGCCGTGGGTCTCGCGCACGACGACACCGCGCTCCTCGAGCAGGAAGACGACCTGGCTGGTGTAGACCCGGCGCACGCACCCGAGCCCCGTCACGGGATAGGTCAGCTCGGGGACGACCTTGGCCGAGCCGTCCTTGGCGAACAACGACATCATCACCCAGGTCTGCTTGGCCCCGATCGCCAGGTCCATCGCGCCGCCGACGGCGGGGATGGCGTCCGCGGCGCCGGTGTGCCAGTTGGCCAGGTCTCCCCCGGCCGAGACCTGGAAGGCACCCATGACGCACACGTCCAGGTGACCGCCACGCATCATCGCGAAGCTGTCCGCGTGGTGGAAGTAGGACGCTCCCGGCAGCTCGGTGACGGGGATCTTGCCCGCGTTGATCAGGTCGACGTCGATGTCCTCGCCGTGCGCCTGGGGTCCCATGCCGAGCATGCCGTTCTCGGTGTGCAGGGTGATCTGCTGCTCGTCGCGCAGGTAGTCGCTGATCAGCGTCGGTTGCCCGATCCCGAGGTTGACGAAGGAACCCGGCTCGATGTCGTGCGCCACCAGCGCCGCCAGCTCCTGCTTGCTCAGCTCGCCGCCCGTGCTGGGGCTCGTGCGGGTGCTCGTGCTGCTGCTCGTCGGCTCGGTCATCGCAGGCCCTCCTTGTCGCTGCTGGTGGTGCGCACCTCGACGACCGTGTCGACGAAGATGCCGGGGGTCACGACGACCTCCGGGTCGATCTGACCGGCGGGCACGACCTCCTCGACCTGCACCACGCTGCGGGCCACCGCGGTGCACATGGCCGGGCCGAAGTTGCGTGCCGTCTTGCGGTAGACGAGGTTGCCCATCGCGTCGCTGCGCAGCGCCTTGACCAGGGCGACGTCACCGGTGATCGGCGCCTCCAGCACGTAGCCGCGGCCGTCGATCACCCGCGTCTCCTTGCCCTCGGCCAGCAAGGTGCCGTATGCCGTGGGCGTGAAGAAGCCACCGATGCCGGCACCGCCCGCGCGGATCCGCTCCGCGAGCGTGCCCTGCGGCACGACCTCGAGCTCGACCCGGCCCGCCCGGTAGGCCTCGTCGAAGTGCCACGAGTCGCTCTGCCGGGGGAAGGAGCAGATCATCTTGGCGACCTGGCCGTTCTTGATGAGGGCGGCCAGCCCCTCGTCGCCGTTGCCGGCGTTGTTGTTGACGACCGTGAGCCCCGAGACGCCGCTGCGGATCAGCGCCTCGATCAGCTCCACCGGTTGCCCTGCGATGCCGAAGCCTCCGATCAGGACGGTGTCCCCGTCCTCGACGATGCTGACCGCCTCGTCGACGTCCGCGGCCACGTGCAGCCCGCTCATCGTGCTCCCTCCCTCGTGCCGGTGGTGGCGGTGGTGCCGGCGCTGGCGACGTTCTCGACGACGACGGCGAGCCCCTGGCCGACGCCGATGCAGATCCCGGCCAGGCCGTAGCGCCCACCGGTCGCGGCCAGGCGGCGAGCCACCGTGCCGAGCACGCGCAACCCCGATGCGCCGAGGGGGTGGCCGATGGCGATCGCCCCGCCCCAGCGGTTGACGACGCCCACGTCGAGGCCGTCGCGCTCCCATGCGTCCAGGCAGGCCAGGGACTGGGCGGCGAAGGCCTCGTTGAGCTCGACCGCGTCGATGTCGCTCCAGGTCAGGCCCGCGCGACGCAGCGCCTGCTCGGCCGCCGCGACGGGCGCGTAGCCGAAGTACTGCGGCTCGTTCGCGGCCTCGCCGCGGGAGACGATCTGCGCCAGGGGATCGCGCCCCAGCAGCTCGGCCGCCCGTTCAGAGCCCACGAACGCAGCGGACGCCCCGTCGTTGAGGGGCGAGGCGTTGCCCGCGGTGACCGTGCCGCCCTCCGTGCGAAAGACGGTCTTGAGCCCGGCCAGGGTCTCGGGGGTCGAGCCCGGGCGGATGCCCTCGTCCCGCTCGAGGTCCGTCCCGGGCACGGTGACCACGTGGTCGGCATACCGGCCCTCGTCCCAGGCCGCAGCGGCCAGCCGGTGCGACTCGGCGGCGAAGGCGTCCTGCCGCTCGCGCGAGACCCCGTGGAGCTCGGCGAGCTGCTCGGTCGCCTCCCCGAGGCTGACGGTCCACCGGCCAGGCATGCGGGGGTTGACCAGGCGCCACCCGAGAGCGGTGCTCTCGGCGGTGAGGTTGTGGGCGGGGTAGGGCTTGCTGGTCTTGGGCAGCACCCATGGGGCGCGGCTCATCGACTCCACGCCGCCGACGAGGACCAGGTCGGCGTCGCCCGCCATCACCTGCCGCGAGGCGACCATGGCGGCGTCGAGCGACGACCCGCAGAGCCGGTTGACCGTGCTGCCGGGGATCGAGACGGGCAGGCCGGCGAGCAGCGTGGCCATGCGGGCGACGTTGCGGTTCTCCTCGCCGGCGCCGTTGGCGTTGCCGAAGGTCACGGCGTCGATGCGCTCGGGGTCGAGCCCGGGCGAGCGGTCGACCAGGGCGCGCACGACGTGGGCCGCGAGGTCGTCGGGCCGGGTGCCGGCCAGGGCCCCGCCGAACCGCCCGAAGGGCGTCCGGACGGCGTCGTAGAGATAGGTGTCGGTGGTCATGATCGTTCTCCTTCGAACGTCGTCGGTGTCAGCGGCAGAAGGCGAGAAGGGCCTCGGCGGTGCCGGTCGGGTCCTCCACCGGGGCCTGGTGCCCGACCCCGGGCAGGATCACGGCGCGGCCGTCGGCCACCCCGGAAGCGACCTGCTCCGCGGCCGCGGGCGGAACGACCTGGTCGGCGGCCCCGTTGAGCACCAGCACCGGGTCGGTCACCTCGCCCAGCCGGTCGCTCAGGTCGTATGCCGCGAGCGCCTCGCAGCACGCCGCATAGCCCTCGTCGTCGACCTCGTGCGCGAGGTCGTGCAGCAGGCCCCCCGCGACCTGCGGCTCACGATCGGCGAAGCCGGGCGCGAACCACCGCGCCGCCGAGCCCTCGACGAGCGCCGGTGTCCCCTGGGCGCGGACCGTGACGGCTCGCTGCGTCCACGCCTCGGGGGTGCCGAGCACCGCGGCGGAGCACACCAGGGCGACGGCGGCGAACGCGCCCGGGTGGTCGGCGGCGGCCTGCAGGCCGGTCGCCCCGCCGAGGCTCACGCCCGCGTAGTACGCCGGGAGGCCGGGGGTGCCGCGACGGGCGGCCAGCTCGACCACGGCGCTCGCGAGGTCGGCGACCCTGAACGACCCGGCAGAGCCGTCGTGGTGCGTCCGGCCGTGACCGGGCAGGTCCCACCCGAGGACGTGGTAGCGGTCACCCAGCAAGGGGAGGACGGGGGCCCACAGCCGCTCGACGGCCACGCCGAGGGAGGAGCCGAGGACGAGCAGGGGCTTGGGCTGCCCGGCGGCACCGGACGAGGACAGCGGGACGACGGCGACGGGCACGCTCACGGCGGGGCTCCTGGTGGTCGGGGTGGCACCAGCCTACGCCGTGTTCGCAGAATGCACATGCGTTCGCTATGCGAACCGGGTCAGGCGCTGATGCAGCTCCTATCGCGTCCGGCGGCCTTGGCGGCATACAGGGAGGCGTCGGCGCGCCCGATGACGTCCTCGGCGGTGTCCCCGGCCCGCAGGCTCGTGATCCCCGCCGAGAAGGTCTGGCCGCGCGGCGTCGCGCGGCGCATCCGCTGCAGGACCGCGCGGGTCTCGGCCACGGTGCCCTCGGGCATGATGACGACGAACTCCTCACCGCCGTAGCGGAAGAGCATGTCCCCCGGGCCGATCACCGACGCCCAGGACAGGCCGGCGGCCCGGAGCAGGCGGTCGCCCTGGAGGTGCCCGTGGGTGTCGTTGAAGCTCTTGAAGTGGTCCAGGTCGAGCAGGGCCACGGTCAGGCCGGCCAGACGCCCCTGCTCCACCTGCCCGATGCTGTCGTGCAGCAGCCGCATCCCCGCCCGCCGGTTGGGGAGCTGGGTGAGCTCGTCGGTGCGCGCGGTCTGCTCGAGCTCGTTGGCCTGCTTCTCGAGGCGGCGCACGAGGATCAGGACGCGTACGCAGACGAGGACGACCATCACCGCGGTGCCCACGAGCGACAGCACGACCGACGAGGGCGTCGCCGGGGCGCGGCCGACCATGGTCTGCACCGCGATGGTCATCATCGGCGCCACCACGGCCCCCACCATCATCAGCACCCCGGAGCGCGACACCCGCGAGCTGGGCTCGCGCACCGGGCGGCCGGACAGGACGGCGGCGGCGGCGAGGAGCACGGACTGCACCATCCACAGCGCCGGGGGCCAGTACCACGTGTCCGTGAGGCCCACCACGAAGTAGCCGAACCAGATGTCGGCGACGACGTCGACCATGGCCGACAGCGCCAGCGCGCGCGTGCACCACTCGTGCGCGGACCGGGCGCTCAGCACCGCCACGGCGCCGGCGATCGCGAGCACGTCGCACAGCGGGTAGGAGCTCACCAGCAGGGATCGCAGGTCGCTGCCCCCCGGGGCGAGCAGGATCTGCTGGCCGATGAGCAGCCACCACACGACCGAGAGGCTCACGGCGCACAGCACCACGTCGAGGACGACCGCCGCTCCGGCGACGATTCCCTCCCGGCGCGCCATGCCCACGAGGGCGGCGAACAGGCACAGGTAGGACAGGATCCCGACGAGCGAGGTGGAGGACCAGCTGTCCAGGCTGACGGACCGGACGGCCTGGACGGCGACCACGACGTCGCCCACCAGCCACAGCAGCATCGCCGCGAGCAGCAGTCGCCGCTCGCCCCGGAGTGCCGGTCGGGTGCGCGCGACCCCGTAGGCGAACACGGCCGTGGACAGCACCCGCGAACCGACGTAGGCGGCCCCCTGGGCCTCCGGGGTCCCGACGACCCAGTAGATCCCCTGCGCGACGACGAGCACGAGGGCCAGCAGGCCCAGGACGAGCGCGTCCTGCCGTCGCCGGCGCGGGCTCCCGGCGCGCTCGTAGGAGCTGGGGCCGACCTCGACGCGGGCCCTCACGCGATCACCATCGTGCGGGCGCGGCCCGCCTCCTTGGCGGCGTAGAGCGAGACGTCGGCGCGCGCGAGGAGCGTCTCGGACGAGTCGCCGTCGGACCAGGCGGCCAGCCCCGCGGAGAAGGTCTGGTCGTCCGGGGTCGCCGCGCGCATCCGCGCGAGGATCTTTTCGGCGTCGGCGACGGACCGGTTGGGCAGGATCACCACGAACTCCTCGCCGCCGTAGCGATAGATCGACCCGTCGTCGTCCAGCGCCTGGATCCAGGCGTGGGCGGACGCCCGCAGGATGCGGTCACCCTGCAGGTGGCCATGGGCGTCGTTGAAGCTCTTGAAGTTGTCCAGGTCGAGCATCCCCACGGTGAGGCGGGTGCCCACCCCGGTCATGGCGGCGGCGATCGCCTCGTCCATCAGGCGCAGTCCGGCCCGCCGGTTGGCCAGGCCCGTCAGCTCGTCGGTGCGGGCGGTCCGTGCCAGCTGGTCGGACTGTTTCTCGATCCTGCGCACGAGCACCAGCACCCGGGTGGCGGCGATGAGCAGCAGCAGCAGGGTCCCCGCGAGGGTCGCGAGCACGGCCGAGGCATGCGTGTGCCGCCCGAGCGCGGACAGGACGGCCAGCACGGTGGCGGGGCCGACGAGGGCCGACACGACGAGCAGCACCCCAGCGACCGAGACCCGTGAGGCCAGCTCCCGGCCTGGTCGCCGACCGAGGACCGACGCCGTCGCGAGCAGGGTGCTCTGCACCATCCACAGCGCGTACACCCAGCGGTTGCTGGGCATCTCGCCGCTGACGTGGAGGCCGAAGCCGACGTCCGAGACGGCCCCCACCAGCATCCCCAGCACGAGCAGCCGATAGGAGATGGCATGGGCCGAGCGGGAGCTGAGCAGCACCGCGGCCGCCGCCACGATCAGGCTGTCCCCGAGCGGATAGGTGGCGGCGAGCAGGGTCGTCGAGCGGGCCTGGTCGGGGTGCGAGAAGAGCTCTTGGCCGACGAGCAGCCACCAGCAGATCGCCAGGCTCACCACGCACGCCATCGAGTCCAGCCACAGCGCCGACCCCCGCACGAAGCCGTCCTTGCAAGCGAGGCGCACCACGCCGGCGCACACGAGCACGAAACCAGCCATGTCGAAGACCCCGGCGGGCGTCCAGTCGCCATACTCACCGAGGACGGCGATGCGCACGGCCACGGCCACCTCGGCCAGGGCCCAGACGACCATGCCGGCCAGCATCAGCCCCCAGTCCCGCCGGAATCCCGGACGGGCACGGGCGACGCCCCAGGCGAAGGTCACCACCGCGGCGACCCGCATGACGATGAAGGCCACGCTCGCGACCCTTTCGTCGGAGGTCCAGTAGACGAGCTGCAGCAGCACGAACAGAGATCCGAGGACGACGAGGACCCGGTCGTCCTGTCGGAACGACCGGGACCAGGGGTCGCCGTCAGTGGGGGGCCCTGGCGGGTTGCCGGCCATGGGCTCGCGCATGCCGCTCATCCTAGGTAGCCCACCGTGATCGCGCAGGCACGCTGAGATGATTCACAGCAAAGAAGCGGTCACTGCGGTGAGGTGCGGCACAACAGAGAGGCCCCCGACCGGAGTCGGGGGCCTGTTCTGAGCCGCTTGTCGGAATCGAACCGACGACCTATTCATTACGAGTGAATCGCTCTGGCCGACTGAGCTAAAGCGGCAGGAACGTCAGCGGGCCGACGCTCGGCGCCCCACTATACAGGCCGGGCAGGCGCCGACCGAATCCGTCGAGCCAGCTCAGCACTTCGCGCCGTCGGCCGGCACCTTGCCCTTGACGAGGTAGTCGTCGACGAGACGGTCGAGGCAGTTGTTGCCCTGCTGGTATGCCGTGTGGCCGTCGCCGTCCCGCGTCACCAGCACGCCCTTGTCGAGCTCCTTGGCGAGCGCCACGGAGTTCTCGTACGGCGTGGCGGGGTCGCGCGTCGTCCCGAGGACGAGGATGGGACCGGATCCCTTGGCGCTGATGGGGGCGGCCTTGCCGGTGGCCGGCACCGGCCAGACGCCGCACACCGCATCGCCCCACGCCATGAAGCGGCCCCAGGTCGGCGCGACGGCAACGAAATCCTTCTCGTCCGCGGCGTACCGTGCCGCGTCCCCCGGCACGGGACGGTCCAGGCAGTTGACGGCGTTGATGGCCTGCAGCATGTTGCCGTTGTAGCTGCCGTCCGCCTGACGGTCGGCGTACTGCGTCGCGAGGCGCATGAGCCCGGAGCCGTCACCGCCCTTGGCCGCGCGCAGCGCACCGTCGAGCTCCGGCCACAGCTGGTCGGAGTACATCGGCAGCGCCAGACCCATCGAGGCCCACCCCTCGGTCAGGGTGCCGGTGCCGACGCCGGGCGCGGGCAGCGGCTTGGCGTCGATCTGCTTGAGCAGGTCGGCAAGACCCTTCATCACCTCGTCCACCGAGCCGCCGACCGGACAGCTGCCGGTGTCGACGCAGTGCTGCGCGTAGGCCCGGGTGGCGCGCTCGAACCCGGTGGCCTGCCCCAGGGCGGACTGCTTGCCGTCCTGGGCGGGGTCGATGACGCCGTCGAGCACCATCTGGCCCACGCGCTGGGGGAAGAGCCCGGCATACGTGGCGCCGAGGAAGGTCCCGTAGGACGCCCCGAAGTAGTTGAGCCGCTGGTCGCCGAGGGTGGCCCGCAGCACGTCCATGTCCTTGGCCGCCTCGACGGTGGACACGTGGGCGAGCAGATCGCCCGTGCGCTGCTTGCAGGCCTCGCCGAAGGCCTTGTTGGCGGCCATGAGCTGCTGCTGCTCGGCGGGGGTGTCCGGGGTCGGGTCGCCGCCGAGCAGGTCGTCCATCTGCCGGGGGTCCAGGCAGGTGACCGGCTGGGACTTCGCGACGCCGCGCGGGTCGAAGCCCACCACGTCGAAGTGACGCTGCACGTTGCCGGCCAGCGTGGGGGCGAACCAGTCGACCATCTCGACCCCGGAGGCGCCCGGCCCGCCGGGGTTGAGGACGAGGGAGCCGGCGCGCGACCTCGAGGACGACTTCTGCCGCTTGAGGGCGAGCCTGATCGTGGCGCCGTCGGGCTTGTCATAGTCGACGGGCACGGTCAGCCAGCTGCACTCGAACCGACCGCAGCGCTCCCAGGAGAGCTGCTGGCCGTAGTACTTGGCGAGGTCGGGGGCGTGCGTCGCGGTGGCGGAGGGCGAGGTGCTCGCGCCGGTGCCGGACGCGCCCGAGCTCGAGCCGGCGGTGGCGCTCGTGCTGGTGCTGGTCGTCGTGCCAGCGGTCCCCGGGAGGGAGCAGGCCCCGAGCAGCAGGGCGGCCGCCGCCAGGGACGTGGCGGAGCGGGCGGTGCGCGCCCGGCGCAGCGTGGTCATGCGGGGCCTTTCGGTGACGAGGACGTATGCCGGAAGGGGGCCGCCGTCATCGAGGCCCCCACTCTGTCCCCCACGGTAACCGTCAGGCCTGGGAGCCACAGCACTCGTCACCGGGGCAGTCTCAAGGACAGACACATCGCCTCGAGGGCGAGCAGCGGCGCGACGTTGCGGTCGATCCGCTCCCGGGCCGTGCCGATCGCGTCGATCGCGTGCAGGAGCCCCTCCGGGGTGAAGGCCTGCGCCACCTGCGAGACCAGAGGGCCCAGCTCGGTGTTGACGAGGGGCACGGGCGTGCCCAGCCGCAGCACCAGCGCGTCGCGGTAGACGCTCATGAGGTCCACGAGCGACCGGTCGACCACGTCGCGGGCGAAGCGGGTGGCCCGCTGCTTCTGCTCCCGCTCGAGGGCGGCGACGGCCGAGCGCACGTGGGGGGGCTGGGTGCGGGAGGCAGCGTCGGCACCGAGCCGCTCCAGCAGCTGGCGGCGCTCCGCGGCGTCGCGGTCGGCGCTCGAGGCTCCCGACTCCTCGTCCGCGATCGACGCGAGGTCGGCGGCCGCGTCGATCGCGTCACCCACCCGGCGGATGCGTCCGGCGATGGACACCGTGGTGTGCCGCCGCTCGCGGGCGCCCTCGTCGGTGGCGAGCCGCTTGGCGATCCCGACGTGGCTCTGGGCGGCGCGCGCGGCATACGCGGCCATCGCCGGGTCGATCCCGTCGCGCCGCACGAGCAGGTCAGCCACGGCCTCGACCGGCGGGGTCCGCAGGCGCACGTGGCGCGAGCGGGAGCGGACCGTGATGATCACGTCGTCGAGCGAGGGCGCGCACAGCAGCCACACGGTGCGCGACACCGGCTCCTCGATGACCTTGAGCAGGGCGTTGGCGGCCTGCTCGGTGAGGCGGTCGGCGTCCTCGATCACGATGACGCGGTAGCGACCGACGGACGGTCGGGTCGAGCCCAGCCGCACCAGCTCACGGGCGTGGTCGACGCCGATGGACAGCCCCGAGGTCGCAACGAGCGAGACGTCCGCGTGGGTGCCGTCCATCGACGTGCGGCACTCCAGGCAGGTCCCGCAGCCGCCCTCGGGGCACTGCAGCGCGGCGGCGAAGCTGCGGGCCGCCACCGAGCGACCCGACCCCGGCGGTCCCGTCAGCAGCCAGGCGTGGGTCATGGCGTCGGGGTCGGCCACGGCCTGGCGGAGCACCCGCACGGCCTCGGGCTGGCCCACGGTCTGGCCCCAGACGCCGGCCGCCGTCACGCGATCACCCCGGCCAGACGGCCCCGGACCAGGGCGTGGACCTCGGCGGGCGGCAGCCCGGCGTCCACCACGAGGTAACGGTGCGGCTCGGCACCCGCGAGCGCCAAGAAGCCGGACCGCACCCGGTCGTGGAAGTCGTCGGGCTCGGCCTCGAGCCGGTCGTGCACCTCGCCCCGGCGCTCACGTCCCGTGCCCGGCGCCACGTCGAGCAGCACCGTGAGGTCGGGGAGCAGGCCCTCCACGGCCCACAGCGAGAGCTGCCGGACCTCCTCCCCCGCCAGGTCGCGCCCGGCGCCCTGGTAGGCCACCGACGAGTCGAGGTAGCGGTCGGTCACGACCACCTCGCCGCGCGCCAGGGCCGGCCGGACCACCGAGTGCACGTGATGGGCCCGGTCGGCGGCGAAGAGCAGCGCCTCGGCCCGCGGCGACACGTGGTCGCCGTGCAGCAGCAGCCGGCGGATCTCGGCACCCAGCTCGGAGCCGCCCGGCTCCCGGGTCAGCAGGACCGTCCGCCCCTGGGCCTGCAGCCACTCCCGCAGCAGCCGGGCCTGCGTCGACTTGCCGGCGCCGTCCCCGCCCTCGAGGGCCACGAACACCCCGCGCCCACCCTGTCCCGTCGTCACGTGCTCGAGCCTAGAGCAGGGCGCCGACAGAGGGTCTGCCCGGCGCCCGGCTCGGTGACGCTGCGTGCCCGAGCGGCACCTCGCGGACACGGTCCGCCCCCTCCGGCGTCGCTTCCCGGTCACGGGGCAACAACGGTCGTCTCCCGGCCATACCCTGGACCCGTGACGCAGGGGGACCAGGGGCAGACGAGGGGCGGGCGCGCAGAGGCCGACACGCTGGCTGCGGTCGCCCGCCTCGCCGAGGCCCTGCCCGTCGACGCCCGGCGCGAGCAGCTCGTGCAGGCGCTCCGACATCACCTGCCCCGCGTCATCGGCGCTGAGCGGATCGAGCTGGGGCTTGTCACCGGGTCCGACGGCCACGTCGAGTGCCACGTCTTCGCCGGCACCCTGCCGGGCGAGCCCACCGTCCACCAGCACCCCGTGACCACCGGCTGCTTCGTCCGCGTCCTGCGGTCGCGGACCCAGCTGATCCCCGACCTGCGGGAGGCGGACGACCCCGAGCTGCAGCCACTCGTCGAGGCGAGGCTGCGCCAGCGTCTGGTCCTCGCCGTGCACGCCGGCACGGCCACGATCGGCGTGCTGGCGGTGACCAGCGCTTCCGCCATACGACCCGAGACGATCCAGGCAGCCACACTGGTGGCGGCCGTCCTCTCCGCCCGGGGCACCCAGCTCTCGGGCCTGCCGGCCCCGGACTCCCTGCTCACGCTCGAGGCGCAGCTGGCCGACCTGCGATCGACCAACCAGACCCTCCAGCGCACCGACGCCCTGACCCGGCTGCCCAACCGCGCGGCCGCCTTCGAGGCGATCGGCCGGGCCCGCGCGGGCGAGCCGGCGGACGGTGCCTTCGCCTACATCGACGTCGACCATCTCAAGATGACCAACGACCGGCTCGGCCACGGGTCCGGCGACGAGGTGCTCCGCGGGGTGGCCGACCGTCTGCTCCGGCTGAGCGGGCCGACGCCGGTCGCCGTCTTCCGCGTCGGCGGGGACGAGTTCGGGGCGCTGAGCCGCGGCTCGGTCCAGGAGCTGCGCGTCGCCCTGGAGGAGCTGTCGGCGGACCTCGCCCGCGACCCGCTCCGCGTCGGCGGGCGCGAGGTCCCCGTCGCCTTCTCCGCCGGGGTCTACGCCATCGCCGGTCACGACCAGGGCATCGAGGAGATCGTGTCCCGGGCCGAGTCGGCCGCCCACGAGGCCAAGCGCAGCGGCCGCGGCCGGGTCCTGGTGCACGTGCCCGGCGCCCCCGGTCGGGCGGACACGCACAGCGAGCGGCTGCAGATGGACGAGGTGCGTGCCGCGGTGCTCGCCGGTCGCCTGTCGATGGTGGCCCAGCCCATCCGCAGCGTCGTGCCGGGCGTCGAGGCCCCGATGGACGCGGAGGTCCTGGTCCGGCTGTCCGACGAGGCCGGGCGCACCCTGCTGCCCGACGACTTCGTGGCCCTCGCGGAGCAGTATGACGTCGTCAACGCCCTCGACCGCGCCGTCCTCTCCCGCGTCGTCGGCACCCTCGCCGACGGCGCTGCGGAGCGCCGCGTCTCGTGCAACGTCAGCCCCCACAGCATGCTCGACCCGACCTTCGTCGACTGGGCCGACAACCTGATCCGAGCCAACGGCCAGGGGCACCGACTGGTCCTCGAGCTGACCGAGCGACTCCCGATCGGGACGGTCGACGAGGTGCGCTCGGGCATGGCCCACCTCGGTGACGCGGGTGTCCGCTTCGCCCTCGACGACTTCGGTGCCGGCACGACGAGCTACGGCAACTTGCGCGTCCTGCCCATCGACGTCCTCAAGATCGACGGCGTCCTCGTGCGCGGCTGCGTCAGCAGCAGCGTCGACCACGCGATGCTGCGCTCCGCCGTGGAGGTGGCCGACGCCCTCGGCATACGGTCCGTCGCCGAGGGGGTCGAGACCGCGGAGCAGCTGGCCGCCGTCGTCGAGCTGGGAGCCCGCGCCGTCCAGGGCTACTACTTCGGCCAGCCCATCCCCTGGCCCGAGGGCTGACGGCGCGCCGCCCGACGGGCGAGCCGGCCAGGTAGCCCGGCGATTGGCCCCGCTCCCGGCCGCGGATGTGGTTTTCTAGTGGGCAAAACCCCCATCTCCGCACCGTTTCCCAGGAGCCTCCCCATGGCCACGCGTCATTCCCCCGGCTCGGACGAGTCCCGCACGACCGACGAGGACCGCCCGGTGGGTGCCCGCACCCACGACGACCCCGACGGGCAGGGCAAGCCCGACGACATGGACGACCTGCCCGGCGCCAACTGGAAGTACGCGTTCAAGCGCACGACCAAGGAGTTCACCCGGGACCAGTGCACCGACCTGGCGGCAGCCCTGACCTACTACGCCGTGCTGTCGTTGTTCCCCGCCATCCTCGCCCTCATCTCCCTGCTCGGCCTGTTCGGTCAGGACCCCGGCACGGTCGACAGGATGCTGGACAGCGTCCGTCAGCTCTCGCCGCAGGCCGTCGACACCGTCGGTCCGATCATCAAGGAGATCTCGGGCTCTCAGGCCTCGGGCGTCGCCCTGGTCGTCGGTCTGCTGACCGCGCTGTGGAGCGCGTCCGGCTACATCGGCGCGTTCGGGCGCGCCATGAACCGCATCTACGACGTGCAGGAGGGCCGCCCCTTCCTCAAGCTGCGACCCCTGCAGCTGCTCATCACGCTGATCACGCTCACCCTGGTCGCCCTCGCCGGGATCATGCTCGTCGTCAGCGGCGGCATCGCCGAGTGGGTCGGCGCACTCATCGGCCTCGGCGACACCGCGCTCACCGTGTGGAACATCGCCAAGTGGCCCGTCATCGGCCTGATCGTCATCCTCGTCATCGCACTGCTCTACTACGCGACCCCCAACGTCAAGCAGCCCAAGTTCACGTGGCTCAGTCCCGGGGCGGCGCTCGCCTTCGTCACCTGGATCCTGGCGTCCCTCGCGTTCGGGTTCTACGTCTCCAACTTCGGGTCCTACAACAAGACCTATGGCTCCATCGCCGGTGTCATCGTCTTCCTCCTGTGGCTGTGGATCACCAACCTCGCGCTGCTGTTCGGCGCCGAGTTCGACTCCGAGGTCGAGCGCTCGCGCCAGCTGGCCGCTGGCCTGCCCGCCGAGGACCAGGTGCTGCTGCCGCCCCGCGACGACAAGGGCATCAAGAAGCAGGAGAAGACCGTCGACGAGCTCAAGGTCGAGGCGTCCGACCTGCGCCGCGAGGCCCGGCGCGGCGACTGACCCGCGCTCCCGGCCGCGCTCCTGGTGCCGCCCGGCCCTCGCCCTCGCCAGATCGCGAGGCCTGCTCGCGCCGCCAGACGACACGAACTGAGCCCAGCTCAACTCGGGCCGTCCAGAGCCCCGCCAGACGACACGAACTGAGCCCCCAGCTCAGTTCGTGTCGGCGTGGTGCCGTCGCCGCAGCCACAGGACGAACACGCCCAGTCCCGCGGCCATCGCGAGGAAGATGACCGAGGTCCGCTCCATGCTCTCGCCCGGGTCGCGCCAGGCCTCGACCGGGTCCACGGGCGCGAGGGCCCTGACGCCGGGGGTGGTGACGGCGTCCCGGGACGGGCCGGAGGCGGTGGGCGCGGCGCCGGCGGTGGGCGCGGCGCCGCGCACGGCCGGAGCGGCGGGGGTCGTCCGTGCCGCTGCCCGCCCGGCCGACGGCGGGGCTACCCCAGCCGCCGCACCGGTGGGCACGGCCAGGGCGTCGGGTTCGAGGTCCAGCGCGAGGGTGGGGGTGGCGCGCGCAGCGGCCGCCGGGGGCTCTGGGGCATGCGCGGCCAGGTCGGCGCTGACGACGTCTGGCGTGCCCCCGGGCGCCGAGGGGGCTGGTGTGGTGCCGGCTCCGGCCAGCGCGCCCACGGCGAGGAGCCCGGCCGCCCCGAGGAGCAGCACCGGGACCGTGCCGACGGGCCGCCCAGCCGCAGGGGGTGCCCCGGACCTGGTCGTGGACCGTCGTCCGGCACCGGGGCTGTTCCGGGAGGAGGAGCGAGCCGACGCGCGGCGCGCCAGGCCAGGGCGGATCAGAGACATGTAGGGGAGGTCCTTGGGGGTCGACCGGCGTCCAGACGCTGAGGAGATGGGCGGGGGTGGACAGGCGAGGGCCTGGTCAGATCATGTCAGGTCGGTGTCAGGCCACGTGCTGCAGCCGCTCGTTGCGACGGCGCAGGTAGATCACGCCGCCGGAGACCACGGCGACCATCGCGGCCCAGAAGGCCCCGACCCGGCCCGCGTTGTCGCCAGGGTCCTGGAGCGCGGCGGAGGCGAGGCCCTGGCCGCCGCCGGAGCCGCCGGAGTCACTGCCGGAGCCTGCCGGGGCGGCACCCGCCGTCGTCGACTCCGAGGTCGGGCTCTGCTGACTCGGGGTGCCCGAGCCCTGCGCGGCTGGCGGGGACCCGGCCGAGCTCGCGGCTCCCGCCTGCTCCGGGCTCGTCTCGCCGTCGACCGACACGGGTGCAGCAGGCGCACCCGGCGAACCGGGCATCGCCGGGGCAGCAGGCGTCACGGCACCGGGCGTGGTCGTCCCCGGTGCGGGGACGGGTGCGCCGGGACGCTGCGGGGCGGGTGCGGTGCTGGGGGTCGTGGGCGGCTGCGCCGGGGTGGTCCCGGCAGGGGCGGGCGGGCGGGTGGTCGTGCTCGTGGGCCGCGGCGCAGGCGTGGTGGGGCGGGGCACCGGCGGCGAGGTGGTCGTCGGTCGCGGGGTGGGCCGAGACGTCGGGGGCTGGGTCGGTGCGGGCGGTGCCGGTGGCGTGGGCTGGGGTGCCGGCGAGGTGGGCTGGGGTGCCGGCGAGGTGGGCTCGGGCGCGGGAGGCGTCGGCTTCGGCGGCCTGGGCGCCTTCGTCTTGGGAGGCTTCGGCGGCTTCGGCTCTTTGGTCTTGGGAGGCTTCGGCGGCTTCGGCTCTTTGGTCTTGGGAGGCTTCGGCGTCCTCGTCGGCTCGGGCTTGGCGGGCACGACCTGAGCGGCAGCCGTCGAGGGGACGGGAGCCGCCCCCGCCGCGACGGGCGCGACCCCGCCGAGGGAGGTGAGCCCGACCGCGAGGCCCAGCGTGAGGGCGCGGCGGCGAGCGCGGAGGATCTGGTCGTGGTGCACGTGTTGCCCTTCCGTGTGAGCCCGGCACGATGGGGGGAGGTGTCGGGCGGACGGCATCAACGATACGGAGGATTCGGGCGATATCACACCAAACGCCGCAGATCCGTGGGGCTCACCGCGCGAGGCGGGACCCGCATGGCGGCCGGCGCGTCACGGCATACGGCCGCAGTCCGGGGCCGGGCGCACGAGCAGGCGGGCCGCTCCCCGAGGGGAGCGACCCGCCCACCTGCACGGCGCCCCGGACGTCAGGCGCCGTGCCGCGCGGCGTTGGCCACGATGGCGTCGTGCAGCCACTGCGCGAGACCGGGATGCAGGTCCTCGTAGTGCCGCGTGAAGCGCGGGTCGGCGAGGTACATCTCCGCGAGCCTCACCTGGAAGGCGTGCGGGCAGTCGTAGTGCACCTCGACGCCCGCGCGGTGCCGCTCGGCGAGCTCGGCCGCGAGATCACCGTCCGCAGGCTCCCCCGCCGCCACGGCGGCGACGAGGTCGCGCTCCAGGGCGTCGGTGTCGGCCTTGATCCGCGCCCAGTCCTCCCTGGTCAGAGAGGCGTTCCGCTCCTGGCCCTGCCGCCACTGCGGGGTGTCCCCCCAGCGCTGCTCGGCCTCGGCCTGATAGCCCTCGTGCTCGTCCCACGCGGTGCCGAAGATCTCCTTGAGGTCCACGGTGGTGGCTGGCTTCTTGGTCATGGTTCGCTCCAGTGCGTTGTCGATGGCACGCACGAGATCGCGCATCTCGTCGAGCCGGGTCATGACCGCTGCGCGTTGACGACGCAGGTGCTCCGCAGCCCCCTCGCTGCCGCGAGCCTCGACGTCCGCCAGCAGCTCGGCGACCTCCTCCAGGGGGAAGCCGAGCCGCCGGTAGACGACGACGTGCTGCAGCCGCTCGAGGTCCGCCGCCGTGTAGAGGCGGTACCCCGCGTGGCTGCGCTCGCTCGGGCGCAGCAGGCCGATCTGGTCGTAGTGGTGCAGGGTGCGCACCGTCACGCCACAGGTCTCGGCCACCTGGCCCACGGTGAGGGGCTCCATGAGCCCCATTGTCGTCGCGGTCATGGCACCACCGTGGTGCCTCACGCCGCGTGAGGGTCAAGGCCTATGGTCGAGGGGTGCGCGACGATGGAGACACCGGTGGTGGACCGCCTCGGCCCCGGCTGGAGGTCCGAGGACTGAGCAAGTCGTATGCCGGACGCCCCGTCGTCACGGACGTGTCGCTCGAGGTGGGCGCCGGCGAGGTCGTGGCGCTGGTCGGTCCCAACGGCGTCGGCAAGACGACGCTGCTGACCTGCCTGCTCGACACCGAACGCCCGGACGCCGGCACGGTCAGGCTCGACGGCACGCCGCTGCGCGACCAGGACCCCGAGATGCGGCGTGCGGTGTGCGCGGTCCTGGACGACGCGGGCTTCTATCCCGACGTGACGGCGCTGGAGCACCTGGACGCGCTGGCGCGCGTGCACGGGGTGGCCGACCCGGACGACCTGGTCGACGCGGCGCTCGCCGCGCTGCGGATCGAGCACGTCGCCGACCAGGTGCCGTGGACCCTGTCGAGCGGGCAGCGACGCCGGCTCTCGCTGGCGGTCGCGCTGGTGCGCCCGTGGTCGCTCCTCGTCCTCGACGAGCCGGAGCAACGGCTGGACGCGGCCGGGCGGTCGTGGCTGGCGGACTACCTTGCCGCACAGGCGGGCTCGGGTCGCAGCGTGCTCATGGCCTCGCACGACGCCACGCTCGTCGCCCGGTCCGGCGCCCGCGTCGTGGAGCTACACGGTGACGTCTGAGGCCGCCGACTACCTGGCGCGGGCCCGACGCGCGCACGGCGAGCCGGGTGGGGCGTTCACCGAGATCTACACGTGGGCGCTCGCGCTCGTGCTGCTCGCCGTCATGACGACCAGCGGGTGGGGCGACGTCCTGGCGCGTGGCACCTGCACGGGCGCCGGCTGCGTCCACGGGGGCGGGGCGACGGCCGCAATCGCCCTGGGTCTGCTCGTCCTCGCCGGGATCGCCCGCCTCGCCGTGGCGTTCGGGCCGGTCGGGGCCGGCGTGCCCCAGCTGACCTGGCTCCTGTCCGGCCCGGCACCGCGTCGACCCGTCCTGCGAGGACGCCTGTGGGCCATGGCGATCGGCCTGTCCGTCCTCGGATCCCTGTGCGGGCCCGCGGCGCTCGCCACAGGAGGCCTGCCGGTCCTGCCGCACTCCCTCGCCTGGGGGATCCCCGCAGGTGCTGTCGCCGCGCTGCTCGTCACGGCGGGCGTCGCTGCGGCCCAGTCCGATCCGCGCGCCCGCCGGCGCGCCGCCCGAGCACCGTTGGCACTCGGCCTGGTCGGCGTGGCCTGCGCCGGGTTCGCCCGGCTGGCAACGGCGCTCGGGACCGGCAGCGGCGATGTGACAGCCGGTGCCGGAGGAGCCGGCACCGCCGTCGGAGCCCTCGGATCGCTTGCGGCTCAGGCCGGTCCGCTCTCCGCCGGTCTCCTCGCGCTCGGCCTGGCCGCCGCCCTCGCCCTGCTCGTCAGGGCAGACCGCCGCATCGACGAGGTCGACGGCATCGAGCTGCGTCGCGCCGGCGAGAGCTCCGAGGCCGCCTACGAGTCCGCGCTGATGATGGACGCCGGCGCTGCCATGCACCGCGCCGCGCAGTCACGCCTGGGCGCCCGCGGATCGTTCCGCTCACGGCGTGGCCGGGGCACCGGCCTGGCCGCCCTCCTGCTGCGGGACCTGGAGCGCGTGCGGCGGCAGGGCGACCGGCTGCTCCTCGGCATACCGCTGCTGGTGGCGGGCGCGCTGCTGGCCGCGATGGCCCCACCCGTCGTCACCCTGTCCGCCCTCGGTCTGGGCGCGGCCGTGCTCGCCCGATCCGTCGGCGAGGGGCTGGGTGCGTGGGCCCTGTCCAGCGGCCTGCGCCGCGACCTGCCACTGCCCGATGACGCCGTCCGCCTCGCCCACCTGGTCGGTCCCGTCGTCGTGGCCGCCGCCTGGAGCGGCCTCGTCGTGCCGCTCATCGGCCTCTCGTGGTGGGTCGCTCCGGCCCTGGTGCTGTCGGCCACCGCCTCCCTGCTCGCGTCGTCGCGCCCGATGGGCCTGGAGATGATGGCGGTCATGATCCCCACGCCGTTCGGCCTCGCGCCGGCCGGCGCGCTCGGCGTCGCCCGGGGGTACGAGACCGCGACGCTGGCGATGCTGGGCCCGGCGCTGATGCCCGGGCCGGCGGCACCCGCGATCCCTCTCCTGGCCCTCGCCTGGCAGTGGTGCCGGTGCTCGGCCGATCGTCGACGGTGATCGATCTCCTGCGCGACGCGCCAGACGCCGCAGGATCGCCGGTGCCGGCATCCCTGTGCCGTCGAGACTGCGGTCTCGCCTACCCTGGAGGCAGGGCCTGACACGAACGGGCCCGCTGCGACGACGCAGTCCCAGGAGGACCACCGTGCCCACCCCGCACACCCCACGCGACGAGACCCGCCCCGGGTCCGGCACCGACCGGCCCGACACGCTCGCGGTGCACGCCGGACGGGAGGACCTGACCGGGCTCGGGGTGCACGTGCCCCCGATCGACCTCTCGACGACCAATCCCGTCCCCGACGTCGACGCCGGCGGCCAGAGCTACGAGAACCTCGCCACCGGTGGACGCCCCGGGGCGCGCGACACCCTCGTCTACCAGCGCCTGTGGAACCCCACCGTCGCCCGAGCAGAGGCCGCCGTCGCCGCCCTCGAGGGCTGCGAGGAGGCGGTGGCGTTCGGGAGCGGCATGGCGGCGCTGTCCGCCTGCCTGCTCGCCGCCGTCAGCGCCGGGACGCCGCACGTCGTGGCGGTCCGCCCCCTGTATGGCGGCACCGACCACCTGCTCGACCACGGGCTGCTCGGCACCGCGGTGACCTGGGCCGACGCCGGTTCGGTCGGCGACGCCATCACCCCGCTGACGGGGCTGGTCGTCGTCGAGACACCGGCCAACCCCACGCTCGAGCTGCTCGACCTCGAGGACATGGTCCGCCAGGCCGGTGACGTGCCGGTGCTCGTCGACAACACCTTTGCGACGCCCGTCCTGCAGCAACCCCGACGCCACGGGGCGACGCTGGTGCTGCACTCCGCGACCAAGTACCTCGGCGGCCACGGCGACGTCATCGCCGGCGTCGTCGCGACCACGCCGGAATGGGCCCGCCGCCTGCGATCGGTGCGGGCCCTCACCGGGGGCCTGGTGCACCCGCTGTCGGCATACCTCCTGCATCGCGGGCTGCAGACCCTGCCGGTGCGGGTGCGCGCCCAGCAGGCGTCCGCGCAGGTGGTCGCCGAGCACCTGGCGCAGCACCCGGCGGTGGCACGCGTCCACTACCCCGGCCTGCCGGGCCAGGACCCGCTCGGCCTGCTCGGTCGGCAGCTGGCCGGGCCAGGAGCGATGGTCGCCTTTGCGCTGCGGGAGGGGTATGCCGCCGCGGCGGCCACCGTCTCGAGGACCCGCCTGATCACCCACGCCGTCTCGCTCGGCGGGGTCGACAGCCTGATCCAGCACCCGGCATCGCTCACCCACCGGCCCGTCGCCGCCGAGGCCCGTCCGCACGCGGACGTGGTGCGGCTGTCGGTGGGGCTGGAGGACGTGGCCGACCTGGTGAACGACCTGGACGCGGCGCTCGCTGCGTCATCGTCATCGAGCCCGGGAGCGGGAACGGGATCGGGAACGGGATCGGGATCGGGATCGGTGCAGGTTGCCCGTCAGAGCTGACACCGGACCTGCACCGGTCAGGGGCGGCGACAGGCGGCCGTGGCCTGGAGCACCCGGTCGCGGGCCGGGGCCACCTTCGCCAGCTCGGCCCTGACGATCCCCGGCACCGCGGAGTCCTTGCCGGCGTCGCTGACCCGTTGCGCGATCGCGTCGAAGGCCCCGAGGGTCGTCTGCCAGGCCTCGGTCAGCCCGGGTGGCGTGAGCACGGACGCCAGGCGCTCCTGGCGCTCCACCACCTCCCCGACGGTGTCCTGCACCGAGCCCGCCGGGAGCGTCGTGAGGTCGGTCGGCCGGAAGTCCGCGCTCCGCAGCGAGGAGCAGAGCTCATCGGTCCCGACCGTCGCGGTGGCGGCCGGTGAGATGCCGCCACCGCTCGTGCTTGACGGCAGGGTCGACGGCGCGGTGGCCGACGGCGAGGAGGTAGCCGAGGACGTGGCCGACGTGGAGGCCGGGGCCGCGCTGGAGGTGACCGACGAGGTCGACGCCGTCGTGCTCGTCGTGCTTGCCGACGGGCCACTGCACGCGCCGGTCACGGCGACCGCAGCGAGAGCGACGCCGAGGGCGCAGAGGTGGGCTCGGGGGTTCATCGGGCCCAAGCCTAGGCCACCCGGTCTGCCCACAGGCGGGCGTTCGTCAGACCGTCCCGTCACTCGGCGCGGGGAGCAGCCTTCTTCGTCGCGCTCCTCGTGCCTGACGCGGCCTTCTTGGCCGCGGCCTTCTTGGCCGGGGCCTTCTTGGCCGGGGCCTTCTTGGCCGGGGCCTTCTTGACGGCTCGCTTGCGGGTGGCCGGGCCCTTGGCGCGCTTCTCCGCCAGCAGCTCGAATCCCCGCTCAGGCGTGAGGGTCTCGACGTCGTCGTCCTTGCGCAGGGTGGCGTTGGTCTCGCCGTCGGTGACATAGGCACCGAAGCGTCCGTCCTTGACGACGACCGGCTTGCCCGACACCGGGTCCTCCCCCAGCTCCTTCAGCGGCGGCTTGGCCGCGCCGCGACCGCGCTGCTTGGGCTGGGCATAGATCGCCAGCGCCTCCTCCGCCGTGATCGAGAACAGCTGCTGCTCGGTCTCGAGGGAGCGCGAGTCGGTGCCCTTCTTGAGGTAGGGGCCGTAGCGGCCGTTCTGCGCCGTGATCTCGACGCCCTCGGCGTCCGTGCCGACGACGCGTGGCAGGGACAGCAGCCGCAGCGCCGACTCCAGGTCGACGGTCGCCAGGTCCATGTCCTTGAACAACGACGCCGTGCGCGGCTTGATCTTGGCCTTGCCCTTGAGCTCGGCCTCCTCGTCCGAGAGCACCTCGGTGACGTACGGGCCGTAGCGCCCCGACCGAGCCACGATCGCCCGCCCGGACTCCGGGTCGCGGCCCAGCTCGCGCCCGTCGTCGGAGGCCAGCTCGAGCAGCTCGCGCGCCTTGTCGGGGGTCATCTCGTCGGGGGCCAGGTCGTCGGTGATCGTGGCGCGTCGCGGCGTGGCCGCGACCTCCGCGCCCTCGGCCACCTCGCCGGTGACCGGGTCGACGCCGGAGGGGACGACCTCCTCGACATACGGCCCGTATCGACCCACGCGGACGACCATCCCGTCGCCGAGGGGGATGGTCGAGATCTCGCGCGCGTCGATCTCGCCGAGGTCCTCGACCAGCTCGGACAGGCCCTCGATGTCGCGCGTCTCGTCGCCGAAGTAGAACCGCTGCAGCCACTGCACCCGACCGAGGTCGCCGCGCGAGATCTGGTCGAGGCTCTCCTCCATGTCGGCCGTGAAGTCGTAGTCGACGAGCTCGGTGAAGTGCTCCTCGAGCAGCCGCGTCACGGCGAACGCCAGCCAGGTGGGGATGAGCGCGGAGCCGCGGGTGCGCACATAGCCGCGGTCCTGGATCGTGCCGACGGTCGCGGCGTAGGTGGAGGGGCGACCGATGCCCTTCTCCTCCAGCGCCTTGACCAGCGTGGCCTCGGTGTAGCGGGCCGGCGGCTTGGTCTCGTGCCCCTCGGCCTCGGCGCGCAGCGTGTCCAGCGGCACGCCGACCGACAGCTTGGGCAGGCGCCGCTCCTCGTCGGCGGCCGCCCGGGCGGCGGTCTCCTCCTCGTCCCGGCCTTCCTCGTATGCCGCCAGGAAGCCCCGGAACGTGATCACCGTGCCGCTGGCGGCGAAGGTCACGCGCCGTCCGTCGGCGAGCTCGCCGCCCAGCTGGACGGTGGCGGTCGAGCCCCGCGCGTCGGCCATCTGGGAGGCCACGGTGCGCTTCCAGATCAGCTCGTAGAGCGCGAACTCCTCGCCGCGCAGCTGCCCGGCGACCTGCGCCGGGGTGCGGAAGCGATCACCGGCGGGGCGGATCGCCTCGTGCGCCTCCTGGGCGTTCTTGGACTTCTTCTCGTAGCGGCGGGGGCTGTCGGGGACGTACTCCGCGCCGTAGAGGTCCCGCGCCTGCTGACGCGCCGCGGTGAGCGCCTGCTCGGACAGCGTCGTCGAGTCGGTGCGCATGTAGGTGATGTAGCCGCCCTCGTAGAGGCGCTGGGCGACGCGCATGGCGTTCTTGCTGCTCATGCGCAGCTTGCGGCTCGCCTCCTGCTGGAGGGTGGAGGTGATGAAGGGGGCGGACGGGCGCCGGGTGTAGGGCTTCTCGGCGACGTCGGTGACCATGACGTCGATCGCCAGGACCGAGGTCGCGATCTCGCGGGCGGCCTCCTCGTCGAGGTGCACGACGTTCTTGGCGGTGAGGCGGCCGTCGTCGGCGAAGTCGCGGCCCTGCGCCACCCGGCGGCCGGCCACCTCGGTCAGGCGCGCGGTGAAGGCCTGGCCACCGCCCTCGGGCGAGAAGTCACCCTCGACGTCCCAGAAGCTCGCCTTGCGGAAGGCCATCCGCAGCCGCTCCCGCTCGACGACCATCCGCGTCGCGACGGACTGCACGCGTCCGGCCGACAGGCCCTGGCGGACCTTGCGCCACAGCACCGGGGACACCTCGTAGCCGTAGAGCCGGTCGAGGATGCGCCGCGTCTCCTGCGCGTCGACGAGGTCCTGGTCGATGTCGCGCGTCGTGGAGACCGCCCGCTGGATGGCCTCCTTGGTGATCTCGTTGAAGACCATCCGCTTGACCGGCACCTTGGGCTTGAGCACCTCGTGCAGGTGCCACGCGATGGCCTCGCCCTCGCGGTCCTCGTCGGTGGCGAGGTAGAGCTCGGACGCGTCCTTGAGCAGCCGCCGCAGCTCGGTGACCTTCTTCTTCTTGTCCGCGTCGACGACGTAGTAGGCCTCGAAGCCGTTGTCCACGTCCACGGCGAACTTGCCGAAGGGCCCCTTCTTGAGGTCGGCCGGGAGCTCACGCGGGTTGGGCAGGTCGCGGATGTGGCCGATGGAGGCCTCCACGACGTAGTCGTCCCCGAGGTAGCCCTGGATGGACTTGACCTTTCCGGGGGACTCGACGATGACGAGCTTGCGCCCGGTGCTGGTTGCCACGTGTCTGTTCCCTACCTTGTCTGACCGGCCCCGTGCGGCGGATTCGTCGTCGCTGGCAGGTCGGGGCGCCGTCGGGGTCACCGTAGCGGAGGCGGCGGGCGGACGGCATACCGGGCCCGTCACCGGCGGGTCTGCACGAGCAGACCGTCCGCGACGAGATCTCGGACGACCGGCAGCGTCTCGGCCACGACCTCGTCGGTGTCGCGCTCCAGCAGCGCGGCGATCGCGACGAGGGCCTGTCGCGCCGTGAGAGTGCCGTCGGCGACGGAGAGGTAGGCCGCGAGCGCCGTCCCGGCCGTGCGCACGACCCCGAGCCCGCCGCCCTGCCGCACCCGGATGATCGCCGGGTCCGCGTCCCCGGGCCGCCCGAACCTCTCCTCCGTCACGTCGTCGGCCAGCCGCCACGCCGTGTCGAGCAGCGCGGCGTCACCGTGCTCGGCGAGCCAGGTGCGCGCCGACATACCGGCGTCGATCGTCGGCCCCATGGGAGAGGCGACCGGCCCGGGCACCTCGACCAGGTCGCGAAAGGTCGGCCGGTAGGACGCGGGCCGCTGCAGCACGACGACGCCGAAGCCGATCCGGGCGACGTCTCGCGACGCGAAGTCGTCCAGCCAGGCGGCGTAGAGGCGCTCGAACTCGGGGCCGCCGCTGGTGCCGCCGTCGCGCACCCACAGCTCGGCGTACTCGGCAGGGTCCTGGACCTCCCGCTGCAGCACCCAGGCGTCGAGCCCTGTGCCGTCGAGCCAGTCGTGCCAGCGGTCGCGCCAGGTCGCACCTGCGGGGATCTCCCAGTTGCCGAGGAAGACGGCGAGCCCGCCGGGGGCCAGGTGAGTGGGCAGCGCACGGACGAGGCGTTCGACGACCTGGTCGCCCTCGGCTCCCGCGTCGCGATACTCGTATGCCGGGACGCCGGCCACCCGCGGGGTGATGACGAACGGCGGGTTGGAGACGACGAGGTCGTAGGTCTCGCCGGCCACCGGCTCGAGCAGGTCCCCCCCACGCACGTCCCAGTCCTGGTTGTTGAGGGCGGCGTTGAAGCGGGCGACGAGCAGCGCGCGATCGGCGAGGTCGGTGGCCACGACCCGGTCGCAGTGGCCGGTGAGGTGCAGCGCCTGGATGCCGCACCCGGTGCCGAGGTCGAGGGCGCGCGCGACGCGGCGGCGCGGGGTCCAGGAGGCGAGCGTGGTCGAGGCGCCGCCGATGCCAAGGACGTGGTCGGTGGGCAGAGCTCGCCCTAGGGCCAGCTCGCCGAGGTCCGAGACCACCCACCACGTGTGGCTCTCGTCCGCGTAGGGCCGCAGGTCGACGGTGGCCCGCACCTGGTCCCCCTCGCGCCGGGCCAGGCCGAGCTCGACGAGACCTGCGGCCGTGGTGCGGGGCAGCGCCTCGTCGAGGCGTGAGGCGGGCACGGGCCGGGCGAGGGTGAAGGCGCGGACGAGCAGCGCGACGGGGTCCTCGGTGGCTGCGGTGGCGCGCAGGGCCGGCAGCGGCTGCTCGCGGTGCAGCGCCGCCGAGGCGACCGGGCCGAGCACCGCGCTGACGTTGTCGACGCAGTAGTCGAGGTCCTGAAGGTCGGCCCGCAGGGCAGCGACCAGGTGCGGAACGGGCCGGGGATCCGTCATGGCCGCCACCCTATGGCGGGCCGTCGGCATGGCGGGCCCTCGACAGCCGGCTCAGGAGGCCTTGCTGCGTGGGGCGACGGCGGCCATCGCCCCACCGCGACGGCGGTCCCGCGCGGCGGCAAGGCCGCACACCTCGCCGAGTTCGCCCGCGTCGCGGACGAGCCGCACGACGCTGTCGGTGCCGGTGGACGTGAACGGCCGCACGATGGCTTCACGGCTCGCCACGACCCCGAGGTCGCAGCCGAGGGGGCGCATGAGGCGCAGGCAGGTGACGATGGTGTCGATGGCGTCCGAGTCGATGAAGTCGAGGTCCTGCAGGTCGAGCACGACCTGGCGCGCACCGGCGGTCACCACCGTGTCGATCGCGTCGCGCAGCCGGGGGGCCTGCACGAGGTCGAGCTCGCCCGTCACGCGGATCGTGACGCGGTCGCGG
Source organism: Arsenicicoccus cauae (assembly GCF_009707125.1). Lineage (GTDB taxonomy): Bacteria > Actinomycetota > Actinomycetes > Actinomycetales > Dermatophilaceae > Arsenicicoccus > Arsenicicoccus cauae. The sequence continues at coordinate 28,194 of NZ_WLVL01000019.1, forward strand.
AGCACGGTGGGGGTGAGGTGAACGGTCATCGGTCCTCCTTGACCGGGCCCAGGGCCCGAGTACGTCGCCCCGCAGGGGGGCCGGACGGCCGCTGCTTCGACCGCTGACGGTGCGGTCTCGGCCGCACGACCTCGTGCTCGGGGCATACCCGCCGCGCGACCGTTGATACGCGGCGCGTGACGATGTTCATCCCTCGGGCGCGGGTCCCCCGCCGACCCCGCGTACCGTGGTGTCGATGCCCTCCTCCACCGCCAGCGCTCCACCGCGCGGTTTCGACCCCCGCACCAGCCTCGACCACCTGACCCGTGGCGGCCGGAGCGATCGGCTGCGCCACGTCGAGGTGATCCCGGAGCGGCGGGCGCGGACCGCGGACTGGCCCGCTTGGGTCCACCCGGCCGTCGCCGGCGCCTACCAGGGCGCCGGGGTGGATCGCCTGTGGAGCCACCAGGTCGCGGCGGCCGAGCACGCGCGGGTCGGGGAGCACACGGTCCTCGCGACGGGGACGGCGTCCGGCAAGTCGCTGGGCTACCTGCTGCCGGCGCTCACCGCCGTCCTGGACGGGACGCAGGCGCCGTCGGGACGTGGCGCGACCACGTTGTACCTCTCCCCCACCAAGGCGCTGGCGGCCGACCAGCTCGCGCGCCTGACGGCGCTCGGCCTCCCGGGCCTGCGCGCCGCGACCTACGACGGGGACACCCCGGCCGACGAGCGGCGGTGGATCCGCGAGCACGCGGCCTACGTCCTCACGAATCCCGACCTGCTGCACCACTCCCTGCTGCCCAGGCACGAGCGCTGGGCGCCGTTCCTGCGCGCCCTGCGCTACGTCGTCGTGGACGAGTGCCACATCTACCGCGGGGTGTTCGGGGCCCACCTGTCCGCGGTCCTGCGCCGGCTGCGCCGGGTCGCGAGCCGGTATGGCGCCAGCCCGACGTTCGTCCTGGCGTCCGCCACGGTCGCCGACCCCGCCGAGCATGCCGCACGTCTCACCGGCCTCCCCTGCGTCGCCGTCACCGAGGACGGCTCGCCCCGCGCCCCGATGTCCTTCGCGCTGTGGGAGCCCCCGCTGCTCGACGAGCACGGCGACGCAGTTCCCGGTGGCCAGGCGAGGGCGGTCCCCCTCGATGTCCAGGCGGGCGCAGGGGCGGGGACGGTCGACCCGGAGGGCGTCGGCCGCGGCGCCACCGTCGCGCGCCGGTCCGCCCTGTCCGAGAGCGCGGACCTGCTGGCCCGGCTGGTGGACGACGGCACCCAGACCGTCGCCTTCGCGCGTTCGCGCAAGGGTGTGGAGGTCCTCGCGGAGGCGACGCGGTCGATGCGTCGTGGGCGCGAGGGCCGGGTCGCGGCCTACCGCGGCGGCTACCTGCCCGAGGAGCGCCGCGAGCTCGAGCGTGCCCTGAGGGACCGCCGCATCATGGGTCTGGCCGCCACCAACGCCCTCGAGCTGGGCATCGACGTCACCGGCCTGGACGCCGTGCTGCTGTGCGGGTGGCCGGGGACCTTCGCGTCCCTGTGGCAGCAGGCAGGGCGTGCAGGGCGCTCCGGCCGGGAGGCCCTGGCGGTCTACGTCGCCGACGACGACCCGCTCGACACCTACCTGGTGACCCATCCCGAGGCGATCTTCGAGCGGCCCCTCGAGGCCACCGTCGTCGACCCGGACAACCCCTACGTCCTCGCCCCGCACCTGGCCGCGGCGGCCGCCGAGCTCCCCCTGACGCTGGACGACACCGAGACCTTCGGCCCCACGATGCCGACGCTGCTGGACACGCTCACCCGGCGGGGCGTCCTGCGCCGCCGACCCAACGGTCGGTGGTACTGGGCGCGACCGGACCGCGCCCACGACCACGTCTCCCTGCGCGGCTCGGGGGAGCCCGTGGTCTCGATCGTCGAGCGGCGCTCCGGCGCGGTCCTCGGCACCGTGGACCACACCGCCGCCCACCGTCAGGTGCACACGGGTGCGGTCTACCTGCACCAGGGTCGCCCGCACGTCGTGACCGACCTCGACCTGGACCAGTCCTGCGCCCTCGTCGTCCAGGGCGACCCCGGGTGGACCACCACGGCGCGGTCCGACTCGGCCTTCGACCTGCTGTCGGAGGATCGGCACGTGGACCTGGGGGGGGAGCTGCGGCTGTGCTTCGGGAGCGTGGCGGTCCGCTCGCGCGTCACGTCCTTCCTGCGGCGCCTCCCGTCCGGCGAGGTCCTCGGCGAGCACCCCCTAGACCTGCCCGAGGCGGTGCTCCGCACCCGGGGGGTGTGGTGGACGATGACGGAGGAGTGGCTCGCCGCCCGGGGCGTCGACCCCGAGACGATCCCCGGTGCCACGCACGCCGCCGAGCACGCGGCGATCGGGATGCTCCCCCTCGTGGCGACGGCGGACCGATGGGACGTGGGTGGCGTCTCGACCGCCCTGCACCCCGACACCGGTCTGCCCACGATCCTCGTCTATGACGGTCACCCGGGCGGCGCGGGCTTCGCCGAGCGAGGCTACGACCGGGCCGAGGCCTGGCTCGCGGCGACACTCGACGCGATCTCGGCCTGCGCCTGCACGGCGGGCTGCCCGTCCTGCGTGCAGTCGCCCAAGTGCGGCAACGGCAACGAGCCGCTCGACAAGGATGGGGCCAGGCGGCTGCTGTCGGGGGTCGTCACGACGCTGCGCGAGCACCGCGCGTCGATCGACTGACCCGAACGGCCCCACGCTGCACCTCCGGTCGCGTACCCTGCTGCACGAATCGTCACCGCGCACCACCACCTGCGCTCTACCACGCGCGACCCACGAACGGTCCAGACCTCCCAGCCCGCTCCCCCCGCCCCGGCCCCCATCGTCAGGAGCATCACCATGGTCGTCCTCGGTCTCCTCCTCGTCCTCGCGGCACTCGTCGCGGGCGTCCTCGCGATCTACGGCCTGCCCACCTCGGGCGCCACGATCAGCTGGGACCTGCTCGGCAACTCGGTCAGCCTGTCGCCGACGCTGATCTTCTTCATCGGTGTCCTGTCCGCCATCGCGCTGGCGCTCGGCCTGTGGCTGATGTCCCTCGGTGCCAGGCGCAGCGCCCGCAAGCGTCGAGAGCTCAAGGATCTGCGCCGCGAGCAGCGCGAGAACGAGCGGATCGGCCAGGCCGAGCGGGGACGCCGCGACGAGCCCCGCCGCACCGGCGTCGACCCGCGCACCGACGCCGTCCGGCAGGACCACGTCCGCGACACCCGTGACGACGGCACCGCCCACGACACCCGCACCTTGCGCGCCGGCGGCACCGGCCGCGACGACCGGGCCGACGGCGCGACCAGCTGGGACGACACCCGCCGCTGAGCCGGTCCGCGCGAGCGCTCGACCGGTCCCGCGACGGAGACGCCCGGCGCCGGCGCTCCACCCGTCCCGAGGGACCCAGGGCGCCGTCACCGGATCACGAGGCCCCGCCCACCCAGGGCGGGGCCTCGTCGCGTGCCGGGCCGGCCCGGGCCTCGGCCCTCGCCGGACCGAGCCGACCCGCCACCTCCACCCTGGCCCTCAGCTCGACCACGTCTCCCGCCACCCGGCAGGCGTCGACCGTCGCGCCGTTGGCCGAGGCCACCCGGCCCGCCTGGGCGCACGCCTCGCCCGGCGCCCCGTCCCGCACCCTCGCCGCACCCGCGAGCGCGGCAAGGTCCGCGGCCGACCGGGCCCGGTGCCCGGCCAGCACCACGCCGGTAACCGCCCGGCTCGCGATTGTGCCCGGCATCTATCGAGACCACTGCGCCACGATGCCGACTGGTGACGTGCTGCGCGTCCGCGACACGAGCAACAGCACGTTGTGGGATGCGCTCGTGTGGTCCGGGCTTGCCGTCATCCACCGCCCTGGCGACGGACCCGTTGACGTGGTCGACCGGACCGATGAAGTCCGCTTCGGCGATGATCCGGACACCGATTGGTCCGGCTTCTAGACAAGCAAGAGCCCCGGTGATTCACCGGGGCTCCCTCTCGTGTCAGCGTCCCTTGCTGGCGGCGCTCCACATCTGGTCCAGCATGTCGCCCGGACCGTTGACCGCCGCCTTCGTCCATGCCGCCGCATGCTCCGCCGTCGCCTGCAGCTTGCGCGCCATCTTCAACCCAGTCGTCACGGGCGTCGGTGGTAGCGCCTCGACAATCCGGTCGGCGGTTGGGGGCGTCAGGCTGCGCTTCCGAGGCGGACCACCCACGAATGTGGACGGTCCGTCCAAACAGATGTGGTCCTGCTCGGGGGCGACCTCGCGGGCGAATCGCCCACCGCCGGGGCATCCCGCCTGGACGCGGCTTCGGCTTCGGTTCTTCTGCATCGTGTTCTCCATTCCGGTTCGCACGCCGTGCGCGTGCACCCCGAATGGGTGCGGGAGGCCTGCGCTTCATCCCGGCTCGTCCGCCTCGTTCACGGCGGCTGCGAGCGCGTCGATCCGCGCCAGAACGGGCAACCAATAGCCTTCCGCGTCCACCTCGGCGCGCGGCATCTTGTTCCCGGCGTGGACCGCCTCGGCGACCGTCCACGCATCCACGCCGAGCGCCGATGCACGGTCAACCGCAAGGGCTTGCCATTCCGCTTCGCTCCGCTCCCGTGCCACGCCCTCATCATCCAGTAACGGCGATCCGAGGCGGGCATAGACTCGCGGCGACAACCAACCGGAGGGGACCGCCATGGCTGACGCCGCGATTACCACCGGCGCCTTCGCACTTGGCGGCGCCCTGCTCGGCGGACTGGCGAGCGGGTGGGTTTCCTGGCTAGTCGCCAAGGAGAACAACCGGGCTGCACACGTCCGCTGGTTGTCAGAGCGCCGCGCTGAGGTCTACACCCAGTTCATCGAAACCTGGACGTCGGTCTCGAACAACGTCAACGACGCGAGCGCACGGCACGGAGAACCCGTGTACGAGCGAGCCGGTGAGGCGTGCATCGACGCGTCCATCAACGTGCAGGTCTTCGCCACGCCTGAGACCGCCGACGCTGCGAAGGCAGCCGCGTTGGAGATGGTAAATCAGGCCGGCGGAGACCCGGACTGGGCGCCCCTCAACATGAAGTTCGACCGATTCATGACGAGCGCCCGGAACGACCTGCACATGGACACCGACCCGGGTAACGGGAGAAGCAGGGGCTCGTAGGTCGGCGGTCCCGGAGGGTGGCAGAAGAAGAGTGAAAGAGCAGCCGCCAGGTCGGCTGCTCTTTCACGAATGCCGGACCGGGGACGAACCGTTCCGTGACGGTGCCGTGCAGCACCGCTGACGAGGGATCGCGCCGCACACGGGGTGGATGCAGGAACCGCCTGTGCCTACTACTTGGCACCTCCATACTCCGTAGGAGGTGCCAGCAAGGAACCCGGAAAATGCATCTCTCCCAGTACGACCGAGTCCTCGGACTGACCCTGACCGCACGCTTGTCCGCCCCGCCCCGATCCGCCATCCTCGCCGTCCTCGTGGCGAGCACCGACCACGGCATCCCCGCCGCGCACGTCCGGCTCTGGCTGCGTTCCCGCGCCGTCGTGACGCCGGTCGCCGACCTCGCTGCATCGTCCACCTGGCGGCATCTGGTCAAAGCCGCACGACGATTCGCCAAGCAGAACGCCGACGAATCGCTCAGCCTCGCCACGGCACGACGCTGGGTCGCCTGTGTCGCGCTCCGACCGCCAACCGGCACGACCCTGCAGGAGGTCCAAGCCCGATTCAGCGTCGCCCTCGTGGGCGAACTCTGCGCCCGACGCGGCTGGGATACCGCCGCCCTCGATCAGACGACCATGGCGCTGATCGCCATGGACGAAGCCGGACACGGCTAGGTCATGGCTACGCCGCGCGACCGCTATCGGCGGTCTCGTCGTGAAGACTCAACGCCCCGGGACGCTGGGATTTACGGGCTCCGCCGTCTGCCCGGACCGGTCAGCGCACGTTTCGACGGCCGGAGCCGTGCGACCGTTGATGCCCTTGTCGAAGGACGAGACGACGACAGCCTCGCCCTGGTTCTGCGCTCCGTCTGGTCGCCGATCTGGTCTCACTGTGATTGGGGCGCCATCAGCGGCGCCGAGGCATTCCTCGCCCTCGTCGCTCACGGCGACGTCACCGCCCTCGGCACCGTCAGCAGAGCGAAGCGAAAGCGCGTTCTGGCTGCCCTTGACGATGCCGGGCTGACCGCTGCGGGCACGGACGCGGCCTTGCTGGCAAGCACCCTTCAGCGCCTGGCTGATGATCCGGCGGTTATCAGCGCCCGGGCGGCTGCCGATGAGCGCCGCGCTGCCATCCGAGCCGCGCGGCTGATCACGCTGGTACAGGCTCGCGCTGCCAAGGCGGCTGCGGTCGCAGCCCGCAAGGCGGCACGAGCGGCGGAACGAGACGCTCGTGCCGCCTTCACGAAGCGACTGTCTGGCATCCCCACCAGCCTTCTCGTGAACGGTCAGGGGCAGGCGTGGCTCGACATGACCCGGCGCGCGGTACCGGACGGGCTGAGCCCGGAGACCGCGGCGACCGCGGTCGAGGCGCGCCTCGTCAAGGCGGGGGTGAAGCCGGAGACGGCGACCGGACTCGCCGCGAAGGTGGTTACGGCACCACCGTCACGGTCTTGCGCCCTATGACCTTGCTCTTGCCGTCGGTCACAGTGAGGGTGTAGGCGCCCGGCTTGGTCAGCGAGAAGACCGTGTCGGGGCTGCCCAGCCGCGCCGAGCAGGCAGCGGAGCGGTCACCGAGTTCGTCATAGCCCGGGCCGGTCATCCTCGGGACGATGGCACAGAACTCGCCCTCGACCTTGGCGACGCCAGCGCGACCCTCCCACCCGTAGGAGAGGTGCACTTCCCGCCCGGGACCCCACTCACTGAGTTGGTACTCCTCATCCCCCACCCGTCTGCCGACACTCACCTTGCTCAGACCGACCTCCACGCGCAGCGAATCCAGGAGGACCGTCGGGCTGGACGTCGGGTCTGCCGGGTCGGCAACAACCGGTTGGGGCACGCTGGTCGGCGGAGTGGGGATGTCCGATGGCGACGTAGTCGTGGTGGCCGGCGATGCGTCGGTGACAGCGGGGGACGGCGCCGACTGGGTTGCCGGGGTATCGCGTTGCTGGAGCATGGCCAGACCGGCCTGCACGAGCACCAGGAGTAAAAGTCCGACCAGGGTGTAGCCAACGACCCGGACACTCGACGCGCCCGTGAAACGGTTGACCAGGATCCCCACGAGCACTACGGACGCAAACATCAAGAAGTGGAACCAGAACGGCATCATGTCCCCCTCAGTGCGCCGACCGGTGTGAGTGTGGCACGACGGGACACCCAGGGCCAGGGGGGACGGTGGTGCGTGCCGCATGACGAATGAGGCTGAACCTGAGACAACGCCATCGGCGTCAAGCAAGGTCGTAACAGGGCTCATCCCAATCGAGGGTGTAGTCGCGGTCTGGAAGTCGCCGGCTTTGAGTAGTGGCCTAGCGATAGTTGATGAGGTTTCGGAACCCACGCGCGGAAGTCACAGAGGTGTTCGAGTCATCCGTTGATCGCCTTGGCCGGGGCGTCGTAGGTGCCGGGCGGTCACGCTCTTAGCATGCTGACGCTCAGCTCGGGAGGCCCAGCTCACCATGAGTTTGTTACTTACCCTACCGGTAGGTAGAGTTGTCGATATGAGTACTAGTGCACCTGCCCACCGACCGTCGGCGCGAGGCGGCGTTCTCGCCAGCACTCTTGCGTGGGCCCGCACTGGCGCCTCTGTCTCCCTGGTGTCCGCAGCTCGCGCTGCAGGAATCACTAAGGCTGGCCTGATGTACCACTTCCCAACCAAGGAAGCACTGATGACCGCCGTCATCGACCACCTCCTCGACGGCTACGAGCGGGATCTGGCCGCCCGCCTGGCTACCACCAACCCAAACGTACCCACGATCAGCGAACGCCTCGCCGCCTACGTTGACTGGGCTTGCGACGGGCCGTTCGACTACGGCGACCTGGTCATGTTCACCGACCCCCGCCTGCGCGAGCCGCTCACCGAGCGATGGAACAGCCGCATGGGGGCCTGGGTCGACGTCCCCGAGACCCTTCCGGCCGACCAGCGGGCCCGCCTCCACGGCGTCCGACTCTTGGCCGACGGCATCTGGCTCAACACCGCCGGCAACGGCATCGCCCTATCCGACGAGGACACCGACGCCATTCGAGCACTCGCACACCACCTCATCCAGGAGAACTCATGACCAAGTGGCTACTGCTCGCGGGGGCCATCCTCAGCGAGGTCACCGGTTCGCTGTCGCTGAAGGGAGCACTCGATCGACCCGGACTGTACGTGCTCGTCGCGGCTGGCTACATCGCCTCGTTCATTCTCCTCGCCCTCGTTCTGCGTCAGGGCATGGCGCTGGGCGTCGCCTACGGCATTTGGGGCGCCCTCGGTGTCGCCACCACCGCCGTGATGTCGTCGCTGATCTTCGATGAAACCCTCACCGCACTCATGGGCGTCGGCATCGTCCTCATCATTGCCGGCGTCCTCACCGTCGAACTCGGCTCCCAGCACGCGGTCAAGAACCTCGAAGAAGCCACCTGATGGCTTACCTGTTCCTCCTCGGAGCCATCATTGCCGAGGTCAGCGCTACCCTCTCGCTGCGCATGGCAGTTACTGGCGTCCGCGCCTACTACGCCGCCGTCGCCGGCGGCTACCTCCTGGCCTTCGCGTTTCTCACCCTCGCCCTTAATGAGGGCCTGGGCCTCGGTGTCGCTTACGGCATCTGGGCAGCGTCCGGAGTTGCCCTAACGGCCGTCGCGTCCAAAGCCCTCTTCAAGGAGCCGCTCACCGCGCTCATGATGGGCGGCATCGCACTCATCATCGCCGGCGTTCTTCTCGTCGAGCTCGGCGCCCTGCACTGACTGAGATCCCCATCCCCACGACGTCGTCGCTCACAACGGAGCAAGGCCTTGGCAACGGGCTTCTGATGAGGTGTACTCGTTGATCGAAGCGACTCCGGCGCGACGGTGGCTAGATCGTGGTCGAGGTCTTCGGAAGATGACGTTCCACGCCTGACATCCGGAGGTCTGACGTCGTTGCCTGTCGCTACCGCTCGGGCCCGCTTCGCTCGCCCGGACCTGACAACGTTCTGCCGACTCGACGAACTCGACCTCGTCGTGACCGGCCAGCGCCTCGAGCCCGACCGCGCGGTGCTCGCCTGCAGAGTCCTGACCCCGGACGAGTGGTGTCGACGCTGCGGCGCCGAAGGCGCTGCTCGGGACACCGTGATCCGTCGGCTCGCGCACGAGCCGCTGGGGTGGCGACCGACGGTGTTGGAGGTCGCGGTGCGTCGCTACCGCTGCACCGGCTGCGGGCACGTGTGGCGCCAAGACACCACCCGTGCGGCCGAGCCGCGGTCGAAGCTCTCGCGCCGTGGGCTGCGGTGGGCGCTCGAAGCGCTGGTCGTGCAGCACCTCACCGTCACCCGGATCGCCGAGGGACTCGACGTCGCCTGGGACACCGCCAACGACGCCGTGCTTGCTGAAGGCCGACGTGTTCTCATCGACGACCCGGCCCGCTTCGACGGCGTGAGGGTCATCGGCGTCGATGAGCACGTCTGGAGGCACACCAGGCGCGGCGACAGGTACGTCACCGTGATCATCGACCTGACCCCGATCCGCGACAAGACCGGCCCCGCCAGGCTGCTGGACATGGTCGAGGGTCGCTCGAAGGAGGCCTTCAAGACCTGGCTCGCCGCCCGACCCGACACCTGGCGCGACGGGATCGAGGTCGTCGCGATGGACGGGTTCACCGGCTTCAAGACCGCCGCCGCCGAGGAGCTCCCCGACGCGGTGGCGGTCATGGATCCGTTCCACGTCGTCCGCCTCGCCGGGGACGCGCTCGACCGGTGCCGGCGCCGGGTGCAGCAGGCCATCCACGGCCACCGCGGGATGAAGGGCGACCCGCTGTATGCCGCGCGGCGGACCCTGCACACCGGCGCCGAGCTGCTGACCGACAAGCAGGCCGCTCGACTCCGCACGTTGTTCGGGGCCGAGGAGCATGTCGAGGTCGAGGCGACCTGGGGGATCTACCAGCGGATGATCGCCGCCTACCGCCACGAAGACCGCCACCACGGCCGCGAGCTCATGGCCAACCTGATTGCCTCGATCAGCAGCGGTGTCCCGAGGGCGCTGGTCGAACTCACCACACTCGGCCGGACGCTGAGGAAGCGCGCCGACGACGTGCTCGCCTACTTCGACCGCCCCGGCACGTCCAACGGTCCGACCGAGGCGATCAACGGCCGCCTCGAACACCTCCGCGGCAGTGCTCTTGGGTTCCGCAACCTCACCAACTACATCGCCAGGAGCCTGCTCGAGACCGGCGGGTTCAGACCCCGTCTACACCCTCGACTGGGATGAGCCCGTAACAGGCGCCCATCCCGCACCCAGTGGGGGGGACACCGAAATCTACCCAGGAGGTCCCGATGTGTCGCACAGGTGGGCGCCGATGCCCGAACACCAAGTCAGACAGCCGTCGTACCGAGAACCGCGCTTAACGCCTCGGCACCAACACCGCGGTCCTTCGGGGGATGCCGGACGCCTGGACCGCGTCGCCGCGTGACGGTGGGTCCGTCGCGGATCGAGTCGAAGCCGCCAAGACCCTGACCGACCCCGCCTTCATCGAGATCGCCCTGCGGGACAGCCAGGACGTCGCTGTAGCCACAGCCGAGCATGCCCCACTCGCTGGTGGTGGCGTTCCGGGTGCTCAGCGCGACCGTCGGCGCCCTGGCTCACTACCTGCTGGTCATCCTTGCCGTCTGTGCGGCGTGGACCGGCGCGGGCAGCGTCGCCGACAACGTCATGACCGGCGCCATCGGTGTGGTGGCTGCCCTGGTCCTGATGGAGCGGTCCCTCGCCCACCGGGGTGCCCGCCTCGACGTCCGCCGGGTCGCGCGTTCGACCGAGCGCCGAACGCTGATTGCCGCCGGGATCGGCGCGGTCATCGCGTACCTCGTCGCCGGTCTTGACTCCGCCATCACGGGCGCCGCCCTGGTCTGGCTTGCCCTGGGTCTGCGCGATCACCTGGAGGCGGCAGCCCGTAAGCACCGCATCGGTTCGCAGGTCGCCGCCGCATTGGGCGTCTCGGATGGCGTGCTGGCGGAGACGATGTGGGACGCCGGGCGTGACGGCACCGTCACGGTGACCGTGCTGGCAGCGCTGGCAGCAGGCGCTGCCTTCCTCTGGATCCGGAGGAAGCGCGCCTGATCCGGGTAGCGGAGCCCCGGACCGTCGGTCCAGGGCTCCGTCACAGCTTCGAGTCGATGAGACCGGCTTCGGTCCGGAGGTCGTATAACCGGCGCTCCACCTCGGCGAGCGCGCCGAGGAAGTACCAACGCTGCTCGCGCAGTTGCTTGAACCGACGCCTGCGTATCGAATCCGACTCCTTCGAGTGCTCACCAGGCACCGTGCCCGAAGGAACGACCCGCATGTCGTAGAGGGCATCCACGGGGTGACCCACTCGCTCCAACTCGGGTTCCAACGTTACCCAATAGCCGTCAAGTGCACTGATGAGTTCCGTTACCGCTTCGCGCAATTCGTCATCGTAGACGCGCATCCAGACTTGGGGGAGCCTATCCTGCAGGGCGCGCAGGCGGTCGCCGAACAGGGTGCTGCTGAACCGCTCCTCGTCACCATCAAGCGCATGTAACGCTCGGCGCGGGCCGGACCTCTCGGACAGCCCGCCAATAGCATCGTCCAGCAATGCGATGTCGGCTCGCACCTGCCTGAGCCGAGTCTCGTCAACCGCGGCCTTCAACCGGTCATCTTCACGGCGTTGACGGAACAGGACGATGCTGCAAGCCGCGAGGACGAGGGCGCACAGCCATCCAGCCTCCCCGTGCTCGCGAGCGAACCGGCGGGCGGGGCTCAGGGCGGGCAGCGCGCCCGTTACGTCGGCAATCATGGCGACCCCGGCCAGAAGCAACGCGATGACCGGCCCGAGCCATGACTTTTGGCGCATGGATGAAGTGTGGCAGGCAAACGACCGTTTCCCCTGCCAGGTGGTCGCGTCGCCCGGTTCGCGGGCGCCCACGCAGGACGCGGTGGCAGGAATCCCGTCAGCAAACCTCATGGCAGCCAAGCCCTGACGGTGATGAGTTTGCTGCCACTGACCGGAGGGAACACCAAAATGCTGCTTGGGTACGCCAGAATATCGACTGCCGGTCAGGATTTGTCCTTACAAACCGACGCGCTCGGCGCCGCCGGATGCGAGCGGGTCTGGACGCACGTTGCCAGCGGCAAAGCGCCCACCGGTCGCTGGTCTTGATTCCCTCGTCGAGCATGCCCGACCCGGCGACATGCTCGCCGTTTGGCGTCTCGACCGTTTGGGTCGCGCTCTCGACGTGGGCGTACGGATCGATTCGCTGGCGGATCGCGGCGTTGGCTTCCGAAGCCTCACCGAAGGGCTGGACACCACGACGGCCAGCGGTCGGCTCGTCACCCTGGTCCTGCTCGCGGTCGCCAATGCGGAGCGCGAGGTGCCGGTCGAGAGGACCTATGCCGGGCTGGCGGCTGCTCGGGCGCGCGGCCGGACCGGTGGGCGACCGACCGTCATGACACCGGAACGAATCGGCGTTGCGACTGTCATGCTGGCTGGCACACGGCGGTCAGCGGCTGGGTCAGGCGGGAATCCCGCTGAAGCCGTCCCCCTCGGGGGTCACCAGGAGCATCCCGACGGACGCGACCAGGGCACGAAGGTCGGGACCGGGGTCCCCGGGCAAGACCACGGCTAGACGCGGGGGCAATTTATCGAAATACCTTACGTAGTCGAAGAGTTGACCAATCGCCATGCGCACGTCTTTGCGCTCGATCCCGGCCTTGACCTCGTACAGGACATTGGCAGTGACGTCATAGGTGTCGGTGTACATCCCCGCAATGTGAACGCGCCCAACTTGGTGGCCGAGGCCGCGCAGGTGGGCTTGAAGCCCGGCCATCAAGCCAGCCTCCAACCGGGCCGCCGTGCCTGCTGGACGGGCAGGCGTGTCGAAGCCGTCGGCGACGTTCTGCTCGCACGGGACGACTTCGACGGCCGGTCCGCCAGACGTGGACGCGTGCGTCCCCTCCACGGCATCCCCCTGAGGCGGGTGAAAGCCCACCAGCGCCAGGCGCGGCAGCGCCCTCACGCCGTGAAGGTCGGCTGCTGTCACCACCGTCTCGTCGACGTGGAAGAAGGCTCGCCCCATGACCGCCTTGGCCGGGTACGTCCTCCCCTGGTGCTCGATGCGGTTCCGGATGTTCTGCTTCCCGAACTTGTATCTCGCGAGGAACTCGGCCTCGGTCAGGGCATCGCACTCCCTGATGGACTTGAGCACGGCGTCACCGGTGAGCCTGGGCAGTTGCACCATGTGACACAGAGTAGCGACCTAGGCACATCATCGCGGGCGAGTTTCCGCAGGTCATGAGGCTTCGTGCGCGTCGATGAAGACTTTTGGGGGTCGTTAAGCGAGACTTGCCCTGTCGTACATGTGTGCTAAGGAGCCTCGTGACCGCCCACGCCTTCACCTTCGCCGACCTCTTCGCGGGCATCGGCGGGTTCCACGCTGCGCTGAAGCACGCCGGTGGGCACGCCGTCTTCGTCTCGGAGATTGACCGCGAGGCGCGCGAGACCTACCTCGCGCGCTGGGTCAACCAACTTCCCGAGGACGAGAAACCCGTCATCAACGAGGACATCAACCAGGCCACCCCAGCGGACGGTCCGCTCGTGGGCGTGCCGCAGCGCATCGACGTCCTCACGGCCGGCTTCCCCTGCCAGCCCTTCTCCAAGTCAGGCAAGCAGCAGGGGATGGAGGAGACGAGGGGGACACTGTTTTTCAACATCTGTCGCATCCTCGAAGAGCGCCGTCCGCCGGTCATCTTGCTGGAGAACGTTCGCAACCTCGTAGGTCCCCGGCACACACACGAGTGGCACGTCATCGTCACGCAGTTGCGTGACCTCGGTTACCGCGTCTCTGGCACCCCCTCCGTGTTCTCGCCGCACTTCTTGCCGCCATCCCTTGGCGGGACCCCTCAGGTGCGCGACCGCGTCTTCATCCTCGGCACGTACGTCGGCAAGGAGCAAGCTTGGGCAGACCGGGATGTGTCCCCGACGCTCGTTCGCGGGCCGGTGGACGGGTGGGACCCCAACCGCTGGCGGATCGACTGGGCACTCGACGACGAGGACGAGATCGGCGACCTCCATCGGTACGAACTGACGGCGTCCGAGCGTGAGTGGGTCGACGTGTGGGACGACCTGGTGCAGCGGCTCCTGGAGGTCCGCGACGGTGAGCGCCTGCCCGGCTTCCCGCTGTGGGCTGACGAGTGGCGCACTGTCGCAGAACTATTCACCGCTCACGACCTCGATACCTTGCCGACGTGGAAGGCGGACTTCCTCGTCAAGAACGCACGCTTCTACGAGCAGCACCGTGCAGTCATCGACTCGTGGCGAGCCGAGCACCCGGAGTTCGACACGTTCCCACCGTCCCGACGCAAACTCGAATGGCAGGCGCAGGACACCGGCTCTCTGTGGGAGACGGTCATGCACTTCCGCCCCTCCGGCATTCGGTGCAAGCGCCCCACCTACCTGCCTGCCCTGGTCGCCATCACCCAGACCAGCATCATCGGCAAGCGTGAGCGGCGGATCACCCCGCACGAGGCAGCGCGCCTTCAGGGGATGCCGCGCGACTTCACCTTCGGCAACCAGCGAAACGCCGCCTCGTACAAGCAGGTGGGTAACGGCGTCTGCGTCGGCGCAGCCTGGTACGCGCTGCGTCAGCACGTCCTTCAGGACGACGGCAGCATCCCGGAGCACATCACCGCAGCCATCCTGGATCCCGACAAGGTCAACCCCAGCCCGGACTCCCTGTCGCCGCAGGCTGTCGAGGCGGAACAGTCAGTCCACGAATCCGGCCCAGAGCCGGTGGCCGCGAAGGGCGGGGACGCTCGGTCGGTCTCGCTGGCGTAGGGGTCCCATGAGGGTGCGGTCGCGCAGCACGTCAGCGTAGGACGATGCCCAGAGGTGCGGCTTCACCAGAACCTCCAGGCTCGACTCGTGCACGGCGATGGCGCCACGGTCGAAGAGCACGTGGACGTCGGCTCGCAGACAGATGCCGTTCTGCAGGTGGTTGTAGGAACGCCCCCGGTAAGGCGCGATGTGCGCCGCCTGAAGAGTTGCGACCTCGTCGAAACCTGTTATGGCGCAACGTCCTCCGTAGGCATCGAGGATAGCACTCCGGAACTGGTCCTGAGCCTCGCGTTGCGCCGTCTCGATGAGGCGCCGCGTGCGCTCATCACCGAGCACGGTGGGGTCGAACTCGGGCAGGTCGTCGTCCTCAGGCAGCAGCGAGGACGGTGCGGGCGGTGCGGGCGGCGCCTCTCCCGGCACGCCGTGCCTCGCCACCCCGTCGTGGATGTCGCGGAGCACCTCGTTCGTGACCGTGTCGCCCGGCGAGAACTTGCTGTCCGGCATAGGGCTACGCTGCGCGGCTTCCCAGGTCGCCCTGATGAGGTCGCGCTTCGACATGAACTCCGCGCCCGGAACGCCAAGGCGTTCCGCGACGGCGAGCAGGAAGTCCTTCCGCACCGTGCCGCCGTTCGAGGCGGTGAAGTGCGGGATGCCGAGCAGGTCCGACAGCGTGGCCATCTCCCGGCGCTCCGGGTAGTCGCGCCCGTACTCCCTAGCCACCGAGCACCTGCCGCTTCGCCGCGCTGAAGTCCTCATCGGTGAGCACGCCCGAGTCGCGCATCGCCGCCAACGCACGAATCTCGTCTACCACGGAGCCTCCCCGCTTTGGCTCCGCCGCCGTGAAGATGCCGCTGAGCCGAGGGAAGCGCTCTGGACTGACCAGGCCCTTGGCGAAGAGCAGCGCGGCGTCCTCCTTGCCTCGATGCTCGTTCTCCGGCACACGAAGGGGGATCACGCACGACGGCCGCGCGCGAGCGTGGTCAGCGATGGGACGGAACGCCAAGGTGGTGCCGTCTGGCTGCGCCTTCACCTCGGCGGCGACGTCGTCATGGACGGCAGGATGAACGAGGACGATGCCGGGCAGTCGCGGGTGGATGAAGATGGTGGGGTCCGTGAGCCCACGTCCTGCGCCACCAAGACCGTTGGTGATGCGGAACGCCGTGGGTTTGGGCTGGAAGGACGCCTTGACGCTCCACAATCCGCGTGCCTGATCCTGCAAGTCCTGAAGGTCGAAGCCGTCGACGTTGTGCCCGCCGGGCGCGCTGAGGATGCCGGTCGACCAGGCTGCCGCAGCGACGATCCACTCGACGCTCGCGCCGACCACGAAGCGGTTGCCCCGGTCGGAGGGGTCGCACCGGTCGATAAGCAGTTGCAGGCTGTTCTCGACCTCAGACCGGACGGCATGGTCACGCCCCATGCTCGCCCGCAACTCATCGAAGGCCGGCGACCCGGACGTGCCGGATTCGCCCACCCCGAGCGTGAGTTGGCGTTCCACAAGGTCACAGTACGAAGATCGGCGCCAGGTGGCCACCTGGCGCGCGGCATCACGACCGCCTCAACGCCTCGTCCACCTGATTGCCGCCTCCGTCGGCGCGACGTGCTCCCAGATGGGGATCACTTGCCACCCAGCCTCGTCGAGCGAGCGGTCCGTCGGCGTCACGCGCCTTGTTCGCCGCGAACTTGGCGCGCCACCACTCCAAGTTTCTGCGTGGCTCCGTGCCGTGCTCCGGGCAGTCGTGCCAGTAGCACCCGTCGACGAAGACGGCGAGGCGCTGCCGCGTGAACGCGATGTCCACCGAACAGCGCCGGTTTCCTGGCACCAGGTAGATGACCCGGAACCGCCTACCCCGCCGGTGCAACTCCCGCCGCAGACGTCGAGCTTAGCGTTATGGGGCTCAAGTGAATTCACGTAGATGTTCTTTGCGCCTTCGATGCCACCAGCGTAATTGCGGTGGATGACTTCACCCTCTAGAGTAAAGATGGGGCGACCATCAGCGGACATTTGCTGATTGCCATCCTTGAGTTTCGGTTCACCCGAACCTGTACCAGTGACCTTCACCATTAGAGGGAAGGCTTGTGTTGAAGTAGGGACCCTCCGGAAGTATCAAAAATGAAGGAATCGATGTCCATAGTGGCTATCTCTTTTCCTTTAAGCCACTACCAGGATAAGCCCTACGTATCCCTGTTCTCTACAAAGTCCCCAAACCCTTTTTTAAACACGTTCGAAATTTCAGTGGAGGGCTGATCAACCGCCGCAAGATTCCAGTTGGCACTCGGGTGCCGTCTTGGCAGTCTTAAGCGCGTCCTGCATGGGGAATGATGCTGGGTCTAGCACCCATCGACTCGAATCCTCCGAAACTTCCGCGCTGGCATCTTGCGTGAGTTTGACCCGAGGCGCAGGGCAATTTCCGGTCACATAGGACTCGGTCCCTAAGTCGGGACCGGTCAACTTCATGTATTGATCAGTGCTGGGTGGAGTTTATTTCTTGTTTTTTCCAGTGACGGTAGGAGCCGAGCACTGAATGCAAAACCATTCTTGCGGCTGTACCCTTCGATAGACGGATACGGACATGTCAGACTTGTCCAATCTGTTGAGGTCGATATCGCCCGATTTGTCCGGGAATCGCACTGCGCCCTGCACGAGGAATGGGGCGTTCGACGTGGGGTCAATCTCCACCACAGTGGGGCAGTTACTGGCAAACCAAGCCTTCACTGAATCGGGGGCGCTGCCCGCGATACTGCTGCTGGAAGCCTGATCGGGCGTGGTAGCAGTCCCTGCCTGAGATGCTTGCGACTGTTCTGGGGACGCGGAACAACCAACTGACAAGGTGACGAGCAGGGCGGCGCTGACCATGCCGAGGGCAGATGAGGTTTTCATGCGCCAACCCCATCTGGCGACCGGCTCGCACATGTCGGGCCGCTCAGCCAACCGAGAGTCCTATGACGCGCTAACGGAGTACTCCGCCGTGGTCATCCCCGCCACGCGCAGACCCACCACCCGAGCCTCCCCCCACCGCCCGCGAAGCCACCACCGGACGCGACCCGTGCACCTCACCAACGACTGGACCATGACTGCCTCTCCTCCTGCTCACCTGGCTGGACGAGTCCATCGTCAGGAAGGGTGGGCCAGGAGGACAGGGCGAGCCGCGCGCCTGTGGACGAGGCGTGCCGGGACGCGACGAGCTGTGGACAAGGACCCGTTCGGCACGGGTTCCGGCTCGATGCCCGCCGGGCTCAGGACTCGACGTAGGTGCCCTGGTGCTGCTCGGCGAGCGCCCGGAAGCGCGTCCTCAGGCCCTCGACCGCCCCGCCCCCGTCGGCGTCCGGGAGCCGCGAGTCGGTGATTCGCACGGTCCAGCCACCGGGGCCCCCACCCACCTCCACCGGGTCGAAGCCCTCCTCGCGGAGCTGGGTCGCCACGTGGTCGGCGACGCCCTCGGTGGGCAGGACCAGGACGTGCGGGGGCTGAGTGCTCACGGTGGACTCCTCCGGTGCGGCAAAAGGACGACCACCACATCCTCCCCTACGGGCCCGCGAGGACCGGCGGCTCGCGAGCCCATCGCGCACCGTGACGGCTCCGCTCACCTTTCGTCGCGGGTGGTCACTGTCCGCACACGTGCTGGCGGGCTACTTGGCCCCTCCGGGGTATTTCCGCTCTCCATTGGGGTTGCCTCCGCCGTCAACCAGGGCGTGGGACGGGTCTCCCCTGCTGAGATAGGGGCACGCCATCACGCAGCGTGCCGACGCCGCTGCGGACCGCCCCTCCAGGAGTGCACGTGCGCAGGTTCACAGCGATGCTCATCGCCTCGGTCGCCGCCGTCACGGCCGGGCTCGCGGGCGCCTCGACCGCCCAGGCCGCCGGGACCGACAGCACCCATGCCGTGTCGGGGTGCCCCGTGCGCACCACTTCACCGATGCTCTCCCGCCTCGGCGACTCCAACGAGTACTTCCCGGTTCCCAACGGCGGGTTCGCCCTCTGGGGAGCAGGCCGGAACGGCATCTACAGCCTCGCCCTGGAGAACGAGCCGTGGTACGTCAACCGGGCCGCGCTCACAGGCTCGCTGCGGCTGTGGCCGGGCGACTCCACACGCACGGCAGAGCTGTGCGTCGGGGAGGGAGAGGACTCCTTCCGCTTCTTCTACAAGGGCACGGGACAGGTCGGCAGCCGGCTGCTCGTCCGCACGACCGTTCGCTCGGAGACCGGGACCTATACCTACGGCACGACCCTCGACGCGTCCCGCGCCGGGTGGCAGCTGTCCCCCGTGGTGCCCGTGCCCAACCACGCCACCGACACGGTGCAGCAGCTCTCCATCGCCTTCGTCAACACGACCCCCTTCGACTCCGTCCGGACCATCCTCGTCGACGACGTCCTGATCGACCCATGGCGATCTCGGAACGGCTGACGAGCAGGCCGATCGAGCCCTGGCACCAGGAGGTGGCGGGGGCGTCGCCATACCCCTCGCACGCGTCCGCACCTCCCTTCCGCAACCCCGAGCCACGGGACTACGACGAGCAGTGGCGCGATGCGTCCGTCGGCGCGCGCATCCTGTCGCTCCTGCCCGGCGCGCTCGCCATCGTCGCGGCGGTGCTGATGGCGACCCTGGCGTACACCCCGCCGAGCATGCGGTGCGTCCTGGTCGGAGTCGGCCTCGGCCTCCTCTACCTCGTGGCCTTCCGGTCACCGTTCGAGTCCTCGGTGGGGGGCTCGGTGCCCACCCAACCTGTGCTCATGGGGCTTCTTCTCGCCACCCCGCTGCCCGGCGTCGGCCTGACCGTCCTGGTGGCCGTGCTCCTCGGTGGCTGGCTGGACGGGCGGCGCGGACCACGAGCGTTGCTCCTCGAGGCCGGCAACGCCCTGCACGTCGTGGCGCCGGTCGCGGTCCTGTGGAGCACCCGCGACCCGGGCGGCATGGTCCAGGCCGGCCCTGCCGCGCTCGTCGCCGCCGTCGCGGCGCAGCTGCTCCTCGACGGGCTGTCGGCCTCTTTTGCGGACCGTTGGCTCGGGACGCCCCTGCGCGAGATGGTGCGACCGCTGCTGTGGACGTGGAAGCTCGACGTCCTGCTCGCCGTCCTCGGCTGGGCCCTGGTCGTCGCCGTACGCCCGCACCACCCCCTCGCGCTGGCGGTCCTGGCCGTCCCGATCCTGCTGGTGCGCTTCTTCGCGAGCGACCGGGAGACCTATCTGGCGCAGTCGATAGCCATGCACGACGCGTATGCCGCAGCCAGCGCCGCAGCACGCCGAGACATCCTGACCGGGGTCGCCAACCGCCGCGGCTGGACGCAGGCCGTCGCCGAGGCCCAGGACCGCGTGGCCGACACGGCACGACCCGTCGTCGCCACGGTGCTGTGCGCCGACCTCGACCGGCTCAAGGTCGCCAACGACGTCTACGGCCACGAGCTGGGCGACGCTCTCATCCGCGACTTCGCGCAGGTGCTGCGCGACTGCGTCCCGTCCGACGCCACGGTGGCCCGGCTCGGCGGCGACGAGTTCGCGGTCCTGACCGTCACCCCCAGCCGCCGTGGCCCCGTCGACCTCATCGGGCTGGTCCAGGAGGCGGTGCAGGCGCACAGCTCCGACCTGCCCGTCCGGCTCTCCGCCTCCCTGGGCCAGGCCAGCTGCGGGCCGGGGGGCTGCATCGGGCAGACGCTGATCGAGGCCGACGAGGCGTCCCGGCTGGACAAGGAGGGCCGCCGCGCCCAGCGAGGGGCCGGCGGACTCGACTTCCCGCCGGGGGCGCCGGGGGCGCGCGGCCAGGGTTCTCCCAGCGGCATCCGGGTCTTCGTCCGCTGATTGCCGCTGAATGGCGCCAGGGCGTGCGCCATTCGCCGCAAAATGTCTCCATTGGGACGTCAGGGGCCGCCTCATGTCGAGGACGCCGTGCGTCGCGCCGACCACTCGGCCGCCGTGGACAAGGCGGCCCGCAGGGTCCACCGGCTCCCCTCGGACCGGTGAGCTCAGCGGGCGAGGGACGAGGCCATCCCCAGCACGACGGGCACGATCGTGGTCAGCACGAAACCGGGCAGGAAGGTCAGGCCCAGGGGCAGCGCGAGCCGCGCCGAGAGCACGCCGGCCCGCTCGCCCGCCGCCTGGGCCTCAGCGTGGCGCATGGCCGTGGCCGCCTCCCGCAGCAGCCCGGAAGGGGGCACGCCCGCCCGCTCGGCCACCACGAACGCCGCCGCCACCTCGTGCCATCCGGCTGACACGAGGCGCCACGCCTCGGACGGCGACACCCCCCAGCGGACGGCCGCCGCCACCACCCGCAGCTCGTGGCCTGCCCGCCCACCCACCACCGCCGCCACCACGTCCAGGGCATCGAGCAGGCCGCAACCGCCGGAGAGGGCCACCGCGAGCAGGTCCGCGCTCTCGGCGACCTGACCGACGAGCAGGGGGCGATCCCGCCCCAGCCGAGCAGGCCGTGCCTGGGCCACCGGGACCCGGTCGGACCCGTCGCCGGTGGGGGGAGGAGCGAGGAGCACGGCGGCGACGACGAGCGCACCCACGGCCAGCGCGAGCTCCGAAGGGCTCATGAGACGACCGTCTCTCTCTGCGCCACCGCAACCTGACGCGACACCCAGCGATGTCCCACCACGGTCAGGACCACCCCGACCGCGCTGCAGGACAAGGCCGTCGCCGAGCCGTAGACCGCGCCGACGTCCAGCCCGAGGCCGAGAACCGCGAGCGGCCCCGCGAGGGGCAGGGCGCTCAGCAGCCGCCCGGTCGCTCGAGCACCCGCCACCGCCCCGCCCACCGCGCCGTCCTGCGCCAGCTGCTGGCGGCTCGAGTCGAGGGCCGCTCCGACGGCCCCACGCACCGGGGCCCCGACCTCGCTCGAGACCTGCAGGGCGTGCGCGACCGAACGAGCCACCCGGCCGCCCTCCGCGCAGCGCAACCACGCCTCGTGGGCCTCCTCTCCGGCACCGAGACGGAGCTCCACCCGGGCCGGGTGGTCGGCGGCGCGCGTCACGACCTCGTGGGCTGACCGGACGTCGAGCCCCGCCCCGAGCGCCGACGCCAGCGCCTCCGCGACGGCCAGCCGCTCGGTCTCGTGCTCGAGGGACCCGTGGGGCGACGGCCCCCGAGCCAGCCCCCGGACCCTGGTGAGGCCGCGCCCACGTCCAGCGTCGGGCCCGCCCCGGCCCGAGCCGTCGTCCCGCGCCCAGGACGAACGCCTCGGCCAGGTCCACAGCAGCAGGGCCAGGGCGCTCAGGATCCCCACGCCCACCGCGATCGGGCCGTCGGGGGTCATGGCCTCGCCTCCGGGACGACCTCGACGAGGAGCGGCAGGCCGGGGCCGGGGCGCACCCCGGCGTCGCCGTCGTGCGTGAGGGCGGGCAGGACGACGGGGCGTCCGTCACCCTCCGGGGACAGGACGGCCACCTGACCGACCCGCCTCACGCCGAGGGATCTGGTGAGGTGGATCACCAGGCGCAGACCGCTCCGCGCCTGCGCCCACACCGCGGACGGTGGCATCGCCGCCAGGGCACCGAGGGCCTCGAGCCGGGAGACCACGTCCGTCGCGGAGTTCGCGTGCACGGTGCCGCAGCCGCCCTCGTGGCCCGTGTTGAGGGCCGTGAGCAGCTCACGCACCTCGCCACCGCGGACCTCACCCACGACCAGGCGGTCCGGCCGCATCCTGAGCGCCTGCCGCACGAGGGCGGTGAGGTCGACTCCCCCGGCCCCCTCGACGTTGGGGTGGCGGGCCTGCAGCCGGACCACGTGGGGGTGGCGCGGTGCGAGCTCGCAGGCGTCCTCGACGAGGACGATGCGCTCCTGCGCGGGGACCAGCGACAGCATCGCGGCGAGCAGGGTGGTCTTGCCGCTGCCCGTGCCACCGGTGACGAGGTGGGCGACCCGGCGTGCCACGACGCCCCGCAGGGCGCGGGCGATCCAGGGGTCGACCGCGCCACGGGCCTCCAGGTCGTCCAGGGTCCATGACTCGGAGCGGGGCACGCGCAGGGACACATGGGTGCCGCCGGGGCTGATGGCCCCCACCACCGCGTGCAGGCGCACCCCCGACGGGAGGACGGCATCCACCCAGGGGCTGGCGTCGTCGAGCCGTCGACCGACCAGGCCCGCCAGCCGGGCGGCCAGGGCCCGCACCGCTCGGTCCTCACCGAGGTCCAGCGGCACCCGCTCCAGACCCGCTCCTCGGTCGACCCACACCTCGCGCGGGCCGTTGACCAGGACGTCCGTGACACCGGGCTCCCGGAGCAGGACCTCCAGCGGACCGGCGCCCAACGTGTCGCGCAACACCCGGCCCAGCTCGTCACGCACCCCCTGCGAGCCGAGCACCACCCGATCACCAGCGACAGCCTCGCGCACGCGACCGACGTCAGGCCCCACGCCCTGCTCGATGTCGGTCCAGGCCCCCGGCGGCAGACTCATGCCGCACGCTCCTCGAGGACGGCGGCGAGGAGCACCTCGTCGGCGAGGTCCCGCAGGGGCCCTCGGACGCTGCCGGGCACCACACCGCGGTCCAGGCAGGCCTGCACCCCGCGGTCGCTGCGCAGCACTCCGAGCATCGGCAGGTGGAGCAGGTCGGCGATGCAGGCCGCCGCGTCCATCCCCTCCGTGCGGGCCACGACACCCGCTCCCACCGCCGTGACCTGGCGCAGCAGCACGGAAACCGCGGCTGCAGCGGCCACCTGGCTCGCTGCCCCACCGGCCACCACCGCGAGCAGGTCGTGCCCGAGCACGGCGGCGGGCCAGCCTGAGGACACGGTCGGCGGGAGGTCGTGGACCACCACGTCGACGCACCCGTCCAGTCCGCGGCGCAGTGCCTCCATCGCGTCCGGGGGTACCTCGTGGGGCTGCCGCCGGTCGCACGCCACGACGCCGACGCCGCGCACCACCGGCAGTGCGGGCAGGAGCTCGGTCCCGTCGAGGGCGCCCCGGGCCCGGTGCAGGTCGGGCCACCGCAGTCCCGCGACCTGCTCGGCCCCCAGCACCACGTCCAGCCCCCCGCCGGCGCTGCGATGGTCGACGCAGACCACGCTGCGCCCCGACTGGGCGGCCCGCAGGCCGAGCGCCGCCACCAGCGAGCTGGCGCCCAGGCCGCCACTCGCGCCTTGCACCCCGATCGAGATCGTCATGCGGTCAGGGTGGCGGCTGCCTTCGGCATCGAGCGAGCGGAGGGGCCGCCCCTGTGGACAACGGGCCACGGGAACGCGACGACCTGGGGACAACTGCGTCGGGAAGTGACCAGTCGCGGACGAAGGGGCGCACCAGCCCCGCCCGGAAGTGACCAGTCGGCGGAGGGGTGCGGACATGGGGCGACCCCCGTCGGGGGGGGGTGACGGGGGTCGCCGTGCATAGGCTCTGGGGGGGAAGAGCCCATGCACTGCGCTCGACCCGAAGGGAGCGCGTACATCCATGATGCGTCGGACCCGGACAAATGACTAGTTAGCACCTCCATGACGGCCTGAAAGTCACCCGTATGGCCTACGTGGATGCACTCAGCGAGGCCCTACATCGATGAAGGTGACTCCGTGGCTTGTCATGACTAGTCCGACGTCGGGGGCCGACGGCCACCAGGGACGACGCCGACCGGGTAACGGCGTCGGTCCACGGCGGCCCAGCCGTCACCCGAGCCGACCCGTGAGGACGGCGTCCGCCACCCGGGTGCCCTCCGCCGCCGCCGCGACCATCGCCTCGCAGCAGTGCAGCAGCCACAGCCGCACCCCGTCCTGCGTCCCCGTGGCATAGGCGGCGAGCGCCCCGACGTACGCCGTCTGACCGAGGGACCGGTGACCGGCCTCGGGCACGGCGACCCCGGTGGGGTCGAGGCCCCCCGCCTGCACGACCACCCGCTCCAGCGCCCGCGCCACCAGACCGTTGCCGCGCTCGAACGGCCGCACCACGGCCACCTCGGCGTGCACGAGCGCGCCGACCACGCCCGCGGGCACCGGCCCCACCGCACGCAGCAGCCCGACGATCCCGTCCAACCTCCCCGCGACGAGGCGGGCGTCGACCGGCTCGCCCAGCTCGACGAGCTCGGCACAGCCCACCCCCGGGTCGCGAGGACGCCCGAGCCCCGACGCCGCGACCCCCAGCGGCGTCGCGGCCGCCGTGTGCAGCCTCGCCACCACCTGCCTCGGCGCGGCCGAGAGGACGCCGCGCAGGTGCTCGGCCTCGGCGGTCACCTGCACCGCCCCGCGCACCACCTGCTCGTCGGGCAGCGGGTCCGCGCGCCACGTCAGTGCGCCCCGGCTGAGGTCGCGGACGGTCTCGAGGGGGAGCTGGATCCCGTCCAGGAAGGCGTTCTCCCGAGCCCCCCGCACCCGCGACTCGGCGGCGGCCTCGGGGATGCGGCGACGCAACGCCTGGTGCCAGCGGAGCCGGGTGCAGGCCTCGCGGGCCTCCTCGACCGCGTCACTCACCCCCGGCAGGCGCAGCAGGGGCTCGACGGAGATGGCGACGGGGGAGCTCACGGGGTCAGCCTAGGGACTCACGCCCTACCATCGGTCCATGCTCGAAGGGCCCGCGCGCAGCTCCGCCGTGCTGGTCGCTGTCCTCGCGGCCCTCCTGGTCGTCGCCGCGTGGTTGGCGCTGCGGGTCGTGCGCGTGCGGCGCACCTTCTCCTCGCCCGCCGAGGAGGCCACGTATGACGCCCTCCACACCGCGGGGCTCGCTGCACCGCACCTCAAGGACGGTCTCACGCCCGAGGGCAGCGCGAGAGCCGCGCGACACCTGCGAGCCCTGCTCGGGGTCCCCGCCCTCGCGATCCTGGACACCCAGACGCTGCTCGGATGGGACGGCACGGGCGAGCGGCACGCCCCCGGTGCCGTCGACCTCGTCGCTCAGGTCCTCGCCACGGGGGACCTCGAGGTGCTGCGAGGGCTGGCCTGCGTCGACGAGGACTGCCTCATCCGGTCGGCCGTGGCGGCCCCGATCGTCAGCGACGACACCGTCATCGGGGCCCTCGTGGCCTATGCCCCGGACGTGAGCTACGGCCTGGCGCGCGCCACCCGCGAGGTCGCGAGCTGGGTCTCCACCAACGTCGAGCTCGCCGAGCTGAGCCGCCAGCGCACGCGCACCATGGAGGCCGAGCTGCTGGCGCTGCGGGCCCAGATCTCCCCGCACTTCGTCTACAACTCGCTCGCCGCGATCGCGAGCTTCGTCCGCACCGACCCCGTCCGGGCCCGCGAGCTGCTGCTGGAGTTCGCCGACTTCACGCGCTACTCCTTCCGCAGCGGCGGCGCCTTCACCACGCTCGAGGAGGAGCTGGTCAACATCCAGCGCTACCTCACCCTCGAGCAGGCCCGCTTCGGGCCGCGGCTCAAGGTCGACCTCGACATCGCGCCGGAGGTGCTGGGCAGTGCCGTCCCCTACCTGTCGGTCCAGCCGCTCGTCGAGAACGCCGTCCGCCACGGCCTCGAGCGCAAGGTGGGCGACGGAACCATCCGGATCACCGCGCGCGACCTCGGCACCGTCACCCAGGTCATCGTGGAGGACGACGGCGCGGGGTCCGACCCGGAGCGCGTCAGATCGGTCCTCTCCGGGGAGCACGACGGCGACAACGTGGGCCTCGGCAACGTGGACGCCCGCCTGCGCCAGGTCTATGGCGACGCCCACGGCGTCGTGGTCGAAACCGCGCCAGGGGCGGGCACCCGGGTGACCTTCACCGTGCCCAAGTGGGCTCCCGGCGTGCACGCGGGACAATAGGGGGCACCATGGCCGAGCAGCACGCAGACGTGACCCGACCTCGCCTCGCCGCGCTCGTCGTCGACGACGAGCCACCGGCGCGGGACGAGCTCGCCTACCTGCTGGGGGAGGACCCCCGGCTCGGGCGGATCCACCTCGCGGGCAGCGGCGCCGAGGCCCTCACGATCCTGGCCCAGCACGCCGTGGACGTCGTGTTCTGCGACATCAGCATGCCGGGGCAGGACGGTCTCGAGGTGGCGCGGGCGGCCGCCGCCCAGCCCGAGCCGCCGTCCTTCGTCTTCGTGACCGCCCACGACCAGCACGCCGTCGACGCCTTCGAGGTCGACGCGATCGACTACGTCCTCAAGCCCGTCCGCGAGGAGCGCCTGGCCGAGGCCGTCCGCCGGGTCGTGGCTGCGCGGCCCGCGCCCGCGCCGCCACCCGCCCCGACGCAGCCTCAGGACGACGACGAGGTCATCCCGGTCGAGCTCGCCGGCGTCACGACCTTCGTCAAGCGGTCCTCCGTCATCTACGCCCAGGCGCAGGGCGACTACACGCGCCTGCACACCCGCGACAGCAACCACCTCGTGCGCATCCCGCTGTCCACCCTCGAGGAGCGCTGGGCCTCGGCCGGGTTCGCCCGCATCCACCGCAGCACGCTGGTGTCCCTGGGCCACGTCACCCAGGTGCGCACCGACAAGGGCCACTGCTCGGTCCTGCTCGGCCCCGTGGAGCTGCAGGTCTCGCGGCGTCACACCCGCGCCCTGCGGGACCGGCTCGGCCGGCCGGGCGAGGCCCGGCGCCGGGAGAGCCCGACGGCGTGACCAGCCCGACACCGCCGCGCGTCCGGATCACCTCGCCCCGGCGCAACGCCGCCCGACGCACAGCTGATGCCCGACCCAGCACGCGGGAGATCGACGAGGACACCGGCCTCGGGCAGGTCTACATGCGCACCTATCTGCGCGAGCTGCGTCGACTGGTCGCGGCCGCCCTGGCCTCCGTCGTCACGCTGCTCGTGGGGCTTCCCCTGACCTTCGCGGCCGTGCCCGGGGCCGCCGACCTGCGGCTGCGGTCCGGCGTCACGGTGGCCTGGCTCCTGGTCGGTGTCGTCATCTACCCCGCCCTGTGGGTCCTCGGCCGGGCGTACTCCCGGGCGGTCGAGCGCGTGGAGCGCGACTTCGCCCGCGCCGTCGCCCGCGACGACGCCGCACCGCCCGTCAGCGAGTCCACCGGCGGCGGGTCCACCGGCGGCGGGTCCACCGGCGACGCGTCGTGACGGCGACCCTGCAGCCGGCATACGGCATCGTCGCCGTGGCGACGGTCTGCCTGCTGACGCTCGGCCTCGGGCTGCTCGGCGCCCGCTCGAGCCGCACCACGAGCGACTTCTACGTCGCCTCGCGGGCGATCTCGCCGCGGCGCAACGCCGCCGCCATCACCGGCGAGTACCTCTCGGCCGCCAGCTTCCTCGGCGTGGCCGGCTCCTGTGGGCCGACGGCGCGGACCGCCTGTGGCTGCCGGTGGGCTACACGGTCGGCTACCTCATGCTGCTCGTCCTCATCGCGGCCCCGCTGCGCCGGTCGGGGGCCTACACGCTGCCGGACTTCGCCGAGGACCGCCTCGAGAGTCGACGCGTGCGCCGGGTCGTGTCCCTGCTCGTGGTAGTCATCGGCTGGGTCTATCTCCTCGTGCAGCTGCAGGCGGCGGACCTCACGCTGCGCTTCCTCACCGGCGCACCCCCCTGGCTCGGTGGGGTACTCGTCGGCACCGTGGTGCTCACCGTCGTGAGCGCGGGCGGCATGCGCACCATCACGCTCGTCCAGTCCTGGCACTACTGGCTCAAGCTGGCGGCGCTGTGGCTGCCGGCCCTCGTGCTGCTCGTCGTGTGGGTCCGCTCGGGCGCCCCCGGGCCGGACCTGCCCCCGGAGCGGCTCGAGACCTGGTCCGAGCCGCTTCGCGGGTATGCCGGAGGAGCCCACCCCCTCTACACCGTCTGGTCGACCCTGCTGGGCCAGGCGCTCGGGACGATGGCCCTGCCCCACGTCGTCGTGCGCTACTACACGATCCGTGACGGGCGTGCGGCCAGGCGCACGACCGTCACGGTGATCGGCCTGATCGCCGCGTTCTACCTCGCGCTGCCGCTCTACGGCATCCTCGGCCGCGTCTACGTCCCCTCGCTGCCCGCGGGCGCCTCCACCGACACCGTCATGCTGCGACTGCCGTCGAGCGCCCTGCCCGGGGGGACGGGCGACACCCTGACGACCCTGATCGCGGCCGGAGCGTTCGTCGCGTTCCTGTCGACCGCGAGCGGCCTCGTCGTCGCCGTGGCCGGCGTGGTCGACCAGGACATCGTCGGACCGGCCCTGCTGCGGGTGACCGGCGGTGATGTCGACCGGCTGCACAGCTTCCGCGTGTCCGTCGCGGTCGCCGTGCTCGTCCCCCTCGCAGTGGCCCACCTCATCCCGCACGTGGGCGTCAACACGCTCGTCGGCATGGTCTTCGCCGTGACGGCGTCGACCTTCGCGCCGTTGCTGGTGCTCGGCGTGTGGTGGCCGCGTCTGTCACGCGCCGGCACCCTCGCCTCCATCGGCGTCGGCGCCGCCCTCACCGTCAGCGCCTCGCTGATCAGCCTCACCGGGCCAGGCGGCGACGGCTGGGCAGGCGCCCTGACCGCGGCCCCCGCCGCGTGGACCGCCCCCGCGGCCTTCCTGGTCGCCGTGGTCGTGTCCCTGCTGACGCCGGGCAGCGTCCCGCGCGGCACCTCCCGCACCATGGTGCGGCTGCACACCCCCGAGGACGTGCGCCTCGACCGGTCCGCGCGCCGGTCCGCCGCCCGGTGACGGGCCGCCGTCGGGTCGGGCGTCTCGGCGGACGACCTGGTCCGGACCGCTTGCCGAGCCTCACCGACCGCTCGGCCCGTCGTGATCGCGTGCCTCTCGTCCACGGCCGGTGGCCAGACACACAATGACGGTCGGCACGACGACGTGCCGATCCCCCACTCCCGCAGGAGGCACCGCGTGAGCGCCACCAAGCCCACCCGCGACTACAGCGCCGCCTATAGCGACGTGCAGAGGTCGCCCGAGTTCCAGGAGCTGCGCTCGCGGCTGCGGTCCTTCGTCTTCCCCATGACCGGCGCGTTCCTCGCCTGGTACTTCCTCTACGTCATCTGCGCCGCGTTCTTCCCGGCATTCATGAGCACGAAGGTGATGGGCAACATCAACATCGGCCTGATCTTCGGCTTCCTGCAGTTCATCACCACCTTCGCGATCACCATCGTCTACGTCCGCTGGGCCGACCGGGTGTTCGACCCCCGGGCCGAGCGGGTCCACCAGATGGTCGAGGAGAAGGGCCTGGACGACTGATGACCACCACGATCCCCGCGGGCATGGTCCCCGCCGCCGCCAGCAGCCAGGTCGGCTCTCCGCTGCTCAACATCGCCATCTTCGCGATCTTCGTCATCGTCACCCTGGCCGTCGTCATCCGGGTCTCGGTGGGCAGGAAGAAGACCGCCGGCGAGTACTACACCGGCGGCGCAGCCTTCTCCGGGCGGCAGAACGGCATCGCCATCGCGGGCGACTACCTGTCCGCCGCGAGCTTCCTCGGCATCGCCGGCGCCATCGCCGTCGCCGGCTACGACGGCTTCCTGTACTCCATCGGCTTCCTCGTCGCCTGGCTGGTGGCGTTGCTCCTGGTCGCGGAGCTGCTGCGCAACACGGGCCGGTTCACGATGGCGGACGTGCTGTCCTTCCGGCTGCGCCAGCGTCCGGTGCGCATGGCCGCCGCCACGTCGACCCTCGCCGTGTCCTTCTTCTACCTCCTCGCCCAGATGGCCGGCGCCGGTGGCCTCGTGTCGCTGCTGCTCGGCGTCAAGTCCTGGGCCGGGCAGGCGATCGTCATCGCGATCGTCGGCATCCTGATGATCACCTACGTCCTCATCGGCGGGATGAAGGGCACCACCTGGGTGCAGATCATCAAGGCCTGCCTGCTCATCGCCGGCGCCGGGCTCATCACCGTCTGGGTGCTCGGCAAGTTCGGCTTCAACCTGTCGCAGGTGATGCAGAGCGCCGTCGACAGGTCGCCCAAGGTCGGCGAGAAGCTCCTCAACCCCGGCCTGAAGTACGGCAAGACCACCATGACCAAGATCGACTTCATCTCGCTGTCGATGGCCCTGGTGCTCGGCACCGCCGGCCTGCCGCACGTGCTCATGCGCTTCTACACGGTCCCCACGTCCAAGGAGGCCCGCAAGTCGGTCGAATGGGCGATCTGGCTGATCGGCCTCTTCTACCTGTTCACCCTGGTCATCGGCTTCGGCGCGGCCGGCCTGGTCGGCCCCGGCGCCATCCTGGCCGCTCCCGGCAAGGAGAACTCCGCGGCGCCGCTGCTGGCCTTCCACCTCGGCGGCTCGGTCTTCCTCGGGATCATCTCCGCGATCGCCTTCGCCACCATCCTCGCCGTGGTGGCCGGCCTCACCATCACCACCTCGGCGACGTTCGCGCACGACATCTACAACATGGTGATCAAGGAGGGCAAGGCCACCCAGGAGCAGGAGGTCAAGGTCGCCCGCCGCGCCGCCATCGCCGGTGGTGTCGTCGCGATCATCGGCGGCATCCTCGCGAACGGGCAGAACATCGCCTTCCTCGTCGCCCTGGCGTTCGCGGTCGCCGCGAGCGCCAACCTCCCGACGATCCTCTACTCGTTGTTCTGGTCGAAGTTCACGACCCGAGGAGCGCTCTGGTCGATCTACGGCGGGCTCGGGTCGGCGATGCTGCTCATCCTGTTCAGCCCCGTGGTGTCCGGCAAGGTCGACGCGACCGGCAAGAGCCTGTCGATGATCACCAACCCCGCGATCGACTTCCACTGGTTCCCCCTGGACAACCCCGGCATCGTCTCCATCCCGCTGGGCTTCCTGCTCGGGTGGCTGGGCTCGATCACCGACAAGGAGAAGCCCAACGCCGAGAAGTACGCCGAGATGGAGGTCCGGTCCCTGTCCGGCCACGGCACCGCGGGCGCGATCCAGCACTGACCCGCCCCCCACCATCGCCGAGTGGTCACCTCCCGACGTCGGGAGGTGACCACTCGGCGTCTTGGGGGGTGCCTGCGCCGAGGTCGTCGGGGTGGACGCGTCCGAGGGGCCGGTCCGGCATACGGTGGTCGTGTGCCCCAGCCGTATGCCGCCCCGCCGCCGTCCCCACCGCCCGAGGGCCACCGGCCGGGGACCCCGGAGTACCGCCGCATCTCGTGGGCGCTGTTCCTCGCCGGGCTCGCGACCTTCGCGATGATCTACACCACCCAGCCCCTGCTGCCCGAGCTGGCGCGCGCCTTCGCGCTCACGCCGGCCGAGTCCGCGCTGTCGGTCTCGACGACGACGTTGGCGCTGGGCATGGCGCTGCTCGTGGTCGGCCCGTCCTCGGAGGTGCTCGGACGCACGAGGGTCATGCACCTGTCGCTGTCCGCGTCCTCCGTGGTCACCCTCCTCACGGCGCTCTCCCCCTCGTGGACGCTCCTGCTGGTCCTGCGGAGCCTGCTCGGCCTGGCCGTGGCGGGGCTGCCGGCGGTGGCCGTGGCCTACCTGCGCGAGGAGGTGCATCCCTCGGCGACGGCGCGCGCCACCGGGCTCTACATCGGCGGGACGGCCCTCGGCGGCATGCTGGGCCGGCTGGTCACCGGAGGTGTCGCCGACCTGCTCGGCTGGCACTGGGCGATCGGCTCGATCGGGGCCCTCGGGCTGCTCTGCGCGCTGGCGGTGAGGGCGGTGCTGCCGGGGTCGCGGCGGTTCGCCCCCGCGCGGCTGTCGCCGCGTGAGCTCGTCGCCATGAACCGCCGCATGCTCACCGACCCCGCGCTGCTCGCGCTCTACGGCATCGCGTTCTGCGCGATGGGGGCCTTCGTGTCGGTGTTCAACGCCATGGGGTTCCGGCTCGCCGCCGCCCCCTACCACCTGAGCCTCGCCGTGGCCGGGCTGGTCTTCGTCGTCTATGCGCTGGGGTCGGTCAGCTCCGAGCGGGCCGGGCGCCTCGCGGACCGGCACGGGGTCCGGGCGGTCGTCCCCGTGGCGCTCGCGATCGTCCTCGCCGGGTTGCTGATCACGCTCGGCCGGCCGCTGTGGGTCGTCGTCGGCGGGCTCGCGGTGCTGACAGCCGGCTTCTTCGCCGCCCACGGGGTGGCCTCGGGCTGGGTCGCCGCCCGCGCCACGTATGTCGGCCGCGGCACCGCGCAGGCCACCTCGCTCTACATGTTCGCGTACTACCTCGGGTCGTCCGTCTGCGGCACGGTCGTCGGCACGGCGTGGAGCCGCGGCGGCTGGCCGCTGGTGGTGGGATTCACGAGTGCCCTGCTGTTCATGGCGCTCGGCCTCGCCCTGTGGTTGCGCCGCATCCCCAGCCTGGCTGAGCCCCCCGTCGAGGACCAGGGGGTGCGCGCCGCGTGACGCCGGTCCCCGGCATACGGCCGGTGCCGGCAGACGACCCGAGCTGGGCCCCAGCTCGCCACGCGCCGCCGAGTCCTGCCCGTCGCCCCACGGCCGCCGAAATTTGACAATGATTTCCATTAGACCTCAGGCTGGTGACCATGGATCGACGCCTCCTCGCCGCCCCCGCGGCTCTCGGCCTGGTCGCCCTCTCCGCCTGCGGACCGGGCGACGGCAGCGCGAGCAGCCACGGCAGCGCCGCGGCCAAGGACGGCACGATCACCGTCGTCGCCAGCTTCTATCCCCTGCAGCACGCCGCCGAGCAGATCGGGGGCCGACACGTCCAGGTCAGCAACCTGACCAAGCCGGGCGCCGAGCCGCACGACCTGGAGCTCACGCCCAAGGACGTGGCCACGCTCTCCCGGGCCGACCTCGCCATCTACGAGAAGGGTCTGCAGTCGGCCGTCGACACCGCCGTCGCCGACACCGCCCCCGACAAGGCCCTCGACGTGGCCACGGCCGCCGACCTCTCGCTGATGCACGGCGAGACGATCGGCGCGGACGGGCACGACCACGCCGGCGAGTCCGCCGAGGAGCACGCCGGGCACAGCCACGGGGAGGGCGCCAAGGACCCGCACTTCTGGCTGGACCCGCTGCGCTACGCCAAGGTCTCGCAGGCCATCGCCGACCGCCTGGGGCAGGTCGACCCGGCTCACGCAGCCGACTACGACGCCAACCTCAAGGCCTTCACCGGCCGGCTGACGGCGCTCGACCAGGAGCTCGCCGCGGGCCTCAAGGGCTGCACCAACAGGACGATCGTGACCAGCCATGCCGCGTTCGGCTACCTCGCCGACCGCTACCGGCTGCGGCAGGTCGCCATCTCGGGCCTGTCTCCCGAGGAGGAGCCCGAGCCCGCCAAGCTCGCCCAGATCGCGACCTACGCCAAGGCCCACCGGGTCACCACGATCTATGCCGAGACGCTGGTCAGCCCCGCCGTCGCGCAGACCGTCGCCAAGGAGACCGGCGCGCAGACCGCCGTCCTGGACCCGATCGAGGGCATCACGGACGCGTCCGCGGCCAAGGACTACGTTGGCGTCATGCAGGCCAACCTCGCCGCTCTCAAGAAGGGGCAGAGCTGTCCGTGACCACCCCTCGCGCCGACGACACCGGCGCCCCCGTCATCAGGCTCCGGTCGGCGTCCTTCGGGTACGCCGACCGCGCCGTCGTCTCGGGCGCCGACCTCACCGTGCGGCCCGGCGAGGCGCTGGCCCTGCTCGGACCTAACGGCTGCGGCAAGTCCACGCTGGTCAAGGGCCTGCTCGGGCTCAACGACCACCTGGGCGGCGAGGTCGAGCTGTTCGGCACCCCGCTCGCCCGCTTCCACCGGCGATCCCGCATCGGCTATGTCCCCCAGCGCCACACCCTGTCCAGCTCGGTGTCCGCGACGGTGCGCGAGATCGTCGCCACCGGGCGCCTGCCGCACCAGGGGCTGCTGGCCCGGTTGGGTGCGCGCGACCGCCAGATCATGGATCAGGCCCTCGACGTCGTCGGTCTGACGGACCAGACCCGCCAGGACGTCTCGACGCTGTCAGGCGGCCAGCAACGGCGCGTGCTCATCGCCCGCGCCCTGGCCGGTGAGCCCGACGCCCTGGTGATGGACGAGCCCACCGCGGGTGTCGACGTCGCCAACCAGCGGCTGCTCACCACGGTGCTGCAGCGCCTGCGCGACCGCGGCGTCGGCCTGCTGATCGTCACCCACGAGGTCGAGGCGCTGACCCCGGTCCTGGACCGCATCGTGCACATGTCGGCCGGCCGCATCACCTTCGACGGGTCCGTCGCGGAGTTCGAGCAGGCCCGCAGGGCCGACGTCCTCGCCCTGGGTGATCCGCACCACCACCATCACGAGGACGAGGACCACGCTCCCGGTGATGGCCGGCCCCCCGCGCCCTGGGTCCACCGGGCCGGCGTCGGCGCGTCCGGCATACGGCGTGAGGCCGCCCCGGCCATCGGGGCGGGCGGACCGGCCCGAGCCACCAGGAGGGGTCAGGATGGCTGAGCTGTGGAGCTATGAGTTCATGCAGCGGGCCCTGCTCGCAGCGCTGCTCGTGGGCGCCGCCGCGCCGATGGTCGGGACCTTCCTCGTCCAGCGGCGGCTGTCGCTGATCGGCGACGGCATGGGGCACGTGGCCCTTGCCGGCGTCTCGATCGGCCTGCTCACCGGCAACCAGCCGGTGCTGACGGCCCTCGTCGCCGCCGTGGTCTGCGCGGTCGCGATCGAGCTGATCCAGAGGTTCGGCAAGGCCAGCGGGGACGTGGCGCTCGCCGTCATGTTCTACGGCGGGATCGCGCTGGGCGTCGTCCTGATGTCGCGCGCGACGGGGACGGGCGCCAACCTCACGTCCTACCTGTTCGGGGCGATCACGACGACCAGCCGTGAGGACCTGGTCGTCTTTGCCGTGCTCGCGGTGGTGGTCATGGTCACCACGTGGGTGCTGAGACCGCGGCTGTTCGCCGTCGCCAACGACGAGGAATGGTCTCGCGCGGCGGGGCTGCCGGTCCTCGGGCTCAACATCGTGCTCGCCGTCATGACCGCCGTCACCGTCGTGGTCTCCATGCGCGTCGTCGGGCTGCTGCTCATCAGCGCGCTCATGATCCTGCCCAACGCCGCCGCCCAGCAGGTGTCGCGGTCCTTCCGGTCGATGCGGCTCGTCGCCGTGGTCATCGGGATCCTGTGCGCCAGCGGCGGCGTCGCCCTGTCCTACGAGCTCGACACCCCCTCGGGGGGCACCATCGTGCTCCTCGTGCTCGCGGTGTTCGTCGCCCTGAGCCTCGTGGCGGCGGTCGCGCACGCGGTCGGGGCACGGCACCACCGCTACGCCGAGATGCACGTCCACGAGCACGAGCCCGCGTGCGGCCACCAGCAGGTCGAGCACGGAGATCACGTCGACTACCTTCATGATGGGCACCTGCACGCCCCCCACGGGGACCACTACGACGAACACCACGAGCACCACGAGCACTACGCGCACCACGAGCATGTCGATCCCGCGGACCCAACGGGTCAGGACGACGCCGCCGTCGGGCGACCGACCAGCAGGAGCTGATCCACGATGCCGGAGACCGAGCGCCGAGCGACCAAGCAGCGCCGCGCCGTCGAGCAGGTCCTGCGCGAGACCGACGACTTCATCTCGGCTCAGGCCCTGCACTCCAGGCTGCGGGCGCAGGGCGACACGGTCGGGCTGGCCACCGTCTACCGCACGCTCAACGCCATGGCCGAGGACGGGCGGGTCGACATGCTGCGGGTCGACGACGGCGAGGCGCGCTACCGGCTGTGCGCGAGCGACGAGCACCACCACCACCTGGTGTGCCGCGAGTGCGGCCGCACCGTGGAGATCGAGGGACCGGCCGTGGAGTCGTGGGCGGACAGCGTCGCGGCGGAGAACGGCTTCCGCGACGTGTCGCACACGCTAGAGGTCTTTGGGACCTGCGTCAGGCACTGACCGAGCTCGAGGCGGCTCAGTGCAGCAGCTTGAGGCCGGCGACGCAGCCGACGATGCCCATCAGCAGGAGCACCTTGACCAGCGAGATCGACTCGGCGCCGGTCCCCATCGCCCACGCGACGGTGGCCACCGCCCCGATCCCCACCCACACGGCGTAGGCGGTGCCGACCGGCAGCTCGCGCAGGGCGTAGGCCAGGCCCGCCATGCTCAGGGCGCACGCCACCACGAACACCGCGCTCGGCCCGAGCCGGCTGAACCCCTCGCTGCGGCTGAGGGCCGTCGCCCACACCGCCTCCAGCACCCCTGACAGCACCAGCACGACCCAGGACATGGTCACTCCTCGTGGCCGTCTTGTCGCGTGACCGGGTACGGCTCCCTCGTCCGGGGCCCGCTCGTGGGGCCTTCGTCCAGGCTCGCACGGGCCGTATGCCGCGGCAAACCCTCCCGGCGGGCCGGCGTCATACGGCCGGCGCGGAGGCCACGTCGGAGGATCCCTCCTCGCCGAGCCACGGCTCGAAGCCGCCCCGTCGCCCCAGCCGCCGACCGGGCCGATGGACAGCTGGCCGCAGCAAGCGACATCTGCGCCCCCTCGGCGCGGGAACAGAGCGCAGGCACTATCCGTTATGGTAATCGTTCTTACTAGACGGAATCAGGAGGCCACCGCATGGCCAGGTCCACCGACGTGCGACCCAAGATCAAGCTCCGCTCCACGGCGGGCACGGGCTACACGTACATCACCCGCAAGAACCGCCGGAACGACCCCGACCGCCTCGTGATCCGCAAGTACGACCCGGTCGTGCGCCAGCACATCGAGTTCAAGGAGGAGCGCTGATGGCCACGGGGTCCAAGATCGCCCACGACCAGCAGCGTCGAGAGGTCGTCGCTCGCCACGCGGAGGAGCGGCGCGCCCTCGAGCGCGTCATCGCCGACCCCACCGCCGACGCCATGAGCAAGGGCGAGAAGTGAGGCCCGGCATCCACCCGGACTACCACCCCGTGGTCTTCCGGGACCCGACGGCCGACGTCGCCTTCCTCACGCGTTCGACGGCCACGAGCCAGGACACGATCGAGTGGGAGGACGGCGCCACCTATCCGGTGATCAACGTCGACGTCTCCAGCGCCTCGCACCCGTTCTACACGGGCAAGCAGAAGATCATGGACACCGCCGGACGCGTCGAACGCTTCAACCGCCGGTACGGACGCAGCTGACGCTCCCCCACCAGCCCCGCGCACCGTCTCTCCGCGCGGTTCACAGGTCGCGGCCCACCTCCCCCTCGGCCGGGGACGGTGGGTCGCGATCTGCCATTCGGGTGATCTTGCAACCGCCCGTCAGGCAGCCCACAGCAGCCACCCGGCACCCCGACCCCGCACTGGCGCGAGATCCGCTGCGGAGCCAAGAGCACTCTCAACAGAGGGTTTTCGGGACGGTGCGTACTCCAAGAGCCCAGGTCTGGCCTGGCTGGTGACGGAGCATCTCCGCTCGCGTCCACCTCGACCGCAGGAGAGGACATGACCCACCACACCGACGCCACCGACCACGAGCACCTGGCTGACGTCGGGAGGTGACCAGTCGGCGGAGGGAGCGAGGGGTGGACTGGGGTGGCGGCGTCGCCTTGAGGTGACAGGCTGGGGCGCATGCCTTCCACCGCCCTGTCCGTCGGGCCCGACCAGACCTGCCAGGTCCATCTCACGAGCGGCGGCGTGTCCGTGCTCGTCGACCTGTCCGACGCCCGCCTCCCCTCGATCGCCCACTGGGGCGCCGCGCTGCCTGACCTGGACGAGTCCGAGGCCGCGACGCTGGTCCGGGCGACGACCTACGGCCGCGGCGGCAACGACGTCGACGTCCCGGTGAGGGTGGCGGTCCTGCCCGAGCACCACGCCGGCTGGACCGGGCGCCCCGGCATCTCCGGCTGCCGCGACGACGGGTCCGGCTGGTCACCCCGCTTCACGGTGACCGCGGCCGAGACCCGCACCGACGCGGCGGCCGACGCGGCGGCATACGGCACGCTCTGCACTCTGGGAGCCGGCACGCTCCACGTCACCGCCGCCGACGACGAGGCGCGCCTCGGCCTGACGCTCGAGATCGAGCTGCTCCCGACGGGGCTCGTGCGGACCCGCGCCACCGTGACCAACGACGGCGACACCGACTACGCCCTCGACGAGCTCGCCCTCGTCCTGCCGGTCCCCAACCATGCCAACGAGATCCATGACCTCGCCGGTCACTGGGGCACCGAACGCGCCCCCCAGCGCAAGGAGTTCACCGTGGGGCAGCACCTGCGCGAGGGTCGCAAGGGTCGCACCGGCGCCGATGCCGCCTACGTGCTCTCCACGGGCGCAAGGGGATTCGGCTTCCGGCAGGGCGAGGTGTGGGGCGTCCACACCGCCTGGTCCGGCAACCACCGCCACTGGGCCGAGCGACTCTTCAACGGCCGCACCGTGATCGGTGGTTCCGAGCTGCTCCTCCCCGGCGAGGGGAGGCTCTCCCCGGGCGAGTCCTCCTGCTCCCCCTGGGTCTTCGGGGCGTATGGCGACGGCCTCGACGCCCAGGCCGCGCGCTTCCACGGCTGGTTGCGGTCACGACCGACGCACCCGCAGACCCCCCGCAAGGTCACGCTCAACGTCTGGGAGGCGGTCTACTTCGACCACGACCTGGCGCGCCTCGTCGACCTCGCTGACCGCGCCGCCGCCCTCGGCGTCGAGCGATTCGTCCTGGACGACGGGTGGTTCGGCGCGCGTCGCGACGACCACGCCGGACTCGGCGACTGGGTCGTCTCCCCCGACATGTGGCCGGACGGCCTGGGTCCCCTCGTCGACCACGTCACGGCTCTGGGCATGGAGTTCGGGCTGTGGTTCGAGCCGGAGATGGTCAACCTCGACAGCGACGTCGCCCGCGCCCACCCCGAGTGGATCATGGCAACGGGCAACCGGATTCCCGTCGAGAGCCGCCACCAGCAGGTGCTCAACCTCGGCATCCCCGGGGCCTACGCCCACGTGCGGGACCAGATGGTGGCGGTCCTCGAGGCCTACGACATCGGCTACCTCAAGTGGGACCACAACCGCGACCTCGTCGACGCCGGCACCGCGCCCACCGGCCGCGCGGGCGTGCACGAGCAGACGCTCGCCACCTATCGCCTGATGGCCGAGCTCAAGGAACGATTCCCTGGGCTCGAGATCGAGTCGTGCAGCTCGGGCGGCGCGCGCGTCGACCTCGCCGTCCTCGAGCACACCGACCGCGTGTGGACCTCGGACTGCATCGACCCCCTCGAGCGGCAGAGCATGCACCGCTGGACCCAGCAGCTGATCCCGCCGGAGCTCATGGGCTCCCACGTCGCATCGGGCGCCTCGCACACCACGGGGCGCAGCCACAGCCTGCACTTCCGCGCCGGCACCGCCGTCTGGGGACACCTCGGCATCGAGTGGGACCTCGCCCGCGCGTCCGAGGCCGAGCTGGCAGAGCTCGGCGACTGGGTCGCGTTCTATCGTCGCCACCGCGACCTGCTGCACACCGGCGCCGTGGTGCGGCTGGACGACGTCCTGCCCGAGCTGCACGTCCACGGGGTGGTCTCCCCCGACCGGGACGAGGCGCTCTTTGCCGTCGTGTGCACCGGCCGTGCGATCGTCGACCCGGTCGGCCGCATGCGCCTCGGCGGGCTCGACCCGGCTCGTCGCTACCGGGTCCGCGACGTCACGCCCAGCCGACCGCCCCACGGTATGCCGCAGCCGCCCGCCTGGTGGCCCGACGCCGAGGGCGTGCTGCTGCGCGGACGCTCGCTGCAGGCGGTCGGGGTGGAGACACCCGCCCTGTCCCCCGACGAGCTCGTGATCCTGCACCTGACGTCGGACTAGCGGACGGAGGGCACCGCCTCAGCCCGGCGCCACCGCACCCTGACGCGAAGGTGATCGATTCAACGACGGACCGGCCTCGCGGCATACGACCCGCTCCGCACCTCGCCCACCGGCAGCCGGGCGCGCAGGAAGCGCGGCCGGTAGGAGAACGGGTCCGCGATGACCGTGGCGAGGTCCGTGCTGTTGCGGCTGTAGGACACGACCACCGTGCCGGGCTCGGGCAGGAGGTCTGGGTGTGCCAGCGGCATGTAGCGCAGCACCCCCGCGTCCAGGTCGGAGGGCAGGTGCCCGATGGGGCGACCGGAGTCGAACGGGCCCCAGGGGGTCGGCGCGGTCCACACCGTCAGCTCGTGCCCCAGCACGTCGTCGCGCTTGCTGAGGGCATACCACCGCCCGTCCTGCGCAAAGACGGACAGGGTCTGGGAGGTTCCCCTCACCGCCGGGACCAGCTCGGCCGCGGCGGCGGCCGATCGCGACCACCCCTTGCCGTCCCAGTAGGTCCACTCGGACTGGGTCAGCACCCGGTCGGGCCGCACGCGGGCGACCCGCAGCGACCGCCCGAAGGTCATCGGCGCCGTCGACCCCGCGGTGCCGTAGAGGTAGAGCCAGCCGTCGGCCAGGGCGGAGGCGGCACCCCACACCGGCCGCCGCACGTCGGGCGAGTCGGGGCCGAGGTCGACGAGACGCAAGAGCTGCGGCGTCCCGCCCGGCCGCACCGTGAAGAGGGCGGCGGAGGGACCGAGGTTCTCGAAGTCGAAGGTCCCGCCACCGGTCGTGCGGACCCGTTGCACCATCACCGTCACGAGGTCCTGCCCCGGGCGCGGCGTGACCGTGACCGACATGGGCCAGTAGCCGACGACGGCTCCCGTGCTCCCCGCCGGCCGGGGCCGGTCCGGCACGATGGCACCGCGCCCGGCGGGCAGGACGGCGCTCAGGCAGCCGGGGCTGACGACGAGCATGGAGTTGCGGACGAAGCCGTGACCGGCGGCGCCGGACGACCGCAGGGTGTCCCCGAACACCATGAGCCGACGCCCGTCCTGCAGGCGCGCGCTCGCCCCGACGTCGGCCCCGAGAAGCTCCGGCGACACGTGCAGCTGGTCGATGGCGCGGTTGATCGCGTCGACCGAGTCGAGCGTCCCCGTGGCGGCGCACCCGGTCTGACCGGTCCTGGTCACCGGACCCACCGGTCGGGGCGCGCCGGCTCGCGCGGCAGCGACGTCTGTCTGGACGGGCTTGACCCGTCCACCGGGCCTGCCGGGACCGTCGACCGCCATGGCCGAGCCGCCGTCCCCGACGACCAGGGAGGCGACCACGAGGAGGGCGACCGCGAGCGGCGCGACCACGAGGGAGGGGACGCCGCCCCGGCGCGTCCGTCGCGTGCTGGGCGCGAACGTCATACCTGGCACGCTAGGCGCCCACGAGGACACTCGGCATCGGTTTGATCACTTAGGGTCCACATATGCCCCGTATGCCGCAACGCGCCGCCGCCTCCACGGTCATCCTCATGGCCGCGGGGCTGCTGCTCGCGGGGTGCGCGGGGGACCCGGCGACGAGCCCGGCGTTGACCGGCGCCGCCGCCCGCTCGGCGCAGGACCAGTCGGCCAAGGTGCGCGAGCTGCTGGCTCCGCAGCCGCCCAGCGTGGGCGAGTCGCCGCGGCGCCTCGGGCCGGTGACGGTCGTCGCACCCGCCGCGATGAAGGAGGCCGACTCCGGTCCGGCAGCCCCCCGCAAGGGCTGGACCTACAAGCGGCTCGCCGACCCCGAGGGTGACCCCCAGACCTCGCTCGGCCTGGTCCTGGCCCCCACCGCCGAGAGCTCGGCGGAGCAGTCGGCCGGCACCATCGCCCGGACCGGTGGCAGCCGCGACGCGGGCCGGGCCAGCGGGATCGTGACGACGACCACGTGGGACGGCCGCCCGGCCTACCTCGTCTACGTCAATACCTCGACGGGGCTGCACGTCGAGGCGCTCTCGGCCGAGACGCCGGCCGGGACGGTGACGGTGATCGCCCAGGCGCCGGTCTCGGCATACCCCCGCTCGGGTCTGCGCCGCGCGCTCAAGAGCGTCGACCTCACCCCCTGACGCCTCCAGCACCACCGACACCGACACCGACATCGACACCGACACCGACACCGTGAGGGTGTGGTCCACGCATGGTGGACCACACCCTCACGATCCGTGGGGCAGGGACGAGGCGGTCAGACGCGCTCCCACCCACGGGCCGGGGCCCGGTTGCCCACCCCGCGACCGCTCCGCACGTCGCGCGAGCGATAGACGATGTAGGGGCGGGTCAGGTAGCCGAGCGGCGCGGAGAACACGTGCACCAGCCGCGTGAACGGCCACAGGGCGAACAGGATGCACGCGACGAGCGTGTGCAGCTGGAAGCCGAGCGGCGCCGCCGCCATCAGGTCCGCGTCCGGGTGGAAGGTCAGGAACTGGCGGTACCAGATCGAGACGCCGTCGCGGTAGTTGTAGTGCTCCGCGG
This sequence comes from Arsenicicoccus cauae, assembly GCF_009707125.1. Classification (GTDB taxonomy): domain Bacteria; phylum Actinomycetota; class Actinomycetes; order Actinomycetales; family Dermatophilaceae; genus Arsenicicoccus; species Arsenicicoccus cauae. Next base: position 70,956 of record NZ_WLVL01000019.1, read on the forward strand.
GCCCGCCCAGGTTGTTGATGCCGGGGGCGTGCCAGCCGAGGGTGTTGGCCAGGCCCAGCAGGATCACGACAACGAGGAAGATGTACATGACCTTGTCCATCGGGGTCGTCGCGGAGAACACCGGCCCGGTGGTGCGGCGGCGGTAGATCAGGATCGCGATGCCCGCCAGCGTCAGGAAGCCCGCGAGCAGGCCGACCGACACCGCGAGGAAGTGGTAGATCGACTGCGTGATCCCGACGGCCTCGGTCCAGGACTTCGGCACGAGCAGGCCCATGATGTGACCCATCACGACGAAGAGGATGCCGAAGTGGAACATCGGCGAGCCCCAGCGCAGCAGCCGGTCCTCGTAGAGCTGGCTGGAGCGCGTCGTCCAGCCGAACTTGTCGTACTTGTAGCGCCAGTAGTGGCCGACGACGAAGATCGTCAGGCAGATGTAGGGGAACACCACCCAGAGCAGGGTGTTCATGAGCGCCCTCCTTGCGAGTGCTGCAGGAGCTCGGCCTCGAGCTCCTCGGGTGATGGGTCGGTGGCCGGGTGGGGGTTGAGGCGGGGGTCGATCTCGTATGGCGCCAGCCCGACGTCCTCCGACGGAGGCCCTTGCGCGACCAGCCGCGCGACGGCCGTCTGCTCGTCGCCGTCCAGGGGTGGCAGGGTGGCGCACACGGCGACGAGCACGTCGGCCCACGGCACGTCGCGGTCGAGCAGCGCGAGGCGCAGGACCTCGAGCCCGGCGCGGTGGTCGAGCACCAGCGTGAGCGCGGCCTCGAGGTCGACGGTCGCGCCGAACTCCAGCACCACCGCCAGGTGGTCGGGCAGCTCCTCGTCGCCGATCTCGACCCCGGCCCGCCGGTAGGTCTGCTTGAACTGCACGAGCGCCATCCCGCGCTTGCGGGTGTCGCCGTGCGCGAAGTAGGTCAGGTAGGGCGCGCAGCGTCGCGTGTAGTCGAAGGTGTCGACGTAGCGCTTCTGCAGCACGTCCAGCTCACCCGCGTCGGCCGCCGCCGAGATGGTCGCGACGAGCCGGCCGAGCGGCTCGCCGACCACCTCCGGCAGCTGCGCACTCGTGTCGCGCAGCACCGGCAGGTGGGCCAGCAGCTGCTCGTCGGGGTAGCCGAGCAGCAGCGACGCGCACTGCCACGCGGCCCGCATCTCGTCGGTGCCGACCGGCAGCGCCGCCTGCTTGCGGCGCCGCAGGGCGAGCCTCACCGGATGTCCTCGGGCGGGATCGCGCCGAGGTCCCGCGAGGCGCTCGGGTCGGCGCCCATCGGCATGCCCTCCCCCTCGCGCAGCGCCTCCTCGGTGGCCCCGGCGCCGAGCGACCGCCCCTCGCCGGGGAACAGCCCCTCGGGCATGCCCTTGCCGTCCCAGTTGAGCAGGTTGACCCGCCCGGCCTTGGAGCCGCCGCCGACGAGCGTGTCGGCGGTCTGGCGCGCCTGCAACATCTGGAAGTTCTCGACGGCGATGGGGGTCAGCGCCCCCGAGCCCTCGCCGAAGGCGCCCTGGTTGCCCGTCTGGTACTCGCTCACCGAGCACTCGGTGGCGAGCTCCTCGAGCGCGTGGGCCTCCTCGGCGTGCGCGGTCGGGATGACATAGCGCTCGTCGTACTTCGCCAGGGCGAGCAGGCGGAACATGTCGTACATGTCCTCCTCCTCCATGCCGACGGCCGCGGGGATGGACCCGTCGGGGTCGCGACCGAGGTTGATGTCGCGCATGTAGGACCGCATGGCCGCGAGCTTGCGCAGCACCCGGTCCACCGGCGCCACGTCACCGGCGGTGAAGAGGTTGGCGAGGTACTCCATCGGGATGCGCAGCGTCTCGATGGCGTTGAACAGGTTGTCCTTGTCCTCGCCGTCGTGACCCGACCCGGCGAGCGCGTCGACGACCGGCGACAGCGGCGGGATGTACCACACCATCGGCATGGTGCGGTACTCCGGGTGCAGCGGCAGCGCGACCTGGTAGTCGTTGATCAGCCGATAGACCGGGGACCGCTGCGCGGCCGTGATCCAGTCCCCCGGTATGCCGGCGCGCTCCGCCTCGGCGATCACCGCAGGGTCGCGGGGGTCGAGGAAGACCGAGCGCTGCGCCTCGTAGAGGTCCTGGTCGTCCTCGACCGACGCCGCCTCGAGGACGCGGTCCGCGTCATACAGCACGAGCCCGATGTAGCGCAGCCGCCCGACGCAGGTCTCCGAGCACACGGTCGGGATGCCCACCTCGATGCGAGGGAAGCAGAAGGTGCACTTCTCGGCCTTGCCGGTCTTGTGGTTGAAGTAGACCTTCTTGTAGGGGCATCCGGAGATGCACATGCGCCAGCCGCGGCACTGCTCCTGGTCGACGAGGACGATGCCGTCCTCCTCGCGCTTGTAGATCGCGCCGGAGGGGCAGGACGCGGCGCAGGAGGGGTTGAGGCAGTGCTCGCAGATGCGCGGGAGGTAGAACATGAAGGTCTGCTCGAAGTCGGTCGTGACCTTGTCCTCGATGCCCTTGAGCATCACGTCCTGCTTCATGGTCTCCATCGAGCCGCCGAGGTCGTCGTCCCAGTTGGCCGACCAGGAGATGTTCATCGGCTTGCCGCTGATCAACGAGTGCGGCCGCGCGACCGGGAAGTGCTTCTGCGCGGGCGCGTCGAGCAGCGTCTCGTAGTCGTAGGTCCAGGGCTCGTAGTAGTCCTGGATCGACGGCATCTTGGGGTTGACGAAGATGTTGAGCAGCTTGGTGAACCGCCCGCCGGCGCGCAGCTTGAGTCGCCCGTTGCGTCCGAGCACCCAGCCGCCCTGCCACTCGTCCTGGTCCTCGTAGCGCCGCGGGTAGCCGAGCCCCGGCCGGGTCTCGACGTTGTTGAACCAGACGTACTCCGTGCCCGCGCGGTTGGTCCACGCCTGCTTGCAGGTGACCGAGCAGGTGTGGCACCCGATGCACTTGTCGAGGTTCATGACCATGGCCATCTGTGCCATCACGCGCATCAGAGAACCTCTTCCTTCGAGATGGAGGTGAGGACCGCCGGGGCCCCCGCGAAGTATCGGAGCGACGAAGGAGCGGAGAACTTCGTGGGGATCATCAGTACTCCACCTTCTGCGAGCGCTTGCGGATGATCGTGACCTCGTCGCGGTTGTTGCCGGTGGGCCCGATGTAGTTGAAGAAGTAGGACAGCTGGGCATAGCCGCCGATGATGTGGCTGGGCTTGAGCATGATCCGGGTCATGGAGTTGTGGATGCCGCCCCGCCTGCCGTTGTGCTCGGTGAGCGGCACGTCGATCAGGCGGTCCTGGGCGTGCGGCATGTAGATCGTGCCCTCGGGCATGCGGTGCGTCACGATCACGCGGGACGCCACGACGCCGTTGCGGTTGACCGCCTCGACCCACTCGTTGTCCCTGACGCCGATCTTGGCGGCGTCCTTGTCGGACATCCAGATCGACTGGCCGCCGCGGCCCAGGGACAGCATGAACAGGTTGTCCTGGTACTCCGAGTGGATGGACCACTTGTTGTGCGGGGTCAGGTAGCGGACCGACACCGCGACTCCCGCGTCGGACTCCGACACCTCGCCGAGCGGGCGCTCGCCGAACAGCTGGGTCATGTTGAGCGGCGGGCGGTAGGTCGGCAGGGACTCGCCCATCCGCTGCAGCCAGTCGTGGTCGATGTAGAACTGCTGGCGCCCGGTCAGCGTGTGGAACGGCTTGAGCCGCTCCACGTTGATCGTGAACGGGCTGTAGCGGCGGCCGCCGGTCTCCGAGCCCGACCACTCCGGGGAGGTGATGACCGGGACCGGGGCGGCCACGGTGTCGGCATACGTGATCTGCTTGCCCTCGTGCTCGGCCGCGAGGTCGTGCATCTGGTGCCCGGTGCGCTTCTCCAGGGTCTTGAAGCCCTGGGTGGCGAGGTGTCCGTTGGTCGTGCCGGACAGCGCCATGATCGTCTCGGCGACGTCCACGGCCGTGGTGAGGCGCGGGTTGCCCTGTCCCGCACCGCGGCTCGCAACGCCGTTCTTGCGGCGCAGGTAGTCGACCTCCCGCTTGACGTCGTAGGTGATGCCCTTGGTGGTCGTGCCGAGCGTGTCCAGCAGCGGGCCGATCGAGGTCATCTTGTCGTGGATCTTGGTGTAGTCGCGCTCGACCACGGCCAGCACCGGCAGGGTCTTGCCCGGGACGGGCTCGCACTCGCCGGCCCTCCAGTCCAGGACCCGGCCGTGCACCGTCGCCATCGACTCCGGGGTGTCGTGCCACAACGGCTTGGCGACGAGGTCCCTGCGGGTGCCGAGGTGGGTCTCGGCGAGCTCGCTGAAGGTCTTGGCGATGGTGACGAAGGCGTCCCAGTCCGACCGGCTCTGCCACGGCGGGGCGATCGCCGGGTTGAACGAGTGGATGAAGGGGTGCATGTCCGTGGTGTTGATGTCGTTCTTCTCGTACCACGTGGCCGCGGGCAGGACGACGTCGGACAGCAGGGTCGAGCTCGTCATGCGGAAGTCGATGGTCATCAGCATGTCGAGCTTGCCCTCGGGGGCACGCTCCGGCCAGGCGACGTCCGCCGGGCGCTTGTCCACCGGCGCCTCCTCGGCGTTGACGCCGTGGTCGGTGCCGAGCAGGTGCTTGAGGAAGTACTCGTCACCCTTGGCGGAGCTGCCGAACAGGTTGGCGCGCCACATCATCAGCACGCGCGGCCAGTTCTCCTCGGCCTCGGGGTCCTCGGCCGCAAAGCTGAGCTCACCCTTGGTGAGCTGGTCGACGACGTAGGCCGGGACCTCCATCCCGGCCGCCGCCGCCTCGTCCGGCAGCGCGATCGAGGAGCGGTTGAAGGTCGGGTAGCTCGGCATCCACCCGAGCCGCGCGGACTGCGCGACCAGGTCGGCCACCGTCTTGCCGGGGAAGGCGCCGCGACCGGCGCCGATGTCGTTGGCGGTGTAGGTGTCGTAGCGGTACTGGCTGGTGTGGAGGTACCAGTAGGCCGTCTGGATCATGTGCCGCGGCGGGCGCTGCCAGTCCAGGGCGAAGGCCGTGTGCTGGAAGCCGGTCAGCGGGCGGACCTTCTCCTGGCCGACGTAGTGCGCCCAGCCACCGCCGTTGCGGCCCTGGCAGCCGGTGATCGTGGTGAGCACCAGCATCGCGCGGTAGATCAGGTCCGAGTGGTACCAGTGGTTGGTGCCGGCGCCCATGAGGATCATCGACCGGCCGTGCGTGTCGACGGCGTTCTGCGCGAACTCGCGCGCGATGCGGGCGACCTTGTCGGCGGGGACGGCGGTGATGTCCTCCTGCCACGCCGGGGTGTAGGCGCCGGTGACGTCCTCGTAGCCGGTCGGCCACTCGCCGATCAGGCCCGGGCGGGCGACGCCGTACTGCGCGAGCATCAGGTCGAAGACGGTCGTGACGTAGCGGTCGCCGAGGCGGCGCACCGGGACGCCGCGCCGCTGCAGCGTCGCCTGCCCGTCGAGCGCGTCGAACCGGGGCAGCGAGACCTCGACGGTCTCGGCGCCGTCGGTCAGCAGGGTCAGGCGGGGGGTGACGTCGCCGAGGTCGAGGTTCCACTGCCCCAGGCCCTCGTCACCGAAGCGGTGGCCGAGCGAGCCGCGCGGCACGACGACCTCGTCGGTGCGCTCGTCGACGAGCATGGGCTTCCACATGGCGTTCTCGGACTCGGACTCCGGGCCGCCGGGCACGTCACCGGCCACCGCGAACTTGCCGGGCGTGACCACCGGCTCGCCGTCGGCCCCCTCCTGGACGTCGAGCCAGACGAGGAAGGGCAGGTCGGTGTAGGTCTTGGTGTACTCCTGGAAGAACTCGACCTGCTGGTCGACGAAGAACTCCTTGAGGATCACGTGGCCCATCGCCATCGCGAGCGCCGCGTCGCTGCCCGGCTGGGCCGCCAGCCACTCGTCGGCGAACTTGACGTTCTCGGCGTAGTCCGGGGACACGACCACGACCTTCTGGCCGCGGTAACGCGCCTCGGTCATCCAGTGCGCGTCGGGGGTGCGGGTCAGCGGGACGTTGGAGCCCCACATCATGAGGTAGCCGGCGTCCCACCAGTCACCGGACTCCGGGACGTCGGTCTGGTCGCCGAACATCTGGGGAGAGGCGACCGGCAGGTCGGCATACCAGTCGTAGAAGGAGAGCATGGTGCCGCCGATGAGCTCGGTGAACCGGGCCCCGGAGGCATAGGACACCATCGACATCGCGGGGATCGGCGAGAAGCCGGCGATGCGGTCCGGACCCCACCGCTTGATGGTGAAGACGTTGGCGGCGGCGACCATCTCGGCCGCCTCGCCCCAGCTGGCGCGCACGAGGCCACCCTTGCCGCGGGCGGACTGGTAGCGGCGCCGCTTGTCCTCGTCCTGGACGATCGACGCCCAGGCGAGCACGGGGTCGCCGTACTCCTGCTTGGCCCGGCGGTACAGGTCGAGCAGCACGCCGCGGACGTAGGGGTAGCGCACCCGGGTGGGGCTGTAGGTGTACCAGGAGAAGGCGGCGCCGCGGGGGCAGCCGCGGGGCTCGTACTCCGGGCGGTCGCCGCCGGTCGACGGGTAGTCCGTCTGCTGCGCCTCCCAGGTGATGATCCCGTCCTTGACGTAGACCTTCCACGAGCACGATCCCGTGCAGTTGACGCCGTGGGTGGAGCGGACGACCTTGTCGTGGCTCCACCGGTCGCGGTAGAACGCGTCGGCCCGTCGACCACCGATCTCGTGCAGGGTGCGCCGGTCGGGGCTGACCTCCCCCCTGGTGAAGAACCGCCGCGTGCCCACCAGGGCCTCGGCGAGGGGGGTGTCGATGCCGGAGGGGCCTCGACCTCCGCGGGTGGTCGATGTGCTCATGCGTCTCTCCTGCGGTTGGCGCGTCGTCGGGTCGTGGTGCTGGTGGGCAGGACCGGCCCCGGGAGGCCAGTCCCCACCGTATGGCGGAAGGGGGAGCGCGACGTGAGGTGCGCCGTGGTGACCGCGATGTCCTCGTGCGGTGTCAGCACCACGTCGACCTCGGGCTCGCCGAGCCGGTCGAGGACCCCGGTGATCAGGCCGCGGCGAAAGGCGTGGAGGACGGGCGCGTGCCGCGCCGCGATCGCGAGGAAGGGCGCGGCGCGCAGCTGGAGGTCCACGGTGCGACCGCCCTCGACCAGCGAGATGCCATGCCGGAAGCCCCACTCCGCCATGGTCTGCACGAGGCGCTCCACCGTGACCAGCCACTCCCCCGGCGTCGCGGCGGGCGCCCACGCGAGGGGCTCGAGATCCGCGTGCTCGCGGGCCCACGCGCGCGCGGCGGGGAACATGGTGGCGGACCCGGTCGGCTCCGGCAGCCCCCAGCAGGAGGTGACCAGCGCGGACAGCTCACGGTGCGTCGGGTGCAGCCGCACCCCCGCGGGGACCAGGTGATAGATCTTGCGCGGCCGCCCCACGACCCCGAGCCGCTCGGACCGCGCCTCCACCACGTGCGAGGCGAGCAGCACGTCCAGGTGGAAGCGCGCCGTCGTCACGTGGATGTCCAGGCGGGTCGCGACGTCCTGCGCCGCAAGGCCGGGGCGACCGTGGACGGTCAGGGGCGCGGCCGCGAGCACGTCGATGACCCGCCGCCGCATGGACGGGGCCAACAGGCTGGGGCGGCCGTCGGCCTCCGGGCCCCACCGGAGCTCCTGCGCCACGCTCGTCATCGCCCCTCCTGCGGTCGGCTGCCCATGGACCGTGCATCCTCCAAAATCGGCCCGGACGATGCCGGGAGGAGGAGGACGACTGCAGCATAGCCCGAGCAGCCCGTCCCCGACAGAGGGGGGGTGCCCTCCTGTATATCCAACCCCTGTGCCAAAATTGCTGGTGAAGTCGTCCGCGCAATGCCTCGCAGGAGCCTGAGCCGGACGACTCGCGGCGGCCGCGGCACGCAGCCTCCCCGCCATACAAACTGATCCTTTCAATTCAAGGAGCATGTCGTGAGCACATCCGCCACCGACACGTCCGCGGCGACGGCATCCGAGGCCGTCTCACCCCGGGGTGCGGGCCGGGTCCTGACCTGGTCGACCACCGCCTTCACCGTGATGTTCGCGGTGTGGATGATGTTCGGCATCCTGCAGAAGCCCATCCGGGCGGAGCTGCACCTGTCGGAGGAGCAGTACTCCTGGATCCTCGCCGCCGCGATCCTCAACGGCTCGCTGTGGCGCCTGCCCGCCGGGATGATCACCGACCGCATCGGCGGTCGCAAGGTCATGACCGTCCTGCTGCTGGCCAGCGCGGTCCCGGCCTACCTCGTCTCGCAGGCGCACAGCTACGGCCTGCTCCTGCTGCTCGCCTTCCTCGTCGGCTTCGCGGGCAACTCCTTCTCCGTCGGCATCGCCTGGAACTCCGCGTGGTTCACCCGCGGGCGCCAGGGCTTCGCGCTCGGCGTCTTCGGCGCCGGCAACGTCGGCGCCTCCGTCACCAAGTTCATCGGCCCCCCGCTGGTCGCCACCACCGCCGGCGCGACCTACCTCGGTGTCGTCCAGGGCGGCTGGCGCCTCGTGCCGGTCATCTACGCCGTGCTCCTCGTGGTCCTCGCCGCCGTCACGTGGTTCGGAACGCCCTCCCGCGACCGCATGCCCGGCGCCAGCAAGCCCCTCGGCGAGATGCTGGCCCCCCTGCGCCAGGTGCGCGTATGGCGCTTCAGCCTCTACTACGTCTCGGTGTTCGGCGCCTACGTCGCCCTCTCGAGCACGCTGCCCAACTACTACATGGACACCTTCGGCGTCTCCCTCGGCACCGCGGGCCTGCTCACCGCCCTGTTCATCTTTCCCGCGTCCCTGCTGCGGCCCGTCGGCGGCTGGTTCTCCGACCGGTTCGGCGCCCGCAAGGCGATGTACGGCACCTTCTGGGTCATGCTCGCGACCACCGGCCTGCTGATGATGCCCAACGGCCACCTCGTCGTGTCCCACCCGGACGGGCAGCAGACCGAGCACCTGGCCTATGCCATCTCGATCGTGCCGTTCACGATCGTCGTGTTCCTCCTCGGCTGCGCCATGGGCGTCGGCAAGGCCGCCGTCTACAAGCACATCCCGGAGTACTTCCCCGACAACGTCGGCTCCGTGGGCGGCCTCGTCGGCATGCTCGGCGGCCTCGGCGGCTTCTTCCTGCCGCCGCTGTTCTCCTACAGCAAGGCCTGGTCGGGCTTCCCGTCCAGCACCTTCTTCGTGCTCTTCCTGCTCACCGCCGTCTGCCTGATCTGGATGCACCTCACGATCGTGCGGATGCTCCACCGCGAGTCCCCCCACCTCGCGGACCGGTTCGACCGGGCGCACCCCGAGCCCGCCGTCACCCGCGCCTGACCCGAACCCCGCGTCACGCGCCACACCACCCAGCACCCCGCGTCCCGCCATACGGTCGAGACGTCCCACCCCCTCAGCACCCTGGAGTAGACAACCCATGAGCACCGCGACCAGCTCCCGCCAAGGGGGCGAGTGGCTCCAGTCCTGGGATCCGGAGAACGACCAGACCTGGGACAAGGCCCTCGCCTGGCGCACCCTGTGGATCACCACGTTCACGCTCACCATGTGCTTCGTCGCGTGGTTCCTCCCGAGCGCCATCATCCCCAAGCTCAACGCGCTCGGCTACAGCTTCTCCAAGCAGGAGCTGTACTGGATGTCGGCGATGCCCGGCCTCGCCGCCGGCCTGCTGCGCATCGCGTGGATGGTCCTGCCGCCCATCATGGGCACCCGCAAGATGGTCGCCCTGACCACGCTGCTCCTCTTCTTCCCCATCCTCGGGTGGGGCGTGCGCGTGCAGAACCCGTCCGCCCCCTACTGGGAGCTCATGGTGCTCGCCTTCCTCGCCGGCATCGGCGGTGGCGCCTTCTCCGGGTTCATGCCGTCCACGTCCTACTTCTTCCCCCGGCGCATGCAGGGCACGGCGCTGGGCCTGCAGGCCGGCATCGGCAACTTCGGCGTCTCGCTCGTCCAGCTGCTCACCCCGTGGCTGATCGGCTTCTCGATGATCGGCTTCCTCGGCGGCTCGCAGGCCATGAAGGTCCCGGGCAAGCCGAGCAAGGAGGTGTGGTTCCAGAACGCCGCGTTCGTGTGGCTGCCGCTGATCCTCATCGGGGCGGCGTGGGCGTGGACCGCGCTCAAGTCCGTGCCGGTCAAGGCCAACGTCCGCCAGCAGTTCGACATCTTCGGCAACCAGGACACCTGGTGGATGACGCTCATCTACATCATGACCTTCGGCACCTTCTCGGGCCTGTCCGCGCAGTTCGGCCTCCTCATGGGCAACCTCTACGGCTCCGGCAACGCCGCCATCGTGTCCGGCTCGGGCGCCGCCGCCAAGATCCTCGTCCCCGGCTACGCCGTCCCCGACCCCGTGAGCTGGGTCTTCTGGGGGCCGTTGATCGGCGCGGGCGCGCGCGTGCTCTTCTCCCCCCTGACCGACCGCATGGGCGGCGCGATCTGGACCCTCGTCTCCGGGCTCGGCCTCATCGCCTCCATCGTCTACACGATCCCTGCGCTGACGCCCGACACGTCGTCCGCGGCGGCGCTGCAGGGTGACTTCCGGCAGTTCCTGGTCGGGATGTTCCTCATCTTCCTCTTCGCCGGGATCGGCAACGCCTCGACCTTCAAGCAGATGCCGATGATCTTCGAGAAGCGGCAGGCCGGCGGCGTGATCGGCTGGACCGCCGCGATCGCGGCCTTCGGGCCGTTCTTCTTCGCCCTCGGCATCGGCGTCATGGGCGCGACCCTCTTCTACTGGGTCGGCGTCGCCTGGGCCGTCATGTGCGTGGCCATCACGTGGGTGCGCTACGCCCGCAAGGGGGCTCCCAAGCCCGGCTGATCGCTCAGCCCGCAGCCCCGGAGGGCCGGTCGCTCGTCGACCGGCCCTCCGGCGTGCCCGGAGCCGTCGCGTCCGGTCGGGGCCGGCGCACGTGGGTGAGGTCCAGGCCCTCGACGACCTGCTCGCCGGCGTGGAGCGCGCTGCTCATCTCGACCGTGCACACGTCAGGGGCGACCATGGGCGTCACCCGCACGGCCGGGGCCTGCACGCCGAGGCCCTCGAGGGAGCCCCGCACCAGACCGAGGTGTATGGCGCAGACGACGTCGGGGTGCCGGATCGCGGCCGCCTTCATCGGGCAGTGGGTCAAGGTCGCCTGGCACCGCCCGGCAGGGTCGCCCTCGACGGTCACCGTCTCGCGCGGGTAGCCCCACCCCGCCAGGACGTCCAGGAGCTCACGCACGGGCACCTCGCCCTGCGAGCCCTCCGGCGTCACGTGGTCGAGGTGGTGCCGGGACCAGGCCTCGCCGGCGAGGGTCGCGGCCTCGACCCGGGCGCCCTCGTCCCCGCCGAGGGTCTCGGCGAGCACGTCTGCGAGGACGACGTAGGCCGCCGTGTTGACGGGCACGGCCTCGGCGCGGCGGCGATAGACCTTGCTGGGGCGACCGGGGCGGTCGCGCCGCTCGATGCCGGACTCGAGGACGCCCGCCTGCTCGAGCTGGTCGAGGTGGAACCGCACGGTGGTGACGTGCAGGTCGAGCTCCTCCGCCAGCCGGCTCGCGGTCCAGTGGTCGGGCTCGGCAGCCACCTTGTCGGTGATGGACCGACGGACCGCCGACGAGAGGAGAGCGTCGCGATCCTTGGGCATGACCTGCCTCCAGCCTGCTGCGGCCGCCTGGCCGGCGGCCCGTGAGCGACCAGCGTAGTGCCAGCCGCTGTCACGGGACTCGACCGCGCCGTCGGGAGCCCGACGCAGGCCCGACCCACACGATCCGTCGAGCCTGCGGCACCTCGGTGACGCCGTGATGCCCGATTGTGCCCACTTGGTTGCCGTGACCTCCCATGCGCCGATCAATCGGACGCATACACAACATCAATGATCACTAATCCACAAGGATGAATCTGGAGACGATCCGTCGATCAGGGGTAACCAATCGCAGCCTCCGGCGGTTTCACCTCACGTAGGGGCAAGGACCACCGAGGCCCCAGGCAGGACCCCTCCAGCAGGACCCCATCACCACGAAGGACGAGCCAGGACCATGACCAGCACCGCCATCACCACCGCCCCCGCCCGCAGCAACCGCACCAAGAAGGCCCTCGTGGCCGGCGCCCTCGGCGTCGCCCTCCTGGCCGGCGGCGGCGGCACCTTCGCCAGCTGGTACGAGAACACCACCATCGGCTCCGGCGCCGTGAGCGCGGGTCACCTCAACTGGACCGTCGGCACCGCTGCCTGGACCGACCAGACCGGCAAGACGATCGACCCGGCCACCTTCAAGATGGTCCCGGGCGACACCGTCACCTACAAGACCACCGTCACCACGGACCTGGTCGGCACCAACCTCAAGGCCAACCTGGCGCTGGACAACTCCACGCTGACCGGCACGATGAAGGACTTCGTCACGACGACGACCGCCATCTCCAAGGGCGGCACCGCCATCGCCAACCCGCTCACCCCGGCCACCAACGGCACCTACGACGTCGTCGTGACGATCACGCTGCCGTACGCCGCCGCCAACGGCACCGACGCCGAGAACACCTCGCTCGACCTGAGCGCGATCAAGCTCTCGCTGACCCAGGTCCAGTGATCGCGTAGGCCCCAGCGCCTACGAGACCTGGCTCTGACCGCCGCCCCCAACCCCAGCAGACTCTCGAGAGGAGGACCCACGTGATCTCCCCCGTCACCCGCGCGCTCACCGGCGCCGGCGCGGCCCTGCTCGCCGTGGGTCTGCTGGCGGGTGGGGGCGGCACCTTCGCCGCGTGGAGCGAGACCGACGGCCTCACCAAGGCCTCCATCTCCGCCGGCAACCTGGGCCTCACGCCCGGCGCCCTGAACGTCAAGGTCGCCCACACCGACTTCGTCGCCGGGGCCACCGACATCTCGCAGGTCACCCGCACCACCAGCGACATCACGGGGCAGATGGACACCTACCCGTTCGCCCCCGGCGACCAGGTGACGATCACGCTGCCCATCACGGTCCAGGCCGTGGGCACCAACCTCAAGGCCACCCTCTCGACCACCCCGGCAGCCCTGACCGGCACGGCGACCCTGGTCTCCGAGGTCAATGCCAACAACGGCTCCGTCGTGACGCTGACACCCGTCGGGGGCGCGCCCGCTCTCACGAGCACCGGCACCAACCAGTGGGCGATCACGTCGGCCCACAACGGCGCGGTCTACCTCGCCACCATGAAGTACACGGTGCGCGAGACGAGCACCGGCGCGGCCCGCACCGAGCCGGCCGGCGGCAGCGGATGGTGGAACACGACGCTCAACGGCACGTCGGTGTCCACCCGCAACCTGCCCTTCACCCTCACCCAGAACTGATCCACCGATCCCTGGAGGCACCCCATGTCCCGTCGGCGCATCCTTGCCACGCTCGGCGTCACCGCCGTCGCGGCGACGGCCGTCATCGCGGCGCCCACCGGTGACACCCAGGCCCGGTGGACCGAGACCCGCACCAGCGTCGTGCCCAGGATGACGATGGGCACCCCCACGCTCACGCCGACGGACGTCCCCGTGGTCAAGCCGTTCTCGACCGCGCTGCAGGCGACCCTCAAGAACAACGCGGGCTACGGTCTCGAGTACCGCCCGACCCAGCTGACGATCACCAAGATGCCCGGCACCCTCACGACGGACTCCGACGTCACCGGGCTCCTCGCGCACGGCTATGGCATCGCCTACGACTACACGAACTGCGCGGGCGTCAATCGCTGGCAGATTCCTCAGACGGACGGCGGCACCGCCACCACGACCTACACCATTCCGGCCACCGGGGCGGTCCGGGACCCGCTGGTCAAGGGCGCCACCGCGCCGATGTGCATCATCGTCAGGCCGGACGCGAGCGATCGCCAGCGATACGTCAACTTCGCGGGTCGTGAGTACCAGCTGACGACCACGCTCCGTGCCGTCTCCGTCGCCGGCACCGCCACCACCAGCCCCACCTGGACGACGCGCTACGTCATCCCCATCCCGTCCGCCTTCCCGGACCCCAGCGGCACGAGCTGCGGCGGCACCTGGATCGTCAACAACATCCACTTCTACTGGGCCTGGCCGGACAGCACCATGACGTCGGCCACGGGCTACTCCGCGATCAACCACTGGGACATCCTGGCGCGGCCCAAGGGCTCCACGGCCGCCTACAAGGTCGTGGACGGCGGCATCGTCGGCACGAACCGTGAGGAGATCGTCGGGACCGGCGACCTCGTGAACGCCGGCTACACCGCAGCCGGGGAGTACGAGTTCATCGTCCGCGCCTACCCCTTCGCCGGCAGCACCACGAAGTACTCCGAGAGCACCGTCCGGTGGAACGCCTACTACCCGGGCTCCTCTGGCTACTTCGCCTGCCGCGCCTCGGACACCAACCCGACTGCCGGGATGTACGGCTACTGATGAGCGCCCTCCCCACCTCCACCCCCACTCGTGGCGGCGCGCGTCGCGTGACGCGTCCCGCGCTGCCGGCACCGGTGCGGCTCGCGCTCTCGGTCGTCGTGGGCGGCCTCGCCATACTCGCCATCGGCCTGCTGGCGTTCATGGTCGTCATACCGATGGTCATGCACTGGGTGCCGCTCACGGTCCTGTCCGGCTCGATGGAGCCGACCATCCCGATCGGCTCGCAGGTCATCGTCAAGCGGGTCGAGTCCGAGCAGGACGTCGCTCGGCTCGAGCAGGGGGATGTCATCACCTTCCTGCCCCGCCCCGGCGACAACAGCCTGGTCACCCACCGGATCACGTCGATCTCGGTCGACAGCGACGGTGTCCACAAGGTCAGGACCAAGGGTGACCACAACCCGAGCGAGGACCTCGAGGTCAAGACGGTCAAGCAGATCCGCGGGGTCATGGTCTACCACCTGCCCAAGGTCGGCTACGTCGCCAATGCGCTCAACCGCGACCAGAAGTCCCGCGGCGTCATCGTCGTCGCCGGCGCGCTCTTCGCCTACGCCCTGTGGCAGCTCGTCGGCCTGCTCCGCGCCCGCCGCCTGCGCGCTCGAGCGGTCACGGACGCCCCGACCGATCCCGCCGGCGATACCACCCGCACCACCGACCACCCCACCGATCCCGCACCCACCGAGGACGAGCCATGAGCCGACTCCTCGCGCGCCCCGCCACCGTGGCTGCGCTCGCGGTCGCTCTCGGTTCTCCCCTCGCCTCTCCCGGTGTCGTCCAGGCAGCGTCTCGTATGCCGCAGCCAGCCGCCCTCGTGGCCGCCGGGACGGGGCTCGGGTACCTGCAGGTGTCGACGAGCCCCACCGGGCCCTGGACCCGCACGCTCGACACCGGCATCTTCCCTGCTGGCAGCCGGATCGTGCCCGGCGAGCCGCTGACCGGCAGCTTCTACGTCAAGAACGCCTCTCCCGACAAGGCCCTGCTGAGCATCTCCTCGGAGCCGGACCCCCTGGCCGCGGCCGACGAGTTCGCCGACGACCTGCACGTGACCGCAGCCGTGGACGGCACGGCCGATCCCACCCCGCAGGCGCCTACCGCGTCCACCCTGGCCACCACGCCGGGACAGCTCACGTCGGCCACCGTCCCCGCGGGAGGCGTCGTGCGCGTCGAGCTGGCCGCCCTGCTGCCGCAGAGCGCGACGGGTGACGTCGCCGAGGACTACCGGTGGGACACCCCCATCAGCGTCTCGCTGTCGATGGCGGCCACGGCGCGCAGCGACCAGGAGCCGGTCCCCGTCGAGCCCTCGACCTCGCCCGCGGCACGCAGCCCCGCCGCGACCCCGACGCCGTCCGCGTCACCGTCGGCCGCTCCGTCCGCGTCGCCGTCGGCCGCTCCGTCCGCGTCGCCGAGCAACAGCGCCGGGGGCGCTGGTGACAGCCGCGGTGGTGGCACCGGCCAGGCGGTCGGGTCCGCCAAGGGCAACGGCTCGGCGGCTGGTGGGGCGGTTCCTGCCGAGGACGCGTTCGGCGTGGCCTCCAGCCCCTTCTCCGAGGCCCTGGCGCACACGGGCGCCGACGTGGTCGTGCTCCTCGCTGCCGGTGGGGCTGCGGTGGGGATCGGCATACTCCTGCTCGCCCTGGCCCGGCGACGGCGCGAGGACCCCGACGAGAGCTGACCACTCGGCGTGAGGCGGGAGGCGGGAGGGGGTGCAGAAGCGGGTCGGGCTCCCCCCTCGGGAACCCGACCCGCCTCGTCGGTGACGCCGCTCAGCCGGCAGCAGCGGTCACTTGGTGCCGCGCGTGACGTTGATGGTGCAACCGTCCGCGGCCTTGGTCAGCTTGGTGGTCAGCTCGACCTTGGTCTCCTTGCCGGGCTCGACGGCCTCGACCAGCTTGGTGGCCCGGCCCATGACGTCGCTGCCGTGCACCCAGTTGATGGTCACCACGTAGTCCCTGGCCTCCTTGGCGGAGGACTTGATCGTGCCGGTGACCTTCTGGTCGCCGAGCTTGGTGTCGCAGTTGCCGTCCATCGTGAAGTCCTTGCGGGCCCCCTCGAGGTTCTTGAGCACGACGGGCGTCGCCAGGTCCTTGGGCGAGATGCCGGCGTCATTGATCTTGGAGGCGGCACCGCCGTTCGGGAAGGTCGTGGTCGTCGCCGTCGTCCTCGTGGCGCCGGAGCACCCGGTGAGCACGAGCGCGGCGGTGGCGCCGACGACCGCTGCCGTCGTGCCGATCTTGTTGGGAGCGACCATGGTCACTGTCACCTTTCCCCAGCCGGGAGTTCTCGGGTCTGGCCCGCCTTGCCTACAGACTGTGCCTATATGCGATCAGACGGACACGTTGTGTAATCATGCTAGGCCATCGAATGTCTCATTGGCCACTGATTGTGCCGGTTGATCCCTGGCCGTCCTCCTCGTCGCGTCGCCGCTTGGCCAGCAGGAGCAGCCAGGCGCCGCCGAGGATCATGGCGAGCCCCACGCCGGCCAGCAGCCCGACGTCGGCACCGGTCTTGGCCAGGCGGCCGGTCCGCGGGTCGATGTAGTAGCCCGGGGGCACGGACCCGTTGCCGCTCTGGTTGACCCAGCCACCGCCAGGCAGGCCGTAGTACACCCCGCCCGGGTAGCTCCCGCCCCCGTGGTTGACGCCGTTGCCGGTGCCCGTGCCGTTGCCGAGGACGACGGGCTGGGTGCCCCTCACGGAGTCGGAGACGGGGGTGGACGTGGCTGCCTTGCGGCTGCCGGCGGGCGAGCCGCTCGGCGAGGTCGCCGAGGCGCTCGCGTTGTTGTCGAGCGTCCCGTAGCCGAGGTCTGCCTGGGCCACCAGGTAGCCCTTGTCGAGGCAGGTCACGACGTTGCCGGGCGCGGTCGGCGCCAGCGGCCCGCCGAGGCACTCGACCCCGTCGTACCCGAGCATCGCATCGCTGATCTTGACGGACTTCAGCGGCGTCTCGCCGGTGTTGGTGACGGTGAAGCTGTAGGTCACCGTCTCGCCGGCGTCCGCCTTGCCGTTGCCGTTCGCGTCGTTCAGCTTCGCGTTCTTCTTGAGCTCGTAGGCGAGCTTCTCGTCCAGCGGCACCGGCGGGTCGTCGGCTGCGGTCACCACATCGCCGGTGTCCACCCGAATGCCGGCCAGGTTGGCTCGCGTCCGGACGACGCCCCCGGCCATGTCGGCGCTGGTGATCGTGTACTCGATCACGCCGCAGCCGGACCACTCGGCCGGGTCGAGCACCGCGTCACCCAGCGCCTGCGGACCTCGCGAGCCCGCCCGGGCCCCGGCGCCCGCGAAGGCGGTCGAGGAGGCGGTGTATGGCGCTGTCCAGTCGTAGGTCACCGCGCCGGTCCGGGCCAGCGTGAGCGGGCAGACGAACGCGCCGTCGACGAAGGTGTCCTTGGACAGGACCGTGACGTTGGCCAGGCTCAGCATCGGGTCGGTGATCTTGACGTCCCGGAGCCCCACCGTGCCGGTGTTGGTGCCTACGTAGGCGTAGCGGACGACGTCCCCGGCGTTCTTGATCCCATCACCGTTGAGGTCGACGAAGTCCAGCCCGGTCGCCGGGTCGGTGAGCACAGTCTTGTCGAGCTTGACCTCGGCGCTGGCCGGCGTGGTGGGGGTGGTCGGGGTGGACGCCTTGTCGCCCTTGGTCTGGGTGTCGCCGTTGAGGCCCCTGACGTTGACCGTGGCGGCATTCTCGATCGAGCCGGACTGCTGCTCCCACTCGCTGATGTCGTGGACCGCGGTGCAGACCAGGATTCCACCGCCCTTGGGCACGACCGTCGCGCCGTGGGTCGGGGTGCCCGCGGCGAGGGCGTCGGCGTTCGCGTAGACCTTGCCGTTGGTCAGGCAGTCCTGGTTCGTGAGCCCCAGGTTCGAGTCGTTGAGCACGACGTTCGCCGCGTCGGTGGTGCCGGTGTTGGTCACGGTGAAGGTGTAGGTCACCGTGTCCCCCACGTTGGTGGCGCCGTCCTTGTTGACGTCGTTCCAGGCCGCGGCCTTGTCGAAGGTGTAGTCCAGCGAGCCCGAGATCCGGAACTCCGACGTGACCGAGGACCGGCTCTCCAGGAGGTTGCCCTGGGGGTCCCTGGCCTGGGCGAGGGCGGTGTTGTAGATGATGCCCGTCTGCAGGTCGTCCTTGGTCAGCAGATATCGGTAGACGGTGCACTCGTGAGCCTCGCCCGGCAGCAGGGCCGGGTTCGTCGGGCTGGTGCAGGGCACGGCGGTCAGCCCGAGCCGGGGGTCGGTGATGGTCGGCGCGCTGACCGTGGTGGTGCCCTCGTTGGTGATCCTGAAGTGGTACGGGATGTAGTCACCGAGGTCGATCCCACCGTTGGCGTCGTCGTCCACGGCCTTCTCCGCCGTCTTGGCCAGGATGATCCTGCTGACGCTGGCCAGCGGCGTCTCCACCGTGTCGGTCGACGGCGCCGAGCGCGGGTTGCCCGGCAGGTCGGCGAAGCTCCCGTAGGCGCTGGCCGTGTTGGTCACCATGCCGGCGTCCACGTCGGCCTGCGTCAGCGTGTAGGTCCGGCTCAGGCAGGTCGCCACCTGCGGCTGCAGAGCCATCGACTGGAGCAGCGCCTCGGGCATGAACCACGTGTCCGGGGCCCCGGCCTCGGGCGGCAGGCCGGACGGCGGGAAGGTGCAGGTGCCGCCGGTCACGCCGAGCTTGGGGTCGGACAGGTCGAGCCTGGTGAGCGGCATGTTGCCGGTGTTGCGGATGGTGAACGCGTAGGTGATCGTGTCGCCCACGTCCGCGCCGTTGCCGTCGAGGTCGTTGAGGGACGACCCCGTCTTGTCCAGGGTCACGGCCGGGTTGATCTGCACCTCCTCGGTGTCGTCGTCCGACACGGTGATGCCCGTGGCGGTGACGCCGGTGGCGGTGGCGAGGTTGCTGATCACGCCTCGCTCGTAGTCCGTGGCCGTGCCGACGTAGGTCATCGACGGGCAGGCCCTCGACTCGCCGGGGCGCAGCGGGGTGGAGCCGCAGGTCACGGTCTTGCCGATCATCGGGTCGGTGACGGTGACGGGCGACAGCGACACCGTGCCCGGGTTGCTCACGGTGAAGGCGTAGGTGATGGAGTCACCGGCGTCCACCGTCTGGCTGCCGTTGACGTCCCGGTAGGAACCCACCACCTTGTCCAGGACGATGGCCGGCGCCTGGTTGAGGGCGACCGACGTGGAGTCGGACGAGGTGACGCGGGTGCCGAGCGGTGACGTCCCGGCAGCCGAGGCCGTGTTGTCGACCGCGCCCGCGTCGAGGTCGGCCTGGGTCAGCGTGTAGGTCCTGCGGCAGGTCGACACCTCGCCGGGCGCCAGCTTGGCCGGGTCGCAGGCGACGTTCGTCATACCGACCTTGGCGTCGTTGACCACGATGCCGCTCATGGTCACGTTGCCGAGGTTGGCGATGGTGAAGGTGTAGGTCACCGTGTCACCGGCGTCCACCCGGGAGCTGTTGTTGGCGTCCACGACCCCGTCCTGGGTCTTGTCCAGGGACAGCTTGGGCGTCTCGACCAGCTTGGTCTCGGTGGCGTCGCCGGCCGTCACGACGATGTCCCGGGGCGTGAGCGCCCGGACCGTCGCGGAGTTCTTGATCGCCGCGCCCTTGGTGCCGTCGGCCCGCGTCACGAGGGTGTCGAGGTCGGCCTGGGTCAGGACGTAGGCGAACGGCGGGCACTCCACCGTCTGGCCCGGGTCCAGCGGCACCGAGGAGCACACCTGGTCGGCGATGCCGACCCGCGCGTCCGTGTAGCGCACGTCGTGCAGGGTCAGGCTGCCCGTGTTGGTCACGAGGAACCGGTAGGTGATCGTGTCTCCCGCGCCCACCAGGCCGTCCTTGGTGGTGTCGTCGACCGTCGAGGCCTGCTTGTCGAGCGCGATGGTCCGCGTCGCCGCGACCGACACGGTCGCCGTGGAGCTCCCGCTGACCGTCGTGCCCGCCGGCGAGAGCGCCGCCGCCACGGCGGTGTTGGTGACGCCGCCGGCGTTGGCGTCGGCCAGGGTCAGGGTGTAGACGGCCGTGCAGGTGGTCGCGGCGCCGGGCGCCAGCGTCGCGGCGCCGCAGACGCGGCGGTCGTAGCCGATGTTGGGATCGGTCAGCGTCACCGTCGCCAGCGTCACCGTGCCGGTGTTGGTCAGGACGAAGGTGTAGGTGATCGTGTCACCGGCGTCCTGCTTGGCGTTCTTGTTGGCGTCCGTGACGGAGCCCGCGGTCTTCTTCAGCGAGATCGAGGGGTTCTCCGCGATCGGGTTGCTCACCTGGTCGACGGGCGACGTCACGGTGCCGCCGCGCGGGTCCTGGGCGCTGATCGTGGCGCCGTTCTCCAGCACGCCGGAGTCGATCTCCGCCTGGGTCAGCTTGTGGGCGTTGGCAGTGCAGGCCCGCGTCTGCCCCGGCAGCAGGGTCGCCGTGCCGCACTGGACGTCGTTGAGCCCGAGCGTCGGGTCGCTCAGCGTCAGCAGGCTCAGCGTCTCGGTCCCGGTGTTGGTCGCCTGGAATCTGTAGGTGATGGTGTCGCCCGCGTCCACCCGGGTGTTGGCGTTGGTGTCGCTGATGGTGCTCGACGTCTTGTCGAGCACGATCGTCGCCCGGCCCACCGCGGGGGTGGTGACGGTGTCGACGTTGGTGAGCACGGTGCCGTCCGGCGTCGTGGCCTTCGTCGTCGCGGTGTTGACGACCTTGCTCGCGTCGACGTCGGCCTGCGTCAGCAGGTAGGTCCGGGTAGCGCAGAGCCGCGTCTGCCCGGGGAGCAGCGGGTCGGCGCCGCACACCTGGGCGTTGTAGCCCAGCTTGGCGTCGGTCAGCGTGATCGGGCTGAGGGTGACGATGCCGTCGTTGACCACCGTGAAGGTGTAGGTGATCGTGTCGCCGACGTCCGGGCCGTTGCCGTCGGTGTCGTTGACCTGGGTCCCGACCTTGTCGAAGGACATGGACTCGACGACGGTCGGCACGACGGTCGCGCTCGCGGTCCGGGTGAACGCGATGCCGCTCGGCGGGGTGAAGGCCGCGGACGCGGTGTTGGTGACCGTGGCCGCGTCGACGTCCGCCTGGGTGAGGACGTACGGCTTGGTGAAGCACTCGCGCGTGCCGCCCGGGGGCAGGGTGCCGGTGCCGCACGCCGCGCCGGTGACCCCGAGCAGCCTGTCGGACACGGTGACCCCGGTCAGGTCGACGTTGCCGACGTTGGTCACCGAGACGGTGAAGGTGACGGTGTCGCCCGCGTCCTGGCGGCCGCTGCCGTTGGTGTCCGCGACGGCCGAGGCGAGCTTGGCGACCTTCGCGTCCGGGGTGGACGGGATGCCCGTCGAGGTCGTGTCGGAGGACGCCGGGGTGGCGTCACCGTGGAGGTCGGTGCCGGCGGCATACGCGATGTTGTCCACGGAGCCGAGGTTGAGGTCGGCCTGGGTGATCGTGCGTGTCGACGCGGCGCACTGCACCGACTGGCCCGGCGCCAGCGTGCCGGTCCCGCAGGTCACGTCGGTCAGCCCGACCTTCGCGTCGTCGACATTGACGCCCGTGAGGGTGACCGTCCCGGTGTTCTTGACCGTGAAGGTGTAGTCGATCGTCTCGCCGAGGTCGCGGATCCCGTTGCCGTTGGGGTCGTTGACCCGGGCCACGGCCTTGTCCAGCGTCAGCTGGACCACCTCGGGGACGGCCACGTCCACGCTGTCGGACGCGGGCACCTTGGCCCCACCGGGGGCGGTGCCGACCGCGGTCGCGGTGTTGCGGACCGTGTTGGCGTTCACGTCGTCCTGGGTGAGCGTGTAGGTCCGGGCGTCACAGCTGCGCGTCGCGCCGGGGGCCAGGCCGCCGGTGCCGCACACGGCATCCGTGATGCCCAGCAGCGAGTCGGTGTAGGTCACCGGGCTGAGCGTGACCGTGCCGGTGTTGGTGACGGTGAAGCCGTAGGTGATGCTGTCGCCGGCGTCCACGCGCCCGGTCCGGTTGACGTCGACGATCGGCCCGGCCGTCTTGTCCAGCGTCAGTCCCGCGTCGGGCACGACCGGGGTGTCGGTGGTGTCGGTGCCGCTCACCTTGACGCCCGTGGGCGGGGAGCCCCCGGCCGTGGCGGTGTTGGCGACGCTGCCGGCGTCGACGTCGGCCTGGGTCAGGGTGTACGTCTTGGGCGGGCAGGTCACCTGGGCGCCGGGCGCCAGGCTCCCGGAGCCGCAGGCAGGACCCACACCCAGCTTGGGGTCGCTGTAGGTGATCGCGCTCAGGGTGACGTTGCCGGTGTTGGTGGCGACGAAGGTGAACACGATGGTGTCCCCGGCGTTGACCCGGCCGTCCTTGTTGGCGTCGACGATGCCGCCCGCCGTCTTGTCCATGACGATGGAGGCCGACGGCGCGACCGGGGTGGTCGCCGTGGCGGGCGCGGTCACGTCCAAGCCGCTGGGCGGGGTGGCCGCCGCGGTCGCGTTGTTGACGACCTTGCCGGCATCGACGTCGGCCTGGGTGAAGGTGTAGCTCTTGGTCACGCACCCGCTGCGGGTCTCCCCTGGCTGCAGCGCGGTGGCGCCGTTGCCGCAGGCCGCGGTGACGAGGCCCAGCTTGGCGTCGTTGATCACGACGGAGGTCAGGGAGACGTTGCCGGTGTTGGTGACCGAGAAGGTGTAGCTGACCGTGTCGCCGGCGTCGATGCGGCCGTTGCCGTTGAGGTCCACGGGGGTGCCGGCCACCTTGGCGAGAGAGATCGACGGCAGCGCGTCGACCGCGCGCGAGCTGCGGTCCGTAGCCGACACGTCCCCGTTGGCTGGGGTCGTGCCGTGGGCGGTCGCGGTGTTGTCCACGGTGCCCGCGTTGACGTCCGCCTGCGTGAGCACGTATGGCGTCGTGAGGCAGTCGACGAACTCGCCCGGCGCGAGGGCTGCCGTCCCGCAACGCGCGTTGGCCAGCCCGACCTTGCCGTCGGTGACGGTGACCGGGTCGAGGGTGACGTTGCCGGAGTTGGTCACCCGGAACCGGTAGGTGATGGTGTCACCTGCGTCCTGGCGCCCGTTGCTGTTGGTGTCCGCGATGGCGCTGTCGGTCTTGTCCAGCACGAGGCGCGGGGAGGCGGGCACGGTGACGTCCACGGCGGCCGACCCGGTCACCGTGGCGCCCCCGGGGTCCTTGGCCGTGGCGGTCGCGGCGTTGTGCACCAGCCCCGCGTCGACGTCGGCCTGGGTGAGCGTGTAGGTCCGCGACGCACAGGTCACCGAGGCGCCCGGGGCGAGGCTGCCGGTGCCGCACCCGACGTTCGTCATACCGAGCTTGGCGTCGTTGACCACGACCGAGGTCACGGTGGTCGTGCCGGTGTTGGTGACCTTGAAGCCGTAGGTGACCTGGTCACCCGCGTCCTGCCCGTTGGCGTCCAGGTCGCTGATCGCGCTGGCGGTCTTGACCAGGGCCAGCAGCGAGGCGCCCGACGCCGGGGTGCTCGTGGAGTCCTGCTGGTTGACGACGGTCACGCCGGCCGGCGGCGCCGCCACCGCGCTCGCGGTGTTGGCGACCGAGCCGGCGTCCACGTCCGCCTGGGTGAGCACGTAGGTCCTGGCCGGGCAGGCGGCGGTCTGGCCGGGGGCCAGGGAGGCCACGCACTGCACGCCAGTGATGCCGAGCCGGGCGTCGGTGTAGGTCACCGGGGACAGGGTCACGTTGCCGGTGTTCGTGACCGAGAAGGTGTAGGCGATCGTGTCACCCGCGTCCGGCCCGTTGCCGTCGGCGTCGATCAGCGACCCCGCCGTCTTGTCGAAGGTGTACGACGCCGAGCGGGTGCCCGACAGGGTCACCGAGTCCGTGGCGGTCAGCTTGCTGCCGTCCGGCTTGGTGGCGGTCAGCGTCGCGGTGTTGCTGTAGGTCCCGGCGTCGACGTCGGCCTGGGTCAGCACGTGGTTGCGCAGCGGTGTCGTCGGGTAGCCAGCCGGGTGGCAGGTGCGGGTCTCGCCGGGTCGCAGCACGCCGTCACCGCACAAGGTGTTGTAGATCCCGATCGGGGGGTCGTTCTTGCGGACGTCGGTCAAGGTGGTGTTGCCGCCGTTGGTGGCGATGATCGTGTAGTCGATCCGGTCCCCGACGCTCCAGGCGCCGTTGCCGTCCACGTCGACGTAGACGCCCTGCTTGTCCAGCGTCAGGATCTGGTTCTGCGGGACCGCGCGGCTGTTGGTGTCGGTCGAGGTGACGGTGGCGCCCGCGGGGCTGGTCCCGGCAGCCGTCGCCGTGTTGTCGACCGAGCCCTTGTCGACGTCGGCCTGGGTCAGCGGGTAGGCCTTGACGATGCAGTCCACCGTCTGCCCCGGCCGGAGCTGGGCGATGGTGGGCTCGCAGGTGGCCTGGTTGAGTCCGAGCTTCTGGTCCGTGATGGTGATCGGGGCCAGGTCGACGTTGCCGGCGTTGGTGACGCGGAAGGTGTAGGTGATCGTGTCGCCGGGCCCGACGATGTCGTCCCGGACGGTGTCGGCGATGGCCGTGTCGACCTTGTCGAGACGGATCACCGGGTTGGCCGGGATCGTGGTGGTGACCGACGCCGGAGCGGTGACGGTGGTGCCCCTGGGGTCCACCGCCGTGGCGCTGGCCGCGTTGACGAGGCGGCCGGCATCCACGTCCGCCTGGGTCATCGTGTAGGTCTTGGGCGGGCAGGTCCGCTGCTCCTGCGGAGCGAGCGGGCCGTTGCCGCAGGCCTGGTTGGCGACGCCGATCCGGGTGTCCTGGTAGAGGACGTTGGTCAGCGTCGTCGTGCCGATGTTCTTGACGGTGAAGGTGTAGGACACCGTGTCGCCGGCGCTCGGGCCGGCCGGTGCCGCCACGTCGGTGATGGCGCCGGCGGTCTTGACCAGGGACAGCGTGGACGTGCCGGATGTCGAGGTGCTCGTCCGGCTGGTCTGGTCCGTGACCGTGACCCCCGTGGGCGGGGTGGCCACGACGGAGGCCGTGTTGTCCACCGAGCCGCGGTCGATGTCGGCCTGGGTGAGGGTGTACGTCTTGGCCGGGCAGGCGACGGTCTGACCAGGGCCGACGGTGGGCTGGCAGGCGGCGCCGTCGATGCCGAGGATGGTGTCGGAGTAGGTCACCGGCGCGAGGGTCACGTTGCCGGTGTTGGTCACCGAGAAGGAGTAGGTGATCGTGTCGCCGGCGTCGGGCCCGTTGGCGTCGGTGTCGATGATCGACCCGGCGGTCTTCTTGAAGGTGTAGGACGCGGTGCGGGTGAGGGGCTGGACCACGGTGTCCGCGGCGACCACCTTGGTGCCGTCGGGACGGGTGCCGGTCAGGGTGGCGGTGTTGTCGAAGTGGCCGGCGTCGACGTCGGCCTGCGTGAGCGTGTGGTAGCGCAGCCGCCCGGTGGTGGCGTAGTCCGCGGGGTTGCACACCTGGGTCTCGCCCGGGTCCAGCACGCCGTCCTCGCAGGCCGCGTTGTTGATCCCGATGGCCGGGTCGTTCTTGCGCACGTCGGTCAGCGTCACATTGCCGGTGTTGGTGCCCGTGAGCGTGTAGTCGATGCGGTCCCCGACATCCACCCTGCCGTTGACGTTGACGTCGACGTAGGTGCCGACCTTGTCCAGCACCAGGCCGAAGGTCTGGCGGACCGGGGTCGACGTCGAGTCGCTGGACGACCGTTGGGCGCCCGAGGGGCCCGTCGCGGTGGCCGTGGCGGTGTTGTTGACCGAGCCGGCGTCCACGTCGGCCTGGGTGAGGACGTAGGTGTTGTCGGCCGTCACCTGGCACGCCCGGACCTGCCCCGGCAGGAGCGGGTCGGTGCCGCAGGCGACCGGCGTGGCGCTCAGCCGGGTGTCGGTGATCCGCACCGAGCTCAGGGTCGTGGTCCCGGTGTTGGTCACGGCGAAGGTGTAGGTGACGGAGTCGCCGGGGTCGGACTCGTCCTTGACCCTCCCGGTGTCCTTGAGCGCGCTCGCCACCTTGTCCAGCGAGATCGCCTCGACCCGGGTCAGCGTGGACGTCTGCGAGGCCGAGCCGGTGACCTGGCTGCCGTCCGGTGCGGTCCCGGCCGCGGTCGCGGCGTTGACGACCTTGCCGGAGTCGATGTCAGCCTGGATGAGCACATATGTCACGGACGGGCAGGTCACCGTCGAGGCCGGCGCCAGCGTCGCCGCGCAGACGGAGCCCGCGGCCACGCCGGCCTTGGGGTCGGCATACGTGACGTTGGTGAGGGTGGTGTTGCCGTTGTTGGTGATCGAGAAGGTGTACTCGATGTGGTCACCGGCATCGACCCGGCCGTTGCTGTTGGCGTCGACCACGGGCCCGGCCGTCTTGCTGAGCAGCAGGGTGCTCGCCCGGCCGAGCGGGGTCGAGGTGCTCTGCGCCTGGCTGAAGGTCGTGCCGTCGGGCCGGGTGAAGGTGCCCGTCGCCGTGTTGTCCACCGTGCCGGCGTCCACGTCGGCCTGGGTCAGGGTGTAGGTACGGGCCGGGCAGTCACGGGTCTCCCCCGGGGTGAGCGGGGTGCCGCCGCAGGCCGCGTTGCGGAGCCCCAGCTTGCTGTCCGTGTAGGTGACCGGGTTGAGGTCCACCGTGCCGGTG
Source organism: Arsenicicoccus cauae (assembly GCF_009707125.1). Taxonomy (GTDB): domain Bacteria; phylum Actinomycetota; class Actinomycetes; order Actinomycetales; family Dermatophilaceae; genus Arsenicicoccus; species Arsenicicoccus cauae. The sequence goes on from NZ_WLVL01000019.1 coordinate 97,747, forward strand.
TTGCGGACCGAGAAGGAGTAGACGATCAGGTCGCCCACGTCGACGCCGTTGCCGTCGATGTCGGAGACCGAGCCGGCCCTCTTGGAGAAGGTCGCGGCGGCCGACTGGACGAGCGGGGTCGTGGCCGTCGAGGCCGAGGTCACGGCCGCGCCGATGGCCGGCGTGCCCGTCGCGGTGGCCGTGTTGACCACCTTGCCGGCGTTGAAGTCCGCCTGGGTCGTGGTGTAGGACACCGCGGTGCAGGCCATCGTCCGGCCAGGCTCCAGGCTGCCGGTGCCGCTGCCGCCGCCGTTGCCGCAGGAGACGTTGGACAGGCCGAGCTTGGCGTCCGTCAGCGTGACCTGGGTGAGCGTGACGGTGCCGGTGTTCTGGACCGCGAACGAATAGGTGATCCGGTCGCCGGCGTTCTGGGTGCCCGACCCGTCCGTGTCGGCCGGCGTGGACCCGGTCTTGGTCAGCATGATGCCGGTGGTGCCCGCGAGGGGCGTCGAGACGCTGTCCGTGGCGGGCACGGTGGTGCCGTCCGGCGTCCTGGCCGCGGCGGAAGCCTCGTTGAGCAGAGAGCCGGAGTTCACGTCGGCCTGCGTGATCGTGTAGGTCCTGGCCGGGCAGGACCGGGTGGCGCCGGGCAGCAGCGGCGCGGTCCCGCACGCCAGGTTGAGGATCTGGAGCTTGGCGTCCGAGTAGGTCACCGTGGACAGGGTGGTCGTGCCGGTGTTGCTGACCGCGAAGGTGAACTCGATCGTGTCCCCTGCATCCTTGAGGCCGTTGGCGTTGGCGTCGGTGTGGGTGCCGCCCACCTTGTCGAGGGCCAGGGAGCTGCTCTGCGGGGCCGTGGTGGTGGTGCCGCTGGTGCCCTGGACGACGGTGCCGGCCGGGTCCTTCGCCGCCGCGGAGGCGTTGTTGACGATCGTCCCCTGGTCGACGTCGGCCTGCTTCAGCGTGTAGGTCACGCCGTCGGGGAAGCAGTAGCCGGACTGGCCCGGGGCGAGCGTGGTGGTCAGGGTGCACGCCACCCCGGCGAGCCCGAGCCGGGTGTCGGTGACGGAGACCCCGGTCAAGGTGGTGGTGCCCGTGTTGGCGACGCGGAAGCGGTAGGTGATGGTGTCGCCGGCGTCGACGCGGGCGTCGCCGTTGGCGTCCACGATCGAGCCGGCCTGCTTGGTGAGCCGCAGCGTCGAGGCGGTGGCCAGCGTCGTGGACGTCGTGTCCACCGGCGAGGTGATCGGCTTGTTCTCCAGGTCCAGGCCGGTCACGGACGCCGAGTTGTCGAGCGTGCCGCGGTCCGCGTCGGCCTGCGTGAGCGTGTAGGTGATCGCCGAGCAGCTGCGGGTGACGCCCGGGGCGAGCCCGCCGGAACCGCAGGCGATCGGGGTGGGGGCCAGCAGGCTGTCCGTCAGGGTCACGCTGTTGGCCGTGACGTTGCCGGTGTTGGTGACCTTGAAGGTGAACGTGACGGTGTCGCCCGCGTCCGGGCCGTTGCCGTCGAGGTCCGTGACGGAGCTGGCCGTCTTGTCGAAGACCAGGGCCGGCGCGTGCGTGATCGTCGTGGTGGTGCCGGCCGTGCCGGTGACCTCGGCGCCCGACGGCGGCTTGCCGTAGGCCGCCGCTTGGTTGAGCACCTGCTTGCGGTCCACGTCGGCCTGCGTGATGGAGTAGGTCGCCTTCGCGGCGCTGAGCGTGCAGGTCCGCGTGTCGCCGGGGGCCAGCGGACCCGTGCCGCACGCCTCTTTGACCAGGCCCAGCTTGTCGTCGCTGATGGTCACGGGGTTGAGGGTGGTCGAGCCCGTGTTCTTGACGCTGAACGAGTACTGGATGGTGTCGCCGGCATCCTGCATCGTGTTGCCGTTGGTGTTGGCGATGGCCGACGCCGTCTTGGTGAGCGCGACGCTGGAGCTCGCGTCGACAGGCGTCGAGGTGCTGGCCGGACCGTTGACCGCGACGCCGGTGGGGCTCACGCCCGCCGCGGACGCCGAGTTGTTGACGCTGCCGGAGTCGATGTCCGTCTGGGTCAGGCGGTAGACGACGAGCGCGCACGGGCCCGTTGCGCCGGGGGCGAGCGACGAGGTCTGGCAGCTGGCGTTGTAGAGCCCGGCCTTGGCGTCGCTGAGGGTCACCGGGCTGAGGGTCACGTTGCCGGTGTTGGTGACCGAGAACGTGTAGGTAATCGTGTCGCCCGCGTTGACGATGCCGTCGGCGCCCTTGTCGATCGCGGACGCCGCCTTGGTGAGGCCCACCGAGGGGTTGGGGGCGATGCCGGTCGTCGTGGTCGCCGTGGTGCTGACCTTGGCTCCCGTGGGCGGCGTGGCTACGGCCGACGCGTTGTTGCGGACGGCACCGGCGTCGGCGTCGCCCACCTCGACGGTGTACTGCTGGGAGATCTGGCAGTCGCGGGTGGCCTTCGGCGCGAGGTCCCCCGTGCCGCAGGCGACGTTGACGAGGCCGATCTTCAGGTCGGAGACGCGGACGTCCTTCAGCGTGGTCGTCCCGGTGTTCCTGACCGAGAAGGTGTAGGTGATGGTGTCCCCGGTGTCGGGACCGTTCCCATCGCTGTCGACCAGGGCCCCGGCCGTCTTGGTCAGCGCCAGGCTCGAGACCGCCCCGAGCGCGAGGGAGGTGGCGTCGTCGTCCGTGACCTTGGTGTTGCCGTCCGGTGCCACGCCCTCGGCATACGCCTGGTTGTTCAGCGCACCGGAGTCGAAGTCGGTCTGGTTCGTCGTGTAGGTGTAGTCCATGCAGAACCGGGTGGCCCCCGGAGCCAGGGGGCCGCTGCCGCAGGGCGCGGTCATCTGGAGCACCGGCTCGGTCACCGTGACCGAGTTCAGGGTGACGTTGCCGATGTTGGTCACCAAGAAGGAGTACGTCACCGTGTCGCCGGCGCTCGGCCGACCGTCGCCGTTGGCGTCGACCAGGGGGGCGTTGGTCTTGTCGAACCTGATGGCGGGCGCCTGGGTGAGGGTGTCGGTGACCTTGTTCGACGTCGCGGAGACCCTCTGGGTGGTCGGCGACAGGGCCGAGATGCTGGCGGTGTTGTCCACCTTGCCGGCGTCCAGGTCGGCGGCGGTCATCACATAGCTGACCGCGGTGCACTCACGGGAGGCCCCCGGTGCCAGGGACCCGCTGCCGCAGGCGACATTGGTCAGCCCCACCTTCGGGTCGGTCAGCGCGAGGTTGGTGAGGGTCACGCTGCCGGTGTTCTTGACGGTGAAGGTGTAGCGGATCGTGTCGCCGGCGTCCTGGCGTCCGTTCGCGTTCGCGTCGACCACCCCGCCGCTGGTCTTGACGATCTGGATCGACGGAGCCGGCGTGATCGGGTCGCTGGTCCCGTCCGTCGACGAGGCGATGGTGCCCGTGGGGCTGGTGCCGCGGACGGTGGCGACGTTGTCGAGGGTGCCCGCGTCGACGTCGGACTGCTGGACCGTGTAGGTCGCCTGGGGGCAGGTCACGGTCTGGCCCGGGGCGAGCGAGCCGACGCAGGACGGCGCGTTGATCTTGAGCTTGGCGTCGGAGTAGATCACGGGCGAGAGGGTGACGTTACCGGTGTTGGTCACCGTGAACGTGAAGGTCATGGTGTCGCCCGCGTCGGTGCGACCGTTGGTGTTGACGTCGGTGAAGCCCAGGGTCTCCTTGTCCAGCGCGATGCCGGGCGACTGGGTCAGGCTGGTCGTGACGGAAGCCGGGGCGGTGGCCGCCTTCCCGGTCTGCGACACCGCGGTCGCGGTCGCGGTGTTCTGCACCTGGCCGGCGTCGATGTCGGCCTGGGTGAGGGTGTATGCCGCCTGTGCGCAGGTCGCCGTGGCTCCGGGAGCCAGCGGCAGCGGGGTGCAGCCGGACAGGGCGGTCGCCCCGAGCTTGGGGTCCGCGATCGAGATGCTGCTCAGGGTCTCGGCCCCGATGTTCTTGACGGAGAAGGCGTAGACGAGCCCGTCGCCGACGTCGGCCCGGCCGTTGGCGTTGGCGTCGACCTTGGCCACCAGGGTCTTGGTCAGCGCGATCAGCGGCGTGCCCGAGGTGGCCGACGTGGTGCCGTCCGTCGACGTGTACGTCTTGCCGGTCGGGTCGCTGACGGTCGCCGTGGCGTTGTTGACCACGGACCCGGAGTCGATGTCCGCCTGGGTGATCGTGTAGGTCTTGGCCGAGCAGACCAGGGTCTGGCCCGGCTCGACCGTGCCGGTCCCGCAGGCGGCCTTGACGATGCCGGCCTTGGGGTCGTCCAGGGTGACGGAGCTGAGGGTGACCGTGCCGGTGTTGCGGACCGAGAAGGAGTAGACGATCGTGTCGCCGGCGTCCACGCCGTTGCCGTCGACGTCGGTGACCGACGACGCGGTCTTGTCGAAGACATGGCTCACCCGCGGCGTGAGGGTCACGTCGTCGAAGTCCTGGGCCGTGATGGGCGAGCCGACCGGCGGGGTGCCCTGGACGGAGGCGTCGTTGTGGATCGTCCCGGCGTTCATGTCGGCCTGGGTGATCGTGTAGTTCGCGGTGTAGCAGGTGGTCGACTCGAGCGGATCCACGACGGGGTCGTCGCACACCCGGCTCGAGAGCCCCAGCTTGGCGTCGGTCAGGTTGAGCAGGTTGAGCGTGACGTTGCCCGTGTTGGTGACCTTGAACGTGTAGGTCACCACGTCACCGTTGTTGGGCGTGACCCCGTCGCCGTTGTCGCTCACCGCCGAGTGGGTCTTGTCGAGGGTCAGGGCCGGCGCCTGGGCTAGGGGGACGGTGTCCTTGTCCTGGCTGGTGACCGTGGCGCCCTTGGGGTCGGCGCCCGCCGCCGTCGCGGTGTTGTCCACCTTGCTGGCGTTGAGATCGGCCTGGGTGAGGGTGTAGCTCCGCGAGGGGCAGGTCGCCGTGGCACCGGGCGCCATCGTGGCGGCGCACAGGACGTTCGCCATACCGAGCTTGGCGTCCGAGACGGTGACGTTGCTGAGGGTCGTCGACCCGCTGTTGGTGACGGTGAAGGCGTAGGTCACGGTGTCCCCGGCGCTCGGTCCGACGGGGTCCTTGGCCTCGACGATCGCGCTGTGGGTCTTGTCCACGATCAGCGCCGAGATGGGGGCGAGGTTGCGGCTGGTCGAGTCGGCCACCGAGCGGGTCGACTGGTTCTGGGTGTCCAGGGCCGTCACGTAGGCCGTGTTGCTGATCGCGCCGGCGTCGATGTCCGCCTGCGTCAGGACATAGGTCTCGGCCGCGCCGTAGCACCACTCGGTCTGCCCGGGCAGGAGGCCGCCGGGATGGGTGTCGTCGAGGTACCTGCACCAGGTCGAGCCGCTCGTCGTGGTGGCCGGGTCCAGCTTCGTGTCGTAGAGGTCCACGTGGTGCAGCGCGGTGGTGCCGGTGTTGGTGATGCTGAACCGGTAGGTGACGGTGTCGCCCGCGTCCACGCCGTTGTTGTCCAGGTCGGTGACCCCCAGGTCGGTCTTGTCGAGAGCGACCTTGGAGGTGCCGGAGGTGGCCGTCGTCGTCGAGTCGGCGGGCGAGGTGACCCTCTGGCCCTTGGGGTCGGTGCCCGCGGCCGTGGCCGTGTTGGTGACGGAGCCGGAGTCGACGTCGGCCTGGGTCAGGGTGTACGACCTCGCCGAGCAGACCCGGGTGGCGCCCGCCGCCAGGCTGGTCGTGCCGCAGGTCGCGTTGACGATGCGCACCGTGGGGTCGTCGTAGGTGACGGAGCTGATCGAGACGGTGCCCGTGTTGGTCACGGAGAAGTAGTAGGTGAGCGTGTCGCCCACGTCGGGGCCGTTGCCGTCCAGGTCCATCAGGTCGCCGACGGTCTTGTCCATGCTCAGGCCCGGGGTCTGCGTGAGGGCATCCGTCACGGAGCTGGTCGCGGAGACCGTGCCGCCCGCGGTCAGGGTGCCGTTGGCGGTGACTGCGTTGGCGACCTGGCCGGCGTCGAGGTCGGCCTGGGTGAGGGTGTAGGTGGCCCGGGCCACCGGGAGGCTGCAGCTCTGGCTGGCGCCCGGGGCGAGGGCTCCGACGCACGGCTCGTTGACCAGGCCGAGCCTGGGGTCCGTGATGGTGACGCCGCTGAAGGACGTGGTGCCGCCATTGCGGACCGTGAAGGCGTAGACGATGGTGTCGCCGGCGCTGTCGCGACCGTCGCGGCTGGTGTCGACGACGCCGCCGGAGGTCTTGACGATGCTGAGGGCCGAGGCCCGCGTGATGGTGGTCGACGTGGTGTCGGTCTGTGCGATCACCTGCCCGGAGGGCGTCCTGGCATTGGACGTGGCCGAGTTGTCCACGACGCCGGCGTCGATGTCCGCCTGGGTCAGCGTGTAGGACCGGGTCAGGCACGTGATGGTGGCGCCGGGCGCCACCGCGGTGGCGCCGCAGGACGCGCTGCTCAGCCCGAGCCTGGAGTCTGCGACGGTGACCGGGCTGAGCGTGACGTTCCCGGTGTTCTTGACCACGAAGGTGAAGGTGATCGTGTCGCCCGGGTCCGTCTTGGTCGTCCCGTTGGTGTCGGTGACCACGCCGGCCTGCTTGTCGAAGGTGTAGGCGGGGGTCGCCTGCACCGTCGTCGTCGTGCTGGCCGAGCCGGTCACGGTGGTCCCGGTGGGCGTCGTGCCGCTCGCGGCGGCGTTGTTGACGACGCTGCCGGCGTCCGCGTCCGCCACCGTCAGGGTGTAGGGGGCGGTGAAGCCACAGGCGCGGGAGGCGCCCGGGTCCAGCGGGCCCGTGCCGCAGGCGACCGCGGACAGCCCCAGCTTGTTGTCGGTGACGGTGACCGGGTCCAGCCGGACGGTGCCGTTGTTGGTGACCGAGAAGGTATAGCTGATGGTGTCCCCGGCCCCGACCAGTCCGTCGCCGTTGGTGTCGGCCAGCGCACCGGCGGTCTTGGTGAGCCGGATGCCCGTCGCCTGGGTGATGGACGTGTTGGTCGAGTCCTTGGCGGTGACCGTCGTGCGACCCGGTGAGGTGCCGCTGATGGTGGCCTCGTTGGCATAGGTCCCGGCGTCGACGTCCGCCTGGGTGAGCACGTGGGTGGCCGGGCTGCAGGTCCGCGAGGTGCCGGCCGCCAGGGCGCCCGAGCCGCAGGCGAGGTTCAGGCCGAGCTTGCTGTCCGTGAGGGTCAGCTGGTCGAGCGAGACGGTGCCGGTGTTCTTGACCACGAACTGGTAGGTGATCGTGTCGCCCGCGTCGTCCTTGGTCGAGCCGTTGGTGTCGGCGATCGAGCTGGCGATCTTGTCGAGCTCGATCCTGGGCGACTCGGTCAGGGCCCGCGTCGCGGTGCCGGGCGCGGTGACCTGGGCGCCCGTGGGCGTCATGCCGGAGATCGTCGCGGTGTTGTCCACCTTGCCGGCGTTCGCGTCGGCCGCGGTGATGGTGTAGGTGATCGGCGTACAGACGCGGGAATCGCCACCGGCGAGCGGGCCGGAGCCGCAGTCGACGTTGGAGATGCCCAGCTTGGTGTCGGTCAGCTTGATCGTGCTCAGCGTGACCGAGCCGGTGTTGGTGACGCGGAAGGTGTACTGGATCGTGTCCCCGGCGTCCTGGACCGCGTTGTTGTTGGCGTCGACGACGGTGCCGGCCGTCTTGACCAGCTGCAGCGACTGGGTCGGGCTGAGCGGCACCGACGCCGAGGCGGTGCCGGGGACCGTCGTCTTGTCGGGTGCCGTGGCGGTCGCCGAGGCCGTGTTGTTGACCACGCGCGCGTCGATGTCGGCCTGGGTCAGGGTGTAGGCCGGCGAGGCGCAGGTCAGCGTCCCGCCGGGCTCGACCGACCCGGTCCCGCACAGCACGCCGGCCATGCCGATCTTGTTGTCGGTGACCGCGGCCCCCGTCAGCGACACCGTGCCGGTGTTGACGATCGTGAAGGTGTAGGTGACCTGGTCCCCGGCGTCCTGCTTCACGTTGCCGTTGGCGTCGGTCACCGTGCCGGCGCTCTTGGTGAAGGCGAAGGACGCCTTGGTGGTCACCGGGATCGTGACCCCGTCGGAGGCGGTCAGGGCCGCACCCGTCGGGGGCGTGCCGCTCAGGGTGGCGGTGTTGACGATCTGGCCGGCGTTCATGTCCGCCTGGGAGACGGTGTAGGCGTGCCCGGCGGTGGAGGCGAAGCAGTACTGCGACGCGCCCGGGGCCAGCGTCCCCGTCCCGCACCGCACGGCGTCGAGGCCGAGCCTGGCGTCGGTGATGGTGACGTTGCTCAACGTCACGGTGCCGCTGTTGGTGGCGAGGAAGCGGTAGGTCACGGTGTCGCCGGCGCTGTTGCGACCGTCGCCGGTGGTGTCCACGACCGCGCCGGCCGTCTTGTCGAGGGCGAGACCACGCAGCTGTGTGATGGGGGTCGAGGTGGTGTCGGGCGTCGACGTCGCGACCGTGCTGGCGGGCGCCGGGCCGACGGCCGACACGGTCGCCGAGTTGTCATAGCTGCCGGCGTCGATGTCGGCCTGGGTCAAGGTGTGGACCCGCTGGTAGCACTCGCGCGTGACACCCGGGTCGAGCGGGGTGGCCGGGACGCACGCGACGTCGGCGAAGCCCAGCTTGGTGTCGGTCACCGTCGGGTTGGAGACCGTGACCGTCCCGCTGTTGGTGATCTCGTAGGTGAAGGTGATGGTGTCGCCGGCGTCGGTCTTGCCGTTGGCGTTGGCGTCGGTCGGCCTCGCCGGAGCGATCTTGTCGAGGGTGATGGCGGGCGGCCTGACCCCGCCGCCGACGGTGGCGAAGTCGACCTTCTCGGTGTCCTGCGCGGACACCGGGTTGCCGGACGGCGGGGTGCCGACCGCGGTGGCCGTGTTGGTCAGGACGCCGGCGTTGATGTCCGCCTGCGCGACCGTGTAGGTTCTGGAGATCGTGCAGTCCACCGTCGCCCCCGCAGGGACCGGACCGGCGCCGCAGTCGACGGCGTTGAGGCCGAGCCTGGCGTCGGTGACGGTGACCGGGGAGAGGGTGACGGTGCCGGTGTTGGTCACGGAGAAGGTGTAGGTGATGGCGTCGCCGGCGTCCGGCCCGTTGCCGTCGAGGTCCGCCAGGGCGCTCTGCTTCTTGTCGAGCGTGATTCCCGGCGTCGAGGTGATGGCGCGGGAGTCGGAGTCCGAGGCCGTGGTCGCCTTGCCGTCCGGGCCGGTGCCCGACGCGGTGGCCGTGTTGTTCACCGCGCCCGCGTCCGCGTCCGTCGCGGTGATGGTGTAGGTCCGCACCGAGCAGGTGCGGCTCTGGCCGGGGGCGAGGGGCGCGGTGCTCGCCGCGTCGCACACCGCGGTGCCCACGTTGAGCTTGCCGTCGGTGATGGTGAGGTTGGTCAGGGAGACGGTGCCCGTGTTGGTGATGGTGAAGGTGTAGTCGATCGTGTCGCCGGCGCCCTGACGGGCGTCGGCCTTCGTGTCCTTGATCGTGGACGACGTCTTGTCGAGGACCAGTCGGGGCGTGGGCGTGATGGCGGTCGAGGTCGACGACTCCGCGGTGGCCTTGACGCCCTTGGCGTCGGTGCCGGTGACCGTCGCCGTGTTGGACACGTTCATGGCGTTGAGGTCGTCGACGGTCAGCGTGTAGGTCCGCGGGGTGCAGTCCCGTGAAGCGCCGGGGGCGAGCGGCGTCGTCGCCGCGGCGTCGCACACCGCGTCGGTGAGCTTGACCTTGGGGTCGGTGAGCGTGACGGTGGTCAACGAGGTCGTCCCGGTGTTGACCACCCGGAAGGTGTAGGTGATCGTGTCGCCCGCGTCGGTCACGCCGTTGCCGTTGACATCCACGACCGCCTGGGCGCCCTTGGCGAGCGTGACCTTGGTCTGCGGGGTCAGGGTGACGGAGGTCTGGTCGGTGCCGGAGGCCTCGGCCTTGGCGGGCGAGGTGCCGCGGGCCGTCGCCGTGTTGTTGACCGTGCCGGCGTCGATGTCCGCCTGGGTGATGCGATATGCCTGCGTGCACGTCGTGGTCGCGCCCGGGGCCAGCGCGCCGCCGCCGCACTGCGAGTAGTTGAGGCCGAGGGTCGGGTCCGTGACCGTGACGGGGTTCAGCGTCACGTTGCCGGTGTTGGTGACGGTGAAGGTGTACGACACGGAGTCACCCGCGGACTGCCTGCCGTCCCCGTTGTCGTCGTTGACGATCCCCGCGCCCTTGTCGAAGGCCAGCGCCGGCCTCTCGGGGATGGGGGTCGACGTGCTCGAGCTCGCCGTGATGGCCGCCCCGGACGGGGGGTACGCCGCGACGCCCGCCGTGTTGTTGACCGATCCGGAGTCGATGTCGCTCTGCGTCAGCGCGTAGGTGGTGGTCGTGCACGTGGTGCTGGCCTTGGGCGCCAGGGTGCTGCTGGCGCAGGTGATCGGCAGGGTGGACAGCGTGGGGTCCGTCAGCTGGATCCCTTGCAGGGTGACGGTGCCGGTGTTGGTCACCACGAAGGAGTACTGGATCGTGTCGCCGGGCTGCACCTTGTTGGCGTCGGCCTGGGAGATCGCGCTAGCGGTCTTCTTGAGCGTCAGCGCGGGGGAGGGCACGAGCGTCGAGGCGACCGTGTCCTGGGCGGAGACCTCGTTGCCGATCGGGGGCATGGCATACGTGACGGCGGTGTTCACGTAGGACCCGGCGTCGACCTCGGCCTGCGTGACGACGTGGCTGGCGGTGGAGCAGTACATCGTGGCGCCCGGAGCGAGCGCTGCGGCCGCGTTGCCCAGGTCGCAGGCTCGCCGGTCGAGGCCGAGGGTCGCGTCCGAGATCACGATGGGGCGCAGGGTCACCGACCCGGTGTTGCGGACCAGGAACGAGAAGGTCAGGGTGTCGCCCGCGTCGAGCTTGCCGCTGCTGTTGCTGTCGGACGTGGAGGCCAGCTGCTTGTCGAGCGTGATCGACGGCGACCCGTAGACCGCGGTCGACGTGTTGTCGATGCCGTGGATGGTGGAGCCGCTCGGCGTCTTGCCCGAGGCGTCACCGGTGTTGTCGTAGGACCCGGAGTCCAGGTCGGCCTGGGTGACGCGGTGCGAGAACGTGCAGGTCGTCGAGGCGCCCGGAGCGAGCGAGGTCGTGGATCCACAGGTCGCGTTGACGACGCCCAGGCTGGAGTCATTGACGAGCACGGTGCCGAGCGTCACGGTCCCGCGGTTGGTCACGGTGAAGGTGAAGGGGATCGTGTCCCCCACGTCGGTGACCTTGTTGCCGTTGGTGTCGACGACCGAACCGGCCGACTTGTCGAGCGTCAGCTGCGGGTCCGTCGCGATGGTGAGGGTCGCGCTGCCGTCACCCGTCGCCGTGCTGGCGCCGTTCACGCCCCTGGCCGTGGCGGTGTTGACGACCTTGCCGGCGTCGACGTCGGCCTGGGTCAGGGTGTAGGTGCTGGACGGGCAGTCCGCGGTCGCCCCCACGGCGAGGGTCCCCACGCACGCGGCGTTCGTCAGGTTCAGCTTGCTGTCGGTGATGGTCACCGGCGACAGCGGCACGTTGCCGGTGTTCTGCACCCGGAAGGTGTAGCTCACGGTGTCCCCGGCGTCCGGCCCGTTGTTGTCGTTGTCGATCACCGTGCCGACGGACTTGCTCAGCGAGATGTAGGCGCCCGCCTGGACGTTGAAGGTGTTGGTGTCGCTCGCGGTGGCCGGGTTTCCGGTCGGCGGCGTCGCCGTCGCGGTGGCGGTGTTGACGACCTTGAGGTTCGCCATGTCGCTCGACGTGATGGTGTACGTCCTGGTCAACGAGCAGGTGATGGAGTCCCCGGGCGCGATCACGGTGTTGGCGTCGATGCAGTAGGCACCGTTGATGCCGAGCTTGGTGTCCGTCACCGTGGGGGCGGACAGGTTGACCGGCCCGGTGTTCTTGATGACGAAGGTGTAGGGGATGGTGTCCCCGGCATCGGTCTGGTTGTTGGCGTTGACGTCGTTGAGCCGGCCGGACTGCTTGTCCAGCGCCAGGGAGGCCGTCGGCGGCGCGGGCGGCGGCACGCAGGCGGTGTTGTTGGTCGTGACGTTGTCGGTCGTCGTCGCCATGGCGACCGCGTTGTAGAGACCGCCTCCCGGCGAGCCGTTGCAGGCCGACGCGGTGTTGGCGTCCTTGAACTTGAAGGTCACGGTGAGCCGGAAGGTGTGCGTCGTCAGGGCGTTGATCGGCGTGCTGCCCGTGGTCACCGGGATCGTGGCGCCGCTCAGGGTGGTGTAGGGCTTGCCCGCCGGGGCGCCGGTGCCGCTGCTGTCGATCTTGTAGCCGAGGATCTGCAGGTTGCTGGAGAAGCTCGGGGTGTCGGTGATCGCACCGTAGGTGCCGACCGCGGCACCGGAGTTGGCGACGGTGACGTCGTAGGTGACCGTGTAGGACCCGTCCGCGTTGGGCCCGGCGTAGGAGCCGGCCGACTTGGCCACGTCGATGACCGCCGACCGCGTGGGCGGGTTCATGCAGGCGGAGTTGTTGGTGGTGTTCGACTCGACGGCGTACCCCGGGGTGCCGGCGTTGCCCAGGGCCACGGAGTTGAACAGGCCGGACCCGGCGGCGATGGGCGAGGAGCAGCTGCTGGGGACGGAGGTGTCCTGAGGGTTGGTGAACTTGAACTTCACGTTGACCGTGTACGTGACCGTCTGACCCGCAGCGAGGTTGACGAAGCCGCCCTTCTCCAGGTCCACGGACGTGGCCGTGGTGGAGCCCGAGCTGCCGCCGTTGGTGCTGGCCCAGTCGATGCCGGTGACCGTCAGCTTGGGATCGAATCCCGGGGTCTCGGTCAGCGGACCGTACTTCGTGGCTCCGGCGCCCGAGTTGGTCACCGTGACGGTGTAGGCCGCGGTGTAGATGGAGTCGCCATAGACGTTGACCGGACCGCTCACCCCGGACGCGGTCTTGGACACGTCGACGTTGGGGATGTTGACGATCACCTGGGTCGTGTCGCTGCCCGGGACGTTCTGGTTGGCGGCGTCCTTGGCGGAGACGTTGACGGTGTTGGTGAGCGACTGCGTGGCCGGTGGGCCGTAGCAGTCGATGTCCTGGTAGCCACCGACCTGCAGGCTCGCGATGTTCACGTTGCAGCCGGGCGCGTTGGGGTCGTTGACCGCCAGGCCCGTGAGCAGGGAGGCACCGTCGTTCTTGACGCGGATCCGGTAGCGCGGGGTCTCCCCCTGGTTGATCGTCTGGGTGTCCGATCCGTCGGCGGCCGTCTTGGTCACCTTCAGCTTGGACACCGGCACCGAGATGGCGGCGCTCTGCCACATGTACGAGTCGCCCGTTGTCCCCGTGTAGAGCCCGACGCTTTGGGACCCCGCCACCACGTTGGTCAGCTGGTAGTTGTGCACGTCGACGCTGTAGTTGGTGGGGGTACCGTTGTACGTCACCGCCCCGTCGGCGGAGCCCACCCCAGTGTTGCTCGTGTTCGCCCCGAGCGAGGTATCCGCCAGGGCGATGGTATTCGTGCCGACCGTGGAGGACGTGGTGTCGCCCGCGATGCCCTTGTCCCCCTCGTAGATCCCGACGGAGGCCCGGGCCCCTGGGGCGACGGCGACGAAGCCCCCCAGCGTGGTCGTCAGACCGTCCTGCACGCCGGCGGACGAAAAGGTGCGGACGTGACCGTCGTAGAGCACGACCTGGCGGGCCTGGCTCGCCGCCTGCCCCTGCACGGCCTGCCCATAGTCGTAGACGAGCGACATGGTCCACCCGCCGTAGCAGCCGTAGCCCGTCGGCGCCCAGATGTTGCCCACCGTCAACGTCGTCGCCGCGCCCGTCCCGGTCCCCACCTGCGCGGCGAGCTGGCTGGTGATGTCCTGCTGGGCAGAGTAGTAGTAAGGGTTGCCCGTGCTGAGCGAGCCGGAGCCCTCCGTGATGTTGGCGAAGCCGGCGTTGACGGTCTGCACAGCGCCGCCGTTGACGCGGAAGACCGGTTGCTGCGTGGTGTAGCTCCCTGCTGGCAGGGTTGCCTGCCCTCCGTAGGAGGCGCAGGAGTTGCCCGTGGCACCGGCTGCCTTCCCGGTGTTGGCGGACCAGTAGAGCATCGCCTTGACGATGGTGGCGCCCTCGGGCACGACGAACTGGCCCGAGGAGGAGTTCACCCCGGTCATCGTGGCGTCGACGTCGTAGTTGATGAACTGCCAGAAGTCGTTGACGTAGTTGTTGGAGCCAGAGGTGGGCGCGCTCCCCCCGTAGAGGACGGCGCAGCTGCTCCCCGACATCGGCGAGTCGGCCGAGGCGGTGCCAGAGCATTGCAGGATCCCGTTCCCCACGGTGAGGAAGTCGCCGTTCACGACGCGGTTGAAGGTCTCGTCCATGCGGCCGCCGGCGGGCGTGACGATCGTGGCGTCGGCGCGGGGGGCGAAGGAGACCACCAGGGCGCTCAGCAGCGCGAAGACGGCGAGGACCGCCACCGCGGCGCGCGCATGCCAGGAACGTGACGGATAGTGACGCACCGTCAGGAACCCTGGCGAGCTGGTCCAGCTGGGCATGGCCCCTCCTGCGCGCGACACCGGGGGATGTCGTGCCTCGTACCTCCCGATGCGCTGGCCTGCACACGGAGTGACGACTTGTGACTGTGAGCACATGCCGGCAGCGAGAAATATACGCATAGCCGTGGTTGATGTCACTCACGGATCGCAAAGATCACCCATCGTGATTAGCCCTTTCGAAGGGTGCAAGGACCCCACATCGTCAGGAACCAGACATACCGCCCCGTTACGCATGGGTATATTCGCGCCTTTTGCCCCTGGACCCGGACGCGACGGAGAGTGACCAGTCCGGCCCAGGCCGTCAGCAGTCGTTCAGAGGTCGTCCAGAGGTCGCCCAGAGCGTTCAGCGGCCGACCAGATGACCGGTGACTCCCGCCACGGCAAGGGTCAGGGCGCACAGCACTACCCAGGGGTCGGCGTGACCCCAGCGAGCGGGCTGCGCCCAGGTGCGGCACCCGGCCCGCACCACCGGTGACGAGTAGCCCCGCGCCTCCATCGCCACCGCGAGCCGTCCGGCCTGCCGCAGCGCTTGCACCAGGAGGGCGAAGGTCAGCACCACCGCGTCCGTGATGCCCCGCCTCAGCAGCCCTCGCGCACGGCGGACGGCGCGCAGGTCGGCATACGTCGAGCGCAGCTGGTCGAACCTCTGCAGCGCCACGACCGCCGCCACCACGGGACGGGCGGGCAGCCGCAGCCGCTGGCCGAGCTGGTCCCCCAGCGAGAACGGCTCCAGGTAGCCGGCCAGCACCACTCCGGGCAGCGCCGCCGTGGTCATGCGCAGTGCGGGCAGCACCGCCGCGACCGGGTCCCGCGCCTCGGCCCACCACCAGTTGGACCACCAGAGCGAGGCTGCGCCGATCGCGAGCGGGGTGAGCCGCAGCACCGGCTGCGGCCAGCGCACCCCGCAGAGCACGAGCAGCAGCGCCAGCTCCACCCCGAGCAGACCGAGGCCCGCCGCCACCGTGGGCACGACCAGCCCGACCACCATGGCGACCAGGCTCACCAGCATCAGGGGCAGGGCCGAGGCGTATGCCGCCAGCCCCGACGCACGGCGGCGCACCGGCACGGCGGCGGCCGGGGGCCGGTCGAGCACCAGCTCGCGGGTGCAGCGGGACGCCAGGCGCCGGTCGTGCGTGGACACCACCACGGTCGTCCCCGCGGCGCGGGCCGCCTCGATGACCCCGGTGACGGCGGCCCACGTGCGGCGGTCCTGGCCGACGGTGGGTTCGTCGAGCAGCAGCACGGAGGGTCCGTGCGCGAGGGCGGAGGCGAGCGACAGGCGGCGCTGCTCGCCCCCCGAGAGCGTGTGGGGGTCGGCGTCGTGGCGATCGCCGAGGCCCAACGCCTCGAGCAGGGCGGCGGCCCGCTCACCAAGGGACTCCTCGTCCTGACCGAGGGCCCGCCCCGTCAGCAGCACCTCGTCGAGCACCGTGCGCGCCGTGATGGGCAGCTCGGGTCGTTGCGGCACCCAGCCGACCGCCTCGGCCAGCTCCACCGCGTGCCAGCGGTGCGGCGCCTCGCGGTCGTCGGCCCCCAGCCGCACCGTCCCGGACGTCGGCTCGAGCAGCCCGGCGGCGCACGCCACGAGCGTGGACTTGCCGGCCCCCGAGCGACCCGTCACGGCCACCGCCTCCCCCGGCGAGGCCTCCAGCGAGACGTCCTGCAGCACGAGCTGCGGCGGGTGCACCGCCTGCCAGGACGCGAGCCCGGGCTGCACCTGGCGCACGACCTCGTCCACCGCGGCCGTCACGCCACCGCGTCGGACCGGGGCGACCAGCCCGGACGGCATCTCGACCGGAGACGGGGTCGGCGCGCCGGGCACCCACAGGCCCAGCCCGGCGAGCCGCTCCCCCTCGGCCGCCAGCGTCGGGGCCAGGGGTCCGTCCGCCACCACGCGGCCCCCGTCGCCGAGCACCACCAGCCGGTCGCAGACGTCCACCCAGTGCGCGAGCTCGTGCTCGACGGCCACGAGGGTGGCCCCCACCTCGGCGACGGCCGCGGCCACCGCCGACCGGACTGCCTGCGCAGCCGCGGGGTCGAGCATCGAGCACGGCTCGTCGAGCAGGACGAGGCCGGGGTCGAGGGCGAGCACCCCGGCGAGCGCGAGGCGTTGGGTCTCGCCGCCGGACAGGGCCCGCGTCTCGCGGGTGGTGTCGTGGGGGAAGCGCACCGACGCGAGCGCCGCGCGCACCCGCTCCCAGAGCGGCCCGCGCGGCACGCCGGAGTTCTCGGGACCGAAGGCCACGTCGCGCCCGACGGTCCGGGCGACCACGGCGTCCTCGGGGTCCTGCAGCAGCAGGCCCACCTGCCCCGACACGTGCACCTGCCCGGTCTGGTCACCCCCGCCGGTCTCGGCGAGCACGCCGGCCAGCGCCCGCAGCAGGGTCGACTTGCCGGACCCGCTCGCCCCCGCGAGCAGCACCCGCTCCCCCGGCGCCACGCGCAGCGACACCCCGTCCAGGACCGGGCGGGCGGCGCCGTACGGCAGCCAGGTGAGGTCCTCGGCCTCGACGAGAGCCCCCCTCGGGCCCTCGTCGAAGCCGGGACCGGCGTCGAGGTCGACGTCAGCGGACGTGGGACTCACGCGCCTCGCGGCCCGCCGGGAAGGCGTCGACCACGCCGGCCCGGGCCAGCGCGCGCACCAGCGCGGCGCCCCCGAGCCCGGCGATCAGCGCGCACGAGACCATGCCGAAGGCGAGGTAGACGAGCTTGTGGACCCAGGCGAGCTGCGGGACGTACTGCCACCACTCGTAGACGCAGATCTCCAGCACGGCGCCGAGCACGCCGCCCAGCATCGCGGCGGCCAGGTCGAAGCGACGCCAGCGCCACACCCACATCGCCAGCTCCACCCCGAGCGCCTGCAGCACCCCGGACAGCATCACGAGCCAGCCCCACTTGCTGCCGAGCAGCGTCTCCACGCTCGCGGCGATCAGCTCGACGTAGAGGGCCGCGCCGGGACGCCGGATCAGCAGCGCGCCGGCCACGGCGGGGAGCACCCACACGCCGAGCGCGAGCGAGCCGATCGGGGCATAGCCGACGGCGGCCGCCTCGACGACGTGGTAGAGGGTGCTGTCCCACCCCCAGAAGGCGACGCCCAGCGCGACGGCGAGGACGGCGCCGAGGACGAGGTCGATGCCTCGCCATGACATGAGGGCCCCCGTGGCGAGCGCGGACGGTCGTGCGTGCTGGCCCGGCCGCGCGGTGGCGGCGGAGCCGGTGGTGTTCGGCATACGAGATCTCCTGGTCGGTCACCAAGAGGGAAGGTGACCCCTCGGGTCGCCTCGAGAATCCGACTCCCTAGCGCCGGTGCTAACCGGATCAGGTGCGGAGGGTCTGCGGTCGCCCGCACTCTCAGCGCGATCTGCGCTCCCCTGTCGTGTGAAACGTGACGCTACCGCGAAGATCGTGTGAGACTCAACGCATGGGACCTAACGTGTGGAAGCTCATCGGCACCGGCGCCGCCATGCTGGCCGGCATGGTGGCCAACAAGATCGTCAACTCGGGCTGGCAGAAGGCCACGGGCAAGGAGGCCCCCTCCGACCCCACCAACCCCGACGTGGACTGGAAGGAAGCGCTGGCCTTCGCGGCGTTCTCCGGTCTCGTGATCGGCATCGCGCGCCTGGTGGCGCAGCGTCAGGCCGCCAAGGGCTTCGTCGCGGCCGTCAAGCGTCAGAGCGACGACATCGGTGACGTCGACCTGCAGGCGCAGATCGACGCCCGGACCAGCAAGGCCTGAATCACCCCGCCCGTTCCTGCGCGTCGCCCCGACCGGTCCATCGGTCGGGGCGACGTGCTGCTGCTCGGGGTCGGGAGTGCCGGGGGCGCGACCACCGGGGGCACGACCGCCGGGGCACGACTGCCGGGGAGGGGGACCAGTGCCGGGAAGCGGCGCGGTCAGGCCGCGGAGCGCAGGGCCGTCAGCTCTCGGTCCAGGTGGTCCAGGCGCAGGGCCAGCCGCAGGCGACGCCGCGACGGGTCCGGCTCGAACGCCGTGTCCTCGCCCTCGCGCAGCACCTCGGGCAGCGTGACCAGCAGGAGCCGGGACAGGCTCGCCAGCCGCTCCGGCTCGGCGACCAGCGCCGGGTCGGCCAGCACACCGCCGGCCCGGACGAGCACGCGGTCGAGCCAGGTCTCCACGTCCCACCCGAGGGCGCCGCGGCGGTCGTCGAGCCAGTCACCCAGCCGATCGACCTGACGACGCAGGTGCCGCAGGTGGTCCGGCTCGGCAGCGGCCTGCCGGTCGGCCGGGAGGGCGAGCCCGGCGAGGTAGCCGGCGAGGCCGAGACCGGCGCGCAGGGACGCGGGCAGCGGCAGGGCGGCGAGCAGCGTGCCCCCGCCGACGGTCAGCGCGCGCACGTGGCGCGGTGACGTGGCCGCGGCATAGACCTCACGCTCGACCCGACCCATCTCGTGCCTCCTCCCTGCCAGCGTAGGCCCGCGCCCTGGGAGCCGCGTGTCAGTCGGTGGCCAGGGCCGCGGCCGGGCTCACCCGGGCTGCCCGCCGAGCCGGTATGACGGACGCCAGCCAGCCCGCGGCGAGCGCCACGGCGGCGACGAGACCCAGTCGAGCCCAGGGGATCTCGGGCGTGATGGTCATCTCGCTGCCAAAGGTCGCGTAGGCCCCGCCGAGCCCGTAGGCCACCCCCAGCGCGAGCCCTACGAGCGTCCCGACGCCCGCCAGGGTCAGCGCCTCGAGGCAGAGCATGCTCCGCAGCTGGCGGCGGGTGAGGCCGAGGGCGCGCAGCAGGCCGGACTCCTGGGTGCGCTCGAGGACCGAGAGCCCGAGCGTGTTGCCGATGCCGACCAGGGCGATGAGCACGGCGATGCCGAGCAGACCGGTGACGACGAGCAGGACGACGTCCATGATCCGCTCCATCTCGGCGCGCTGGGTGGCGACTCGCTGGACCTGGGCCCCGCGGATCGTGGTGGCGTCCTGGGCCAGCTGCTCGGTCGCGGTGGCCGCGTCCTTGACCTCGGCGAACCTGATCCAGGCGGACCCCTTGGCCTGCGGGTCGAGGCGCCGCACGGAGGCCGCCGTGACG
This sequence comes from Arsenicicoccus cauae, assembly GCF_009707125.1. Classification (GTDB taxonomy): domain Bacteria; phylum Actinomycetota; class Actinomycetes; order Actinomycetales; family Dermatophilaceae; genus Arsenicicoccus; species Arsenicicoccus cauae. Next base: position 117,119 of record NZ_WLVL01000019.1, read on the forward strand.
ACCGGGGCGTCGGGGTGGTCCGCGCTGACGTCGGCGCGCAGGTCCAGGCGCGCGGCGCCGTGGGCGAGGGTGACGGTGTCGCCGGTGCGCAGGCCCGAGCTCGCCGGGAGGAGCACGGTGTGGTCGTCCAGCCCGGCGAAGAGCTGCGGCCGACGGGAGACCTGCACCGCCGCGTCGTCGGCGCCGGTGACGGTGGCCTGACCGCCACCCGACCCTCCACCGGACCCTCCGCCTGCGGCGACGCCCACCGGACGCCCGCCGTGCGTCAGGGTGGCGGGGGCGTCGAGCACGAGGGTGGCCGCCTCGACGACGCTGCTGCGCCGCAGGGTGTCGAGGTCGTGCGCCTCGATACCTCGGGGCGCCTGGGGTGCCTGGACGAGGGCGTCGACGGGCGTCTGCTTGTCGAGGGCGTCGGTGGCCGAGCGGACCCCGGTCGCCGAGCCGACGCTCATCATCGTGATCAGCGTGACGCCGACGAGCAGGGCGCTCGCGGTGGCGGCGGCCCGGGCGGGGTTGCGTCCGGCGTTGTCGACGGCGAGCTCGCCGGGCGCCCCACCGAGGCGGGCGGGGAGCGCACCGGCCACGCGGGCCAGGCCGGGCACGACCACGGGGGCCACCATCAGCACGCCGAGGAAGGACAGCAGCCCGCCCGGGATGCCCGTCGCCAGCTGGTGCTGCAGGGCGCCGTGCCCGAGTAGCGCACCGCCGCCGGCCGCGAGGACCGACCCCACCGCGACCCGCAGGGCGCGGACATGGCGCACCCGGGCCGCGGTCTCGGGGCGCAGCGCCGCGAGGGGCCTGACCCGGGTCGCGGCGCGGGCTGGGGCGAGGCTCGCCAGGAGGGTCACGACGATGCCGGTCAGGAGCGGGGCCACGACGGCGAGCGGGGTGACGACGAGGCTGCCGAGGTCCAGGTCGGTGCCGTGCGAGAGCTGGACGAGCGTGGCGGCGAGCCCCGCGCCGAGCGCGAGCCCGGCCACCGACCCGAGCGCGCCGACGAGCAGCGCCTCCGCCACCACGGATCCCCGCACCTGCCGGCGTTCGGCGCCGATGCAGCGCAGGAGCGCGAGCTGGCGGGTGCGCTGGGCGACGAGGATCGCAAAGGTGTTGGCGATGACCAGCGCCGAGACGAAGACGGCGACGAGCGCGAAGACGAGCAGCATCGAGGTGAGTTGCGTGACCCCCTGCACCATCACGCTCACCCGGTGGTCCTTCTCCTGCTCGCCGGTGCGGACCGTCAGGCCCGTGGCCGCCGGGAGCCCGGCGACGGAGGCGCGCAGCTGCTCGTCGTCCATGGCCGACCCGCCCGGGGCCGGGGTGAGGTCGAGCTCCTCGTAGCCCCTGCTGCCCGTCCACGCCCAGATGTCCTCGTCCAGGGCGAAGGCCGCGGGCGTCCCCTGCAGCGGGACCACATCACGCCCGGCCTTGACGATGCCGACGACCGTGGCCTCGGTCGGACGGGCCTCCTGCGGCCGCTGCTCGGTGCCGGTGCCGCGCTGCAGCAGGCGGGTCGTGCTGCCGACGGCGAGCTTGCGCGCCGAGGCGACCCAGTCCACGACGGCGATCTCCCCGCGGCGGGCGGGCAGGCGACCGGCCGTGAGCGTCGTCGTCCCGGACAGCTGCGGCACGGACCGCAGCACGAGAGGGGCCTCGCGACCCCCGAGGTCCTGCTGGACGGCCCCGCCGGCCACCGTGCGCACGGAGGCACCCGGGTGGGCGCGCGTCACCTGCGCGGCGAGCCCGGGGGGTACGACGGTCGGGCCGCCGCGAGGCGCGCCCCCCACGCCCGAGGACCCGTCCGGCGTGGTGACGACCACGCTCGCGCGGCCCACCGAGCCGGCGGCGTCGCGCGCCAGGGACTCGCGGAAGGTGTCGCCCACCATGAACGTGGCCGCGACGAAGGCGATGCCCATCGTGATGGCGACCAGGACGCTGACGAAGCGCCGGGCCTGACCGTGGACCATGCTGGCCGCCAGGGAGATCGAGGTGCGCACGGCGATCACGCCCCCAGCCCGCGCAGGGCGGCCAGCACGTCGTCGGCGGTGGGGTGCCGCAGCTCCCCCGCCATGCGACCGTCCGCGAGGAGCAGCACGCGGTCGGCATACGTCGCGGCCCCGGGGTCGTGGGTCACCATCACGACCGTCTGGCCCAGCTCACGCACGCAGCGCCGCAGGAAGTCCAGCAGCTCGTGCCCGGTCACGCTGTCGAGGGCGCCCGTCGGCTCGTCGGCAAAGATCACGCGCGGCCGCATGACGAGGGCGCGGGCCACCGCCACGCGCTGCTGCTGCCCGCCGGAGAGCTCGGTCGGCTTGTGCCCCAGACGATCTGTCAGGCCCAGCACCCGCACCACATGCTCGAACCATTCGCGGTCGGGGGTGCGGCCCGCGAGGCGCAGGGGCAGGGTGATGTTGGCCTCGGCGGTCAGCGTCGGGAGCAGGTTGAAGGCCTGGAAGACGAACCCCACCTGCTCGCGCCGCAGCAGCGTCAGCCGCGTGTCGTCCAGCGTGGTGAGGTCGGTGTCGCCGACCCAGACCTGCCCGCTCGTTACGTCGTCGAGGCCCGCCGCGCAGTGCATCAGCGTCGACTTGCCGGACCCCGACGGGCCCATGATCGCGGTGAGCTCCCCCTCGGCGAGCTCCACGTCCACGTGGTCCAGGGCGACGACGCGGGTGTCGCCGCTCCCATAGGTCTTGGTGAGGTCACGCGCGCGCACGGCCGCGCGGGTCACGGTGGTCGGGTTGCTGGTGGGCATCGGTCGCTCCGTCTGGTCGTCGGACATCGCTGGTGCGCGGTCGATGTCGACGCTAGGGAGCGGCCGGTGTCGCCCGGATCGACCTGCGGTCTCGACCCCGGGGGCGACCCGAGGACCACGGGCGCAGCGGGCCTACGACTGCGGTCGCACGAGCCCTGTGTCGTAGGCGAGGACGACCATCTGCACCCGGTCTCGCAGGTGGAGCTTGGCGAGGATCCGCCCGACGTGGGTCTTGACGGTGGCCTCGGCCACGTAGAGCTCCGCCGCGATCTCCTGGTTGGAGCGCCCCCGCCCCACCGCGAGCAGCACCTCGCGCTCCCGCTCGGTCAGCGGGGCGAGCTGCTCCTCGGCGCTCCGCAGGGGCTCGTGCTCGTCGGGCAGCCCGGGCAGGAACCTCTCGAGCAGGCGCCGGGTCGCGCTCGGGGCGACGACCGAGTCTCCTTGGTGCACAGCGCGTATGGCGGCCAGCAGCTCCGCCGGGCCCGCGTCCTTGAGGAGGAAGCCGCCGGCACCGGCCTTGAGCGCGGTGTGGACGTACTCGTCGAGGTCGAAGGTCGTGAGCACGAGGACCTTGGCCGCGGCGCCCGAGGCCACGATCCGTCGAGTCGCCTCGACGCCGTCCATACGTGGCATCCGGATGTCCATGAGCACCACGTCGGCCTGCGCGGCCAGCTCGACCGCCGCCGCGCCGTCGCCCACCTCACCCACGACCTGCATGTCGGGCTGGGCGTCCAGAACCATCCGGAAGCCCATCCGCACCAGCTCCTGGTCGTCTGCCAGCAGCAGCCTGATCTGCTCGTCGCTCACTCGCGCTCCCGTGGTCGTCCCGTCGTGACCGGGACCGGCACGGTGGGCGCCGTCGGCGCCTCCGGGTCCCGCGTCGGCAGGCTAGCAAGCACCTCGAAGCCACCCCCGACCCGCTCCCGGGCCGTGAAGGTCCCGCCGATCGAGGCCATCCGCTCGCGCATCCCGATCAGCCCGTGGCCGCGCCCGTCCGACCCGCCACCTGGACCCCGACCCGTGTCGCGCACGGCCAGCTCGACCCGGTCCGGGTGGTGAGCGAGCTCGACCCGCACGGTCGCCGCCGGTCCCGCGTGCTTGAGGGCGTTGGTCAGCGCCTCCTGCACCACGCGGTAGGCCGCCATCTGCTGCGCCGGCCCGAGCGCCTCGTGCACCCGCTCGTCGCCGACCTGCGTCAGGGTCGCCGGCAAGCCCGCGTCGTTGACGTGCGCCACCAGCTCCTCTACCTGCTCGAGCGTGGCCTGCGGGGTGTAGGCCGCCGCCTCCCCCTCCTCGCGCAGCACCCCCACGAGGCGCCGGGTCTCGCCGAGCGCGCCCCGGGCGGTGTCGCCGATCGTGGCGAGCGTCCGGGCGGCGACCATGCGCGAGGCGTCGACGTCACCGTGCTCCACGGCATACGACGCTCCGTCCGCCTGGACCACGATCACGCTGAGCGAGTGCGCGACGACGTCATGCATCTCGCGCGCGATCCGGGCCCGCTCCTCCTGCGCGGCGAGGCGCGCCATCGAGTCGCGTTCGCGCTCCAGGGAGTCCGCCCGGTCGCGCAGGCTCTGCACCAGGTCGCGCCGCTGCCTCGCCAGGGCCCCGGGCACGAAGCACGCGACGCTCATGGCGGCGACGAACACCCAGCTGATGACGGCGTACTCCACGCGCTGCGCGCCGGCAGGCCGGACCCAGTTGTAGGTCCAGTCCCAGGCTCCCACCACCCCGCCGACCAGCGCGGCCGCGAGCCACCAGTAGCGCCACCGCGGGTGCCCGTGGGCCGCGACCGCGTAGAGCATCATGAGCGCCGCGAGGTTCTGGGGCACGACGTTGTCAGCGATCACGAGCTGGAACACGCAGCCGAGGGCGACCGCCGCCATGGCCGGGTCGGGCCTGGTGCGGCGCCACACGAGGGGCAGGCTGGTGCCGAGGAGGGTCCACGCGAGCCAGCCCACCCACCCGACGGTGAGCTCGCTGAGGACGCCCGCGGACACCACGAGGCACAGCAGGGTCACGAACCCCGCCCAGCAGGCGTCGACCAGCATGACGTGCTCGCCGAGCCAGCGGTGGAGGGAGGTCAGCCGGCGCACGCACCCACGCTAGGCGAGAGGGCGGGCCGCGTCGTCATACCTCGGTCTGATCCTCCGCCCCACCCTCCCCCTCCCGACCCACCCCCACAAGAGGGCACACCTGGTCCCCACCCCGACCACGGACAGCCCTGCTCGCCCACTCACGGGATGCTGACTCTGAGTCGCTAATCCTGTGGATAAAGCCCGATATGTGCCTTTGCATGTATTTAGAGTGGTTTGCATGCGACGCCGCGACCTGCCCGAGGGCCTCCCAGCCACCTTCCGTGTGATCGACGCGATGGCGCGCGGCGCGACGCGAGGCCAGCTGCGCAACCCCGAGCTCCACAACCCCCACCACGGCTCGCGAGCTCGTGACGAGCCCACCTGCGTGGAGGAGGCGGCGGTCCAGCTGTTGGCTACGCTGACGCAACATCCGGTGGCACTCTGCGGAACCACGGCAGCACAGATCCATCGCATGCCCGGCGTCGCGGACTGGGCGCCGGACGATGTGCTCCACGTCATGACGAGGACGATGTCGGGGCGGGTTCGGCGAAAGCGAGTCGAGGGCAGACGGGGCCTTGAGCGGCGCGCGACCACTCTGGTCAACGGCCTGCCCGTGACCGACGCGGTCGACACCTGGCGGGATCTCGCCACCGAGCTCCCTCTGGACGACCTCATCATCGCGGGGGATTGGCTGCTCGGACCCCGCAGCACCCGCAGCATCGACGAGCTCTCGGCCGCGCTCCGGCCCGGGGACCGAGGAGCTGCTCGGGCAGTTGCGGCGCTCAAGGAGATTCGCGCCGGGAGCGCCTCCCCTGCGGAGACGCGGACGCGTCTGGTGCTGGTGGGTGCGGGACTGCCGGAGCCAGAGCTCAACGTCAACCTGGTCAGCGAGTCCGGGTGGGTCGCGAACGTGGACATGTACTGGCGCCGGTGGAACTACGCCCTCGACTACGACGGCCGGCACCACCGCGAGCGCGGCGAGCAGCTCGACCGCGACCTCGACCGGGAACGCCTGATCCGTGCGTCAGGATTCGGATACGACCGGGTCTCCAACAAGCACCTCCGAGGCGATCGCCCTGAGGTGATCGGTATCGCGAGTCGTGGCCTCCGCGCCGCGGGCTGGCGCCCGTGACCTGGTCGCGGCCGCCCCGAGCGCCACGATGAGAGGGCGAACATGGCTCCCCTCGGGCCGCGCGGACGACCAGATCCGCCCACTCACGGCTGGGGGTGGGGTCGAGTGGCTGGGGATGGGGTCGAGTGAGCTGGGGGCGGGGCGGAGCCAGGTCAGGCGGGCGGGGAGGGTGGGGTCAGGTCGAGGGCTGTGGCGATCGGGACGCCCGCGCGATAGCTCAGGTGCACGTACGACGGGGCGTCGAGCACCGTCAGGTCCGCGCGTGCCCCCACCGCCAGGTGGCCGACGTCCGTCCGCCGCAGCGCGCGAGCCCCGCCGAGGGTCACCGCGAGGAGGGCCTCGGCGGGCGTCATACCCATCTCGCGGACGGCCAGGGCCACCACGAAGGGGATCGACGAGGAGTAGCAGGTGCCGGGGTTGCAGTCGGTCGCGAGCGCCACCGAGACGCCGGCGTCGATCAGGGCGCGGGCATCGGGATAGGGCGACCGGGTGGAGAACTCGACGCCGGGCAGGAGGGTCGCGGTCGTCGTCCCGGCCGCCCCGACCAGCGCGTCCACGTCCGCCGCCGACAGGTAGGTGCAGTGGTCGACCGACGCCGCCTCGAGCTCGCACGCCAGCTGCACGCCCGGCCCGTGCCCGAGCTGGTTGCCGTGGACCCGCAGCTCGAGCCCGGCCTCGCGGCAGGCCAGCAGCACCGCGCGCGCCTCGTCCCCGTCGAAGGCGTGCGCCGACGCCGGCTCGCAGAACACGTCGCCCCACACCGCATAGGGCGCGCACGCCGACAGCATCGGTCCGGTCACCAGGGAGACGTACTCCGCTCGGCGGGAACGAAGCTCGGGGGGCACGACGTGCGCCCCGAGGAAGGTCGTCTCCTCGATGCCCGCCTCGCACGCGAGCCGCAGCGCCCGCGCCTCGTCCTCCACGGTCAGGCCGTAGCCCGACTTGACCTCGACGGTGGTCGTGCCCTGCGCGCGCATCTCGAGGACCCGATCGATCAGCAGGTCGAGCAGCTCCTCGTCGGACGCGGCGCGTGTGGCGGCCACGGACACGGCGATCCCGCCACCGTCGTAGGGCTGCCCGGTCATCCGCGCCGCGAACTCCTCGCCGCGGTCGCCGGCAAAGATCAGGTGCGCGTGCGAGTCGACGAATCCCGGCACGACGCAACGCCCCTCGACGGAGATCGCCTCGTCGGCGGCGGGCGCGTCCGCCGCGCATCCCACCCAGGCGACGTGGCCGCGGTCGGGCACCGGCTCGCCCTCGATCATCCGGTATGCCGACGCGCCCGCCGCAGGGACCTGCTCGAGCACGACGGCGGCGTCCTGCAGGACTCCGAGGGGTGATCCGTCCCCGAGCTCGGGCGAGCAGGTGACGAGCTGGCCGATGTCGGTGACGAGGACGGAGGTCACGGCTCCTCCAGGAGGGCGTCGAGGGCGGTGCGGAGCATGAGGGCGACCGAGCCGATGCGGTGGCGGCCACCCTCGACGACGGGCTTGCCGCCCACGACGACGGTGTCGACGTCGCCCGCGGTGGCGGCGAAGACCACCTGGGCGGGCTTGGCGCCGACGGTGCGGACGCTGTCGAGGCGGACGTTGCACAGGTCGGCCAGCGACCCGACCTCGAGGCGACCGCCGTCGTCCCAGCCGAGCGAGACGTAGCCCTGCCGGGTGCCGACGTCGACGAGCTCGGCGGGGTCGAAGCGTCCCCGCTCGTTGGTCACGAGGCGTTCGTGCATCTCGAGGGAGCGCAGCTCGCCCCAGGGGTCGATGGACACGTGCTGGTCGGTGCCGATCGACAGCCGGGCGCCGGCGCGGTGCAGGTCGCGGGCCCGCCCGATGCCGTCGGCGAGGTCGCGCTCCGTGAGGGGGCAGAAGCACGCGCCGGTCCCGCTCTCGCCGAGCAGCCGCACGTCCTCGTCGGTCAGGTGGGTGGCGTGGACGGCCGTGGTGGTGGGCCCGAGCACGCCCTGCTCGTGGAGCAGCTGGGTCGGGGTGCGGCCGTAGCGGGCGAGGGTGGCGGCGTTCTCGGCGAGCTGCTCGGACAGGTGAACGTGCAGTGGCACCGGCGACGGGTGCACCCCGAGCCCGGAGCGCGCGGCCTCGGCCACGACGCCGAGCTGGTCGCGGGGCACGGCCCGCACGGAGTGGATCGCGGCGCCGACGCGCGACATCGGGCCTTCGCGCAGCTGGCTCACGCGGGCGGCCCAGCCCTCGGCGGTCCCGTCGCCGAACCGCCGCTGGTAGGGGTCGAGCGGCAGGTAGCCCGACCCGTCGAGCCCGCCCGTGAGGTAGCAGGTGTCGAGCAGGGTGAGGCGGATCCCGGCCTCCGCGGCGGCCTGCTGCAGGGCGTGCCCCATGGCGTTGGGGTCGGGATAGGGGGTGCCGTCCACCTGGTGGTGGACGTAGTGGAACTCGCCGACGCAGGTGAACCCGGCGAGCACCATCTCCGCGAAGGTCGCGCGCGCGAGGTCGAGGTAGGTGTCCGGCTGCAGGTGGCTCATCAGGGAGTACATGCGCTCGCGCCAGGACCAGAAGTCGCCGCCGTTCGCGTGCGTGCGCCCCCGCAGGCCGCGGTGGAAGGCGTGGCTGTGGACGTTGGCCATCCCGGGGAGGGTCACCCCGTGGAGCTTGGTGTCGTGCGGCCGCGGGTGGGTGCGGACGTCGATGGCGGTGATCCGGTCGTCGGTCACCGTGGTGCGCACGCCGCTGGTGATCCCGGACGGCAGCAGCGCGTGCTCCGACCAGAAGGTGGTCATGCCCGTGGCCCCCTCGCATCGACCCAGTCGTCGGCCTCGGCGTCGGCGACGTCCCCCACCCTATCCCCCGGCCGGCCCCGCGGTCCGTCGCCCCAGGTCGGCGACCACGGTGGCCAGCGCGTCGAGCCCGGCGTGGCAGTCAGCCACGTCGGCGTGCTCGTCAGGGGCGTGCGACACGCCGGTCGGGTTGCGGACGTAGAGCATCGCGGTCGGGATGCCGGCGTTGGCCAGGATGCCCGCGTCGTGGCCCGCCCCGGTGCCGAGCAGGGGCGCGTCGTCGAGCAGCGCGGACAGCCGGGCGGCCAGGTCCGCGTCGAAGGTCGTCTCCGGGGTCCACGACTCGCAGAGCGGCTCCGCCGCAGGCCGTGTGCCGCTGTCGCGGGCCACCGCCTCGACGACCTCCCGCACGTCCGCCTCCACCGGGCCCCGCGCGTCCAGCCACGCGGTGACGGCGGACGGGATGGCGTTGACGCCCCCCGGGACGACCCGGGTCTTGCCGATCGTGGCGACGCAGCCGTGCGCGGTGGCGGCGGTGCGGGCGGTGAGGATCGCCGACGCGAGGCGCAGCATCGGGTCGTCTCGGTCCTCGAGCCGGGTGGTGCCGGCGTGGTTGGCCTGCCCGACGAGGTCGAGCCGCCAGCGGCCGTGGGGCCAGATGGCGGTGCCGACGGCGACGGGGCGGTCCAGGTCGGCGAGGCCACGCCCCTGCTCGACGTGCAGCTCGACGAAGGTGCCGACGCGAGCCAGGGCCTCGTCGTCCCTCCCGATCGCGTCGGGGTCGCGGCCAGCCGCCCGCAGCGCCTCGGCCAGGGTCACGCCGTCGTGGTCGCGCAGGCCGAGCGCCCGCTCCGGCGCCATGGCCCCCGTCATGACGCGCGAGCCGATGCACGCCACCCCGAAGCGCGCGCCCTCCTCGTCCACGAAGTTCACGACCCCGATCGGCACGGTCGGCTCGTGCCCCGCCGCCCGCAGCGCGTCGACGGTCGCGAGCGCGGTGACCACGCCGAGGGGGCCGTCGTACGCGCCGCCGTCCGGCACCGAGTCGAGGTGGGAGCCGATCGCGACCCCCTGCACGCCGCGGGCCCGGGCCGCGTCGACGTCGCCCCACCACGCCCACTGGTTGCCGGCGCGGTCCTCGACGACCTCGAGCCCCCGCCGCGCGCACTCCCCCGCGAACCACTCCCGCAGCGTCGCGTCCTCCCGCGTCCACGCGAACCTGCGGTAGCCGCCCGTCACGCCGTCGCGCCCCACCGGCGCGAGCTCGGCCCAGAGGCGGTCCAGCTCCGCGTGGGCGGGGCCGTGGGCGGCGGTCTGGGAGGCGGTCGGCGTCGACATACGGCCAACCTATGACACCTGTCACCCGGGACTCGTGACAGGTCCCGCACGCCGGCGTCGGCGCAGGTCAGCAGGCTGGTGCCATGACGACGACGACGGCACCCGCGGTGGAGCTGCGGGACCTGCGCAAGACCTTCAGGGGCACGGGCAAGGGGACCAGGGGCCGGCAGGGCTCGCGCGAGGCCCGCACCGTGACCGCGGTCGACGGCCTCGACCTGACGATCGAGCCGGGCGAGGTGGTGGCCTTCCTCGGGCCCAACGGCGCCGGCAAGACCACGACCTTGGACATGATCCTCGGGCTCACCTCGCCGACCAGCGGGACGGCCCGCACGTATGGCGAGGAGCCCCGTCGCGCGGTCGCCGCCGGGCGCGTGTCGGCGGTGCTGCAGAGCGGCGGGCTTCTGCCCGACCTCACCGTCCGCGAGACGGTGCGGCTGGTGGCCGCCTTATTCCCCCGGCACGAGGACGTCGACGACGTGCTGGCGCGGGCGGGCCTCACCGGGCTGGGCGGACGCCGGGTCTCCAAGTGCTCCGGCGGCGAGCAGCAACGGCTGCGCTTCGCGCTGGCGCTGCTGCCCTCGCCCGACCTGCTGGTCCTCGACGAGCCCACGTCCGGGATGGACGTCACCGCCCGGCGTGACTTCTGGGCCACCATGCACGCCGACGCGGATGCCGGCCGGACCGTCGTGTTCGCCACGCACTACCTGGAGGAGGCCGAGGACTTCGCCCGACGCATCGTCCTGGTCGCCGGCGGGCGGGTCGTCGCCGACGGCACCACCGCCGAGCTGCGGGCCCAGGCGACCGGGCGGCTCGTCAGCGCGCAGATCGGGGCGGGCGAGCTCGCCCGCGTGACGGACGTGCTGCAGCGGGTGGCGGGCGTCGACGACGTCGACCACACGGGGACGCCGGCGGGCGGCATACGGGTCCTGGTGCGCTGCACCGACTCCGACACGGTCGCCCGCACCCTGATGACCGACCTGGGGGCCTGCGAGCTGGAGATCTCGCGCGGCTCCCTCGACCAGACCTTCCTCGAGATCACCGAGCAGGCCGAGCAGGCCGCCGCGACGACGGAGACCGCGCGATGAACACCACCTACTACCGCCTCGAGATCGCCCGCATCTTTCGTGACTGGGTGGGCCTGATCTTCACCGTCGGGATCCCCCTGTTCATGTACCTCATCTTCGGCGCCGCCGCGGAGTACAAGGACGAGACGGCCGGCAACGGCAACGTCGCGGCCTATCTCATGGTGTCCATGGCGGCGTACGGCGCGGTGACCGCCACCACCGGCATCGGCGGCTACGCGGCCATCGAGCGAGCCTTCGGCTGGGGGCGGCAGCTCGGCCTCACCCCGATGCGCGACGGGACCTATGTCGGGGTCAAGACCGCCACCGCCATCACGATCTGCCTGCAGCCGCTCGTCCTGATCTATCTGATCGGCTGGCTCACCGGGGCCCGGGCCGACTGGCAGGTCTGGGTGCTCGCCCCGATCATCACCGTGGTCGGGGCCGCCGCCTTCGCGATCTACGGCATGGTCTTCGGCCTGTGGATGCGCAGCGAGTCCGCAGGTGGCGCCGCCGGTGGCTCCCTCGTGATCCTCGCCTTCCTCGGCAACATCTTCATGCCGCTGTCCGGGACGCTGCTGACCATCGCCAAGTTCACCCCCCTCTACGGCCTGATCCAGCTGGTGCGCTATCCCCTGACCGAAGGCCGCATCATGACCCCCGACGGCCTGATCGAGGAACCCCTGTGGGTGCCGCTTGCTAACGTCGCCGCATGGCTGTTGATCCTTGCGATGCTGGCGACCTGGCTGGTGCGCCGCAGCCGGGGACGGCAGTGAGCGGAGCCCACTCGACCCTGCAGGACCCGTGGAGCCGCTACGGGTGGGTGATGGCCGCCGTCTGGCTCGCCTTCCTCGGCTTCCCGGTGATCGAGGTCCTGCGGGAGTCGGCCCCGACCTGGCTCAAGGTCGTCGCGCTGGCCGCGATCGCGAGCTTCGCGTTCGTGTACGTCTGGGCGATGAACCGGCTCTGGGCCTTCGGCGAGGGCCGGCGCGTCAACCCCGCCGCCGTGCGCTGGTACGCCCTGCTGATCGCTCTCTGCCTCGTCACGGTGCCGGTGCTGGGCGTCGAGGCCGTCGGGATGGCGCCCTTCCTGCTGAGCTTCGCGATGTTCACGTTCCCGATGCGTCACGCCTTCGGCATCTCCGCGGTGCTGCTCGCCCTCGCCGTCGGGCTCCCTTGGTGGGCCGGGGTGTTCGGCAGCTTCGGGTTCCTCACGATCATCCTGGTGATCGTCTTCATCTCCACGGCGGTGACCCGGGTCGCCAACAACAAGGAGTTTGATTACACCCGCACCAAGGACGCCTTGCGCATCGCCTCCGAGCGCGAGCGGGTCGCCCGCGACGTGCACGACGTCCTGGGGCACTCCCTGACCGTGGTCGCCGTCAAGACCGAGCTCGCCGAGCGGCTGCTGGACGTCGACGTCGAGCGGGCCCGCGCCGAGCTGATCGAGATCCGCTCGCTGACCCGCACCGCGCTCGCCGAGATCCGCGAGACCGTGGGGGGGCTGCGGGTCGCGGCGCTGGGCGACGAGGTCGAGGGCGCCCGGATGGCGCTCACCGGTGCCGGCATCGCCGCCGACCTGCCGGACGACCTCACCGTGGTCGACCCGCGTCACCGCACGGTCCTCGCCTGGGTGCTGCGCGAGGCCGTCACCAATGTCGTGCGGCACTCCGGGGCCGGGCAGTGCGTCATACGGCTCTCGCCCGCAGGCCTGGTCGTCGAGGACGACGGGCGCGGACTGCGAGGCGGCAAGGAGGGCAACGGCATCCGCGGCCTGCGCGAGCGCGTCGCCGGCGCCGGCGGATCGCTGACGATCGGCCCCGGGACCGACGGGCGGGGCGCCCGGCTGCAGGTGCGGCTATGACCATCCAACTGCTGCTCGCCGACGACCAGGCCATGGTGCGCGGCGCCCTCGCGGCCCTGCTGGACCTGGAGACCGACCTCCAGGTCGTGGCGCAGGTCGGTCGCGGGGACGAGGTGCTCGACGCGGTCCGCGCGAGCTCCCCCGACGTGTGCCTGCTCGACATCGAGATGCCCGGCCTCGACGGCCTGGAGGTGGCGAGGCTGCTGGCCCGCGAGGCCCCCGGCGTGCGCTCGCTCATCGTGACGACCTTCGGACGGCCTGGCTACGTGCGGCGCGCGCTCGAGGCGGGGGCCAGCGGCTTCGTGGTCAAGGACGCGCCGGCGAGCGAGCTGGCCGAGGCCGTGCGGCGCGTGCACGCCGGGCTGCGGGTGGTCGACCCTGCCCTGGCGACCGAGTCGCTCTATGGCGGCGCCTCCCCCCTCACGGCCCGCGAGCGCGAGACCCTGCTGCTCGCGATGGAGGGCCACCGCGCTCCGGACATCGCGGCGCGGCTGTTCCTCTCGCCGGGGACGATCCGCAACCACCTGTCGTCCGCGATCGCCAAGACCGGCACGTCGACGGCCGTGGAGGCGGCGCGCGAGGCCCAGTCCCGCGGCTGGCTCTGACCCCCCTGCGTGACCAAACTGCTGTCTGCACGCGTCCTTGCCACACCCACACCCCCGGAACGTGGCAAACCTGCTGCCCCGACGCACATTGGTCACACGAGGAGGCGCTCTCCCTGCTCGGCGAGCGCCCTCCGGATGCCCGCCAGGGTGTCCGCATGGTGCTGGAAGTAGTCGATCCGGTTGACCACGATCACCCGGTAACCGAGCCGCTCCAGGCGATTGCGCCTCGCCTCGTCCTCGACCCGCTGCTGGGGCGTCGCGAAGTGGTGCGCGCCGTTGTACTCGACCACCAGACGGCGGCTCCGCCAGAGGAAGTCGACGTATCCGATCAGGCCACCACGCTCGTCATGGATGGCGGCGTTGAGCTCCGGCTCGGGGAACCCCTCACGCACGAAGTCCTGCCGGAGCCTGGACTCCATCGCCGAGTTGACCCCCGGGCGGACATCCCTCAAGGCTGCCCGCGCCGCAACCACGCCCGGGCTGGCCGATGTCAGGGTCGCGGCCACGTCCGTCACATCGACGCCGGAGCGCCACCCCACGATGGTGTCGCCGAGGACGACGAGGTCGCGACGGCTCAGCACCGGCGCCAGCTGACGAAAGACGAATGGGCGCGCAACGACGGGTATGGACACCCCTGGGAGGCGCACAGTGGTGACGTCCGCCCCCAGGTAGTGAGGGCGCACCGTGGCAAGGCGACAGGGTTGGCCACCCCACCTGCCGATGTCGAGCAGCTCGCCCGGCCTCCACGACCAGGGAAGCGCCAGTCCGTGCAACCACGCGGCGAGCGAGCCTGCGGCGGCCGAGCCTGGCGGCAGGACCAACGAGATCGCAGCGACGTCCTCTCTGACGTTCTCGGGCATGCGATGGCCGACGACTCCGCGGTGTGGGTGGGGCATCGCCTCGATGGTCCGGCGCGAGACCCCCAGCTCTCGCGCTCGACGACTGGTGAACCAGGGCGTACGCATGAGCTCTGGCGGAAGCGGCCTCTTGATAGCCATAGGGCGAGCTTGCCGCCGTCAGCCCGGAGTATCTCTCGAGCATCCACAGGAGCGTGCGTCAGGCCCTGATCATCACACACTCCTGTGGACAACCGGCGGATGAACCGCATGTTTGCCCCATCCCACGACCCTCAGCGGGGGACACGTGCCCCCTCCCAGCACTTTTGCTTCACCAGAGGCATCCCGGCGGCGCGAAAGTGCGGATCACCAGCAGCTTGGTCACATTCGTCGGGGTCAGGCGTCGAGGGCCCCTTCGGGGTAGATGATGCGCGAAGGTGGGCGCGCCGCACGCCGGACGTGCCCAGTCGTGACTCAGCCCTCACGCATGGGGATGCGAACTCCCTTGTCCTGCGCCACCTGCTCGGCGATGTCATAGCCGGCGTCGACGTGCCGGATGACTCCCATGCCGGGGTCGTTGGTGAGCACGCGGGCGAGCTTCTGTGCGGCGAGCGGGGATCCGTCGGCCACGGACACCTGCCCGGCGTGGATCGACCGCCCGATGCCCACGCCGCCGCCGTGGTGGATCGACACCCAGGAGGCGCCGGACGCGGTGTTGACCAGCGCATTGAGCAGCGGCCAGTCCGCGATCGCGTCGGACCCGTCGGCCATGGCCTCGGTCTCGCGATAGGGCGAGGCGACCGACCCGCAGTCCAGGTGGTCACGCCCGATGACGATGGGGGCGGACAGCTCGCCGCTCGCCACCATCTCGTTGAACCGCAGCCCTGCCCGGTCCCGCTCGGCGTACCCCAGCCAGCAGATGCGCGACGGCAGTCCCTGGAACGCGACCTTGTCGCGAGCCCCGTTGATCCACGTGTGAAGTCGCTCGTCGTCGGGGAACAGGTCGAGCACGGCCTGGTCCGTGCGGTGGATGTCCTCGGGGTCGCCCGACAGGGCCGCCCAGCGGAACGGGCCCTTGCCCTCGCAGAACAACGGCCGGATGTAGGCCGGCACGAATCCCGGGAACTCGAAGGCGCGTTCGTAGCCGCCCTGCCGCGCCTCGTCGCGGATCGAGTTGCCGTAGTCGAAGACCTCGGCGCCCTTGTCCTGGAAGTCCACCATGGCGCGCACGTGCATGGCCATGGACTCCCTGGCCCGGTCGGTGAACTCGTCGGGCTTCTTCTCGGCGTACTGCGCCCACTCGTCCACCTCGACGCCGATCGGCAGGTAGGACAAGGGGTCGTGCGCGGACGTCTGGTCGGTGACGATGTCGATGGGGACGTCACGCCGCAGCAGCTCGGGGAAGACCTCGGCGGCGTTGCCGACGAGCCCCACCGAGAGCGCCCGCCGCTCGTCCTTGGCCCGCAGCGCGGACTCGACTGCGGCGTCGAGGGATTCGTGCACCTCGTCCAGGTAGCGGTGCTCGACGCGGCGGTCCAGCCGGGTCTTGTCGACGTCGACGACCAGGCACACCCCGCCGTTGAGGGTGACGGCCAGAGGCTGCGCCCCGCCCATGCCGCCGCACCCGCCGGTGAGGGTCAGGGTGCCGGACAGCGTTCCACCGAAACGCTTCTCGGCCACCGCGGCGAAGGTCTCGTAGGTGCCCTGCAGGATCCCCTGCGTCCCGATGTAGATCCACGAGCCGGCCGTCATCTGGCCGTACATCGTCAGCCCGAGGTGCTCCAGCCGCCGGAACTCCGGCCAGTTGGCCCAGTCACCGACGAGGTTCGAGTTGGCGATGAGCACGCGCGGCGCCCACTCATGGGTCTGCATGACGCCGACGGGGCGGCCCGACTGCACCAGCATCGTCTCGTCCTCGCGCAGGTCCTGCAGCGTGCGCACCATCGCGTCGAAGCTGCGCCAGTCGCGCGCCGCCCGCCCCGTCCCGCCGTAGACGACCAGGTCGTCGGGCCGCTCGGCGACCTCGGGGTCGAGGTTGTTCATCAGCATCCGCAGCGGCGCCTCGGTCTGCCAGCTGCGGGCCGAGAGGGTGGTGCCGCGTGCGGCGCGGACGGGACGGGAGCCTTGCATGGCTGCCTCCTCGGGCGATCGGGTCGTATGACGAAGCCGTGGTCACCACCCGGCGTCGTCGCCGGAGCGGGGTCCCCCCATCGAACCTCGCCGACATCACGGCGACCAGCCCCGGCATACGGGCATCTGTCTCGAATCCAAGACACCGAGCCCAACCCTCGCTCCGGGCCTCGCGCCGTCCGGGGTACCTCCCGCTCGCGGGGAGCGTCAGTCCTCGACCCAGCCGTAGCCGCGGGCCATCGTCCCCAGCCGACCCCGCAGGTGCAGGATCTGCGAGCCCGTCAGCATCGGCTCGGCGCGCAGCAGCATCTCGGTGATCGCGTCCTCGAACTCGCGCGGCGACAGCACGTCCACCTCGCCGTCCGGGCGCTCCACCGCACGTCCGGCCGGTCGCCGCACGTCCAGGTCGTCACCGAGGGCTCGCACCTGGGACGCCTTGGGCCCCTTGGCGCCCTCCTCGGGCACGTACTCGACGATCACGCCGGGGCGCACCTGCGCGCGATCGCCCACGATGTCGTTGACGTGCAGGAACACGTCGGGTCCGTCGTCGTCGGGAGCGATGAAGCCATATCCCTTGACCGCGTCGAACGACAGCACCTCACCCTGAATCACATCCGCCATGTGACGCACCTTACCCACGTCCCCGCCGACGAACCGTCGCGACCGGCCGCATCGCGCCGGTGAACCCGCGAGCCGGTGAACCCGCTCCGAGCGGTGGTCGCGCTCAGCGTCGCCGTCCCGGCGGTCGCGGCCCCGCTAGGTTGGACCCGTGGACCTCCGGATCGCGCAGCTGGCCAACTTCGTGGGGCCCACGTCCGGCGGGATGAAGGTCGCGATCGACCAGCTCGCGCGAGGGTATGTCGACGCCGGCGCACGACGGCTCCTGATCATCCCCGGGTCCACCGACGACCGCATCCCCACCGAGCTCGGCGACGTCGTGACGGTGGCTTCCCGCGAGGTCAGCGGCGGCTATCGGATGATCCTCGACCCTCGGCCGGTGCTGCGCGCCCTCGTGGACTTCGCACCGACCTCGATCGAGATCTCCGACAAGTCCACCCTGCTGCCGGTCACGCTGGTGGCGCGCCGCCGCCGGGTCCCCACCGTCCTGCTCTCCCACGAGCGGCTGGACACGATGCTGAGCATGCGGATCGGCGTGCAACGCGGCCTGCGGCGCCCCATCCGGTTGTTCAACGGTGCGCTGTCCCGCGCGTTCGACCACGTCGTGACGACGTCGGACTTCGCCGCCGGCGAGTTCTCGGGGCTCGCGTCCCTGGCGCCTCACCGGCTGCACCAGGTGCCGCTCGGGGTGGACCTCGTGACCTTCCGCCCGCTCGACCCACCATCGCCGCCCGCCACGGACGGGACGATCCGCCTCGCCCACTCCGGTCGCCTGTCCCGCGAGAAGGACCCCCACCTCGCGGTACGCACCGCGGTCAGCCTTCACCGGCGCGGCATACCCGTGCGTCTGGACGTGTATGGCGAAGGGCCCCACCGCCACGAGCTCGAACGCCTGGCGGCCGGGGCCCCCGTCACCTTCCACGGTCACGTGGCGGGCCGCCCGGCCCTGGCCCGCCGTCTCGGGGAGGCGGACGTGGCGCTCAGCGTGTGCGCGGGCGAGACCTTCGGGCTCGCGGTGCTGGAGGCGCTGGCCTGCGGGACGCCCGTCGTCACCGCGGACCGTGGCGGGGCCCGCGAGCTGGTGGACGAGACGTCCGGCGCCTGGGGGCGACCGGATCCTGAGTCCTTGGCGGACGCCGTGCTGCAGGTCGTGGCCCGTCCGCCGACCGAGCGCCGCCGCGACGCCCGGGCCCGCGCCGAGGGCTACCCCTGGAGCCGCACCGTCGAGCGGATGCTCGGGCTGCACCGCACCCTCGCCACCGCCTCGGGTCGCCGCCACCCCTCGCGTTGAGAGGCGACAGACGGGGGTTCTGCGGCCCTCAAAGCCCCGATCTGTCGCCTCTCAACGACGGGTGCCGGTGAGGACGGCGGGGCCGGGCGCCGGGGCGGAGTCACGCTCCGACGCATCCGGCACCCCACGCGTCCGCAGGAGCAGCGGCACCGCCACCGCCAGCACCATCGCCCCCGTCAGCACGATGGCGACGGGACGCCCCTCGAGCGAGGAGTCGAGCGGGGCGCTCACCCCGCCGACCACGCTGATCGCCAGCAGGACCCGCAGCTGCCGGACCCCGAGGGGCAGGGCGGCGACGAAGGGCACCACCCACAGGGCATACCACGCATGCACCACCGGCCCCAGCAGGAGCACCGCCAGCATCGTGACGGCGACCGACCGCAGCGCCGCGGGGCGATCACCGCTGCGGGCCCGCAACGCGCAGACCACGCCGACGAGCACGGCCGCCGCCATACCGAGGGTGCGGGCCGTGGTCAGGGCCGGGGCCCAGAGCTCGGGGTGGCCGGCGTGGTTGACCACCCAGCCGACCGCGCGCCCGGCCGTCGTCGACAGCGAGAACGGCGTGAGCACCTCGCCGGGCACGGCGAGCGCGCCGACCCAGCCGACGCCGAGGCGGTAGGGCAGTCCGCAGACCAGCAGCGTGATCACGCCCAACCCACCGACCGCCAGCGCCCGCTCGACCCGACGCGGCACCGTCGCCCCCACGCCGAGGCTGACCAGGACCACGCCGACGCAGACCAGGCCGCCCGGCACCTTGACGCCCGCGGCGAGACCTCCGAGGACGCCCGCCCAGCCCCAGCTGCCGCGCCCGGCCACGACGAGGGCCGCGGCCCCCAGCCCGGCCAGCAGCACGTCGTTGTGCAGCCCGCCGACGCCGTGCGCGACCATGAGCGGGCTCGCGGTGACCAGCGCCGTGACGGTCGCAGCGTCTCGGCGGCACCACCGGGCGAGCTCCGGCAGGGCCCAGAGCAGCAGCGCCAGCCCGAGCAGGGCAGCGCAGCGCTCGAGGACGATGGCCAGCCAAGGGTCGCGCGTCAGGGTGGTGGCCGTCGCGCCCCACACCAGAGGCACGGGCCCATAGGGCGTGGGCGTGTCCATCCACCGGGGGTCCACACGCTCGCTCCAGGGCCCCGAGAGGGTCACCGGGGCATAGCTGTATGGCGACAGCAGCCGCCTCGTCAGCTCACCCTGAGCGACATAGCTGAAGCCATCCCGGCTGAACAACGGCGGCGCGATCAGCAGCGGCAGCGTCCACGACCAGGTGGCGCGGCGCACGAGGGCCAGGGCGCCCGGAGGCCGGGGGACGCAGGCGCGCAGCAGCGAGAGCCAGGCCCAGGACACCAGGGCCAGACCGAGGACGGCCAGCACGAGACCGACACCGTGGCCTGGCATCGTGGCGCCCCACTGGGTCAGCGGGGCGGCGAGGGTCGCGCCGACCGATGCCGGCAGCGGCGTGATGACGAAGCCCCCGACGAGGACCAGGAGTGCGCCGACGACGCCTCGGGTGATCACCCTGCTGACGCTAGGCAGGCCGCTCGCTCACCCGTTGAACGCCGTATGACGCCCCGACGAACCCCTGGCGGCGACTGGTCATCTCCCGCCGTCAGCGCAGCGGGCCGGTCACCTGCTCGACCGCGGCCAGCAGGCGACCGGACGCGACCGCGTCGTGGGCGAGCGCGATGTCGGGCGCGAGGAACCGGTCCCTCCCCGGGCCCTCCCACCCGGCGTCGCGGAGCACCTGGATGGCGGCCCCCGTCGCCGGGGCTGGCTCGAGCGGCGAGCGCAGCTCGATCCCGCGGGCTGCCGTCAGCACCTCGATGGCCAGCACCCGCGTGAGGGCGTCGACGGAGCGGCGCAGCTTGCGGGCGGCCGACCACCCCATCGAGACGTGGTCCTCCTGCATCGCGCTGGACGGGATCGAGTCGACGGAGGCAGGGACGGCGAGGCGCTTCATCTCCGAGACGATGGCGGCCTGGGTGTACTGCGCGATCATGTGGCCGCTGTCCACGCCGGGGTCGTCGGCGAGGAAGGGGTTGAGCCCGTGCGACCGCGCCTTGTCGAGGAAGCGGTCCGTCCGGCGCTCGCTCATCGAGGCCACGTCGGCGGCCACGATCGCGAGGAAGTCCAGGACATAGGCCACGGGCGCGCCGTGGAAGTTGCCGTTGGACTCCACCCGACCGTCGAGCGTGACGACGGGGTTGTCGACGGCGGCGGCGAGCTCGCGCGTGGCGACGAGGGTGGCGTGCGCGACGGTGTCCCGCGCCCCGCCGGCGACCTGCGGAGCGCACCGCAGGGAGTAGGCGTCCTGCACCCGGGTGCACGCCTCGGTGCGGTGGCTCTCACGGATCGGGCTGTCCGCCAGGACGGTTCGCAGGTTGTAGGCCGAATCCCCCTGTCCCGGGTGGGGCCTCAGCTCGTGCAGGTCGGCGGCGAAGACGTTGTCCGTGCCCAGCAGGCCCTCGACGCTCATGGCGGCGCTGATGTCCGCGACCGTCAGCAGGGCCCGCAGGTCGGTGATGGCGAGGACGAGCATGCCGAGCATCCCGTCCGTGCCGTTGATCAGGGCCAGGCCTTCCTTCTCCTCCAACGTGATCGGCGTGAGGCCGGCCTCGCGGAGGGCGTCGCCCGCGTCGGCCAGGTCGCCGGACGGCAGCCGCACCGGGCCCTCCCCCATCAGCGCCAGTGCGCAGTGGGCGAGCGGCGCGAGATCGCCTGAGCACCCGAGGGATCCGTACTCGTGCACCACCGGAGTGATGCCCGCGTTGAGGAGGTCGACATACGCCTGGGCGGTCGAGACCTTCACGCCGGTGCGGCCGGTGGCGAGGGTGGACAGGCGCAGCAGCATCAGGGCCCGCACGACCTCGCGCTCCACCTCCGGGCCGGAACCGGCGGCGTGCGAGCGCACGAGCGAGCGCTGCAGCTGGGCGCGCAGCTCGGTGGGGATGTGGCGGGTGGCGAGCGCTCCGAAGCCCGTCGAGACGCCGTAGTGCGGGATGGTGTCGCCCGCCAACCCCTCGACCACCGTTCGGCTGCGGGCGATCTCGTCGACCGAGTCCTGCGTCAGGGCGACCGGCGCGTCGTGCCGCGCCACGGCGACGACGTCGTCGAAGGACAGCGGCCCGCGGCCGACCTGGACAGGGGTGCGCTCAGCAGTCATGCCGCTCATTGTGCGAGCCCCCGCGCGTGGGCCGGCACCCCTCGGCGCCCCAGTTATGTCCCGGATCCGAGACATGCCGACGGGGGCGCGACGGGGCAGCCTCGCCGGGGCGGGCGGTTCGGCATACGGTCGGAGCAGACAGACCCTGCCGTATGACGAAAGGCCCGACGCCATGACCACCACCGCCCCCGCGCCGGTCACGCGCTACTACCAGCTCGTCGACGCCGGCGACGTCGAGGGCCTGGTCGCTCTCTTCACCGAGGACGCGACCTATGAGCGGCCCGGCTACGAGCCGATGCGCGGGCACGCGGGGCTCACGGCGTTCTACTCCGGTGAGCGGATCATCGAGTCCGGGGCGCACACCCTCACGCACGCGGTCGTCGACGGCGACGACGTGGCGGTGCAGGGGCGGTTCGAGGGCACGGCGCGCGACGGACGTGCCCTGGAGCTGCGGTTCGCCGACTTCTTCCGCCTCGACGGGGACCGGATCGCGTTCCGCACCACCTACTTCTATGCCCCGCTCGCCTGAGCCGATGCCACTGCGGGTCGCCGTCGTCGGCACCGGACGGGTCGCGACCGCCCTCGCGCACGGGATCGCCGGTCTGCGTGGGCAGCCGTGCGCGGCAGAGGATCTCGACGTAGAGCTGATCGGCGTCGCGGGTCGGGACGAGGCCGCCGCCCATGACCTGGCGGCGGCCTGCCGGACGTCGGCGCTCCCGTTGGCGGTGGCGACCGCCGGGGCCGATCTCGTGGTCCTCGCGGTCAGCGACGACGCTATCCCCGCCGTGGCGGCACGGCTCGCTGGCGCGGGCGCGCCAGTCCGGGCAGGCGGCGCGGCCGTCCACGTGTCGGGCGCCACGGGCCGGGACGCGCTCACGCCGCTGGCCGCCGTGGGATGGGCGACGGGGTGCTGGCACCCGCTGCAGGCCTTTGCGACCCGCCGGTCCCGCATCGACCCCGGCAGCCTGTGGACCGTCACCGCCGACCCCGCCCTCACCCGCACGGTGACCGCGCTGACGGCGAGGCTGGGCGGTCAGGCCCACCCCCTCGCCGACGACCACCGGGCGGTCTATCACGCGGCCGCCACCCTGGCCGTGACCAGCGCGGTCGCCGGGATCGCGCAGGCGCAGGCGCTGCTGTCGCGCTGCGGCCTCGGCGACGCCCCGACCGTGCCCGCCCTCGCCCGGCTGGTCGCCGGGTCGCTCGCCGGGGTCGCGGAGGTCGGGCCGGCCCAGGGGCTCACGGGTCCGCTCGTGCGCGGCGACCTCGGCACCGTCCGGCGGCATGCGGCGGCCCTCGCCGAGCAACCGCCTGCGCGAGACCTCTACGCCGCGAGCGGGCGGGCCGTCATACCCCTGCTCGCGGAGCGCGGCCTGGCTCCGGAGGTCACCGCGGCGCTGGCGGGGGCGCTGGACGGGCCGCCGGGCACGTGACGGTGACCACTGTCCGTGCTCGGGCGGAGCAGATCAACAGCCTCGTCGCCTAGCCTTGGTGGGCTCCACCCGCCCACCCCGAGGACAGTCCCGTGCAGCTCAAGACCATGGTCAGCGGCAAGATCCACCGCGCTCGCGTGACCGCCGCCGACCTCCACTACGTCGGCAGCATCACCATCGACGAGGACCTGCTGGACGCCGCCGGCATCGATGCCTACGAGCGCGTGCAGGTCGTCGACATCGACAACGGCGCCCGGCTCGAGACCTACACGATCCCCGGCGCCCGTGGCTCCGGCGAGATCCAGCTCAACGGCGCCGCCGCGCGACTCGTGCAGCCAGGCGACCTGGTCATCGTCATGGCCTACGTGCAGGTCAGCGTCCCCGTGCCCGCCGACTGGCACCCCAAGGTGGTGCTCGTCGACCCCACCGACAACTCGATCGCCCGGGTCATCACTGAGCGCGACGACCCCCAGGCTCTGCGGGGCGCCAGCCTGCAGGTCGACCTCGACGCCGAGCACCAGGGCTGATGTCCGTCCACCGCGGCGAGCGACGCCTCACCGTCCAGGACCTGCTGCGGCAGCACGCTGCCGGGGAGCGCCTGCCGATGGTGACCTGCTACGACTACACGTCGGCGCGGATCGTGGACCGCACGTCGATCCCCATGGTGCTCGTCGGCGACTCGCTCGGCATGGTCGTGCACGGCCACGACTCCACCCTGCCGGTGATGCTGGACGACATGGTGCGGCACACGCAGATGGTGGTCCGCGGGTGTGACCGTCCGTTGGTGGTGAGCGACCTGCCCTTCCTGACGTATGCCGACGACGCGACCGCCCTCCACTCCGCCGGACGTCTCATGGCCGAAGGCGGTTGCGGCAGCGTCAAGCTCGAGGGCGGCCGGGCCGTGGCGCCGGTCGTGCGCCGGCTCGTCGAGACCGGGATCCCGGTCATGGGCCACCTCGGCCTGACGCCGCAGTCGGTGCACCAGCTCGGGCTGCGGGTGCAGGGCAAGGACGCGGCGCGGGCCGCCGAGCTCGTGCGAGATGCGCTGGCGCTGCAGGACGCCGGCGCCTGGGCGGTCGTCCTCGAGCTCGTCCCCGCACCGCTGGCCGCCGCGATCACCGAGCGGCTCGACATCCCCACGATCGGGATCGGGGCCGGGCCGGGATGCGACGGCGAGGTGCAGGTGTGGCACGACGTGCTCGGGCTGTACGACGAGCACGTGCCACGCCACACGCGGCGCTACGCGACACTCGCGGACACGGCGGCCGAGGCGCTCGAGCGGCTCGCGACCGACGTGCGGTCTCGCGAGTTCCCAACGGCCGCACAGTCGTCCACGATGCCCGACGACGTCCTCGCCGAGGCCCTGCGCCGGGCGGGCGATCTCGCCTGACGGCGGGCGCCCGGCGTACGACCGGTCCCACGACCACCACAGGACAAGGAGATCCGATGCGCGTCGTCACCACCCGCGACGAGCTCACCGCTGCTCGTGCCGAGCTCGGGACCGTCGGGTTCGTCCCGACCATGGGCTACCTGCACGACGGCCACCTGTCGCTCGTGCGAGCAGCCACGAGCGCCAACGACTCCGTGGTGGTCTCGATCTTCGTCAACCCCACGCAGTTCGGGCCGGGCGAGGACCTCGACAACTATCCGCGCGACCTCGACCGCGACCTCGCGCTGCTCGAGGCCGAGGGCGTCGACCTCGTCTGGACGCCCGCTGTCGAGGACGTCTATCCCGCAGGCTCGTCCACGCGTGTCAGCGTCGGCGGCGTCACCGACGTCCTCGAAGGCGCCCGCCGCCCAGGGCACTTCGACGGGGTCGCGACCGTGTGCACCATCCTGTTCGGCGCGGTGCGGCCGACGCGGGCCTACTTCGGGCAGAAGGACGCCCAGCAGACCGTCGTCATCCGCCGCCTCGTCCGCGACCTCGCGCTCGGGCTGGAGGTCTGCGTCGAGCCGATCCGCCGCGAGCCCGACGGCCTGGCCATGAGCTCGCGCAACACCTACCTCAGCCCGGCCGAGCGCGCCGTCGCCCCCGTCCTGCACCGCGCCCTCGTCGCCGCCGAGGAGTCGTATGCCGCCGGCCACCGCCTCGCCTCGGAGCTGCTCAGCGCCGCCCACGCCGTCCTGGCCACCGAGCCGACCGCGCAGGTGGAGTACGTCAGCGTCGCCGACCCGGACACCCTGGCCGAGCTGGACGACGTCGACCCCGCACGCGGCGCGCTCCTGTCGTTGGCCGCCCGCCTCGGCCGGACCCGCCTCATCGACAACCTCGTCCTGCCGCGGTCCGTCTAGGAGCTGTGGACGGTCCGCGCCACGACCTCGGCGACACGCGTCAGGATGGGGGCATGCCCCGCAGCGCCTCCCCCGCCGTGAGCCAGGCGGTCGCGATCCTGCGCCACCTCTCGCGGCACCCCGAGCCCGTGCCCGCCGCCGCCGTGGCGCGCGACCTCGGGCTGCCGCGCTCCACGGCATACAAGCTGTTGTCCCTCCTGGCCGACGAGGGACTGGTGACACACCTCCCCGAGGAGCGTCGCTACGGGCTCGGGGTCGGGGTGTTCGAGCTGGGCAGCGCCTACCCCCGGCAGGCCGGGCTGGCGCGGGTGTCCCGCCCGGTGCTCGCGCGGCTCGTGGACGAGACGACCCACAACGTGCACCTGGCGGTGCTGCACGGCCGCGACGTGCTCTACGTCCTCGAGGAGCGCGCACCCGGCCGTCCCATGCTGGTCACCGACGTCGGGGTGCGCCTCCCCTCCCAGCTCACCGCGAGCGGCCTCGCCATGCTCGCCGCCCTGCCCGCCGCCCAGGTGCGCGCGCTCTTCCCCGACCGGGATGCGTTCGTGACGCGACGGGGCACCGGGCCGAGGTCGCTGACGGCCCTGCGCTCGGAGCTCGCCGCCGTGCGGACGCGAGGCTTCGCGCTCGAGGACGGCACCGTCACCGAGGGCCTCGCCAGCGTGGCGGCGGCAGTGGTGGACCACGGCGGGCACCCGGTAGCATCCGTCGCGATCACCTATCCACGACACGTGGAGGCATCCGTCCAGCCCCTCGCGGACGCCGCACGACGAGCTGCGCAGGAGCTCACCCGCCGCCTCGGCGGACATCGCAAGGAGCATCCATGACCAGCCTCCACCCCACCCCCGACGTGACCGCCGTCATCCTGTGCGGAGGCACGTCCGTGCGGATGGGCGGTCGCGACAAGACGTCCGAGCAGCTCGGGGAGACGACCGTCCTCGGCCGGATCCTGGACGACCTCCCCGACGACTGGGCCATCATCTGCGTCGGCACCGAGCGCCCGACCACGCGCCCCGTCACCTGGACGCGCGAGGACCCGCCGCTCGGTGGCCCCGCCGCCGGCATCGCCACCGGCGCGGCCCTGTCGCAGTCCCCCGTGACCGTGGTCCTGGCCGGCGACCAGCCGTTCGCCGGGGATGCCGCCCCCCACGTCGTGGAGGCCCTCACCGCCGCCCGGGCGGGCGTCCAGGCCGTGGCGGTGGTGGACGAGTCCGGATCGCTGCAGCCCTTGCTCGCCGCCTACCTCACCGGTCCGCTGCACCAGACCTTCCCCCCCGGCACCCGCGACGTGTCCGTGCACCGCACCGCCGCGAGCCTGCGCATGGAGGGCATCCCCACCCCCTCCCCGCGAGCGCTGCTGGACGTCGACACCCCCGTCGACCTGTTCGAGGCCCGCGTCATCCACCTCGGCTGACGGCGACCCCGCACCGTCATACGGTGGAGGCATGAAGGCCATCACCCTGCCGTCGTTCGGCGGCCCCGAGGTCCTGACCGTCTCCGAGATCCCCACCCCGGGGATCAACGCCGACGAGGTCCTCGTCCGCGTCGTCGCCGCCGGCGTCAACCGCGCCGACCTGCTGCAGCGCCAGGGCAACTATGCGCCGCCGCCCGGCGAGTCCGAGATCCCCGGGCTCGAGGTCAGCGGCATCGTCGTGCAGGTCGGCAGCCGGGTCGAGGGGTGGAGCGAGGGTGACGAGGTCTGCGCCCTCCTCGCCGGAGGCGGGTATGCCGAGCACGTCGCCGTCCCCGCGGGCCAGCTGCTCCCCGTGCCCGACGGCATCAGCCTCGTCGACGCAGCCGCGCTCCCTGAGGTGACCTGCACGGTCTGGTCCAACCTCGTCATGACCGCCGGGCTGCAGCGCGGCGACACCCTGCTCGTGCACGGCGGCTCCAGCGGCATCGGCACGACGGCGATCCAGATCGCCCACCGCCTCGGCGTGCGCGTCGCCGTCACCGCCGGCTCGGCCGCCAAGCTCGAGCGCTGCCGCGAGCTCGGCGCCTCGATCCTGATCGACTACAAGGAGCAGGACTTCGTGAAGGAGCTGCGCGCAGGCACCGACGGGCACGGCGCCGACGTGATCCTCGACAACATGGGCGCGAAGTACCTCCCCCGCAACGTCGCCGCCCTGGCCACCGGCGGCCGCCTCGTCATCATCGGCATGCAGGGCGGCGTCAAGGGCGAGCTCGACATCGCGACCCTGCTGCGCAAGCGCGGCACCGTCGTCGCCACCTCCCTGCGCGCCCGGCCCCGCGCCGAGAAGGCCGCCATCGTGGCCGAGGTCCGCGAGCACGTGTGGCCGTTGGTCGAGGCCGGCGAGCTGGCGCCCGTGATCCACGGTCGCTTCCCGGCCCGCGAGGTGGCGCGTGCCCACGAGGAGCTCGACCGTGGCACTCACATCGGCAAGGTGCTCCTGACGATCTGATGCTGGCGGCGGGTCGGCATACTCCGTCGCCGAGATCGTCGCCGGACGGCATACGGCCGTATGCCGCTCCGCCGCCGCCACGCCCAACGGCGCGAGGCGACGGCGGTGCGGCCGGACGAAGCCCGGCTAATGCCCCTACCGGGGGCGGGATCATCGACCTGGCGAACGAAGCCCGGTCGATGCCTTTACCGGGGGCCGAGTCATCGACCTGGCGAACGAAGGCCGGTCGATGCCCTTACCCCCGGCAGGATCATCGACCTGGCGAACGAAGGCCGGTCGATGCCCTTACCCCCGGTAGGTCAGAGCTGGGGGGAGAGGAAGGCCGACAGGGCGCCGGCATACATCGCCGGATCCTCGGCGCCCATCAGCTCGCGCGCCGAGTGCATCGACAGCATCGGCGCCCCGAAGTCGATGGTGGAGACGCCGAGCTGGGCCGAGGTCATGGGCCCGATGGTCGAGCCGCACGGCATGTCCCCCCGCGCCCCGAACTCCTGCATCGGCACCCCCGCCTGGTCGCACGCCAGCCGGAACCACCCGGCTGACACGGCGTCCGTGGCGTAACGGCCCTTGACGTTGACCTTGAGCACCGGTCCGCCGTTGAGGGCGACCTGGTGGTTGGGCTCGTGCTTCTCGGGATAGTTGGGGTGCGTGGCGTGGGCCATGTCGCCAGACGCGACGACCGTCGAGGCGAGCGCCCGCTGGTAGTCGTCGCGGTCACCGCCGAGCGACCGGGTGATGCGCTCCATGATCTGCGGCAGCATCGAGGAGAAGCCGCCGCGGTCGGTCATCGACCCGATCTCCTCGTGGTCGAAGAGCACCAGCACCTGCACGAACGGGGTCGAGGGCCCGTCGCCGTCCACCGCGTCGACGAACGCCCGCGTGCCGCAGTAGCTCGTGCCGAGGTTGTCCAGGCGCGGGGCCGCGAGCAGCGAGCCGTCGTGCCCGAGCAGGGTCGAGGGGGTGAGGTCGTGCGTCATCAGGTCCCAGGCGAGGACGTCGTCCACGTTGCAGCCGACCTCGCGGGACAGGAACTCGCGCATGGAGGGGGCGCTTCCGCCATACCCCCAGACGGGGACGAGGTGGGTCTGCGGGTTGAGGGTGAGCCCGTCGTTGACCCCGCGGTCGAGGTGCACCGCGAGCTGCGGGATGCGCAGGGTGGGGGTGTCGACGAGCACCAGGTGCGTCTCGACGCCCGCCCGTCCGCGCACGGACACCCGGCCGGACAGCCCCAGGTCGCGATCGAGCCAGGAGTTGAGCAGGGGGCCGCCATACACCTCGCAGACGAGCTGGTCCCAGCCGTGTCGGTGCAGGTCGGGGTTGGGGCGGATGCGCAGGTTGGGCGAGTCGGTGTGCGCCCCCACGACGCGGAACGGCGTGGTCGCCCCGTCGGCGTGCTCGGTGGACCAGGCGGCCAGGGACCCGGCACGGATGGTGTAGAAGCGCCCGGCCTGCTGCGGCCAGGCGTCGCCCTCGGTCAGCTCGATGAACCCGGCGGCGTCGAGCAGGGCGCCGGCCGACTGCACCGCGTGGAAGGAGGACGGGGACGAGTCGACGAACTGGCACAGACCGCGGGCCTCGACCTCGGGGTCGAACGAGTGGCTCATGCGGCCAGTATGCCGTCAGCCCTGGCCCCTCCCGACGTGGAGCTCGAGCGGCGGTCACGGCGGGAGGAGTCGATGCGGCACCTCAAGTGGGCGGCGGAGCTGGCGGTCTCGGACGACGAGCGCAAGGCCCAGCTGGGCTACCAGGAGCTGGTGGCGCTCTGGGACTCGTCCCTGCTCACGGACACCGAGAAGTCCTTCATCACGGCCGCGATGGCGGCGATCGTGCGCGACACGACGTCCAAGGTCGAGGACGCCGAGGAACGGGGCGAGGGAGTCGTCGTGGTGCTGCGACCTCCGCAAGAGGGCTCGACCCCGCAGGCCCCGCAGACTGACCACCCCGGCACCCCGTGACGACCTCGGCGGCGGGGACTACCCTGATGAGTGGAGGAGGCGCCATGACGGAGTACATCGCAGTGACGCGCACCCAGCGCGACGCAGCCCGCTGGATGGCCGAGCGAGCCAAGGCCCAGGGTCAGCCAGTGCCGTCCTCGACCCGGCTCATCGCCGAGGCCGAGCCCTCGTCGCGACCGACGCGGGGCGCGCGCTCGGCGACCAGCGGCACCACGTCGGCGATCGAGTCGACGACCCGCGTCGGGCGGTAGGGGAACAGCTCGACCTGGTGCGGGCGGGTAGACCCGGTCTGCACGAGGATCGTGCGCAGCCCCGCCTCGAGCCCGGACACGACGTCGGTGTCCATGCGGTCGCCGATCATCACGGTGTGCTCGGAGTGCGCCTCGATCCGGTTGAGGGCGGTGCGCATCATCAGCGGGTTGGGCTTGCCGACGTAGTACGGCTTGCGCCCGGTTGCAGCCGTGATCAGCGCGGCCACCGACCCCGTGGCGGGCAGCGTGCCCTCCACCGACGGGCCGCTCACGTCGGGGTTCGTCGCGATGAAGCGCGCGCCGCTCTCCACCAGCCGGATCGCCCGCGTGATCGCCTCGAAGGAGTAGGTCCGCGTCTCCCCCAGCACCACGTAGTCGGGGTCCCGCTGGGTCATCGTGTAGCCCGCCTCGTAGAGCGCGGTCGTCAGCCCCGCCTCCCCGATGACGTAGGCCGAGCCGCCCGGCCGCTGCTCGGCCAGGAAGCTCGCGGTCGCCAGGGCCGACGTCCAGATGCACTCCTCGGGGACGTCGATGCCGCTGGCCAGCAGCCGCGCCCGCAGGTCGCGGGGCGTGTAGATCGAGTTGTTGGTCAGCACCTGGAAGCGCAGCCCGCGCTCCTGCAGCGCGCCGAGGAACTCGGCGGCGCCGGGGATCGCGTGCTCCTCGTGGACCAGCACCCCGTCCATGTCGGTGAGCCAGGACTCGATGTGGGCGTGGGTCGTCATGCGGCCAGTATGGCGACCCACCGCCAGACCGTCGTCCCGCTCGCGCCGGGTGACGCGAGGACGACGCGGAAGGAGCGGAGGCTGCCGCCGGGCCGGGCCGTGGCGGGCCTGGCGGGAGGCCGAGCTTGCGAGGCCGGATGGTAGGCCCGGCCCGGCGGCAGCGTAGCGACGACAGGTGACGTCATACGGCTCAGATCGCGACGCGCTCCGCCTCGGCGAGCTTGTCGGCGATGACCTCGGCGATCGCCAGCGACGCGGTGGCCGCGGGCGAGGGCGCGTTGAGCACGTGCAGGACGCGCGGGTGCTCGTGCAGGAAGTCGAAGTCCTCCACCAGCGTGCCGTCCGGGCGCATCGCCTGGGCGCGGACCCCGGCGCCGGCGCGGACGACGTCCTCGACCTGCACCTCCGGCATCATCTTCTGCGTCGCCTTGACGAAGGCCTCCTTGGAGAAGGACCGCTGGACCTCGCCGATGGAGTACTTCCAGTACTTCTGCGCGAGCCGCCAGATCCCCGGGAAGGCCGCGAGCTGCACCATGTCGCGCGGGTTGATCTGGGTCCACGAGTAACCCTCGCGGGCCAGCGCGATGACGGCGTTGGGGCCGAGGTGGACGTGCCCGTCGATGCCCTTGGTGGCGTGCACCCCGAGGAAGGGGAAGCGCGGGTCGGGCACCGGGTAGATCAGCGCGTTGCACAGGTAGGACTTCTCGGGCGTGAGCTCGTAGTACTCACCGCGGAAGCCGACGATGCGGGTCTCGGGACGGGCGCCCATGGCCTTGGCGACGAGGTCCGCGTTGAGGCCGCCGCAGGTCACGACCTGCTTGGCGACGATCGGGCCCTGGGTGGTCTCGACGGTGACGTCGTTCAGGCCCGGCCGCCCCGACACGAGCGCGGTGCCGGTGCGGATCTCGCCGCCGGCGGCGCGGATGTCGTCGGCGTAGCTCTGGCAGACGACCTTGTAGTCGACGACGCCGGTGACCTTGACCTGCAGCGCGGCGACGCCCTCGGCGTGCGGCTCGACCTCGCGGAACTCCTCGCGGCTCATCCACTGCGTCGGCACGTTGTTGGCCTGGCAACGCCGCTGGATCTCCTTCATCTTGTCCACCTCGTCGGCGTTGGTCGCCACGACGAGCTTACCGTCGATCCGGTGCGGGATCCCCTTGTCCTGCAGGTACTCCACCAGGCGCACGCGCCCGTCGAAGCACAGCCGCGCCTTGTAGGACCCCGGCGTGTAGTAGACCCCCGCGTGGATCACGCCGGAGTTGTTGCCGGTCTGGTGCCGCGCGATGTCGTCTTCCTTGTCGATGACCACCACGTGGGCACCGGGCTTGCGCAGCTGCAGGGCACGGGCCGTCGCGAGCCCCACGATGCCCCCACCGACGACGAGGACGTCAGCCTCGGTCTTCATGAATTCCCCTTTCGACGCCTCTAGTCTGGCCCGGTGAGCCCCGCGACGAGGACCGAGTCCCCAGAGTCGTCCCGAGGTGTCCGCTTTGCCCGCCTGAGTCGGCGGCCCTGGCCACGCTGGGTCACGGTGGCATGCCGGAGCGTGGTCACCTTGGTGGGTCTCCTCGCCCTGACCCTCGCGTCGGGCCTCGTCGGGATCGCGGTCACCAGCGTCTGGCCGACCCAGGTCGGCACGCAGTCGTATGCCGCCACGGTCCGCCTCTCTGCGGAGCCCGACCAGCTGTCGACCCTGCACGCGCCGACCCTCTTCGGCGACCTGGACCTGCGCTTCGACGGCGTGCTGCCGGCTCCCGGCGTCAGCGCGGTGGCCCGGGTCCAGGACCGCATCACCTCCGTCCTCGCCACCCGTGACCTGTCGGTGTCCGCGCTCAAGCCCACGCCCGCCGAGATCGACGACGCCGTCAGCACCACCATCACCCAGGTGGGCGGCAAGTTCGCCGGCGGCGCGCTGCTCACCTGCCTCCTCGTGGCGTTCGCCATGCGGCACTGGCGCTCGCGGGACGATCCGTTGCGGCCGTGGCGGCGGGCGGTCGCCATACCGGCCCTGTCCCTCCTGCTCGCACTGACCGGCACCGCCGGTGCCGCCTGGTCGACCTTCCGCCCGGACCGGCTGGAGTCCGTCGGTGCCGACGGGCTGCTCGGCTACGTGCGTTCCAACACCGCGATCCTCGCCGGCGTCGAGGCGCGGTCGGCGCAGGCCCAGCCCTATGTCAAGAACATGCTGGCGCTCTCGGCCGCGCTGCAGGACAAGTTCGTGCCCGCGGAGCTGGCCACCCCCGCCTCGGTGAAGCTCCTCCTCGTCTCCGACATCCACGGCGCCAACGCCTATCGCCTGATGAAGCAGATCGTCGAGACCGAGGGCATCACCGCCGTCGTCGACACCGGCGACCTGATCAACTTCGGGCGCGTGCAGGAGGCCGAGGCGGCCGGGCTGTTCACCGGCATCGCGTCGCTCGGTGTGCCCTACCTCTTTGTGAGGGGCAACCACGACGCGAGCTCCCCCACCGACGACGCGCTGGTCGAGCGGATGACGCAGGTCCCGGGCGTCGTCGTGCTCGAGCCGCGCCGCCACACCTACACCCTCGCGACCGTCGGCGGGCTGCGGATCGGCGGCTTCAACGACCCGCGATGGTTCGGCGACACCGGTGGCGGGCCAGCGACGCAGGTGCCCGCGGCCGAGGCCTTCGCCGAGGCGATGCGCGAGCTGCGCGCGGGGCGGGCGACCACCGCCCAGGAGTCCTCGACGCGAGGAGCGACAGCATCCCCGAGCGGGGGCACGCCGGTGCCGACGACCTCGGTCGCCGCCGGCAGCGCCGCGTCGGTCCCGTCGGCCGAGGCGGTGGCCCCCTCGGCGTCTGCGGCGGCTGCCGCCGATGCCGAGCGGGGTCTGGACGTCCTCGTCACCCACGAGCCCGCGGCGGCGGAGGCCTCGGGCGACGCCGGGATCCGGCTGCACGGCCACATGCACTCGACCGCCTTGCAGGGCAACCGGGTCCAGATCGGGACCTTCACCGGCGGCGGCGTCGTGTCGCACTACGTCGAGGGCGGCGACGGGGGTGAGCTGGCGGGTCAGCCCTATGCCTTCGACGTGCTGAGCTTCGGCGGGGACTGCCGCCTGCAGACGCTGACGCGCTACAGCTACCGCGACCTGCTCGAGGGCCGGCCGGTCTATGACGACGTGCGCGCGATCAACGGCCGCGCGATCCAGTCACCTCTCCCCTCGCCAGGGCGCGTATGCCGGGCCGACGCCCCCGTCACGCTGCAGGACGTCAGGGCGACCACCCCGCAGAGCTCGGCGACGCCCACCCCGTAGGCGCGCACGGTCACCTGCTGCTCGTCGTGAGCCCTTCGAGCAAGGGGTCCAGCCGCAGCGTCGAGCCTCGGGCGAACCGCTCCGACACCGCGCGCAGACGGTCGCCCTCGCCATCCCCTCCCAGGACGCGGACCCCCGCGATCCCGGCCACGTGGTTCCCGCGCCCCGGACCCCACCACGTGACAAAGGTGCGGGCTCGACGCACGTTCGCCACACCCAGGACCCCGCCACGTGACAAAAGTGCGGGCTCGAGGCACGTCCGCCACGCCCAGGGCCCCGCCACGTGACAAAAGTGCGGGCTCGACGCACCGAGCGCGCGGGTCAGGGCGTCGGCACCACCCAGCGCTGCTGGTAGGGCTCGAGCGTGAACTCCCACCACAGGTCGTCGCCGGTGATCGCGTCGCGCAGCCCCGACAGCGGCCCGAACCGGTCGAAGCCGTGCAGCGACAGGTGCTGGGGGGCCGCCGTGAGGTTGGCGAGCGCCAGCACGTGCCCCCGCGGGCCGGTCCGCAGCAGCGCGAACACCGCGTCGTTGCCGAGCGAGAGCGGCTCGGTCGAGGTCTGGGCGTGCAGCTGCGGCAGCGCCTGGCGCGCCCGGACGAGCCGCTGCAGCCCGCCGAAGACCCGCCCCTCCACGGTCGCCGGGTCGTGCCGCCGCTCGGCCGCGACCCAGTCCATCGGCGGCCGATGGATCCACCGGTTGTCCTCGGCGAGAGCGGGATCCGCGAGGTAGGAGTGGTCGTTGAGCAGCCCGATCTCGTCGCCCATGTAGATCAGGGGGACGCCGCCGAGGACCAGCACGAGCCCCTGCATCAGCAGGATGCGTCGTATGGCGAGATCGACCGCCGTCTCGTCGCCCTCCGCCTGGGCTCGCTCCAGCCCGCACAACGACGCGAGCGTGCCCGAGATCCGGCGGTCGCGGGTGACCGGGTTCTCCTGAAAGACCTCGCCCACCGCCCACGAGCCGGGGTGCGCGCCGGAGTAGAAGTCGGACAGGAAGGACCGGTGCCAGAAGCCGTCGAGACCCACGGCGGCGGCGTTGTCGTCGGTGACCGCCCACCCGATGTCGTCGTGCAGGCGGGCGTAGGTCAGCCAGGCCACGCTCGGCGGGATCTGGGGCATGGCCCGCAGCGTGTGCGTGAGCAGCCGGGCGTCGCCCTCGGCGAGGGCCGACCACAGGGCGACCATGTAGACGTTGTGGTAGGCGAGCTCGCACTCCTTGGCCGTGGCGGCGCCCTGGCCGAGGTACGGGACGAGGTCCTCCGGCGACACGATGGCCTCGGCGAGGAGGATGACGCCGGGCATGGCGAGCCGCGTGAGCGCTCGGAAGGCCTGCAGGATCAGGTGCGCCTCGGGCTGGTTCTGGCAGGTCGTGCCGAGCCGCTTCCACAGGAACGCCACCGCGTCCAGGCGGACGACCTCGACGCCCGCGTTGCCGAGGTAGCAGATGACGTCGAGCATCTCCTCGAGCACGCGGGGGTTCGCGTAGTTCAGGTCCCACTGGTAGTCGTTGAAGGTCGTCCAGACCCACTGCCGGATCTCGGGGACCCAGGTGAAGTTGCCGGGCGCGAAGTCGGGGAAGACCTCGGGCAGCGAGGCCTCCCACCGGTCCGGCTGCTCGCGGTCGGGGTAGAAGAGGTAGTAGTCGCGGTAGGCCAGGTCCTCGGGCGTCGTGCCGGTCACGGCGCGCCGCGCCCACTCGTGCTCGCGCGCGGTGTGGTTGCAGACCAGGTCCACGACGAGCGAGACGCCGCGCCCCCGCAGGGTGGTGGCGAGCGCACGGAGCTCGTCCATCGAGCCGAGACGGGGGTCGGTCGCGCGGTAGTCGCGGACGGCATACCCCCCGTCGTTGGCACCCTCCCGGGGCTCGAGCACCGGCATCAGGTGCAGGTAGCCGACCCCGAGCTCGGCGAGGTAGTCCAGCCGGCCGGGCAGGGTCGCGAAGGACCCGCTGAACCGGTCGGTGTAGCAGACGTAGCCGACGAGCTCGGAGCGCTGGAACCAGTCGGGCTGGGACAGGCGGCGCTCGTCGAGCACGCGCAGCTCCTGCGAGCGCGTGGCGTAGGCGCGGGCGGCCACGGTCACGAGCCGCTCGAGCACCTGGCCGAGGTCGTGCCCGTGGCCGTCCTCGCCGTACAGCTCGGCGACGGGTCGGCGCACATCCGCCCACAACGCCTCCAGGCGCACGTCGTAGATCTGTTGCTCGAGGGGGCTCAGGTCGAGCCACTCGGGCAGGTCGTGGTGGGCGCGGGGGATGGCTGGCACGTGAACTCCGGGTGGCGGACGGTCGAGCAGGGGACCAAGGGGCATCGTTCCACGTGGAGGCGGGTGGCGCACCAGGGGTCCGGGTCGGGGATGATGGGCGCGTGAGTGCGACGGAGCATCGTGAGATCGAGCGCAAGTACGACGTCGAGGCGGGGGCAGCGCTGCCCTCGCTCGTCACCCTGCCGGGCGTGGACCAGGTCGAGCTGCGGCCACCGGTCGAGCTCGACGCGATCTATCTCGACACCGACGACCTGGCGCTAGCGCGGGCCCGCATCACGCTGCGCCGCCGCACCGGGGGCGGCGACGAGGGCTGGCACCTCAAGCTGCCGGCGCGCAAGGACGTGCGCCGCGAGCTGCACGCCCCGCTCGGCGAGACGGACCTGTCCCTCCTCGAGGTCCCCGCCGAGCTGCTCCCCCACGTCCTGGCCCACACCCGGGGACGAGCCCTCACCCCGGTCGTGCGGCTCACCAACCAGCGGGTGACCACCGAGCTGTATGCCGGGGACGAGGCGCGGACCCTCCTGGCCGAGGTGTGCTCCGACACCGTCACCGCCACGCCCCTGCGCCCCGGCGTCGACCCGTCCGCCTGGAGCGAGTGGGAGGTCGAGCTCGTCGACGGGCCCGTGCCGCTGCTCGACGCGGTGGAGCGCGTCCTGCTGGCCGCCGGCGCCCGACCCGCCGCAGGCCCCTCCAAGCTGGCCCGCGCCCTCGGCCCCCTCGCCCCGCCGCCGCCGGCCGTGCACACCGTCCCCAAGAAGCCCACCGCCGGCCAGGTCATGATGGCGGCCCTGCAGACCACCGTCGAGCGGCTCAAGGCCGAGGACGCTGGTGCCCGCACCGGCGCGCCTGACGCCGTCCACCAGATGCGGGTCGCGACCAGGCGGCTGCGCACGCTGCTGTCGACATACGGCCCCCTGCTCGACGACGAGCTGACCACCCACCTGCGCACCGAGCTCAAGGTGCTGGCCGACACCCTCGGCGGCGCCCGCGACGCCGAGGTGCTGCGCGAACGGCTGCTCGCCCTCGTCGAGAAGCAGCCGTCCCAGGCGGTGCTCGGCCCGGTCGCCGACCGTATCGACACCGAGCTCGGCAAGGACTACGACCGGGCCATGACCCGGCTGCGGCGAGGGCTGGAGCACGAGCGCTACTACGCCCTGCTCGACGCCCTGGACAGGCTCGTCATGACGCCCCCGACCACGCCCCTCGCCGACGACCCGGCCCGCCTGGTCGTGCCCCGGCTGCTCGGTCGCGACTGGCGCCGGATGCGACGCGCCGTCCGTCAGGCCTCGGCGATCGACGATCCGGCCCGCGCCGAGACCGCGCTGCACGAGGTGCGCAAGGCCGCCAAGCGGCTGCGCTACGCCGCGGAGTCGAGCACCGTCGTGCTCGGGCTGCGCGGCAAGCAGCTCGGCAAGTCCAGCGAGAACCTCGCCGAGGTGCTCGGCGAGCACCAGGACAGCGCGATCACCCAGGAGGCGCTGCGCGACCTCGGCCTGCGCGCCCAGCGTCACGGCGAGAACGCCTTCACGTACGGCCGCCTGCAGGGCATCGAGGAGGCGCTGCAGGGCGAGCTCGCGTCCAAGGACTACCGCAAGGCGGTCGGCAAGGTCGCCAAGCGCCGCCTCAAGGGCTGGAAGCAGGTCTAGCGGCCGTGCTGACCGCGATCCCGGCGGCCCTGCTCGTCGGGGCGCTGGCCGGGTTGCTGATCGGTGTCGTCATGGGCGCCCTCGGGGGCGGCGGCGCGGTGCTGCTCGTGCCCGCCCTCGTCCTCGGCCTCGGGATCGACGCGGTCCCGGCCACCACGATGTGCCTGGTCGTCGTGGGTCTCGCCTCGCTCGTGTCGGCCTGGTCCTCCGGTCGCCGGGGGCTCGTCGATGCCCGTATGGCGGGGGCCTTCGTCCTGTGCGGCGTGCTCGGCTCGGCCCTCGGGACCCGGCTGTCCCACCTGGTCGACGAGGAACTGCTGCTCGCGATGTTCGGCGGGCTGCTGCTCGTCATCGCCGTGCTGATGGTGCGGCGGGGGCGGGACGCGGGCGCCTCCGACCCAGGGGTTCCGGTGCACCGGGGGCAGCCCGACGTGCCGGTCGACGGTCTGGCCGGCGGCGCGGCCGGGTCGCACCGGGTGGCTCACCGCACCCGGTGGGGCCCGCTCGTGGGCGCCGCGACCGGGGTGAGCCTGCTGACCGGGTTCTTCGGCGTCGGAGGGGGGTTCGCGATCGTGCCGGCGCTGACGCTG
Organism: Arsenicicoccus cauae; assembly: GCF_009707125.1. GTDB lineage: Bacteria > Actinomycetota > Actinomycetes > Actinomycetales > Dermatophilaceae > Arsenicicoccus > Arsenicicoccus cauae. Next base: position 155,584 of record NZ_WLVL01000019.1, read on the forward strand.
CTGCGCGTGCCGATGCGCGTGGCGGTGGGCACGTCCCTGCTCGTCATCGCCGGCAACTGCCTCACGTCGCTGGTGTGGCGGTGGCCCACCCTGGCGCGGCTGGACTGGCCGCTGACCACCGCGCTGACGGTCTCGATGGTCGTGGGCGGCCTGATCGGCGCTCGGGTCGGTCGCCACGTGCCCCCACCCCGGCTGCAGCTGGCGTTCGGCATACTCCTCGTGGTCGTCGCCGCCGTGACGCTGCTGCAGACCCTGCGCGGCTGACCCGGGGCCGGTGGTCGGCGCGGAGCGGCTGGGTGGTAGGACTGGAGGCACCAGCCTCAGGAGGAGCCGCCATGTCCGAGCACCGCCGCACCGTCACCGTCCACGCGCCCGCCGACGTGACCTTCGGGTACCTGCGGGACCCGCGGCACCTGCCGGACTTCATGCCGCGGATGCGTCGCGTGGAGCCGCACGACGACGGCACCGTGACGGTCACCGCCGTCGTGACCCCCGACGGCACGCGCGAGCTGGAGGTGCAGGGCACCGCCTGGCTCGAGGTCGACCAGGAGGCGCGGGCGATGCGCTGGGGGTCGGAGCGGCACAGCTACCGTGGGTCGCTGACCGTCGGGGGCGACGTCGGGGGCGACGTCGAGCGCGCCACGGAGTCGACGGTCGAGATCAGCCTCAGCACCGAGCACGGCGACCCCGCCACCATCGACGCCGGCCTGGACCGGGCGCTCGAGGCGATCGCCGCGCGCATCGAGGCGCTCGCCTGAGGTCCGCCGCGCGGCGGCGGGTGGTCTCGGGCCGGCTCGGCTACTCGGGGTAGCCCTCGAGCGGCAGCTGGCCCGCGGCGGCCCGGGCCTGCTCCTCGCGTTCCTCCTCGGTGGGCGGCAGGGGCAGGTGCACCGCCCGCAAAGTCGCATTGGCGAAGGCCACGATCGGCACGGCGAACAAGGCCCCGGCCACGCCCGCCACCGACGTGCCGGCCAGCACGGCCAGGGCCACCCCGAGCGGGTGCACCTCGACGTTGCGGCTCATGATCAGCGGCTGCAAGAGGTGGGCCTCCAGCTGCACGAGGACGACGATCGTGATGGCGACGACCAGGGCTGCCGCAGGGCCGTGCTCGATGAGGCTGACCATGATGCAGAAGATCCCGGTCACCGTCATGCCGATCAGCGGGATGAACGACCCGACGAAGATCAGGACCGACAGGGCCAGGGCCAACGGCACGTCGAGGACGTGCAGGACGACGTAGATCGTGGTCGCGTGCAGCGTCGCGATGATGGTCACGCCCCGCATGTAGCCGCCGAGGGTGTGCCAGCCGACCCGGCCCACCTGGTCGATGCGGCGGCGCGAACCCATCGGCAGCAGCCCGAGCACCCAGCGCCAGATGACCTCGCCGTCGCGGAGGAGAAAGAAGGTGCTGAGCAGGAGCAGCAGACCGCCCGCGATGACATGCGACAGGGTCGAGAGCGTGGTGATCGCGCCGGTGACGAGGGTGCCCTGGTTCTTGGAGATGGTGTCCGAGAGCTCCTGGAAGTACTTCGCGACCTGGGAGTCGCTCAGGTGCAACGGACCCTCTCGCAGCCAGCGGCTCGCGTCGTCGAGGAAGTGCGTGAACTGCTCCGACATACGAGGCGCGTTGGCCGAGATCTGCAGGGCGACGAAGGTGCCGATCGCCCCGATCACCGCGATGCCGAGCAGCAGCGCGAGGAACGCCGCCAGGGAGTGCGGCACGTGGCCCCCGCGGTGCAGCCGCCGCTGGACGGGGCCGAGCACCGCCGTGAGCAGCAGCGCGACGACGAACGGGATCGTGACGATGGGGACGGCCGCCAACGCCTGGGCCACGAGGTAGACGGCGGCCACGATGAGCAGCAGGCGCCAGCTCCAGGCCGCCGCCACCCGCACCCCGCGAGGGACCGGGTCGGACTCGGGCCGGGTGGGCTCGGGCATGGTGACGTGCACGGTCGTGGGCACCGGTGTGGTCTGCGGGGACGACATGGTGCTCCCCCACTGCGAAGGGGGCGGCGCGTCCAGCCGCGCCCGGACGGTGCGCGTGACGGAGCCCACCGCTCCCCTCAGCCGACTGCCCCCGACGGTGGCGCGGCCGGGCCGTGGCCCGCGGTCGGCTGCGGCTCCGCCGCCAGCGTCGCGCGGCTGCGCGTCGTCGTGCTCCATGTGTGTCCTCTCGTCCCCCGCCTGGCGTTCCGCCAGCCATTGTGCCCGGCCCAGCCTGGGAGCCCCCTGCCGGACCTACCGGGGGCCGGATCATCGGCCTGGCGAACGAAGCCCGGTCGATGCCCCTACCCCCGGCGGGATCATCGACCTGGCGAACGAAGCCCGGTCGATGCCCTTACCCCCGGCGGGATCATCGACTTGGCGAACGAAGCCCGGTCGATGCCCTTACCCCCGGTAGGGCTAGAAGCGGGCGGCCCGGCGCAGCGGCTTGGGCCGGCCGTCCGGGTCGTGCAGCACCTCGTAGACCACGCGCGCCCACGCCTGGGTGAGCCGCGACTGCTCCACCGGGGGGATGCTGCGCAGCCGTCCGGGAGGCCGCTCTCCGACGCGCCCGCCGTCGTGCCAGTCGTCGAGGCGGCGGGCGCAGTCGGCATACGCGGCGAACATCCCCTCGGCGGTGAGGCAGTCCGCCATCACGCGGGCGATCTCGGCGTCCGTGGCACCCGGCGGCAGCTCCCGGCCCAGGTGCTCCGCCGCGAGCCGCAGCCGCAGTCGGCGGGCATAGGCGTTGTGGTCCTCCCCCTCGTCGTCCCAGACCACCGCCGACAGCTCGGAGTCGTGGGTCCATGAGCGCCGGTTGAAGTTGTCGGACCCGATCGTGGCCCAACGGTCGTCCATCACGCAGACCTTGGCGTGGACGTACACCGGTGTGCCGGCGAGGTTCTCGATCCCATAGAGCGCGAACCGGTCGCCGCCGGCCTCCTCGATCAGCCGCACCGCCTGGTCGCGGCCGTAGAGCTGCGGCGTCCGGGACAGTGGGCTGCTCTGGTCGGGCACCTGCGGCAGGACCGCGATGACGTGCAGGTCGGGGCTCGTCTGCAGCGTCTCGATGAACTGCTCGGCGACGTCCTTGGACCAGAGGTACTGGTCCTCGATGTAGATCAGGTGCTCCGCGCGCTCCAGCGCCTTGGAGTAGCCCCGCGCCACGCTCCGCTCGCCGCCGCGGGCGTACGGGTAGTCCCTGCCGTGCCGCAGGTTGGGATAGGTCCGCAACAGCTGCACGTGGTGGGTCGCGCCGGGGATCGCGGGCGGCGGGGGCGTCTGGTCCGGCAGCGGGTCCGGGTCGGTGTCGTCGCCGCGCAGCTTGTCGGCCAGCTTGCGGATCGGGCTGCGGGACAACGGGGTCGGGTCGTTCCACCGCTCGCGAAAGACCGTCTCGACGTCGTGGACCGCGGGTCCCTCCAGACGCACCTGCACGTCGTGCCAGGGCGGGCTGTCACCGAACTCATCGGCCATGTCCTGCGCCTGGGGGTCCCCGTGGTGGTCGTCGTCGTCGCGCCGCGAGTGGCACAGGTCGATGCCGCCGACATAGGCGACGTCGCGGCCAGGGTCGTCGCGGTGCCGGATGACGATGAACTTCTGGTGGTGGCTGCCGCCGGTGCGCACCCGCATGTCGAGCAACACCTCGGCCCCGGCGCTCTGCAGCTGCTCGCCGAACCGTCTGTTCTCGGCGCCGGAGAACGCGAGCCTGTCCCAGTGCGAGCGCCACACGAGTCCCCGTACGTCCACCCCGCGTCGGGCCGCACGCGCCAGCACCGCGACGATCGCGGAGTTGGGGTCGTCGGCGACGAGGCGTTCGTCGGGGTCGCCGCGCCAGTCGGTGAACCACAGCAGGTCCCCGGGCCCGGTCGCCTCGATCCGTGGGTAGAGGTCCGCGAAGTAGGTCCGCCCGTGGATCAACGGCGTCGCCACGTTGCCGTCGCTCCAGGCCTGGTCACCGGGGTGCCGGTCGTCGATCGTGGTCCGCGGGTTGGCGCGCTCGGACCGGGTGATCAACCATTCACGGATCGACATGGTCCCCATCCTGGCGCGTATGACGCCCTGCGGGCCACCAACGGCCGGATCCTCACCGCGTCCGCATCACCCCGCCGCGATCAGGGCCACCGCCACCGCGCAGGCGACCAGGCCCGCGACCTGGTCGCGCGAGGCACGCTCGCCGAGCAGCCCCATCGCGAGGAGCACCGTGAACGCCGGGTAGAGGGACGCGACCACGGGGACGACCGTCAGCTGCCCGCCGCCGGCGTTGCCGGCCAGGAAGTAGGTGAGCGACCCGAGGCACCCCGTCACCCCGACGACCCACGCGGGCAGCGCCTCCCGCACCGACCCTGCCGGGCGCTTCCGCGCCACGATCGCCCACATCGCCACCAGCGAGGCCAGCTGGCAGACGGCGACGGGCCAGGACCCGGATCCCGGCCCGGCCTGCGCCAGCGCGATGAAGAACACCGCGAAGCCCACCCCGGCCAGCAGCCCGTCGCGCACCCCGGCCCGTCCGGCGGTGGCCGGCGCGGTCGGCGTACGGCCCTGGTCCGGCCGGTCCGGCTCGACGAGGTGGGTCTCGCCGGGAGCCGAGCCCGGATCGCTCTCGCCGGCGGCGACCGCCCACACGGCGGGCAGGGCGAGCAGGATCCCGATGCCGGCCAGCAGGCTGGGTCGCTCGCCGAGGGCGACGCCGAGGACGACCGGGAGCCCGGCCGCGCACACGGCCGACAGCGGACCCGCGACGTGCATCGACCCGGAGGCCAGGCCGCGCGTCAGCATGAGGGTGCCGGAGCAGTGCCCGGTGGCGGCGACGGCGCCCCAGAGGAGGGCGTCGTGCGTGAGCGGTTGGCGCTGGGCGAGGGCGACCAGGGTGAGCCCGGCGGCGGAGAAGGTCTGCGCCACCGCGCCCACGATCAGGAAGTGCCGGCGTCGCGACTGCACCCCGGACAGGAAGTCGGAGACGCCGTAGAGCACGGCCGACGCGAGGGCGAGGGGGATGGCGAGCACCCCCCGAACCTACCGTCAGGATGCTCCTATGGATGTCAAGCGGCGGTAGCGAGGTGTCCGGGCTCGATGCGCTCCCGGGTGAGGACGTAGTAGATCTCGCGGGCGATGAGTCGTTTGAGGCAGCGGATGATGTCTTTCTTCGAG
>NZ_WLVL01000002.1 GCF_009707125.1 Arsenicicoccus cauae
CTACCTCTCCGAAGGCTCCATGGCCAAGCTCTACCCAACCCGCGATACTGAGACCGTCGCCCTCGAAAAGAGCGACCGGTAGGCAACGAGCATCACCTCAAAGCCCACCACTCAACGGGGCTCTATCGTATTGCACGGGCCGTCGTCCGCCGCCGAATAGCGTTTTCCCCATGACTCAGACGCGCGCGGAGAAGGACAGCATGGGCACCATCGAGGTGGCCGCGGACAAGTACTGGGGCGCGCAGACCCAGCGCTCGCTCGGCAACTTCGACATCGGTCGCGACACCTTCGTCTGGGGCCGCTCGATGATCCGCGCCCTCGGCATCCTCAAGAAGTCCGCCGCCCTGGCCAACGCCGAGCTCGACGAGCTGCCGCAGGACGTCGCCGACCCCGTGGCGCAGGCGGCCGACGAGGTCATCTCCGGCGACCTCGACGACCACTTCCCGCTCGTCGTCTTCCAGACCGGCTCGGGCACGCAGTCCAACATGAACTCCAACGAGGTCATCTCCAACCGCGCCATCGAGATCGCCGGCGGCGAGATGGGCTCGAAGACCCCGGTCCACCCCAACGACCACGTCAACCGCGGCCAGTCGAGCAACGACACCTTCCCCACCGCGATGCACATCGCGATCGTCCTCGACCTCAATGAGCGCCTCCACCCCTTCGTCACGCAGCTGCGCGAGACCCTGGCCGCCAAGGCCAAGGAGTTCGCCGACATCGTCATGGTCGGCCGGACCCACCTGCAGGACGCCACCCCGGTCACCCTCGGCCAGGTCATCGACGGCTGGGTCGCCCAGATCGACTTCGCCCTCGACGCGGTCAAGCACGCCTCGCAGGCGTAGATCCCTGGTCGCTGACCCGAAAGCCCCCTTGGCCTGAAGAGGCAAGCGCCCGGGCCGGATTCGGCAAGGCGCGGCGTCTCTCGACGCCTACCTTGAGTGCTTGCTCATCCCCAAACCTCAACGAAAAGGAGCAGCTCTGATGGTGGAGTACAAGAACAAGTTCCGGGTGGCGACCACGCAGATCGCGCCTGTCTGGCTCGATGCGCAGGCGACGGTGGACAAGGCCATCGCGTGGGCTGCCGAGGCTGCCGACAACGGTGCCGAGTTGATCGCCTTTCCCGAGGTCTTCGTGCCCGGGTACCCCTACCACCTGTGGGGCAACAGCGCTCTGGCAGGGATGGCGAAGTTCACCATCCCCTATCACCAAAACTCGCTGACCATCGACGGCCCCGAGGTGCAGAGCCTTCAAGCAGCCGCCGCGGAGCACAAGATCGCGATCGTCATGGGGATCAGCGAACGAGCAGGTGCGAGCCTCTACATGACCCAGTTGATCATCGACCCGGACGGGAAGTTGGTTGCCGGGCGGCGCAAGCTCAAGCCAACTCACCTCGAGCGCTCCCTCTTCGGCGAGGGCAATGGGTCAGACCTGGCGGTCTTCGACCTGCCGATGGCCCGAGTTGGCGCGTTGAACTGTTGGGAGCACGTGCAGCCGCTGTCGAAGATGGCGTTGTACTCGCAGCACGAGCAGGTGCACGTCGCGTCCTGGCCGGGGATGAGTCTGTACCAGCCGGAAGTCTTTGCCTTCAGTGTCGAGGCGCAACTGATCGCGACGCGGTCCTATGCCCTCGAAGGCGGCACCTTCGTGCTGTGTTCAACGCAGGTCGTCGATCAGGCCGCGCACGAGACCTTCACTACCACGGACGAGGAGCGCAAGCTGATCGGATCGGGTGGGGGGTTTGGTCGGATCTTTGGGCCTGATGGATCGCAACTATCCGAAGCGCTGCCCGAAGACGCCGAAGGCATCTTGTACGCCGACGTCGACCTGGCGATGATCGCCCTTGCCAAACAGTCCGCAGACCCTGTCGGGCACTACGCGCGCCCGGATGTCTACTCGCTGCATCTCAACACGACGAACACCGCGCCCGCGTACGAGTGGCGCGAGCCGGTCAGGACGGTCAACCTCAACCGTGACGGAGCGCCACTTGCGCCTGCGAAGGAGCGCGGTGAGCCGATGCTCATCGACAGTCCACGCCCGCAGATCGAGGCCGCTGGCAGCGAGTGGCTGGCCGACGAGTCACATGGACAGGATGCCGCTGCGATCGCAGGGAGCCAGTGATGGCAGCTCTCGAGAGGCCGATGCGTCCCACCTTCAGCGTGAGCGCACCTGCCCCTTCCGACATCCGGGACTGCTGAGTCGACAATGTGTGGTGCGGTCATCGTGAGGACTCCTTTCGAGAGTGCTGTGAGAGGTTCGCTCGAAGGATCACGCGGTGGCCGCACCCACGTGCACTACCGGGACCGGCTCGGCGACCGCGCTACACCACTGTCGGGGACTCAACTACGTCCTTACCCAGCGGGCGAAGGCCCACCAGCTCCCCGCCGGTGTCGTCATCCTGGCCGACGGGGACCAGCCCGCCGTGGATCCGGACCCCGGGATCGACCTGTCCGCCCTGACAGGGGCGTGCAGACACAGGAGTCACCAAACCGCTTGACCTGCCCCAGATTGACCTCTGGGGCTCAAGCGCAGTTTCAACTTCACACGAACATCTCGATACCCCCGAATGCAACCACAGCCTCGCGGGGGCACACGCGCACCCTGAGTCACCACAACGCGGCCCTGACCACCCAGTCAGGGCCGCGTTGTGGTGAACGCCCCATCCTCTCGGCATCGTCCGTGCCGTGAAACACGAAACTGAACCGCCCCGGGTCTGGTGGAGGCAGCGATCCACCGAGAAGGTGGATTCATGCCAGCACCGAGGAAGTATCCAGATGAGTTGCGCCAGCGCGGTATGCGCCTGGTGACCGATCTGCTCGAGGACGCTGCCCCGGCGAGCCCGAGCAGCGGCAGCCCCACCGACCGCAGCCCCACGCTCAGCAGCACGGGCGCGGTCAGGTGGATCCGCCGCGACTGCCCCAGCTGCACGCCCAGCTGCAGCAGCACCAGCGGTATGGCGGCGGCCGCGAGCAGCTCGATCCCCCGCATGACGCCGACGGGGACCGTCATACCGGTCAGCCGCACGACCGAGGCGAGCACCAGCGCCCACAGCACGGGCAGGCGCACGAGCGAGCGCAGCCCGGCCCCCAGCCCGTCGTGCGAGCCGTAGAGCACCGGCCCGATGGTGAACATCACGACCACCGAGACGATGAAGATCACGAGGGCCTGGTCCAGCCCGGGCTGGCCCAGTGCCAGCAGCGCCACCGGCAGCCCGAAGTTGCCGTTGTTGCCGATCACCGTGCACGCGACCACGCCCCGCCGGGTGCGCCCCGGCCAGCGAGCCGCGACGCCCCACGCGACGAGCCCCGCGAGCACGTTCGCGGCGACGTAGCCCGCGACCAGCCACACCCCCTGCCCCGGGGACACCTCCGTCTTGACGATCGAGGTGAAGGCCAGCGCTGGGGTCAGCCCGTGCATGCCCACCTTGTTGAGCGTCTGCCGGTCCAGCTCGAAGGACCGCGCCAGGACGTAGCCGACCGCGGCGACGAGCACGACGGGCAGGACGACCTGGACCAGGGCAGCAAGCACCCCGGCAGGCTAGCCAGCCGTGCCGGGGTGCGAGCGGGGCGTCTCAGCGGTAGTTGGTGAACTGCACCGCGAAGTCCAGGTCGGCCTCCTTGACCAGCCGCTGCACGGCCTGCAGGTCGTCGCGGGACTTGGACGTGACGCGCAGCTCGTCGCCCTGGATCTGCGCCTTGACCGACTTGGGTCCCTCGTCGCGGATCAGCTTGGAGATCTTCTTGGCGTTGTCCTGGCTGATGCCGTCGCGCATCGCCCCCTCGAGGCGGTACTCCTTGCCCGAGGGCTTGGCCTCCTTGTCGTCGCCGAAGTCGAAGGACTTGAGCGACACCCCGCGCCGCACCAGCTTGGTCTCGAAGACGTCGAGCACCGCGGCGCACCGCTCGGGGGTGTTGGCCTTGATCAGCACGTTGTCGCCGCTCCACTCGATGGAGGCGCCGACCCCCTTGAAGTCGTAGCGCTGGGCGACCTCCTTGGCCGCCTGGTTGATCGCGTTGTCGACCTCCTGCTTGTCGACCTTGCTGACGATGTCGAACGAGCTGTCCGCCATGGCTCCTCCTTGGGTGGTCTGTTGCCTCGATCTTACGGATTCGGCTTCACCGCTCCTCGTTGCTATGCTTGCCGACGCACCATGGCGGGTTGCCCGAGCGGCCAATGGGAGCGGACTGTAAATCCGTCGCGAAAGCTTCGAAGGTTCGAATCCTTCACCCGCCACCATGCAGTGCAGGGGCCCCGGACCGACCGCCGTCGGACCGGGGCCTTCGTCGTGCTCCTCCCCAGTCCGTCCAGCCTCCCCGGCCTCCCCAGGGTCCCCTCCCCGGTGCCTGGTGCGCTGGGCCATGATGGGCCGTATGCCGATGGCCCCCCGCGCGCCCGCGCCGCTGCCACGCGGCCGGTTGCTGGCCGGGTGGGTGCTGGCGGTGGCGGCGCCGGCGCTGCTGACGGGTCTGCTGCTGCTCGTCGGGGAGACCGACCGGTGGGTCCCGGCGGCGGCGGTGCTCGGGCTGCTGCGCCTCCACCGGAAGTACGCCCGGGAGGCCCAGATCCTCGCCACCCACCCCGTGGCGCAGCCGATGCGCATCGCGCCGACCTCGATCGTCGTGGTGCTGGTCGACACGGTGGACCTCGCCCTGGTGCGGGCGCTGCGCTTCGCCCGCACCCTCAAGCCGGCCCAGCTGCGGTGCGTGCACCTCGTGGTGGACTCAGCGCACGCGGAGCGGCTGCAGCAGGCCTGGGACCAGCTCGAGACCCGGGCCCTGCCGCTGGAGCTCGTCGACTGCCCGGGTCGCCGCCTGGACCGGACCGCGATGGTCTACACGCACCGCCCGGTCGACCGTCACCCCACGGCTCAGGTCACCGTGCTGCTGCCCCGGCGCACCTACGGCGCCGTCCTCGGCCGGCTGCTGCACGACAAGACCGCGGACCGGCTGGCGGCGGCGCCGCCCCGGTCCGCCGGCCGGGGCTGCGGGCGGCGGTCCGGTCCGGTTAGATGCTGGTCAGGACCGAGGAGGCTCGTATGCCGTTCACCGACGCCCCGCTCGCGGGGACCCGGGTCGTGACGCTCGCCGTCAACGTGCCGGGGCCGGTGGCCGCCGCGCGGCTGCGCCGGATGGGGGCGTCCGTGGTCAAGGTGCAGCCGCCGGCGGGCGACCCGCTCGGGGACTACGCCGCCGGCTGGCTCGCCGAGCTGGACGCCGACCTCGAGGTGCGGTCGCTGGACCTGAAGTCCCCCGACGGTCGCGCCGAGCTGGACGAGCTGCTGGCGTCGGCGGACGTACTGCTCACCGCCAGCCGAGGGTCGGCGCTGCGGCGGCTCGGGCTCGGCTGGGAGGAGCTGCACGCGCGGTGCCCCCGGCTCGTGCACGTCGCGATCGTGGGGCACCCCGCGCCCGACGACGATCTTGCCGGGCACGACCTGACCTACCAGGCCGCGGCCGGGCTGCTCACCCCGCCGCAGCTGCCCGCCGTCCTGGTCGCGGACCTCGCCGGTGCCGAGCGCGCGGTCTCCGAGGCGCTCGCCGGGCTGCTGCTGCGCGCGCGGACGGGGGAGGGGAGCCGCCGCGAGGTGGCCTTCGCAGACTGCGCCGCCGAGCTGGCGGCCTCGGTCCGGCACGGCCTCACCGCCCCCGGCGGGCTGCTGGGCGGCGGGTTCGCGGGCTACGGCCTCTACCCCGCGCAGGACGGCCACGTCGCGCTGGCGGCGCTGGAGCCGCACTTCTGGCAGCGGGCGCAGGAGCTGCTGGGCGGCGCCGACCACGACACCATCGCGGCGACGCTGCGCACGCGCACCGCCGCGCAGTGGCAGCGGGCCGCCGAGGAGCACGACGTGCCGCTCGTCGCCGTCGCCGGTGCCCCCGGCAGCAGCGGTCGGGGATCACGGTGACGCGCTACCTCGACGACCTGGGCCTGCCCGTCGTCGTCCGCGGGACGCCGCGCCGGGTCGTCAGCCTCGTGCCGTCGCTCACCGAGGCCGTCGCCTGGAGCGCGCCCGACGTGCTCGTCGGGGCGACCGACTGGTGCACCTACCCCGCCGACCTGGACGTCGTCCGGGTCCGCGGCACCAAGAACCCCGACCTGGACGCGGTCGTCGGGCTGCGCCCCGACCTGGTGGTCGCCGAGGACGAGGAGAACCGCCCGTCGGACCTCGCCGCGCTGCGCGACGCGGGGATCCCCGTGTGGACCACGCAGATCCGCACCGTCGACGGCGCGCTGCGATCGCTGGCCCGCCTGGTCGACGCCCTGGAGGTGCCGCCCCCGAGCTGGCTGGACGACGCCCACGAGGCGTGGGCCGCGCCGACGCGCGTCGACCCCGAGAGGAGGGTGCGCGCCGTCATACCCATCTGGCGTCGTCCTTGGATGTTCCTCGGGCAGGACACCTATGCCGGTGACGTGCTGCGCCGGCTCGGCGTCGACAACGTGCTGCGTGGGCACGAGGGGCGCTACCCGGCCGTGCCGCTGGACGAGCTGCCCGGCGCCGACCTCGCGATCCTGCCGGACGAGCCCTACCGGTTCACCGACGACGACGGGCCCGAGGCCTTCGACCCGCTCCCGAGCGCGCTCGTCGACGGACGTTCCCTCACGTGGTACGGCCCGGCGATGATCGGCGCGCCGGAGCGGCTCGTCCGCCAGCTGCGGGGGCGATGATCGACGCCACGGGCTCTAGGCTGTGGGTCATGTCGAGTCGGCCCTTCGAGTTCGAGTCCACCCCCACGGGCACCAAGGTCCGGGTCCGCGTCCGCGGCAACGACGTCCTGGCCATCCCGCTCATCAACCGCGGCACCGCCTTCACCAAGGCGCAGCGGGACTCGCTGCGGCTCAACGGCCTCATGCCGAGCGGCATCGTGTCCATCGAGGGGCAGATCTCCCGCGTCTACCAGCAGTTCCTCGAGCAGCCGGACGCGCTGTCCAAGAACGTCTACCTGTCGGCGATGCGCGACCGCAACGAGGTGCTGTTCTACCGCCTGCTCGCCGAGCACCTCGAGGAGATGCTGCCGATCGTCTACACCCCGACGATCGGCGAGGCGATCCAGCGCTACTCCCACTGGTACTCCCGCCCTCGCGGGGTCTTCCTGTCGATCGACGACCCGGACGGCATCGAGAACGCCTTCCTCAACTACGGCCTCGAGCCCGAGGACGTCGACCTCGTGGTCGCGACGGACTCCGAGGGCATCCTCGGCATCGGGGACCAGGGTGTGGGCGGCGTGCAGATCGCCATCGGCAAGCTCTCTGTCTACACCGCCGCCGCCGGCATCCACCCGCGCCGGGCCATCCCGGTGGTCCTCGACGTCGGGACGGACAACCTCGCCCTGCTCAACGACGAGCTCTACCTCGGCGTGCGGCACGCACGAGTGCGCGGCGAGCGCTACGACGCCTTCATCGACACGTTCGTCGAGGTCACGACCCGGTTGTACCCCAAGGCCATGCTGCACTGGGAGGACTTCGGGGCGAGCAACGCCCACCGCATCCTCGACAGGTACCGCAACGACATCTGCACCTTCAACGACGACGTGCAGGGCACCGCCGCCGTCGTGGCCGCCGCCGCCCTCGCCGGCGTCAAGGCCACGGGCGAGCGGATGAGCGACCAGCGCATCGTCGTGCACGGCGCCGGCACGGCCGGCGTCGGCATCGCCAACCTGCTGCGCGACATCATGATCCGCGAGGGTTCCTCGCCGGAGGAGGCCAACGCAAGGTTCTGGTGCCTGGGCTCGCGCGGCCTGATCACCGAGGCGCTCGGTGACCGCGTCCGGCCGTTCCAGAAGCCCTATGCCCGCACCGACGCCGACGTGCAGGGCTGGCGCCTGGACGTGGAGGGCCGGATCGGCCTGGCCGACGTCGTCCGCAACACCCACCCCACGATCCTCATCGGCACGTCCGGCCAGCCGGGCACCTTCACCGAGGCGATCGTCCGCGACATGGCGGCGCACACCCGCAACCCGATCATCATGCCGCTGTCCAACCCGACCAGCCTGTCCGAGGGCGTCCCGGAGCGCATCGTCGACTGGACCCACGGCAAGGCCATGATCGCCACCGGGTCGCCGTTCGCCCCCGTGACCTTCCACCAGCGCACCTACGAGATCGCCCAGGCCAACAACGCGCTCGTGTTCCCCGGTCTCGGCCTCGGTGTCGCCGTCTGCGGCGCCTCCAGGGTTTCCGACGGCATGATCGCGGCGGCGTCCGAGGCCATCGCGGGCATCAGCCAGGTGACCAGACCCGAGATGCCGCTGCTGCCGTCGATCAGGCAGCTGCGCTACGTGTCGGCGACGGTGGCGCTCGCGGTGGTGCGGGCCGCGCAGGAGGAGGGGCTGGCGACGGTCGAGGTCGACGAGCCGGTGCAGGCGGTCTACCAGCGCATGTGGCACCCGGTCTATCCCGACCTCGAGGTGGTCTGAGCGGCGCGGGTCCGGCAGCGCCGGGGACGCGACCCGGGTGAGCTCGCGCCGTCGGGGAATGCCGCGCCGTGACAAATGCTTATAGTGAGCACAATCGCGCCATCGCTGTCCACCCCCGCAGGAGCCCACCATGCCCGCCACCTCGACCGGACCGCTCGGTGCCACCGGCGTCGACCGCCACCTGACGCGCACGGAGCGGCTCGACCGCCTGCCGTTCACGAGCAAGCACCGGCGCCTGCTGGCGGGCTCCGGGGTCGGATGGGCCCTCGACGCGATGGACGTGGGCCTGATCTCCTTCGTCCTGACCGCGCTGGCCCGCCAGTGGCACCTGTCGCCGACCGAGGTGTCCTGGATCGCGTCGATCGGGTCCCTCGGCATGGCCGTCGGAGCCACGCTCGGCGGCCTGCTCGCCGACCGGATCGGCCGCCGCCAGGTGTTCGCGCTGACCCTGCTCGTCTACGGCCTCGCCACGGGGGCGTCGGCGCTCGCTGGCAGCGTGGCCGTGCTCATGGCGCTGCGCTTCGTCGTCGGGCTGGGCCTCGGGTCCGAGCTGCCCGTCGCGTCCACGCTGATCAGCGAGTACTCCCCGGCGCACATCCGCGGCCGCGTCGTCGTCGGCCTCGAGTCCTTCTGGGCCCTCGGGTGGATCCTCGCGGCGCTCATCGGCTACTTCGTCATCCCGACCAGCGCCGACGGGTGGCGCTGGGCCATGGCCCTGGGCGTCGTCCCGGCGCTCTACGCGCTGGTCGTGCGGGCCACCCTGCCCGAGTCGGTCCGCTTCCTCGAGTCCAAGGGCCGGTATGCCGAGGCGGAGTCCGCGGTCCGCAGCTTCGAGGAGCCGGCGGGGGTCCCCGCCCCGGACACCGCTGTCGATGGCCCCGTCGCGCCCTCCGTCGATGCCCCCGTCGCGCCGAGCGGCCCGGTTCCCGGCCTGTGGAGCGCGCGCTACCGGGTGCGCACGGCGGCGCTGTGGGCGGTCTGGTTCTGCGTGAACTTCTCCTACTACGGCGCGTTCATCTGGCTGCCGTCACTGCTGTTCGCGCAGGGCTTCGACATGGTCAAGTCCTTCGAGTACACCCTGTGGATCACCATCGCCCAGCTCCCCGGCTACGCCGTCTCGGCCTGGCTCATCGAGAAGTGGGGGCGCCGGGCCACCCTCACCACCTTCCTGGTCGGGTCGGCGTGCGCGGCCGGGGCGTTCGGGATGGCCTCCTCGGTGCCAGCCATCCTTGCGGCAGGCTGCGCGCTGAGCTTCTTCAACCTCGGCGCGTGGGGTGCGCTGTATGCCGTCACCCCCGAGATCTACCCCACCGTCATGCGCGGGACCGGCTCCGGGGCGGCGGCGGGCTTCGGCCGCATCGCCTCGATCCTCGCGCCGCTGGCGGTGCCGCCGCTCAAGGCGGGCGGGGGCACGGGCCTGGTGTTCACCACCTTCGCCGTCGCGTTCGCGATCGCGGCGCTGTCGGCCCTCGGCCTGCCCGAGCTGCGCGGCAAGGACCTCGAGGAGCTCTGACCTACCTCAGGGAGATGCTCACAGGGGCACACCGATCTGCCGCCGCACCTCGTCGAGCAGCCCCATGATGGCGACCGTCTCGTCGAGCGGCAGCAGCTCCGACTCCCGGCGCCCCTCGGCGACCAGCCGCGCGAGGTAGGCCGCCTCATAGCACAGCCCCCGGTGGCCACGCACCACCGGCTCCGGCCCCTCGACCACCTCGCCGTCCCGGGACACGAGCCGGACCCGGCCGGGCTGGTAGAAGTCGCCGTCCAGCTCGACCCGGGCCAGCGACCCCGAGATCGACGCGGTGGTGGGGGTCTTGGCGGCCAGCGTGGTCGTCAGCACCGCGTGCGCCCGGGGCGCCGCCGGGAAGTCCGACAGGATCATCGACGCCTGTGCCTCCACCCCGGTGAAGGCCGTCGTGCCGACGGCGGTGACGCGCTGCGGCATACCGAGCACGCCGCAGGCGAAGGACACCGGGTAGATGCCGAGGTCGAGCAGCGACCCGCCCGCCAGCTCCGGGGCGTACAGCCGGAAGGACCGGTCCTCGGCGAACCACTGCCCGTGGTCGGCGAGGACCGTCTCGATCTCGCCCAGCACCCCGTCGGCGACGAGCCGCCGGATGACATCGCTCTGCGGCAGGTAGCGCGTCCACATCGCCTCCATGCAGGTCACGTCGGCGGCGCGCGCGGCGTCGACGACCTCCTGCGCCTCGGCGGCGGTGCGGGCGAAGGCCTTCTCGACCAGCACGTGCTTGCCGGCGGCGACGGCCAGCAGCGCGTGCTCGTGGTGCTCGCTGTGCGGCGACGCCACATAGACCGCGTCGACCTGGGGATCCGCGACGAGCTCTGCATACGAGCCGTATGCCTTCGCGCCCCCCACCTCGCGGGCATAGGCCTCGGCGCGGTCCAGGGAGCGCGACCCCACCGCCACCACGCGGCCGCGCGTGTGCGTGTGCAGCCCGTCGGCGAACGCCCGCGCGATGCCGCCCGGCCCGATCACGCCCCAGCGCAGCGGCGGGGCGTCGCGCGGGTCGGGGACGCGGCTGTCGGGCAGGGTGGTGGGGAGGGGGCCGGGGAGGTCGCTCACCCGGTCGAGCCTAGGGGAGGATGGGCAGGTGCCCCAGTCCTACCTGACCGTCGCGTCGCCGGTCGACGTCGAGATCGAGGTGCGGCGCTCGCGGTTCCTGGCACGGCTGGAGCCTGCGGCGGACGAGGCGGCGGCGCGCCTGGTCGTCGAGCAGGCGCGCAAGGCGCACTGGGACGCGCGGCACCACTGCTCGGCGTTCGTGCTGGGCCCGGACGCGATGACCGAGCGGTCGTCCGACGACGGGGAGCCGGCGGGGACGGCCGGGGCGCCGATGCTGGAGGTGCTGCGCGGCCGCGGGCTGAGCGATGTCGTGTGCGTGGTGACGCGATGGTTCGGCGGGACCCTGCTCGGGACGGGTGGCCTGATCCGGGCGTATGGCGACAGCGTGCGCGCCGCCTGCGACGCGGCCACGGTGGTGGAGCGCCGTCTGGTGCAGCGCTTCTCGCTGGAGGTCGAGCACGCGGACGCCGGACGCGTCGAGGCGGCCCTGCGCGCTCGCGGGGTGCACGTCGCGGGGACGGACTATGCGGCGCGTGCGGTGCTGCGCCTCGACGTGGCGCCGCCGCAGCGGGAGGACCTCGCTGCGCTGGTGGCCGAGCTCACCGGGGGAGCCGGGCAGCTGCTCGACGGCCCCACCCGCTGGCACCCCTAGCGGGGGAGCGGGGAAGCGTCATGACCGGTCCGCTCGTCGACCGGACGGCGACACCGTCCGGTCGTTCGTGCTCGGGCTCCTGGCACGCCAGGGTCGACGGGCCCGCAGCCAGCAGGCCAGCAGCGGCGCCAGCGCCAGGATGGCGAGCAGCCTCGCGAGCTGCACCGCAAAGACGTAGGTCGGCTCCGCCCCGCTGTCCGTCGCCGTCGCGAGCACGGCGAAGAGGCCGCCGGGCGTCGTCGCGAGATAGGTCGTCAGCGGGTCGACGCCCGTCACCCGTGACAGCACCCAGCCGAGCAGGCCGCACAGGACCAGCAGGGCCGCGACGAGGACCAGCCCGGCGGGCAGCAGGCGACCGATGGCCCGCACGCTGTCGCGCGTGAACTTCACCCCGACCTGCAGGCCGATCGCCAGCATGGCCAGGGCCACGAGCACCGTCGGGGTCCGCGTGGGGCCGAGCCCGCCCCACAGCGTCAGCCCCCCGGCCACGGCGAGCGGGCCGATCAGCGTGAACGTCGACACGGGCACCAGTCGCGCCACCAGCAGCCCCGCCCCGACGGACACGGCGACGAAGGCCAGCGACGTGAGCCACCCGCCACAGGACCCGTCGGCGCCACCGGCACCGCTTGCGGCCCCCGCGCCCTGCCCCGTCTGCGGGTGGAACACCAGCCCCACCACGAGGGGCAGAGTCACCAGCACGAGCAGCACGCGGAGGTACTGCAGGATCGACACGACCCGTGCGTCCGCCCCCAGCTCCTCGGCGACGGACGTGATGCCGGACGCCCCGCCCGCCGCCATGGAGAACAGGCCGGTGGCCAAGGAGATCGGGTGCAGACGCGCCAGGATGACGCCCCCCAGCAGGCTCAGAAGCAGCGTCGCCACGGTGACTACCACCACGGACGGCCAGTCGGCGGCGATCTGGCGCAGCGCGGACAGGGTCACCGTCTCGCCGATGGTCACCCCGACGAGGGCCTGGGCGAGCACCACGCTCCAGCGCGGCAGTCGAGGTGCCTGCGGTGACCCGAGCGCCAGCACCGCCCCGGCCGTCAACCCGGCGAACAGCGACGGCGACGGCAGGTGCAGGAGCGCGAGCCCCACCCAGACGACGACACCCACGGCGAGGCCCCTTGCGAGCGAGCGCGCGGGTGGGGAGGTCACCCCAGCACCCTAGGTCCGGCTCGCCCTCAGGTGCGTCGCCGCCTCAAGACTCGACCATCACCCGGCCTGCCCACCACCTCCTGAACGCCGTTCAGGTACGCTTCGCCCCATGTCCTCCGCCGCCAGCACCACCTCGCCCGCCCAGCGGCGCGGCCTCACCGCCCGCGACCTCGCCCTCGTCGCGGCGTTCTGCGCCCTGATCGTCGCCCTGGTCCCCGTCAAGGTGCCGGTCGGCGGCGCCGCCCCCATCGTCCTGCAGAACCTCGGCATCATGCTCGCCGGCGCCGTGCTCGGCGCGCGCCGCGGGTTCCTGGCCGTCCTGCTCTTCGTCGTCCTGGCGCTCGCTGGGCTGCCGGTCCTCGCCAGCGGCGTGCGTGGCCTCGCGATCCTCACCGGCCCCACCGTCGGCTTCGCCCTGGGCTACCCGCTCGTGGCGCTGGTCATCGGGCTGATCGTCCAGCGCTTCCTGCCCCGCCTGCACGTCGCGGCCGCGATCGGCGCGTGCCTCGTCGGCGGGATCCTCGTGTCCTACGCGCTGGGGATCCCCGGCATGGCGTGGCGCTCGGCCAAGCTCGACCTCGCCGGCGCGGCGGCCTTCTCGGCGACCTTCCTGCCCGGCGACGTGGTCAAGGCGGTCGTCGCGGGCGTCGTCGCCACCGCCGTCCACAAGGCGCTGCCGGACCTCGTGCCGGTCCGTCGCCGCTGACGGCCGCCCCGAGAGCCAGCAGGCGTCCGGCATACGGCCCACGACCCAGCACGCCCATGCCCACCATCCGCATCGAGGACGTCGCCCATGCCTATGGGGATCGTCGCGTCCTCGAGCACGTCGACCTGACCCTCACGGAGCCGCGCATCGGCATCGTCGGCGCCAACGGGTCCGGCAAGTCGACCCTCGCCCGCATGCTCAACGGCCTCGTGGAGCCCACCCGGGGTCGAGTCACGGTGGACGGTCTCGACGCCGCGCGCGACGGGGCAGCGGTGCGGCGCAAGGTCGGCTTCGTCTTCCCCGACCCCGAGGCGCAGATCGTCATGCCGACGGTGCGTGAGGACGTGGAGTTCTCGCTGCGCCGTCGTCGCGACCTGAGTCCCGACGACAAGCGGCTGCTCGTCGACGAGGTGCTCGGGCGCTACTCCCTCGCGGATCACGCCGACCACCCCGCCCACCAGCTCTCCTCGGGTCAGAAGCAGCTCCTCGCCATCGCCGCGATCCTCGTCACCCGCCCCGACGTGCTGGTCTGCGACGAGCCCACCACCCTGCTCGACCTGCGCCACGCGCACCAGGTCTCGCGGCTGCTCGACACCCTGGACCAGCAGGTCGTGCTCGTCACCCACCACCTGTGGTTGCTCGAGGGGTGGGAGCGGGTCGTGTGCATCGACGAGGGTCGGGTCGCGGCGGACGGGCCGGCCGACGAGGTGGTCCCGTTCTACCGCCGGCTGATGGGGGTCTGAGGTGCTCACCGGCGCGTATGCCGAGGGCCGCTCCGTCCTGCACCGCCTCCCCGTGCCCTGGAAGCTGCTCGCGCTCGCGGTCTTCCTCGTGCCGGTGTCGCTCGTCCAGCGTCCCTGGATGACGGCCGCTTCGGCGCTGGTCGTCCTGAGTGCCTACGTCCTGTGCCGGGTCTCGCTCGGCCTGGCCTGGGGCGAGGTGCGGCCGCTGCGGTGGTTCCTGCTGGTGATGGCGCCGTTCCAGTGGTGGAGCGGCGGGTGGGAGGCCGTCGTGGTCGCCCTCGGCGGCATGGTCGTGGCGGTGGCGGCGGCCGGCCTGGTCACCCTCACGACGCGCGTGTCCGCGATGCTGGACGGGGTGCAGCGCCTCGCTCAGCCGCTGCGGCACGTGGGCGTCTCGCCGGAGCGTGTGGCCCTGACCGTCAGCCTGACGCTTCGCAGCATCCCCGTCGTGGGCCAGCTCCTGCAGCAGACGCTGGACGCGCGGCGGGCCCGCGGCCTGGACCGGTCCGTGCGCGCGGTGGCCACGCCCCTGGTCATCCGCACGGTCCGGCACGCCGAACGCGTCGGTGACGCCCTCGCTGCCCGCGGCGTCGACGACTGATCGCCGCAGCGGCCCCGGGGGTCGGCCCACCCGGGGCGCCCTCGATAGGGTGGAGGTCGCAGAGTCGCGACCGTCATGACCCTCATCCCGCTATCGCAGGAGGACCCTCCCGATGACCATCAAGCGCGTTGCCATGCTGACCGCCGGCGGCTACGCCCCCTGCCTGTCCGCCGCCGTCGGCGACCTGATCGAGCGCTACACCGAGGTCCTGCCGGACGTCGAGCTCATCGGCTACCGCCACGGCTACCACGGCGTGCTGACCGGCAGCTACACGGTCTTCGACGAGGAGACCCGCACGAACGCCGGGGTGCTGCGGGGCTTCGGCGGCAGCCCCATCGGCAACTCCCGCGTCAAGCTCACCAACGCCAAGAACCTCGTCGAGCGCGGTCTGGTCCAGGAGGGCGACAACCCCCTCGAGGTCGCGGCCAACCGCCTCAAGGAGGACGGCGTTGACGTGCTGCACACCATTGGCGGCGACGACACCAACACCACGGCGGCGGACCTCGCGGCCTACCTGCACGAGCAGGGCTACGAGCTGACCGTGGTGGGCCTGCCCAAGACGATCGACAACGACATCGTCCCCATCCGTCAGTCGCTGGGTGCGCAGACGGCGGCCGAGCAGGCCTCGATCTTCGCGCGCAACATCATCGCCGAGCACGGCTCCAACCCGCGCATGCTGATCGTGCACGAGGTCATGGGCCGCAACTGCGGCTGGCTGACGGCGGCGGCGGCGCGCGACTACATGACCTGGCACGGGCAGCAGACCTGGCTGCCGCAGGCCGGCCTCACGCCCGAGCGCTGGGCGATCCACGGCATCTACGTCCCCGAGGTGCACATCGACCTCGACGCGGAGGCGGCCCGCCTCAAGCAGGTGATGGACGAGATCGGCTGCGTCAACATCTTCCTGTCCGAGGGCGCCGGCGTCGACGACATCGTCCAGCAGCTCGAGGCGTCCGGCCAGGAGGTCGCCCGCGACCCCTTCGGCCACGTCAAGCTCGACACGATCAACCCGGGCAGCTACTTCGCCAAGGAGTTCGGCGCCAAGATCGAGGCCGAGAAGACCATGGTCCAGAAGTCCGGCTACTTCTCCCGCTCCGCCGCCGCCAACGACACCGACCTCGCGCTGATCAAGCAGATGTGCGACGTGGCGGTCGACGCGGCCCGGGCCGGCACGCCCGGCGTCGTGGGGCACGACGAGGAGCGCGGCGACGAGCTGCGGGTCATCGAGTTCCCGCGCATCGCGGGGCACAAGGCCTTCGACGCCTCGCAGGACTGGTTCCAGGACCTGCTGCGTCAGGTCGGCCAGGCCTGACCTCGGCCGTATGCCGGCGGTTGCCGCCGCGACACCCGGCGCCTCGCCACGCTGACGCCCTCTCGCGGGATATCGCGAGAGGGCGTCGGCATGCGTGCGTCCGACTCTCGCGAGCTGCGAGCTCACGTCATGTCGCCCGGGGGCCCCGGCAACCGTGGCCGAGCCAGTGGCTCCGAGGACTCCTCACCCTGACCACCGGCTGACGTCTGGCCGGCCCGCCATACGGCAGACTGGCTGCCATGCCTGACCAGGACTTCCGCCGCCCCGTCATCCTGACCGTCTGCGGCGAGCACGCCGAGGACATCGAGCGCGAGATGGCGGCGCGCTACGGGACCGACTACGACCTCGTCGTCACGAGCGGGCTGGACGAGGCGCTCGACGTGGCGCAGGGATTCGTGGCCCGGCAGCGGCCGGTGGCCCTCGTCGCCGCGGAGGTGGAGCTGCCGGACAGCACCGCGCTGCTGGCACTGCGCGTGCTGCACCAGGCGCTCCCCACCGCCAAGCGTCTCGTCCTGCTCGTCGGGCAGGAGGCCACCCAGCACTTCCCGTCGCTGCGGGAGGCCCAGCAGCGGGGGAGCATCGACACCTACCTCATGCTGCCTCGCGGCCCCCGCGACGAGGAGTTCCACGCCGCCGTCATCGACCTGCTGTCGGACTGGGGTGCGACGGTTGCGACGCCCGAGGTGGCGATGCTCACGATCGTGTGCGAGTCCAACTGCCCTCGCGCGGCAGGGATCCGGGACTTCCTCGACCGGATGGGCATGCCGTGCCGCTCCGTCGTCGACACCTCCGAGGAGGGGCGGGCGATCCTCGACGGCCTCGTCCGCGAGGGCCACCAGGATCCTGTCCTCCCGGTCATCGTCGGCGACGGCCGCGACACCATCGTCGACGCCACCATCGCGGACGTGGGGCGGGCCCTCTACGGCGGGTTCGACTCGCTGGGTGAGGGATTCGTGGCGGACTTGGCCGTGATCGGTGCGGGGCCCGCGGGCCTGGCGGCGGCCGTGTACGGCGCCAGCGAGGGCCTCACGACCGTGGTCGTGGAGGCGGACGCCATCGGCGGGCAGGCGGGCAGCAGCTCGATGATCCGCAACTACCTCGGCTTCCCGCGAGGGATCTCGGGGATGCGTCTGACGCAGCGGGCACGCATGCAGGCCAGCAGGTTCGGGGCACGGTTCTTCGCGGGCGCGCAGGTGGTCGGCCTCGAGCCGGGACGCGTCCACGGCGTCGTGCTTCGCCCCGGCGGGCTGCACCGCATCATGGTGGCCGACGGCGCGGTCCTCGAGGCCCGCGCCGTGGTGATCGCGACGGGGGTCACCTACCGCCGGCTCGGCGTCGAGCCGCTGGAAAGGTTGGTCGGTCGCGGCGTGCACTACGGCGCGGCCGCGTCCTCGGCCCGCGACGTCGCCGGCCAGGACGTCTACGTCGTCGGAGGCGGCAACTCCGCCGGGCAGGCCGCCGTGCACCTGAGCCGGTTCGCGCGCTCGGTGACCATCGTCATCCGGCGCGACGACCTGCGAACCACCATGAGCGACTACCTGATCCGTGAGCTAGCCGGCAACCGGAGGATCACCGTGCTGCCGCGCACCGAGGTCGTCGACGGTGGCGGGGACCCTCGCCTGTCCTGGCTGGCGCTGCGCGACCGGGCCACGGGGGAGGAGCGGCGGGTCGTCGCCGCCGGGCTCTACCTGCTGCTCGGCGCGCAGCCGCACTGCGCATGGCTCCCCTCCAAGATCTCTCTCGACGAGCGCGGCTTCGTGCTCACCGGGGCGGACACGGAGGAGGCCTGCTGGTCCGCCGGTCGCCCCCCGGCGTCCCTGGCCACCAACATCCCCGGGGTGTTCGCGGTGGGAGACGTGCGCTCCGGATCCATGAAGCGGGTGGCCTCGGCGTCCGGCGAGGGGGCTGCGGTCGTGGAGCTCGTCCACGCCTACCTCGACGAGCGCGCCCACCGCGCCCAGCCGTAGGCCGGGCGCGCTGCCACGGTCGCGTCGGCATACGGTGGGGTCATGAGCAGGGTGTCGCACCGCGGGCAGGTCCCGCCGTTCCACGTCATGGAGGTCATGAAGGCCGCCGCCCGCCGCCAGGTCAGCCACGGTGACGTGATCGGCCTGCACGTGGGTCAGCCGAGCACGGGTGCGCCCCGGGCGGCGCGGGACGCCGCCGTCGCGGCGATCGGCAACCAGGTGCTCGGTTACACCGAGGCCGTGGGCGACCTCGCCCTGCGGGAGGCGATCTGCGAGCACTACGCGGCGGACGACGACCTCGACGTTCACCCGGGGCAGGTGGTCCTGACGACGGGCAGCAGCGGCGGCTTCACCGCGCTCTTCCTGGCCGCCTTCGAGGCCGGTGACGAGGTCGTCGTGACGCGCCCGGGCTACCCCGCCTACCGCAACACCCTGCAGGCCCTCGGCTGCCGCGTCGTGGACCTCGACTGCGGACCCGAGACCGCCTACCAGCCGACCGTGGCCATGCTCGACGCGCTGCCCACCCCGCCCGCCGGCCTGATCCTCGCGAGCCCCGCCAACCCCACCGGGACGGTGGTCCCCGCCGACGAGCTCGCGGCGATCGCGCGCTGGTGCGAGGAGCACGACGTCCTGCTCGTGAGCGACGAGATCTACCACGGGATCTCGTATGCCGGCGCGCAGCCCACCACGGCGTGGAGCACCTCCCGCGCGGCCGCCGTCGTCGGCAGCTTCTCCAAGTACTTCTCCATGACCGGGTGGCGCCTCGGCTGGATGCTTCTGCCGGACCACCTGCTGCGGCCGATCGAGCTGCTCCTCGGCAACCTCAACCTGTGCCCGCCCGCCGTCAGCCAGGCCGCTGCCCTCGGTGCCCTCACGGCGGAGGCGCAGGCCGAGCTGCGTTCGCACGTCGAGCGATACGCCCACAACCGGGACCTCGTGCTGCAGCGCCTGCCGGAGATCGGCGTGCACGACCAGGTGCCGCCGTCGGGCGCGTTCTACGCGTGGTGCGAGATCGCGCACCTGACGCAGGACTCGGTGGCGTGGTGCACCCAGGTCATGGAGCACACGGGCGTGGCGCTCACGCCGGGCGTCGACTTCGCCCCGTCGCGCCCCGGCGGTGACCCGGCCCTGGACGGCAGCCACTTCGTGCGGATCTCTTACGCCGGCAGCGCTGCCGAGGTGACCGAGGGGCTCGACCGCCTCGCCGCCTACGTGGCCGGCGGGCGCTCGTAGGCCGCGGGTCGCCGCTGCACCGCCCGGATCCGCGCGATGTCCACCTTGGGGGAGCGGTCGGCGGCATAGAGGCCGTTCTGCTCCTGGAAGGTGTCCGTCAGCTGGGTGTAGCAATATCCCGCGAGGTCAGGGGAGTCCAGCAGCACCCTGGTCAACCCCTCGTAGCGGGAGTAGAACTCGCGCAGGTCGCGCACCCGATGGCCGTAGCCCCAGGAACTGTCCTGGTCCGTCCCGTCGGCCTCGCGGGCGTCGGGCGACCCGTCCGATCCCGGCGCCGCCCACCAGATCCCGCCGTACTCCGACAGCAGGTAGGGCTGCCCGGCGTAGGGCACGGACCAGTCCTTGCCGGGCAGGTCCACGAGCGGATCGCCGGCCGCGAGGCCCTCCATCAGGATCCGGAAGCGCCACGGCCGCTGCTCGTAGCAGTGCGCGTCGTAGACGTCCGTCTCGGGCACCCGGTGCGCCCAGCCAGAGGCGTCGATCACCGGCCGGGTCGGGTCGATCGCCTTGGTGGCGAGGAACATCGCCCGGGTGACGTCGTCGAGGACGGTGATGTCGTCGGCGAGGTCCTGCTCGGTCTCGTTGAGGGGGCACCACCCGATGATGGAGGGGTGGTTGACGTCGCGCTGCAGCACCTCGACCCACTGGGTGACGAATGACGCCGTGGGGGACTGGATCTCGCCGTGGCCGTCGCGCACCTTGGCGCCCCAGTCGCCGAACTCGCCCCACACGAGGTAGCCGAGGCGGTCGGCGTGGTAGAGGTAGCGCTCCTCGACGACCTTCTGGTGGAGCCGGGCCCCGTCGAACCCCGCGGCCAGGCCCAGCCGGATGTCGAGCTCCAGCGCGGCGTCCGAGGGCGCCGTCATCAGCGTGTCGGGCCAGTAGCCCTGGTCCAGCACGAGCCGCTGGAAGAGGCGCTCGCCGTTGAGGCGGATCTCGTTGCCGTGCAACGAGATCGAGCGCAACCCGGCGTATGACGTGAGCTCGTCGACGGTCGCCCCGTCACGGTCGAGCAGCCGCACGACGAGGCCGTAGAGGTGTGGGTCGGCGGGTGACCAGGGACGGATCTCCTGCTCCGGCAACGAGATCCGCAGGCGCGGCGCGAGGTCCAGGTCGGACCGCGTTGCGGCCGAGGCGATCACGGTGTCGTCGGCACCACCGGCCGATCCGACGCCGGCGTCGCCCAGCCCCGCGTCACGGGTGACCTCGACGACGACCTGACCGCCGGGCAGGTTGCCGCTCAACGGGATCGACAGGTCCAGCGCGGCACCGGCGAGGTCGGGCGAGACGTGCAGGCGACGCACGTGCACGGGCGGCACCGCCTCGAGCCAGACGGTCTGCCAGATGCCGGTGGTGCGGGTGTAGAAGCAGCCGGTCCGGGCGTAGCTGGTCGCCTGCTTGCCCCGCGCCTGGGGCCCGCGGCGCGGGTCGCGCGCCCGCACCACGATCTCCACGGTGTCGCCCGGCCCCACGCCCGCTCGCGACAGGGGCGCCCACACCGGCGTGAACCCCCCTCGGTGGCGGGTGATCTCGACACCGTTGGCCCACACCGTCGCGTCGTGGTCGACGGCGCCGAGGTGCAGCCACGCGTCCGCCCCCGCCCACGAGGAGGGCACGGCGACGGTCCGGCGATACCAGACGGCCTCGTGGAAGTCCTCGTCCCCGATGCCGGACGCGGTCGCCTCGGGGCAGAACGGCACGAGGATGCGTCCCGTCAGCGGGCGGGACACCAGCCCCCGCTCGTAGCCGCTGTCCCCGCGGTCGGTCTCGAACTCCCACTCGCCGTTGAGGTTCAGCCAGCGGGACCGCACCAGCTGCGGGCGCGGGTGCTCGGGTCGTGGGATGCCCGACCCGAGCACCCCGACGGACAGGTCGGGCGCCACCCCCACCATCGGCCGCGGCGCCGAGCGCAGGGTGGGGCGGCGGCGCCATACGGCCTGCTGGGCTCGCCACGCGAGCCGCGCCGCCCGCCCGGCCAGCCTCAGCCGATGGTCCACGTGTCCTTGCCGCGCAGCAGGGCGTCCAGGTCGTCGTCGGAGGCGGGGCCGCCGGCCGACGTGACGGCGCCGGCGATCTGGCCTCGCACGAGGTCGTCGTAGGTCGGCCGCGAGACCGAGCGGAAGATCCCCATGGGCACGTGCAGGTGGTCGCCGGAGTCGAGCCGCGACAACGCGAAGGCCTGAGCCGGGTCGTCCGCCCCGGCGTCGTGCACGACGATCCGGGAGGGGTCGGTGACCGAGCCCTCGTGGACGACGTCGAGCGAGCCGGAGTCCGAGCGCACGACGACGTGGTCGGCGCTGGCACGGACCGGCTGCCCGTCCTCGAGGTGCACCAGTCGGGCCGCCGCCTCGCCGCGGTCCTTGAGCAGCTGGAAGGCGCCGTCGTTGAAGATCGGGCAGTTCTGGTAGATCTCGACGAACGACGTCCCGCGGTGCTCCGCCGCCGCCCGCAGCACCTCGAGCAGGTGCTTGCGGTTGGAGTCCATGGTGCGGGCGACGAAGGTCGCCTCGGCGCCGAGGGCCAGCGACAGCGGGTTGAAGGGGTGGTCCACCGAGCCGGCCGGGGTCGACTTGGTGACCTTGCCCACCTCGGAGGTGGGGGAGTACTGCCCCTTGGTCAGGCCGTAGATCTGGTTGTTGAACAGCAGGATCGTCATGTTGACGTTGCGGCGCATCGCGTGGATGAGGTGGTTGCCGCCGATCGACAGCGCGTCGCCGTCCCCGGTCACCACCCACACCGACAGGTCCGGTCGGGCGGTGACCAGCCCGGTCGCGATGGCCGGCGCCCGCCCGTGGATCGAGTGCATCCCGTAGGTGTCGAGGTAGTACGGGAAGCGGCTCGAGCAGCCGATACCGGAGATGAACGAGATGTTCTCGCGGCGGAGCCCCAGCTCGGGGAGGAAGGACTGCACGGCGGCCAGCACGGCGTAGTCGCCGCAACCGGGGCACCAGCGCACCTCCTGGTCGGAGGTGAAGTCCTTCTTGCTCTGCTGGGCGTCGCCCTCGCCGAGGCGGGGCACGCCGCTCAGGCCGTGGGTGGGCATGCCGAGGTCGATGGTGGTCATGCGCGCTCCTCCTGGGGGGTCGCGGGAGCGGGGGTGTGCCGGGGGTCCAGCTCGTGCAGGGCCTCGTGGATGGCGTCGGACAGCGTGCTCGCCGTGAACGGCAGGCCCCGCACCTGGGTCAGCGCCCGCACGTCCACGAGGTATTCCGCGCGGAGCATCGTCGTCAGCTGGCCCATGTTCATCTCCGGGACGATCACCCGGTCGTAGGCCCGCAGGACCTCGCCGAGGTTGGCGGGGAAGGGGTTGAGGTGCCGGATGTGGGCCTGGGCGACCTCGGCCCCCGTGGAGCGCGCGTAGCGCACCCCGGCGCTGATCGGGCCGAAGGTCGAGCCCCAGCCCAGCATCAGGACCTTGGCCTCGCCGGTCGGGTCGTCGACCTCGACGTCCGGTATGCCGGCCACGCCCGCCACCTTGGCCGCCCTCAGCCGGGTCATCCGGTCGTGGTTGTCGGGGTCGTAAGAGATCTCGCCGGTGACGTCCTTCTTCTCGATGCCGCCGACGCGGTGCTCGAGGCCGGGCGTGCCGGGGATCGCCCAGGGGCGGGCGAGGGTGTCGGGGTCGCGCAGGTAGGGGTGGAAGACGGGGGTGCCGTCGGCGGCGGTCGCGTTGGGCTCGGTGGCGATGTCCGGGTCGATCGCGGGCAGCTCCGACACGGAGGGGACCTGCCACGGCTCGGACCCGTTGGCGAGGTAGCCGTCCGAGAGCAGGAAGACCGGCGTGCGGTAGGTCACCGCGATGCGCACCGCCTCCAGCGCCGCGTCGAAGCAGTCGCTGGGCGACTGGGCGGCGACGATGGGCACGGGTGCCTCGCCGTTGCGGCCGTACATCGCCTGCAGCAGGTCGGCCTGCTCGGTCTTGGTGGGCAGGCCGGTCGAGGGGCCGCCGCGCTGGACGTCGACGATCACGAGGGGCAGCTCGAGCGAGACCGCGAGGCCGATGGTCTCGGTCTTGAGCGCGATGCCGGGGCCCGAGGTGGTGGTCACGCCGAGGGCGCCGCCGAAGGATGCGCCGAGCGCCGCACCGATCCCCGCGATCTCGTCCTCCGCCTGGATGGTCGTCACGCCATATCTCTTGAAGCCGGACAGGGCGTGCAGGATGTCGCTGGCCGGGGTGATCGGGTAGGCGCCGAGCACGAGCGGCAGGTCGGCCTTGTGGGCGGCGGTCGCGAGGCCGTAGGCGAGGGCGGTGTTGCCGGTGATGTTGCGGTAGAGGCCGGGTCGCATCGGCGCGGGGCCGATCTCGTAGGCGACGGCGAAGTCCTCGGTGGTCTCGCCGTAGGCGTGGCCGGCGTGCAGGGCGGCGACGTTCGCCGCGAGGATGTCGGGCTTGCTGCCGAACTTGGCGGCGAGGAAGCTCTCGGTCGACTCCAGCGGTCGGGTGTAGAGCCAGGACAGCAGCCCGAGGGCGAACATGTTCTTGGCCCGCTCCTTGTCCTTGCGGGACAGCGGGAAGTCGGCCAGGGCGTCGACCGTGATGGAGGTCAGCGGCAGGGCGTGCAGGTGATAGCTGTCGAGGGAGCCGTCCTCGAGCGGGTTGCTGTCGTAGCCGACCTTGCCGAGGTTGCGCTTGGTGAACTCGTCCTGGTCCGCGATGACGGTGGCGCCGCGCGGCACGTCGGGCAGGTTCGCCTTGAGCGCCGCGGGGTTCATCGCCACGAGGACGTCGGGGTTGTCGCCCGGCGTGAGCACGTCGTGGTCGGCGAAGTGCAGCTGGAAGCTCGACACGCCCGGCAGCGTGCCCTGGGGCGCGCGGATCTCCGCCGGGAAGTTCGGCAGGGTGGACAGGTCGTTGCCGAGGACGGCGGTCTGCGACGTGAACCGGTCGCCGGTCAGCTGCATGCCGTCACCGGAGTCTCCTGCGAACCGGATGACGACACGCTCGAGCCGGTGGACTGCCTTGGTGGCCATAGGGGCGAACTCACTTCGCTTTCATCGACACGACATCTTTGGATCAACCAAACGCCATGTTATGCACGGCTGGTGCCGACATGGCACTTCCGTCCATGGTAGGGCTCACATGCTGGGCGCCGTCGTGCTGCGGACGCACGGGCGGGGCCTCCCCTCGATTTCATCTCACGGCCCGATCCGTGTACCTTGGTCGACGCACTCCCAACGAGTGCACTTCCGAGCGCCTAGGTGCTCGGGCCCCCTTAGCTCAGTCGGCAGAGCGTTTCCATGGTAAGGAAAAGGTCGTCGGTTCGATTCCGACAGGGGGCTCTCGCAAGTCTCGCCCATCCCGGCGGGGCTTGTCCCAAGGCGGGGTAGCTCAGCTGGTTAGAGCGCACGACTCATAATCGTGAGGTCGCGGGATCGAGCCCCGCTCCCGCTACCAAGTTCATCCTTGTCGCAAGGCCGGATCCTCCGGCGCCCACTCCGAGAGCAGGTTGCCCCGTGGCTAGCAAGTCCGCAGACGTTCGCCCCAAGATCACCATGGCGTGCACTGACTGCAAGGAGCGCAACTACATCACCAAGAAGAACCGTCGGAACCACCCCGACCGGCTCGAGCTGGCGAAGTACTGCCCTCGCTGCAAGAAGCACACCGCGCACCGCGAGACCCGCTGAGCGCGTCGCCCGCATCCCGAGCGCCGTCCCTCCACCCGGAGGGGCGGCGCTCGTGCGTCATACCTGCTCGTATGCCGGACGCCCCACCCCCGCCGACTGGTCAGTTCCGGACAGGCCCTCGACCGGCGGGTAACCGCACGACGCCGTTAGGGTGACGCCCATGCCAGTCAACGAGCAGTTCGCCGGGCGGACCTACCCGCCGACGGCGCCCTACCAGGTCGGGCGGGCCAAGATCGCGGAGTTCGCCGAGGCCGTGGGCGCCGTCGACGAGGTCCACACCGACGTCGAGGTCGCCCGCGCCCGCGGCTACGCCGACGTCATCGCCCCGCCGACCTTCGCGGTCCTGATCGCCCAGCAGGCGGACCGCCAGCTGATGGAGGACCCCGAGGCGGGCGTCGACTTCAGCCGGGTGGTCCACGGCGAGCAGAGGTTCGTGCACCACCACCCCCTCACCGCCGGCGACGAGATCGTCGCCACGATGACCGTCGACACCGTGAGGCTCGTCGGGGGGCACGCCATGGTGACGACCCGCAGCGAGCTGGCCACCGTCGGCGGCGAGGCCCGCTGCACGGCGACGAGCACCCTCGTGATCCGGGGAGAGGACTGACATGACGATCGACCTCAGCACCGTCGAGGCCGGCCACGCCCTGCCCGAGCGCACCCTGACGGTCACCCGCGCGATGCTCGTGGCCTACGCCGGCGCGAGCCTGGACCGCAACCCCATCCACTGGGACGAGCGCTTCGCCACGGGCGTCGGCCTGCCCGACGTCATCGCCCACGGCATGCTCACGATGGGCTCGGCCGTGCAGGTGGTCGTGGACTGGTGCGGCGACGCGGGCCGCGTGGTGGAGTACTCCACCAAGTTCGTGGCCCCGGTCGTCGTTCCCCACGGCACCGGGGCCGAGGTCGTGGTCGGTGGTGTCGTCAAGAAGGTCGAGGACGGACGGGCTACGGTCGAGCTCACCGCCACGTGCGAGGGCAAGAAGGTCCTGGGGCGGGCGCTCGCCGTCGTCCGCCTCTGACGGCGAGACGCCGCGCCCTCCGCTCGCCGCGGGCCCGTCATCCCTCCGATCCCCCGAAGGACATCCATGCAGGTCGAGCACGACGTGCCCCTCGCGCCGCTCACCACGATGCGCGTCGGCGGCCCCGCCCGGCGCCTCGTCACCGTCTCGACGACGGACGAGCTGGTCGACGCCGTCCGTGAGGTCGACGACGCCGACGAGCCGCTGCTGCTGGTCTCGGGGGGCTCCAACCTCGTGATCAGCGACGAGGGGTTCGATGGCACGGTCGTCCGGGTGGCCACGCAGGGCGTGGACGTCCAGTCGCAGGACTACTGCGGCGGCGCCTTCGTGCGGGTCGCGGCGGGGGAGTCCTGGGACGGCCTGGTCGAGCGGGCCGTGGCGGAGGGCTGGGCCGGCATCGAGGCCATGTCCGGGATCCCCGGCCTCACCGGCGCCACCCCCGTGCAGAACGTCGGCGCCTACGGCCAGGAGGTCGCCCAGACCATCGCGCAGGTCCGGGTCTTCGACCGCCGCGAGCAGCGTGTGCGCACGTTCTTCCCCGACGACTGCGCGTTCACCTACCGCCACAGCGTGCTCAAGGGCACCGACCGCTACGTCGTCCTCGACGTCGCCTTCCAGCTCGAGGTCGCCGACCTCTCCCGTCCGGTGGCGTATGCCGCCCTCGCGGCCGGTCTCGACGTGCCGCTGGGCACGCGCGTGCCGCTGCAGGACGCCCGCGACGCGGTGCTGGCGCAGCGCCGGCGGCGGGGGATGGTCCTGGACGCCGAGGACCACGACACGTGGTCGTGCGGGTCCTTCTTCACCAACCCGATCCTGCTGGCGCGCGAGTTCGCGGACCTGCAGGAGCGGGTGCGGGCCCTCCTCGGCGCGGACGGTCCGGAGCCGCCGCGCTTCGACGCGGGCGAGGGCATGGTCAAGACCAGTGCTGCGTGGCTGATCGACAGGGCGGGGTTCGCCAAGGGCTTCGGCCTCCCGGGCGCGGCGGCGCTGTCCACCAAGCACACCCTCGCCGTCACCAACCGGGGCGACGCCTCGGCCGAGGACGTCCTGGCCCTGGCGCGCGCGGTGCGCGACGGCGTCCGTGAGACTTTCGGGGTGACGCTGGTCAACGAGCCGGTGCTCGTCGACCTCTCCCTCTAGCCCTCCCGGCGGCCCTCACTCAGTCGGCAGGCAGGGCGAGCCACACGTCGACGTCCTCCTCCGCCTGCGCGACCACCTCGCGGGGCGCAGTCGAGGCCCGCAGCGACATCCGCGCCAGGTCGGCCAGCGCCTCGTCGTCGAGCCCGTGCACCTCCCGCGCCGTGCGGTACTGGTCCACCAGCCGCGAGCCGAACAGCAGCGGGTCGTCCGCGCCCAGCGCGACCTGGATCCCCGCGTCGAGCAGCGGCCGCAGCGGCACGGCGGGCGCGGCGTCATACACCCCGAGGGCGACGTTGCTCCCCGGGCAGACCTCGAGAGCGACCCCCTCGCGCGCCAGGCGCTCCAGCGCCCGCGGGTCCTCGGCCGCGCGCACGCCGTGCCCGATCCGGTCGGGCACCAGCGCGTCGAGGGTCCGTATGACGGCCTCCGGCCCCGCGAGCTCGCCGCCGTGGGGCACGAGGGCCAGGCCCGCACCCCGGGCGATCCCGAAGGCCGGCGCGAAGTCCTCGACCACGCCACGGTGCTCGTCGTTGGACAGGCCGAAGCCGACGACCGTGCCGGTCCCCTCGCCGGCGTACCGCGCGGCCAGCCGGGCCAGCGTCCGGGCGTCGAGGGGGTGCCTGATGCGGCTGGCCGCCACGATCACGCCCACGCCGATCCCGGCCTCCGCCGCGGCGGCCGACGCCGACTCGAGGACGAGCTCGAGCGCGGGCGTCAGCCCGCCGCAGAATGGCGCGTAGGACGTCGGGTCCACCTGGATCTCCAGCCACCGCGAGCCCTCGGCGGCGTCGTCGAGGGCAGCCTCGAGCACGATCCTGCGCATAGCCGCGGGCGACCGCACGCACGCCCGCGCGGCGTCGTACAACCGCTGGAACCGGAACCATCCGCGGGACTCGACGGAGGTGAGCGTGGGGGGCCAGTCGTCGACGAGGGCATGGGGGAGCCTGAGGCCCTCGTCGCGCGCGAGCTCGGTCAGCGTCGACAGCCGCAGGGACCCGGTGAAGTGCAGGTGCAGGTGCGCCTTGGGGAGCTGGTCGAGGGGGCGGGGCATGGCGCCATCCTCACAGACGGTGGCCGGCCGGGCGCCCACGGTCTTCACCCCGCGTGCCGCGTCCCGTCAGGGCGGCCGGACGCCTACGGTGGGGTGGTCCCGCACCCTCCCGCCGAGGTCCTCATGCCGATTCCCGACCGCCTCCTCGCCCGGTCCCGCCGCAGCACCGCCGTGGGTCTGCTGGCGGTGGTCGCGACCGCCGCCAGCGCGGGAGGGCTCGCGGTCGCCGACGCCTTCGGTCCGCCCGACCCCACCCCGGCATCGCTGGCTCGGGCGGGTGAGGCGCCTGCAGGGCGGGCGACGGTGGGTGCCACCTCGACGGCCGGGACTCCTGCCGCCGAGACGTCGGCCCGGGCGGTGGCGCCGGTCGAGCGCGCCCGGCGCCGGGGGGCGCCCGGGGCGGAGCCCATCACGCTGGCGTTCGGCGGGGACACCCAGGCCCATGGGGCCGCCGGCCGCATCGTGGGCGAGGGGCTGGGTGCCACGGGTCGGTTGCTGGCGGGCGCCGACCTGGCCATGGTCAACCTCGAGACGGTGGTCGCCGCCGATCGCACGGGGCTGCGGCCGCAGCCCAAGCCGTTCACCTTCGTCACTGGTCCCTCCATCCTGGACGCGCTCCACCGGGAGGGGGTCGACGTGGTCACGGCGGCCAACAACCACACGATGGACTTCGGTGAGCGGGGCATGGCGCAGATGCTTGCCGTCAAGGCGTCCTCCCCGGTCCCGATGGTGGGTCTGGGCAAGGACGACGCCGAGGCCTGGGCGCCCTGGTCCACGCTGGTCAAGGGCCGCCGCGTGGTGGTCTTCGGGGCGACCGACGTGCTCGACGCCCACCTCGACTGGAAGGCCGGGCCGGGCAAACCCGGTCTGGCCAAGGTCATGGATGACGACGGCCTCGAGGCGCTCCTCGACGGCGTCCGTCGCGCCCGTGCCGCCGGCCCGACCGACGTGATCGTGGTCTACCTGCACTCCGGCATCGAGAAGCAGCGCTGCCCCACGCCCCGCCAGCTCCGGACCGACTCCGCGCTCGCCGAGGCGGGCGCCACCGTCGTGGTCGGCGCGCACGCCCACGTGCTGCAGACCACGACGACGGTGGGGGACACGGCCGTGGCGTACGGCATCGGCAACTTCGTCTTCGGCAGCGGGAGCAGTGCCGAGACCCGCGCGTCGGGAGTCCTCACGGTCACCGTGCCGGGCGACGCCGGCGCCCCGACCATGACCTTCGACCCCGCGCGGGTGACCCAGGGGCTGCCGGTGCTGCTCGAGGGGGCAGAGCGCGAGCGGGCCCTGCGGAGCTGGCGGGCCCGGGGCGAGGGCTGCTCCTGACCGTATGCCGTCCGCCCGGCGTCAGGGCTGGTCGCCGCTCCCGCGTCGGTTCGCCTTGGGCCGTCCCTCTGACGTATGCTCATCTCTTGGATGGATCCCGCGTCGATCGTCGCTGTGCTGCGCTGGCCGCCTCGAGACCGTCCCGAAGGGTAGTAGCTCAATTGGTAGAGCACCGGTCTCCAAAACCGGCGGTTGGGGGTTCGAGTCCCTCCTGCCCTGCGGATCACGTGATCATCTGACGAAGCGAGGGGCCGTGAGCGAGGTCAACACCCGTGGTGGTGCTGGGCGCGACACCGCGACCCGTCAAGGCTTCTTCGCTCGCATCACGTTGTTCGTCGCCCAGGTGCTGGACGAGCTGCGCAAGGTCGTCCGTCCCACCCGCGAGGAGCTGGTCACCTACACCACGGTCGTGATGGTCTTCGTGATCGCGGTCATGCTGTTCGTCGCGGCCCTCGACTACGGGATCGGCAAGCTCGTCTTCTGGGCGTTCGCCGGCAGCTGACGGCCGACCGCTCCTGCGGTCAGCCCACCGCCCGTGGCGGCACCCGCCCGATCACCAGCAAGGAAGTAGGCCCGTACCGTGTCCGACCAGCCCTCGAACGACCCGTTCGCCACCCGCGACGAGGCCGACGTCGACGCTCCCGTCGAGCCGACCGAGGTCGAGGTGGTCGAGGTCGACACGGCCAGCGAGCCCGCCGGTGCCGACGTGAGCGACGTGACGGAGGAGTCCGACGAGTCTGACGTGACCGAGGGGTCTGTCGAGTCTGATGTGACCGACGAGTCCGACGAGCAGGTGTCCGTGCCGGATGCCCCCGCGGTCAACCCGCTCGAGGAGTTCAAGCGTGACCTGCGCATGCTCGAGGGCGACTGGTACGTCGTGCACTCCTACGCCGGTTACGAGAACCGCGTCAAGACCAACCTCGAGACCCGCGTGACCAGCCTCAACATGGAGCCCTACATCTTCCAGGTGGAGGTCCCCATGGAGGAGGTCACCGAGATCAAGAACGGCCAGCGCAAGGTCGTCCGCCGCGTGCGGATGCCCGGGTACGTCCTGGTACGCATGGACCTCACCGACGAGAGCTGGGGCGCCGTGCGCCACACCCCCGGCGTCACGGGCTTCGTCGGTCACACCCACCAGCCGGTGCCGCTGAGCCTCGACGAGGTCGTCACGATGCTGGCCCCGACCTTCGAGGAGCCCGCGGCCCCGGCCGCATCCGGCGCCGCCGCGCAGCCCGGCGCCGGCCAGGCCGCCTCCCCGCGCCCCACGGTGGACGTGGAGTTCGAGGTCGGCGAGTCGGTCACCGTCATGGAGGGCCCCTTCGAGACCCTCGACGCCACGGTCTCCGAGATCAACGTCGAGACTCAGAAGCTCAAGGTTCTGGTGTCGATCTTCGGCCGGGAGACCCCGGTCGAGCTGGGCTTTAACCAGGTCGCCAAGATCTGATCGCAGCCCATCCGGCCCCGCGGCACCCCGCGGCGGTCCTGCAACCGGGTCATCGCCCACGGCGTCGGCCCATCACACAGCAAGGAAGTTCCACATGCCTCCCAAGAAGAAGGTCTCCGGCTTCATCAAGCTGCAGATCCAGGCCGGTGCCGCGACCCCGGCGCCGCCCGTCGGCCCGGCCCTCGGTCAGCACGGCGTCAACATCATGGAGTTCGTCAAGGCGTACAACGCCGCGACGGAGTCCCAGCGCGGCAACGTCATCCCGGTCGAGATCACGGTCTACGAGGACCGCTCCTTCACCTTCATCACCAAGACGCCGCCCGCCGCCGAGCTGATCAAGAAGGCCGCGGGCGTCCCCAAGGGCTCCGGCGTCCCCAACAAGACCAAGGTCGCGACGCTGTCCGCGGACCAGGTCCGTGAGATCGCCCAGCAGAAGATGGACGACCTCAACGCCAACGACGTCGAGATGGCCGCCCGCATCATCGCGGGCACCGCCCGCTCGATGGGCATCAACACCCCCGGTTACGAGTCCTGACTCGTGACCCGCGGACCCGCCGGGTCCGCTGTGGCAGGACCAGCGCTGGTCCGTTCGACCACGACTCCAGCAGGGTGAGCCCCCGGGCCGCCCGACCCTCACCAAGGAGCAGCACATGAAGCGCAGCAAGGCCTACCGCGCGGCAGCCGAGCGCGTCGACGCGGACAAGCTGTACGCCCCGCTCGACGCCGTCCGCCTCGCCAAGGAGACGGCCTCCAACAAGTACGACGCGACCGTCGAGGTGGCCTTCCGCCTCGGTGTCGACCCGCGCAAGGCGGACCAGATGGTGCGCGGCACCGTCAACCTGCCGCACGGCACGGGCAAGACCGCTCGCGTCCTCGTCTTCGCCAACGGCGACAAGGCCGAGGCAGCCCGCGCGGCCGGCGCCGACTTCGTCGGATCCGACGACATGCTCGAGAAGGTCCAGGGCGGGTGGCTCGACTTCGACGCCGTCGTCGCGACCCCGGACCTCATGGGCAAGGTCGGCCGTCTGGGCAAGGTGCTGGGCCCCCGTGGTCTCATGCCCAACCCCAAGACCGGGACCGTGACGATGGACGTGACCAAGGCCGTCAACGACATCAAGGGCGGCAAGATCGAGTTCCGCGTCGACAAGCACGCCAACCTCCACTTCATCATCGGCAAGGTCTCGTTCGACGAGAAGGCGCTGGTGGAGAACTACGCGGCGGCGATGGAGGAGATCCTCCGCCTGAAGCCGTCCGCCTCCAAGGGTCGCTACATCACCAAGGCGACGCTGGCGACGACGACGGGCCCCGGCATCCCGCTGGACCCCAACCGCACCCGCAACCTCACCTCCGAGGAGGAGGTCCAGGCCTGAGCCTGCCCTCCTGACCCGCGAAGCCCGGACCGACCTCGTCGGCCCGGGCTTCGCGCGTCCCGGGTGAGCCTTCCCGTATGCCGTGCGCCCGGCCTCTAGGATCGTGAGTCATGCGCGCTGCCCGTCCCCGCCACCGGCCGACGCCGTCCGCCGGACCCGCGCGGGTCTCCCGCAGCGGTGCCCTGGCCGTCGGCGCGGTGCTGCTGCTGTCGGGGTGCGTCGCCGGGTCCCGCACCACGACTTCCACCATGGGCGCTGCGACTTCCGCCCCCTCGACGACCGCGACCGCGACGCTGCCCACGGACGGAGCCTCGCTGGCGGGCAGCACCCCGGACCCCAACGCCCAGCCGGTGCCGTCCGGCGAGGGTGTCCCCGGCGACCAGTTCGCGCAGACGATCAAGGATCTCGTGGCCGCCAAGGGCACCGTGCGCATGACGATGGCTACCCCGGCCGGGGCGGCCAAGGCGCAGGTGGACACGCGCACCAAGGCCGTTCGGGTGGAGGTCGACGCGGCGGGACGCGCGGTCACCCTGGTGCACCTCGGGGACCGCACGTGGGTCAGGGGAGCGGGCACCGTGGAGGTCCCCGTGCCCGCCCCGACGCCCGGGACCCGGTCCCAGCGCGACGTGCGTCGCTGGCTGCTCCTCGACCCGGGCGGCGCCGACGCGATCAGCGCCAAGCTCGGTGCCCAGGCCAAGGTGGCGCAGACCGTGGACCCGGCCCGGTTCACGGCCATGCTGAACGGCTTGCTGGGGGACCGGACGCCTCGCGGTGACGGTGCCCAGGTGGCGTTCACGGTGCCGCCCGCGCAGTACCTCGACGCGGTCTCCGCGCCCGCGGCGCTGCGTGGGGCGGTCACCAAGCCGGTCAGGCTCGTGGTGGCGCTCGACGCGACCGGGGCGCCGACCTCGGTGACCGCCACCGTCCCCACCAAGAAGTCCGACCTGGTCGACCGCACGGAGTACGCCCGCTGGGGCGAGCCGGTCACGATCGAGGCCCCTCCCGCAGACGACGTCGCCCCGGCGCCGGGGTCCCAGCGGCCCACCCCCACCTCCACCTCCACCTCAACGGCCACCGCCCCGCCGCGCTGACCAGCCGATTTGGCGGCCGGTCGGGTGGCCCGTACTCTGGTCGGGACCAATGACCGCCGGTCTGCCGTCATCACCCCAAGCCCTGCTCGGGTCCGATAACGGCACGAAGGTCCCCATGACGGGGCGTCCGGCGCAGGCTACGACGATCGTGCTCGCCCCTGGCGAGAGCTCGAGCCCCGTGCGCCTGCGCCGGGGCTCTTTGTCATGCGGCCACCGGCTTCACGCTACGGAAGGAGGCCACATGGCAACCGCTGAGAAGCACGCTGCCATCGCCGAGATCGCGGACAAGTTCCGCTCCTCGGGTGCGGCCGTGCTGACGGAGTATCGCGGTCTGACCGTGAAGCAGCTCTCCGAGCTGCGCGGCTCGATCCGTGAGCACGCAACCTACGCCGTGGTCAAGAACACGCTGACCCAGCGTGCCGCCGAGGAGGCCGGTATCACGGCCTTCGACGGGCACCTGAGTGGCCCGAGCGCCATCGTCTTCATCACCGGTGACCCGGTGGAGACGGCCAAGGGTCTGCGTGACTTCGCCAAGGCCAACCCGGCCCTTGTCATCAAGGCCGGGGTTCTCGACGGCAAGCCGTTGAGCCCCGAGGACATCACCAAGCTCGCGGACCTCGAGTCCCGCGAGGTGCTCCTCTCCAAGCTGGCTGGCGCCATGAACGCCTCGCTCAGCAAGGCTGTTTACCTCTTCGCCGCTCCTTTGTCGCAGACGGCCCGCGTGGTCGACGCCCTGCGCGCAAAGGTCGAGGCCGAGGGTCCCGTCGAGGCTGCCCCGGCGGCCGCCGACACCGCCGAGGCCCCGGCCGAGGCTACCGACGACGTCGCCGCGGGTGGCGACGAGAGCTGATCCGCACGGATCCGCTCGTACCCAGCACACGCCACTCACGGCACAGACAGGAAGGAAGCCACCATGGCTAAGCTCAGCAACGACGAGCTCCTTGAGGCCTTCAAGGAGATGACCCTGATCGAGCTCTCCGAGTTCGTCAAGCAGTTCGAGGACACCTTCGGTGTCACGGCTGCCGCCCCGGTTGCCGTCGCGGCCGCCGGCGCCCCGGCCGGCGGTGGCGGCGACGCCGCCGCTGCGGAGGAGAAGGACGAGTTCGACGTCATCCTCACCGCCGCCGGCGACAAGAAGATCCAGGTCATCAAGGAGGTGCGCGCGCTCACGTCTCTCGGCCTCAAGGAGGCCAAGGACCTGGTCGACGGCGCCCCCAAGCCGGTCGTCGAGGGTGTCAACAAGGAGACCGCGGACAAGGCCAAGGCTGCCCTCGAGGGCGCCGGCGCCTCCGTCGAGCTCAAGTGATCTCGGGCCGGAT
Source organism: Arsenicicoccus cauae (assembly GCF_009707125.1). Lineage (GTDB taxonomy): Bacteria > Actinomycetota > Actinomycetes > Actinomycetales > Dermatophilaceae > Arsenicicoccus > Arsenicicoccus cauae. Next base: position 34,750 of record NZ_WLVL01000002.1, read on the forward strand.
CACGTCCGGTCGCTGATCTGTTCGCGGGAGCGGGTCGCACCTTCGGGTGCGGCCCGCTCCCGCGTACCCGGGCATGCGCCTGCCCGTCGCCCCACCGGCACCCGCACGCTGCGTCGATCGGCGTAACGATCGGCGCGTCGCAGGGCGTTGCCCTTGACGCCGTCGCAGGCCACGCCCATAGTGATGGGGCATCCGCGTCCCCCGCGGTCAGGCCCGCGGTCCTGGGTCGGGGGAGTCGGGCTGGACGCAGGGTGGCGTCTTGTACTATGCTGTCGCTTTGCGCTGCCTCATAGCCTGGCGTCCTGGCGGACGTTCGGCGCGTGCGCGCTTCGACTCCATAGCTCCAGGCCCGTGGAAGGACCATCCTTGGCTGCCTCGCGACCCGCGACCCAGACTGTGTCCACTGCTCAGACGGCTTCCGGTCGTCTGTCCTTCGCAAAGATCAAGGAGCCGCTGGAGGTCCCGGACCTCTTGGCGCTCCAGACGGAGAGCTTCGACTGGCTGCTCGGCAACGAGCGTTGGCAGGCCCGCGTGGCCGCCGCCAAGGACGCCGGGCGCAACGACGTCCCCGACCGGTCCGGTCTGGAGGAGATCTTCGAGGAGATCTCCCCGATCGAGGACTTCTCGGGCTCCATGTCCCTGTCCTTCCGCAACCACCGGTTCGAGGAGGAGAAGCACTCGATCGAGGAGTGCAAGGAGCGGGACATGACCTACTCCGCCCCGCTGTTCGTCACCGCGGAGTTCATGAACACCAACACCGGTGAGATCAAGTCCCAGACGGTGTTCATGGGCGACTTCCCGCTCATGACCGAGCGCGGCACCTTCATCATCAACGGCACCGAGCGCGTCGTCGTCTCCCAGCTCGTCCGGTCCCCGGGCGTCTACTTCGAGCGCACGCCCGACAAGACCTCCGACAAGGACATCTACTCCGCCAAGGTGATCCCGAGCCGTGGCGCCTGGCTGGAGTTCGAGATCGACAAGCGCGACATGGTCGGCGTTCGCGTCGACCGCAAGCGTAAGCAGTCGGTCACCGTCCTGCTCAAGGCCCTGGGCTGGACCGAGGCGCAGATCCTCGAGGAGTTCGGCGACTACGAGTCGATGCGCCAGACCTTGGAGAAGGACCACACGGCCGGCCAGGACGACGCCCTGCTCGACATCTACCGCAAGCTGCGTCCGGGCGAGCCGCCGACCAAGGAGGCCGCCCAGGCCCTCCTGGACAACCTGTACTTCAACCCCAAGCGCTACGACCTGGCCAAGGTCGGTCGCTACAAGGTCGACAAGAAGCTCGGCATCGAGGCGGGCCTGGACGAGTCCGTCCTGCGCATCGAGGACGTCGTCGCGACGATCAAGTACCTCGTGGCCCTGCACAACGGCGACGCGACCCTCCCGGGCAGCCGCAACGGCGAGGCCGTCGACGTGCGCGTCGAGGTCGACGACATCGACCACTTCGGCAACCGTCGCCTGCGCAACGTCGGTGAGCTCATCCAGAACCAGGTCCGCACCGGCCTGTCCCGCATGGAGCGTGTCGTCCGCGAGCGCATGACCACGCAGGACGTCGAGGCGATCACCCCGCAGACCCTGATCAACATCCGCCCCGTGGTGGCCTCGATCAAGGAGTTCTTCGGGACCTCGCAGCTGTCGCAGTTCATGGACCAGAACAACCCCCTGTCGGGGCTGACGCACAAGCGTCGCCTGTCGGCCCTGGGCCCGGGTGGTCTGTCCCGCGACCGTGCCGGCATGGAGGTCCGTGACGTCCATCCCTCGCACTACGGCCGCATGTGCCCGATCGAGACCCCTGAGGGTCCCAACATCGGCCTGATCGGCTCGCTGGCCTCCTACGGGCGGATCAACCCCTTCGGCTTCGTCGAGTCTCCCTACCGCAAGGTCAACGACGGCGTCGTGTCCGACGAGGTGCACTACCTTTCGGCCGACGAGGAGGACGAGCTCGTCATCGCGCAGGCCAACGCCCCGATGGAGGCGGACGGTCGTTTCTCCGAGGAGCGCGTCCTGGTCCGCACCAAGGGCGGCGAGGTCGACTTCGTGCCCGCCGCGGACGTCGACTACATGGACGTGTCCCCGCGTCAGATGGTGTCGGCCGCGACGGCGCTGATCCCCTTCCTGGAGCACGACGACGCCAACCGCGCGCTCATGGGCTCCAACATGATGCGTCAGGCCGTGCCGCTGGTGCGCTCTGAGTCCCCGCTGGTCGGGACCGGCATGGAGCACCGCACGGCGCTCGACTCCGGCGACGTGGTCCTCGCGACCAAGGCGGGCGTGGTCCAGGAGGTCTCGGCCGACCTGGTCAGCGTCGCCAACGACGACGGGTCCTACCAGACCTACCGGATCATGAAGTTCTCCCGGTCCAACCAGGGCAACTGCTACAACCAGCGCGTCATCGTCAGCGCCGGCGACCGTCTCGAGGTCGGTTCGGTCATCGCCGACGGCCCCGCGACCGACGGCGGCGAGATGGCCCTCGGCAAGAACCTCCTCGTGGCCTTCATGCCGTGGGAGGGCCACAACTACGAGGACGCCATCATCCTGTCGCAGCGCCTGGTGCAGGACGACACGCTCTCCTCGATCCACATCGAGGAGCACGAGGTCGACGCCCGCGACACCAAGCTCGGTGCCGAGGAGATCACCCGGGACATCCCCAACGTCTCCGAGGAGGTCCTCGCGGACCTGGACGAGCGGGGTATCATCCGCATCGGCGCCGAGGTCCGCGACGGCGACCTGCTCGTCGGCAAGGTCACGCCCAAGGGTGAGACCGAGCTGACCCCGGAGGAGCGCCTGCTGCGCGCCATCTTCGGCGAGAAGGCCCGCGAGGTCCGCGACACGTCGCTCAAGGTCCCCCACGGCGAGACCGGCACGGTCATCGGCGTCAAGGTCTTCGACCGCGAGGAGGGCGACGAGCTTCCCCCGGGTGTCAACCAGCTGGTGCGCGTCTATGTCGCCAACAAGCGCAAGATCACGGACGGTGACAAGCTCGCCGGTCGTCACGGCAACAAGGGCGTCATCTCCAAGATCCTCCCGATCGAGGACATGCCCTTCCTGGAGGACGGCACGCCGGTCGACGTCGTGCTCAACCCGCTGGGCGTGCCCGGCCGCATGAACGTCGGTCAGATCCTCGAGATCCACCTCGGGTGGGCGGCCAGTCGCGGCTGGAACATCCCCGAGGGGGCCGAGTGGGCCCTGCGCATCCCGGAGGACGCCCACCAGGCCCCGGCCGGGTCCCGCGTGGCCACGCCGGTGTTCGACGGCGCCAAGGAGGAGGAGATCAAGGGTCTGCTCGAGTCGACCAACGCGACCCGCGACGGTCAGCGCCTGGTCGGCGAGTCCGGCAAGTCCCGGCTGTTCGACGGACGCTCCGGCGAGCCGTTCCCCGAGCCGGTGTCGGTGGGCTACATGTACATCCTCAAGCTCCACCACCTGGTCGACGACAAGATCCACGCCCGTTCGACCGGCCCGTACTCCATGATCACCCAGCAGCCGCTCGGTGGTAAGGCCCAGTTCGGTGGTCAGCGCTTCGGTGAGATGGAGGTGTGGGCCCTCGAGGCCTACGGTGCCGCCTACACGCTGCAGGAGCTGCTCACCATCAAGTCGGACGACGTCCCGGGCCGCGTCAAGGTCTACGAGGCGATCGTCAAGGGCGAGAACATCCCCGACTCGGGCATCCCGGAGTCGTTCAAGGTGCTCCTCAAGGAGATGCAGTCCCTGTGTCTCAACGTCGAGGTCCTGTCGAGCGACGGCAACACCATCGAGATGCGCGACGCCGACGAGGAGGTCTTCCGCGCGGCGGAGGAGCTCGGCATCGACCTGAGCCGGCGCGAGCCGAGCAGCGTCGAGGAGGTCTGACGGTTTCGTGATGTATGACGAGGCGCGGCTGCCCAGCCGCACGGCCGAGCAGCCGCGCCCGCCATACGACCGAGGCCCGCACGACATGGATCGCCGCCCCGGACCGGGGTCGGCCACGAACACCGTTCAGACCCACAGACTTTGAATCAGTCGCAAGACGAGAGAAGGACACACGTGCTCGACGTCAACTTCTTTGACGAGCTGCGTATCGGCCTCGCCACCGCGGACTCCATCCGCCAGTGGTCCCACGGCGAGGTCAAGAAGCCCGAGACCATCAACTACCGCACCCTGAAGCCGGAGAAGGACGGGCTCTTCTGCGAGAAGATCTTCGGTCCCACCCGGGACTGGGAGTGCTACTGCGGCAAGTACAAGCGCGTCCGCTTCAAGGGCATCATCTGCGAGCGCTGCGGCGTCGAGGTCACCCGCGCCAAGGTGCGTCGCGAGCGGATGGGCCACATCGAGCTGGCCGCGCCGGTCACCCACATCTGGTACTTCAAGGGCGTGCCGAGCCGCCTCGGCTACCTGCTGGACCTCGCGCCCAAGGACCTCGAGAAGGTCATCTACTTCGCGGCCTACATGATCACCTCCGTGGACGAGGAGTCGCGGCACCGCGACCTGCCCTCGCTCGAGGCGCAGATCGAGGTCGAGAAGAAGGAGCACGTCAACCGTCGCGACGCCGACGTGGAGGCCCGCGCCAAGAAGCTCGAGACCGACCTCGCGGCCCTGGAGGCCGAGGGGGCCAAGTCCGACGTCAAGCGCAAGCTCAAGGACTCCGCCGAGCGCGAGATGAACGCCATCCGCAAGCGCGCCGACGTGCAGATCGAGCGCCTCGAGCAGGTCTGGGACCGCTTCAAGAACCTCAAGGTCCAGGACCTCGAGGGCGACGAGATGCTGTACCGCGAGATGCGTGACCGCTTCGGTCTCTACTTCGAGGGCGGCATGGGTGCCGCGGCGATCCAGAAGCGTCTCGAGACCTTCGACCTGGACGCCGAGTCCGAGTCGCTGCGCGAGATCATCGCCACCGGCAAGGGTCAGAAGAAGACCCGCGCCCTCAAGCGCCTCAAGGTCGTCACGGCCTTCCAGACGACCAGCAACAGCCCCACGGGCATGGTGCTGGACTGCGTCCCGGTCATCCCGCCGGACCTGCGCCCCATGGTGCAGCTCGACGGTGGCCGATTCGCGACGTCGGACCTCAACGACCTCTACCGTCGCGTGATCAACCGCAACAACCGGCTGAAGCGCCTCCTCGACCTCGGTGCGCCCGAGATCATCGTCAACAACGAGAAGCGCATGCTGCAGGAGGCCGTGGACGCGCTGTTCGACAACGGCCGTCGTGGTCGCCCGGTGACGGGCCCCGGCAACCGTCCGCTGAAGTCGCTGTCCGACATGCTCAAGGGCAAGCAGGGCCGCTTCCGTCAGAACCTCCTCGGCAAGCGCGTCGACTACTCCGGCCGCTCGGTCATCGTCGTGGGCCCGCAGCTCAAGCTGCACCAGTGCGGCCTGCCCAAGCAGATGGCCCTCGAGCTGTTCAAGCCGTTCGTGATGAAGCGTCTGGTCGACCTCGACCACGCGCAGAACATCAAGTCGGCCAAGCGCATGGTCGAGCGCGCCCGCCCGGTCGTGTGGGACGTGCTCGAGGAGGTCATCACCGAGCACCCGGTGCTGCTCAACCGCGCACCGACGCTGCACCGCCTCGGCATCCAGGCCTTCGAGCCGCAGCTCGTCGAGGGCAAGGCCATCCAGCTGCACCCGCTCGTCTGCGGCGCGTTCAACGCCGACTTCGACGGCGACCAGATGGCCGTGCACGTGCCGCTGTCGGCGGAGGCGCAGGCCGAGGCCCGCATCCTCATGCTGTCCTCCAACAACATCCTCAAGCCCGCCGACGGTCGGCCCGTGACCATGCCCACCCAGGACATGATCATCGGGCTGTTCCACCTCACCTCCGAGGTGGCCGACGGCAAGGGCTCCGGTCGTGCCTTCCGCACGGCGGACGAGGCGCGCATGGCCTTCGACGCCGGCGAGATCGAGCTGGGCTCGCCCATCAAGGTCCGTCTGCAGGACACCGTCCCGCCGATGGGGCAGGAGCTGCCGGAGGGCGTGGAGCTCAGCGACGAGGGGCGCGGGGACTTCGTCCTCGACACCACCCTCGGGCGCGCGATCTTCAACCTCACGCTGCCCGTGGACTACCCCTTCGTCAACGAGCCGGTCGACAAGAAGCGTCTGTCCGCGATCGTCAACGACCTTGCGGAGCGCTACCCCAAGGTCCTCGTCGCCAACTCGCTGGACGCGCTCAAGGAGACGGGCTTCCACTGGGCCACGCGCTCGGGCACGACCGTCGCCATCTCCGACGTGGTCACCCCGTCCAACAAGGAGGCGATCCTCGAGGGCTACGAGGCCAAGGCCGCCAAGGTCCAGGTCCAGTTCGAGCGCGGCCTGACGACCGACGACGAGCGACGCCAGGAGCTCATCGAGATCTGGCAGCAGGCGACCAACGAGGTCTCCAAGGAGATGGAGGCCAACTTCCCGCGGGCCAACCCGATCTTCCGCATGGTCAACTCGGGTGCTCGTGGTAACTGGTTCCAGCTGCGTCAGATCGCCGGCATGCGCGGCCTCATGGCCAACCCCAAGGGCGAGATCATCCCGCGGCCGATCAAGTCGAACTTCCGCGAGGGTCTGTCCGTGCTGGAGTTCTTCATCTCCACCCACGGTGCCCGCAAGGGTCTGGCCGACACCGCCCTGCGGACCGCCGACTCGGGCTACCTGACCCGTCGCCTCGTCGACGTGTCCCAGGACGTCATCATCCGTGAGGACGACTGCGGCACCGACCGTGGCCTGATGATGCCCATCGCCGTCCGCGGCGCCGACGGGTCGCTGCGCGAGCACGAGGACGTGGAGTCCAGCGTGTACGCCCGCACCCTGGCCGAGGACGTCGTCCACGAGGGCGAGACCCTGGCCGAGGCCGGCATCGACCTCGGTGACGTGGTCATCGACGCGCTCGTCGCCGCTGGGGTGGAGGAGGTCCGGGTCCGCTCGGTCCTGACCTGCGAGTCCCGCGTGGGCACCTGCGCCAAGTGCTACGGCCGCTCGCTGGCCACCGGCAAGCTCGTCGACATCGGCGAGGCCGTCGGCATCATCGCCGCCCAGTCGATCGGTGAGCCCGGCACGCAGCTGACGATGCGTACCTTCCACACCGGTGGTGTGGCCGGTGACGACATCACCCAGGGTCTGCCCCGTGTGGTCGAGCTCTTCGAGGCTCGCACGCCGCGCGGTGTCGCCCCGATCGCCGAGGCCACCGGCCGCGTGCAGATCGAGGACACCGACAAGGCCCGCCGCGTGGTGCTGGTGCCGGACGACGGCACCGACGAGCACGCCTACCCGGTCAGCAAGCGCTCGCGCCTGCTCGTCGGCGACGGTGACCACGTGGCCGTCGGCACCCAGCTCGTCCAGGGTGCGATCGACCCCAAGCAGGTGCTGCGCATCCTGGGTCCCCGCGCCGTGCAGATGCACCTCGTGGACCAGGTCCAGGCGGTCTACCGCCAGCAGGGTGTGTCGATCCACGACAAGCACATCGAGGTCATCGTGCGGCAGATGCTGCGTCGCGTGACGATCATCGAGGCCGGCGACGCCGACCTGCTCCCGGGCGAGCTCGCCGAGCGTGGCCGCTTCGAGTCCGAGAACCGCCGGGTCGTGTCCGAGGGCGGCAAGCCTGCCTCCGGTCGCCCGGAGCTCATGGGCATCACCAAGGCCTCGCTGGCGACGGAGTCCTGGCTCTCGGCGGCGTCCTTCCAGGAGACGACGCGGGTCCTCACCGAGGCCGCGATGCACGCCAAGAGCGACCCGCTGCTGGGCCTCAAGGAGAACGTCATCCTCGGCAAGCTCATCCCGGCCGGGACGGGTCTGCCGCGGTACCGCAACGTCAGGGTCAACCCCACCGAGGAGGCCAGGGCGGCGATGTACTCCATGCCGGGTTACGACCAGTTCGACTACACGGCCTTCGGCCCGGGGTCGGGCGAGGCCATCCGTCTCGACGACATCACGCTGGGCTTCGACGCCCACTGATCGTCGCAGGCATCACGGCGCGGGCCGGTTCCCTCCCGGGAGCCGGCCCGCGCCGTGGTGTACCCCCCCCCGTCACCTGAGGCCCCCGCGAGATGGTGAGTCCGTCGTCCGGCATCCCTGCACCACACCATCACGATCGCGGCGGGGAGGGAGTAGGGGGGTGTCGTCATACGGGCTGGTGACCGGCTCGCCGTGCAGGTGGGGCGGGATTTGGAGCGGTCCGTGATAGCGCGGTAATCTTGTCCACTGTGTCGTGCTTGACACGGACACGGCGTGCCCTCTCCGGCGGGCAGCCCACGAGGACCGATGGCCCTCGTGGTGTCTCGCGGGTGATCACGCACCCTCTGCCTGGCGCCCACGACCTCTGGTCGGGGGAGTGCGGGGAGGGGCACCGCTCGACACGCCCGACATCGGGGCGCGGCGCGCGGCATGACAAGGAGTCCGGCCGGGAGACCGGAGGGCTGACCATCAGATACGTACGGAGACTACGTGCCAACCATCAACCAGCTCGTCCGCAAGGGGCGGCAGGACAAGGTCGACAAGAGCAAGACCCCTGCCCTCAAGGGCAGCCCGCAGCGCCGCGGCGTCTGCACCCGCGTCTACACCACCACCCCCAAGAAGCCGAACTCCGCACTGCGCAAGGTCGCACGCGTGAAGCTGACCTCCGGCATCGAGGTCACGGCCTACATCCCCGGGGTCGGCCACAACCTGCAGGAGCACTCCATCGTGCTCGTCCGTGGTGGCCGTGTGAAGGACCTTCCCGGCGTCCGCTACAAGATCATCCGTGGCTCGCTCGACACCCAGGGTGTCAAGAACCGCAAGCAGGCTCGCAGCCGCTACGGCGCCAAGAAGGAGAAGAAGTAATGCCTCGTAAGGGCCCCGCGCCGAAGCGCCCCCTGGTCGTCGACCCCGTCTACGGCTCGCCGCTGGTCACCCAGCTGGTCAACAAGATCCTGCTCGACGGCAAGAAGTCCATCGCGGAAGGGATCGTCTACGGCGCCCTCGAGGGCTGCCGCGACAAGACCGGCTCGGACCCGGTCGTGATCCTCAAGCGCGCCCTGGACAACGTCAAGCCCGCCCTTGAGGTGAAGTCCCGCCGCGTCGGCGGTGCGACCTACCAGGTCCCGGTCGAGGTCAAGCCCGGCCGTGCGACCACCCTGTCCCTGCGTTGGCTCGTGGGTTACTCGCGCCAGCGTCGCGAGAAGACCATGACCGAGCGTCTGATGAACGAGATCCTGGACGCGAGCAACGGCCTCGGCGCCGCCGTCAAGCGCCGCGAGGACACGCACAAGATGGCCGAGTCCAACAAGGCCTTCGCGCACTACCGCTGGTAAGACCCGCACGCCGGCGACCCGGGGCACCACCTGGGTCGCCGGCACCACCGGGCCTCCCGATCGTGGAGACACCCGGCCTGCTTCATCACCGACTCGAAGAGATGAGAAAACAGACGTGGCACTCGACGTCCTGACGGACCTGAAGAAGGTCCGCAACATCGGCATCATGGCCCACATCGATGCCGGCAAGACGACGGCGACCGAGCGGATCCTGTTCTACACCGGCATCAACTACAAGATCGGTGAGACGCACGACGGCTCCGCGACGATGGACTGGATGGAGCAGGAGCAGGAGCGCGGCATCACCATCACCTCCGCCGCGACGACGTGCTTCTGGGAGGGCCACCAGATCAACATCATCGACACCCCTGGGCACGTGGACTTCACGGTCGAGGTGGAGCGCTCCCTGCGCGTCCTCGACGGTGCCGTCGCGGTCTTCGACGGCAAGGAGGGCGTCGAGCCCCAGTCCGAGACCGTGTGGCGCCAGGCCGACAAGTACCAGGTGCCCCGCATGTGCTTCGTCAACAAGATGGACAAGCTCGGCGCGGACTTCTACTACACCGTGCAGACGATCGTCGACCGCCTCGGGGCCGAGCCGCTGGTGCTGCAGATCCCGATCGGTGCCGAGAATGACTTCGTCGGCGTCATCGACCTCGTCTACAACCGCGCGCTCGTGTGGCGCGGCGACGTCAAGATCGGTCAGGACTACGAGATCGAGGAGATCCCGGCCGAGCTCGCCGACAAGGCCGAGGAGTGGCGCAACAAGCTCGTCGAGCGCGTCGCCGAGTCCGACGAGGTCCTGCTGGAGAAGTACCTCGGTGGCGAGGAGCTGACCCCGGAGGAGATCAAGGCGGCCATCCGCGCGATCACCCTCGCCGGCGAGGTCAACCCGGTCCTGTGCGGCACCGCGTTCAAGAACAAGGGCGTCCAGCCCCTGCTCGACGCGATCGTCGACTACCTCCCCTCGCCGCTGGACGTGCCGGCCATCCAGGCCCACGACCCCAAGGACGAGGAAAGGATCATCGAGCGTCACTCCGACGCCTCGGAGCCCTTCTCGGCCCTGGCCTTCAAGGTCGTCTCGCACCCCTTCTTCGGTCGCCTCACCTACGTCCGCGTCTACTCCGGCGAGGTCAAGCAGGGCGACATGATGCTCAACGCGACCAAGGGCAAGAAGGAGCGCGTGGGCAAGCTCTTCCAGATGCACGCCAACAAGGAGAACCCGGTCGATCACGCGACCGCGGGCCACATCTACGCGATGATCGGCCTGAAGGACACCACCACGGGTGACACCCTGGCGGCCCAGGACGCTCCGGTGCTGCTGGAGTCCATGACCTTCCCCGAGCCGGTCATCAACGTGGCCATCGAGCCCAAGACCAAGGGTGACCAGGAGAAGCTCTCCACGGCCATCCAGAAGCTCGCCGAGGAGGACCCGACCTTCCGCGTCGAGCTCGACGAGGAGACGGGCCAGACCATCATCAAGGGCATGGGCGAGCTCCACCTCGACATCCTCGTCGACCGCATGCGTCGCGAGTTCAAGGTCGAGGCCAACGTCGGCAAGCCGCAGGTCGCCTACCGCGAGACGATCCGTCGCACGGTGGAGAAGTACGACTACACCCACAAGAAGCAGACGGGTGGCTCCGGCCAGTACGCCAAGGTGCAGCTCTCCTTCGAGCCCATGGACACCTCCGAGGGCAAGATGTACGAGTTCGAGAACAAGGTCACCGGTGGTCGCGTCCCGCGCGAGTACATCCCTTCGGTCGGCGCCGGCATCGAGGAGGCCATGAACCAGGGTGTCCTCGCCGGCTACCCGATGGTGGGCGTGAAGGCGATCCTGCTGGACGGTGCCTACCACGACGTCGACTCCTCGGAGATGGCGTTCAAGATCGCCGGTTCGATGGCCTTCAAGGAGGCCTCCCGCAAGGCCGACCCGGCCCTGCTCGAGCCGATGATGGCCGTCGAGGTGCGTACGCCCGAGGACTACATGGGCGACGTCATCGGTGACCTCAACTCCCGCCGTGGTCAGATCCAGGCCATGGAGGACATCAGCGGCGCCAAGATCGTTCGCGCTCTCGTGCCGCTGTCCGAGATGTTCGGCTACGTGGGCGACCTGCGTTCCAAGACCCAGGGTCGCGCCAACTACACGATGCAGTTCGACTCCTACGCCGAGGTTCCCAAGAACGTCGCCGAGGAGATCATCAAGAAGACCCGAGGCGAGTAACCGATTCGGAGGTCTGGCGGCTCGACCGCTAGACTTCCGGATTGCGTCTCAAACAAGCACCATCCCTGACAGACGACGCCACGTCCTGCTTGGTCGTACGGCGTAACACCAAAGAAGTCCTGAGGAGGACCCCCAGTGGCGAAGGCTAAGTTCGAGCGGACCAAGCCGCACGTCAACATCGGCACCATTGGTCACATCGACCACGGTAAGACGACGCTGACGGCTGCGATCTCGAAGGTTCTGCACGACGCGTACCCGGACCTGAACCCCCAGTTCGCGTTCGAGGACATCGACAAGGCTCCCGAGGAGCGCCAGCGCGGCATCACGATCTCGATCGCTCACATCGAGTACCAGACCGAGGGTCGTCACTACGCGCACGTCGACTGCCCGGGGCACGCCGACTACGTCAAGAACATGATCACCGGTGCTGCTCAGATGGACGGCGCGATCCTGGTCGTTGCCGCCACCGACGGCCCCATGCCGCAGACGAAGGAGCACGTCCTCCTGGCCCGCCAGGTCGGCGTCCCCTACATCGTCGTGGCGCTCAACAAGACCGACATGGTCGACGACGAGGAGATCCTCGAGCTCGTCGAGATGGAGGTCCGCGAGCTGCTCTCCGAGTACGAGTTCCCGGGCGACGACCTGCCGGTCGTGCGCATCTCCGCGCTGAAGGCGCTCGAGGGCGACGCCGAGTGGGGCAAGACGGTTCTCGAGCTCATGAACACCGTCGACGAGTACATCCCCGAGCCGGCTCGTGACACCGACAAGCCGTTCATGATGCCGATCGAGGACGTCTTCACGATCACCGGTCGTGGCACCGTCGTCACCGGTCGCATCGAGCGCGGCATCCTCAAGGTCAACGAGGAGGTCGAGATCGTCGGTATCCAGGAGCGCACCCAGAAGACCACGGTCACCGGCATCGAGATGTTCCGCAAGCTCCTCGACGAGGGTCGCGCGGGCGAGAACGTCGGTCTGCTGCTTCGTGGCACCAAGCGCGAGGACGTCGAGCGCGGCCAGGTCGTCTGCAAGCCGGGTTCGATCACCCCGCACACCGAGTTCGAGGCCAGCGTCTACATCCTGTCCAAGGACGAGGGTGGCCGTCACACGCCGTTCTACGACAACTACCGTCCCCAGTTCTACTTCCGTACCACTGACGTGACGGGCGTCGTCCACCTCCCCGAGGGCACCGAGATGATCATGCCCGGCGACAACACTGAGATGAAGGTCGACCTCATCCAGCCCATCGCCATGGAGGAGGGCCTGAAGTTCAACATCCGTGAGGGTGGTCGCACCGTGGGTGCGGGTCAGGTCACCAAGATCCTGAAGTGATCTCGGCTCCTTCGGGAGCGACTGATCTCCAAAAGGCGGGGTCCGGACACCAGTCCGGGCCCCGCCTTCGTGCGTCCGTGTGGTGCCCCCGGGCGCCTGCCCGCGCCCGTGGACGGTGTGCAGCCCGTATGGCGAGCACCACGTCCCGGTGGGCTCGGCATACGCGCCGGCATGGGGCAGGCTGGGTCGCGGAACCCGACCACCCGCACCCTGGAGGAGAGTCCATGGACCTCGGCACCTTCGAGACCCTGCTGGTCGAGCAGGCAGGCGACGCTCTCGTCGTCACCGTCAACCGCCCCTCGGCCATGAACGCCCTGGCTGGGCAGGTGATCGCCGACCTCGAAGCCTTGACGGTCGCGGTGGAGACCCAGGTCGGCTCTGACGGGCGGTGGCCGGTGAAGGGCATCGTCGTCACCGGGGCGGGGGAGAAGGCATTCGTCGCGGGAGCCGACATCGTCGAGATGCAGACCATGAGCCCGGACCAGGGCGAGGCGTACTCCCGCCGGATGCAGGGGGTCACGCGGCGGCTCGAGGCGCTGCCCGTGCCCGTCATCGCTGCGGTCAACGGGTTCGCGCTCGGGGGCGGGTGCGAGCTGGCCATGGCCTGCGACTGGATCTACGCCTCGCGCAACGCACGCTTCGGCCAGCCCGAGGTCAACCTCGGCCTCGTGCCGGGCTTCGGCGGATCGGTGCGCCTCGCGCAGCGGGTCGGGATCGCCCTGGCGCGCGAGCTCATCCTCACCGGTCGCATGATCGACGCCGACGAGGCGCTGCGGGTCGGCCTGGTCAACCGGGTTTTCGACGACCCGGTGGCGCTCCTGCAGGGGGCACTGGACACGGTCGCCGAGCTCGCCACCAAGAGCCCCGTCGCGGTCGCCTCCTGCAAGGCGCTCATGGGAGAGGTCCTGCCCCTGCCGGTCGTCGAGGGGCTGGACCGCGAGGCGCAGGCCTTCCGGCGCGCGTTCGAGACCGAGGACAAGGCCGAGGGAGTGCGGGCCTTCGTGGCCAAGGAGAAGCCGACCTTCCCCGGGAGGTGACCCACCGTCGACGACCCGGACTGAGCTTCCAGCTCACAACCCGCCGTACCCCGCCCGCACGACCGGGGAGTGCCCCTCACCCTCTGGGCGGGCCGTGGCCTCATCGGCCGTCGGGATCGACCACGTCGCCCGGGTTGCAGCCCGCCGCCACGGTCGCCGGGTAGCCCACGTCCGGGCGTCCGGGCTCCAGGTTCCAGCGATCCTTGCTCGACGCGAACGCGACGTGGCACCGCAGCTGGTCCACCATTCCCGGCCGGGTGACCTCCGGGATGCTCGTCCGCACCTCGGCGACCACCGCCTCCGTGGCGCCGGGCCAGGTGCGTGCCAGCCACGAGGGTGTGATCTGGAGAGACCGGGCCGGCCCGTGACCCGCCCACCGGGCCTGGGTCATGAGGGAGGTCGTCATGCGCACCACGCGGGTGTCGGCGCGGTCGGAGCAGACGCGCCCCTTCCATACCGACAGCCGAGCCTGTTCCGGGGCGATCCGCCATCCCGCGACCCTGGACGTGCCGGGCGGGCTGGCCCCGCTGGACGTGACGACCCAGGTGCCGTGGGTGCCCTCGCCGAGCGTCTGGCCGGGCTCGACACGGGGGGTCGACTCGACCAGATGGGAGCAGCCGCTCGGAGCCGGGGTGCCGGCGGGGAAGGTCGCGGGCGTCGCGGTGCCAGGCGCGGGCGGGGCGCCGGTGGGTCCGTCGGAGGCGGAGGCCGAGGCGGGCACGGACGCCGGGCCGCCGTGGCATCCGGTGAGGCCCGCCGTGATCACCAGGGCCGCCAGGCCGGCTGCCCTGCCATGGCCTAGGCGTCGGTCCACGACCGGCGCCAGGAGTGCGCATGGGTCAGGCAGGCCAGGGGCACGACGTCGAAGGAGCGGGTGTGCGTGTCCGGTGCCCGCAGGAGCTGCACGAGGTGGTTGCCACCGCCCTCGCGCTCCTTGCGCCGCAGGGCGGCGCCCCACGGCGTGGGGGAGAGCGCGGCCAAGACGGTCTCGGACATGGGGCCATGCTCCCAGACGCACGTTGTCCTCGGTCGACGGCGTGTCGGCTGGCGCACGCGCATGGCCCGGTTCCCCTGGCCGTCCCAGGATTTGGATCCTGCTGCGCGATCTGTCAGACTGGACAGGTTGCTTGACGCGTGGTCGATGCCTGTTCCCTGGGGAATCGGACAGGCCACCGTCCCTCGTGAGAGGTTACTAGCACCACCGGACGGTCCTCGGACTGGCTGATGGACTGTGACTTCCCTGCGGGGGAAGTGCAAGCCCCGGCCCAGACGGACCGGCCCCACCACGGGTTAGCCCGCAGATGCTGCGTGCACCCGTGCCGCGAAGCGGGTGCGACACGCCCGACCGCGGGGGTCGGAGGGCGACTGGATCGGCCACAGACCAGCAGGACAGACGAGAGAGAGTCAACGAAGCGATGGCGGGACAGAAGATCCGCATCCGGCTTAAGTCGTACGACCACGAGGTCATCGACAGCTCGGCGCGCAAGATCGTGGACACCGTGACCCGTGCGGGCGCGACGGTGGTGGGCCCCGTGCCCCTCCCGACGGAGAAGAACGTCTTCTGCGTCATCCGTTCGCCCCACAAGTACAAGGACAGCCGCGAGCACTTCGAGATGCGGACGCACAAGCGTCTGATCGACATCATCGACCCGACGCCCAAGGCCGTCGACTCGCTGATGCGTCTCGACCTGCCGGCGGACGTCAACATCGAGATCAAGCTCTGAGGAACCCGACATGACCAACGCTGCTATCGAGCGCAACGTCAAGGGCGTCCTTGGCGAGAAGCTCGGCATGACCCAGGTCTGGGACGCGGACAACCGCCTCATCCCCGTCACGGTCATCAAGGCGGGCCCCTGCGTCGTCACGCAGGTCCGCGACGCCGAGAAGGACGGCTACCAGGCCGTCCAGATCGCCTTCGGCGCGATCGACCCGCGCAAGGTCAACAAGCCGCTGACCGGGCACTTCGACAAGGCCGGTGTGTCGCCGCGCCGCCACCTGGTCGAGCTCCGCACCGCCGACTCCGCCGACTACTCCGTGGGCCAGGAGATCACCGCCGAGGCCTTCGAGGCCGGGACGGACGTCGACGTCACGGGGACCACCAAGGGCAAGGGATTCGCGGGCGTCATGAAGCGCCACGGGTTCAAGGGCGTCTCTTCCTCCCACGGTGCGCACCGCAACCACCGCAAGCCGGGATCGATCGGCGGCTGCTCCACCCCCGGTCGCGTCTTCAAGGGCATGCGCATGGCCGGCCGCATGGGCGGCGTGCGCCAGACCACCCAGAACCTCACGATCCACGCCGTGGACGCCGACAAGGGCCTGCTGATCATCAAGGGTGCCGTCCCCGGCCCCCGCGGTGGCGTGGTCCTCGTGCGCACGGCCGCCAAGGGGGCCTGATCGACATGACGACCATCGACATCCTGGACGCCACGGGCGCCAAGGCCGGCACCGTCGAGCTGCCCGCCGAGGTTTTCGACGTCCAGACCAACATCCCGCTGATCCACCAGGTCGTGGTGGCGCAGCTCGCGGCCGCCCGTCAGGGCACCCACAAGGCCAAGACGCGCGCCGAGGTGCGTGGCGGTGGCGCCAAGCCTTACCGCCAGAAGGGCACCGGCCGGGCTCGCCAGGGCTCGACTCGTGCGCCGCAGTTCGCCGGCGGTGGCGTCGTCCACGGACCGGTGCCGCGCGACTACTCGCAGCGCACCCCCAAGAAGATGAAGGCCGCCGCCCTGCGCGGGGCCCTCTCGGACCGCGCCCGTCACGGCCGCGTCCACGTCTTGTCCTCCCTCGTCGAGGGTGACGCGCCGTCCACCAAGGTGGCCGCGAACGTCCTGGGCGGCATCAGCGAGCGCAAGAACCTGCTCGTCGTCATCGAGCGCGAGGACACGCTGGGCATGGCGTCGGTGCGCAACATCGCCAACGTGCACATCCTGGTCGCCGACCAGCTCAACACGTACGACGTGCTCTGCGCGGACGACGTGGTCTTCACCCAGGGCGCTCTCGAGGCCTTCCTGGCCAAGGGCACCCCGGCGGCCGCCAAGGCTGAGGAGGACACCAAGTGAGCACCATCAAGGACCCCCGCGACATCCTGCTCGCGCCGGTCGTCTCCGAGAAGTCGTACGGACTGATGGACCAGGGCAAGTACACCTTCGTCGTGGACCCCCGGGCCAACAAGACCGAGATCAAGATCGCCATCGAGCAGATCTTCAAGGTCAAGGTGGACTCCGTGCACACGCTCAACCGCCCGGGCAAGACCCGCCGCACGCGGTTCGGCCTCGGCAAGCGCAAGGACACGAAGCGCGCGATCGTCACCCTCAAGGAAGGGTCGATCGACATCTTCGGAGGCGCTGGCGTCTGACGCCGGCGACCGAGGATCGACTAGGACACTGAGGGATCAGACATGGCTATCCGTAAGTACAAGCCCACGACGCCGGGTCGTCGTGGCTCGAGCGTCGCGGACTTCGTAGAGGTCACGCGCAGCACGCCCGAGAAGTCGCTGGTGCGCCCGCTGCCCAAGAGCGGTGGACGCAACTCGAGCGGCCGCATCACCACGCGCCACATCGGCGGTGGCCACAAGCGCGCCTACCGCGTGATCGACTTCCGTCGTCACGACAAGGACGGCGTGCCCGCCAAGGTCGCTCACATCGAGTACGACCCCAACCGCACGGCCCGCATCGCGCTGCTGCACTACGCGGACGGCGAGAAGCGCTACATCCTCGCGCCCAACCGCCTCTCGCAGGGTGACGTGGTGGAGAACGGCCCCGGCGCCGACATCAAGCCGGGCAACGCACTGCCGCTCAAGAACATCCCCGTGGGTACCGTCATCCACGCGATCGAGCTGAAGCCCGGTGGCGGCGCCAAGATCGCCCGCTCGGCGGGTGCTCGCGTGCAGCTCGTCGCCAAGGATGGCCCCTACGCCCAGCTGCGTATGCCGTCCGGCGAGATCCGCAACGTCGACCTGCGCTGCCGCGCCACGGTCGGCGAGGTGGGCAATGCCGAGCAGAGCAACATCAACTGGGGCAAGGCCGGCCGTATGCGGTGGAAGGGCAAGCGCCCCACCGTCCGTGGTGTGGCCATGAACCCGATCGACCACCCCCACGGTGGTGGTGAGGGCAAGACGTCCGGTGGTCGCCACCCGGTCAGCCCCTGGGGCCAGCCCGAGGGCCGCACCCGCAAGCCGGGCAAGCCGAGCGACAAGCTCATCGTCCGTCGTCGTCGTACTGGCAAGAAGCGCTGATAGGAGCCTTTGGACATGCCTCGTAGCCTGAAGAAGGGCCCCTTCATCGACGACCACCTCCAGAAGAAGGTGGACGCCCAGAACGAAGCCGGCACCAAGAACGTCATCAAGACCTGGTCGCGCCGTTCGGTGATCTCGCCGGACATGCTCGGCCACACCCTCGCCGTCCACGACGGTCGCAAGCACGTCCCGGTGTTCGTCACCGAGTCGATGGTCGGCCACAAGCTCGGCGAGTTCGCCCCCACCCGTACCTTCAAGGGACACGAGAAGGACGACAAGAAGGGGCGTCGTCGCTGATGGCCAACAACGACAAGGAATTCCAGATGGAAGCCAAGGCCGTTGCGCGCCACGTGCGCGTCACGCCCATGAAGGCTCGCCGCGTCGTCGACCTGATCCGTGGCAAGCAGGCCGGCGAGGCGATCGCCACGCTGCAGTTCGCCCCTCAGTCGGCGAGCGACCCGGTGCTCAAGGTTCTCCAGAGCGCCATCGCCAACGCCCGCGTCAAGGCCGACCAGGCCTCTCAGGCCTTCGACGAGCGCAACCTCGTCATCACCAAGGCGTACGTGGACGAGGGCCAGACCATGAAGCGGTTCCAGCCGCGTGCCCAGGGTCGCGCCTTCCGCATCCGCAAGCGCACGAGCCACATCACCGTCTTCGTGGCCCAGCCGGAGGCCGCTAGCAAGGGAGGCACCCGCTAATGGGTCAGAAGGTCAACCCGCACGGTTTCCGCCTCGGTATCACCACCGACCACCGCAGCCGGTGGTTCGCCGACAGCACCAAGGTCGGTCAGCGGTACCGCGACTACGTGAAGGAAGACGTCGCGATCCGACGTCTCCTGTCCAACGGCATGGAGCGCGCCGGCATCTCCCGCGTGGAGATCGAGCGCACCCGTGACCGCGTCCGCGTGGACATCCACACGGCGCGCCCCGGCATCGTCATCGGTCGCCGAGGCGCCGAGGCCGACCGCATCCGCGGCGAGCTCGAGAAGCTCACGGGCAAGCAGGTCCAGCTCAACATCCTCGAGGTCAAGAACCCCGAGGTCGACGCCCAGCTGGTCGCCCAGGGCATCGCCGAGCAGCTCTCCGCCCGTGTCTCCTTCCGCCGTGCCATGCGCAAGGGCATGCAGTCCGCCCAGCGCGCTGGCGCCCAGGGCATCCGGGTCATGTGCGCCGGCCGTCTCGGCGGCGCCGAGATGTCCCGCTCGGAGTTCTACCGCGAGGGTCGCGTCCCGCTGCACACGCTGCGCGCCAACATCGACTACGGCTTCTACGAGGCTCGTACGACCTTCGGCCGCATCGGCGTCAAGGTGTGGATCTACAAGGGCGACGTGACCGCCAAGGAGCTGGCTGCCCAGCAGGCCGCCGCCCCGCGTCCGTCCCGCGGCCCGCGCCGTGACGGTGCCGACCGTCCCGGCCGTGGTGGCCGTGGCCCCCGTCGTGACAGCAACCGCGACGCCGCCCCGGCCGAGGCCGGCGCCGCGTCCGACACCGCGCAGGCCCAGCCTGCGGAGCAGGGAGCTGAGTCCTGATGCTGATTCCCCGTCGTGTGAAGCACCGCAAGCAGCACCACCCCGGTCGCAGCGGCGCTGCCAAGGGCGGCACCACCGTCGCGTTCGGTGACTACGGGATCCAGGCGCTCGAGCCGGCCTACGTCACCAACCGGCAGATCGAGTCCGCTCGTATCGCCATGACGCGGTACATCAAGCGTGGTGGAAAGGTCTGGATCAACATCTACCCGGACCGCCCGCTGACCAAGAAGCCCGCCGAGACCCGCATGGGTTCCGGAAAGGGCTCGCCCGAGTGGTGGGTCGCCAACGTCAAGCCCGGCCGCGTCATGTTCGAGCTGGCCGGCGTCCCGGAGCCCGTTGCCCGCGAGGCCATGCGTCTGGCGATGCACAAGCTCCCGATGAAGTGCCGTTTCGTGGCGCGTGAAGGTGGTGACATCTGATGGCAGTCGGATCCAAGGACCTGACCTCCGAGCAGCTGCGTGGCCTCGGCGACGACCGTCTGGTCGACGAGCTCAAGAAGGCCAAGGAGGAGCTGTTCAACCTCCGGTTCCAGTCCGCCACGGGCCAGCTGGAGAACCACGGCCGTCTGCGCGCTGTCCGCAAGGACATCGCTCGCATCTACACCGAGATGCGCGAGCGCGAGCTCGGCATCGGTGCCGCCCCGTCGAAGGGTGGCCAGGCATGAGCGACAACCAGAAGGAAGCTGCCAACACCGTGAGCGAGACGACTCTCGAGCGCAACGACCGCAAGACCCGCCAGGGCTATGTGGTGAGCGACAAGATGGACAAGACCGTCGTGGTCGAGGTCGAGGACCGCGTCAAGCACGCGCTCTACGGCAAGGTCCTGCGGCGCAGCAGCAAGGTCAAGGCGCACGACGAGGAGAACTCGGCGGGCATCGGTGACCGCGTCCTGATCATGGAGACCCGCCCGCTGTCCGCCTCCAAGCGGTGGCGCGTGGTGGAGATCCTCGAGCGCGCGAAGTAGTTCGGCCGCTCACCCGCACGCATCGGTCTCAGGAGCACCTGGGACCAGCCCGACCAACAGTTCGGCCAGGCTCAACCGGAGGGATCCGGTGAGAACCAGCTCGACGACAGGAGTTCGACAGTGATCCAGCAGGAGTCGCGACTGCGCGTCGCCGACAACACCGGTGCCAAGGAGATCCTTTGCATCCGTGTGCTCGGCGGTTCGGGTCGTCGGTATGCCGGCATCGGCGACGTCATCGTCGCCACCGTCAAGGACGCGATCCCCGGTGGCAACGTGAAGAAGGGCGACGTCGTCAAGGCCGTCATCGTCCGCACGACCAAGGAGCGTCGTCGTACCGACGGTTCCTACATCAAGTTCGACGAGAACGCGGCCGTCATCCTCAAGAACGACGGTGACCCGCGTGGCACGCGCATCTTCGGCCCGGTGGGCCGCGAGCTGCGTGAGAAGAAGTTCATGAAGATCATCTCTCTGGCGCCGGAGGTGCTGTAACCCATGGCGAAGATGAAGATCAAGAAGGGTGACCTGGTCCAGGTCATCACCGGCCCCGACAAGGGCCAGACGGGCAAGGTCATCTCGGTGGACACCGAGGCCGGGCGCGTCCTGGTCGAGGGCATCAACCGCGTGACCAAGCACACCAAGGCCGGCCAGGGTGCGGGCCGCACCGGTGGCATCGTCCACACCGAGGCCCCGATCCACGTCTCCAACGTGCAGGTCGTGGACCCGGAGAGCAAGAAGCCGACCCGTATCAAGACGCGCGTCGAGACCGTCGAGCGTGACGGTCGGTCCAAGACCGTCCGCACGCGCGTGTCCGTCCGCTCGGGCAAGGACCTGTGATCATGACTGCCACCACCACTGAGAAGACGCAGCCCCGCCTCAAGGCGCGCTACGGCGCGGAGATCAAGCCTGCGCTGCAGGACCAGTTCTCCTACCCCAACGTCATGCAGGTCCCCGGTGTCGTCAAGGTCATCGTCAACATGGGTGTCGGTGAGGCGGCTCGCGACTCGAAGCTGATCGAGGGCGCGGTGCGCGACCTGACCGCCATCACGGGCCAGAAGCCCATCGTGACCAAGGCTCGCAAGTCCATCGCGCAGTTCAAGCTGCGCGAGGGCATGCCCATCGGCGCGCACGTCACCCTCCGGGGTGACCGCATGTGGGAGTTCCTCGACCGTCTGCTGTCGGTCGCCCTCCCGCGCATCCGCGACTTCCGGGGTCTGTCCGGCAAGCAGTTCGACGGTCGCGGCAACTACACCTTCGGTCTCAACGAGCAGTCGATGTTCCACGAGATCGACCAGGACAAGATCGACCGGGTTCGCGGCATGGACATCACGATCGTCACCACCGCCACGAACGACGACGAGGGTCGCGCCCTGCTCAAGCAGCTCGGCTTCCCGTTCAAGGAGAACTGACCGTGGCCAAGACCGCTCTGATCAACAAGGCGAACGCCAAGCCGAAGTTCAAGGTGCGCGCGTACACGCGCTGCCAGCGCTGCGGCCGTCCGCACTCGGTGTACCGCAAGTTCGGCCTGTGCCGGATCTGCCTGCGCGAGATGGCGCACGGGGGAGAGCTCCCCGGCGTCACCAAGAGCAGCTGGTAACCCCAACCCTCGAATTTCCACTCCGCTCTACATCGCAGGTCGGGACGACGGCGGCGCCCCCGGGACACCCGGGGAGCCGGCCCGAGACTGAAACCGCGGTGAGGAAGGGCAAGCAGCCCAATGACCATGACTGACCCGATTGCGGACATGCTGACCCGCGTCCGGAACGCCAACTCGGCGCACCACGACGTCGTCTCCATGCCGTTCTCGAAGCTGAAGAAGAACATCGCGGACATCCTCGAGGCCGAGGGCTACATCGCCGGCTCGAAGATCGAGGAGGCCGAGGTGGGTCAGACCCTGACCATCAACCTCAAGTACGGCCCCAACCGCGAGCGGTCGATCGCGGGCGTGCGTCGGGTGTCCAAGCCCGGTCTGCGCGTGTACGCGAAGTCCACCAACCTGCCCAAGGTCCTCGGCGGCCTCGGCGTGGCGATCATCTCCACGTCGACCGGTCTGCTGACCGACAAGCAGGCTGCCCAGAAGGGCGTGGGTGGGGAAGTCCTCGCCTACGTCTGGTAACCCACGGCGCGAAAGGAGCATCTCATGTCCCGAATCGGACGACTCCCTGTCTCCGTGCCCATGGGTGTGGAGGTCAACATCGACGGTCAGACCGTCACCGTCAAGAAGAACAACGCCGAGCTGAGCCACGTCGTGGCCGAGCCGATCACGGTCGAGAGGGCCGAGGACGGCACGATCGAGGTCAAGCGTCCCAACGACGAGCGTCAGTCCCGCGCCCTGCACGGCCTGACCCGTTCCCTCATCGCCAACATGGTCGAGGGCGTCACCAACGGCTACGAGAAGAAGCTCGAGATCTTCGGCACCGGTTACCGCGTGATGGCCCGGGGCAGCAACCTCGAGTTCGCGCTCGGCTACTCGCACCCGATCGTCGTCGAGCCGCCGGAGGGCATCACCTTCCAGGTCGAGGCCCCGACGAGGTTCTCGGTCAAGGGCATCGACAAGCAGCTCGTCGGCGAGGTCGCTGCCAACATCCGCAAGCTCCGCAAGCCCGACCCCTACAAGGGCAAGGGTGTCCGCTACGCGGGCGAGCAGATCCGCCGCAAGGTCGGAAAGGCTGGTAAGTAAGCCATGGCACGACTCATCGTCAAGCGCGGCAAGGGCAAGAGCGCCGCGCGCGGCCGCCGTCACCTGCGTCTGCGCAAGCGCATCGCCGGCACCACGACGCGGCCTCGCCTCGTGGTCAACCGGTCCGCGCGTCACATGTTCGTCCAGGTGGTCGACGACACCGTCGGCAAGACGCTGGCGAGCGCCTCCACCATGGAGGCCGACCTGCGCTCCTTCGAGGGCGACAAGACGGCCAAGGCCAAGCGGGTCGGTGAGCTCGTCGCCGAGCGCGCCAAGGCCGCCGGGGTGTCCGCGGTCGTGTTCGACCGTGGCGGCAACCAGTACCACGGCCGCATCGCCGCGATCGCCGACGGCGCCCGCAAGGGTGGTCTGGACCTGTGACCGCTCACCAGACGTACGTTTCAGGAAAGAGGAACATCTGATGCCAGGACCTCAGCGCCGCGGAACCGGCGCCGGCACCGGCCAGAACGGCGGCGAGCGCACCAACGACCGCCGTGACCGCCGCGAGCGGGGCGACCGTCGCGACTCCGCCGAGAAGAGCCAGTACATCGAGCGAGTGGTGACGATCAACCGCGTCGCCAAGGTCGTCAAGGGTGGCCGCCGCTTCAGCTTCACCGCGCTCGTCGTGGTGGGCGACGGTGACGGCACTGTGGGCGTGGGCTACGGCAAGGCCAAGGAGGTGCCCGCCGCGATCGCGAAGGGCGTCGAGGAGGCCAAGAAGGCGTTCTTCCGCGTCCCCCGCATCCAGGGCACCATCCCGCACCCCGTCCAGGGTGAGAAGGCCGCGGGCGTCGTGCTCCTTCGTCCCGCCGCCCCCGGTACCGGTGTCATCGCCGGAGGCCCGGTGCGCGCCGTGCTCGAGTGCGCCGGCATCCACGACGTGCTGTCCAAGTCGCTCGGCTCGGACAACTCGATCAACATCGTCCACGCGACGGTCGAGGCCCTCAAGGGTCTCGAGCGCCCCGAGGCTGTCGCGGCGCGCCGCGGCAAGTCCCTCGAGGACGTCGCGCCCGCCGCTCTGCTGCGCGCCCGTGCCGCTGGGGCTGGTGCCTGATGTCTCGACTCAAGGTGACCCAGACCCGTGGCCACGTCGGCTGCAAGCAGAACCAGCGCGAGACCCTGCGCACGCTCGGTCTCAAGCGCATCGGTGACGTCGTCGTCAAGGAGGACCGCCCCGAGATCCGGGGGATGGTCCGCACCGTGGCGCACCTCGTGACCGTCGAGGAGGTTGACTGATGGCTATCGCCAAGAAGTCCGGCGAGCAGGAGCTCCCTGCCGACGGCACCACGCACGCCCTGAAGGTGCACCACCTTCGCCCCGCCCCCGGCGCCAAGACCCCCAAGACCCGCGTGGGTCGCGGTGAGGGCTCCAAGGGCAAGACCGCCGGTCGCGGCACCAAGGGCACCAAGGCCCGCTACCAGGTGCCCGCGGGCTTCGAGGGCGGTCAGACGCCGCTGCACATGCGTCTGCCCAAGATGCGCGGCTTCAAGAACCCGTTCAAGACCGAGTACCAGGTCGTGAACCTCGACAAGATCTCCGCGCTCTACCCCGAGGGTGGCGAGGTCACCGTCGAGGGTCTCGTGGAGAAGGGCGCGGTCCGCAAGGGCTCGCTCGTCAAGGTCCTCGGCCAGGGCGAGATCACCGTCAAGGTCAACGTGACGGCGGACAAGTTCTCGGGATCCGCCAAGGACAAGATCGAGGCCGCGGGCGGTTCGACCACCCAGGCCTGATCGTCGGCAGGAGCCGGAGCGCCGGCGCTGCCCGACATCACCTGCACGACCACGACCCCGGAAGCGTCGCTTCCGGGGTCGTGGTCGTGCAGGGCACCAGGGGCGCGGATGCTACCCTGCGTAAGTCGTCATGGTCGCCGAGGAGGACCTGTGCTGTCGGCCTTTACCCGTGCGTTCAAGACGCCGGACCTTCGCAAGAAGATCTTGTTCACCCTGTTCGTGATGGCGCTCTTCCGCGTCGGGTCGATCGTGCCCACGCCCGGCGTCAGCTACACGGACGTCCAGGCCTGCCTGCAGGGCGCCGAGACCAATACCGGTGCCCTCGGCATCCTCAACCTGTTCAGCGGCGGCGCGCTGCTGCAGCTGTCGATCTTCGCGCTGGGCATCATGCCCTACATCACGGCCAGCATCATCGTGCAGCTGCTGACCGTCGTCATCCCAAGGTTCGAGGCACTCAAGCAGGAGGGCCAGTCCGGACAGACCAAGCTGACGCAGTACACCCGCTACCTCACGATCGGGCTGGCGATCCTGCAGTCGGCCACGTACGTCACGTACGCGCGCAACCCTGACCAGCTGTTCGGTGGCCAGTGCACGTCGATCATGCCGGACGAGTCCCTGCCGGCACTCCTCATCATGGTGGTCACCATGACCGCCGGCACCGGCCTGGTCATGTGGATGGGTGAGCTCATCACGGACCGGGGCGTCGGCAACGGGATGTCGCTGCTGATCTTCACCTCGATCGTCTCCAGCTTCCCCGGCACGCTCTGGGGCTCGGTCGCCGCCAACGGTCGCCAGCTCGGCCGCTTCATCCTCGTGATGCTCGTGGGTCTTCTCATCGTGGCCATCGTCGTCTTCGTCGAGCAGTGCCAGCGGCGGGTCCCGGTGCAGTACGCCAAGCGCATGGTCGGCCGTCAGGTCTACGGCGGCACCAGCACCTACATCCCGATGAAGATCAACATGGCCAACGTCATCCCGATCATCTTCGCGTCCTCGCTGCTGCAGCTGCCCACGATGGTGGCGACGTTCCAGCGCAACAACGCCAACCCGCCCGCCTGGGCCGAGTGGATCCAGACGCACCTGGGCATGGGCAGCGGGCCGTGGTACTCGCTGATCTTCTTCACCCTGATCGTGTTCTTCACGTTCTTCTACGTGTCGATCACCTTCAACCCGGAGGAGGTCGCCGACAACATGAAGAAGTACGGCGGCTTCATCCCCGGCATCCGCGCAGGGCGCCCCACGGCCCAGTACCTCGACTACATCCTCACCCGGCTCACCTCGGTGGGTGCGCTCTACCTGGGGTTGCTGTCCCTGATCCCCGTGATCGCGTTCACCACGATGAACGTGCAGCGCGACTTCCCGTTCGGCGGCGCCTCCCTGCTGATCATGGTGGGCGTCGGCCTGGAGACGGTGAAGCAGATCGAGTCCCAGCTCCAGCAACGAAACTACGAAGGGTTCTTGCGCTAATGCAACTGATCATCATGGGTCCGCCCGGCGCCGGCAAGGGGACGCAGGCCACACGGCTCGTCGAGGGTCTGGGGATCCCCGCCATCTCGACCGGCGACATCTTCCGCGCCAACATCAAGGCCGAGACCGAGCTTGGTCTCAAGGTCAAGGAGATCATCGCCGGCGGGGGCTACGTCCCGGACGAGATCACCGACGCGATCGTCGCCGACCGCCTGTCCCAGCCCGACTGCCAGCCCGGCTTCCTGCTGGACGGCTACCCGCGCACCGTGGGCCAGGTCGATGCCCTGGACGGGATGCTTCAGCGCATGGGTCGCCCCCTGGACGCCGTCCTCGTCCTGACCGTCGACACGGACGCCGTCGTGCAGCGCCTGCTCAAGCGGGCCGAGGTGGAGGGTCGGGTCGACGACACGGAGGAGGTCATCCGGGAGCGGATGGCCATCTACGCCCGCGAGACGCAACCCCTCATCGACCTCTACCGCGAGCGGGGCCTGATCCATGAGGTGGACGGCATGGGCGAGGTCGACGACGTGACCGAGCGACTCCTCCAGACGGTCCGGGGCTGAGCCAACCACGTGTTCGGGCGTTCCAGGATCCAGACCAAGACCGACGACCAGATCCGCGCCATGCGACGTGCGGGGCTGGTCGTCGGCCGCACCCTGCAGATGCTGTCCGAGGAGCTGCGGGCCGGTATGACCACCGGGGAGCTCGACGCGCTGGCCGAGAGCTTCATCCGTGACCACGGCATGGTGCCGAACTTCGCCGAGGTGCCGGGCTACCACCACACGCTGTGCGTCTCCGTCGGCGAGCAGATCGTGCACGGCATCCCGGGGGACCGGATGCTGCTGGAGGGCGACCTGGTGTCCGTCGACTGCGGCTGCTACGTCCTCGAGGACGGCACGCAGTGGCATGGCGACGCTGCCCGCACCTTCGTCGTCGGGGGGCGGGAGGCGGCCAGGCCGGCCGAGCTCGCGCTGTCCGACGCCACCGAGTCATCCCTGTGGGCGGGCATCGCCGCCCTGCGCGTCGGGGGCCGCCTGCACGAGGTGGGGGCCGCGGTCGAGGACTCGATCGAGGCCTCCGGGCGGCGGGACGGGGTCGACTACGGCATCGTGGAGGACTACGTCGGCCACGGCATCGGGACGTCCATGCACATGGACCCCCAGGTCTACAACTATCGCGTCCGCGACCGGGGGCCGACCGTCCGCAGCGGCGTGACCCTGGCGATCGAGCCGATGATCACCCTGGGCTCGGCCGACAACCACGTGCTCGACGACGAGTGGACGGTCGTCACCGACGACGGCTCCGCGGCGAGCCACTGGGAGAACACCGTGGCCGTCACGGACGCGGGTCTGTGGGTCCTCACCGAGGTCGACGGGGGAGCGGAGCGGCTGCGGGCGGCGGGCGCGGCATACGGCCCGCTCGACCAGGCCTGACGTCCCCCCAGCGCGCCTGCGCCGATTTCCCTGCGTGCGGGGGTATGGCGTAGGCTGGTGCGTCGGCTCACGAGCGTTCAGACCCACCTGTCCCGGCGGCTGGTCATGGCAGGTCAAGGTCTCGTCACAACGTGTGCCGGAAGTACCCGATCAGACAGTGCCACGGCGGTTGTCGTCCTGCTCGCAGGGCGCGGTCCGCCTCGACGGAATGTGGAGGACATGGCCAAGAAGGACGGTGTCATCGAGATCGAGGGCACGATCGTGGAGGCTCTCCCGAACGCGATGTTCCGGGTGGAGCTCACCAACGGTCACAAGGTGCTCGCTCACATCTCCGGCAAGATGCGTCAGCACTACATCCGCATCCTCCCCGAGGACCGGGTCGTCGTTGAGCTCAGCCCGTATGACCTGACCCGAGGGCGCATCGTCTTCCGCTACCGCTGACCGGCTCGTCCGGTCCGGTGGTCGGCAGGCACCACCCGATCCACCCGCCTGGAGCACGTCCGTGCCCCGGGCCCGATCTGAAGACAGTAGGCAGATGAAGGTTCAGCCGAGCGTCAAGAAGATCTGCGACAAGTGCAAGGTGATCCGCCGCAACGGCCGGGTCATGGTGATCTGCGAGAACGCTCGCCACAAGCAGCGTCAGGGCTGATCCACCGGTCATCGTGGCCCCGGCCGCGTCGACCCGCACGCGCAGGCTTCCGCCGAACGCGCACGAAGCATTGCCAGCAGCACCCGGCCTCAGGTCTCGAACCGTCGAGACCTGGACGTCACCCCCGGCACGGAGGCCGGGGACCGAGATCCTCGTCCGAGCGAGGCGCCCGACCAAGAGGGCGCCGTGCGGCGACGGCGTGGGGTCAGCGGAACGGTGCTGCTCCAGACCTCCGTCCGTATCAGGAGAACCAACCACATGGCTCGTCTCGTTGGAGTCGACCTGCCGCGCGAGAAGCGCGTCGAGGTCGCACTGACGTACATCTTCGGCGTGGGCCGCACCCGCGCCGTGCAGACGATCGCGGCCACGGGCGTCAACCCGGACACGCGCGTCAAGGACCTCACCGAGGAGGAGCTGGTCAAGCTCCGCGACCACCTCGAGGGGAGTTACCAGATCGAGGGTGACCTCCGTCGCGAGATCGCGTCCGACATCCGCCGCAAGGTGGAGATCGGCTCCTACGAGGGCCTTCGCCACCGTCGTGGTCTGCCCGTCCGCGGTCAGCGCACCAAGACCAACGCCCGCACCCGCAAGGGTCCCAAGCGCACGGTCGCCGGCAAGAAGAAGGCCGGCAAGAAGTAACCAACCGATGTGAACCGGACGCCCAGCCGGGGGATTGGAAACCCTCGCGGCGCGGCACATCAGTCGGTCCACTTCACGCACAGTCTTCACTTACCGAGTTACAGGAGAAACCAGCCACATGCCTCCCAAGGGCCGTCAGGCTGCGGCGAAGAAGGTCCGCCGCAAGGAGAAGAAGAACGTCGCCCACGGGCACGCTCACATCAAGAGCACGTTCAACAACACGATCGTCTCGATCACCGACCCGACCGGTGCGGTGATCTCGTGGGCGTCCGCCGGCCAGGTCGGCTTCAAGGGCTCCCGCAAGTCCA
Organism: Arsenicicoccus cauae; assembly: GCF_009707125.1. Taxonomy (GTDB): domain Bacteria; phylum Actinomycetota; class Actinomycetes; order Actinomycetales; family Dermatophilaceae; genus Arsenicicoccus; species Arsenicicoccus cauae. Next base: position 64,204 of record NZ_WLVL01000002.1, read on the forward strand.
CGCCGTTCGCCGCGCAGATGGCCGCGGAGGCCGCCGCGCGCCGCGCCATGGACCACGGCATGCGCAAGGTCGACGTGTTCGTCAAGGGCCCGGGCTCGGGCCGCGAGACGGCGATCCGCTCGCTGACCGCGACCGGCCTCGAGGTCGGCGCCATCAGCGACGTCACGCCCACCCCCCACAACGGCGTGCGCCCGCCCAAGCGCCGTCGCGTCTGAGACACGGAAGGAGATAGCTGACTTATGGCTCGTTACACCGGACCCATGAGCAAGAAGTCCCGTCGTCTCAAGACCGACCTCGTCGGTGGCGACCGGAACTTCGAGAACCGCCCCTACCCGCCCGGCATGCACGGCCGCGGTCGCGTGCAGGAGAAGGAGTACCTCCTCCAGCTGCGCGAGAAGCAGAAGGCCCGCTACATGTACGGCGTGCTGGAGAAGCAGTTCCGCAACTACTACGAGACGGCCTCGCGCCGTCCCGGCAAGACCGGCGAGAACCTCCTCCAGATCCTGGAGTCCCGCCTGGACAACGTCGTCTACCGTGCCGGCCTGGCCCGCACCCGTCGTGCGGCGCGTCAGCTCGTCGCCCACGGCCACTTCACGGTCAACGGCGTCCGCGTGGACATCCCGTCCTACCAGGTGACCCAGTACGACATCATCGACATCCGTCCCAAGTCGGTGAACACGTTCCCGTTCGAGCTGGCTCGCCAGACCTTCGGGGACCGTCCGATCCCGGCGTGGATGCAGGTGGTCCCGGGCTCCCTGCGGATCCTGATCCACCAGCTGCCCGTGCGCGAGCAGATCGACGTCCCCGTCGAGGAGCAGCTGATCGTGGAGCTCTACTCGAAGTAATCGGCATCACGACGCATGGCGGTGGGCCGGGTTGCGGCCCGGCTCGCCGCCATACGTCTGAGACCACGGTCCGTCCCGCGGACGGACCGGCCGGCCGGCTCACGGACAGAGGTGAGCGGCCGCCCCGCCAGGGGATTCATGAGACGTCATATAGCGGGCGTCCATGGGAAGGAAGAAGACCGTGCTGATCGCACAGCGTCCGGTGCTCTCGGAGGAGATGCTCTCCGAGGCCCGTTCCCGCTTCACCATCGAGCCCCTCGAGCCGGGCTTCGGCTACACCCTCGGCAACTCGCTGCGGCGCACGCTGCTGTCGAGCATCCCGGGTGCCGCCGTCACCAGCCTGCGCATCGACGGTGTCCTCCACGAGTTCTCCACCGTCCCCGGTGTCAAGGAGGACGTCACGGAGTTCATCCTCAACATCAAGGGCCTGGTCGTCTCCTCGGAGCACGACGAGCCGGTCGTGATGTACCTCCGCAAGCAGGGTCCCGGCGCCGTCACCGCCGCCGACATCACCCCGCCCGCGGGCGTCGAGGTGCACAACCCCGACCTGCACATCGCGACGCTCAACGACAACGGCAAGCTCGAGATGGAGCTGACCGTCGAGCGTGGCCGTGGCTACGTCTCGTCGCAGCAGAACAAGTCCGGCGAGCAGGAGATCGGCCGCATCCCGGTCGACTCCATCTACTCCCCGGTGCTGGCCGTGACCTACAAGGTCGAGGCGACGCGTGTCGAGCAGCGCACGGACTTCGACCGCCTGGTGGTGGACGTCGAGACCAAGAACTCCATGGCTCCGCGCGACGCGATGGCCTCCGCCGGCAAGACGCTGGTGGAGCTGTTCGGGCTGGCCCGCGAGCTCAACGTCGAGGCCGAGGGCATCGACATGGGCCCGTCCCCGACGGACGCCGCGCTCGCCGCCGACCTGGCGCTGCCGATCGAGGACCTCGACCTGACCGTCCGGTCCTACAACTGCCTCAAGCGTGAGGGCATCCACACCGTGGGTGAGCTCGTGGGTCGCAGCGAGGCCGACCTGCTCGACATCCGCAACTTCGGTGCGAAGTCGATCGACGAGGTCAAGGCCAAGCTCGTGGGCATGGGCCTGCAGCTCAAGGACAGCCCGCCCGGGTTCGACCCGTCGACGATCGCCGAGGCGTACGACAGCTACGAGGACGACATCGCCCTCGAGGACGAGCAGTACTGAACTACTGACCGAAAGCAGGACTGACCTCACGGTGCCACGGTCGGCGCCCCCTGCGGTCGGTCGGACTATCTAGGAGAAACCATGCCTACCCCCACCAAGGGTCCTCGTCTCGGCGGCGGTCCGGCCCACGAGCGCCTGATGCTGGCCAACCTGGCCACGTCGCTGTTCGAGCACGACCGGATCACGACCACGGAGGCCAAGGCCAAGCGCCTGCGCCCCCTGGCCGAGCGCATGATCACCTTCGCCAAGCGCGGAGACCTGCACGCTCGTCGTCGCGTCCTCACGGTCGTCCGCGACAAGGGTGTCGTCCACCGCCTGTTCGTGGAGATCGCGCCGGACATGGCGGAGCGCCAGGGCGGCTACACCCGCATCACCAAGATCGGTGCGCGCAAGGGCGACAACGCCCCCATGGCCGTCATCGAGCTCGTGCGCGAGCCCGTCGCCAAGAAGGCCACCGTCAAGGAGGCCGAGGCCGCAACCCGGCGCGCGTCCAGGGACTCCCAGCCGGCCGTCCCGGTCGAGACCGCCGAGCCCGTCGAGGCCCCCGAGGCTGTCGAGACCGAGACGGTGGAGCCGGTCGCCACCCCGGAGGCCGAGGCCCCCGAGGCGCCGGTCGAGGACCAGCCCACCACCCAGGCGGCCGACGCCGCCACGGACAGCACCACCGAGGCCAAGGGCGACGCCTGACCGCGTCCCCGGAGCACAGCAGGGCCCGTCACCCCCACCAGGGGTGCCGGGCCCTGCGGCATACGAGGGGTCCTCGTGCCATCGCTAGGATGGACGCTCATGGAGACCCCGCCGTCCGCCCTGTCCCGACTGCGGGTGGATTTCGCGTATGACGGGACGGGGTTCAGCGGGTGGGCGGCGCAGCCAGGCCGACGGACCGTCGAGGAGACGCTCGCCGTCGCGTGGCAGACGATCCTGCGCAGCGAGGCGCCGCCGCGGCTGACCGTGGCCGGGCGCACGGACGCGGGGGTGCACGCGCGCGGCGCCGTCTGCCACCTCGACGTCGCGGACGACCTGCTGGCGCGGCTGCCGGGGCGCTCGGACCGGAGGCCGGTCGAGGCCGCCGTGACGCGTCTCAACGGGGTGCTCCCCGGCGACGTCGTGGTGCGGGCGGTGCGGGTGGCGCCGGAGGGCTTCGACGCCCGCTTCTCCGCGGTGGAGCGGCGCTACCGCTATCGGCTGCTGGACGACCCGGCGCGCCTGGACCCGCTGCGACGGCACGACACGACGGTGGTGCGCAGGCCCCTCGACCTGTCCCGCATGCAGGAGGCGTGCGCGGGTCTGGTCGGGCTGCACGACTTCGCGGCCTTCTGCCGGCAACGGGAGGGCGCGACGACGATCCGCACGCTGCTGGAGTACTCCTGGGTGCGTGACGACCAGGGGGTCCTCGTGGCCACCGTCCGCGCCGACGCCTTCTGCCATTCGATGGTCCGAGCGCTGATCGGGGGCGCGGTGCCGGTGGGGGAGGGACGCCGGGACCGTGAGTGGTTGCGGTCGGTGCTGGCGGGGGCCCGGCGAGATCCGGGGGTGGCGGTCATGGCGCCGCACGGGCTCAGCCTGGACGAGGTCGTCTACCCGCCCGACCCGGAGCTGCAGGCGCGGGCGCGAGAGGCTCGGTCCGTGCGGACCCTCCCGGGGGGCCGACCCCCGCGTGGAGAGGACGGCTGACGCGGTTTGCTGCAAGAAGTGCAACTTATTGCAGGGGCTGGGGGGCGGTCTGTCGGTGGCGGGCACCATACTGTCGAGCGGACCACGACGACGTGGCCCGTCAGGTGCCCGCGGACCCCACTGCGGGCATGAGTCTCAGGAGACATCGTGCCGCTCATGATTCGCCGCGCTGCCCGTCCGGCACTGGCCACCCTCGCCGCCCTGGCCCTCGCCGCGATCGGCCTGCCGCACGCGCCTCTCGCCACGGCGGTCGAGCCCCGCACCGTGACCCTCGTCGGCTCGCTGCAGTCCGAGCTCGGCTGCTCCGACGACTGGCAACCCGCCTGCGAGCAGACGCGTCTCGTGCCCGAGACGGGCACGACGACCTATCAGCGCACCTTCGACGTCCCGGCCGGGTCCTACGAGGTCAAGGCCGCGATCAACGGCACGTGGGAGGAGTCCTACGCGCTCGACGGCACCAAGGGCGGAGCCAACGCTCCGCTCGTGCTCCGAGGCCCGGCACGGCTGCAGGTGACGTACGACGACAGCACGCACCGCACCGGTATCACCCCGCTCGGGCTGTCCGGCGGCGCGACCGCGGCTGACAAGGCTCTGGCCGGGGACAGCCTCCGTCCGCCGACGACACGGGAGCGCTTCTACTTCGTGATGGCGGACCGGTTCGCCAACGGCGACCGGTCCAACGACCGCGGGGGTCTTGCCGGAGGTCGGCTCGAGACGGGGCTGGACCCGTCCGACAAGGGCTTCTACCACGGGGGTGACCTGGCGGGGCTGCAGCAGCGCCTGGACTACATCAAGGGGCTCGGCACCACGGCGATCTGGTTGACTCCGTCGTTCAAGAACCGTCCGGTCCAGGGCACCGGGGCCGACGCGAGCGCGGGCTACCACGGCTACTGGGTCACCGACTTCACCCAGATCGACCCGCACCTGGGCAGCAACGCCGAGATGAAGGCCCTCGTCGCCGCAGCGCACGCCAAGGGGATGAAGGTCTACTTCGACATCATCACCAACCACACGGCCGACGTGCTCGACTACGCCCAGAAGCAGTACTCCTACGTGCCGAAGTCGGCGGTCCCCTACAAGACGGCCACGGGTCAGGCGTTCGACGACCGGGACTACGTCAACAAGCAGTTCCCGCCCCTGTCGGCGCAGACGTCCTTCCCCTACACCCCCACCTACCGCACCGAGACCGACAAGACGGTGCGGGTGCCCTCCTGGCTCAACGACCCGACGATGTACCACAACCGCGGAGACTCGACGTGGGCGGGCGAGTCGACGACCTACGGCGACTTCGTGGGTCTGGACGACCTGTTCACCGAGCGTCCCGAGGTGGTCGACGGGATGGGCGACGTCTACGCCGCGTGGGTCGACCTCGGCATCGACGGCTTCCGGATCGACACGGTCAAGCACGTCAATCTCGAGTTCTGGCAGCGGTTCTCTCCGCGGGTCCTGGACCACGCGCGGTCGATCGGCCGCAAGGACTTCTTCATGTTCGGCGAGGTCTACGACGGCGACCCCAAGGTGATGTCCACCTACACCACGGCCGGCAAGCTCCCCGCCACGCTGGACTTCGGCTTCCAGGGCGCAGCCGTGGCCGCCGCCCAGGGCAAGGCCACGACCGGCCTGCGCGACCTGTTCGCCGGCGACGACTACTACACCGACGCCGACTCGAACGCCTACCAGCTGCCGACCTTCCTCGGCAACCACGACATGGGACGCGTCGGCATGATGCTCGCCAAGGCGGGCTACACCGGCGACGAGCTGCTGCAGCGCACGCGGCTGGCCAACGCGATCATGTACCTCACCCGGGGACAGCCCGTCACCTACTACGGCGACGAGCAGGGCTTCGCAGGGGCCGGGGGCGACAAGGACTCGCGCCAGGACATGTTCGCCACCAAGGTCCAGCAGTATGCCGAGGAGCCCGTCATCGGCGGAGCCCCCGGGTCGCGGGACCGCTACGACAGGTCCGCACCGCTCTATCGGACGATCTCCGAGCTGTCTGCGCTGCGGCAGGCCAACCCGGCGCTCGCGGACGGTGCCCAGATCCACCGCTACGCCTCGGACGCGGCCGGCATCTACGCCTTCTCGCGCATCGACCGGGCCACCGGTCGCGAGTACGTCGTCGCCGTCAACAACAGCACCAAGGCCGCGTCCGCCTCCTTCTCGACCTACGTCCGGCAGCGGCCCTTCCTGCCCGTGCACGGCACGACGTCGATCCTCAAGTCCGACAAGGATGGCCGAGTCACCGCGACCGTGCCGCCGCTGTCGGTGAGCGTCTGGTCCTCGACCGGCTCCATGACGCACCGCCCGGCGGCGCCGGCGGTCTATCTCACCTCACCGGGTGCCGGCGCCGCCGTCGGCGGTCGGGCGGAGATCGCGGCGGCCATCCCCGAGAACACCTTCGCCCAGGTCACCTTCGCCTACCGTCCGGTGGGGACGTCCGGGTGGACCACGATCGGCACCGACGACAATGCTCCCTACCGGGTCTTTCACGACGTGACGGGGATGGCCAAGGGCACGCTGCTCGAGTACCGCGCCGTGGCCAAGGACAGCTCCGGCAACGTGTCGGCGTCCTCGTCATACGGCATCGTCGGGGATCCCGGCAACGACCCCCTGCCGGGTGGTGGAGGGGTCGGCCCGGTGACCCAGCCCGCGGCGGTGTCCGTCCCGGGCACGCACAACACCGAGATGGGGTGCGCCGAGGACTGGGCCCCGTCCTGCGACCAGGCGCAGCTCGCGCTGGACGCCAAGGACCAGGTCTGGAAGCGCACGTTCACCACGATCCCGGCGGGCCAGCACTCCTACAAGGCGGCGATCAACCGCGCGTGGGACGAGAACTACGGCGCCGGCGGCGTCCGGGGCGGGTCCAACATCGACTACACCGCACCAGGCGGCAACGTCACCTTCTACTACGACCACGCCACGCACTACGCCACCAGCGACGCGCAGGGCCCGATCATCACGGCCCCGGGCTCCTACCAGGCCAAGCTCGGCTGCGGCGGTGACTGGGCACCCGACTGCATGCGGCCGTGGCTGCAGGACCCGGACGGGGACGGCACCTACACCTGGTCGAGCGACCAGATCCCCGCCGGGAGCTACGAGTTCAAGGTGACGCACGGCCTGTCGTGGACCGAGAGCTACGGTGCGGGCGGCGCCGCGGGCGGGGCCAACATGTCCTTCACCGTGCCCTCGGACGGCACGGTCGTCACCATCTCCTACACGATCGGCACCCACATGACGACAGTGAAGACGTCCCGGGCCGGGTCGGCCCCCGACCTCGGCACGCAGCGCGCCGTCTGGGTCGCGCCGGACCTCGTGGCCTGGCCTGCCTCCGGGGTGCCGCAGGGGACCGACCCGGCCCTCCTGCGGTGGCGGCTGCACTGGTCGCCGACCGCACGGCTGGCCATGGACGCCGAGGCGATCACCTCACCCGACGGCGGTCAGGCAGCGCTGACGCGGGACCCTGCGGGCCTACCGGCCGCTGTGCTGGCCTCGCACCCCGAGCTCAAGGGCTACCACGCCCTGCGGCTGGACCGCGCGGCGGCCCGTCAGGCTCCGGAGATCCTCCGCGGGCAGGTGGCCGTGGGGATGTACGACCACCTCGGTCGCATCCAGGACGCCACCGGGGTGCAGACCGCCCTGGTGCTCGACGCGCTGTATGCCGGCCGTGCGGCGGCCCGCTCCTACGGCGTGACCTTCCGCGGGAGCACGGCCTCGCTCGCGGTGTGGGCGCCCACGGCTCAGCAGGTGACCCTCCTGTCGTGGCCCGCCGGGGCGGCAGCCGACGCCCCGGTCTCGAGCGCGACGCGCACCCGGATGGACCGCGGTCAGGACGGTGCCTGGACGGTCACGCGGCCCGGGTTCAAGGACTCGCGCTACGCCTACGAGGTCGTCGTCTACGCACCACGCACCCGCAAGGTCGAGACCAACGTGGTCACCGACCCGTACTCCGTCGCGCTCACGCCTGGCTCCGGTCGCTCCGTGGCGGTCGACCTCGCCGACCCCGCCCTGGCGCCCCGGCTCTGGCGCGAGGCGAAGGCACCGGCCCTGCGGCAGTCCGTGGACTCCACGATCTACGAGCTGCACGTGCGGGACTTCTCGATCGGCGACGAGAGCGTGCCGGCGGCCCACCGGGGCTCCTACCTCGCGTTCGCCGACGAGGGCAACGGCACCAAGCACCTGAGGTCCCTGGCCCGCGCGGGGCTCAACACCGTGCACCTGCTGCCGACCTTCGACATCGCCTCGATCCCCGAGCGGCGCGCAGACCAGCAGACGCCGGGCTGCGACCTCTCGTCCATGGGGCCGGCGAGCGAGGGCCAGCAGGCCTGCCTCGCCAAGGTCGCCGACAAGGACGGCTACAACTGGGGCTACGACCCCTTGCACTGGATGGCCCCCGAGGGTTCCTACGCCTCGAGCGACGCCGGCGCTGACGGAGGCGCGCGCGTGGCGGAGTTCCGCACGATGGTCGGTGGTCTGCACCGCTCCGGGCTGCGCGTGGTCCTCGACCAGGTGTTCAACCACACCCCGGCCTCGGGCCAGGACGCCACGTCCGTGCTGGACCGGGTCGTCCCCGGCTACTACCACCGGCTGGACGCCAAGGGCGCGGTCTACACCTCCACCTGCTGCCAGAACATCGCCACGGAGCACGCCATGGCGGAGAAGGCCATGGTCGACGCCGTGGTGCTGTGGGCGCGCCACTACAAGGTGGACGGCTTCCGCTTCGACCTGATGGGGCACCACAGCCGCGAGTCCATGGTCAAGGTCCGGGCCGCGCTCGACGCCCTGACCCCGGCGCGCGACGGGGTCGACGGCCGGACCGTCTACGTCTACGGCGAGGGCTGGAACTTCGGCGAGGTCGCCGACAACGCGCTCTTCCGCCAGGCCACGCAGGGGCAGCTCGGGGGGACCGGTATCGGGTCGTTCAACGACCGGCTCCGCGACGCGGTGCGAGGCGGTGGGCCGTTCGACGACGACCCTCGCGCCCAGGGCTTCGGCTCGGGGGTGGCGACCGACCCCAACGGCAGCCCCGTCGCAGGCGGCGCCGCCGACCTCGCGGGAGACACCGACCTGCTGCAGCTCGGCCTGGCGGGCCAGCTGAGGTCCTTCCGCTTCCGGAGCACGCGGGGGGCGGTCGTCACCGGCGAGCAGGTGGACTACAACGGCGCCAAGGCCGGCTACGCCGACCAGCCGGACGAGGCGATCAGCTACGTCGACGCCCACGACAACGAGACGCTGTGGGACGCGCTCACGATGAAGCTGCCCCGGGCGACCTCCATGGCCGACCGGGTGCGGATGAACACCCTCTCGCTGTCGACCACGGCGCTCGGGCAGTCGCCGAGCTTCTGGCACGCGGGGGCCGACCTGCTCCGGAGCAAGAGCTTCGACCGGGACAGCTACAACAGCGGTGACTGGTTCAACACCCTGTCCTGGACGGGCGCCGACAACGGCTTCGGCCACGGGCTGCCGCCGGCCGGTCCCAACAAGGCCAAGTGGGAGTTCATGCGGCCCCTGCTCGCCGACGCCTCGCTCAAGCCGTCGCCCGCCGACGTGGGGACCGCGACGGCCCAGGCCCAGGACCTGCTGCGGCTGCGCTTCTCCACGCCGCTGTTCCGCCTCGGCACGGCCGACCAGATCAAGGCCAAGCTGAGCTACCCGGTCAGCGGCACGGGCGACGCGCACCAGGGCGTGGTCGTGATGCGGATCGACGACACCCGGGGCACCGCCGTCGACCCCGCGCTGGACGGCGTGGTCGTCGTCTTCAACGCCACGCCCGAGGCGGTCACCCAGTCGGTGCCGGCGCTCAAGGGCACGCCCTTGACGCTGTCTCCCGTCCAGCAGCGGGGCGCGGACGCGGTCGTCCGTGGGTCTCGCTGGGACGCCGCGGCCGGGGTGGCCACCGTCCCCGCCCGCACCGTGGCCGTGTTCGTCCAGCCGGCGCGCTGAGGCACGCCCATCGCCGACAGCGGAGCCCCCGACCGGTCGCCGGCCGGGGGCTCCGCTCGTGATCCGTCCCGCGGCCCGGCACGCCGTGCGGGGGACCGCCGCGTCCGCGAGACTGGGCGGATGAGCGAGCTGGTCTACGGATGCATGGGGCTGGGCGGCGACTGGGACGGCGAGGAGGTCACGGTCGACGCGGTCGATGCGGCCGAGCGCGCCGTCCTGGCCGCGCTGGACGCCGGGATGACGACCTTCGACCACGCCGACATCTACCGGCGGGGCAAGGCGGAGCGGGCGTTCGGCCTGGTGCTGCAGCGCCATCCCGGGCTGCGGGACCGGATCCGCATCCAGACCAAGGTCGGGATCACCCTGCCGACCGACGACGTCGTGGGCCACTACGACCTGTCCGGCGAGGCCATCCGCGGACGGGCCCGAGCGTGTCTCGAGCGGCTGGGCGTCGACCACGTCGACACCCTGCTCCTGCACCGGCCGGACCCGCTGATGGAGCCGCAGGACGCGGCGGACGCCCTGCAGGAGCTGGTCGGCGAGGGCTTGGTGGGCGCCGTCGGCGTGTCCAACTTCTCGGCCGCCCAGATGCGATCCCTGCAGCGGCACCTCGACCTCCCGCTCGCCGTCAACCAGCTCGAGCTGTCGCTGCATCATCGGGGATTCGTCGAGGAGGGCATCTGCGTCAACACGGCCGCGTCGACCTCGGCGCCCTTCCCCGAGGGGACCCTCGAGCACTGCCGGGAGCAGGGCGTCCAGGTGCAGGCCTGGGGCAGCCTCGCCCAGGGGCGCTACTCGGGCCGGCTCCCGGACGACGCCGAGGGGGCCGATCGTCGGACGGCCCGTCTCGTCGCGAGGCTCGCCGAGGAGCTGGGCGCCACGCGGGAGGAGGTCGTCCTCGGGTGGCTGATGAAGCACCCCGCACGGATCGCCCCGGTGGTGGGCAGCACGGATCCTGACCGCATCCTGGCCTGCGCCGGCGCGCAGCGGGTGGCCGCGTCGATGAGCCGTGAGCAGTGGTACGCCCTGCTCACGTCGGCGCGGGGTGCCGGCGTGCCCTGACGCCGGACCGGTCCGGCGTCAGCACTGGTCGCGGACCCGTGCCGCACTCCGGCGACGATCCGCCCGTGCAGCAGGCAGGTAGCCGAGCAGACCCAGCACGGAGACGAGTCCGCCCAGGGCCATGGCCGTCGCGGTGCTCGTGCGGCTGGCCAGCAGTCCCAGCACGGGGGACCAGGCCGCTGCCGCCGCGCAGAAGACCAGCGAGTTGAGCGACAGCACCGTCGCCCGGTTGCCCGAGGTGGCCTCGCGGTGCAGGAGGGCGTTGTGGGCGACGCCCGCGGTGCCGTGCAGGGCGTACGTGAACAGGTAGGCGGCGACCAGCGCGACCGGGCCCGCGGCCAGCCCCATCGCGAGCGCCCCCAGCCCGTTGAGCACGCGGGCAACGATGGCCGTGCGAGGCACCCCGATGCGCTGGTGGAGCCGCCCGGCGAGGGAGGACAGGACGCGGTTGCCGACCACGAGCCGGACGCTGTCGCCGATCACCCTGGGCGTCGCGCGTGCGGAGGCGACGAGCGCGGCGAGCCCGCCGGACCCCGTACCACCGGGTGGGGCATCCTCGGCCCGCGTCTCCCGCAACAGGGCGGACGTCGCCACCAGGTGAACGACGCAGAGCAGGGCATAGAGGACGAGGGGAAGCAGAAGCGCGCTGTGCCCCCGACCCAGCGCATCGGCCAGCCCCGACGACGGGAGCTCGAGCAGCAGCACGGCCAGGCCCTGGAAGGACACGTAGGTGAGCGTCTCGGCGACGCTGAGCCCACGCTCGCGCGCCCACAGCGTGAACACGCCGACCACCAGCCCGACCGGGGCCCACCGGGTGCCGGTCAAGACGAGGAAGACGGTGCGGGGGGCGAGCGGACGCATGGGAGCCACTTTCGACGACTGGTCAGTTGTGGGCGGGGTGTCGGGAGGTGACCAGTGGGCGGGGGGTGGGGGTCAGCGACGCCGTGGGGCCTTGTCGAGGTCGATGGGGTAGGCGACGTGGTAGAAGGAGACACGCTTGGCCTCCGGGTTGCCCTGGCCCGCGGTCCGATAAGAGTCGGCCAGCTCGGAGACCCGGTCCCGTAGCTCGGCGAGCTGGGCGTCGGTGACGACGAGCATGGTGTCGTTCATCGAGGCGGCGTCCTGCCAGGAGGAGGGCCAGCGGTGACGGGCGTCCAGCCAGGCGCCGAACTTGTCGTGGAAGTGCTGCAGCCAGTCCCGCTCCAGCCAGCCGAGGGCCGTGTCGGCGTCCTCGTCGTCGTGGAACTCGCTGGGGCTGAACTGGGTGAGGTCGGCGGACGCGGCCCACAGCCGTCGCCGGCCCTGACGGTCACCCACCTCCACCACCAGCCCGACCTCCGCGAGCTTGCGCAGGTGGTATGACGTCGCGCCGCTGTTGGTGCCCATCACCTTCGCGAGCGCGGTTGCGGTGGAAGGCCCCTCGCGTCGCAGTGCCCTCACGAGGCGGGATCGCAGGGGGTGCGCGAGGACCTTGACGGCGGTGGCGGTGAGCCGCACCGATGACAGCGGGGGAGGGGGCGGGGGGATCGTCATACGTGCACAATAGCTTTGCACAGGACGTTTGCACACTTGTTTTGCAAAATGCGTCGGGAGACCCATTGCCGCAGGTCAGAGGCCGTACGGCGGTGCTCCACCCGCCGTTTGGGGTGGCGCGGCTCGGCCGGTAGACTTGAGGACTGTTGTGCCGTGTGCCCTCCGCGGGCGTGCCACCCCAGCGCAGGTCGCCGGGAGCTCACGGCATACCGCCGATACACACTCATCCGAACGTAAGGCAGAACCACCGTGCGTACGTACACCCCGAAGCCGGGCGAGGTCACTCGCACCTGGCACGTGATCGACGCGACCGACGTCGTGCTCGGCCGTCTGGCCGTCCAGGCCGCCACCCTCCTGCGTGGCAAGCACAAGGCGACCTTCGCCCCCCACGTGGACATGGGCGACTTCGTCATCATCATCAACGCCGAGAAGGTCGCCCTCACCGGTGCCAAGCTCGAGAAGAAGATGGCCTACCGGCACTCCGGCTACCCGGGTGGCCTCAAGAGCCAGAGCTACGCCGAGCTGCTCGACAAGGACCCGACCCGGGCCGTCGAGAAGGCCATCCGCGGCATGCTGCCGAAGAACTCGCTGGCCCGCCAGCAGCTGACCAAGCTCAAGGTCTACACCGGCGACAAGCACCCGCACCAGGCCCAGCAGCCTGTCCCCTTCGAGATCACCCAGGTCGCGCAGTAATCCGCCGCCGCGCGACGCTGCCGTAGACATTTAAGGAAACAACGTGGCTGACACCAGCATCGACGTCGAGAACGTCCTCGACACCGACGAGCCCGAGCTCACCGAGTACACCAGCGAGTCCTCGGCCCCGGTCGAGCCCTCCCGCAAGCCCTCCGCCTCCGCCCCCGGCGCGGCCACCGGTCGCCGCAAGCAGGCCATCGCCCGCGTGCGCATCGTCCCCGGCACCGGCGAGTGGAAGATCAACGGTCGCGGCCTGGAGGAGTACTTCCCCAACAAGGTCCACCAGCAGATCGTCAACGAGCCCCTCAAGGTGCTCGAGCTCGACGGCGCCTACGACGTGCTCGTCCGCGTCCACGGCGGTGGCCCCTCCGGCCAGGCCGGCGCCGTCCGCCTGGGCGTGGCCCGCTCGCTCAACGGTGTGGACGAGGAGCTGAACCGTCCGACCCTCAAGAAGGCCGGGTTCCTCACCCGCGACGCCCGCGTCCCCGAGCGCAAGAAGGCCGGTCTCAAGAAGGCCCGCAAGGCCCCGCAGTACTCCAAGCGCTGATCTGACTCCGCGCCGACGCGCGGGTCCTCGCGCCACCGACGGCGGTCGTCCCTCACGGGGCGGCCGCCGTCCGGCGTCACGGACCGGCGCCGACCTCCTCGACGCCCGCCGTAGTACGGTCGAGAGCAGACCACGCTCAGCTGACCCGGGCTCGCCGCCGCGCGGCCCGACGACGAAAGGCCTCCTGTGGCTCGACTCTTCGGCACGGACGGCGTCCGCGGCCTCGCCAACCGGGACATCACCGCGGACCTCGCCCTGCACCTGTCGGTGGCGGCCGCGCGGACGCTCGGCGACAAGGGGGCCTTCGGTGGCCAGCGGTCCGTGGCGGTCGTGGGCCGTGACCCCCGCGCCTCGGGCGAGTTCCTGGGCGCGGCCGTCTGCGCGGGTCTCGCGTCGGCGGGCGTCGACGTCCTCGACGCCGGGGTGCTGCCCACCCCGGCCATCGCGTACCTCACGGCCCGGATGAACGCCTCCATCGGCGCCGTGCTCTCCGCCTCGCACAACGCGATGCCCGACAACGGGATCAAGTTCCTCGCCAAGGGCGGGCACAAGCTGTCCGACGCCCAGGAGGACGAGATCCTCGAGCGCCTGGACGCCGAGCAGCAGGCGTCGAGCGACCGCCCGACCGGCGCGGCGGTGGGGCGCATCCGTCCCTTCCCGCAGGGCGCCGACTTCTACATGGAGCACCTGCTCGACGCCGTGCCGACCCGCCTCGACGGGCTGCACCTGGTCGTCGACGCGGCCCACGGAGCAGCGAGCCAGGTCGGTCCCGAGGTGTTCGAGCGGGCGGGTGCCACGGTCGACGTCATCGGGGCGTCCCCCGACGGCCTCAACATCAACGACGGCTACGGCTCCACCCACCTCGATCGCCTGTCGGAGGCGGTCGTCGCCCGCGGCGCCGACCTCGGTGTCGCCTGGGACGGCGACGCGGACCGGTGCCTGGCGGTCGACGCGCAGGGCACGGTCGTCGACGGGGACCAGATCATGTCGATCCTTGCCCTGGCCCTCAAGGAGCAGGGACGCCTCGCCGAGGACACCCTCGTGGTGACGGTCATGAGCAACCTGGGGCTGCTGCAGGCGATGGAGCGCCAGGGCGTCACCATCCGCCAGACCGGGGTGGGCGACCGCTACGTCCTCGAGGACATGCGCGCCAACGGGCTGTCGCTCGGTGGCGAGCAGTCGGGCCACGTCATCATGCTCGACCACGGCACCACCGGTGACGGTGTGCTGACCGCGCTGATGCTGGCCGCTCGCGTCGTGGAGTCCGGGCGCTCCCTCGCCGAGCTGGCCTCGGTCATGACGCGTCTCCCGCAGACCCTCGTCAACGTCAAGGGCGTCGACAAGGACGCCGTGGACCGCAACGACGCCGTCAAGATCGCCGTCGCCGAGGTCGAGAACGAGCTCCAGGGCTCGGGACGGGTGCTGCTCCGCAAGTCGGGCACGGAGCCGCTGGTGCGCGTGATGGTCGAGGCGCAGACCGAGGAGGACGCGCGGCGGGCCGCCGAGCGTCTCGCCCAGGTCGTCAAGGACAACCTGTCGATCTGACGCCCGGCCCCGGGTGATCGGGTCAGGGCAACGCCAGGTCAGAGGAAGGGCGGGACCTCGCCGCGGGACTCCGCAAAGATCAGCAGGGTACGCGTGCTGGTGACACCAGGGATGATCTGGATGCGGTCGAAGACCACCGCCCGCAGCGCCGCGTTGTCCTGCGCCCGCACGAGCACGATCACGTCGTACTCCGCCGCGACCAGCGCCACGTGCTCGACGTACGGCACCTGGACCAGGGCGTCCCGGACCTCGCGCCAGGAGTTCTGCTCGACCGACACCAGCACGTAGGCCGACGTGCCCAGCCCGGCCGCCTCAGGGTTGACGCGCACCGTGAAGCCGTCCACCACGCCCTGCGCGACCAGGCGGTCCAGCCGGGCGTAGGCGGTGGCCCGCGACACGTGCAGCCGCTCGGCGATGGTGCGCAGCGACTGCCGCCCGTCGGCGACCAGCGCGCCGAGCAGCGAGCGGTCCACCTCGTCGAGAGGGGCGCCGGGGCGCGCGTGGTCAGACACCTGGCCTCCGTCCTCGCTCTGCGAGAGCCGATCGTCCGGTTCTCCGCCGCCTCATTGAACCATCGCCTGGCCGGGGCGCACCATGGCGTCACCCCGCTTCACGACATACCGGAGGCTGTCGATGACGACACCCGACCACGTCGCCGGCCGCGCAGCCGCACAGGCCGTCGACCACCCCGACCACCCGCACCGGCACGAGCCCTTCCAGGCCGGGCTGATCCCCGCGCCGGAGCCGGTGCGCTTCCTGGACGAGGCGGGCAACCGGGTGCAGCCGGTGACCGACGACTACGTCGAGCCGGAGCCGGACCAGCTGGTCGAGTGCTACCGGCGGATGGTGGTGGGGCGGCGCTTCGACATCCAGGCGACCGCGCTCACCAAGCAGGGACGCCTCGCCGTCTATCCCAGCTCGCGCGGCCAGGAGGCCTGCCAGGTCGGGTCGGTCCTCGCCCTCGGCGATCAGGACTGGGTCTTCCCCACCTACCGCGACAGCGTGGCGCTGGTGAGCCGCGGGGTCGACCCGGTCGAGGTCCTCACCCTCCTGCGCGGTGACCAGCACTGCGGGTATGACGTCTCGCAGACCCGCGTCGCCGCCCAGTGCACGCCGCTGTCGACGCAGCTGCTGCACGCGGCCGGGCTGGCGCACGGCGAGCAGCGCCGGGGCCGCGACACGGTCGTCATGGCCTTCATCGGCGACGGGGCGACCAGCGAGGGGGACTTCCACGAGGGGCTGAACTTCGCCGCCGTGTTCAAGGTGCCCGCCGTCTTCGTCATCCAGAACAACGGCTGGGCGATCTCTGTGCCGCTCAGCAAGCAGACCGCCGCACCGTCCCTGGCCTACAAGGGGATCGGCTACGGCGTGGTCTGCGAGCAGGTCGACGGCAACGACGCCGTCGCCGTCCTCGCCGTCATGAACAAGGCGGTCGCCTGGGCCCGGGCGGGCAAGGGGCCGGTGCTCCTGGAGCTGCACACCACGCGTCTCGAGGCGCACACCAACGCCGACGACCACCTGCGCTACCGCTCCAAGGAGGAGCTCGAGGCGATCGCCCACGAGGACGCCGTGGCCCGGCTCGAGAAGTACCTGCGCGCCCGCGACCTCGTCGACGACGCGTTCGTCGAGGAGGCCAAGGCGGAGGGGGAGCGGCTGGCCGCCGACCTGCGCGAGCGCATGAACCTCGACCCCGAGGCCCATCCCGACGACTTGTTCCGACACGTCTACGCCAGCCCGACGCCGCAGCTCCGGGAGCAGCAAGGCCTGCTGCATGCGGAGCTCGAGGCAGAGACGCCGCTGGACGCCGAGGCGGAGGGCGCCCGGTGAGCACCACGACCTTTGCCACGGCCCTCAACCGTGCCCTGGCCGACGCCATCGCGTCCGACCCGGACGTGCTCGTCTTCGGCGAGGACGTGGGGGTGGCGGGGGGCGTCTTCCGGATCACCGACGGCCTCGCCTCGACGTATGGCGACGACCGCTGCTTCGACACCCCCCTCGCGGAGTCGGGGATCATCGGCTTCGGCGTGGGGCTGTGCATGGCGGGCTTCCGGCCCGTCGCGGAGATGCAGTTCGACGCGTTCGCCTACCCCGCGTTCGAGCAGATCACCTCGCACGTCGCCAAGATGCGCAACCGCACGCGCGGGTCCGTGACGGTCCCGATGACGATCCGCATCCCCTTCGCCGGGGGCATCGGCGGGGTCGAGCACCACTGCGACTCCTCCGAGGCCTACTACGCCGCGACGCCGGGGCTCAAGGTCGTGACGCCGGCGACGGTCGAGGACGCCTACCTGCTGCTGCGCGCGGCCATCGACGACCCCGACCCGGTGGTCTTCATGGAGCCCAAGCGCCTCTACTGGTCCAAGGCCGACGCCGACCTGGACGACCTGTCGGCGCGCTGGGGGAGCGGGTCGCTGACCCACGACCAGGTGCTCGGCCGGGCCGCGGTACGTCGCCCGGCCTCCGACCTCGGGCGCGCCGCCACCGTCGTGGCCTATGGCCCCACCCTGTCCGTCGCGATGGAGTCGGCCGAGGCCGCGCGCGAGGAGGGCTGGGACGTCGAGGTGGTGGACGTGCGCTCCCTCGTGCCGTTCGACGACGAGACGGTCGTGGCGTCGGTCCGCCGCACGGGCCGGTGCCTGGTGCTGCAGGAGGCGCAGGGCTTCGCGGGGGTCGGGGCCGAGATCGCGGCCCGCGTCCAGGAGCGGGCCTTCCACTCTCTCGCGGCGCCCGTGCTGCGCGTGACGGGCTTCGACATCCCTTATCCCGCACCGAAGCTCGAGCACCTGCACCTCCCCTCGGTGGACCGGGTCCTCGACGCGCTGGCGCGGTTGCAGTGGGACGACGAGCCCGACCCGCGCCACCTGGCCGCGGCACCCTCGACGAAGGCTGGTGCGCGATGAGCCACAAGGTCTTTCACCTGCCCGACCTCGGGGAGGGCCTGACCGAGGCCGAGGTGGTCAGCTGGCTCGTCGGGCCCGGCGACGTCGTCGTCGTGGACCAGCCGATCGCGGTCGTCGAGACGGCCAAGGCCCAGGTCGAGCTGCCCTGCCCGTATGCCGGCAGCGTGGTCACCCTCCACGGCGGGGCCGGGCACGTGGTCGACGTGGGTGCGCCGTTCATCACGGTGGACGTCGACGTGCCCGCCGACGGGATGCCGAACGGCGGCCCGGCTGCGGCCGCCGGAGCCGGCGGGGAGGGCGAGGTCTCCGAGGTCGTCGTGGAGACCTACCGCGAGGAGGAGCGGGCCGGGTCCGGTGCCGTCCTCATCGGCTACGGCACGAGCGAGGGCTCGCGTCGGCGGCGTCGCCGGGTGGGGACGGGCGGACCGACTGCCCCGGCCGCGGGGTCGTCGCTGCCGTCGGCCGGGCCCGTGATGGGCGACACGGCCGCACCCGTGGTCGACGAGCGCGTGCCGGCGGACATCGCCGGCGCACCTGCGGCGGGCGACGAGGTGTCCAGCAAGCCGGGCGCCGCCGTCCGCGTGATCTCGCCGTTGGTGCGTCAGCTGGCCGCCGAGCACGGTATCGACCTGCGGACCGTGACCCCGACCGCACCGGGCGGGATCATCCGGCGGTGCGACGTGATGGCTGCGGTGGCCTCTCGGGGTGACGGCGAGGCGGCGGGACCCGTGGCGGCGCAGCCGGTCTCTGCTCCTGGCCCCACCCCGCGGTCCCCCGCCCCGGATCGCCGGATCCCGCTGACCGGCATACGAGGCACGATCGCGAGCAGGCTCGCCACCTCGCGCCGCGAGATCCCCGACGCGACGACGTGGGTCGACGTGGACGCGACGGACTTCCTCGCCGCCCGCAGGCGGCTCGCCGGGGCGCGCCCCGACGCGCGCATCGGGGTGCTCGCGCTGCTGGGGCGCGTCGTGGTCGCCGGGCTGAGGCGCTATCCCGAGCTCAACGCGACCGTGGACACGGCCGCCAACGAGGTCGTGGTGCGCGGGGCTATCAACCTGGGCTTCGCGGCGCAGTCACCGCGCGGGCTCGTCGTGCCGGTCGTCCACGGCGCCGGCGAGATGAGCCTCGCCGAGCTGTCGACGGCTCTGCGCGAGCTCACGGCCAAGGCCATGGACGGCACCCTGACCCCGGCCGAGATGACCGGCGGGACGTTCACGCTCAACAACTACGGCGGGTATGGCGTCGACGGCTCCACCCCGATCATCAACCACCCCGAGGCGGCCATGGTCGGCGTGGGGCGACTGGTCGACAAGCCGTGGGTCGTGGACGGGGCGCTCGCGGTGCGCACGGTCGGGACGATCGGGCTGACCTTCGACCACCGGGTGTGCGACGGCGGGACGGCGGGGGGCTTCGTCCGCTACGTGGCCGACTGCATCGAGCGGCCGGTCACGCTGCTCCTCGACCTCTGACGGCCGGCTGGTGCTGGCGCCGGGTCTGCCCTGCCCCCGGGATCGTGAGGGTCTGGTCCAGGGGAGCTGGACCAGCCCCTCACGATCCCCGGGGGGTCAGCGGATCCAGGAGCCGTCAGGCGCGCGATGCCAGCCACCCGTGCTGGGTGTCTGAGCGCCCTGGGGCGTCGTCGTCGCGGCCGGGGCTGACGGGGTCGCCTCTGCTGCACCGGCTCCTGCTGCACCGGCTCCCGCCGCGCCCGTGCCGACCGCGGTCGAGCCCGGCGCCGGTGCGACGGGCTGGCCCGCGAGCCGCGCCGAGCGCAGCCGCGCGAAGTACTCCGCCCACTGCGCGCAGGACGGGCGGTGCCCGGGCGTCTCGGACAGGGACGCGGCGAGCAGGTGCTGTCCCTCGGGGTCCAGGATGTCGGTGACCCGGCGGGTGTCGCGGGCCGTCGAGGCGTTGGTGCCGGGCGAGAGGCAGCGCAGGACGAACAGAGGGGTCAGGGGATCGGGGTGACCTCGTCGCCGACGCGGAGGGTGCCGGTGCCCTCGGGGACCAGGTTGACGCCGAAGACCAGCCGCCCGTCGATCGCGTTGCGCTCGGCCAGGGTCTGCAGCGGCTCCTTGGTGCGGCCCAGCGACGTCGTGTCGTAGGTCGTCATCACGCAGCGCCCGCAGTGCTTGGACATGCGGAAGGTCATCTCGCCGATCCGCACCCGCTCCCAGCCCTGCTCGGCCAGCGGTTCGCCGCCGTCGACGACCACGCTGGGGCGGAACCGGTCCATGGTCAGCTGCACACGTGCCTCGCCGCGGCGGTCGGTGCTCTCGTCCACCCACTCCTGCAGGCGGCGCAGCGACGGGGTGCTGGTCAGCAGCAGCGGGAAGCCGTCGGAGAAGGTGACGGTGTCGCCGGGCTCGGCATACTGCTGGTCGACCAGCCGGTAGGTCGGGTCGTCGCACCACACGAGGTGCAGGCCCGTGCGGCCGAGGTAGTCCTCGAACCATGCGCTGGCCTCGCGCGCCGCCTCGCGACCGCGGACGGCCGCGCCCCAGACGACGCCGTCGCGGTGCTCGCCCTGGTCGGGGACGGGCACCGCGAGCGGGGGGACCGCCCCGGCCGTATGCCGAACCAGCAGCGCCCCGTCGTGGGCGCGATGCTCGGCGCGGAGCAGGAGCAAGGTGGGGGCCTCGCGAGCGCTGACCATCCGGCCGTCGTCCTCGAGCAGCATCCAGCGGCGGTCGTGGCGGATGCTCCAGTGCTCGACAACGGCCTCGCGCACCGGCACGCCGCCGGCGGACTTGAGGGGGTAGTACGCGAGGTCGGTGACGTGGGTCATCCGCCGGCCTCGACGCCCGCGCTGGTGCCCGTGTCGGCGGCGGCTCGGTCCACCCCCGGCCGGACGTCGCCGATGTCGCCGAGGTGGGCGATGTAGCGGACGTCCCCGTCGGCCAGGCGGTAGTTGATGCCGACGATGGCGAGCGTGCCGTCCTCGACGAGCTGCTGCAGCAGCGCCGACCGCTCGGCGAGCATGTTGACGGTGCGCCGGACGTGCCAGGCGTTGACCTGCTCGGGCGTGGCGCCCGGGCCGGCGCCGTGGGAGGAACGGGCCTGGATCACCGAGGGCATGACCTTCTCGACGAGGTCCCGGATGTAGCCGCCGGGGAACTCGCCGGTGTCGGTCGCCTGGATGCCGGCGTTGATGGCGCCGCAGGTGTCGTGGCCCATGACGACGATCAGCGGGGTGCCGAGGACGCCGGGGCCGAACTCGACGGTGCCGAGGACGGACGGGTCGAGCACGTGCCCGGCGGTGCGCACGACGAACAGGTCGCCGAGCCCGCGGTCGAAGACCATCTCGGCCGCGACGCGGGAGTCGGAGCAGCCGAACAGCACGGCGAACGGACCCTGTCCGGCCGTGAGCTCGGCGCGGCGGTGGACGTCCTGGTTGGGGTGCTCGGGCTGCCCCGAGACGAACCGCGCGTTGCCCTGGACCATCTGCTCCCACGCCTGCGCCGGGGTGAGCGTCGTGCGGCCGCTCATGCGTCCACGTCCGCGCGGGTCGTGATGGTCATGACGGTGGGCTTGGCGAACTCGGCGAAGAAGTCGTCACCCTTGTCGTCCACCACGATGAACGCCGGGAAGTCCTCGACCTCGATCCGCCATACGGCCTCCATCCCGAGCTCGGGGTACTCCAGCACCTCGACCTTCTTGATGCAGTCCTGGGCGAGGCGGGCGGCCGGCCCGCCGATGGAGCCGAGGTAGAACCCGCCGTGCGCCCGGCAGGCGTCGGTGACGGCCCGGGACCGGTTGCCCTTGGCCAGCATCACCATGGACCCGCCCGCGGCCTGGAACTGGTCGACGTAGGAGTCCATGCGGCCGGCCGTCGTGGGTCCGAAGGAGCCCGAGGCCATGCCGTCGGGCGTCTTGGCCGGGCCGGCGTAGTAGACGGGATGGTCCTTGAGGTACTGCGGCATGTCCTCGCCGTCGTCGAGGCGCTCCTTGATCTTGGCGTGCGCGATGTCGCGGGCCACGACCAGCGTCCCGGTGAGGGACAGGCGGGTCCTGACCGGGTGCTTGGTCAGCTCCGCGAGGATGTCGTCCATGGGGCGCGACAGGTCGATCTCGACGACGTCACCGCTGCGTCCCTCGTCGTCGGCGCCCTGGGCCAGGTGCTCGTCGGTCGTGTCGGGCAGGTAGTGGCCGGGCTCCATCTCGAGCTGCTCGATGAAGACGCCCTCGGGCGTGATCTTGCCGCGGCACTGGCGGTCGGCGGAGCAGGAGACGGCGATCGCGACGGGCAGGGAGGCGCCGTGGCGGGGGAGGCGGATGACGCGGACGTCGTGGCAGAAGTACTTGCCGCCGAACTGCGCGCCGATGCCCTGCCGGCGCGTCAGCTCGAGGACCTGCTCCTCCAGGTCGAGGTCGCGCAAGCCGCGACCGGTCGCGGCGTTGCCGGTGGTGGGCATCGTGTCGAGGTACTTCGCGCTCGCGTACTTCGCCGTCTTGAGGGCGAACTCGGCGCTCGTGCCCCCGATGACGATCGCCAGGTGGTAGGGCGGGCAGGCCGCCGTGCCGAGCGAGCGGATCTTGTCGTCGAGGAAGCGCATCATGGCGTCCGGGTTGAGGATCGCCTTGGTCTCCTGGAAGAGATAGGACTTGTTGGCCGAGCCGCCGCCCTTGGCCATGAACAGGAAGGAGTACTCCGTCTCGTGGCCGCGCTCGGTGTCGGCATACAGCTCGATCTGCGCCGGCAGGTTGGTGCCGGTGTTGCGCTCCTCGTACATCGAGACCGGGGCGTTCTGGGAGTAGCGCAGGTTGAGGCGGGTGTAGGCGTTGTAGACCCCGCGCGCCAGGGGCTCCTCGTCGACGCCGTCGGTGAGGACGTGCTGGCCGCGCTCGCCCTTGACTATGGCGGTGCCCGTGTCCTGGCACATGGGCAGCACGCCGGACGCGGCGATGTTGGCGTTCTTGAGCAGGTCGAGGGCGACGAACTTGTCGTTGTTGCTGGCCTCGGGGTCGTCGAGGATCCGGCGCAGCTGGGCCAGGTGGCCGGGCCGCAGGTAGTGCGCGATGTCGTGCATCGCGGTCTCGGCGAGCAGCGTGAGCGCCTCGGGCGCGACGGTGAGGAAGGTCCGGCCGTCCGGGCCCTCGACCAGCGAGACGCCCTCGGAGGTCAGCTTGCGGTAGGGGGTCTCGTCGGCGCCGTGCGGCAGCAGCGCCTCGTAGGCGAACTCGGGCATGGTCGTGCTCCTGCTCCTCGATCCAGCGGGGGTGGGCCGGCCCTCGCACTCGTCGGTGAGCGGCGGCCCGTCGCCTCCACCCTAGGCCTGGGAGGGGCCGTATGCCGCGCGGGGGCGGGCGACGGACGCGCGCGGCACGGCCGGGCAGGGCAGGAGCGTGCGCTCGGGCAGGGCGCCGACCGCGCCGTGCACCAACGCCTCGGCCGCGAGCCGCCCCATGTCGTAGAGGGGGAGCCGCACGGTCGTCAGCTGCGGCGTCAGCTGCTGGATCACCGGCTCGTGGTCGTCGTAGCCGACGACGGACAGGTCGTCGGGGATGCGCAGCCCCGACTCGGCGGCCGCGAGGTAGACGCCGAGCGCGATGCGGTCGTTGCCGCAGACGACGGCGGTCGGGGGTGAGGAACCGGCGAGCAGCTCACGGGCCAGGGCGAACCCCGAGTCGACGTAGTAGAAGCCCTCGCGCACGACCACGTCGCCGGTTGTCGTGGGGACGCCGCGGTCCTCGAGCTCGGCGAGGAAGCCCTCGATCCGCAGCGGCGTCGCCCACGCCCCGGCGTGACCGCTGAGGTAGGCGATGCGGCGGTGGCCCGCCTCGGCCACGAGCCGGGCCGCCTCGCGACCTCCGAACTCCTCGTCGGGGAGGAAGCAGGGCCCGCGCCCAGCCGGGTCGAAGCAGTTGGCGAGGGCCCAGGGCAGGTTCGGCATATGGTCCGGCAGCTCGATCTCGCGGGTGCCGGAACAGGTGATCACCAGGCCGTCGACCTGGCGGTCGGCGAGCTCCTCGATCGCCGACTGCATGCCGTGGGGCCGGCGCCCCGTGTGCGTCACCAGCAGCACCGTGCTCTCGCTCCAGGCCAGGTCGTGCGCCCCGTTGACCGTCTCGCCGGAGAAGGCCTCCATCGCGGGCTCGTCCACCACGACGCCGATCGTGCCGCTGCGCTTGCGCCGCAGACCCTGGGCCGTGCGGTTGGGGCGGTAGCCGAGGTCGTTGACCGCCTGCAGGACCCGCGCCCGGGTCGCGGCGCTGATGGTCTGCTTGGAGTCGGGGTTGAGCACGAAGGACACGGTCGTGGCGGAGACGCCCGCCCGGCGCCCCACGTCGGCCAGGGTCGGTCGACGGCCACCCCTGCGCAGGTCCATAGACGGCAAGGTAAGCCATGTCGATCGTTCCGCACATCGCCGAAGCGCCTGATGTCACAGGTTCGTTGCAGTGCGGTCAGCCCGTTGACGGGCACGGCCCGCGCGCCCACTATTGGGTCACTAAAACGTCAAAGGCCGCTCGCAGCGTCGCGTGCACCCCGGAGCCGCAGGCTCCCCGGGATCCGGTGCGGCGCACGGCCCGGGACCCAGGGATGAGGAAATGCAGATGCGTGTGCGCAAGCTTTCCACGGCAGCGCTCCTATGCGGCATCGTCACGATGTCGACGAGTGCCTGCCTGCAGAACCCCCAAGGTGGTGCCGCAGGGACCGGAGGCGGCCTGTCCGGCACGGTCGAAGGCGGCACGGCGGACGGCGACAAGACGGTCACCATCCTGGGAGCCTTCGGCGGCGACGAGGAGAAGTTCTTCAACCAGTCCATGCAGAAGTTCCAGCAGCAGACGGGCATCAAGATCCAGTACACCGCCGACCAGGACTTCACGACCACGATCAAGTCCAAGGTCAGCTCGGGCGACTCCCCGGACATCGGCCTGTTCCCCCAGCCGGGCGGTCTGCTGGAGATGGCGGGCCAGGGCAAGATCCAGCCCATCGACACCTATCTGGACTACGACAAGCTGGACAGCACGCTGGTGTCCGGCTTCATGGACTCCTCGCGCTACAAGGGTCGGGTCTACGGCGCCCCCATGCGCATGGCGGTCAAGTCGATCGTCTGGTACCCCAAGGCCGCCTACGACAAGGGCGGCTACGACAAGGCACCCAAGACCATCCAGGAGCTCTACCAGGTCGCCGACAAGATCAAGGGCTCCGGCGTCGCGCCCTGGTGCGTGGCGTGGAACTCCGACCAGGCGACCGGGTGGGTCGGGACGGACTGGCTCGAGGAGTACATGCTCCGCATGTACGGCCCCGAGGTCTACGACCAGTGGACCTCGCACGAGATCCCCTTCAACGACCCCCGGGTGGTCAAGGCCCTCGACGAGATGGCCAAGGTCCTCAAGGCCCCGGGCAGCGTCTACGGCGGGACCCAGGCCATCCTCAACACGAAGTTCGGCGAGGCCATGACCCCGGCCTTCACCACCCCGCCCAAGTGCATGCTGCACCGCCAAGGCAACTTCGCCACCACGTTCTACCCCAAGAACGTGCAGGCCGATCTCGACAACCAGGTCGGCACCTACCCCTTCCCGCCCTACCAGGGTGGGTATGACGGGAAGCCGATCCTCGGCGGTGGCGACCTCGCGGCGCTGTTCAACGGCAACGACCCCGACGCCAAGAAGGTCATGGAGTTCCTGGCGAGCGATCAGTTCGGCGCCGAGTGGGCCAAGGCCGGCGGTTGGCTCAGCCCGCACAAGACCTTCGACATGAAGAACTACCCCAACGAGACGACCCGCAACGTGGTCAAGATGGCCATCGAGGCCGACGTCTTCCGGTTCGACGGCTCGGACCTCATGCCCAAGGAGGTCGGCTCGGGCACCTTCTGGACGGGGATGGTGAGCTGGGTCAACGGCAGCAAGACCTCGCAGCAGGTGGCTGACGAGATCGAGAAGAGCTGGCCGAAGTCATGAGCACCTCCGTCACCGAGCGCCCCGCGGGGCACGACGCCGCCCCCGTGAGGGGGCCCAAGGTCGACGACGGCCGGCTCAAGCCAGGCCGTCTCGCCCTCGGCTTCCTCGGCATGGTCGTGGTCGTCTGGGCCATCGCCAACCTGTTCCTCGCCTTCGCCTACTACCCGGGGGTCTTCCTCGGAGGGTCCAAGATCGTCATCGGCCTGCTGGCCCTCGTCGCCGGCGTCGGCGGAGCAGCCCTGTTCTTCTACTTCCTCAACATGTTCGTCGAGGCGCTGCCGCGACGGCTGTCGGAGGGGCTGATCCCCTACGCCTTCCTGCTGCCGGGCTTCGGCCTGATGTCGCTGATGCTGCTGTACCCCACGATCCAGACCTTCGTGTACTCCTTCGCCAACAAGGACAGCACCGCGTGGGTGGGCATGCAGAACTACAAGGAGGTGATCGCGGACCAGGAGTTCCGGACCTCGCTCTTCAACAACTTCCTGTGGCTGCTGATCGTGCCCGCGACGACGGTCGCGCTCGGCGTGATCGTCGCGGTGCTGGCGGACAAGCTGTCCGCGCAGGGGGAGAAGGTCGCGAAGTCCGCGATCTTCCTGCCCATGGCGATCAGCTTCGTCGGCGCCTCGGCCATCTGGAACCTCGTCTACGCGTGGAACCCCGAGGGCTCCGCGCAGACCGGTCTGCTCAACGCCGCCTATACCGCCCTCGGCGGCAGCCCGCAGACCTGGCTGCAGATCTCGAGCGGCCGGCTGAACTCCCTGCTGCTCATGATCATCCTGATCTGGCTGCAGGTCGGCTTCGCCATGGTGCTGCTCGGCTCGGCCATCAAGGGCGTGCCCGACGACACGCTCGAGGCGGCCCGCATCGACGGCGCCAGCGAGTGGCAGATCTTCTGGAAGGTCATCATCCCGCAGATCTGGGGCACGATCCTGTCGGTCTTCATCACCACCGTGATCCTCGTGCTGAAGGTCTTCGACATCGTCTACGTCCTGACCAACGGCCGGGACAAGACGAACGTGATCGCGAACCTCTTCTTCAACGAGATGTTCGCCAACAGCAACGCAGGCAAGGCCTCGGCGATCGTCGTGATCCTGCTCCTGCTCATCATCCCCGTCCTCGTCTACCAGGTGAAGATGTTCCGCGAGCAGGAGGCCAACCGATGAGCACGAGCACCATGGCTGCTCGGACCACCGAGCCCCAGCAGGTGACCCGCGCCAAGGGCACGATGAAGGACGGCCGCCGCCGCAGCATCGTCGCGATCGTCACGCTGACGATCCTCGGCCTGATGTGGTGCCTGCCGACCCTCGGTCTGCTGGTGACCTCCTTCCGCACCCGCGACGACGCCGCCACCTCCGGGTGGTGGACGGCGCTGCTGAACCCGTTCGGCCAGGGCTGGACCCTCAACAACTACGCCGACGTGTTCACCAAGGCCGACATGGGCAACGCCTTCATCAACTCCCTGGTGGTGGCGATCCCGGCGACCATCATCCCGATCATGTTCGCGGCGTTCGCGTCGTACGCGTTCACGTTCATGGACTTCCCGGGCAAGGACGTCCTGTTCATCATCATCGTCGCCGTCCTCGTGGTCCCGATCCAGGTGGCCTTCCAGCCGCTGCTGGACCTGCTCGGGCCGCGTGGCCTCGGGATCTCGGGTCAGTACATCGCGGTCTGGCTGCTGCACACCGGGTTCGGCATGCCCCTCGCGATCTACACGCTCCGCAACTACATGAGCACCCTGCCGCGCTCCATCGTCGAGTCCGCCAAGATCGACGGCTGCGGCCACTTCCAGACCTTCTGGAAGCTCGTGGCGCCCATGTCGATGCCGGCCATCGCGGCGTTCGCCACCCTGCAGTTCCTGTGGGTGTGGAACGACCTGCTGATCGCCAAGCTGTTCCTGAAGTCCGAGAACACCACGGTGATCGTCAAGCTGCAGGGTCTGCTCGGCACGCAGGGCCAGGGCCAGGAGCTGCTCACCGCAGGCGCGTTCATCTCGATGGTCGTGCCCATGCTCGTGTTCGTGCTGCTGCAGCGCTTCCTGGTGCGCGGCATGACGTCCGGCGCGGTCAAGGGCTGAGCCCGAGCGTATGCCGTCGCCACCGCCACGCGGTGGTTCCGGCATACGGCCGGTGCAGGGCCCGCATCCTCCCTGGGGGTGCGGGCCCTGCCCCGTGTCCGGCGGGCGATGGCCTGTCAGGCGGGGGCTTGTCCGTGCTCGCGAGTAGGGTCGGTCGCGACGGGACGAGGAAGGAGCTGACCATGCGGGCGCGTGGTGTTGCTGGGGTGCTGGCGCTGCTGCTTGGCCTCGTGGTCGCAGGCTGCTCCGACGGGTCCTCGGTCGAGACCGTGCGGGGCGGCTCGAGCATCGAGATCATGTACGCCTTCTCGGGGAGCCAGGCCAAGGGCTTCCAGGAGGCGGTCGACGCCTGGGCCGCGCGGCACGACGTGCAGGTGAGCTATTCCGCCAGCGACGACCTGACGACCGACCTGCGCGCGCGCGTGGCCGCGGGCAACCCGCCCGACCTGGCGATGGTGCCCCAGCCCGGGCTGGCCCTGGCGCTCGCGCACGAGCGGGCCGTCGAGCCGCTCGATGACGTGCTGCCCGTCAGTCGCGTCGCCTCCGGCATGGTGCCGGGCATGGTCGAGCCCCTGCAGGAGGGTGGCCGGACCTATGGCATCCCCGTGGCGATGAACGTCAAGTCCCTCCTGTGGTACGACCGGCACGCCCTGCACGCCGTCGACATCGACCCGCCGCAGACGATGGACGACCTCGCGACGGCCGGCGACCGGCTGCGCGAGCGGGGCAGCACGCCCTGGTGCCTCGGGATCGAGGACGGGGCCAACAGCGGCTGGGCCGCGACCGACTGGGTCGAGGAGCTCGTGCTCAAGGGCGCCGGCCCCGAGGTCTACGACCAGTGGGTGACCGGGCGGGTCCCGTTCTCCGACGATCGGATCAAGGCGGCCTTCGCCACGTATGTCGAGGTCCTGCGGCACGACGGCGTCGAGGGTGGGGGACCGGCCGCGGCCCGTCGGGACGTCCGCCAGGCGGCCGACGGCCTGTTCGCCGAGCCGCAGCGGTGCGCCCTGCTCAAGCAGGGCAGCTATGTCACCCAGCAGGGCTTCCTGCCCGAGCGGGTGCGCAAGGCCATCGACCAGACCACCTCGGTCGTGGCCTTCCCCTCGGGCGACCACGACGCGATCGAGGTCGGCGGCGACAGCGCGGTGCTGCTGCGGGGGCACGACCTGGCGGCGCGTGACCTGGTCCGCTACATGGGCTCGGACCCGCGCTTCGGAGCGGACTGGGCAGGTTCTGAGGACCGCGGATTCATCTCTCCCCATGAGGACTTCGACCTCGAGCGGTACGCCAGCACGACGACGCGCAAGATCGCGTCGGCGGCCTACCAGGCGCAGACCGTGCGGTTCGACGCGAGCGACCAGATGCCGCCGGCCCTCGGGGCCGTCGCGTTCGCGCGCGGCATGGTCGGCCTGACCGCCGGGACGACCACGGTCGACCAGTTGGTGGCGCAGCTCGACGCCGCGCGCAAGCAGCACGGCTGACCGCGCCGGCTCAGAGCTCCGCGCGGGTGGGCGGGTTGGCACCGGCGCGGGACACCGTGATGGCGCCGCACGCCACGGCCCGCTCGATGGCCGGGCGCACGTCGGGCAGCGAGGCGGTCCGCAGCCGCTCACGGGCCTCCACCGAGCCGAGCAGCCCGGCGTCGAGCAGCCCCGAGATCAGGCCCGACATGAACGAGTCGCCCGCCCCCACCGTGTCGACGACGGTGGTGCGGGTGGCCTCGGCCACCAGGCGCTCGCCCGTGCGCGGGATCAGCACGAGCGCCCCCGCGCCGCCCCGCGTCACGACGACGAGCTCGGGGCCGAGCCGACCCCACAGCTCCATGATCTGCTCGGGCGTGGCCCCCGGATAGAGCCAGTCGACGTCCTCGTCGCTGGCCTTGACCACGTCCGAGAGACCGACGAGCTGCTCGATGCGCTGCCGCACCTCCTCAGGGGTGCCCATGATCGTCGGGCGCGCGTTGGGGTCGTAGGACACCGTCCCCGTCGCCCTCGCCCGCAGCGCCGCGTCGACCACGGCCGATCCCCCCGGCTCCAGGGTCGCCGCGATCGACCCGGTGTGAAGGTGGCCGACAGCGTCCTCGTCCAGCGCTCCCGCCACGTCCCACAGCAGCTCGAAGTCGTAGGTCGCGCCCCCGGCCGCGTCCAGCGTCGCCTTGGCCGTCGAGGTGGACTCCGCCTGGTCAGACCCGCTCGTCAGGGTCAGCAGCCGCTCCTGCACCAGGTGGGCACGCACCATCTCGCCATGCGCGTCCCGTCCGAACTGCGTGGCGAAGTCGACGGGGTGCCCGAGCCGCGCCAGACCGATGGCGACGTTGGCGGGGCTGCCACCCGGGTGCTCGTCGACGGCGCCGCCCTGACGGTGGACGATGTCGACGAGGGACTCTCCGACGACGAGCAGACGGTCGGTCATGCGGGGGCTCCTCGGGACGGCGGTGGCTCGGGCGCCCCAGTATCCCCCGGCCGAGACGGAAGCGCCTGGCGTGGTTGGCCCTTGACCCGTCTCATCGGGGACGATGAGCCCATGAGCACCAGCGCCTCCGCGGACCCCTCGAGCGACCAGCAGCGTCCGCCCCGGCGCAACCCGCACATGATGGGGACCTTTGCGTCGATGGTGCTGTCGACGATCGTGGTGGCCACGGTGGTGCTCGCGTTCTTCGCCCTCGTGGCGCGGCCCGACACGGTGGCCCGACCCAGCGTCGACGTGCCGTCGGTCGTGACCGAGGCCCGCCGCAGCACGGGCTGGCAGCTGTCTCAGCTCGAGGGGCTGGGGGAGGGGTGGGCCGCCAACTCCGCCCGGCTCGAGCCCGAGGCCGACGGTCTGCGCACGTGGCACGTGGGCTACGTGCGGGAGGGTGGCGAGCAGGAGTACGTCGCCCTGGACCAGACCGCCAAGGCGACCGACGGCTGGGTCACCGCGCAGCTCAAGGGTCGCGCGGCGGCGGGGGCCATGTCGGTGGGTGGCGTGCCGGTCGACAGCTACACCGACCCGAGCAACGGTGCCTGCACCCTGGTGCGTCGCGGTGGCGACGGCCTGACCACCGTCCTCGAGTCGACCGGCTCGTGCGCCGTCGCCGCCGCGCGCGCCGCCAAGATGTCGCCCGCGTTGCGCTGACTCCCGCCCCCCGCCTTCTCCCGCCGACTGGTCAGTTTCGGACGCGGCCTCTTCTGACCGGTCGGCTCGCGCGCCTAGGGTGAGTCCATGGCCGACCTGACCCCCGCGAGCACCGACCGTCCGATCGAGGACCTGACCTACGAACAGGCCCGCGACGAGCTGGTGACCATCGTGTCGCAGCTCGAGGCGGGGCAGCTGCCGCTCGAGGACAGCCTGCGCCTGTGGGAGCGGGGCGAGGCGCTGGCCGCGCGCTGCTCCACGTGGCTGGACCAGGCGGAGGCGCGACTGTCGGGCGACACGCCGGGGCCGACCCAGCCTCGGGGTCCGGTCGAGCCTGAGGACGACGACGAGTCCTGACCCGCTGCCCTGACCAGGCCCGTCACCCCTCCGCCCCACCCAGCCCCCCCCTCCACGACGTGCGGGTTTGGTCCAAGCATCGTGGACGAGACCCTCATGATCGCCGGAGGCGGCGAGCAGGTGAGGCGGCGAGACGGAGCCTGTCCGGAGGTGACCAGTCGGCAGGGGAGGGGTCAGCCGAGGACGCGGACGCCGAAGTCGCCCGTCGCCACCCGCACCCGCAGCAGCTCCTCGGGCTCCACGTCGTCGCGCTCCAGGACGACCGACCCGTCCCGGTGCTGCACCACGGCGTAGCCGCGCTCCAGCGTCCCCAGGGGTGACAGCGCCCGCAGCCGTCCGGCCAGCCCGTCGAGGCGCGCCTGGTCGCGGTGGATCCCCGCCTCGATGCGCCGGGTGACCCGGTCGAGCAGGGCTCCCAGCTCGGTGCGCCGTTGGTCGACCAGCGTCACGGGCTGCGCCAGCACCGGCCGGGACCGTATGGCGGACAGGCCGCGCCGCTCGCGTTCGACATACTGCAGCAGTGCGCGCTCGATCCGCCGGCGCGCGACCGCCACGACCTCCTGCTGCTCGGCCAGGTCGGGCACGACGCGCTTGCCCGCGTCGGTCGGGGTGGAGGCCCGCCAGTCGGCGACGTGGTCGAGCAGGGGCGTGTCCTCGTGGTGGCCGATGGCGCTGACGACCGGTGTCAGGCAGTCCGCGACGCAGCGCACGAGCGCCTCGTTGCTGAACGGCAGCAGGTCCTCCACCGAGCCGCCGCCGCGCGCGACGACGATGACGTCGACCTCGCGGTGGGCGTCGAGCTCGCGCACGGCCGCGCTGACCTCGGCGACCGCGTTGGCGCCCTGCACCGCCACCTGGCGGATCTCGAACTGCGTTGCGGGCCAACGGCGCAGGGCGTTCTGCACGACGTCGTGCTCGGCCTGCGAGGCGCGCCCGCAGACCAGCCCCACCCGTCGCGGCAGGAACGGCAGCGGCCGCTTGCGCGACGCGTCGAAGAGTCCCTCGGAGCGCATCACGGTCTTGAGGTGCTCGAGGCGGGCCAGCAGCTCGCCGACCCCGACGGCCCGCAGCTGGCGACCTTCGAGCTGCAGCGTGCCGCGCTTGGTCCAGAACGTCGGCCTCGCCTGGACCACGACCCGGGCCCCGCTCGACAGCGGTGCCGGCATACGGTCCAGGGCCTGGCTCGGCAAGGTCACGGTGAGCGACATGTCGACGTCCGGGTCGCGCAGCGTGAGGAAGGCGAGTCCCGCCCCAGGCCGCCGGTTGAGCTGGACGACCTGCCCCTCGACCCACAGGCCGGACATCTTGTCGACGTAGTCCGCGATCTTCATCGATAGCACCCGCACCGGCCACGGCTGCTCGGCGGTGGTCTGGTTGGCGCGTTCGGGCAGGTCGGGGCCGGGCATGCTCCTGAGCGTATGACGCCCCGCCGCCACCCGGGGCGACGCCTGGGACGACGGCGCGCGCGTGTCGGGGTCCCCGGTCGCCACTGTCAGGGCGCCTCCACGATCTGCGGGTCGCCACCCGAAGATCTCTGCCTACGCCGAGTCAGGGGTGGCCCAGGCGACTCGCCTAGACTTGCCGGGTGACTGACTTGCAGACTGACCACAAGCGCGTGCTCCTCGCCGCCCCGCGCGGCTACTGCGCCGGCGTCGACCGCGCGGTCGTGACGGTGGAGAAGGCGCTCGAGCTCTACGGCCCTCCCGTCTATGTGCGCAAGCAGATCGTCCACAACAAGCACGTCGTCTCCACGCTGGAGAAGCGCGGTGCGATCTTCGTCGACGAGACGCAGGAGGTGCCCGAGGGCGCCACCGTCGTCTTCAGCGCCCACGGCGTCGCGCCGGTCGTGCACGACGAGGCGTCCCGGCTGCAGCTCAAGACCATCGACGCCACCTGCCCGCTGGTCACCAAGGTCCACCGCGAGGCCGTCCGGTTCGCCGGGGAGGACTACGACATCCTGCTCATCGGCCACGAGGGGCACGAGGAGGTCGTGGGCACGAGCGGCGAGGCCCCCGAGCACATCACGATCGTCGACAACCCCGACGCCGTGGAGCACGTGACGGTGCGCGACCCCGACAAGGTCGTCTGGCTCTCGCAGACCACGCTGTCCGTCGACGAGACCATGGAGACGGTGCGCCGGCTCCGCGAGAAGTTCCCCAACCTGCAGGACCCGCCGAGCGATGACATCTGCTATGCCACGCAGAACCGCCAGCTCGCCGTCAAGCAGATGGCCCCCGACACCGACCTGATGATCGTGGTCGGCTCGCGCAACTCCTCCAACTCGGTGCGTCTGGTCGAGGTCGCGGTGGAGCACGGCGCTCAGGCTGGGTACCTCGTGGACTACGCCGACGAGATCGACGAGGCCTGGCTCGAGGGCGTGGCGACGGTGGGCGTGACCAGCGGCGCGAGCGTGCCGGAGGTGCTGGTGCGCGACGTGCTCGACTGGCTGGCGGCGCGGGGGTATGCCGACGTGAAGCCCGTCGTGGCGGCCGAGGAGTCGCTGCTGTTCGCCCTGCCCATGGAGCTCCGCAAGGAGCTCAAGGCGCGCGGCCAGTCCGACAAGATGCGGCACGACGCCGGCTCCCTGCACTGACGACCCGCGCGCCGGGGTGGTGGCCGCCGATGACATGATCCTCGACGTCGAGGACGCCGCGGACGCCGGATCCCTGCGGGTGGGGGGCGAGATCGCGTTCTACCCCGACTACGCCGCGCTGCCGGCGCTGTCGACCAGCCCGTTCGTCGACAAGGTGGTCGTCGGGGGACCCAGGGCGTATCCCCCGGGCCTGGCGTGTGGGATAACGGACCCATGCTGTACGCGACGCGAGCCGAGGTCGACCTGGGCGCCATCCGCTCCAACATCGAGGGTGTGCGGGAGGCGGTGGGGCCGGACCGTGCGGTGCTGGTGGCGGTCAAGGCCGACGCCTACGGCCATGGCGCCGTGGCCGTCTCCCGGATGATCCAGGCGAGCGGGTGCGCCGACTGGCTGGGGGTCGCGACCGTGCCCGAGGCGCTCGAGCTGCGCGCCGCCGGCATCACCTTGCCGATCCTCAAGCTGTCGCACTGCTTCCCCGGCGCCGAGATGGAGGCGGCGATCGCGGCCGACGTGGTCACGGCCTGCCCGTCCCGCGACAACGCGGACGCTCTCCAGGCAGCGGCCGAGCAGGTCGGGCGGCCCGCCCGGGTGCACCTCAAGGTCGACACCGGTATGGCGCGCATCGGGGTGCCGGCAGGCGACGCGGCGGCGCTCGCGGCATACGTCGAGAGCCTGTCGCTGGTGCGCCTCGAGGGCGCGTTCACCCACATGCCGGTCGCGGACACGGCCTCGCAGGACGCGTTCACCGAGGAGCAGGTGGCGAGCTTCGTCCGTGTCGCCGCGCAGGTGCAGGATGCCCTCGGCCGCCGCCTGGAGCACGTTCATGCCGCGAACTCCGGTGGTGTGCTGGGGCACTCGTCGTCCTGGCTGACGATGGTGCGGCCGGGGATCATGGCCTACGGCTACTACCCGGACGCGTCGACGCCCCGCACCATCACGCTGCGGCAGGCCATGCGCTGGGTCACGCGGGTGAGCTTCGTCAAGCAGGTGGCGGCGGGCACGACCGTCGGCTACGGCCGGACCTGGTCCAGCGACGAGGACCGCTGGATCGCGACGATGCCCGTGGGTTATGCCGACGGCTACAACCGGCTGCTGTCCAACCGGGGACGCGTGCTGGTGGGTGGGGCCTCCTACCCCATCGCCGGCCGGGTGTGCATGGACCAGACGATGATCGACGTCGGCCCCGCGTCCGAGCCCTGCCCCGTGTCCGTCGGCGACGAGGTGGTGCTGCTGGGTCGGTCCGGTGATGAGGTCATCACCACGGACGAGATGGCCGAGCTCCTCGGCACCATCACCTACGAGGTGACCTGCGACATCGCCAGGCGCGTGGAGCGGACCTATCGCGAGGCCTGAGTCTTGGATGGTGACCCACCGTCGCCCTCGGTGGGGCGAGGCGGCCCAGCCACCTCGGCTCGCGTGAGCACTGCGTCCTGCCAGGTGACCGTGCGTGAGAGCAGGTGTGGCTGTGGGCCATGCGCGGCGTCAGGAGGGTTGCCGGGTGTGGTCCACCCTCCTGACGATCGGTAGGCGGCAACCCGGCGGATCGTCGAGTCGTGCGCGTCCTTGGCGAGCATGCCGTGCCCGGCCATGCCTGGGCACAGCTCGTAGCCCCTCATGTGGTGCGGGTCGATGTCGAGGCGGACCGATGCGCCGCGCACCCGCGCCTCCCGCACGCCGTGCTGCCCGGCACAGGCTCATTCCGGACCGGGCTCGCGTGCGGCTGCGGTAGAGCTCGCGGGTCAGCCCCACGGCGATCTGGCCGTTCGCGCCGAGAACGGTCTGCATCAGGATCCCCATGTCTGTCGTGCGGGCTGGGACCTACCGCTGCTGCGGCGGTGTCGCAGACGTGGGCGACGACGCGCCGCCCACGCCCGGGCATTCTGTAGCAGACTGAGGTCGCCGATCACGCGGACGAAAGGACTGATCATGAGCGTTCCCACCGATGCGGTGTTCGAGATCCCCGAGGACGGGGACAACGAGGGCGCCCGGCCCCAGGAGGGCGGCGAGCACGAGGCTTACGTGGACGAGAGCAACGTCCCCCACCCTCACCGCGAGGCGGCGGACGACCCGTCCGTCTGACCCTGCGACCTCTGGGACGATCTGGTCCGTTTTCCGCTACTTCGGAATATCTTTGGTCAACTCCGGTTGACTCGATCTACACGGAGATCGGCTGGCTGCCGATGTCGCCACTGTACCGGTTGTCTCGGGTCACCTCGGCCTCGCTCGCGCCGTACGTTATGGGATTTCGATCGGCGCTAGCGGCGGCCGGACGTTCGCATGGCGAGACGCGCCCGAAAGAGTTTTCACCGCTGGGTGTCGCTGGTTGTCTTCTGTTGTCTCGCACTGTCTTCGACCAGTTCGGAGTCGCCGATGCCGGGCCGGATTCGGCGGTTGACATCGGCTCAGACAGGGCGCACCTTCGATGGGTGGACACCCACGCTGTCATCGCCTCGCCGACGCCGGTCGGGGCGGACGGTGCCGCCGAATCAGCGGGACCGGTGACGGCATTGTCGGAAGTCCACGGTGCCGGGGACTCCCCGGCGCCAGCGGTGGTGGTGACTCCCCACCACCGTGACGAGTTGCCCGGTGCCGCTGCCGCGGCGGCACCGTCGATGGTGCCGAGGACTCCTCGGCACCGGTCCCGGCGAGTCGCCGGATCCGCGTTTGAGCGGGTCGACACGGTCGTCCTGATTCGGGACCAGCGTGCGGTCCCGGCCCGGGGCCGGGACGGCATTCCCCCAGGTCACGCCGGCCGTGCCGAATCAGCACCACCGTTCGTAACGTGCAGGTCGCACGGTCCCGCACCGGGTACGGGACCGGAGGAGCCGGTGTCCTCCCGGGACACCGGCATGGTCATCCGGCCTGCTGCGCAACATGTGAGCGCGTGACCAGTTCGCCGCGGAGAGTGTCGATCCTGCGGACCCACGAAGGCCACACGATTTCGAGCGACTCGAAGTCTTCGTCGTGACCATCGACCATGACGACCCCGTCGCTCGCGTCGGCGTCCCAAAAGGCCACCGAGCTGCCGTTACCTTCGAACCGAATCCGCCAATACGAGCCGGGATGATCGGCGAAGGTGGCCGCCACAACGACCCGACCGAGCATCTCGGTGGCGAGCGCCGGGGTGAGACCGGGCAGCGTTGAGGTCACGACGAATGTGGTCGCGTCGTAGTTTGCCCGGGCTCGACGGACGGTCTCAGTTCGCCAGTGGACCGAACCTCGCGCGATCCCGTGGACGCCCACGACAACGTCGAGAATCTCGCTCGGCCCGTGCGGCGACGCCGCGCGGGCCAGGGAATCCAGCAGCCCGCCCGCCATCTCGGCAGCGCCAGCTGCCTCCTCCAGCAGTTCGATGTCAAGGCCGAAGTCGTCGACCACAAGTAGGTGTTGTGCCAACTCTCGCAGTCGTGCGACATCCTCACCCGATGCGGGTCGGTCCGCAGCAGCAGCGAGCCCACGAACCGTGGCGACCTTCGCGTGGCCGTCCCGCAGGACCTGCCGTACGACGTCGGCGGTTTCCTCGTCGAGGTCCGCACCAGTGCCCGCGGTTCCGGGTCTGCCCCATAGGAATGCCCACGTCGCCAGCTGGGCACCCAGCGCAACCGAAGGCGAGACCGCGTTCCGTTCCAGCAATCGAGCGAGGAGGTGGTTGAAGATGATCGCGTTGGTCGCTGCCGGAACGGGTCCGAGTTCCTCGATGAAGCCCGAGTCTGCAAGTGCCTCGGAATAGCGGCGGGAGAATGTAAGAGTCCCGTGGAGTGGTGGGGTTTGGGGAGTGGGTGTGGCTCCCTGACGTAGAGGGGTCATCGGCGAGATGCTCGGTGTGTACCGCCAAGTACTCACCAGAGGAGATCTCACCGATGACCCTT
>NZ_WLVL01000020.1 GCF_009707125.1 Arsenicicoccus cauae
TACCTCTCCGAAGGCTCCATGGCCAAGCTCTACCCAACCCGCGATACTGAGACCGTCGCCCTCGAAAAGAGCGACCGGTAGGCAACGAGCATCACCTCAAAGCCCACCACTCAACGGGGCTCTATCACATCGAGAAGCAGATCTCCGACCTCGTCGCCCTCCGTGACAACGTCTCCGCGCTCCGCGACGCTGCCGCCGACCCCGAACCCGACACTTGCGCCACCGCCGATGTGTGCCGCTACCTCTGAGCCGTCGCTGGATGGCCAATAGGTTCAGCCAGATCACGAATTCACCCGGCTCGTCCGCGGCAGTGCGCTTTCTGTCAGGCGGCCACATCGGTGACCTCGCAGTCACGCGCGGCGGATCCAACCGCAGGCTCCCGGCATCGGACCGCACGGGCACGGGTGGTCCCACGTCAGACCGTCACAGTGGTCCTGAGTCGGGTTGACACAGCCAGCTTGTAGTGCGCACTTGGCCGAGTGGCGAGGCGTGGCTGGTGCAGGCACGCGCAGGCCGAGGTCAAGTCCGCTGGGGTGGTGTATGAGGTTGATCCCTCGGTTGGGCGTGTCGGTCAGGCCGTGAGGGCCTGAAGTTCGAGGTCGGTGCTCACCTCCTCGGCGTGCTGGGTGTCCACGGCTTGGGCGCGGGCGAGGACGTCGAGTCCGAGGTAGCGGCGGCCTTCGGCCCACTCGTCGTGTTGCTCGGCCAGGACGGCGCCGACGAGCCGGATGATGGATGCGCGGTCGGGGAAGATCCCGACCACGTCGGTGCGGCGGCGGATCTCGCGGTTGAGCCGTTCGTTGGGGTTGTTCGACCAGATCTGACGCCAGACCTCCTTTGGGAACGGCGTGAACGCGAGGATGTCGGCACGAGCGTCCTCGAGATGTTCGGCGACGGCGGGAAGCTTCTCGGCCAGGGCGTCGACGACACGGTCGAACTGGGCGTGGACGGCGTCGGTGTCGGGCTGGTCGTAGATCGAGTGCAGCAACGCCTTGACCCATGGCCAGGACGACTTTGGGGTCGCGGACATCAGGTTCGCTGCGTAGTGGGTGCGGCAGCGCTGCCAGGCAGCGCCCGGGATGGTCGCGGCGATCGCGTTCACGAGCCCGGCGTGCGCGTCGGACGTGACGAGCTTGACGCCGGCCAGGCCGCGGGCTGTGAGGTCGCGGAAGAACGCGAGCCAGCCGGCGCCGTCCTCGCTGGTGGTGACCTGCACGCCGAGGATCTCGCGGTGCCCATCAGCGTTCACGCCGGTGGCTACCAGCACGTGCACCGGCACCACCCGCCCACCTTCGCGGACCTTGAGCACGAGCGCGTCGGCGGCGACGAAGGTGAACGGCCCGGCCTCTTCGAGCCGACGGGTGCGGAACTGCTCGACCTGCTCGTCGAGCTCCTTGGCCATCACCGAGACCTGGGACTTCGACAACCCGGTGATGCCGAGGGTCGCCACCAGCTTGTCCATCCGCCGGGTCGAGACCCCGAGCAGGTAGCAGGTCGCCACCACACTGGTCAGTGCTCGTTCGGCACGCTTCCTGCGTTCGAGCAGGGACTGTCCGGCTAACGGTGTAAGTGGCGTTTGCATGGTCAGCGGTCCTCCGCCGCGGGCATGCGGTCGGCGAAGGTGATGGCGAACGCGTTCAGTGCTGGCTTCCACCTAGTGACCCATCTTCTC
>NZ_WLVL01000021.1 GCF_009707125.1 Arsenicicoccus cauae
GGACAGAGAAGATGGGTCACTAGGTGGAAGCCAGCACTGAACGCGTTCGCCATCACCTTCGCCGACCGCATGCCCGCGGCGGAGGACCGCTGACCATGCAAACGCCACTTACACCGTTAGCCGGACAGTCCCAGGATCAGCTGACCCGTGGCATTCGAGACGCGGGCATCCACGATCGCGTCGTGAATTCGGGCCTTCGCCGCAAGCTGCTGCTGGGTGAGTTTGTGGAAGGGCGATGCCTTGAACAGCGCCGACTCGCGCACGATCTTCTCGGTGGGGAACAGGACGTCGTCGTGCCGGCGCAGCTGGTTCCAGGTGTCACGGAACGCCGCATCGAGCAGGTCCCGGGAGTAGTAGTCGTTCTGGGGATTGTGCTTCCGGTTGTGCAGCCGCGCGACGGCGTCGGAGCCGTTGAGCCAGTGCATGAGACGGTTCTCCACGTCGAGCGTCATCGACTTGGTGAAGTGCTGGTGGCCGATCACGTACATCTGAGCGTCCGTGGCCTTGGCAAGATCCGCCCAGTCCTCCCGGACAAGGATGTCGGCGCGCAGGTGCTGCACGGTCCGGCTGCGGATGTCCGAGGTCTCCCCGACGTACACCTCGTAACGTCCGGCGCCATCGCCCTTGTGCACGACGTAGACGGTCGGGAAGTCCAGCAGGTGTCGCGCCAGACGACGCTCGTCGTCGGTGCCCGCCCGCTGCAGCTCCTCGACCAGGTCGGTGAGGGCGCTCTCGTGGAAGTGGATGCGCCTCACGAACGCCTTACCTGCCACGGGGCCTCCGGATCCTCTGCGACGTCGGGAGCGCCAGCCTACGAGGTGGCCCCACGTGCTGTGGGGCGCAGCGCCGTGACAGGCTCAGCCGTATGAAGTCCAACGCCCCCCTCTCGGACCTCGCCGCCCGCGCCGCCGCCTTCACCGCGGAGCGCGACTGGGCGCAGTTCCACGACCCCAAGTCGCTGATCCTGGCGCTGACGGGGGAGGTGGGCGAGCTGGCAGAGCTGTTCCAGTGGGCCGCGCCCTCGGGTGAAGGCGTCTCGACCACCCGCGCCGGGGAGGAGATGGCTGACGTGCTGATCTATCTGCTGCACCTGGCGAACGCCCTCGACCTCGACCTCGGCGCTGCCGTCACGGCCAAGATGGACGCCAACGACGCGCGCTTCGCGGTGACGGACGTCAGGAGCACCGCACCTCGCAAGGCCTGACGCGGCGGCCTCGCAAGAGCCGAGCGGTCTGTCGGTGGTAGCGGCTAGCGTCGACCACGTAGCGAGAAGAACCACGGGAGGCCGCCATGGGAGACGCGATCGTTGAGAAACTCACGCGCGAACAGGCCGGGCAACAGTTGCACGCCATCGAGGCGCAGATCGGGCCTATCAGCGCCGCCCGTGCGCGATCCAGGGCGGGTCTCCTCACCAATACATAAGAAGACCTCCTGCTTTGGGCTGACTCGCTGCGTTGGCTCCTCGCCGACCAGTGAAGACCGTGGACGGGAGGTGAGCGCCGGGCCTGAGGCCGTTGGTCGTGGCGGTGGCCGGGGGTGCGTCATACGGAAGGGATAGGGTCGGGGGCATGACCGACTCGAGCGCCCAGACGACCGTGACGGACCCGACGCAGGAGGTCGAGCGCATCTGCCGCGACCTCATCCGGATCGACTCCAGCAACTACGGCGACGGGTCGGGGCCGGGGGAGCGGGCCTGCGCGGAGTACGTCATGGAGCAGCTCACCGAGGTGGGGTTGGACCCCTTCTACGCCGAGTCCGAGGACAAGCGGGCCAACGTGTCGGTGCGCGTCGAGGGCAGCGACCGCGAGCGGCCCGCGTTGGTCGTGCACGGCCACCTCGATGTCGTGCCCGCCGACGGGGGGGACTGGTCGGTGGACCCGTTCAGCGCCGAGGTCAAGGACGGCTGCATCTGGGGACGCGGCGCCGTGGACATGAAGGACATGGACGCCATGATCCTGGCCAACCTGCGCCACCTCGCCCGCACCGGCACCAAGCCGCCGCGCGACGTGGTCTTCACCTTCTTCGCCGACGAGGAGGCGGGCGGCGTCAAGGGGTCCAGCTGGATGGTCGACCACCACCCCGAGCTGTTCGAGGGCGCCAGCGAGGCGATCAGCGAGGTCGGCGGCTACTCCGTCACCATCCCGCGCAAGGACACCGGCGATCAGGTGCGCGCCTATCTCCTGCAGACCGCCGAGAAGGGCATCGCCTGGCTGCGCCTGACCGCCCACGGTCGCGCCGGCCACGGCTCGGTCCCCAACGACGACAACGCGATCGTGCACCTCGCCCAGGCGATCGAGCGCATCAACGCCCACAAGTGGCCACGCACCTACATCGCCAGCGTCCGCGAGCTGCTCGACGGGCTGTCCTCCGTGACGGGCACGGGCTACACCGACGAGGACGCGAGCGAGCTGCTCGAGCACATCGGCGGCGCACGGGGATTCGTGCTCGGCACGCTGCAGGACACGAGCAGCTTCACGATGCTCGACAGCGGCTACAAGCACAACGTCATCCCGCAGACCGCTTCCGCGACGCTGGACTGCCGCTACCTGCCGGGCCACGAGGACGAGCTCATGGACACCATCCGCGCCCTCGCCGGCGACCGGGTCGAGGTCTCGGTGCACCACCGCGACACCGCGCTCGAGGCCCCCTTTGGCAGCGACCTCGTGGATCGTATGGCGGACGCCCTGCAGGCCGAGGACCCCGGATCGCTGCTGCTCCCGTACTGCCTGTCCGCCGGCACCGACAACAAGGCCCTGTCGCGGCTGGGGATCACGGGCTACGGCTTCGCCCCGCTGCGCCTGCCCGCCGACCTGGACTTCGTGGGGATGTTCCACGGCATCGACGAGCGGATCCCCGTGGACTCCCTGGAGTTCGGGACGCGCGTGCTGCAGCGGCTGCTCGCCACCTGCTGAGCCGTATGCCTACTCAGGCGGTGCGGGTCACCCGGATCACGCGGCGGCGGATCTCGGCGCGGCGCACCCCTCCCCAGTAGAGCGACATCCGGGTCAGCTCCCAGTGGCCGTACTCCGCCTCGTCGGTCAGCGCCTGACGGATCTCGCCGCGACTCGCGTCCCGGCGGAACGTCACGGTGCGGTACTCGTACTCCGCCATACGGCTCGGCTCCCTCCATGTCCCACGGTCCCACGGTCCCGACAAGCCAGATCCCGGCTCCGGCCCGTCCCTCGGCACCACCATGCCATGAACCCCCAGGTCCCATGGCTGTCGTCCGCGTCGACGGGGTAACGTCTGTCCCATGAGCACCGAGCCGCGCGCCGCCCTCGCCACCTTCATCTCCGCGATCGAGCGTCACTTCGAGGCTGCGGCCTCGCGCCGTGGCGACGACGACCCCGCCGTGGTCAACGCCTACCAGGAGCTCGCCGACGCGTTCGAGGCCTACGACGAGGCCCTCGACGACGCGTTCGGGGAGGTCACGCCGCTCGGCATCTACACCGACGACGACGATGACGACGACGAGGACGGCCCCTACGTCGGCCTCGACGACGAGGAGTACGAAGACGACGACGAGGATGACGAGGAGGAGGACGGCGACGACCGCCGCCCCCGCCGCTGACGGCTTCTCGCCATACCGGCTGGTCGTCCACCACCGCACCGGCCGCCC
Source organism: Arsenicicoccus cauae (assembly GCF_009707125.1). Lineage (GTDB taxonomy): Bacteria > Actinomycetota > Actinomycetes > Actinomycetales > Dermatophilaceae > Arsenicicoccus > Arsenicicoccus cauae. The sequence continues at coordinate 3,620 of NZ_WLVL01000021.1, forward strand.
GCGCGCCTGACGACGCCGAGATCCACCCGGATCTCGGCGTTGTCAGCGTTCGTGGAGGCGGCAGGGGCCACAATGGTCGGCGGCCCACCCCTGCGGGCCGTCCCTGCACCCCCACTCACCGACGCGAAAGCGAACCACGTGTCTGCCCTGAGCTATCTGGACTCGATCATCCTCGGGATCGTCGAGGGAGTCACCGAGTACCTCCCCGTCTCCTCGACCGGCCACCTCACCATCGCCGAGAAGATGCTGGGCCTGCCGATCGACGACCCCGCGATCACGTCGTTCACCGCCGTCATCCAGCTCGGGGCGATCCTCGCGACGCTCATCTACTTCTGGGGCAAGATCAAGGCGATGTTCCTCGCCTGGGTCGCCGGCCTCCGCGACCCGAAGGCCCGTGAGCGGCAGGACTACTCGCTCGCGTGGGCCGTCATCGTCGGCTCGATCCCCGTCGTCGTCGCCGCCCTGCTCTTCAAGGACCTGATCAAGGGGCCGCTGCGCAGCCTGTGGGTCGTCGCCGGCGCCCTGATCCTGTGGAGCATCGTGATCTGGGCGGGGGAGCGATACCACGCGCGGCTCGTCGCCGCCGGCCAGGACCGCCCCGAGGGCAGCCGGGTCACCGTCAAGGACGGCGTGATCATCGGCCTCATGCAGTGCTTCTCGCTGGTCCCCGGCGTGTCGCGCTCCGGCACCACGATCACCGCCGGGCTGTTCCGCGGCCTCGACCGGGTCACGGCCACCGAGCTGTCGTTCTTCATGGCGATCCCCGCGCTGGTCGGCGCCGGCCTCTACGAGCTCAAGGACGTCAACACCTCCGTGGTCGGCCTCGGCCAGCTGGCGGTCGGCACGATCGTGTCCTTCGTCGTGGCCTACGCCTCGATCGCCTGGCTGCTGAAGTTCGTGAAGAACAACAGCCTGATGTTCTTCGTCTCGTGGCGCGTGCTGGTCGGCGCGGCCGTGCTGGTGGCCCTGGCCGCCGGGTGGATGTCCGCGACCTGATCGCCGGGCCTCACGTCGTATGCCGGAACCGGTCGCGTCACGACGAGGCGGCCGGTTCTCGGCATACGGCCTTGAGCACGGTGGGGGCCACGGCCAACGCGCGTCGGGGCCGAGGTGCGTCGCACCAGCAGTTTGGCCACGTCAGGCGCCCCAAGGCGTGGCGAAAGTGCGTCGCACCAGCAGTTTGGCCACGTCAGGCGTTACGTGTGGCAAGTCCGGCCGTCGGGCGGATCCAGGTCTCAGAGCCACCCGGAGCGCTTGAAGCGGCGGTAGAGGAACGTGCAGCCCGTCACCATCAGCGCCATCACCACGAAGTAGCCGTAGTAGAACTCGTGCCCGCCCACGTCGACGCTGGCCTTGAGCTCGGGCATGTACTCGAAGTTCTGGCCGTAGATGCCGGCGATCATCGTGGGGAGGACGCCGATCGCGGCCCACGCGGAGATCTTGCGCATGTCCTCGTTCTGCTTGACGCCGATCTGCGCGAGGTGGGCGTTGAGCACGTCGGTGAGCAGCCGGTCGTAGGACTCGACGTGGTCGTTGACCTTGAGCAGGTGGTCGAGCACGTCGGCGAAGAACGGGCGAGCCGCCTTGTGCACCACCGGCACCGAGCGGTCCTTGGCGAGGCGGCGCACCGGCTCGGCCAGCGGCACCGAGGCCCGCTTGAACTCCAGCACCTCACGCTTCAGCTCATAGATCTCGGACGCGTGGTCGCCCTTGGCGCCGCCGAAGATGTCGCGCTCGATCCGGTCGAGGTCGTCGTCCAGCTCCGCGTCGATCACCAGGTAGTTGTCGACGATGGAGTCGAGCACGGAGTAGAGCACCGCCGCGGGGCCGTGAGCCAGGTGCTCCGGCGCCAGCTCGAGGCGCGCGCGGACGCCGGCCAGGGGGTTGGCCTCGCCGCTGCGGACCGTGAGGGCGAACTTGTCGCCGATGAACAGCATGACCTCGCCGGTCTCGACGTCGCTCGTGCGCTCCACGTAGCGCAGCGTCTTGACCACCATGAAGATCGTGTCGTCGTAGATGTCGAGCTTGGCGCGCTGCTCGCCGGTGAGCGCGTCCTCCACGGCCAGGGGGTGCAGCCCGAGCTCGTCGTTGACGAGGGCGAACTCCTCGTCGGTCGGGTCCTTGAGCCCGATCCACAAGAACCCGTCGTCGGCGCGGTCCCGCAGCGCGGCGAGCTCCTCGCTCAGGTCCCCGCAGGGCATCCGGCGGCCGTGGCGGTAGAGAGCTTGGTCGACGATCACAACCAGCAAGGGTACGGCCTGCAGGGTCGCGAGGCTGCGGGACCGTCGAGCCGAGGGGCGGTGGCGCGTGGCACAGTGGTGCTGTGCCCACGCTGCTGCTCGTCCGTCACGGACGCACCGACGCCAACGCGACCGGACTGCTCGCCGGCTGGACCGAGGGGGTCGGCCTCGACGACCAGGGACGAGCCCAGGCGCGCGACCTCGCGACCCGCCTCGCCGGGCTGCCCGTCCGGCTTGCTGCCGTCTCCCCGCTGCAGCGCTGCCAGGAGACCGCGGACGAGCTGTATGCCGCCGCGCGGGCGCACGACGGCGGCTGGGGCGAGGCGCGCCGGGTGACGGTGGACGCGATCGGGGAGTGCCACTACGGCGCGTGGACCGGGCGTCCGCTCGCCGAGCTCGCCCAGGAGGACCTGTGGCGCACCGTGCAGGACCACCCGTCGCGGGCGCGCTTCCCGGCGTCGCAGGAGCACGCGAGCGAGTCCATCGCCGACCTGCAGCACCGCGCCGTCGCCGCCGTCCGCGACCTGGACCGTCTCGTCGAGGCCGAGCACGGGCCCGACGCCGTGTGGCTGCTCGTCAGCCACGGAGACGTCATCAAGGCGATCCTCGCCGACGCCGCCGGGTCGCACCTCGACCTGTTCCAACGGTTCGTCGTGGGCCCTGCGTCCCTGTCGGTGATCCGTTACACGGCGACGCGGCCTTTCGTCATACGCCTCAACGACGGAGGCCATGACCTCTCCGGGCTGGCCCCCACCCGCCCGAAGGACGAGACTCCGCGCGGTGATGCCGCCGTGGGCGGTGGGACGGCTTAGGGTCGGGACATGCCGCAGCAGATCTTCGACCCGCCCGAGAGGTTCGTCTCCGGGACCGTCGGGCCGCCCGGGCAGCGCACGTTCTTTCTCCAGGCCGCGGGTCGCGGCCGGCTGACGAGCATGTCCTTGGAGAAGCAGCAGGTCCAGATCCTCGCCGACCGCTGCAACGACCTGCTCGACGTGCACGCCCCCCTCACCGGCTCCGACGCCGCCGCCGCGCGACTCGTCGACAACGAGCCGCTCGGCACCCCCATCGAGGACGAGTTCCGCGTGCAGAGCATCGGGCTCGCGTACGACGACCGCCGCGACGTCGTGATCATCGACTGCTCTGACGGCGACCTCGAGGAGCAGCCCGACCCCGAGGACGTGGCCGCCCACGGGCTGGACGGCGCGGTGCCCAGCGACCCGCAGGTCGTGCGCGTCGTGCTGACCCCGGCCGCGGCGCGAGCCTTTGCCCGCCGATCGCTGGCGCTGGTGGCGGCGGGGCGCGCGCCCTGCCCCTTCTGCGGCGAGCCGCTCGACCCCGAGGGGCACATCTGTCCGCGCGCCAACGGCTACAAGCGGTGACGTGAGTCCCGACGAGACGCCGGGCGAGGAGGCGCGCGAGGCGTCGGGTGAGATCCCGCCCGAGCTGATGCTGCCCAACCCGGTGGTCGATCCGACGGACCGGGCCGCCGTCGAGGCCATGCTCGGACGCCTGGCGGGGGAGGAGCTGCGCCTGGTGGGGCAGCTGGTGGAGGCGTCCAACGGCGTGTTCCTCGGGCTGGTGGGGGACGGCGAGGACGAGAGCGGGCAGGCGCCGATCCGCGTGATCTACAAGCCGACGCGCGGCGAACGCCCGCTGCACGACTTCCCGCCGGGGACGCTGGCGCAGCGCGAGACGGCGGCGTTCCTGGTGTCGCACGAGGGCGGGTATGCCGTCGTGCCGCCGACCGTCCTGCGCGAGGGGCCCCTCGGCCCCGGGTCGGTGCAGCTGTGGATCGACCACGACGCGGACGCAAGCCCGATGGTCGACCTGGTCGCACCCGACGCGATCGGGGAGGGCGTGATCCCGGTGTTCACGGGGGAGACCCCGGCCGGCGAGCAGGTCGTGGTCGTGCACCGGGACGACGAGGCGGCGGCGCGGTTCGCGGCATACGACTGCGTGGTCAACAACGCCGACCGCAAGGGCTCGCACGTCCTGGTCGACCCGACCGGTCGCGCGTGGGGGATCGACCACGGGATCACGCTGCACGCCGAGCCCAAGCTGCGGACCGTGCTGTGGGGCTGGGTCGGTGACCCGCTGCCCGCGGCCGAGGTGGAGCGCCTGTCGCTGCTGGAGTCGCTGCTCGGCGAACCCGGGTCCGCGCTGGTGCAGGGGCTGGTGGGGCTGCTGAGCGAGGACGAGATCGCCTCGCTGGCGGCGCGCGTGTCGGCGCTGCTGGCGGCCGGCACCTATCCCGAGCCGAACCCCGGGCAGTACCCGATCCCCTGGCCCCCACTCTGACCTACCGGGGGTAGGGGCATCGACCGGGCTTCGTTCGCCAGGCTGATGATCCCGCCGGGGGTAGGGGCACCAGCCGGGCTTCGTTCGCCAGGCTGATGATCCCGCCGGGGGTAGGGGCATCAGCCGGGCTTCGTTCGCCAGGCTGATGATCCCGCCCCCGGTAGGTCTGGACGCGGGCAGGGGTTGTCCGCGGGCGCCGCTAGGCTCTGCGCGTGAAGTCCTGGCCCGCACCCGCCGTCCCGCCCGTCCCCGGCAGCCCGCTGCCCGTACGCCTCCACGACACAGCGCGAGGCGAGGTGGTCGAGCTGTCACCCGGCCCAACGGCCCGGATCTACTGCTGCGGGATCACGCCCTACGACGCGACCCACATGGGCCACGCGGCGACCTACGTCACCTTCGACCTGCTCGGGCGCGCGCTGCGCCAGGCGGGGCACGAGGTGCACTACACGCAAAACATCACCGACGTCGACGACCCCCTGCTCGAGCGGGCCGCCCGCGACGGTGTCGACTGGACCGCGTTGGCCACCAAGGAGATCCAGCTCTTTCGCGATGACATGACCGCGTTGCGGGTGCTGCCGCCCGACCACTACGTCGGCGTCGTCGAGTCGGTCGAGGCCATCGCCGACCAGGTGGCCCAGCTCGTCGAGACGGGGGCGGCATACCCCGTGCCGGTGCCCGAGGGCGAGCATGACCTGGTGCGCGAGGGCGCGGCCGACTACTACCTCGACCTGGCGCAGCAGGAGAGCTTCGGCGAGGTGTCGGGGTGGAGCCGCGACCAGATGATGAGCGTGTATGCCGACCGCGGCGGCGACCCCGACCGGGCCGGCAAGCGCGACCCCCTCGACCCGCTGCTGTGGCGCGCGGAGCGGCGCGGCGAACCCGCCTGGGCCGGAGGGCTGCTGGGCTGCGGCCGACCGGGCTGGCACATCGAGTGCACCACCATCGCGCTGGACACGCTCGGCATGGGCTTCGACGTGCAGGGCGGCGGCACCGACCTGATCTTTCCCCACCACGAGATGTCCGCGGTCCAGGCCGCCGGGCTGACGGGGAAGCGTGGGTTCGCGCAGGCCTACCTCCACCAGGCGATGGTCGGCCTCGACGGCGCCAAGATGAGCAAGTCCAAGGGCAACCTCGTGCTTGTGTCCCGGCTCCGCGAGACGGGCGTCGACCCTATGGCGGTGCGGCTGGTGCTGCTCGACCAGCACTACCGCACCGACTGGGACTGGACCGAAGACCTGCTCGCTCGGGCCCAGGACCGCCTCGACCGCTGGCGCGTCGCCGTCGCGCGTGAGGCGGCACCGGATGCGGATGAAGTCGTGGCCCAAGTCCGCGCCGCCCTGTGCCAGGACCTCGACACCCCGGCCGCGCTGGCCGCCGTCGACGCGTGGGCCGCCGCGAGCGGGACGGATGCGGGAGCCGGTGGCGAGGTCGTGGCTGCGCTCGACGCGCTGCTCGGCGTCGACGTGCGCTGACCCCGCACAGCGGGTTGACGGTCGGCATACGGGTTGGGCAGGCTGGGCCCCAGCGGCGTCGCCCGACGCCCAGCCCGCGCACCGGTCCCCAGCCCGTGCCGCACCGGGCCAAGGGGAGCAGATCCTCGGACGAGCAACCACCACATCGTCGGCGACCCGCTGCGCGCGTGGGCTGGGGCACGCAGGCGCAGCGTCGAGGACCCACGATGACCCAGGACGCAGACCTCAAGACCGTCATCCGCGCGCGCATGGAGCGCACCGGTGAGACCTACACCGCGGCGCAGGCGGCCGTGCTCGCCCTCCCGCCCCCCGAGGTGACCCGCGCCGTCGACGAGATCGCCCGGCTGGTGCGGCCGTTCGTCGACGGGGAGCGGATCGTGTCGATCCCCGTCAAGAGGCGCCGGCGGGTGGCCGTGCTGCTGCACCTGCTCAGCCGGTTCGAGATCGGGCGGTCGTATGCCGAGAGCGAGGTCACCGCGATCCTCGGCGCGGCGCACGAGGACCACGCCTGGCTGCGGCGCGAGCTGGTGAACTACCGCTACCTGCACCGGGACTCGGGGATCTATCGGGTCACGACGAGCGTGCCCGAGCGCGACGCCACCGAGGCGCAGGAGATCCCGGTGGACGAGGCGGCGTTCCTGCGCAGCCTGCGCACCCACCGCGGGCAGGTCCAGGCGCCGGGGTAGCAGGGGCGGCGAAGCTGCGTCGAGCCAGCACCTTCAGCACGCCATGCGGGCCTGCACATGACAAAGCTGCGTCGAGCCAGCACCTTTAGCACGCCACGCGGGCCTGCACGTGACAACGCTGTGTCGAGCCAGCGCCTTCGTCACGTGAGGGCGGCCTCGTGGCCCGGACACTCGGCGCGGCGACGGCGACCACGAGTGCCGCGGGCCGCCTCCGGCATACGGCCACGCTCACCCCGCGCCATTGGTCACCAATGACGTTTTGGATCGTTCCAAAGGGGTGCGATCCGATCATTGGTGACCAATGGCGCCAGTAGGGCGAGCGGGGGCGGGATCATCCGCCTGGGGCACGGAGGCCGGCTGATGCCCTTACCGGGGGCGGGATCATCCGCCTGGGGGACGGAGGCCGGTCGATGCCCTTACCCCCGGTAGGTCAGTGCTTGCCGGGCGGGGTGCCGGGGCCGTCGGTGTCGCGGCGACGCAGGAACTTCTCGAACTCGCGCGCGATCGCCTCGCCGCTCGCCTCGGGCAGGTCCGCCGTGTCCTGCGCCTCCTCCAACGACGAGATGTACTCCGCCACGTCCTCGTCGCCCGACGCCAGCTCGTCGACGCCGTGCTGCCAGGCCACCGCGTCGTCGGGGAAGTCGCCCCGCGGGATCGTGATGTCCAGCAGCTCCTCCAGGCGTCCGAGCAGCGCCAGCGAGGCCTTGGGGGAGGGCGCCGACCCGGCATAGTGCGGGATCGCGGCCCAGGCGCTGACCGCCGGCATACCGATCTGCTCGGCCGCCAGGTTGAGCACCCCCACGATCCCGGACGGTCCCTCGTAGCCGGACGGCGAGATGTCGAACCGGTGCGCGAGCTCGGAGCTCTCGGAGGTGACGTCCGTGCCGATGGGGCGGGTGTGCGGGATGGGCGCCAGGTAGGCGCCGAGCGTGATGAGCAGCTCCACGCCGGCCTGCTCGGCGAGGTCCAGCAGCTCCTCGGTGAACGCGCGCCACCGCACGGACGGCTCGATGCCCTCGACGAGCAGGACGTCGCGGTCCTCGCCGTGCAGCGTCGCGTGCAGGATCCGCGTCGTCGGCCAGGTCACGAGCCGCTCGCCGTCCTGGCTGACGATGCGCGGACGCGTCACCTGGAAGTCGTAGTACTCCTCCGGGTCGATCGCGGCGACGGGCTCGGCGTCCCACGCCTGCGACAGATGCGACACGAGGTCGGTGGCGGCCTCGCCGGCGTCGTTCCACCCCTCGAAGGCGGCGATCATGACGGGTCGCCGCAGCGGCGGTAGGTCATCGAACTGGATCACGCGCACTCCTGGTGGACCGACTGGTGGACTGACTGCGGACTGACTAGCGGGCTGACGGCGGGATGACGCAACACGGACGCGTCCACGCCAATGCTTCGACCCAGCCTAGACTTCGCCAGGTCCCCGACTGCAAAGGCAGGCCCAGCCGTGAGCGCACGCTCGGACGAGCTCCGCACCGCACTGACCCGACGAGTCCTGGTCGCCGACGGCGCCATGGGCACGATGCTCCAGGCGGCCGACCCGAGCATGGACGACTTCCAGGGCCACGAGGGCTGCAACGAGATCCTCAACGTGACGCGCCCGGACGTCGTCCGCTCGGTGCACGACGCCTACTTCGAGGCCGGCTCGGACCTCGTGGAGACCAACACCTTCGGCGCCAACTACGCCAACCTCGGCGAGTACGACATCGTCGACCGCATCTACGAGCTGGCGCGCGCGGGCGCCGAGATCGCCCGCCAGTCCGCCGACCACTGGTCGACGCCGGACAAGCTGCGCTATGTCATCGGGTCGATGGGCCCGGGCACCAAGCTGCCCTCCCTCGGGCACATCGACTACGCCACCCTGCGGGACGCGTATGCCGAGAACGCCCGCGGTCTGATCGACGGCGGTGCCGATGCGCTCCTCGTCGAGACCGTCCAGGACCTGCTGCAGGCCAAGGCCGCGGTGGTCGGCGCCAAGCGCGCGCTGGCCGCGGCCGACGAGACGCTGCCGGTCATCGTCCAGGTCACTGTCGAGACCACGGGCACGATGCTGCTCGGGTCGGAGATCGGCGCGGCGCTGACCGCCCTGGAGGCGCTCGGCATCGACGCCATCGGGCTCAACTGCGCGACCGGCCCGGCCGAGATGAGCGAGCACCTGCGGGTCCTGTCGCAGCAGTCGCGCATCCCGGTGACCTGCATGCCCAACGCCGGCCTGCCCGAGCTGACCAAGGACGGCGCGCGCTACCCGCTGCAGCCGGACGAGCTGGCGGCGGCGCACCGCACCTTCACCCAGGACTACGGCGTCGCCCTGGTCGGCGGCTGCTGCGGCACGACGCCCGAGCACCTGCGCGCCGTCGCCGCGGCGGTCGGCGGCCGACCCCTCGGCGAGCGCACCCCGCGGCCCGAGCCCGGCGTCGCCTCGCTCTATGCCCCCGTGCCGTTCCGCCAGGACGCGTCCTTCCTGTCGATCGGGGAGCGGACCAACGCCAACGGCTCCAAGGCCTTCCGCGAGGCGATGCTCGCCGAGAAGTGGGACGACTGCGTCGAGATCGCCCGCGCCCAGACCCGCGACGGCGCCCACCTGCTCGACGTGTGCGTGGACTACGTCGGACGTGACGGGGCCGCCGACATGAGCGAGGTCGTGTCCCGCTTCGCCACCGCCAGCACCCTGCCGCTGGTGCTCGACTCGACCGAGCCCGCCGTGATCCAGGCCGGGCTGGAGCGCCTCGGCGGCCGCGCCGTCATCAACTCCGTCAACTTCGAGGACGGCGACGGCCCCGAGTCCCGCTACGCCAGGATGATGCGCCTGGTCGCCGAGCACGGCGCCGCCGTCGTCGCCCTCACCATCGACGAGCAGGGCCAGGCCCGCACCCGCGAGCACAAGGTCGCCGTCGGGTCACGCCTGATCGAGGCCCTCACGACCGAGCACGGCATGCACGTCGAGGACATCGTCGTCGACTGCCTGACCTTCCCGATCGCCACCGGCCAGGAGGAGACGCGCCGCGACGCCATCGAGACCATCGAGGCGATCCGCGAGCTCACCACCCGCTACCCGGGGGTGCAGACCACCCTCGGCGTGTCCAACGTGTCCTTCGGCCTCAAGCCGGCGGCGCGCCAGGTCCTCAACTCGGTCTTTCTCGCCGAGTGCGTCAAGGCCGGCCTGACCAGCGCCATCGTGAACTCCGCCAAGATCGTGCCGATCTCGCGCATCCCCGAGGACCAGCTCCAGGTCGCCCTCGACCTCGTGCACGACCGGCGTGAGTGGGCCGGCGAGCCGGGGGAGTCCGAGTGCACCTACGACCCGCTGGCCCGGATGCTCGAGCTCTTCGAGGGTGTCGACTCGACCTCCCTCAAGCAGGAGCGCGCCGACGCCCTCGCCGCCCTGCCGCTAGAGGAGCGCCTCGGCCAGCGCATCATCGACGGCGAGCGCAACGGACTCGAGGCCGACCTCGACGAGGCCATGGCCGCCGGGCACGACCCCCTCGCCATCATCAACGACATGCTCCTGGCCGGCATGAAGACCGTGGGCGAGCTGTTCGGCTCCGGCAAGATGCAGCTGCCCTTCGTCCTGCAGTCGGCCGAGACGATGAAGGCCGCCGTCGCCCACCTCGAGCCGCACATCGAGGCCGCGGCGGGCGGCGGCAAGCGCGAGGCCAAGGCCAAGGTCCTGCTCGCCACCGTCAAGGGCGACGTCCACGACATCGGCAAGAACCTCGTCGACATCATCTTGTCCAACAACGGCTTCGAGGTCGTCAACATCGGCATCAAGGTGCCGGTCAACGAGATCATCGACAAGGCCGAGGAGCACGCGGTCGACGCCATCGGCATGTCCGGGCTCCTGGTCAAGTCCACCGTGATCATGAAGGACAACCTCCTCGAGCTGAACTCCCGCTCCCTCGCCCACCGCTGGCCGGTCCTGCTCGGGGGCGCGGCCCTCACCCGGTCCTACGTCGAGCAGGACCTCGCCGAGCTGTATGACGGGCACGTGCGCTACGCGCGGGACGCCTTCGAGGGGCTGCGGCTCATGGACGCGGTGGCCAAGGCCAAGGCGGACCCCACCGTGCAGCTGTCCGACGCCCTGCCCCCGCTCCGCGAGCGGCGGGTCGCAGCACGGCATACGGAAGCCGCCGAACCCGTCGAGGTCGACACCCGGCGCTCCGACGTCGCCGTCGACGTGCCCATCCCGACCCCGCCGTTCTGGGGCACGCGCGTCGTCAAGGGCATCGCGACCAGCGACATCGCGGGCTACCTCGACGAGCGGGCCACTTTCCTCGGCCAGTGGGGGCTCAAGCCGTCGCGCGCCGACGACGGCCCGTCCTACGACGAGCTCGTCGAGCGCGAGGGCCGGCCGCGGCTGCGCATGTGGCTCGACCGGATCAAGACCGAGGACCTCGTGCAGCCCGCCGTCGTCTACGGCTACTTCCCGTGCTACAGCGAGGGCAACGACCTCGTGGTGCTCGAGCACACCGAGCGCCCCGACGGAACGATCGAGCTCGGCGGCGAGCGGGCCCGCTTCACCTTCCCGCGCCAGGGCCGCGACCGGCGGCTGTGCCTGGCCGACTTCTGGCGTCCCAAGGAGGCCGTCGAGGCCGACGGGCAGCCCGACGTCGTCACCTTCCAGCTCGTGACGATGGGTGACCGGGTCGCCGGCGCGACGGCGGAGCTGTTCGCGGCCAACGCCTACCGAGACTACCTCGAGCTCCACGGCCTGTCCGTGCAGCTCACCGAGGCCCTCGCGGAGTACTGGCACGCCCGCGTCCGCTCCGAGCTGGGCGTGTCGGGCGCCGATGCCACCGCGCTGGGCGACATCCTGCGCCAGAAGTACACCGGCGAGCGGTACTCCTTCGGCTACCCCGCGTGCCCGGAGCTGGAGGACCGCGCGACGCTGGTGGCGCTGCTCGAGCCCGAGCGGATCGGTGTGACCCTGTCCGAGGAGCTGCAGCTGCACCCCGAGCAGTCCACCGACGCGCTGATCGCGCATCACCCCGAGGCGAGCTACTTCAAGGCATGAGCGACGCGCACCCGAGGAGCACGAGCCCGATGACCGAGCGCGCCGCGCTGCCCGCCGCCGTCCTGTGGGACATGGACGGCACCCTGGTCGACTCCGAGCCCTACTGGATCGCCGAGGAGTACGCCCTCGTCGAGGCCTACGGCGGGCAGTGGTCCGACGAGCACGCGCACCAGCTCGTGGGCCAGGCACTGCTGTGGTCCGCCGACTACATCCGCGCGCACACGCCCGTGACGATGCCGCGCGAGGACGTCGTGCAGACCCTGCTCGCCGGCGTCATCCGGCGGTTCCGCGAGCACATCCCGTGGCGACCTGGCGCCCAGGCGCTGCTCGCCTCGACCCGGTCGCTCGGGGTGCCGTGCGCGCTGGTGACGATGTCGTATGCCGCTTTCGCGGACGTCATGGTCCAGGCGCTGCCCGCGGGGACCTTCGACGCGGTCGTGACCGGCGACGTCGTCACGCGGGGCAAGCCGCACCCCGAGCCGTACCTCACCGCGGCGAGCCTGCTCGGCGTGGCGCCCCGCGACTGCCTCGCGATCGAGGACTCCAACACGGGGCTGGCGTCCGCGCTGGCGGCGGGCGTGCCCACCGTGGGGATCCCGCACATGGTGGAGATCCCCGAGCAGGAAGGCCTGCGCATCGTCCCCACCATGACGGGCGCGTCGATCCCCGAGCTGTGGCGGCTGTTCGCCTGACGGCGGGTGCCGCGACCCCACACCCACCCCGAACCACCGCAACCCACGGCCCGCGACTGGTCACCAATGGCGTATTGAATCGTTCAAACACGTGGGGGAGACGTCATTGGTGACCAATGGCGGGGCGGGGGTGGTCCGTCAGCGGGAGGGGGGTCCGCCGATGAAGTCGACGACGGCGTTCCACCGGGATTCGTGGCGACGCTGGCGCGCCTGCGCCAGCCGCTCGCGCTCGCTGCCGGCCGCATAACGTCGCTGCGCCCACGGTGACCGCGGGCGGGCGAGACGGACCGCGCCGACCCAGGCGATGCCAGGCACGAACATGCCGACCACCGCCAGCCACGGCTTGCCCTTGAGGAGGCAGACGACGGCGGCGAGGACGTTGACGACCAGGACACCCGACACCGCCCAGCGCACCGCTCCGGACCCGCGCGGCGTCGACGCGAGCCCGAGCGGGTCGGTGCCGAGCAGGAGGGCGAGGGCGATGATGGCGGTGGTGATCAGGGCGGTGACGGAGGTGCGGCCCCGCGGCGCCCAGTAGACGTCCTCGAGGTGCAGCCACATCGCGAACTGGTCCAGCGTCAGCGCCGCCCCCACGCCGAACGCCGCCGCCGCGAGGTCCGCCGCCACCCCGGTCGGGCGGTAGGCCACCTGGAGGAGGCCGACGACCAGGATCAGCAGGATCCCCCACACCTGGTGGTGGATGTGGACGCCGTTGATGAGGATGTCGCGGATCGGCCCGCGTGGTCGGGCGCCGGCCGGGGCGCGGTCGGCCCGATGCCGGATGTAGCGCGTCGCCGCCCGCGTCAGCACCGTCGTCACCACGAAGGCGACCAGCAGCCACATCAGCGACACCCGCTCCGGGGTCACCCCCAGCCGGGGCAGCACCTGGGCGACGGCGCCCCCTGCGACGGCGGGCGTGGCGATCGTGTGGGCGACAGTCATGACGCCCCGATCATGTCAGGCCACGGTCGCGTCAGGCCTCGAGCGGGTCGTCCTCGTCCTCGACGTCGCGGTCGACCGGGGCCGAGGCGGCCGGGTCGAGAGCGCGCGCGACCGCCCCCTCGGGGATGGGCGGGGGAGTGCCGCCCCACGCCGGGCACAGGTCGCGGTGGGCGCACCAGTCGCACAACCGGGACCGGTTGGGCCGCCAGTCGCCGGTCTCGGCGGCCCGGACGATGGCCTGCCACAGCGCCTTGAGCTTGCGCTCGGTGGCCCGCAGGTCGGCCTCGTCGGGCTGGTAGCGCACGATCTCGGCGTTGCCGAGGTAGACGAGCTGCAGCATCGACGGCACCACGCCGCGGAGCCGCCACAGCACGAGGGCGTAGAACTTCATCTGGAAGAGCGCCTTGCCCTCGAAGAGCACCGACGGGGAGCGCCCCGTCTTGTAGTCGACCACGCGGATCATGCCGTTGGGCGCGACGTCCAGGCGGTCGACATACCCCCGGAGCAGCAGGCCGTCGAGGTCGCACTCGACATAGAGCTCACGCTCGGCGGGCTCGAGGTCGGTGGGGTCCTCCAGCCCGAACCACCGCTCGACCAGCGCCGTCGCCGAGGTCAGCCAGGTCGCGAGCTCGGTGGCCTCGTCGCCGTCCCCGATCAGCTCGGCCAGCTCGGGCCGCTCCGCCAGCAGGGCCTCCCACTGCGGCCCCACGAGGGACGCCGCGTGCTCGAGCGTGCGCTCCGGCGCCGGCACGTCGAACAGCCGCTCCAGCACCGAGTGCACCAGCGTGCCCCGCGCCGCGGCGGACGACGGCGGCTCGGGCAGCCGGTCGATCACGCGGAAGCGGTAGAGGAGCGGGCACTGCATGAAGTCGGCGGCTCGGCTCGGGGACAGGGCGGCAACCATGGGACCGACGATAGGACCTGGCACCGACATACCCCCTGCGCCACGTAGGCTCGCGCCATGTCCGACCCGCGTGGACCCCAGCCGACGCCGCCCGACCGCCCCCTCGAGCCGGCCGTGGACGCCGAGGCGCAGACCCACCCGGGCTGGCGGATCGGGTCGCTGCGCGGCACGCCGATCTATCTCGGGCGCACCTGGCCGATCCTCGTCCTGGTCATCCTCGCGACCTTCGGCCCGTCGCTGTCCCGGTCGCGGCCCGATCTCGGGGCCGGGGCGTACGCCGTGGCGTTCGCCTACGCGCTGCTGCTGCTCGTGTCGGTCCTCGCGCACGAGGCGGCGCACGCGCTGACCGCGCAGGCGTTCGGGCACCGGGTGCACCGGATCGTCGCCGACCTGATGGGCGGGCACACGTCATACCAGTCCGACAGCAACACGCCCGGCCGCAGCGCGATGGTGGCCCTCGCGGGGCCGCTCGCCAGCGCTGCCCTGGCCCTGGTGGCCTGGCAGCTCCTCGCCGTCACCCCCGTCGGGGTGCCCCGGCTGCTCATGGGCGCCATTGCCTACTCCAACGCCTTCGTCGCGGTCTTCAACCTGCTGCCGGGCCTGCCCCTGGACGGCGGGTTCGTGCTCGACGCTCTCGTATGGCGGATCACGGGTCGCCGCACGGCGGGCCTGCTGGTCGCGGGGTGGAGCGGACGCGTCCTCGCGGCGCTGGTGGCCCTGTGGTTCATCGGGAGGCCGCTGCTCGCCGGCCGGGCACCCGACTTCTTCTCGATCGCCTGGGGCGCGCTCATCGGCAGCTTCCTGTGGGCGGGGGCCGGCGGCGCGATCCGCTCGGCCCGGGCCCGCGCGCTGCTCGACCGGGTCCGCCTCGGCGACCTGCTGCACCCCACGGCCCTGGTGCCGACCGGCTCCTCCGTGGCCGACGCGGTGCGGCTCCTCGGCGCCCAGGGAGCGCAGGTCGTCGCCGTGACGGACGCGCGGGGGGTGCCGACGGCGGTGGTCGACCCGCGCGCGGTCCAGTCGGTGCCCGTGGACCAGCAGGCCGCCACCCCCGCCCTCGCCGTGGCCCACCAGCAGCCGTCCGGCTGGGTCGTCGACCTGCCGCCCGACGCCCCCGTCACCGACGCGGTCGAGCGGATGGCCCAGCTCGGGGCCGGCGTGGTGCTGGTGCGGTTGCCGAGCGGCGGCCACGGGCTGCTCGACGCCGGGGAGGTCGAGGACGCGGCGACGCGTCGCGCCTGACCCGCAGGAGGGCCCGGCGCCGAACGCGGTCGGGGTCTGTCGGTGCGGCTCACTACAGTGGGAGGACCATGACGACACAGCCCGACGCCACCGCGCCCCTCGCCCCGCCGCAGCCCACCGGCGCGGCCGGACGCCGAGGCCCCTTCCAGCCCGGCGAGCGGGTGCAGCTGACCGACGCGCGCGGGCGGATGCACACGATCACCCTCGCGGCGGGCGGCGAGTTCCACACCCACCGCGGCCGCATCCTGCACGACGGCGTCATCGGGCTGCCCGACGGGTCCACGCTCACCAACACCGCCGGCGAGGAGTTCCTCGCGCTGCGCCCGCTGCTGTCGGACTACGTCATGTCCATGCCGCGCGGCGCCGCCGTCGTCTATCCCAAGGACGCGGGCCAGATCGTGCAGTATGCCGACATCTTCCCCGGCGCCACCGTCGTCGAGGCCGGAGTCGGGTCCGGCGCCCTGTCCATGTCGCTGCTGCGCGCCATCGGCGACCAGGGGCGCCTGCACTCCTTCGAGCGGCGCGCGGACTTCGCCGAGATCGCCCGCGGCAACGCCCGCACCTTCTTCGGCGCCGACCACCCCGCCTGGACGGTAACGGTCGGTGACCTGGCCGAGACCCTGCCCGAGGTCTGCGCGCCCGGGTCGGTGGACCGCGTCGTCCTCGACATGCTCGCGCCCTGGGAGTGCCTCGACGCCGTCGCCGACGCGCTCGTGCCGGGCGGCCTGCTGATCTGCTACGTCGCGACCGCCACCCAGCTGTCCCGCGTCGCCGAGGGGGCCAAGGAGCACGGCGGCTTCACCGAGCCCCACGCCTGGGAGACGATCGAGCGCGACTGGCACCTGGAGGGCCTCGCCGTGCGTCCCGTGCACCGCATGCACGGCCACACCGGCTTCCTGATCACCACGCGCCGTCTGGCGCCCGGGGTCACCCCGCCGCTGCGCAAGCGCCGCCCGGCCAAGGGCCCCGAGGACCCCGAGGAGCAGCCCTTCGGCGTGGAGGTCGACCGCGAGTGGACGCCCGAGGACGTGGGCGAGCGCGTGGTCTCCGACAAGCGGCTGCGCAAGATCCGCCGCACGGTCACCGGCGAGGCACCCCCGCCCGACATGGCGCCCCGGCGACGTGACGGCGAGGCCGGCGACGGCGACCCCGGCCCTGACGGCGACCACGGCCAGACGCCGGCGGACCGGCATACGGCCCGGACCGACGAGGACGCAACGGGCGAGGACCGCCCCGACGAGCAGGAGGTGGACCGGTGAGCTATGACCCGACCAGCGAGGCGCACGCCGCCCGCATCCGCGACCTGACGACCCAGCTGTCGGCGCTGCGGACCGCCAACGGCGCCCTCGGGCAGGCCAACGAGCGGCTCACCACGACGCTCAAGGCGGCCCGCGACCAGATCACGAGCCTGCGCGAGGAGATCGACCGGATCGCCGCACCGCCGTCGACCTACGGGGTCGTGCAGCGGACATATGACGACGGCACCGCCGACATCACCAGCGCCGGGCGCAAGCTGCGGGTCGCCGTGTCCAAGGACCTGCCGATGGCCGAGATCCGCCCGGGGCGCGAGGTGCGGCTCAACGAGGCGCTGGTCGTCGTGGGGCTCGCCGACTACGAGCAGGCCGGTGAGATCGTCATCGTCAAGGAGCGGCTCGACGACCACCGCGTGATCGTGCTGCTGCGCAACGACGAGGAGCGCGTGGTCCGGGTGGCGGGGTCCTTGGAGGGCGTGCGGCTGCGCCCGGGCGACGCCGTGCTGCTGGACGCCCGCAGCAGCTTCGTGCTCGAGACCGTGCCGCACGCCGAGGTGTCCGAGCTGCTGCTCGAGGAGGTGCCGGACATCTCCTACGCCGACATCGGCGGGCTGTCCCCGCAGATCGACCAGATCCGCGACGCGGTCGAGATGCCCTTCCTGCACCCCGAGCTCTACCGCGAGCACCACCTGCGCCCGCCCAAGGGGGTCCTGCTCTACGGCCCGCCCGGGTGCGGCAAGACGCTCATCGCCAAGGCCGTCGCCGCGTCGCTCGCCCGCAAGGTCGCCGAGCGCAACGGGCAGACCGGCGAGGAGGCGCCCAAGAGCTATTTCCTCAACATCAAGGGCCCCGAGCTGCTCAACAAGTACGTCGGCGAGACCGAGCGGCACATCCGCCTGATCTTCGAGCGGGCGCGGGAGAAGTCCGACGAGGGGACGCCCGTCGTGGTGTTCTTCGACGAGATGGACTCGCTCTTTCGCACCCGTGGGTCCGGGGTGTCCTCGGACGTCGAGACCACGATCGTGCCGCAGCTGCTCGCCGAGATCGACGGCGTCGAGCGCCTCGACAACGTCATCGTCATCGGCGCCTCCAACCGCGAGGACATGATCGACCCGGCGATCCTGCGGCCGGGCCGCCTCGACGTCAAGATCAAGATCGAGCGCCCGGACGAGCAGGGCGCGCGCGAGATCTTTGCGAAGTACCTCACCACGGAGGTCCCGCTGCACGCCGACGAGCTCGACGACCACGACGGCGACCCGGCCGCGACGGTCGAGGACCTCATCGACGCCGTGATGGAGCGGATGTTCGCCGCCAGCGAGGACAACCGTTTCCTCGAGGTGACCTACCTGTCGGGCGCCAAGGAGGTGCTCTACTTCCGGGACTTCGCGTCCGGGGCGATGATCCAGAACATCGTCGACCGGGCCAAGACCGCCGCGATCAAGGCGCTGATCACCACCGGCGAGCGCGGGCTGCGGCTCGAGCACCTGATGGACGCCTACGTTGCCGAGTTCCGCGAGAACGAGGACCTCCCCAACACGACGAACCCCGACGACTGGGCGCGCATCTCCGGCAAGCGCGGCGAGCGGATCGTCAACCTCCACACGCTGGTCGGCGGCAAGGACCTCAAGGTCGACTGACCGCGCCCGCCTCGCCGGCGCACCCGGGACCGGCCCAGCCAGAACCCGGCCGACCCACGTGGCCGCGCCCGTCGCACCCTGCACAGCGAGACACCCTCGCCCCCGGCGCGGGGTGGCGGGCGCGCGAGGTGACGGGCGCTGGGGGTGAGGGGCGTGCGGGTCAGGCGCCGGCGCGGCGCTGCGAGCGCTCCACGACGACCCGGGGCAGGAGCAGGAGGATGGCCAGCGCCGTGGTCGCGACCAGGACGAAGCTGAACGCGGTGCCGGCCCCCGTGACGGCCCGCAGCAGCATTCCGACCGCCACGGTGCACAGCCAGACCGGGACGCCGCCGCGCACGGTGGTCGGCACGAGCCGCGCCGCGAGCGCGACGCCCCACCCGACCAGCGAGCCGACCAGGAACGGCCACGCGGTGCTCAGGACCCCCACCAGCGCGCCGGTCTCGGCGTGCGAGCGTCGTCCGATCGCCGCGAAGGCGACGACGAGGAGCAGGTCCAGGAGCAGGGAGGCCGAGAGACGAGGGGCCGAGACACGCATGGCCTCGACCCTACCCGTGCGGTATGCCGCCCCCTGTCTCGGCATACCGCACGGGAACCGTGAGGTCAGGAGGCGGGTCGCTCAGCCGACGGCGCCGCGGTGGCGTCCTGGCGGCAATGCTGCGGGAGCCAGCCGCCGGCGACGGCGAGGACCGCGATGGCGATGCCGGTGGGGCCGTACTCGAGGCCGCGGTGCTCGTGCAGCCAGTACCCGAGGTAACCGAGCACCAGGCACAGGATGGGGAAGACGACGCAGTAGTACCGGTTTCGTGTCATGCCTCAACCCTGCCGGGCGGCGGGCGGACGGCATACGCACAGCAGTCAGGGGTGGGGCATGACACCTGTCATGCCCCACCCCTGGTGCGCGGGCGGTCAGCCGGAGGAGCGTGCCCCCAGCTCGGTCAGGAAGCGGATCTGCGCGAGCATGATCCGCTCGATCTCGGCGGGGTCGACGGACTCGTCGGGGCCGTGGATCTTGGCCTTCTCCTCGTCCTCGGGGCCCCACAGGATCGCCTCGGCGCCGGGGGAGGCGTGCAGCAGCTCGGTGACCAGCGGGATCGAGCCGCCGGAGCCGACCTGGGCGGGCGTGCTGCCGTAGACCTCCTCGAGCGCGGCCAGCGCGGTGGCCGTGATCGGCCCGGACGTGTCGCCGAGGAAGGGGGAGCCGGCCTTGTCGTCGGAGAACTCCAGCGTCGCGCCGTAGGGGGCGTGGCGGCGCAGGTGCTCCATGACCGTCTCGAGCTCCTGGGCCATGTCGGCCCCGGGGGCGATGCGCACGGAGATCCGGGCCCGCACCGACGGGACGAGCGCGTTGGAGCACTGGTCGACCGGGACCATGTCGAGCCCGATGACCGTGGCCGAGGGGCGCGACCACAGCCGCGACGCCAGCGGTCCGGTGCCCTGCAGGCCCACGCCGTCCTTGGCCCCGGCGGACGCCGCGAACTCCGCCTCGTCCACGTCCGCGCCCTCCCACTCGAAGGAGTGCAGCCCCTCGATGACGGTGTTGCCGTCCTGGTCGTGCATCGTCGACAGCAGCTGGATCATGCCGACCAGGGCGTCCGGCGCGGCGCCGCCGAAGAGGCCCGAGTGCACCGCGTTGTCCAGCGTGGTGAGCGTGACGGTGAACGCCACGTCACCGCGCAGGCCGGAGGTGATGGACGGGACGCCGACCTTGGACGGGCCGGAGTCGCAGATGATGAACGCGTCGCTGCGCACCATCTCGGGGTTGGCGGCGACCCAGTCCTCGATGTGGCTGAAGGTCTCCTCCTCGCCCTCCAGCAGCAGCCGGACGGTGCACGGCGGTGTGCCGTCGAAGGCGCCCATGGTGCCGAGGATCGCGATGACGCCGGCCTTGCAGTCGGCGGTGCCGCGGCCGTAGATGCGGCCGTCGTCCTTGCGCGTGGCGACCCACGGGTCGGAGTGCCACTGCTGGGAGGACGGGCACGGCTGCACGTCGTAGTGCGCGTACATCGTGACGGTGGGCGAGCCCTCGGGGCCGGGGACCACGGCGTGGATCGCGGGGTAGCCGCCCGGGATGTCGAGCAGCTCGACGTCCGCCACGCCGTTGCGGCGGAACATCTCGAGCAGGTCCTGGGCGATGGCGTCCATGGGCTCCCGGGGGTAGCCGGGGAAGGCTACGGACGGGTGGCCCACCAGGGTGGCGTGGTCCTCGAGCAGTCGGGGCATGGCCTCGCGGGCGTAGTCGCGGGCAGCGGACAGATCCATCTGAGCTCCTCGATGAGTGGGGATGACGCCAGCCTAGCCACCGCCGCGCCTGCGCTAACCTGGACCCGGGTGAACGCTCGTTCACCCTCATCCAGCGCCCTACCCCGACGACCCGAGCCCCAACGACCTGAGAGGCACGCGTGACGGCCGCCCCCACCACGACCCGGGCCGCCCTGCACCGCAGGCGCCCCGACCCCACCCTCGTCACCACCGTGCTGGCGCTCACCGGCACGATCGTGGCGCTGCAGCAGACCCTGATGGTGCCGCTGCTGCCGGAGTTCCCGGCGCTGCTGGGCACCACCGCCGAGGACGCGTCCTGGCTCGTGACGGCGACCCTGCTGACCAGCGCGGTCGCGACCCCCATCGTCAGCCGCCTGGCCGACATGCACGGCAAGCGCCGGATGATGATGGTCTGCCTGGTCCTGCAGATCCTCGGGTCGGTGCTCGGTGCCCTGGGCGAGACGCTCGCCGTGGTGGTGGCGGGGCGGGCGCTGCAGGGCTTCGCGGCCGCGCTGATCCCCGTGGGCATCTCGATCATGCGCGACGAGCTGCCCCGCGAGCGTGTCGGCGGGGCCGTGGCCCTCATGTCGGCCACCCTCGGCATCGGCTCCGCCGCGGGCCTGCCGCTCGCGGGGCTGATCTCGGCGCACACGAGCTGGCACGCGTTGTTCTGGGTCTCCGCGCTGATGGCGGCGGCCATGCTGGTCGCCATACCGCTCGTCGTCCCGGAGTCCACCCTGAGGGCCCCGGGGTCCTTCGACGGGGTCGGGGCCGTCCTGCTGTCGCTGGCGCTGGTCGCCTTCCTCCTCCCGGTCACCAAGGGGAGCCACTGGGGGTGGACCAGCGAGACCACCCTGGTCCTCGCCGTCGTCTCGGTCGTGCTCCTCGCGATGTGGGTGCCGTGGGAGCTGCGGACCGGGACGCCGATGGTCGACCTGCGCACCGCGGCGCGCCGCCCGGTCCTGCTGACCAACGTCGCGTCGGTGCTGGTCGGGTTCTCGATGTACGGCAACATGC
The DNA here is from genome assembly GCF_009707125.1 of Arsenicicoccus cauae. Lineage (GTDB taxonomy): Bacteria > Actinomycetota > Actinomycetes > Actinomycetales > Dermatophilaceae > Arsenicicoccus > Arsenicicoccus cauae. The sequence goes on from NZ_WLVL01000021.1 coordinate 25,273, forward strand.
TCTCCACCACCCAGCTCCTCCAGCTGCCCCAGCGGACGGGCTTCGGCTTCGGACTCGACGTGCTGCAGGCGGGCCTCGCCATGGTCCCCGGCGGTCTGATGATGGTGGTCCTGTCGCCGGCGTCCGCGGCCATCACCCGTCGCTGGGGCGGCCGCACGACCCTGATCACCGGCGCGCTCGTGCTGGCCGGGGGCTACGTGCTGCGGGTCTTCCTCGTCGACCAGCTGTGGCAGATCGTGGTCGGGGCGATGCTGGTCTCGGCCGGCACCGCGATCGCGTATGCCGCCATGCCCACCCTCATCATGGCCTCCGTGCCGATCTCGGAGACCGCCTCCGCCAACGGCCTCAACTCGTTGCTGCGAGCCGTCGGGACCTCCTCGGCCAGCGCCGTCGTCGCGATGATCCTCACGAGCACCGTCACCAGCCTCGGGGACGTCTCGCTGCCGACCCTGGACGCGTTCAAGGACATCTTCTGGGTGTGCGCGCTCGCCGCGCTGGTGTCGGCGCTGGTGGCGGCGTTCCTCCCGAGCGCCGGATCGGCGCAGGTCCCGGCCCGCGAGCAGGTCGACCGGCAGGGCGAGGAGCCCGAGGAGATCGTCGTGGCGGGCCGGGTGACCGCCGCCGGCGCGCGCCCGGTGCGGTCCGCGGTCGTGACCGTCGTCGACCTCGCGGGCGACCAGGTGGACTGGGCGCGCGTCGAGCCCGACGGCAGCTACGCGATCGTGCTCCCCGGGCCCGGCGACTACCTCACGGTGACGGCCGCCGACGGCTGGGCGCCGCACAGCGAGGTCGTCCGCGTGCAGGGGGCGCACGTCCAGGACATCGACCTGGGGGACCGGTTGCAGCTGGCGGGGCGGGTGACGGCGGACGGGCGGCCCGTCGAGGGCGCGCTGGTCACGATGACGGCGCTCGCCGGCCAGGTCACGGGGACGACCACGACGGGCCCGGACGGCCGCTACGTCCTGCCGCTGTCGACGCACGGGCGCCACGTGGTCACCGGCGTCGACGCGGGCAGCGGTCGCACCTCGTCGGTGGGCGTCACGCTCACGGGCGTGCCGCGCGACGTCGACCTCGACCTGGGCCCGGCGGTTGGCCCGGCGGTTGGCCCGGTGGCCGGTGAGGCGCAGCCGGCGCGGCCCCGCGGTGTCGCGGGCGAGGGCACGCGGACACCTGAGAGGATCGGTCGGTGAGCGAGAGCAGAGAGCTGATCGTCCGGGCTGCCCGGCGCCTTTTCGCCGAACGCGGCTACTCCTCGGTGTCGGTGCGCGACGTCGCGGCCGAGGCCGGCGTCTCGCCGTCCCTGGTCATGAAGCTCGTGGGCAGCAAGGCGCAGCTCTTCAGCTCCTCCGTGCAGTTCGCGCCGGACGAGCAGGACCTGTCGCACCCCGTCGACCGCCTCGGCCACGAACTCGTCCGCAGCGTCGTCGGACGGCTCGGATCCGACGGGCCCGAGCCGCTCGCCCGTGCCGTCGTCCTCGCCCTGCCGGCCCCGGACATCGAGGAGGTCCGGGCACGATTCCGGCAGGCGTATGCCGTCCCGCTCGCCGCCCGCCTCGGGGGTGGGGCCACGGCCGAGCAGACCGCCGAGATGGTGGTGGCCACGCTCGTCGGGCTCGCGGTGTCGGCGAGGGTGCTGGGCCTGCTGTCGGACCGGACGCGGGACGAGGAGCTGGTCGATCGCTACGGCGACGCGGTCCAGCGGATCCTCGACCGAGGGGGGTCTGTCACGGGCTCGCACTAGGGTGGGCGGCATGACCGTTCGCCGAGTGATGGGCATCGAGACGGAGTACGGCATCTCCGTGCCGGGGGAGCCGCACGCCAACCCGATCGTGCTGTCGGGACAGATCGTCAACGCCTACGCCACGCGGCCCGAGATCACGGTCTCGCGCACCCGGTGGGACTACGAGACCGAGTCGCCACTGACCGACCAGTTCGGGCACGAGATGCCGCGCCTGGTCGCCGACTCCAGCCAGCTGACCGACGAGGACGACGAGATCGCGGCCAACGTCGTGCTCACCAACGGTGCCCGGCTCTACGTCGACCACGCCCACCCGGAGTACTCCTCGCCCGAGGTCACCTCGCCCCACGACGCCGTCGTGTGGGACCGCGCCGGCGAGCTGGTGATGGCCGAGGCCGTGCAGCGCCAGGCGGAGCAGTCGGGGCGGCAGATCAACCTCTACAAGAACAACACCGACGGCAAGGGCAGCTCCTACGGCACCCACGAGAACTACCTGCTGGCCCGGGACGTCGAGTTCGCCACGGTGGCGCGGCAGCTCATGCCCTTCTTCGTGGCGCGCCAGGTGATCTGCGGGGCCGGCCGCGTCGGCATCGGCCCCGAGTCGCACCAGGCGGGCTTCCAGATCAGCCAACGCGCCGACTTCTTCGAGCGGCAGGTGGGGCTCGAGACCACCATCCGCCGCCCGATCGTCAACACCCGCGACGAGCCGCACGCCGACCCGACCCGCTACCGCCGGCTGCACGTCATCATCGGCGACGCCAACCAGGCCGAGACGGCGACCCTGCTCAAGCTGGGCACCACGAGCCTGGTGCTGCGCCTCATCGAGCACGACGACGTGCCGCGCACCCTCACCCTGGCCGACCCGGTGGCGGCGCTGCGACAGATCTCGCACGACCCCACGCTGACGACGACGGTGGAGCTCGCCGACGGTCGCCGCATGACGGGGCTCGACCTCCTGTGGGCCCACTACGAGATGATCGACGACCACCTGTCGCGTCACTACGGCCAGGACCTGGACGAGGAGACGCAGGAGATCATGACCCGCTGGGACCACCTCATGGTCATGCTGGGCGACGACGTCCTGTCGGCCGCGCACAGCGTGGACTGGGTCGCCAAGCTCGCGCTCTTCGAGCAGTACCGCGCGCGCGACGGCCTGGCCTGGGACGACGCCCGGCTGCGCGCCATGGACATCCAGTGGAGCGACGTGCGCCCCGACAAGGGGCTGCACCACAGGCTGGAGGCAGCCGGCCGGATCGACCGGTTCACCTCCCCGGAGCGGGTGCAGGCGGCCGTCACCGCGCCGCCGGAGGACACGCGGGCCTGGCTGCGCGGCACGATGGTGGAGCGCTACCCCCACGAGCTGCTCGCCGCGTCCTGGGACTCCGTCATCGTCCGGCGCACGCCGGGGGAGCCGCCCAGCCGGCTGGCCCTGCCGGAGCCGGAGCGCTGCACCCGCGCCCACCTGCAGGGCATCATCGAGGCCAGCCCCACCATGGCCGACCTGCTCGAGCGCATCGCCTGACCCCGCCAGCACGACCACCGCCCGCACCAGCACGTCACCGCCCGCACAGGAGGCACCCATGTCCCAGGAGCAGATCCAGCCCCAGCGCCGCGAGCCCGACCCGGCCGACATGCCGGCGCCCGTGCCCACGGCGCCGGTGAGCACCAGCGTCGACGCCGCAGGCCTGGACTCGGTGCTCGACGAGATCGACCTCGTGCTGGAGTCCAACGCCGAGGAGTTCGTCAAGGGCTTCGTGCAAAAGGGCGGTCAGTGACCCGCTGACCCTCAGTGGGTGTCGAAGGCCTCCTGGATCCGGGCCGTGTCGTCGGTGACGGCCAGGGCGAGCGCCAGCAGCACCCGCGCCTTGTAGGGACCCAGGTCGCCCGCCGCCACGAAGTCGTGACCGGCGTCGTCGACGGCGCCACCGCGCGCGACGGTCCCCCACGCGACGCGGGTCGACCGGACGACCACCACCCCGGCCGCGCGCGCCCGGTCGAGCGCCCGCGCCACCCCCTCGGGGATGTTGCCTGCGCCAGGGCCGACGTGCACGAGACCGCGCGCGCCCGTGGCCACCACCGCGTCCACGATCGACCCCGGCAGCCCGGCCCGGGTGACCAGCACCTCCACCGGTGGCAGGTCGTCGAGGCCAGCGAGCGCCTCCAGGTCGAACGCCGACGCCCGGCCGTGCAGCCGACTGGGCCCATGCGCATAGCGCGGCACACCCCCGGCGACCTCCCCGAGGGGACCGTTGAGCGAGCCGAAGGCGTCCACGCGGGAGGTGTGCTCCTTGCGGACGTCACGCGCGGAGTGGATCTCCTCGCCCGCGACGACCAGGGTGCCGAGGCCGCGCGACGACGGGTGCGCGGCCACCCGGACGGCGTTCAGCAGGTTGCTCGGCCCGTCGGCGCCGGGCGCGTCGGCCGGCCGCATCGCCCCGACGACCACGACGGGCTTGTCCGACGGCACGAGCAGGTGGAGCAGGTAGGCCGACTCCTCCAGGGTGTCCGTGCCGTGGGTGACCAGCACCGCGTCGACGTCCTCCCGGTCCGTCAGCTCCGCCACGCGGCGGACGAGACGCAGCTGCAGCGGCAGGTCCATCTCGACCGAGTCGATCTGGCACAGCTGCTCGCACGTGACGGCGGCGAGCTCGCCGACCTGCGGGACGGCCGCGAGCAGGTCCTCGACCGTCACCACCCCGGCCTCGTAGTGCTTGGCGGTGGTCGCGGCGGACGACCCCGCGATCGTCCCGCCCGTGCCGACCACCACGACGTGGGGGAGGGACCCGCCAGGGCCGACGACGGGCTCGACGACAGGGGCGGCAGCAGTTGCATCGGCCATGCGGACATCATGCCCGCTGCGGTGCCTGCGTCCGGGTGCGGATCCGAGGGAATGGTCCGAACCGGACGAGGACGGACATATCCTTGCGGGGGTCGGCCCGCGTCCACGCCGGTGGGGTACGGGCCGGGGCCCGTCATACCACCGCAGGCACCCCCGAAGGCAGCACGTGACCGTCAACCCCACCCCCCACCACCTCATGTGGGAGCTCCAGGAGCAGTTCCGCCTCTCCCTGGACCGTGCCACGGACCGTGCGACCGACCAGATCGGCGCCATCGTGTCGGCCGACGCGCTGCTCGTCGGCTTCCTCGCCGACGACGTCGACCAACCGGGGGCGCCGGACGTGTGCATCGCGCCCGCGGACCGCGGCTTCAGCATCCAGGACCTCGAGGGGATCCGCGCCGACGCGCAGCGACGCTTCGAGGCGCACCCGGCGCACGACGAGACCTACGAGTCGGTCGAGGTGCAGCAGGCCCGGCTCGACCACTTCCTCGACGAGACCCGGCGCGAGGCCGTCGCCGCGGCCCTCGACAGCGGCCGCGCCGGTCGCGGACGCACCTTCTTCATCGGCAGCGGGGCACGGGTCGGCGACTACGTCGTGCACCCCGCCATCAGCGTCGACAGCAGCGCGTATGCCGAGCTCAACGCCCTCCCGTACGACGAGATCGACGGGGTGCCGCTCACGACCTCGCTGGCCCACGGCATCGTCGTGGAGCTGCTGCGCATCGCCACCCACGCCCTCCTCGCCGCCCGGCCGCCCCGGTCGATCTCGCCCATCGACGACGACGTCCCCAACGACGCGATCCGCCGGTCGGCCAACCACCTCGTCTACTCCGCCGCCCTGATCGCGGGGGAGCGGCTCGGGCAGGGGCTGTTCGACGCGTTCGAGGGCCTGTCGTCGACGCCCTACGAGGGGCGGGTCGGCTCCGGCACCGTCGTCATGGCCCGCGAGGGCCACCCGCGGATCTCGGTCGACGTGCAGCTGCGCTCGGCGGTGTCGGTGCGCGAGCGACGGCAGTTCCGCAAGCTCCTGGAGATGACGCGGCCGGGCCTTCACCTGCTCATCGACGGCCAGCGCATCTACGGCCTCGGGTCGGTCCAGCCGCTCGCCCACGACGAGCCGGACGACTCCGACAACGACATCTTCCGGTTCACGCTGCTCGAGCAGGGGTCCTGGCAGATGGCCTACAACCGCAACCCGCTGCTGCGGGTCTCCAGCGGACACCCGCAGCTGCCCCGCCCGCGGATGTCCACGAACCTGTTCATCGACGCCATGCGGCGCGTCTTCGACGAGGTGTCCGACCACGACATACGAGGCATCTGGATGCTCGCCCAGAGCGCGGCGCAGCAGGCCCGCGGCGCCCTGCTGGTCGTCACGACCGCGGCGGCCGAGGAGGCGCGGCGGCTCGCGCCCCAGGCCCTGTCGATCCGCCCCCAGCAGCTCAGCCCGGAGGTCCTGGACGCGGTCACCCGCATCGACGGCGCCGTCCTGCTCACCCCCGACGGGGTCTGCCACGCCGTCGGCGTCATCCTCGACGGCGTCGCGACCGGCGCCGGCGACCCGAGCCGCGGGTCGCGCTACAACTCGGCCGTTCGCTACACCGAGGCGTCCACCGCGCCGTGCCTGACGGTGATCGTGTCCGAGGACGGGATGATCGACGTCTATCCCGAGCTCGCTCCGCGGGTGCGTCCCGAGGACGTCGAGCAGGCCCTCGCCGACCTCGAGGCCGCCGGCAGCCTGGACGTCGAGGGCGCCCGCGACGTGGACCTCGAGGCCTTCTACGCCCTGCACAAGCGGCTGCGGCGGTTCGCCTTCTACCTGTCCGACAGCCAGTGCGAGCGCGCCAACGCGGTCTGCCTCGCCATCGAGGACCTGCGCTGGGAGCGCTCGCGGACGCGGGTGCGAACGGTGCCCTTCCGCACCGATCCCCGGATGAACGCCTCCTTCTTCGCCTGAGGTTCACCCGAGCTCCTGACACCTGTCACAGGCGCCCCCGGCGTGCCGCTGTCTAGCGTCGCGGCAACCGCGACCGAGGGGGAGCCGATGGGCCTGCGCGCCGGGGCGGGCATCGTGGGAGTGCTCGCCGTCATCTACGGCCTGACCGTGGCGTTCGGCGACAGGGTGCACCGGGATGCGGAGCTCTGGGACGCCTTCGCCATCTGGGCGGGGCTGGTCGTGCTGGCCGCGTTCGTGCGGTGCCTGGTGATCCCCTTCGTCCGCTGGCTGGGGTCCACGTCGCGGACCCGCCGGGGGCGGGATCATCAGCCTGGGGGACGCAGGCCGGCTGATGCCCCTACCGGGGGCGGGATCATCAGCCTGGGGGACGGAGGCCGGCTGATGCCCCTACCGGGGGCGGGACCATCAGCCTGGGGGACGGAGGCCGGCTGATGCCCCTACCGGGGGCGGGATCATCAGCCTGGGGGACGGAGGCCGGCTAATGCCCTTACCCCCGGTAGGGTCGGCGCATGGAGCGACGCATCTTCGGGATCGAGACCGAGTACGGCGTGACCGCGACCTCCGAGGGGCAGCGGCGCCTGACCCCCGACGAGGTGTCGCGCTACATGTTCCGCTCCGTCGTCACCTGGAGCCGCAGCTCCAACGCCTTCCTCGCCAACGGGTCCCGGCTCTACCTCGACGTCGGGTCCCACCCGGAGTACGCCACCGCCGAGTGCGACTCCCTGCTCGACCTCGTCGCCCAGGACAAGGCCGGCGAGCGCATCGTCCAGGGCCTCGCCGACGACGCCCAGCTGCGCATGGCCCAGGACGAGATCGTCGGGGACGTCTACGTCTTCAAGAACAACGTCGACTCCTCCGGGAGCTCCTACGGTTGCCACGAGAACTTCCTCGTGCACCGCGCCACCGACCTGCGCACCGTCACCGACACGCTCGTGCCCTTCCTCGTCAGCCGCCAGATCACTTGCGGCGCAGGCAAGCTCGTCGTCGACCCGCAGGGCCGCCCGACCTACTGCGTCAGCCAGCGCGCCGACCACATGTGGGAGGGCGTGTCCTCCGCCACGACGCGCTCGCGGCCGATCATCAACTCCCGTGACGAGCCGCACGCCGACGCCGAGAAGTTCCGCCGCCTGCACGTCATCGTCGGGGACTCGACGATGTCGGAGACGACGATGCTGCTCAAGGTCGGGTCCGCCGACCTCGTGCTGCGGATGATCGAGGAGGGCGTCCCGCTGCCCGACCTCACCCTCGCGAGCACCACGGCCGCCATACGCACCATGAGCACCGACCCGACCGGCCGCGCCGAGGTCGACCTCGCCGCCGGGGGCACCACCAGCGCCCTCGCGGCGCAGAGCGCCTACCTCCGGGCCGCCCGACGCTTCGTCGACGAGGGCGGCAGCGACGACCCGGTGCACCAGCGCGTCCTCGACCTGTGGGAGCGGGTGCTGTCCGCCGTCGACTCGGGCCGCCTGCACGAGGTCGGCACCGAGATCGACTGGGTCATCAAGCGGCGACTGATCGAGCAGTACTCCACCCGCGACGGACTGCCGCTCGAGCACCCGCGCCTGCAGCAGATCGACCTCGCCTACCACGACCTGCACCCGCGGCGCGGGCTGTTCAACCTGCTGCAGGCCCGGGGGCTCGCCGCGCGAGTCACCACTGACGAGCAGATCGAGCAGGCGGTCACGACGCCCCCGCAGACGACCCGGGCCAAGCTGCGCGGCGACTTCATCGCGGCGGCACGGGAGGCTCGGCGCGACTACTCGGTCGACTGGGTGCACCTCAAGCTCAACGACGGCAACCAGCGCACCATCTTGTGCAAGGACCCGCTCGCCTACGAGGACCCGCGCGTCGAGCGGCTGGTCGCGAGCCTCGGGGAGCACCCGGCCCCGGCCGGGCCCTGACCCGAGGACCCGACGACGCGACGAGCCGGACGCGACAGCGCTGCCACAGGATCGCCCGTTAGGGTGGCACGAGCTCACACGACCCACCCCCGAGCGAAAGACCCCTCTCTTGCGCCTGCGTACCAGCTCTGCCCTCGCCCTCGCGGCCGTCCCTGCCATCGCGCTCAGCGCGTGCGGGAGCGGCGGGGCCACCACCACCTCGTCGACGACGACCACCGCGAGCCCGAACGCCTCGGCGTCGGCGAGCACGGCGTCCGCGCCGATCATCCCGGCGGCCAAGGGCGAGCTGGCGGGCATCACCGTCGGCGGCACGCCCGCGAAGCCGACGGTCGAGGTCGACAAGGCGCCGTTCACGACCAAGGAGACCACCGCCAAGGTCGTCACCGAGGGCACGGGGCAGGTCGTCAACAAGACCGACATGGTCGTGGCCAACGCGTTGTTCGTGTCGGGCAAGACGGGCAAGACCCTCGAGGACACCTTCGCCGCCAACCAGCCGCAGCAGATCCCGGTCAACCAGTGGATCCCCGGCGTGGCCAAGGGCATGCTCGGCCAGAAGGTCGGCAGCCGCGTGCTCGTGGCCATGGCCCCCGCCGACGCCGCGGCGCTCATCGCCCAGGGCAACCCGCAGTCCGGCATCACCGCCGACGAGACGCTGGTCGCCTATGTCGAGATCCAGAAGGTCGGCTTCAAGGGCGAGCCCTGCAAGGTCGTCACGAGCAAGGAGGGGCTGCCCGAGATCACGGCCGCCGACGGCAAGGCCGCCACGATGAAGCCCACCACCGCCGCCGCCCCCAAGCAGGCCACGGCCTACGTTCTCAAGGAGGGCACCGGCCCCGTCGTCAACGCCGGTCAGACGCTGTCCTCGCACTACACCGGCATGCTGTGGACCAACGGCACGAAGTTCGACTCGAGCTATGACCACGGCAAGGAGCCCACGCCCTTCTCGATCGGCGTCGGCCAGGTCATCCCCGCCTGGGACAAGTGCCTGACCGGCCAGAAGGTCGGCAGCCGTGTCCTGGTCGTCGCCCCGCCCGCCGAGGCGTACGGCGCCAAGGCGCAGGACAAGATCCCGGCCAACTCGACGCTCGTCTTCGTCGTCGACCTCGTCAAGGCTCAATAGCCCCACCGTGGGGTCGCCGCCCGTGCGGCGGCCCCGCGCTCGTCATACCACCGCACCCCCAGGAGGACACCGTGCCCTTTGACCCGACCACCACCAAGCCCGAGATCGACTTCCCCGGCGACCAGCCGCCCGCCGACCTCGTGATCGAGGACGTCTGGGAGGGTGACGGTGCGGAGGCCAAGCCCGGCAACGTCGTCAGCACCCACTACGTCGGCGTCGCCTACTCCACCGGCGAGGAGTTCGACGCCTCGTGGAACCGCGGCGCGCCCCTGGACTTCCAGGTCGGCGTCGGCCAGGTCATCCAGGGATGGGACCAGGGCCTGCTCGGGATGCGTGAGGGTGGCCGGCGCAAGCTCACCATCCCGTCGCACCTCGCGTATGGCGATCGCGGCGCCGGCGGCGTCATCAAGCCCGGCGAGGCCCTGATCTTCGTCGTGGACCTGGTCGCGGTCCGCTAGCTCGCCGCGCCCCCAGCGCCACCCGAGATCGTGAGGGCTTGGTCCACCGATGGTGGACCAAGCCCTCACGATCTTTGGGGTTGTGGGTGGGGGCGGCTCAGCCGTGAGCGGCTCAGGACCGGGGGGCCCAGCCCTGCAGCGCGGCGATGATCCGCGGGCGCAGGTCGGCCGGGGCCACGACCTCGTCCACCGAGCCGACCTCGACGGCGCGGTGGATGCTGTGCACCCGGTCGAACTCCGCGGCGACCTCGCCGAGCTTCTCGGCGCGGACGTCACGGCGCGTCTCGAGCAGCTGGGCGGCCAGGTCGGCGTGCTCCTCGCCGGTCGCCGTGGCCAGGCGCTGCTCGAGCTCGGCCACGCGCGGGTCCTTGGCGGCGCGGGCGTCCACGTCGCGGCTGAACACCACGGCCGCAGCCGGAGCACCACCGAGCACCGACGCGTAGGACCCCTCGACGGCCAGGACCCGCATCTGCGGGTTGAGCGCCTTGGAGAACACGACGAACGCGCCGCCGTGGTAGCGGGAGATCACGCAGAAGACGATCGGGCCGTCGAAGTTGACGATGGCGCGACCGATCTCGGCGCCGTACTCGAGCTGCAGGTTGCGCAGGGACTCCGGCGAGCCGTCGAAGCCCGAGAGGTTGGCCAGGACGACCACGGGTCGGTTGCCACTGGCGCCGTTGATGGCCCGGGCGACCTTCTTGGAGGACCGTGGGAACAACGTGCCGGCGGTGTAGGTGTCGGGGCCGTCGGTGGGAGGGAAGCCGCGGCGCGGCACCGACTTGGACTCGATCCCCACGAGGCAGACCGGGATCCCGCCGAGACGGGCGTCGTAGACCACGGAGGTCTCCGCGTCCGCCATACCGGCCCACCGCTCGAGCGTCGCGTGGTCCTGGTCGGCGACTGCCGCCATCACCGTGCGGATGTCGAAGGGCTTCTTGCGGTCCGGGTTGGTCGCGGCGGAGAAGATGTCGCCGACCGTGGTGAAGCCCGAGTCGACGGGGTCGTGCGGGTGGGTCGTGATGTCGCGGTCGACCGGGTCGGTGGTGGCGGCGACGCGCGGGCCGCTCTCGCCCGGCGCGACGTAGGCGTGGTCGTAGTGCGTCATGAGGATGCGGAGCGCACCCGCGAGGTCGGGCGCCCAGTACTGCGCCTGCCCGTTGGGGCCCATGATCCGGTCGTAGCCGCCGATGCCGTAGTTGTCCTCGGCCGAGACGCCGCCGGAGAAGTCCAGGGACTGCTTGCCGGTCAGCACCATCGCGCTGTCCGGGGTCATGACGAGGATGCCCTTGGTGTGCATCAGCATGGTCGCCTCGGCGTTCCAGTACGGCTGTGCCCCGACGTTGATGCCGGCCACGACGACGTTGATCTCGCCGCCGGCCTGCGTGAACTCGACGATCCGCTTGAGCGCGCGGGCGACCCAGTCCATGTTTTCCGTGCCGGAGTCCATCGAGATGCGGGCGCCGGCGGACAGGGCGAACCACTCGACGGGGACCCCCATCGACTCGGCCAGGTCGAGCGCGGCGATGATGCGCGTGCACTCGGCCTCGGAGACCGCACCGAGGGCCCGCAGCGGGTCGCCGCACAGCAGGACCCGCTTGACCCCCTCGGGGTGGCGCGTGGTGGGTGTCGAGATGACGCCGACGATGATGCCCGCGCGGTTGAGGCCGTAGGGACGGTCGACGGGCACGAGCGCACCGGACTCGTCGAGGTCGTGCTCGGTCGCGGTCCCGCCGGGGCCGGCGATGAGCGACTGCAGCTCGTAGGGGTAGGCCATGCCGCGGCGGCGGGCGGTGACCACCTTGCGGGCGTAGTCGTCGAGCGGGCGGAGCCGCTCCTGCGGCGGCCCCTCGATGGAGGTGACGACCCCGGACCCGGGCTGGTAGGAGAACCGCGCCGCTATGGGCACGGTCTCGCCGTCACCTCCGGGCACGGCCACCGATCCCTCGAGCAGCACCTCCTCCACACCGGCGCCGGCGGTCATCGGCGCGATGGTGCGCTTGAGGGTGGTGAGCTCCTCGACGTCGCCCTCGATCGTCGGCCAGACGTGGACCCACACGTGGTTCATGTCGAGCCGCGCGCCGGCCGCGCCGCCGCTGGTGCGGGCCCGGCGGATGGCGTCGAGGCAGCCGGCGATCGCCCGCTCGACGTGCGGGAGCCCGATGACCCGGCCCTGCTCGTCGCGGACCACGGCCAGCTGACGCACCTGCGCCATGGCCACGAGACGCACGTCCGTCTCGTTGCCCCGCGCGACGCAGCGATAGAGCAGCACGTCCTCGGGGGCCTCGAGCCGGGTCACGTCGAAGTCGGTGAGGCGCCACAGGTTGAGTCGTCGACCGACCATGGGGTGCACGCCACGGACCAGCTCGTCCTCGACGACCCGGTCGCCGGCGGCCCCCGGGCGGAAGGTCAGGTAGCGCACCGGCTCGGGCCCGTCGCTGCACACGCCCACCGCGACCCGGCGGACGCCGCCGCCGAGGTCGAGCTGCGACAGCCGCTGCACCAGCTCGGACGACAGCTGGTCGAGCGAGGCCGGCGCGTCGTCCCAGCGCAGGTAGAGGTCCACGACGCTCTGCCGCCCGGGGCCGGCCTCGGCGACCTCATCGACGATGTCCTGCACGAGGTCCGACCCGGGCCGCAGGTCGTCGACCCGCCCGATCGTGGAGACCAGGTGGGTGGGCCGGTCGTCGATGGTGTAGTCGGCGACGACGAGCGGTCGCCCGTCGATGCGGATCTCGCGGAAGTCGCGCATGTCGTGGCCGCGGTAGTGCCGCTGCGCCAGCACGGTCAGCATGGGCTCGGAGGTCGGCAGCTCGGGACCGGCGAGGCGCCGGGCGAGGAACGAGGCGATCCGCTCGGGGATGCGCACCAGCGCGTCGATGTGCTCGTCGCGCTCCGGCCCCTCGGGCAGCTCGGCGATGCGGGCGATCTCGTCGCCGACGCCCCCGAGCACGCCCTGCCGCTCGGCGTCCACCAGCGGCTGGTCGAACCACCGGAACCGCACGCTGCGCGCCAGGTCGCCGACGACGGGGATGCGCAGCTGGGTGGCGCGCACGAGGTGGTCCAGGGCGGCGCGGGCACGGGTGTCGTCAGGCGCCTCCGGCGCGGGGTCGGCGAGCCAGCGGCGCAGCAGCGAGGTCACGACCTGCAGGTCGGGGGCCGAGCGCTGCTGCGCGACGAAGACCCGGAAGACCGCCTGCTCGAGCTCGTCGTCGTGCTCCAGGTCGGCGACGCCGTAGCGACGCAGCACGGCCCCCAGCCGCTCCTGGAAGTCCTCCGGCAGGGCGGCGCGAACGGGGTCGAGGCTCTGGAGGTAGGTGTGGAAGTGCTCGCGGGGGCTGTGGATGCGGTTCTCGAGGTGGAGGTCGTCGCCCGCGGGGCGGTTGCGGGACAGCTCCGCGAGGTCGGCGAAGGCCTCGAGCAGCTCCACCTCCGCGGCGACGGCGCTCTCCCCACGGCTCTGCCCGGGGCTCGACTCCTCGTCGCGGACCGCGAGGTATGACGCCAGCACCCGCCCCTCGTCGCGGGCGTCCACGTCGTAGCCGAGGACCAGCGCGAGCAGGTCGGCGCGCAGCCGCGCCGCGCGGCGGTGCGGATCGGTGCCGCTGCCGGTGCCCTCGCCTTCGCTGTCGTCGGGCAGGTCGAGGGCGAGATCGAGACCCGGCTGCTGCTCGGCGGCGGCGTCCTCGTCGTCACCCACGGGCTCGAGCCGCACGAGCGGGGTGCCGGTCTCGACCTGGCTGCCGGCGGAGACGAGCAGCTCCTTGACGCGCGCGGCGAAGGGCGCGGGCAGGACGGTCTCCATCTTCATCGACTCGAGGACCAGCACGGGCGCGCCCGCGGCGACCTCGTCGCCCACGGCGAGCGGGGTGGCGACGACCAGCGCCGGGGTGGGGGAGCGCAGCACGCCGCCCTCGTCGAGGCTGATCCGGTGGGTGACTCCGTCGACCTCGACGAGCTGGATGGTGCCGTGGGAGGCGGTGATCAGCCGGTGCTCGCGGTCCCCGATGCGGAGGCGTCCGGCATACGCGTCGATCCGGTCCAGCGTCGCGTCGACGGTGCGCTCGTCCGGGGGGGAGGCCACGGTGACCCGGAAGCGGTGCGGGGCCACGCGGGAGACGGTCAGCGTGTAGGCGGTGCCGCGCAGGGTGAGCTCGACCTTGCGGCCAGGGGCGTGCTGCAGCTGCGGGCGGCCGCCGCGCGCCGTCTCGAGCAGCCGGGCCCGGGCGATGGCCTCGTCGGCCTCGTAGGCCTGGATCCCGGCCGCCACCAGGGCCACGCCGGCGTGGCGGTGGCTGCTGAGCCGGCCCTCGGCACGGACCCGGTCGATCCAGCCGGTGTCGGCGGTGCCGTCGATGACCTCGGGGGCGTCGAGCAGCTCGAGCACGAAGCTCTTGTTGGTCGCGCCGCCCTCGATCACGACGGTCGTCTCCTGCATGGCGCGGCGCAGACGGGCGAGGGCCTCGTCGCGGTCGCGCCCGGAGGCGATGATCTTGGCGATCATCGAGTCGAAGTCGGCCGGGATCGTGTCGCCCTCGGCGACCCCCGTGTCGACCCGTATGCCGGGGCCCGCCGGCAGCTCGAGCAGCGCGATGCGGCCCGGTGACGGCGCGAAGTCGCGGTCGGGGTCCTCGGCGTTGAGCCGGGCCTCGACGGCGTGGCCGCTCTCGACGGGCCGCTCGCCCTCGAGCCGGCCGCCGGACGCGACGTGGATCTGCAGGCGCACGAGGTCGGTCGCGGTGGTGACCTCGGTGATCGAGTGCTCGACCTGCAGGCGGGTGTTGACCTCGAGGAAGGCGAAGAAGCGCTCGGTGGGGTGGTAGAGGAACTCGACGGTCCCGGCGCCGCAGTAGCCGACGGCGACGGCGAGGCGCTCGGCGCTGGCCTTGAGCTCGGCGACCTCGTCGGGGGAGAGGACGGGGGAGGCGGACTCCTCGATGACCTTCTGGTTGCGGCGCTGCACCGAGCAGTCGCGGACGCCGAGCGCCCACGCGGTGCCGTGCGCGTCGGCGATGACCTGCACCTCGACGTGGCGGGCGCCGGTGACGAGGCGCTCGAGGAAGACGACGCCGGAGCCGAAGGCCCGCGCCGCCTCGTCGCGGGTGCGCTCGTAGGCGTCGGCGAGCTCGGCGTCGGAGGACACCTTGCGGATGCCGCGACCGCCGCCGCCGGCCGTGGCCTTGAGCATGAGGGGGTAGCCGATCTCCCGCGCGGCCGCCGTCGCGTCCTCGAGGGTGTCGACGCCGCCGCGGCTCCAGGCCGCGACCGGCACACCGACCTCCTCGGCGATGAGCTTGGACCCGATCTTGTCGCCCAGCTTGCGCATCGCCTCGGGGCTCGGCCCGATGAAGGTCACGCCGATGCGGGCGCACAGGTCCGCGAACGCCGGGTCCTCGGCCACGAAGCCCCACCCGACCCAGGCCGCGTCCGCGCCCGTCTCGCGCAGGGCGCGCTCGAGCACCGCGTGGTCGAGGTAGGGCCGGTCGGCGGCGGGTCCGAGGTCGTAGGCCCGGTCCGCCTCGCGCACGAACATCGCCCGCCGCTCGCCCGTGGTGTGCAGCGCCACCGTCTCCACCCTCGGCTCGGCGGACCCGGGCCCGCGGGACGCGTTGAGGTCGCGGACCGCATGGATGAGGCGCATGGCGGCCTCGCCACGGTTGACGATGGCGATGCGGGTGAACATCAGACGGCTACCTCCGAGCGGCACGGTGTGGCCGAGGCCACGCGTTCTCCCGGAGGCTAGTCACTGCGGGGGGTTACTCGCGCGTCGGGATGCGCGCGGCGGCGTGGCGACCGGCTGCCGCGGCGGCCACGAAGGACGCCCGGTCGTCCTCGACGCCGCGCCCCATCGTGCTGAGCCGGACGGGTGATGTGGCCAGGGCCGCGTCGAGCCCGTCGGTCGGGACGTCCACCGGCGCGAGCCGGCCGCCCGAGCCCGCGCAGAGCTCGTGCGCCTGGCGGCGCACCTCGCGTGCGATCCCGCTGTCCTCCAGCGGGATCGGCACCTGCGCGGGGACGAGCGCGACCCGGCCGTATGCCGTGAGGCTGTGATGACTGACGCCGCGATGACGGGGGCGGGGGTCAGCCTCGGACACGCGCAGCGAGGCCACCGCGAGCCCGCCGAGCGTGTGCGCGGCGTTGAGGGCCTCGCCCGCGCCGGTGCCCGAGAAGCCCCACCGCGTGCCGGTCCCGAGGTTGCCCGGGCCCTGCGCGACGACGGCGACGTCGGCCCCGACGACGAGCCGCGCGGCCAGCAGCCCCGTGTGGACGGTGACGGCCTCCAGGTCCCCGCCGTAGGCCTGCCCGACCGTGATGCAGGACGCCAGCCACCCGGCCTCGCGCAGCCCCGCCACGGTGCGGCTGAACCGCGCGGGCAGGGCACCGCCGTCGGTCATCACGTAGGCGATCACCGCGTCGGGGCGGTCCGCGCGCAGCCCGGCGACGACCGCCGGCAGCGCCGAGTGCAGGTCGGCCGTCACCACCGGCATCCCGTCGATCGAGTCCGCCTCCGCGAGGACCGCGTGGTGCGGCGACTCCTGCTCGTCGACGCCCAGCACCATCGCCTGCAGCGGGGTGTAGCGGGCCTTGACGACGTGCCCGGGCCCCGCGGGCGGGTCTGCCGGCATACGGTCCGGGTCGGCGACCACCAGCGCGAGCCCGCCGGTGCCGAGGCCGCGCTCGAGCGCGGAGACGTTGACCATGACCCTGTCGCCGACCTGGGGACGGCCCACGAGGTCGACGTAGGCGAGCGCCCGACACGCGGTGCCAGGCCCGGCACCACGAGCCGCCTCCTCGAACACAGTTACGGCATACTCGACTGCGCCGGGCCACTCGGCCCGGACGGCGTCGACTCGGGCGCTGCGCCAGCGGATCACGGCGCCACCCTAGTGGCCGGGCCGGTGGCCGGACGATCGAAGGGAGGGGCACGACGTGGCTCCTGCGCGCACCCCCGTCAGCGCGGCCAAGACCGAGCGGCTGCTCAACCTCGTCATCTGCCTGCTCTACACGCGCCGCCCGCTGCCCAAGTCCAAGATCCGCGAGGCCGTCCCGCAGTACGGCTCGGCGCTGTCCGAGGACGCCTTCAACCGGATGTTCGAGCGCGACAAGGACGAGCTGCGCGAGCTGGGGATCCCGCTCGTGACCGAGGACATCGACCCGCTCTTCGACGACGAGGAGGGCTACCGCATCGACCGGCGCGAGTACGCCCTGCCCGAGGTCGCCTTCGAGCCCGACGAGATCGCGGTGCTCGGGCTCGCGAGCCGCACGTGGGCGCAGGCCTCGCTGGCGGGGCCTGCCGCCCGGGCGCTGCGCAAGCTCGAGGCCGCGGGCGTCGAGCGTGACGACTCCTCGGTGATCGGGCTCGAGCCGCGCGTCCGCACCGCCGAGCCGGCCTTCGCCCGCGCCAAGGACGCCGTGCTGCACCGCCGCCCGATCCGGTTCGACTACCGCCGCTCCGGCACCGGCGCGCTGACCACCCGCCACGTGCAGCCGTGGGGGATCGCGGCGTGGCACGGCCGGTGGTACCTCACGGGCTACGACACCGACCGGGAGGCCCCCCGCGTCTTTCGCCTAGGCCGGGTCGAGGGGCCCATCGCCTGGGCCGGCCGCGCCGCGTCGTATGCCGTGCCCGCCGACCACGACCCCCTCGCGTCCATCCGGGCCCAGGCCTCCGAGCGCCCCGCGGTCACGGCCACGCTGCGCGTGCGCGCGGGCGCGGGTCACTCGCTGCGCCGCCGCGCCGGGGCGACCCGCACCGGGGTGGCCGACGGGTGGGACGAGGTCGACCTGCCCTGCAGCGACACCGAGCGCCTCGCCGACGAGCTCGCGGGCTATGCGGCGGACGTCGAGGCGGTGGCGCCCGCCGAGCTGCGCGAGGCCGTCATACGTCGTCTGACCGGAGCGCTGGAGGCGAGCCGATGAGCCCGAGGAAGTCCGGTCGGTCCGGCGCCGATACCCGCGACGGCCGCGACAGCGTGGACATGAACGAGTCCGCCACGGTCCGGCTCGACCGCCTGCTGACGATGGTGCCCTGGCTGCTGACCCACCAGGGCGTCGAGATCGACGTCGCGGCAGCGGAGTTCGGCGTGTCCAGGGCCCAGATCGAGGCCGACCTCGCGCTGCTGTTCCTGTGCGGCACGCCCGGCGGTTACCACGACGACCTCATCGACGCGCAGTGGGAGGGCGGGCAGGTCTACGTCTCCAACGCCGACACGATCGCCCGCCCGTTGCGGCTCGGGGTCGACGAGGCGCTGTCCCTGATGGTGGGACTGCGGGCCCTGGCGGCCGTGCCGGGGCTGGGGGAGCGCGACGCTGTCGACCGGGCCCTCGCCAAGCTCGAGGCGGCCACCAGCGAGGTGTCCGGCGTCAGCGCGCAGGCCGACCGGATCAGTGTGGACATGGGCGTCGAGGCCGAGGGCGGCGGCGCGGACGGCGAGCGCCTCGAGGGGCAGCTCGCGGCGCTGCGCCGGGCCCTCGCCGCGCACCGCCGGGTGCACCTCAGCTATGTCGTGCCGAGCCGCGACGAGACCACCGAGCGCGACGTCGACCCCATGCGCCTGGTCAACGTGGACGGGCCGTGGTACCTCGAGGCCTGGTGCCACCGTGCCCAGGACGTCCGCCTCTTTCGCCTCGACCGGATCGCCGACCTGCAGGTCCTCGACGTCGACGGCACCCCGCCCGCCGACGCCCGCCCCCGCGACCTCGACAACGGGATCTTCCGCCCGGACGAGCTCTCGCTGCGCGTCGTGCTGGACCTCGAGCAGCAGGCCCGCTGGGTGCGCGACTACTACCCGTGCGAGTCGGTGGAGGAGCGCGACGGCGGCGGGCTGCGCGTGACCATCGCGACCAGCGACACCGCGTGGCTGCGACGGCTCCTGCTGCGCCTCGGGGGTGCCGCGCGCGTGGTCTCGCCGCAGGGGCTGCGGGCCGAGGTGCGGTCGGCGGCCGAGCTGGCCCTCGCGCACTACCGCTGACCGGACGGCGCTCGTCGCCCCGGCGTCACCTGGCGTTCACCGGCATACCGTGCCTTCCGGGGCGACGGCCGTAGGATGACGCACCAGGACCCCTCGTCCCTCGTAGGCAGACCCACTGGAAGGCTGGTCGACCCCGATGCCCCGCAACCTGTTCGAGCCCTGGCACCTGATCATCCTCATCCTGGTCATCGTCATCGTCTTCGGGTGGAAGCGCCTGCCGGACGCCGCGCGGAGCCTGGGGCGGTCGATGCGCATCTTCAAGTCCGAGGTGTCGGAGATGAAGCACGACGGCGAGCGTCAGGACGGCGCGGCGGGCATGTCCGACCTCGACGAGCCGCACCGCACCACCACGACGACCCGCACCACGCAGACGACCCAGCCGGTCCCGCCCGCGCAGGGTGCCTCGTCCGCCACCTCCGGCGACGAGTACGTCGTGATCGACGGCGTGCGCTACCGGCGCGAGCCGGGCGACTCCGCCCCCCGCGCCTGAGCCGGGCGGTCGCCCACCGCATGGCCCGCCAGCAGTCGACGCGTCCCGGCCTGCGCCGCCGGGCACGCAACCCCGAGGGGAGGATGTCCCTCGGGGACCACCTGCGCGAGTTCCGCAACCGCGTCCTGATCGCCGCCGCAGCGGTCGTGCTCGCCTCGATCATCGGCTGGATCTACTACGACCCGCTGGTGTTCCGCCTGCAGGAGCCGCTACGGCTCAGCGCCGCCGCGCGCCGCGCCAACGTCATCCTGTCCTTCCCCGACATCACCGGCGCCTTCTCCCTCAAGCTCAAGGTCGCGGTCTTCGTCGGCACCATCGTGGCGAGCCCGGTGTGGCTGTGGCAGATCTGGGCCTTCATCGTCCCGGGGCTGCACAAGCGCGAGAAGCGCACGGCCCTGGCCTTCATCACCGCCGCCGTCCCGCTCTTCCTGCTCGGCTGCTGGGGCGCGCTCTACGCCCTCCCCAAGGCCATCGAGGTGCTGCTCGACTTCACCCCCGTCGGCGCGTCCAACATCCTGCAGGCGGACTACTACCTCACCTGGGTGACCCGGTTCATCCTCAGCTTCGGCCTGGCCTTCCTGCTGCCGGTGCTGCTGGTCGCGCTCAACGTCATCCACGTCCTGCCCGCGCACATCATGCTCAAGGGCTGGCGGATCGCGGTGGTGCTGATCTTCACCTTCTCCGCGATGATGACGCCGACCCCGGACCCGTGGACGATGTTCGCCCTGGCCCTGCCGCTGTGCGGGCTGTACTTCGCGGCCTACGGGGTGGCGCGGGTCCTGGACTCCCGGCGCGCCCGGCGCGAGCCCGACTACAGCCACCTCGCCGATGACGAGGCCAGCCCGCTCTGACGTCGGGCGCCCGGCATACCAGGGTGTGTCGGTCCCGTCGCGTAGCCTGCAGGGCATGGCGCAGCACCCACATCTGGACACCTTCACCGCGAGCTTCCCGTTCGAGCTCGACGCGTTCCAGCTCGAGGCCTGCGCCGCCGTCGAGGACGGTCACGGGGTGCTCGTGGCCGCGCCCACCGGCGCCGGCAAGACGATCGTGGGAGAGTTCGGCGTCCACCTGGCGCTGGCCACGGGACGCAAGGCCTTCTACACCACTCCCATCAAGGCGCTATCCAACCAGAAGTACCACGACCTCGTCGCCCGTCACGGCGCCGACCGGGTCGGCCTGCTCACGGGCGACTCGTCCGTCAACGGCGAGGCCCCCGTGGTCGTCATGACCACCGAGGTCCTGCGCAACATGCTGTATGCCGGGAGCACCTCGCTGCACGACCTCGGCGTCGTCGTCATGGACGAGGTCCACTACCTCGCCGACCGGTTCCGCGGCGCCGTGTGGGAGGAGGTCATCATCCACCTGCCCCAGCCGGTGCAGGTGATCTCGCTGTCGGCGACCGTGTCCAACGCCGAGGAGTTCGGTGCCTGGCTGGGGACCGTCCGCGGCGACACCGCCGTCGTCGTGTCCGAGCACCGACCGGTGCCGCTGTGGCAGCACATGATGGTCGGACGCGAGCTGTTCGACCTGTTCGTCGACGACGGCGGCGCCATCCTCGGCAAGGACCGCGACTCCCACAACCGGATCACCGACGAGATCGTCAAGGTCAACCCCGACCTCGTGCAGCGGTTGCAGTCCCTGGAGCGCGCGTCCTACGCCGCCGGGCGAGGGATGCGCAGCACCAGCCGGGCCAACGACCCCTGGGGCTCGCGCGGTCGCGGGCGCGGTCGCGGGGGCGCCGACTCGGGCCGACCCCGCGGGGGTGGGCCGCACGGCCCGTCGGGTGGCGGCGGCGAGGGGATGGGTGGCGGCGCGGGCGCGGGTGCGCGGGGCAGCCGTCCCGGCGGCGCGGCCTCGCGGGCCGAGGTCATCGCGCGGCTCGACCGCGACGGGCTGCTGCCCGCGATCACCTTCATCTTCAGCCGAGCCGGGTGCGAGGGCGCGGTGGCCCAGCTGCTCGCGCAGGACGTCCGGCTCGTGCCGCCCGAGGAGGGACGGCGCATCCGCCGCACCGTCGAGGAGCGCATCGCCGGGGTCGCCGACGAGGACCTCGGGATCTTGGGCTACCACGACTTCGTGGAGGCGCTCGGCCGGGGGTACGCCGCGCACCACGCGGGGATGCTCCCGACCTTCCGCGAGATCGTGGAGGAGCTGTTCACCGCCGGGCGGATCCGTGCCGTCTTCGCCACCGAGACGCTCGCGCTCGGCATCAACATGCCCGCCCGCACCGTGGTGCTCGAGAAGCTCGTGAAGTTCAACGGCGACGCGCACGTCGAGCTCTCCCCGGCGGAGTACACCCAGCTCACGGGGCGCGCCGGACGCCGCGGCATCGACGTCGAGGGGCACGCGGTGGTCGTCTGGTCGCGCGGCATCGACCCGCTGGCCGTGGGCGGCCTGGCGTCGACCCGCACGTACCCGCTCAACTCGTCCTTCCGCCCGACGTACAACATGGCGGTCAACCTGGTGGAGCGGGTCGGGCGCGCCGAGGCCCGCGACATCCTCGAGACGTCGTTCGCGCAGTTCCAGGCCGACCGCGCCGTCGTCGGACTCGCCACGCAGGTGCGCCGCAACGAGGAGGCCCTCGACGGCTACCGCGAGGCGATGACCTGCCACCTCGGGGACTTCGAGGAGTACTCCGCGCTGCGCGAGCAGATCCGCCAGCTCGAGAAGTCCATGGCCCGCGAGGGGTCCTCGTCGCGGCGCGCCGAGATCGAGCAGTCGCTGGGGGACCTGCAGCCCGGCGACGTCATCTCGCTGCGCGAGGGCCGTCACACCGGCATGGCGATCGTCGTCAACGCCAACACCGCGGGCCGCAACAACCCGCCGACGCCGCTCGTGATCAACGCCGACGGGCGGGCGCGACGACTGACGGTCCACGACGTCGACGCGCCCGTGCGTCCCGTCACTACCCTGCAGCTGCCCCGCAACTTCAACGCCCGCAACACCAAGATGCGCAAGGACCTCGCCTCGACGGTGCGGGCCAAGGTGCCCTACGAGCCGCCGCCGCGCGGCAGGGGGAAGCGGTCGGCAGGCGACGAGAGCGGCTCGGCATCCGCTGGGGAGCAGGCGGTCGCCTCGCTGCGGCAGCGGATGAAGGCCCACCCCTGCCACCAGTGCCCCGAGCGCGAGGACCACGCCCGCTGGGCCGAGCGCTACCACCGGCTCGAGCGTGAGACGCACGGGCTGCGGCGCAAGGTCTCCGGCCGCACCAACTCCGTGGCCCGGCAGTTCGACCAGATCTGCGACCTGCTGTCCGAGCTCGGCTACCTCGACGCCGCCGGGGAGGCGGTCACCCCGAGCGGTCAGATGCTGCGACGCCTCTACTCCGAGAAGGACCTCCTGGCCGCCGAGTGCCTCGCCCACGGTGTCTGGCAGCGGCTCGACGGGCCCTCGCTGGCCGCGGTCGTCTCCGCCCTGGTCTACGAGCCGCGGCGCGACGAGAGCGACCCCAACCCGCGCACCCCGGGCGCCGACGTCGCCGAGGCCTACCAGCAGATGGTGCGGCTGTGGGCCACGATCGCCGACCGAGAGGCCGCCGCGCACCTGCCCGAGACCGGCCAGCCGGACGGCGGCATGCTCTGGTCCGTCCACCGCTGGGCCTCGGGCCAGGCACTCGAGGTGTGCCTGCGCGACTCCGACATGGCGGCGGGCGACTTCGTGCGGCGGTGCAAGCAGGTGGTGGACCTGCTCGGCCAGGTCGCGACGTGCGCCCCCCAACCCGCCCTGGCCGCCACGGCCCGAGCGGCGATCGACCTGGTGATGCGCGGCGTCGTCGCCGCCGACCGCCTCGACTGACCTACCGGGGGTAAGGGCATCGACCGGCCTTCGTCCCCCAGGTCGATGAGCCCGCCGGGGGTAGGAGCATCGACCGGGCTTCGTCCGCCAGGTCGATGATCCCGCCGGGGGTAGGAGCATCAGCCGGGCTTCGTCCGCGGCGTGGCACAGACCCAGGCCCACCGGACCTGCCTAGCCTGAGCACGTGACAGCCCCGAAGACGCCCGCGCCCCGCCGGCCGGCGCTCCGCCTCACCCCGCGTGGCAGGGTCGTCCTCGCGGTTCTCGGCCTCGTGGTCGTGCTCGCGCTCAGCCTGCTCATCCGCAGCTGCACCGCCAAGCCCGCCGGATCCGCCGCGCCCAGCATCACCACCCCGAGCGCCGGCACCCCGGGCACGCCGGCCACCACCACCGCCGCGTCCACGTCCGGCGCAACGAGCACACCTGCCGCCACCCGATCCTCACCGACCACCGCCTCGCCGAGCGGCGCCACCAGGTCGGGACCCCGGCAGGCCGAGGGCGGCGGCATACGACGCTCGGGAACCACGGGCGACGGCACCTGGACGGCGGCCCCGACCGCGGTCAAGCCCGCGCGGCAGACCCCCACCGTCCACCGGTATGCCGTCAAGGTCGAGCGGGGCACCGGCATCGACGCGGCGGCGGCGTCACGCGAGATCGCCGGAGTCCTCAACGACCCTCGCGGGTGGATCGGCTACCGGGGGGCATCGTTCGAGCTCGTGCCGGACGCCCATCAGGCCGAGTTCACGATCCATGTCGCGTCGCCCCCGACGACCAACCGCATGTGTCTGCCCCTGCAGACGTTGGGCCTGTGGAGCTGCCGTCACGGCGACGACGTGATCCTCAACTCCGACCGCTGGACCCTGCAGACGCCGTCCTTCACGGACGTCGCGGCCTACCGCGCGTATCTCGTCAACCACGAGGTGGGGCACTTCCTCGGCCACGGTCACCGGCAGTGCGGCGGCAAGGGGCAGGTCGCACCGGTCATGATGCAGCAGAGCAAGGGCCTGGCTGGCTGCACCCCGAACCCGTGGCCCACCGCTGGCGAGCTCAGCGCACCCTGACGGATCGCGGGGTCAGATGATGTGCAGGGCCGACAGCACCCGGGTGAAGCTCGACGCCACGCCCAGCTCGTCCGCCACCGCCGACATCAGCCGCACGTCCGCCACCTCGGTCGGCAGCCGCAACGAGTCCAGCGTGACCCCCGGCAGTGGCGCGTCGTGGGCGACCCGCACGACGCGCGGCGCCACGTCGAGGTAGGCCGACGCCTCCTCGAGCCGGGCCCGGCGGGCTCCCCTGATGGCGGGGTCGCCACCGTCGACGGCGGCTCGGAGTGCGGGCAGGTCGCCATACTGCTGGATCAGGGCCGCGGCCGTCTTGTCGCCGATGCCCTGCACGCCCGGGAGACCGTCGCTGGTGTCGCCGCGCAGCACCGCCATGTCGGCATAGGCGGCGCCGGTCGCCACCCCGTGCTTGGCGGCGAGATAGGCCTGGTCGATCACGTCGGCGTCCCGCACGCCGCCACGCGCGGTGTAGACCACGCGCACCCCCGACTCGTCGTCGACGAGCTGGAAGAGGTCTCGGTCGCCGGTGACGACGTCGATGGGAAGCTGGCGACGGTGCCGGTGGACCAGTGTCCCGATGACGTCATCCGCCTCGTAGCCCGCCGCGCCGACTCGCGAGATCCCTATCGCCGCCAGGGAATCAATGATGACAGGCACCTGCGGGACCAAGGCCTCGGGGGTGGCCTCGGAGTCCGCGGACCCGGCAGCGAGGCGGTGGGTCTTGTAGGTCGGGATCGCCGCCACGCGGAAGGCCGGACGCCAGTCCTCGTCCCAGCACGCGGCGAGGTGAGTGGGGGCATGGGTCGTGACCAGCGTCGCCACCATGTCCAGGAAGCCCCGCACGGCGTTGGACGGCGGCGAGTCCGGGGTCTTGCGGCGATCCGGGACGCCGTAGAAGGCCCGGTAGTACAGCGACGCCGCGTCGAGCAGCATGAGACGAGAGCTCGCAGAGTAGGGAGGCGGCGTCATGGGCCCAGTCTGCCGGATGGCGGCGGACTCGGTGGCGCTCCCCTCCGGCCGGGACCGTGTGCGGCAGCTAGTGTTGCGGGATGGAGACTGTCGACCAGCAGATCGTCGCGCACCTGTCGCGGGACGGCCGCATGTCCTACACCGACCTCGGCAAGGCGACCGGCCTATCCACGTCGGCCATCCACCAGCGGGTGCGGCGGCTGGAGGAACGCGGGGTCATCACCGGCTACCGCGCGACGATCGACCCGGACGCGGCGGGGCTGCCGCTCGCGGCCTACATCTCCATCGCGCCGCTCGACCCGACCGAGCCGGACGACATCCCCGACCGTCTGCGCGACGTCCCGGCCATCGAGGCGTGCCACTCGGTGGCGGGCGACATGTCCTACCTGCTCAAGGTGCGCGTCGCGACGCCGCACGAGCTGGAGGAGCTGATCGCGCTCGTGCGCTCCCGCGGCAACGTGTCGACGCGCACCACGGTGGTCCTGTCGACCTCCTGGGAGGGGCGGTCGGCGAGTGCAGGCCGTATGCCGGTCCGCGCTGCGGCCGATCCCGCGGCGGCTGCTCCCGCGGGAGCGGGGGCAGGCTCGGTCGAGGCCGACGGCGTCAGCGAGCGATCGGCGCCGTGACGGCAGCGGTCACCGCCACGAGGTCGGACGGCGCCAGCTCGAGGTCGACGCCGCGCCGTCCACCGCTGACCAGCACCGTCGCGTGCGCGGCGGCGGAGTCGTCGAGCACCGTGGGCAGTGCCCGCCTCTGACCGATGGGGCTGATCCCACCCACCACGTAGCCCGAGCTGCGTTCTGCTGCAGCCGGATCCGCCATCGTCGCGCGCTTGACGCCGAGCGCGTGGGCGATGGCCTTGAGGTCGAGCCGTCGGTCGACGGGGACGATGCCCACGGCGAGACCGGAGCCCGTGTCGACGAGCAGGGTCTTGAGGACGCGGGCCGGGTCGACGCCCAGGGCCTCGGCCGCCTCCAGCCCGAACGACGGCGCCGCCGGGTCGTGCTGGTAGGCCCGCACCTCATAGGGCACATCCGCCCGGTCCAGCGCGATGGTCGCGGGGGTGCCGGATGAGGCGTGCTTGCTGGCCATGGCCTCACTGTATGCCGCAGCCGCCCGCTGCCTCACGGGGCGGCAGGCGACGGGCGGGCGGCATACGGCCCGAAAACCCGCCGGGGGCGGGATCATGAGCCTGGCGAACGAACCCCGGCTGATGCCCTTACCCACGGTAGGTGTGGATGTCGGAGGGGTGCGTGGCCAGCGGCGTGACCTCGACCGTCATGTACGCGAACAGCGGGAGGTTCCACAGGATCTCGTGGAGCCGCTCGTTGCTCTCGACGTCGAAGACCGAGATGTTGGAGTACTGGCCAGCACACCGCCAGATGTGCCGCCACTCACCACCGCGCTGCAGGTCCTGGGAGTACGCCTTCTCGCGGGCGAGGGTGGCGTCCCGCTCGGCCGGATCCAGGTCGTGGGGGATCGCGACGTCCATCTTCACGGCGTACAGCATGGTGTGCTCCTTGGTGCAGGTGGTGGGTGGTGGCAGGGTCGAGGCTGGCTCAGGCGCGGACGGGGTCGATCACGAAGTCGTAGTCCACGACCTTGCCCTGGCCGTCGGCGGCCGGCCTGGGGTCGAGCATGAGCTCGGGCTTGACGGACGTGGCGATGTCGTCCTCGTTGTGGGGGTCGCCGGGGAAGTAGAGCTGCGCGGTGAGCAGCTCGTGGTCGGGCGCCGAGACCTTGAGGTGCATGTGGGCGGGGCGCCAGGCGTGCCAGCCCGCGGCGGCGATCAGCTTGCCGCAGGCGCCGTCGGTGGGGATCTGGTAGGGAGCGGGGATGATCGAGTGGATCTCGAAGCGGCCCTCGTCGTCGGTGGTGAAGGTGCCTCGGAGGTTCCACTCGGGCAGGCCGGGAGCATACTGGCTGTAGTAGCCGCCCGCGTCCGCGTGCCACAGCTCGACCTTGGCGTGGGGGAGGGCGGAGCCGTCGGTGGTGCGCACCTGACCTTGGAAGGTCAGGGCCTCGCCGGGCTCGTCGTCGCGCATCGGGATGGTGCCGTGCGAGCCCTGCTCCGGGGAGTCCGGGACGTAGTACGGACCCTCGATGGAGCCCTTGTTGCCCTGGCGGTGATCGGTGTTGACGTCCTCGACGACGTGCTCGAACCACACGTCGAGAAGGAGCGGCCACTCGCCGTCCTCGCCGACCTGGATCAGCCAGGACTTGAGGACGTCGTACTCCTCGTAGGTGAGGCGGTGCTTGCGGATGACCTCGTGGAGGGCCTCGATGGCCTCGGTGGCGATCGCGTCGACGCGCTCCTGCGGCACCTCGAGGGTGCGCTGCTTCTTGCGGAAGGCGGCGGTGGCGTTGGCGCCGGAGTCGGCGGCGCGCGCCTGGAGCGTGGTCGGGGTGGGCTGGGTGGTGTCGGTGCTCATGATCTCTCCTTGGGGTGGCATCGGTGCCACCGGTCTGTGGTGTGCGGTGCGGGTCGTGCTGGCGGGTGGCGGTGGGGCGGTGGTGCCGTGCGGTCAGAGGCCGTATGGCGCCCCGCCGTCAGAGGTCGACGCGGTAGTGCTGGAGCTTGTCCTCGTCGACGGTGACCCCGATGCCGGGGCGGCCGCTGACGGCGAGGGTGCCGTCGTGGATCTGCAGGGGCTCGGCGAGCAGGTCGTCGCTCATGTCGAGGAAGTTGGACAGCTCGCCCGCGCGGCGGGTCGTCGCGTCGTAGGCCGAGCCGAAGGCGACCGCGCACGCGGTGCCCAGCTGCCCGTCGATCTGGTTGCCGATCACGACCTCGACCCCGAGGCCCTGGCACTGGTGCAGGACGCGGCGGGAGTCGGTGAAGCCGGTACGGGCGGTCTTGATGCTGATGGCGTTCGCGGAGCCGCCGAGCAGCTCGCGCGTCACCTCTCCGGGGGTGGTGGCGCTCTCGTCGGCGACGGTGGGGATGGTGGTGCGGGACGCCAGCCAGCGGCGACCGAGCACGTCGTCGGCGGGGCACAGCTCCTCGGCCAGGGTGAGGTCGAGGTCGGACATCGCGTCCAGGGCGCGGGCGGCCTCGGACGGGGTCCATCCGCGGTTGCCGTCGACGTAGAGCTCCACCGCGTCGCCGAAGTGCTGGCGCAGGGCCCGGCACACGTCGACGTCCAGGCGGAAGGGGCGACGCCCGACCTTGACCTTGAAGGTCGTGATGCCGTACGTCGAGCGCATGCGCTCGGCCTCGTCGACCATGGCCGCCGGGTCGGCGAAGCCCAGCATGTGACTCACCCGCATGCGGTCGGCGTAGCCGCCGAGCAGCTCGGTGACCGGGCGCCCGAAGGCCTGGCCCACGACGTCCCACAGGGCCATGTCCAGGGCGGCCTTGGCCGTGGGGTTGCCGACGGTCCGGCGCAGCCGGGCGTGGATCCGCTCGCGGTGCAGCGCGTCGGTCCCGACGACGGCCGGGGCAAAGATCTGGGAGATGACGGCGACGATCGAGGCCTGGGTCTCGCCATACGTGAACGGACGAGACGGAGCCTCGGCCACGCCCACGAGGCCGCCCGCGGTGCGCACCCGGACGAGCACGTGCTCGGCGACGCTCACCGACCCGCTGGCAAAGGCCAGGGGCTTGCGGTAGGGGATGGCGAAGGGAATGGTCTCGACCTCGGTGATGGTGAGGTTGGCGCCGGGCGCAGTGGACGCAGTGGCTGGGAGGGCGGTCATCGGGGGGCCTTCCGATCGGGGTCGGCCTGCAGGAGGTCGTGCTCCTCGAGGGTCTGCACGAAGGCCTCCACCAGGGGGTTGGGCTGGTCGGCGCGCCACGCGAGCGCCAGGTCGACGGTCGCGGTGCCGGGCAGGTCGGCAAAGGTCACGCCCTCCAGGCCGGAGGCGCGGGTCGAGGCCGGGACCAGGGCGATGCCGAGGCCGCCGGCCACGAGGGACAGCAGGGTCGACATCTCGGTGACCTCGTGCTCGATGGTGGGGTAGAAGCCGGCGTCCAGGCAGGTGCGGACCACGGCGTCGGTCACCACGGAGCGTGCGCTCGGCGCCAGGACGACGAAGGACTCCTCGACCAGGGCGTGGACGGTGACCTCCGGGTCGTCGACGAGGCGGTGGCCCGACGGCAGAGCGAGCACGAGGGGCTCGCGGGCGACCAGGCGAGTGGTCAGGCGGTCGTCGCGGACGGGCAGGCGCAGGACACCGACGTCGATGCGACCCGCGTCGAGGTCGTGCACCTGCTGCGGCGTGAGGCGGTCGGTCTGGATCTGCAGGCCGACCCCCGGCATACGGGCCTTGACCAGGGCAGCCATGCGGGGGAGGTAGCCGTAGGTCGCCGACCCGGTCAGCGCGATCCGCAGGACCCCTACCTGGCCGCGGGCGATGCGGCGGGTGCGCTCCACGGTGTCGTCCAGCGCCGCGAGGATGCGCCGGGCGTCGGCCACGAAGACCTCGCCGGCCGGCGTCAGCGCGACGGTGCGGGTGGTCCGCTCGAACAGCTCGACCTGGAGCTCGTCCTCGAGCTGGCGGACGGCCTGGGACAGCGGCGGCTGGGAGATGTGCAGCGAGCGCGCGGCGCGGCCGAAGTGACGTTGCTCGGCCACGGCGACGACGTAGCGCAGGTGCCGCAGCTCCATCGGTGACCTCCTCGTCGGTGAGGGCAGTGCGTTCGCTCCCTCGCCACGGTAGGGCGGCCCGATTGATCTACACAAATACCCGTTCACGCCTCATTGATAGGCATCAGGTGTCAATCGCTCCCTGGGTCAAACCTTGGGCAGATGACCGGGGCGAGGCCCCTCGGACAAGGGCGGCAGTGGTCTGGAGCACGCGGCCAGACCGCCTCTGCCGCAGCGCAGTCCGTGCCGACGACGCCACAGGAGGAACCATGCCGCACCCCACCGGCACCCAGAAGGGAAGCACTTCTTCGAGGGCGGCTGGATCTACCTCGCCCACGACTCGCAGGTGGCCAAGCCCGGCGACTACTTCACTACCTACAGGGGTAGGGGTGGGCGGGGACAGCGGGAGGGGCGCTCAGACCAAGGAGGCGGTGCGCGAGGCCGCCGCGGCAGCGAGCTCCGCGGCGTGCGCAGCGGCCACGGCACCCTCGTCGCGCTGCTCGCGCCACCAGCGCTGCCCGCTCTCGGGGAGGGTGTAGATCGGGTCGTAGTAGGCGTAGTCCGTGCTGGTGACGTCGACCTCCTCGCCCTCGATCGACGTGCGGTAGTTCTTGCGCCACAAGGAGATCCCGCGCTCGCGGTCGTACTCCTCGACCTGGTGCACCCACCGCTTGCCGACGAACGGCACGTCGCAGACGATGCGCGGCGTCGCGAAGCCGGGCAGGTATCCCATGATCGCGTGCTGCAGCTGCTGGGCCTCGGCGAGCGACAGCCGCCAGTGCTCGCTGAACGGGATCATGTCGCACATGTAGAAGTAGTAGGGGTTGATCGCCGCCTCGTCGCGCATCGTGAAGCACAGGTCGAGCAGGGCCTCGGGCGAGTCGTTGATGCCGCGCATCAGCACGCCCTGGTTGCGGATCGACCGCACCCCGGCCTCGTGCATCAGCCGGGTGGCGTGGGCCACCGAGGGCGTGAGGGACTGGGCGTTGTTGATGTGCGTGTGGACGGCGAGCCCGACGCCGCGGCAGGCGGCGGTCCACGACACCCGTCCGAGGCCCTCGACCACGTCGGGCGCCGACCAGTGCTGGGGCAGGCCCATGAGCGCCTTGGTGGCGAGGCGGATGTCGCGGATGTTGTCGATCTCCAGCAGGCGCATGAGGAAGGACTCGAGGTTCTTCCACGGCATGTTGGCGACGTCGCCGCCCGAGACCACGACGTCGCGGACCTGCGGGGACCCCTTGAGGTAGTCGATCATCGCGTCGAGCCGGTCGACGGGCTTGCCGGCGAGCTTGAGCTTGGTGACCTGCGCCGTGGAGTTGCCGACGAGGTCCATGCGCGTGCAGTGGCCGCAGTACTGCGGGCAGGTGGGCAGCAGCTCGGCGAGCACCTTGGTGGGGTAGCGGTGGGTGAGGCCCTCCGCCACCCACATGTCGGCCTCGTGCAGGGAGTCCCGCGAGGCGTGGGGGTGGCTCGCCCAGTCCGTGCGCCGGTCGGAGTACACCGGGAGCATGTAGCGGCGGACCGGGTCTGCGAGGAACGCGGCGCTGAACTCCGCTCCCGCCGCCGGCATGGGGGCGTCGACGGCCGGGACCATGGTGTTGAGCATCTGCGGCGGCACCAGCATCGACATGGTGGCCCGCTCGGCCTGGTCGCGCTCGAGGTCGGCGTAGACCTCCTCGGTGAGCAGGTCGCCCATGAGCTCACGCAGCTGCCGGACGTTCTTGACGCACCGGGTGCGCTGCCACTGGGCGCTCGCCCACTCCTTGTCGGTCACGTCGCGCCAGCCCGGCAGCCGCCTCCAGTCGGGCTCCACGAGCTCGCGCCGACGGTAGACGTATGGTTGCTCCATCGCACTCATGACCCCTACGGTAGCGGAGAGTTTGCGGCCTGCAACAGTATGGTCAACAGGTTTTGCACCATCACCCATCTCAGAGTGGAGAATCGGTATGCACAATGCGCACGTCACGCGTCCCCGCGCAGCTGCCGCCACGCCCCCTGCGACCGGCGCCTCGCCATTCGGCCTGCACCGGGTGATCCTCGGCCCCGGCGAGCGACCCGCACTGCCGCAGGCCGCCCGGCGGCTCGACGACCGGCCCGAGATCTGGCCCGACGAGGTCCGCGTGTGCGTGGAGACCCTCAACCTCGACGCCGCGAGCTATCGCCAGCTCCGGGGGTCGTATGCCGGGAGCGCCCTGCGCCAGGCGGTGCTCGACATCGTCGGCGAGCGCGGCAAGATGCAGAATCCCGTCACGGGGTCCGGCGGCATGCTGATCGGCACGGTGGACGAGGTCGGCCCAGAGAGCCCGCTCGGGCTGCGGCCGGGGGACCGCGTGGCCACCCTGGTGAGCCTGTCCCTGACGCCGCTGCGGATCACCGACGGGCTCGCCCGCTGGGACGGCGAGGACGAGCGGATCCCGGCCGAGGGCCACGCCATCCTCTTCGGCCGCTCGATCGCCGCGGTCCTGCCCGACGACCTCGACCCCGAGCTCGCGCTCATGGTCATGGACGTCTGCGGCGCCCCCGCGCTCGTGGACCGCGTGGTGCGGGAGCACCGGTCGCGCACGGGGGCGGCGCCGGACGTGCTCGTCCTCGGCGGCGCGGGCAAGTCGGGCTCCCTGTCGCTCGCCGCCGCACGCCGGGCCGGAGCAGCCCACCTCACCGCGGTCGTCCCCGTCCAGGTGGAGGCGGACCTGCTGTCGGGCACGACGCTCGCTGACGACGTCGTCCTGGCCGACGCGCGAGACCCCCTCGGGCTCCTCGATGCCGTCGAGACCGCCCACGGCCCGGCCGACGTCACGGTCGTGTGCGTGGACGTGCCGGGCTGCGAGCACCCGTCCATCCTCGTGACCCGCGACGGCGGGACGATCGTCTACTTCTCCATGGCCACCAGCTTCAGCGCCGCCGCGCTCGGCGCCGAGGGCCTGGCGGCCGACGTGCGCATGCTCGTGGGCAACGGCTACACCCCGGGGCACGCGGCCCTGGCGCTCGACCTGCTGAGGTCCGACCCGTCGGTGCGCGCGTTGTTCGAGGGGCGTCTGGCGCCCCGGGCACACTGACGCCATGCGACGACGCACCCTCTACCGCAACGGCCACGTCTACGTCCCCACCCGCGGCTTCCCCACAGCCATGCTGGTGGACGATACGCGGGTGCTCTGGGTCGGCGGCGAGGCCGACGCCGACGGCCAGGTGGACGAGGCCCACCGGGTGGTGGACCTGCACGGGTGCCTGGTGACGACGCCGTTCGTCGACCCGATCCACTTCGTGGCCGAGAGCGCCGAGTGGCGCTCGCTGACCCAGCTGACGGGGGCGCGCTCGCTGACCGAGGCGCTGGACCGGCTGGCGGCCGCCGCACGCACGTCGCAGGGCCCGGTGACGGGCTTCGGCTACGACGAGGGACGCTGGCCCGAGCAGCGCCCGCCGACGCCCGAGGAGCTGGCTCGCGCCGTGGAGGGACGACCGGCCGTCATCCTGCGGGCGGACAAGGGGGCCTGCGTCTGCTCCCCGGCGTTCACCGCCGGCGCCGCGCAGGTGGGGGTGGACACCCGCAGCCTGGCCGACATGACGCGCAGGCCGGGCCTCGGCGCGCTCCTCACGGGGGTCGTGGCGCAGCGGACGCCCGCCCAGCAGCAGGCGATCCTCGACGGCGCCCTGTCGGCCGCGGCGGCCCACGGCATCGGCTGCTTGCACGACCACATCTCCAGCCCGCGGCTCCTGGACGGCTTCACGACGACGCGCCCGCAGCTGCCGGGCCCGATCGTGCAGCGCTACCTGCGGCACGTCTGCCGCCCCGACGAGGACCCCGCCGTGCTCCTGCGGGAGCACGACCTGCACGGCTTCATGCTGCAGGTCGACGGGCCGGTCAACAGCCACCAGGCGGCCCTGCACGAGACCTACATCGACCTGCCGGGCCAGGTCGGCCCCGACCCGATGCCCGCCGAGACGATCGCCGAGCACCTCGTCGCCGCATCGCTCGCCGGGATCCGCACCAGCCTCGTCGCGATGGGGGACCGGGCGGCCGACGCCATGATCGACGGCATGCGCACCGCGGTGCGGACCGTGGGGCTGGACCGCTTCCGCTCGCTGCGCCACCGCACCATGACCCTGGCCCTGGCGGACCCGCGCGTGCTGGGCACGCTGATCGACCTCGGGGTGGTCGTGGTGCGCGTCCCCCAGGTGGACAGCCGTTGGGGAGGGCCGGAGGGGGACTTCACGCGGGCCCTCGGCACCGTCCGGGCGCGCGAGATGATGCGCTTCGGCTCGCTCGGCGTCGACGGCCTGCTCACCGCACTCGCCAGCACCTCGCCGTGGCTGGACCTCGACCCGTGGCAGACCCTGCGCTCCGCCCGCTGGCATCGGTTCGAGGAGGAGCGGGTCTCTGTGGGAGAGGCCTTCCGCGCCCACACGGTGGGCGGCTGGCACGCCTCCGGCCACGACACCCGCGGCTACCTCGGCGTCGGGCTCCCGGCCGACTTCGTGGTGTGGGAGGTGCCGCCGGGCGAGCTCGGCGAGGGCCCGCACTCCCAGCTCGAGACCCCCGGCCTGCCGCGGCTGCGCCCGGAGGCCCCCACCCCCCGAGCCCTGCTGACGGTCGTCGGCGGACGCACGATCCACGAGAGCGAAGGAGCTCTGCCATGACCCGCACACCCGCGCCGGGTGCCCGCGCCCACCTCGACCTGGACCCGCAGGTCGTACGTCGCGCGAGGAGCCTCGCCCGCCGGGCGGGACGCCCGGTCGTCCGCCTGGCGCAGGAGCACACCACGGTCTCGGTCGAGCGCGCCACGCTGCGCCTCGCGGGGCTGGCCGGCGCCGACCACGAGCGCGTCCCGTGGGTCAACCACCTGGTGGCGGGCGTGCGCGACCAGGTCGGGCTCGAGGGCGGGGTCACCACGCCGGTGCACGACGCCCTGGCGCGCGGCGAGGCCCCCGACCTGCTCACCCTGGCGCAGAAGGCCGCTGCGGGCGCCGTGACCTTCCGTGTGCCGGAGGGCAAGGACCGCACTGCCGCCCAGCGCCTCGCGAGACGTGCCGTCACCCAGGGGATGACGCGCATCGACCGCCAGCGCGCAGCCCGGGAGCGCCTGATCGCCAAGGTCGGCGACGCCCCCGCCCGCCCGTGGGTCTACCTCATCGTGGCGACCGGCGACATCTACGAGGACATGCCGCAGGCCCAGGCCGCGGCCCGCGGGGGCGCGGACGTCATCGCCGTCATCCGCTCGACCGGCCAGTCGCTGCTGGACTACGTCCCGGAGGGCGCAACCCGCGAGGGCTACGCCGGGACCTACGCGACGCAGGAGAACTTCCGCCTGATGCGGGCCGCCCTCGACGAGACCAGCAAGGAGCTGGGCCGCTACGTCCGGCTCACCAACTACGCCTCCGGGCTGTGCATGCCGGAGATCGCCACGCTGGCGGGCCTCGAGCGGCTGGACATGATGCTCAACGACTCGATGTACGGCATCCTCTTCCGCGACATCAACCCCATCCGCACCTTCGTCGACCAGCGCTTCTCCCGGCAGGTCCACGCCCGCGCCGGCATCATCATCAACACCGGCGAGGACAACTACCTGACGACCGCGGACGCCGTCGAGGCGGCGCACACGGTGACGGTCAGCCAGCTGCTCAACGAGTACTTCGCCAAGGAGGCCGGGCTCGAGGACTGGCAGCTCGGCCTCGGCCACGCCTTCGAGATCAACCCGGACCTGCCCGACTCGTTCCGCATGGAGCTGGCGCACGCCATGCTGGCCCGCGACCTGTTCCCCCGGGCGCCGCTCAAGTGGATGCCCCCCACCAAGCACATGACCGGTGACGTCTTCCGCGGCTACCTGCTCGACGGCTTCTTCAACCTCGTCGGGGGCCTCACCGACCAGGGGATCCTCTTGGTCGGGATGATGACCGAGGCGGTCGTCACGCCGTTCCTGTCCGACCGCGACCTGGCCCTGCAGAACGTCCGCTACGCCCTCGAGGCCGGGCGCGGCCTGCGCGAGGACTTCCGGCCGCCGCCCGACGGCTTCGTCCAGACCAGGGCCCGCCAGGTGCTCTCCGAGGCCGTGGACCTGCTCGACCGGATCGTCGACGACACCCTGCTGGACGCCATCGCCGACGGGACCTTCGGCCTCATGAAGCGGCCCGCCGACGCCGGCAAGGGTCTGGACGGCGTCATCCGCAAGGGCCCGGACTACGACAACCCCGCCATGACCCTGCTCGAGGAGGGTGCGACGCGATGAGCGAGATCATCAGGCCGTATGGCGACACCACCGGCGACGGCATGATCCAGGTGTCCTTCACGCTGCCGGTGCCGCACGACAAGCGCGCCGAGGGCGCGGCGCTGCAGCTCGCCGACAAGATGGGGATCAAGCCCGCCCTGCTGGTGCACGCCCGGGCGATCGGCCCGGACTTCACCTTCTTCGTCGTCTACGGCTCGGTCACCCACCTGGTGGACCTGCGGGACGTGCACGTGGTCGAGCGCGACTACCCGCTCCTGCCGGCCAAGGACGTCAACGCCGCCATCAAGCGACAGCTGCGCCGCCCGCTCGTCGTGGTCGGCGCCTGCATCGGCACCGACGCCCACACGGTCGGCATCGACGCGATCCTCAACATCAAGGGCTTCGCGGGCGAGAAGGGGCTGGAGTACTACTCCGAGATCACCGTGGTCAACCTCGGCGCCCAGGTCCTCGTGCCCGAGCTCGTCGAGCGGGCCCGCGCCGAGCAGGCCGACGCGGTCCTCGTGTCCCAGGTCGTCACCCAGCGGGACGCCCACATCACCAACACCCAGGAGATGTCGGCGGCCTTCCGCGAGGCCTATCCCGCAGGCACCGCACCGCTGCTCGTCGTCGGGGGACCCCGGTTCGACGAGTCCGCCGCCGCCGAGCTCGGCGTGGACCGGGTCTTCGGCAAGGGGACGACGCCCGGCGAGGTGGCGTCATACCTCGTCCACGCCATCTCCCACCGCCGCACCGCCGACCCCAGCACCGCCGACCCCAGCACCGCCGAGGAGCCAGCCCGATGACCATCCCAGCCACCCCGACCCTGCCGTCGTCTCCGC
Source organism: Arsenicicoccus cauae (assembly GCF_009707125.1). Taxonomy (GTDB): domain Bacteria; phylum Actinomycetota; class Actinomycetes; order Actinomycetales; family Dermatophilaceae; genus Arsenicicoccus; species Arsenicicoccus cauae. The sequence continues at coordinate 62,194 of NZ_WLVL01000021.1, forward strand.
CCGAGGTCGGCGCCACCGTCGTCCACCGGCGCTACGTCCCCTACAGCCACGCGCACTACGCGGGCAACCTCGTCGACGGCGCCTACTCGCTGGCTGCGTTCGGCGACGTCGCGACCGAGATGTGCATCCGCACCGACGGCGACGAGGGCCTCTTCGCGTCCTACAGCGACGTGCAGTTCTGCGCGCCCGTGCGGGCGGGGGACTGCCTCGAGATCACCTGCACCCTGGTGCGGGTGGGCTCGCGGTCCCGCGAGATGGACTTCGCGGTCCGCGTCGTCGCCCGGGGCATGCCGGACCGAGGGGCGTCGGCCGCCGAGCTGCTTGACCCGCCCGTGATCGCCACGACGGCTCGCGGAGTGGTCGTGGTGCCGGAGCGTCGCGACGTCTGACAGACGCGATCACCCTCGCCCAAGCTTAGATGGCGCACCGTCATCTGGTCCACTCGTTCGGCCGAAGACGCGATCATCGTGGGCATCCTGGCGACACGCCGTAGTCACCCGACTTTTTTCGACGCAGGCTCAGGCCCCTGACCAGCGGTTCTCCCCATCGTCGCAGGTCAGAGGGTGTTTGACAGCGACTGTGGGTGAGGCTCTAGGTTGACGGAGGTTGTCCGACCACTGGAGTGGGGTCCGATTCGGGTCCCCCGTCGTGGACGGTGGTGATTACTCCCTGGGGAGCGCCCGATCGGGTGAATTCAGATCATCGTCCGTGCTCGGCGGCGCCGCTCAGCGATCACCGCACCTCGGACAGCAGCACGACCCGCACGCCTAGTAGATAACGGCGCGGACCCGGCATCCGGTCGGGTCCGCGTCGGCCCCAACGGCCTGCGGGTCGTGCTGTGCCTCGTCCTGTGTCTCGCCCCCCTCCCGCACACACGGGGCTACCCGGCCGTACGGCTAGGGTGACGCCGTGCGTCGACTCCTCCTGGCCCTGCCGCTCGCGATCGGCGCCGGCCTGGCCCTGTGGCTGTCCTGGCCGGACCACGACCTGTGGTGGCTCGCGCCCCTCGGGATCGGCCTGCTCGCCGTGGCGGCGCACGGAGCCGGCGTCCGACGTGGCTTCCTCCTGGGCCTGGTGACCGGCCTCGCGGCCTACCTGCCCGCCCTGCACTGGTCGGGCATCTACGTCGGCGACCTGCCCTGGGTCGCGCTGTCCGTGCTGCAGGCGCTCTACGTCGGGATCACCGGCGCCCTCTGCGGGCTGCTGTCTCCCACCCGTACGAGCCCCCGAGGCGGACGGCTGCCTGGACCGCTGCCGGCTCGCCTGCCCTACCCCGTGGTCGTCGCCGCCGCCTGGACCGTGGGGGAGTGGCTGCGCGCCACCACCCCGTTCGGCGGCTTCCCCTGGATCAAGGTCGCCTTCGCGATGGCCGACGCCCCGATCCTGCCCCTGGTGCGGTATGTCGGGACGCCCGGGCTCACCGCCGCGGTAGCGCTCGTCGGCGGCCTCCTCGCAGTGGCCGTCCGCCATGCCGCCGGCGCCCGATCCGCCCGGCGCTCACGGCCGACGGCTCTTCGGCATACGGCCCTGTCCCTCGGCTCCCTCCTCGGGGCCGCCGCCCTCCTGTGGGGCCCGGCCCTGCTGCCCGTGCCGACCGATGGCCGCACGGTCGACGTGCTGGCCGTGCAGGGCAACGTGCCTCGGGCCGGCCTGGACTTCAACGCCGAGCGGCGCCAGGTGCTCGACAACCACGTCGGCGTCACCGTCGAGGCCGTCCGCTCGCGCGCGGCCTCCGGCGTCCCGCGTCCCGACCTGGTCGTCTGGCCGGAGAACGCCTCCGACATCGACCCCGTCCGCAACGCCGACGCCGGGCAGGCCATCACCTACGCCGCCAGGACCGCCCAGGCCCCCGTCCTGGTCGGCACCCTGCGCACCGACGACCAGGCACGCATCAAGAACACCACCCTGCTGTGGGACGCCCAGCATGGCCCGGTCGCGGCCTACGCCAAGCGACACCCCGTGCCGTTCGCGGAGTACATTCCCTACCGCTCCTTCTTCCGACACTTCAGCGACAAGGTCGACCTGCTCACCCACGACTTCACCGCGGGGGACACGGTGGGGGTGATGGACGTGCCCACCCGAGCCGGGTCGGTGCGGGTCGGGCTGGGGATCTGCTTCGAGGTGGCCTACGACGACCTCATGCGCGACGCCGTGCACCACGGAGGCCAGCTCCTCGCCGTGCAGACCAACAACGCCACCTTCGGCTATACCGACGAGTCCTACCAGCAGCTGGCCATCTCGCGCGTGCGCGCCGTCGAGCTCGGCCGCTCGGTGGTGCACGTCTCGACGGTCGGGGCCTCCGCGATGATCACCCCCGACGGGGTCGCGCACGACCGGACCGGGCTGTTCACCGCGGCCGCCCTCGACGCCGCCCTGCCCCTGCGCTCCGAGCTCACCCCGGCGGCGCGGATCGGGGACCTGCCGGTGTGGGTGGGGGTGGGGCTGCTCGCACTGGGCCTCGCGCTCCGCCCTCGTCGGGGACGGCGGGGACGGCGGGGACGGTGGGGTCGGCGGCAACGGCCGACGCGGGGGAGCGGCACTAGGCTGACGGAACCATCGGACCCCACGGACGGTTGACTACGACATGCGCACCCTGGTCCTGATCCCGACCTACAACGAGCGGGACAACCTCCCGCTCGTCGTCGAACGCCTGCGCCGCGCCGTGCCCGAGGCCGACCTGCTCGTCCTCGACGACAGCTCGCCGGACGGCACGGGTGCGGTGGCCGACGCGCTGGCCGCCGCCGACCCGCAGGTGCGGGTCCTGCACCGGCCCGGCAAGGAGGGCCTCGGGGCGGCCTACCTGGCTGGCTTCGCGCGGGGTCTCGACGAGGGCTATGACGTGCTCGTCGAGATCGACGCCGACGGCTCGCACCCCCCGGAGACGCTCCCCGCCATGCTGGCGGCGCTGGCCGACCCGGCCGTGGACCTCGTCATCGGCTCCCGGTGGGTCCCGGGCGGCGGCATCGTCAACTGGCCGCTGCACCGCAAGGCGCTCAGCCTCGGCGGCAACCTCTACATCCGCCTCCTGCTCGGCATGCCCGTCCGTGACGCGACGGCCGGGTTCCGGGCCTATCGCGCCACGACCCTGCGCAGCATCGGCCTGCAGGACGTCGAGTCCCTCGGCTACTGCTTCCAGACCGACCTCACCTGGCGGACCGTGCACGCGGGGCTGACCATCCGGGAGGTGCCGATCACCTTCGTGGAGCGCGAGATCGGAGACTCCAAGATGAGCGGGGACATCGTCCGCGAGTCCATGCTGCGGATCACCCGGTGGGGCCTGACCTACCGGCGGGCGCAGGTCCGCGAGCGGCTCGCCGCCCGCCAGGTCGAGCGGTGGGAGTCCCTGTGAGCACCCCGACGCGACGGCGCCCGCGCTGGACGTGGATCGCGTTCGTCCTGCTCCTGGTCGTCCCCGTCGCCGAGATCGCCGTCATCATCGGGGTCGGCAAGGTGATCGGGGGTTGGCCCACCATCGCGCTGCTGCTGGTGGAGTCCGCGCTCGGCGCCTACCTCGTCAAGCGTGAGGGGCGCGCCGCGTGGACGGCCCTGCAGCGTGCACTCACCGGCGGACGCATGCCGGCGGGCGAGCTGTCCGACGCCGCGCTGGTGCTCGTCGGCGGCACGCTGCTGCTGGCGCCGGGGTTCCTGACGGACGTCGTGGGCTTCTTCTTCGTCCTGCCGTTCACCCGCCCGCTGGCCCGCCGGCTGCTGACGACGGTCATCACCCGACAGCTCCTGGCGAGCGGTCCAGGGGTCGTGCTGTGGGGAGCCGGTATGCCGCCGCCGGACCGGCAACCGGGGCCTGCACCAGGGGGCCGGACGTGGCAGCAGCAGCCTCCCCGTCGAGGTGACAAGGACGACAACGTCATCGAGGGCGAGATCCTCTGAGCCCCACCCCTCAGCATCGTCAGTGCGGGGTCCAGGACGGTTGGACGAAACCCTCCCGATCATCGTGAGGGGGGGCGGCGACGCGACGAGGCCCGCGTCCCCCATGAGGGGAAGCGGGCCTCGTCGTCTCGTCGTCTCGTCGTTTCGACGTCCGACGCTGCTCAGGCGCTGCGCTTGGGGCGCGGCTTCTCCCCACGTGACTGACGCAGCAGGGTGAGGCGCTCCTCGAGGAGCTCCTCCAGCTCCTTGACGGAACGGCGCTCGAGCAGCATGTCCCAGTGCGTGCGCGCCGGCTTGGCGGGCTTCTCCTCGGGGGCGTCGCCGCCCTGGAGCCGGCCCAGCTCGCCGCAGCGGCACTCCCACGTCGCAGGCACCTCGGCCTCGATGGAGAAGGGCAGCTCGGTCACGTGCCCCTGCGGGCAGGTGTAGGACACGATCTGGCGCTCGCTGGGGACGACGCCGTCATCGGTCTCCATGCTGAAGGACCCGAGTCGCGAACCGCGAAGTGAACGCTCGGCCATGTCTGATCCCCTTTCGTCGACACCGCGAGCCTCGTTGTGACTGGCTCACGGCATACCCCCATCAACGTCGGCTGAACCGGGGGATGTTCCCGGGCGCGGTGGTCGGCGCCCAAAGACTCCATCCTAGACGACGGAGGGCGCCTCGTTGCCCGCCGCGCGGATCCCCTCCCGGACGTCGACCCGCGCGAGGAGCACGCCGCCGACGACGAAGAACGCGACCAGCGCCACGATCGACAGCCGGTAGGAGTGGGTCAGCTGGTGCACGACGCCGAAGATCAGCGTCCCGAACCAGCTGGTCCCACGCTCCATGGCCTGGTAGAGGCTGAAGAACTCCGACTCACGGCCGCGCGGCACGAGCTGGCTGTAGAGCGATCGGGTGAGTGCCTGCGTCCCGCCCATCACCAGGCCGATCAGGATCCCGAGCGCGAGGAAGGCCGCGAACACCCGGGCGGGCACGAAGTAGGCGACCCCCACGACGAGGGTCCACACCACCAGCCCGCCGAGGACGGTGCGCCAGGCGCCGAACCGGGCAGCCACGCGGCCGAAGAGCAGGGCTCCGCCCACGGCGACCAGCTGGACCACGAGGAAGGTCAGCAGCACCTGGCTCTGGGAGATGCCGAGCTCCAGGGAGCCGTAGAGGCTGGACGAGCCGATGACCGTCTGGATGCCGTCGTTGAAGAACAGGTAGGCGAGCAGGAACAGCAGCGTCTGGGGATAGCCCCGCAGCTCGGTGAAGGTGTCATGCAGCTGAGCGAAGGCCCCGCGCACCGCCCCGCGCTCTGGCGCCGCCTCGGGAGGGAGGCCCTCGGCGAGCTCCCGGGGAGGCAGGTCGCGCAGACCGACCACCGGTATGACGGTGAACAGCCCCCAACCACAGGCCCGCGCTCAGCAGGCTGATCCGCACGGCGGTCTCCGTGCCGATCCCCACCCGGGGCCCGAGATTGAGCAGCGCGAAGTTGGCGGCCAGCAGCAGCCCGCCGCCCACGTAGCCCAGCGCCCACCCGCGCGACGACACGCGGTCGCGGTCGTCGGGTGGCGCGATGCGGCACAGGATCCCGTCGTAGACGACCATCGAGGCGCCGAGGCACAGCGAGGCGATCATGACCAGGACGACGCCGAGCTGCCAGGCCGTTCCCTGCACGAGGACCATCGCGCTCGCCGCCAGGGCGCCCACGCCCGCGAACCATCCGAGGAGCCGCTGAGGGCGCGGCGCGCGGTCCGCGACGGCACCGACCACGATCAGCAGCAGCGCCGACAGCACCGTGGTGACGGTGGTGACGTAGGGATACAGGGAGCCCGGGGAGACCTGCAGGCCAAGCACCGACAGGTGCGCGGTGCAGCTCTGGGAGGCCGGCTGGCCCGGACAGGCGGCGCGGTTGGCGACGGTCGTGAGGTAGGGGCCCATCAGCACGGTCGCGGTGGTGGTGACGTAGGCCGAGTTCGCCCAGTCGTACCAGTACCACGCGCGCTGGTGGCGGGTGCTACGGCTGCGGGGCTCGACGCCGCTGGCGGGGGTCGTGGGCATGCGGTCTCTCCTCGGCCTGGACCTCGCCGTCGAGGTCGCCGGGGCCGAGCCTACTGGCCGGTCGAACCCTTCACGGCGCGCCTGCACGACGTGGCACCGGGGCATGATGGCCTCATGCGCCTCCTCGGACCTCATGACCTGCTCACGGCCGCCGTCACCGTCAAGGACGGGGTCACCGATGCCGCGGACCTGTGGCCTCGCACCCTCGACCTGATCGACCGCGTCGAGGCCATGGTGGGCCGGGGGGAGGCGTTGCTGGAGCTGGCGGAGGACCTGCTCGCGCAGGCCGCCCTCACCCGAGCGCACGTCGATGAGGTCGCCGACGCCGCGGCCGAGACGTCGGCGCGGGCGTCGGCGCTGGTGGCCAGGGCCGAGGCCCTGACGGCGGTGGGGGAGGCGTCCCTGCCTCGGCTGCAGCCCTTGGTCGAGCCGCTCGCGCAGCTGGCGGACAAGGCCCTGCCGATCGCCTCCGAGGTGGTGGCGAGCGTCGAGCGCGACGAGGTCATGTCCCTCGTGGCCATGATCGACCGCCTCCCGGAGGCGCTCGCGCAGATCGACCGGATCGCCCCGGACGTCCACGAGATCCTCGACTCCGTGACCGATCTGGCGCACGCGGCCCAGGGGCTGCCCGGCATGGGGTCGCTCATCAGGCGGGGCGAGCGCAAGGACGACGACGGCTGATGGGTGACGGGCACCGTCGCGCCCCGTGGTGGATCGCTGCGGGTGCCGCGACCCTGCTCGCGGCCGCCTGGGGGCGGCTCAACCCCACGTGCTCCCTGCTGGTCCACGAGCTCCTCGACCACCCCGTGGTGCTGGGGCTGGCTGGCTACCTGCTGCTGGCGTGGGGGATGTCGTCGATCGCCCGCGACCCGCAGCGTCGGCTCGTGGTCCGCGTCCTGCTTGCGGCGCTCGGCGCCACGGCCTTCGGCCTGGTCGGGGTGGTCCTCAGCGTGGGGGTCAACCCCGGTCGTGACGAGCTGGTCCTCCCCGCGCCGGCTGAGGCCGGGGTCGAGGCCTACGAGGCCGACATCGTCAGTGACGGCGACCTCGTCTCACCCCTGACCACGGTGGTCGTGCGGCACCGCGGCTGGGGGCTGTCCGCGCGCTGGTGGCCGGCCGCCTGCATCAACGGTGAGTACGCCGGAGGCACCATGACCTCGGCCAGGTGGACCGGCCCCACCGAGCTGGTGGTGGTCCTCGACGGTGGTCGGGAGGTGGCCGTGTCCGTCGAGCCGGCGACGGCGGAGCCGCGCGAGGTCGTGCGGCTCGGACGTCGTTGTGGCGCCGCCTCGTCCACAGGTTGACGCGTTCCCGCCGCTGTCGTCCACAGCCTCCGACGGAGCCTTGGTCGTATGCCGTCCCGCTGCCACCGTGGTCCTCGACCCGCCATCGGCGGTAGGAGGCATCAGGTGAGGAACGGAGATGACGCAGATGGGGCGGCTGGACGTGGAGGCGGCGGAGGGCGAGGGCGGGCACGACACGGGCGGGCACGACAGAGGTGGGGGTGATGAGGTGTGCAACGAGGTCCGGCTGCGAGGGAGGGTGAGCGCCGAGCCCGAGCTCAGGGCGCTGCCGAGCGGGGTGCTCCTCGTGAGCCTGCGCGTGGTCGTGCCTCGGCCGCCGGACCCGCGGGCGGCCGAGGAGGGCCGGCGGGCGGCGACGGTGGACACCATCGACGTGGCCTGCTGGCCCGGCGACGCGCAGGAGCAGGCGGTGGACCTCGCCGCCGGCGACCACGTGGAGGTGCGCGGGGCGCTGCGGCGACGCTTCTACCAGACACCCGGCGGCGCGCAGTCCCGCTACGAGGTGCAGGTCGAGACCATCGCGCTCCTGCATCGCGACCGCGGGGTCGTCACCGACCACGAACGGGCCGGCCGGACGTAGTCTGGGCGCAAGGAGGTGCACCACGGGGACCTCGTCGAGCGGGCGCGCTGCCCCCGCCCGCAGGAGCGAGCTCACGAGGTCGGACTGGACGACAGGCGCCGCCATCGTGTGGTTCCTGGCGCTGGCGTGGGCGCTGTCCTCACCGCTGCGCACCCTGGTTCGGGATCGAGGGCCCGGCGGTGATGGCCGGGGGGAGGCTGTCCTGCGGCGACCCTCGTGACTACAGTCATGTCATGGCGAACCGACCGGAGAAGTTCGACGTCGTCGTCTCGGCCGTGATCCGCAGCGGGCCCCGCGTGCTGCTGACCCGGCTCGAGGACCATGACTACTGGTTCCTGCCCGGCGGCTCGGTGACCCTGGGCGAGTCGGCCAAGGACGCGCTGCACAAGGACATCCTCGAGGAGCTCGGGCTCGAGGCCAAGGTCGCCGACCTGATAGCCGTGGTGGAGAACGCCTTCGAGCTGGACGGTGTGGCCCACCACGAGATCAACCTCGCCTTCGAGGCCAAGGTCGACCGCACCTCCTCCGAGGCGCTCGTGCCGGGGATGGAGTTCCGGTGGTTCGACTCCGAGGCGCTCTACGACCTCGACATCCGGCCGCCGAGCCTCGCGACGGTCGTCCGCTACGGCCCCGACGCTGCGCGACTTCCGTTGCAGAGCAACGGTCTCGGTCACTGACGGGCATCCCTGCAGCACCGGGCGGGGCCATCGCTGGAGGCTCAGCCGACTCGGCTCACGCGCTCGGTCAGCCGGTGCAGCTCCAGGGCCAGGCCCAGCTCGAACGTCCGCCCGGGCTCGCGCCAGCGCTCGCCGAGCAGCTCGTCGATCCGGTGCAGCCGCTGGTAGAGCGTGTTGGTGTGCACGCCGAGACGCGCAGCCGTCGCGGCGTGCGACCGCCCCGAGCCGAGATAGGCCGCGAGCGTCCCGACGAGGTCGCTACCGGTCTCGGCGTCGCGGTCGAGCAACGGACCGAGCTGCCAGCGCACGTGCGCCGCGCCGGAGCCCTCGCCCGCGCTGGTGAGCACCGCCGCGAGGATGCCGAGGTCCTCGGACCGCACCACCGCGGCGGGCCTGCCCAGCGCCGCGAGGACGCCGACCCCTCGGTCAGCCCGCCGCCAGGCCGCCGCGACGGCTGACGCGACGGGTGACGCGCTCGCGGGCCCCGGTCGCCCCAACCCTCGGCCTGCCTCCACCACCGGGCGCACCGCCACCGCTCGACCGTCCCCATCGACGTCTGGCCTCTCGACGGCGGCGACGACGACGTGGTGGGCGACGGAGGGGCCGAGGGCGATGGTCGCCTCGTCGGCGGTCTGGGTGAGCAGCGCCACCGTGCGCTCGCCGACCTGGCCCGCCCAGGACCTCGGCGCCCGCGCGAGGACCCGCGCGACCACCCGCTCCGCACCTGTGGCCGTCCCCTTCCTGTTCGGCGCGGTCGCCATGGTCGTCAACGGCCACCACTCCGACCGGGTGGGGGAGCGGCGCTGGCACGTCGCCGTCCCGGCCGTGATCGCCGGGGTCTCGATCCCCGTCGCGCTCTACCAGCACTCGCCGCTCGCCGTGATGGTCGCCATCACCTTCACGGCCATCGGGTTCTGCGCCGCTCTGCCGGTCTTCTGGTCGCTGCCCAGCGCCTTCCTCACGGGCGCCGGTGCCGCCGCCGGCATCGCCCTGATCAACTCGCTCGGCAACATCTCGGGCTTCGCGGCGCCCTTCGTCACGGGCTTCAGCATCGACCTGACCGGCAGCGCCAAGCCCGCCCTGTGGATGGTCGGCGCCCTGCTGGTCGGGGCGGCCGTCGTCACCCTCAGCCTGGGTCATGCACCCCGGCGCACCGACGAGCAGGCACCCGCAGTCGAACGGACGGGGAGCACCACGCCCTGAGCCGCACCGCACCCGCGTGCCCGCGACCGGTCCCCCTTGCCGGCCGCGGGCACGCGCGTCACCCGGCCGCGCGGCGTACCCTGGGCGAACCAGCACCGACGCGCCGGCGCGTGGGTGCGAGCACGAGAGTGGGTGGCAGCGATGAGGCGCGACCACGACGAGCCCGACGCCGCGAGGCAGACGGACCTGCCCTTCTCCGAGCGGCTGGCCCGGGCCTCGCACGACCAGCACGAGCCCTGGCCGGACGACGAGTACGTCCCCCACGACAAGGCCAGGGGCCGCAACCCCGCCGCCCGGGCAGCGGCGACCGGAGCGATGCTGGGCGGCGGCGTCCAGCACCTCTGAGGCGCCGATCGTCCGGACGGCGGCGCTGCGGCATACGGGCTCAGACCCGGCCAGGCGGCAGACCGCCGGACCGGTCTCGGTCCACGATGGCCCCGGCGACCTGAGGCCGCAGGCCCGACGAACGGAGACCCGATGACGCAGCACGCCACCGACCACCACGACCTGATCCGCGTGCAGGGTGCGCGGGAGAACAACCTCAAGGACATCAGCGTCGAGCTGCCCAAGCGCCGGCTGACCGTATTCACGGGGGTGTCGGGGTCGGGCAAGAGCTCGCTGGTCTTCGCGACCATCGCGGCCGAGTCGCAGCGGATGATCAACGAGACCTACAGCGCCTTCGTGCAGGGCTTCATGCCGTCGCTCGCCCGCCCGGACGTCGACCACCTCGAGGGGCTGACGACCGCCATCCTTGTCGACCAGGAGCGCATGGGCGCCAACCTGCGATCCACCGTCGGGACCGCCACGGACGCCCACGCGATGCTGCGAGTCCTCTTCTCCCGCATCGGATCTCCTCATGTCGGTTCACCGCAGGCGTTCTCCTTCAACGTGCCCTCGGTGTCTGGTGCTGGCGCCGTGACGATCCAGACGGGGGCCAACAAGGGCAAGAAGGAGAAGCGCACCTTCTCGATCACCGGCGGCATGTGCCCCGAGTGCGAGGGCACCGGCCGGGTCTCGGACTTCGATCTCGCCGCCATCGTCGACGACTCGAAGTCCTTGGCGGACGGGGCGATTCTCGTCCCGGGCTACTCGATGGACGGGTGGTACGGCCGGATCTTCTCCGGCTTCGGCTTCGACATGGACAAGCCGGTGCGGAGGTTCACCAAGGCCGAGCGGGAGGACCTGCTCCACAAGGAGCCGACCAAGATCAAGGTCGAGGGGATCAACCTCACCTACGAGGGCATCATCCCGCGGATCCAGAAGTCGATGCTGTCCAAGGACCGCGAGGCGATGCAGCCGCACGTGCGGGCCTTCGTGGACCGGGCGGTGGTGTTCAAGCCATGCCCCGCGTGCGGTGGCACCCGGCTGGCGCCGCACGCCCTGGAGTCGCGCATCGACGGCGTCAACATCGCCGACTGCTGCGCCATGCAGATCACCGACCTCGCGGCCTGGGTGCGGGGGCTGAAGCATCCCGAGGCTGCCCCGCTGCTGACCGGGCTGCTGCACCTGCTCGACTCGTTCGTCGAGATCGGGCTGGGCTACCTGTCGCTGGACCGGCCCGCGGGCACGCTCAGCGGGGGAGAGGCCCAGCGCACCAAGATGATCCGTCACCTGGGGTCGTCGCTGACCGACGTCACCTACGTCTTCGACGAGCCGTCGATCGGGTTGCACCCGCACGACATCCAGCGCATGAACGAGCTGCTCGTGCGGCTGCGCGACAAGGGCAACACCATCCTCGTCGTGGAGCACAAGCCCGAGATGATCGCGATCGCCGACCACGTCGTCGACCTGGGACCGGGCGCCGGAGCCGCAGGAGGCGAGGTGTGCTTCGAGGGCACCGTCGCCGGGCTGCGGCGCAGCGGCACCCTCACCGGTCGCCACCTGGAGGACCGGGCGCAGCTCAAGGCGACGGTGCGCGAGGCGTCGTCGGCGTTCCCCATCCGCGGCGCGTCGACCCACAACCTGCGGGACGTCGACGTCGACGTGCCCCTCGGCGTGCTCTGCGTCGTCACCGGGGTCGCCGGGTCGGGGAAGTCGTCGCTCATCCACGGGTCGCTGCGCGGCGACGACGTCGTGGTCATCGACCAGGGCGCCATCAAGGGCTCGCGGCGGTCCAACCCGGCGACCTACACCGGGCTGCTCGAGCCGGTGCGCAAGGCCTTCGCCAAGGCGAACGGCGTCAAACCCGCTCTCTTCTCGGCGAACTCCGAGGGCGCCTGCCCGAGCTGCAAGGGCGCGGGCGTGATCTACACCGAGCTGGGCTTCATGGACACGGTGTCCACGCCGTGCGAGGTGTGCGGCGCCAAGGGGTTCCAGCCCGAGGTGCTGGACCACCACCTGGGTGGCAAGGACATCGCCGAGGTGATGGCCATGTCGGTGGCGCAGGCGCGCGCGTTCTTTGGCGAGGGCGAGGCGCGGATCCCCGCGGCGCACAAGGTCCTGGAGCGGCTCGAGGACGTCGGGCTCGGCCACCTCACCATCGGGCAACCGCTGACCACGCTGTCCGGCGGCGAGCGCCAGCGCCTCAAGCTCGCCGCGCAGATGGGGGACAAGGGCACGACATACGTGCTCGACGAACCCACGACCGGCCTGCACCTGGCCGATGTGGGCAACCTGCTCGGTCTTCTCGACCGGCTCGTCGACGGCGGCAGGTCGGTCGTCGTGATCGAGCATCACCAGGCGGTCATGGCGCACGCCGACTGGATCATCGACCTCGGTCCGGGCGCAGGGCACGACGGCGGGCGCGTCGTCTTCGAGGGCACCCCAGGCGAGCTCGTAAGACGGCGGGACACGCTCACAGGCCAGCACCTCGCCGAGTACGTCGGCGCCTAGGCTCGATCCATGGACAGCCGCAGCAAGCAGCAGGTGAAGGACGACTTGCTCGCGCACCTCCAGGAGCGCCTCGCCTCCAGCACCTCGAGCACGGCGCAGCAGGCGGCGGCCGGCGCGGATGCCCCGGAACAGCGACGGGTCGACGACGACTCCCAGCGGGACGAGGCGGGGGACCTGCACGACATCTTCGGCCGAGCCGACGCGCAGGAGCGGCTCGACCTCAAGGAGGCCAGAGCTCTCGACGTCTCGCCCCGGGACGTCGTGGGGCCGGGGGCGATCATCGAGCTCGACGGCCGCCACTACGTCGTGGGTGTGCCCACGGACGAGTTCGTGTCGGGCGGCGTGGCCTACGAGGGCATCGCCACGGACGCGCCGATCTACGACGTGATCCACGGGTTGCGCGCCGACGACACCTTCAGCTTCGGCGGCCAGGACCAGATCATCACCTCGGTCGACTGAGACGCGGTGGAGGCCGCCCTGCATGTCGGCCTAGCCAGCGGCTCACGGGGCAACGTCGGTCATGCCTCGCAACTGGGCAGGTCGAACGGGCGGCGTGAGGCGAGGGCGTAGCCCACACCGGCGACGGCGAGAGCCAGGATCACGATCGACGGCACGCGCAGCGGCGGCAGCTGCCCTGGCCGCTCGCCGAGCGCACCGCCCGGCTGGTGCGGACGCGGGAGTCACAGCAGTTGTATGCCGGAAGCCGACCACCGGGCCGCGACGTGGAACCCCAACGGGTGATCTAGCGCCGATAATCTACATTATGTCATTTACGAGTCTGCGTCGTGCATCGGATGAGTCACCAGCGCCTCCCAGACACACCCCCCCTTCCCGGTCATGCTGCCGCCAGTTCCCCTTCCCGTTCCCTGCCGTCCGCCCCGGCGCGCGGCCTACACTCGGCGCATGGGCAGGCTGCGGCTGGAGGACCTACCGGCGACCGGGACCTGCGACCTCACGACGACGGGTCGGCGCACCGGGGCTGAGCGCACGGTGGAGATCTGGTTCGTCCAGGTGGACGGTGCCGTGCACGTCGTGGGCACCCCCGGACCCCGGGGCTGGATCGCCAACCTGCGAGCCCACCCGCGAGCGTCGCTGTCGTTCGAGGGCAACGAGTTTCGCGTCATCGCGACCGAGGTGACCGCCCCCGCTGCCCGTGAGCACGTCGCGCGCAGCGCCTGGCGGGTGCAGCCCTGGTATGCCGGCCAGGGGCACAGCATCGAGGACTGGGTGGCCCGCTCCCCCATGATGCGTCTGACGCTCGCGACATGACCATCCCAGAGCCGCCCCGCGCAGGCCCACCTCGAAGAGCGGTGCTGGCGACCGGCGCGGTGACGGTGCTGGGCGTTGCTGCGGCCTGGGCGGCTCGAGATCCCTTGCAGGAGAGCGTGGATCAGCTGATGCAGGACGATCCGTCGTTGCCGTCCACCGACCCCACGGCCGTCGCGTCAGAGCAGCTTCACCGCGTCGATCGCCTTGCCGACGCGCGCCTCTACTACGAGATCTCCGGCACGCCGACCGGGTTCCGGATCGAGCCGGCCTTCGCGCAACGTCTCTCCGCGACGCTGGCCCGGCACTGGATCTACCTCGCGGCACCACCGCCGACCCAGCTCTGGTCGTATGGCGCCTGGGTCAGGCTCAAGGACCGTCCGCGCCTCTCGTGGCACCACGCCGGACGCGCCTTCGACCTTGGGCGGGTCCGAGCCGGGGACGGCACGGACCGGGTGAGCTGTCGGTATGACCTGTGGCAGAACAGCTCTGGCGCCCAGCGCGCTGCTCTCGAACGCGCCTACTGGCGGCTGGCCGCGAGCCTGCACCACGACTTCGCCTCGGTCCTGACCTATCTCTACGACGAGGCGCACCACAACCACATCCACGTGGACGACGGGCGCTCCGGTCCAACCGGCAGCACCTTCTCCCCCGGGTCGCGCATCCAGGTCCAGGCAGTGCAGGCGATGTGCCGACACGTGTGGGGTTTCGACATACGACCCAGCGGGTCCTGGGACGACGACACGCGATCGGCCACCCAGGAGGTGCTCGCGCGGGCGGGCGCGGGCGGGCGGCTCACGCAGGGTCAACGTCACTGGAGAGCCTTCCTGGACGCGACGGCCCGGCAACCATGATCCCGCGGGCGGTCACACCTGAGGCGGCGCGGGAGCCACTACCCGTGACGGACCACGTGATGGGAGGGTGACCACCATGGATCGGACGGACGACTTCGAGGCGCGACTGTGCCTGGACCGGCTCCGGGCCCGCACTCCCCTGCCCGTCGACGCCGTCGAGCCGCCGGGCACCGCACCGGACCCGGCGAACTCGCTCCAGTCCTCGGACCACGACGCGTCTGCCGGACTAGGGTGGCCTTGGCCAGACTCACCACGACGAACGGCACCCACCATGGCGGATCACGTCGACACCCCTCCCCTGACGTCCTTCACCCGTGACGGGCTGACCTTCGAGGTCGTCGACGGCGGGCCGCGCGACGGCGAGGTGGTCGTGCTGCTGCACGGCTTCCCCGAGGACGCGTCCGCGTGGACAGCGGTCTCGGAACGACTGCACGACAACGGTTTCCGCACCCTCGCACCCGACCAGCGCGGCTACTCCCCCGGCGCGTCGCCGACCGGCACCGATGCCTATCGGGTCACCCAGCTCGTGCGCGACGTCCTGGCCCTAGTCGACGCCTCCGGGGCCGAGCGCGTGCACCTCGTCGGCCACGACTGGGGCGGCGCCGTCGCGTGGGCCACCGCACTGTCGTCGCCCGAGCGCCTGCTGTCCCTGACCGTCCTGTCGACACCTCACCCCACTGCGATGGCGCGCGCCCTGCGGACGCCGGACCAGGCGCGCCGCAGCTGGTACATGTTGGCCTTCCAGGTCCCGGGGCTGCCCGAGCGGGTCCTGTCCCGGTCGATGCGGCGCTTCCTGACCAGCGCGGGGCTTCCGGCGGACCATGCCGAGCGGTATGCCGCCCGCTTCGCCAGCCCGGCGAGCCTGCGCGGCCCGATCGGGTGGTACCGCGCGAGCGCCCCCTGGCGGTCGCTCTCATCCCGCGGCTCCGGCAGGAGGACCGGTGGCGGTGCGACGAAGGGTGCTGGTGCGCAACGGTCCTCGCAGGTCCGGGTCCCGACGACCTATGTGTGGGGGCGGCACGACGTGGCGCTCGGCCGCGCGGCTGCCGAGGGGACGGCCGACCTCGTCGACGCGGACTACCGGTTCGTCGAGCTCGACGCCGGGCACTGGCTGCCCGAGTGTCACCCGGACGAGGTCGCCGAGGCCATCACGGAGCGGGCCCGGAGGTCATGACGGTGACCACCTCCGGCATACGGTCCGAGACTGAGTCCGGCTGAGGCTCAGGGCATCTCGATCTCACCGAGCTCGTCCCACCCGGTGCCGGGCTTCTCGAACGAGATGACCTTGGGGCGGGTGGCGGCGTACCGACCCTGCACCTTCATGGCCTCCTTGAAGTGGCCGGACTCGACGTGCTCCTTGCCGGCTTGCGCGACGGTGATCGTGATCATGGCTCCTCCACGGAAAGTCGGGTGCTGTCCGCCCCATTGTCGGGGAGACTCGCGCCCATGACGCACCACTCCCCCGCGGACCTGCTCAGGATGTATGACGCCCAGCTGCGCGACGAGGCCGAGCTCGTCTCCGCCGACAGCCGCGAACGTCACGGACCCGTCCTGTGGGGGATGTATCGCGGGGCGCGGGGATTCGTCACCTACCGAGACCTGGGCGGGCTCGACGCAGACGGGATCGACCGGCTGGTCGAGGAGACCCTCGACCACTATCGGTCAGACCCGCGGATCACCAAGGTGGAGTGGAAGACTCGCGGCCACGACGCGGCGCCGGGCTTGCACGAGGCGCTCGTCGGTCGGGGTTTCGTGCGGGGCGAGGACGAGTCCGTGATGATCGGGGAGGCAGCGGTGCTGGCCGCTGAGGTGCCCGTGCCCGAGGGCGTGGTCGTCCGGCGGGTGAGCGCCGAGGAGGACGTG
This sequence comes from Arsenicicoccus cauae, assembly GCF_009707125.1. GTDB lineage: Bacteria > Actinomycetota > Actinomycetes > Actinomycetales > Dermatophilaceae > Arsenicicoccus > Arsenicicoccus cauae. Next base: position 78,707 of record NZ_WLVL01000021.1, read on the forward strand.
CGGCGGATGTGCGCGAGCGCCGACGAGGCCTTCGGGGAGGCGGTCCCGGGGATGGCCGACGAGCTGCTCCACCGCCTGTCCCTCGGGCGAGACGACCTAGAGCTGTGGGTCGCCGAGGTGGACGGCGAGATGGTGTGCACGGGGCGACTCGAGCCGGTGGCCGGCACCGACTTCGCGGGGCTGTGGGGTGGGGCCACGCTCGAGGGCTGGCGCCGGAGGGGGATCTATCGAGCGCTGACCGCCGAGCGCGCGAGGTCGGCCGTGCGGCGCGGGATCCGGCTGCTGCAGAGCGACTCCACCGAGCACTCCCGCCCGATCCTGGAGCGCTCCGGCTTCGTGAAGGTCACGACGACGACGCCGTACGAGTGGCACCGGCCCTGACCTGGCCACTGGGGTCATGGTCCTGACGCCTCGAGGCCTGCTGATCGCAGAGTGTTGACGCGCTCTACGCTGGGTTAAATACCGGCTATCATGGTCAAACCATATGGATTTTCGAGTTGCTGTTCGATATCCTGACTGTATGACGTACGCCGACGTACTCGCAGCCAGGGGCACCCTCGACGGGGCCCTGCAGGCGCTGCGCGTCCTCGGTGCCGGGCTGAGCTCGGTCCAGTCCATGGAGCTGGCAGGTCTGGCCGTGACGGCGACCGAGGTCGCCGCCGCGGCGCGCGGTCTGGCGTGCGCCGTCACCATCGAGGCCGGCGAGCGGGGTGTCATCCGCGAGTCCGGGTCGACCAACGCCGCCGCCTGGCTGACCGACGCGGGCGCCGCGCTCACCGAGACCGATGCGCACGCCATCCGCCGGGCCATCGACACGACGACCCGGCCGGCTCTGACCGGTCTGCGCGACGCGCTCGCGACGGGCGAGGTGACGCCGAGCGACGCCGGTCGTGCCGCCTCCGTCTTCGACGAGCTGCGGACGGCCACGGACCCCGCGATGCACGGCGAGATCGCCGAGGCCGCCACGACCCTCGCCCGTCAGTGCACCAGCCGACGATCGCTGGCCCGGTTCAAGACCGAGATGCTCGCCCGCTACGGCACCCTCGACAGCGAGGAGCGCACGCGCAGGCACCACGAGGCGCAGCGTGGACTGTCCACCTGCACCGAGATGCCGGACGGTCTGTATCGCCTCGAGGGCCTGCTGGCCCCCGACGACAAGGCCACCTTGGACGCGGTCATCACCGCGTTGTCCGCGCCGGCACCCGACCCCGAGACGGGCCAGGTCGACACCCGGCTCCCGCGTGAGCGCCGCCTGGACGCCCTCATGCGCATGGCCGAGCTGGTCGGCGCCTCCACGCAGACCGGCCCCATGGGTGCCGGCACCCGGGTCAACCTCGCCATCCCGTTGGCTGCCCTCGCCCGGCCGTGCGAGCACCGAGCGCAGGACGCCTTCGGGCTCTGGCGGCCCACCGGGGAGCCCTGCGACTGCCCCACGCCCGTCGCCGCCGTCGACGACCTCGGCACGCACCTGCTCCCTGCGTACGCTCGCGAGCTGGCGTGCGACGCCGAGGTGACCCCGGTCTGGCTGGGTGAGGACGGTCAGCCCCTGGCGCTCGGGCGGACGGAGCGGCTGGCCAGCAAGGGTCAGCGACGTGCGCTCGAGGTGCGCGACGGCGGGTGCACCTTCCCGGGTTGCGGCAACCCCGCCTCGTGGTCACGCGTCCACCACATCATCCACTGGGCCGACGGGGGCGCGACCGACGCCGTCAACCTGGCGCTCCTGTGCGGGCACCACCACAGATTCGTCCATCAGCACGACATCAACGGGCGCGTCACGCCCGACGGGACACGGGTCGAGTGGGATGTCGTCAACGTCATGGGCAGCTGGCGACCGGCGCCCCGAGCATCCGACGCGTCCGGGCCACCGGAGCCGGCGCCATCGACGAGCCTGCCAGGGTCGCCCCAGCCACCGGACCCGCCAGACCCCGCGAACTCGTCGGACTTGTCGGACCCCACGGATCCCACGGACCCCACGGACCCCGCGGACCCGTCGGGACCAGCGCCCGATCCGCCAGACGACCACGGTCTGGCCGTCTAAGCGCAGACGGGGGCGGGCGGAGCCGTGCACCGGGCCCGTCTGCGCAGCCATGCGCCCTCGGATCAGACGGCCGTGCCCACGCACAGCTGCCAGGTGACGCCGTAGCGGTCACCCACCCAGCCGAAGTACGGCGTGAACCCGTAGTCACCGCGCGGCATGTAGACCTGCCCACCGTCGGCCAGGACCTCCCAGACCCGGTCGAGCTCGGCCTGGTCGGCGCAGTCCACCCACAGCGAGATGGACGGGGTGAGGCCGAACGCGTGCGGGACGCCTGAGTCCACCACCATGAGACGGTGGCCCTTGAGCTCCGCCGACGCGTGCAGGACCGGTCCGGTCGCCGGCCCCAGATCCCCGTCGCGCAGTGACACCGGGCCTGGCGCCCAGTCCTCGCCGAAGGCCCGGGCATACAGCGCCATCGCGTCCTGCGCCGCCCCCTCGAACATGATGAACGTGGCAGCGGCCTGGTTCGTCGTCATACGGCCAGGGTAGGAGGACGACCCACCCGAGGCGAGGCAAGATGGACCGGTGCCGTCCCACTCCCCCCTGCCGCCCCGCCACGGGCTGCAGGCGGCGTGGGTGCGGACCCCGGACCGCGACCCCGAGCAGCCTCCGCCCTGGGCGACGATGCGGGAGTGGCTGCGCCACAAGCTGCCTGATGAGGTCGACGTCGAGTCCATGCTGGCCGCAGGGCGGTTCGTGGACGACGCCGGCACCGCCTGGACTGGGCAGGAGCCCTACCGCCCGCACACCTTCGTGTGGTTTCATCGCGACCTGCGCGAGGAGGCCGTCGTGCCAGGGGAGCTCGCGGTCCTGCACCAGGACGAGCGGATCGTCGTGGTGGACAAGCCGCACTTCCTCTCGACCCTCCCACGCGGCCGCCACGTCGCGCAGTCGGTGGTCGTGCGGGCCCGCGCCATGCTCGGGATGCCCGAGCTCGGGCCCGCCCACCGGCTCGACCGCCTGACCGCCGGCGTGCTCGTGCTGACCACCGAGCGTCGTTGGCGCACGCCCTACCAGCGCATGTTCGAGCAACGGGTCCCCGTCAAGACCTACGAGGCGATCGCCCCGCACCGGGCGGACCTCGCGCTGCCGACGACCATGCGCAGCCACATCGTCAAGGACCGCGGGGTCCTGACGGCTCGTGAGGTCCCCGGCCTGCCGGCCAATGCCGAGACCTTCGTCGAGCTGGTGGAGACACGCGGCGGCTTCGCCCGCTACCGGCTGCGTCCCCGCACGGGGCGGACGCACCAGCTGCGGCTCCACCTGGCCTCGCTCGGTGTCCCCATCGTCGGGGACCCGCTGTATCCCGTCGTCCTGCCCGACGCCGTCGACGACTTCACCGAGCCGCTGCGGCTGCTCGCCCGCACCCTGGAGTTCGTCGACCCCGTGGACGGGTCGCGGCGCCGGTTCGACAGCGGGCGGAAGCTCGCCTGGCCTGGCTGCCCGTAGCCTTGCGGCCATGCAGTGCGACTACTTCGACGCGGGGCGCTGCCGCTCGTGCACCCTCATGGGTGTCCCCTACCCCACCCAGCTCGCGGACAAGCAGCGCGCCGTCGCGGACGTCTTGGCTGACCACGTCACCGCTGACGCGTGGCTCGACCCGCAGGCGAGCCGCGAGGAGGGGTTCCGCAACAAGGCCAAGCTCGCCGTGGCGGGCACCACGAGCGCCCCGACCTTCGGCATCCTGGACGCCGGCGGGGAGGGGGTGGACCTGCGCCGTTGCGGCCTCTACGAGCCCGGCCTGCACGAGGCCGTGCTCGCGCTCGCCGAGGTCGTGCCCGCTCTCGGGCTCCAGCCGTATGACGTGCGGGCCCGTCAGGGCGAGCTCAAGCACCTGCTCGTGACCCACTCCCCCACGGGCGAGCTGATGGTGCGGTTCGTGCTGCGGTCGACCAACCAGCTGGGACGCCTGCGCCGAGGTCTCCCCACGATCCTCGCTGCCCTCCCCCGGGCCCGCGTGCTGTCGGCCAACGTCCAGCCACGGCACGCCGCGGTCCTGGAGGGCGACGACGAGGTCGTGCTCACCGACGCGGACACCCTGCCGATGCACGTGGCCGGCATGACGCTCCACCTCGGGACACGCAGTTTCTTCCAGACCAACACCTCCGTCGCGGACGCGCTCTACACGCAGGCCGGCGACTGGATCCTCGCTGCCCGACCCACCGACCTGCTCGACCTGTATTGCGGGGTGGGCGGATTCGCGTTGCACGCGGCCGTGCGCGCACGTGCGGCCCACCGATCGCTCCGGACGACGGGGGTCGAGGTGTCACCAGAGGCGATCAGCAGCGCCCGCCGCAGCGCGGACGAGCTGGGGCTCACCTCGGCACTCTTCGTCGACGGCGACGCGACGTCCCATGCCCTGCGGCCCAGCTCGGGCCCGGACCTGGTCGTGGTCAACCCACCGCGTCGGGGCATTGGCACGGGGCTGGCCGACCGGCTCGAGCGGTCCTCCGCCAGCACCGTGATCTACTCCAGCTGCAACCCCGCGACGTTGGCCCGCGACCTCGCCGACATGCCGTCGTGGCGGGTCGCCGCGGCCAGGCTGTTCGACATGTTCCCGCAGACCACCCACGCCGAGATCCTCGTGCACCTGCAGCGTCGCTGACTCACCTACGATGATCCCCTCATGACCGTCATCCGACCCCTCGAGCTGTCGGACGCCCCGGCCCTCACCGAGCTGGTCGCCGCCAGCCGCGAGCACCTGGAGCCGTGGGAGCCGGCACGGCCCGAGCGCTTCTACACCCTCGGCGGGCAGCAGGAGTTGGTGCGTCTCGCCCTGTCCGAGCGCCGGGGCGGCCGCATGGGCCCCTATGTCGTCCTGGACGAGCAGGGCTCGCCGGCCGGCCGCATCACGCTCAACAACATCGTGCGGGGTGCCGGCCAGTACGCGAGCGTGGGCTACTGGCTGGGCGTCGGGCAGACTGGGCGTGGCCTGGCGACCCGGGCCCTGGCCGAGCTCGTCGACCTCGCGTTCGGCGAGTGGGGACTGCACCGCTTGGAGGCCGGGACCCTGCTGCACAACACCGCCTCGCAAAGGGTGCTGGAGCGTAACGGTTTTCAGCCCTACGGGCTGGCCCGCAAGTACGTCATGATCGCCGGCACCTACCAGGACCACCAGTTGTACGAGCTGCTCTCGCCCGACCTCCGCTAGTGCCGCGGGCCACCCCTTGTAGCGCCCGATCGAGCATGTATACAGTGTTCACATGATGAGCATGGACGCACCCCAGCTGATCTCCTCCTACGAGCGGGCGGTCGCCTCGATCGACGTCGACAGGCTCCTGGACCTCTACGCCGAGGACGCGCGGGTCTTCGACGGCACCTCGGCCTGGCAGTACACCTCACGCGACGAGTGGCGGGCCGCCGTCGACATGTGGTTCCGCCACCTCGCGGGCAACGGGGCGTGCGAGATCCGTGAGCCGCGGGTCGCCGGGTCCGACACCATCCTCGTCCTCTCCGGACTCGCCTGCTACGGCGCCGACGACCGCGAGGGTGGGCGCACGGAGGTCGTGTCGCGCTTCACCCAGGTGTGGGAGCCGGGCGACAACGGCCCTCGCATCACGCACGAGCACACGTCCCTCCCCCTCGACGACGCGTGCGAGCGCCCCCTGCCGCAACCGGGGTCCTGACGCAGGCCCGACAGCCGTCTCAAGACAACCGTCTCGCGACAGGCGCACCAGCCCACCCGCGGGGCGACCGTCCAGCGCTGGGCGTCGGCGCAGTGCGACGTCCCGCCGTCGCGGGAACGTTCTACACCCTCGACGAGCACGGGATCGTCCAGGCGCGGATCACCGACCTCGACACCGGCTGCAGCCAGACCTACGCCTTGCGGGCGGACGTCTGGACCGCGGTCAGACCTCGCCACACCAGTGCTGCTGGTCGAGATGCACCCGCCGTCCTCGAGACGGGGGCGGGGGTCCTGACCGTGCCAGGTCCCCCGCCCCACTCACCCCCGGTGGCACGTCACTTCAGGCGCTTCAGCACCGCCTTGGCGACGCTCTGCGCGCTCTGGGGGTTCTGTCCGGTGATGAGGTTCTTGTCCCGCACGACGTTGTCCTTGAAGGGCAGGAGGGCCTTGGAGTACTTGGCTCCCAGCGCCTTCAGCTCCTCGTCCAGGCGGAAGGGGACCGCGTCCTGACGCTTGGCGAGCTTCTCCTCCGGCCAGGAGAACCCTGTGACCTTGCGTCCGGCGATGACGGGGGTGCCGTCCTCGCGGCGCGCGGCCAGCAGCCCCGCAGGGCCGTGGCACACCGCGGAGACCACCTTGCCCTGGGCGTCCAGGTCGGCGATGAGGGCTCCGAGCGCCTGGCTGGTGGGGAAGTCGAACATCACGCCGTGTCCCCCGGTGAGGTAGATGGCGTCGAAGTCCTCCGCCGCGACGTCCGCGACCCGCACCGTGTCGTCCAGCAGGGACATGAAGTCGGGGTCGGCGTAGCGCTCCCCCGTCCCCCCGCTCTTGAGCATCGGCGCGGACAGGCTCTCGGGGTCCAGCGGTACGGCGCCTCCGTCGATGCTGGCGATGGTCACGTCGTGGCCCGCCTCCGTGACCACATCGTAGAAGTGGGTCAGCTCCCCCAGCCAGAGCCCGGTGCGGTAGCCGGCGGTGGTGTAGCGGGGGGTGTTGGTGACGACGATCAGAATCCTCTTGGGCGTGCGTGTCATGAACTTCGACATACCCACCGACCTCAGGGCGCAGTCCCGGGCCCGTGCGCCGTCCCCTGCGCCAGGTGGCGGTCGTCGCCCGTGAGCGCTGCCAGGATCCGCCGCTGCGTGGCGGCCTCCGCGCCCAGCCCCTGGCGTTCGAGGGTGCGCGCGAGCAGGAGCCGGACGTAGTCGTCCGTCGGGGCCCGTTCGACGAGCTCGGTCAGCTCGTCCCGCGCGCGGCCGAGCTGCGCCGAGTGGTAGTACGCCCGAGCCAGGAGCAGGCGCACGGCGACGTTGTCCGGCTCGGTCCCCAGCAGATCGGCGAGCGAGTGGGCGGCCGCGGCGTATCTCTTCTGGTCGAACAGGTGCTGGGCCATCGACAGCTGCAGGTAGCGCAGGTCCTCCACGGATGCTCCTTCGGTCAGGGCGATGTCGGCCTAACACGTCTGCGGCGCATGGCATTCCCCCGCCCACCAGTTGCGCTGCGCGAGACGCCAGAGACGGCACGGCTGGGTGGAGCCCGCCCGGACCTCCAGGCAGTGGCCGACAGAGGCGATCGGACCGTCCCAGGCGACCGCCAGCGCGCGGGGCTCCACCTCGTAGGCCCGCAGCTGCAGCTCGCAGTCGCACGACGCGCCCCGGACCCCCAGCCGGCGTTCGAGGCGGGTCGCCCTGGGCGCTCGCTGCTCCCGCCACGTCTGCACCCACCGCCAGGACCCGTCGCAGTCGAACCGCTGCACCATGCGCCCCACGTAGCACACGACGCACTCGTGCGGGTGCGCACCCATCAGCTCGCGAACGACCTCTGAGGGGTCGGTCCTCGTCGCCGTCATGTCGGCCCTCCTCCTTCACCGGGGCCCAGTGTGTCCCGCGGCGGGTTCGGTGGCCGGACGCAGTGCAGGGCCTGTGGACGACGGTCGGGGAACACGCCGTCCTGTGGACAACTCGCCGCTCAGACGCGGACCACGGCCACCGGCGCGTGCGAGGACTGCAGCACCTGCCTGCTGGTCGACCCCAGCAGCATGCCGGCGAAACCACCACGCCCGCGGCTGCCCACGACCACCAGCGAGGCGGTGCGCGAGGCCTCCGCCAGCACCTTGACCGACGAGCCGCGCAGGGTGCGGGTCTCGACGACGACGTCCGGGTGCTGCTCGCGTCCGTGCTGCAGCACGTGCTCGACCAGCTCGGTGTGGCGCCGGCTCATCTCCGCGTGGGCCGACGACCCCTCCTCGGTCGGCACCACGCCGCCCTCGAACTCCATCGTCCAGGCCCGGACGGCGACCAGGGGCAACCCGCGACCGTCGGCCTCGCCGAAGGCGAACAACGCGGCGCGGTGCCCCTCGGCCGAGTCGTCGACGCCGAGCACCACCGGGCCGTCCGCGGGCGCGCCCGCGGCCCGGTCAGGCACGACGACGACCGGGCAGTGTGCGTGCGCGGCGACCGCCCCGGAGACGCTGCCGAGCAGCAACCCCTCCCACCCGCCCGCGCCGCGGCTACCGGTCACCACGAGCTGACCGTGGCGCGATGCCTCGATCAGCGCGGCGGACGGGCTGCCCCACACGGCCTGCGTCGCTACCTCCAGGCCGGGGTGGGACGCGCGCACCGTGGCCTGAGCCTCGTCCAGGACCCGCTCGGTGCCCTGCTGGACCAGCTCCTCGAGCCCGTAGGACCACCCCAGCTCGTGCGGAGCGGGCTGGGCGACCTCCTGCGCCATCACGAGCAGCAGGGAGGCCCTGCGCCCGTCCGCCTCTCGGGCCGCCCACTCCAGGGCCGGGCGAGCGAGCGCCGAGCCGTCGACGCCGACGACGATGCGGTCGCTGGGGATGGTGTCGTGGGTCATGACAGGCTCCTTCGCTCGTCGGCGGAGCCCGCGTCGTGGGATCACTCTGCGTCCGGTCGCACCCGCTCCCGGCGAGGCTCCTCACCTGACACGATGTTAGCGACCGGCGTCCCGACCTCGACGGTGCGCCCCACCGTGCAGAGCCGGTCGTGCGACCGACGGATCGCGTCAGGCAGCACCCGGCGGGCCTCGTCGCCCGCAGGACCGTCCGGGAAGGTCACCTCCCAGGTCACGGTCAACCCCTCCAGCCGGGCCTCGCCGTCGACCTTGACCTTGTCTCCCCCGACCTCGACCGAGAACCTCACTGGCTCGGCACGCCGAGACGTGAGGTGGTCGACGTCGACCATCGTGCAGCCCCCGATCGCGGCCAGCAGGGCCTCGACGGGAGTGAACGCCGCGTCCTCGCCGGTGCCCAGCTCCAACGTCCCGCCGCGGGCGTTGGTGGCGGCATACCGCCCCAGGCTGGTCCGCCGGAGCTGGACGGAACGGTGGTGCTCAGGCTGCTGGGCGGTCGACATGACCGTTAGCCTGCCACCGTGAGCAACGACACCGGTAGCCCCACCCAACGCCCCGTCCCCGAGGGCCGGCTGGTCCTGATCCGGCACGGCGAGACGGAGTGGTCCAAGGCCATGAAGCACACGGGCACCACGGACCTGGACCTCACCGAGCACGGGGAGGAAGCCGCTCGGCGCACGGCTGCGCTGCTGGAGGAGTTCGACTTCGCCCTGGTCCTGTCGTCCCCCATGCGGCGAGCGCGACGCACGGCCGAGCTGGTGGGTCTCCCCGAGCCGGACATCGACCCCCACCTCGTGGAGTGGGACTACGGCGGCTACGAGGGACGCACGACGGCCGAGATCCGCGAGGAGCTCGGCTACGACTGGACCGTCTGGGAGGACGGGGTCGTGCCCGGTGACACCCCGGGCGAGTCGATCGAGCAGGTGGCGGCCCGGGCGCGTGCCGTCATCGACCGCGTGATGCCCGTCCTCAAGGAGGGCAGGGACGTCGTCCTGGTGGGGCACGGCCACACCACCCGCATCCTGACGAGCGTATGGCTGCGCACGGAGCCGAGGTTCGGGGCGCAGCTGGAGCTGCACGCCGGGTCGATCAGCGTCCTGGGCTACGAGCGGGCCTTCCCGTCGATCCAGCGCTGGAACCAGCTCGCACCACGCTGAGCACCGCGCACCTCGGTCACGCCCAGCCGCTGACCAGGTCGCAGGACCCGGTCAGCGCGGCAGGGACCACGTGTGCACGGGCTCACCCTCGTGCATGTTGTCGATGTAGCGGTGCAGCATCCGCCGCAGGGCCTCGTCGCGGTTCGCGCCTCGCTCCTGCAGCCGGTCCACGCAGCGCACCTGCCAGGCTGCTCCGTTCATCTCGGCCTTGCAGCGCTCCTCGATGATGCCGAGGTAACGGTCTCGCACCGCCGTCGCCACCCCCCACGACTCCAGCCCCGAGTCCGCCAGCGGCAGCAGCTGACGCAGGACCAGCTCGTCCACGGGTACGTCTCCACGCCCGGGCCAGTAGAGGTTGGCGTTGAACCCGCGGCGCGAGCCGGCGAAGAAGTTCTCCTTCGCGGACGCGAAGCTCATCTTGGACCACAGCGGACGCTCCATGCTGACCAGCGCGTTGACCAGGCCGTAGTAGAACGCGGCGTTGGCCACCGTGTCCGCCACCGTGGGTCCGGCCGGCAGCACGCGGTTCTCCACCCGCAGGTGCGGCTTGCCGTCCACGGTGTCGTAGATGGGGCGGTTCCAGCGGTAGACGGTGCCGTTGTGCAGCTTGAGCTCGGACAGCGCGGGGGCCGTGCCCGACTCCAGCACCCCCACCGGGTCCTCCTCGCTGACCTCGGGGATGAGGGCGGGGAAGTAGCGGACGTTCTCCTCGAACAGGTCGAAGATGGAGGTCACCCACCGCTCGCCGAACCACACCCGGGGCCGCACGCCCTGGTTGCGCAGCTCGATCGGTCGGGTGTCCGTGGCCTGGTGGAACAGCTGGATCCGGGTCTCCGCCCACAGCTGGGAGCCAAAGAGGTATGGCGAGTTGGCGCCCACCGCCATCTGCACCCCCGCGATGGCCTGAGCGGCGTTCCAGAACTCCGCGAAGTCCTCGGGTGCCACCTGAAGGTGGCACTGGACCGACGTGCAGGCGGCCTCGGGCGCGATCGTGTCCACGAAGGTGGCCACCCGCTCCCCGCCTCGCCCCTCCATGTCCAGGAGCAGGTCCTCGCCTCGCGCCTCCATGATCGCGTCGTTGAGCCCGATGTAGCGCGGGGTCGGCGTCAGCGCGTCCCGCCCGAGGTGCTCCTTGGTCAGCGTGGGCAGGATGCCGATCGTGACGATGTCGGTGTCACCGGTCTTGTCCCGGGCGGCGCGCAGGTGCTCGCGGAGCGTCTGCTCCAGCGCGTGGAGCCGGTCACCGGCCAGCGGCTCCGGCTCCACGTTGAGCTCGATGTTGAAGCGCGCGAGCTCGCTCTGGAAGAAGGGGTCGTCGATCGCCTCGAGAACCGCCTCGTTGGTCATGCTGGGTCGCAGGTCCTGGTCGACGAGGTTCATCTCGATCTCCAGCCCCGCCATCGGCTCGCTGGTCTCGAAGTCCTGCTGCCCGAGCATGCGCTCCAGCACGTCCAGGCACTGCTGGACCTTCTCGCGGTACCGCTGACGTTGCTCTCGGGCGTTCAGCCCGGCGGAGATCTCCTGACCCATGCGGACTAGGGCACCACACCTGCGGCCGCGGCGCGCACCGTGACCGGTCCGCGGCGCGTCACGTCCCGCGCGTCCGGCTCCCGAGGGCGCGTCCCCGAGGGTCTGTCGGTGGTCGCTCCTAGGGTGTCGACCATGCGGATGCTCCACACCTCGGACTGGCACCTGGGCCGCTCCTTCCACCAGGTCGGGCTGCTGCCTGCCCAGGAGCAGTTCCTCGACCACCTCGTGGACGTGGTGCGCTCCGAGGCCGTCGACGTCGTGGCGGTCGCCGGCGACGTCTACGACCGCGCGCTCCCCGCCCCGCAGACGGTGTCCCTGCTCTCCGACGCGCTGCGCCGCATCACCGACGCGGGCGCCCAGGTGGTGCTCGCGAGCGGCAACCACGACTCGGCGGTGCGCCTCGGCTTCGGTGGTCCCCTGCTGGAACGGGCCGGGGTGCACCTGCGCACCTCGGTCGCCGACCTGGCGCGACCCATCTCGATCGGCGCGACGCGCATCTACGCCCTGCCGTACCTCGAGCCCGCCGTCGTGGCGGACGAGCTCGACGGCGCCGAGCGATCCCACCACGGCGTCATCGAGCGAGCCCTGGCCCGAGTGACCGCCGACGCCGAGCGGCACGCCGGCCCCGTCGTCGTCCTCGCCCACGCCTTCGTTACCGGCGGCGAGAGCAGCGACAGCGAGCGTGACATCAGCGTCGGCGGCGTGGGCGACGTGCCCCTCGCCTTGTTCCGTGAGGCGGACTACGTGGGGCTGGGGCACCTCCACGGCAGCCAGACCCTGGACGAGCGGGTGCGCTACTCCGGGTCCCCCGTCGCCATGAGCTTCTCCGAGGCGCGGCACACCAAGTCCTCGTGGCTGGTGGACCTCGGCGACGAGCGCTCCGGCGCCGTCCGGACCGAGCGGATCGAGGCCCCCGTCCACACGCCCCTGGCGGTGCTGCGAGGCGACCTCGAGGACCTGCTGCGCGACCCCGCGCACCGTGCTGCGGAGTCCGCCTACTGCCAGGTCACGCTGACCGACGCGGTCCGCCCCCTCGACGCGATCGACAAGGTCCGGCGTCGGTTCCCCCACACGCTGTCCCTGCAGCTCGACCCGCAGGGGGTCGAGCCGTCGCAGAGCAGGTCGTATGCCGCCCGCCTGCGCGTCGCCTCCGACCCGGAGCTCGTGGACGGCTTCCTCGAGCACGTCCGCGGCGGCGCGGCCGCTACGCCGCAGGAGCACGCCGTGGTCGTGGAGGCTCTGGAGGCAGTCCGTGTCGCCACCAGCGGGGAGGGATCGTCGTGAGGCTGCACCACCTGCGGGTCACCGCGTTCGGGCCCTTCGCCGGCACGGTCGAGGTCGACCTCGACGAGCTGGGCGCCGCCGGGCTCTTCCTGATCAACGGCCCCACCGGCGCCGGCAAGACCAGCCTGCTGGACGCCGTCTGCTTCGCGCTCTACGGCGACATCCCCGGCGCCCGGCAGAAGGGCTCGCTGCGCTCGGACCACGCCGGCGCGGACGCCGTGCCCGAGGTGGAGCTCGAGTGGTCGGTCGGGTCCCGGCGGTTCCGCACCACCCGCTCCCCGGAGTTCGTGCGCCCCAAGAAGCGCGGCGCCGGCACGACCCGGCAGCAGCACAAGGTCGTCATGGTCGAGCGCGTCGAGGGCGCCTGGGTCGACCGGGGGTCCGGGCGCGCCGACGAGATCGGTGGCATCGTGCGTGAGGTCGTCGGGCTCGGGCTTGAGCAGTTCGCCACCGTGGTCCTGCTCCCGCAGGGGGAGTTCGCGCGGTTCTTGCGGGCCTCGACGGACGAGCGAGCAGGGATCCTGCAGCGGCTGTTCGACACCTCACGTTTCGAGCAGGTGCAGCGGTGGCTGGAGGCTCGACGGCGCGAGGTCGAGGCAGAGGTCAAGGACGCCCGCGCCAGGCTCACGAGCACGCTCACGCGCGTCAACGACGCCGCCGGCCAGGCGTTGGCCGTGGCCGCGGCGGCGCCGTCGCCCGGATCCGCCGGTGGGCCGCTCGCGGACGGGCCAGCAGCCGACGACGGCCCCCCCGAGGCGCCCATCGTGATCGAGGACCTGCTCGTCGACACCTCGTCGTCCGACGCGGTGGCCATCCGGGAGGCACTCACGAGGCTCGCCACTCGGGTCGGCCAGGTGGCCACGTCGCTCGACGCCGCGGCCACCGATGCTGACGCGGCACGCCGACACGCCGCGAGCGCCGACGAGGCGGGGCGCCGGGTGCACGCCCTGCGGGCCAAGGCAGCGACGGCCGCGGCGACCCTGGCCGGCCTCGAGGCGCGGACCGACGAGATGTCGTCCATGCGGGATCAGCTGGGTCGCGCAGCCGCGGCGGCCGAGCTCGTCGCCTACGTCACCGCCGCGTCCCACCTGTCCGCCGCCACTGCCGAAGCGGCTGCAGCCCATGAGCAGGCGGTCGAGGCCCTCCCGGCGGGGCTGTGCGCGGCCCTCGGGCTGCGGGCCGACGGCGCGCGGGCCCAGGGTGCGCGAGCCCAGGATGCGCGAGCCCAGGATGCGCGAGCCCAGGATGCGCGTGGTCAGGGTGCCCGTGGCCAAGCCGGTGCAGGAGTCGGGCTGGGCCCCGCAGACGACCTGGACGAGCAGGTGCTGCGCGACGTCACCCGCCGCGTGGACGCCGTGGCGGACCTGGCCACCCGCATCGCCGTCCAGGTGTCCCACGCGGACGGCGCCCGAGAGGAGGCCGAGACCAGCGCGGCAGCCGTCTCCGGCCACGCCGCCGCGGTGGCGGAGTCACGGACCGGACTGGAGCAGGCTCAGAGCACCCGTGCCGAGCGCGCCGATGCCCTGGCCGCACTGACCGACCAGGCCGAGGTGGAGGAGTCGGCCCGCCTCACGGTGGACCGGCTGCGGGAGGCGGCAGCACGCGTGGAGGCGTTGGCCGAGGACGACGCCCGTGTGGAGGCCTGCGCGCGTGCCGCCGCGGCGGCTTCGGCGTGGCGGGCCGACCGCCAGGAGGACACCGCCGGGCTGCACCGTCGACGCGCCGACGGCCTGGCGGCCGAGCTCGCCCTGAGCCTCCAGCAGGACGAGCCGTGCCCCGTGTGCGGGGCCACCGAGCACCCGGACCCCGCCACCGGCGAGGCCGGGGACCTGGTCACGGCCGACGACGTCGAGGCTGCGGAGCAGGTGCTCGCCGAGGCGAGGTCTGCCGAGGTCGAGGCGCTGTCCGCGCTCGAGTCCGCTCGTGCCACGCGGATCGCGCACGCCGACGAGCTGCGCGAACGCCTCGCTGCGCTCGACGACCTCCGCGCGGCAGACGTGGGAGCGGCGCTCACGACCGCCCGGGAGCGCCACGCCATCGCCCGACGCGCCGCGGCCGCCCTGCCACAGGCCGAGGCGCGCCTGCGCGAGGCGGACGCCGACATCGAGCGCCGCCGGACCGCGCTCGGCACGGCGGCCGAGCAGCTCGCCGCCGCCCGTTCACGCGTGGAGCTGGCCCGCAGCCGCAGCGAGGTCGAGCGCGCAGAGGCGTGGAGGCTGCTCGATGAGCTGGCCGAGGAGGACGCCCTCGAGCTTGCCCTCCCCCCGGCTGATGCCCCGCAGCGGTCCGACGTGCCCTCTGGAGCCCTGGTCCGCGAGCTCCTCACGACCGTGCGCTCCACCGTCGAGGCCCTGGGCGTGCTGCACGAGACCCGCACGGCGCACGCGCGGGCGCGACGCGAGCTGCGTCGAGCCGAGGAGGTCCTGGCGGAGAGGCTGCAGGGCTCGCAGTTCGAGGACGCGCGCCAGGTGCAGGCCGCCGCGCTGCCGGTCGACGAGAGACGCCGGCTCGAGGCCACCCTGACGCGTCACGACCAGGCCGTCCTCCAGGCAAGGACCGTCCTCGACGACCCGGAGGTCGCCGAGGCCATGGCCGCTCCCACCCCTGACCTCGACGCCCTCGCCGTCGCCGTGGAGCGGGCCAGAGCGCAGGCCCGCGACGCCACCGGGTCCGCACGCGTCGCGGAGGACGCGGGTGGGCTCCTCGCCCGGCACACCGCCGAGGCGCTCGGCCTGCTCGAGTCGCTGGCTCCCGCGGTCCGGCGTGCCGACGTCATCCGTGAGGTCGCGGACACCGTGGCCGGGTCCGGGGCCAACAACCTGCGCCGCATGAGCCTGCCCACCTACGTGCTGGCCGCACGCCTCGAGGAGGTCGTCGCGCTGGCCAACGAGCGGCTCGCCGTCATGACCGACGGGCGCTACGAGCTGCGCCACTCCGACCGTCTGGCGGCGCGCGGCGCCCGCAGCGGGCTGGGGCTCGAGGTCGTCGACGCGTGGAGCGGCAAGGCCCGGGACACTACGACCCTGTCCGGCGGCGAGACCTTCATGGCCTCGCTCGCGCTGGCGCTCGGCCTGGGCGACGCCGTGCGGGCCGAGGCCGGCGGCGTCGACCTCGACACCCTGTTCGTCGACGAGGGCTTCGGCACGCTCGACGAGGCGGCTCTGGAGCACGTGATGGAGGTCCTCGACGGCCTCCGAGCAGGCGGTCGCAGCGTCGGCATCATCAGCCACGTCGCCGAGCTCAGGCAGCGAATTCCGGCCCAGGTCAGGCTGATCCGGACCCAGAACGGCTCCTCCCTCGAGGTCCGCGCCCTGCCGGAGGCCGTGTGAGCCAGCCATGTCCGAGGGAGGACGTGGGGCGGCAGGGACCGCCGGGCGAGGATGGCAGCCCCAGGCGTCACCGGCGGAGCGCGACCTCGATCCATGCGTGGCCACCGAGGTCGCTCGTCGACAGGACTCCCACCGTCACGTAGGCCGGGTCCGGCAGGAACCGCACGCTCGTCCCCGTCCCCTCCCCCGCGCACCCTGCGACGTCCGCCAGGGTCGTGGTCGGCACCCCGTGCTCGTAGCGTTGCGACCAGGCGCCCTCCTCCCGGCGGTTGGTGTGCACCAGCCAGCGCGACACGGCGGCCACCGACGACATCCCCACCCGAGGCCGCCTGTCCGCGAGCCTCGGCGCGGACCCGGGATCGGCGAAGCGCACGTCCTGCGTCGCCATCACGGGCTTGCGCACGATCCTCCCGGCGTCGTCGCGGCGGGTGTCCGTCCCCCGTCCGTCGTCGCGGATCTCCACGGACCCGTCCGGGTGCAGCGTGACGACAGCCAGTCCCCGGCGCCCCAGGGCCTCGGCCTCGTCATTCGCGTAGGCCAGCACCTCGAGCACCAGGTGCCGCAGGCTGACTCCCCCGAGCATCAGTGCGCCGCAACGCAGCTCAGCGAGGTGCACGTGGTCGACCGAGGTGCCCCAGTCGTGCGTCATCGTCCGCCAGTCGTGGACCGGACGACCGAACCGCGCCGTGAGGTGCCAGACCTGCTTGATGCTCTGCGGATGGTGCAGTCCCGTGCGCGCAGCCTCACCGATGACCGCGGCGTCGAGCAGCCCCTCCCGTGCGACGGCCAGCCCCAGGTCATACGCATCGGGGTCGCGGTAGTGCCGGCGCCGCCCGAGCTCCTCGACCGTCAGCACCCGGCCCTCGTGCCACTCGACCGGGACCCCGAGCCGCGCGGCCGCCGCCTCGACCTCGGTGCCGCGGTATGACGGATCCAGCACCACCGCCTCGACGTCCTCCGCCAGAGCCACGACACCGTGCACGTGCGCCTCGACGTAGTCGTCGAGGATCCCGCCCTGCTCTGCCTCCTCCCGCTCGGAGGCGCACGCCGCCGCGGCGAGGTCGAACGCGGCCGACATCCGCAGCAGGTCGAAACGACCGGCGGTCCCGAAGTCCGCCGGCTCGCGGAACGAGTCCGGGAAGCAGAAGGTCGCCCGGTCCAGCACGTGCTCCGCCAGCCGCAGGTGGGAGGACCCGAAGCGCACCGCGCCACCCACTCCCCGTCGGCGGTGGTTCAGCGCGCCGTACCGCGGTCGCTCGGAGGCGGGCGCGTCGTCATACGCACCCCCGAAGATCCGTGATTCCCAACGGAACCGGTCGCCACCAGGGTGCGCGGTGAGCCCGCCGTTGCTGGTGCCGGTCTCGAACTGGTCGCGGTAGATGCCTTCTCGCGCCAGGCGGTCCACCACGGTGTCGCCGGCCGATCCGCGGTCTGGGTGGAAGTTGAGCGTGATCCGCAGCGACCGATCAAGCGGGGCACCGCTGCTCATGCCCTTGACATGAGCCACGGCCGCGCGCGCCCACCGGCTCGGCTCCGTCACGACTTCCGCTCCTCGTCGGCACCGTGCACCTGGGGGACCATAGGACGACACTAGCCAGCCCGCTCACCGGCGTCACCGGCGCAGCCGGTTCCTAGGCGCGGGCCTGCAGCCAGGTCTTGACCTGCGCGACGTACGCGTCGAACTGCGACGCGGCCAGGGGAACGGCGCTCGCCACCAGGTCCAGGTCGACCTGCACGTACTCGTGGATGAGGATGTTGCGGAGGCCGACGCTGGGGCCGAGACGTCTCGCCAGCTCGTCAGTGATCAGTCCGGCTCGCGCAGCCTGGTTGAACGACGCACGGTAGTCCGTGGGCTCGGCGATCCCTGCGACGGCCACGACGTGCGAGTTGACGTCGCTGGCCAGGTCGACCAGCTGAGACAGAGCGCGCTCCACGGCCAGGCGCAGCACGAGGTCGTCCCGCAGCTGCGCCCCGCTGACCTCCCCCTGGCGGGCCAGCAGGTCCACCAGCTCACGGATGGCCGTCAGCCGTCGTACGACCACCTGGTCGTCGAGGTCGCGAGGGGGCATCAGAGCCGCTCCAGCGCGCGATCACGCATCCACTGCGTGTCCCGGTAGGCGCCGACCGCCGCCAGGTGCTGCTCGGCGTAGAGGTGTGGCTCCGCCTCGTGCAGCAGCTCCCCCCGCTGCAGGGCGGCCAGGCGCGCGACCGGGTCGGCACGGCCCAGGTCCATCAGGTCCAGGTGGTCACCCGGCACGAGCTCGTGGAACCGGTTGACCAGGGTGAGCTCGTCCGACGCCGCCCCACCCAGCGTGGCGTAGGCCAGGTCGACGTCGCGGGCCCGGTCAGGGCGCGTCAGCACGGATCCATGGACCACGAGGAGGGCCACCCCGATCTCGCGGCAGGCGCTCGCCAGACTGCCGTCGTCGGCGAGGCGTCGCAGCCGGGCGAGGCTGTCCTGGACCGTGATCACGACTTCCACGATAGCCGGGAGCCTACGTCGAGACGCGTCTGCAGCGGCCCCGACGCCCCTGACCAAGGGCTCGTCACCCCGACCGTGTCCCCGGTCGTAGCGGGGCGGGGAATCGCAGGTCCATCGGTCTCCTCGGCCACGGGGCAGGGGGCCAGGCGGGCCGCGTGGTCACTTGGCTGGCGCTGCTGGTCGAGGTCAGGCCCGCCACTCGCGGGCGAGCAGGCCGTATGCCGCACCGTCCACCCAGCCGTGGTCGGGGAGCCACGAGTCGCGGACACCGTACTGCTCCAGGCGCATCCCGAGCCCGGACAGCAACCGGGCCGACGCCACGTTGTCGGCATACAGGCCGGCGGTCACCCGACGCACCCGGAGCTCGCGGAAGCAGCGGTCCAGGCCGGCAGCGGCGATCTCTCTCCCGTAGCCCTGCCCGTGGAACGCCGGGTCGAGCACATAGCCGATCTCCGCCTCGCAGCCCTGCACGGGTCCGCCGGGCTGACCGCTGCCGTCGCGCACCTGGATCGAGCAGCTCCCCACCACGCGGTCCCCGAGCCGGGCCACGAACGACCGGTCGCGCTCCCCCGGCTCGAGCCACGCCCGTCGAAAAGCCTCCGGCTCCACCCGTGCTCGCAGCATCCAGCGCCCCACCTCGGGACGGTTCCGGTAGCGCAGGATCTGATCCACGTCGTCCGGTGCGGCGTCGCCCAGGGACAACCTGGCCGTATGCCGCTCGCCGGTCTCCCACGCGACGGCCGGTGGCAGGGCTCGCCGGGGCTGCACGGCCGCCGACGCGTCGCGGATCTCACGAAGGCCACCCACCTCACCCCGCCACTCCTCCGCGAGGATCGCGTAGCCGTAGCCGTCGACCCACCCGTGCTCGGCGTGCCAGGAGTCCTCGACGCCATGCTCCTCACGCCGCATCCCGGCCTTCTCCAGGACGCGGGAGGAGGCGGGGTTGTCGCGGTTGCAGCAGGCCTTGACGCGCCGCAGCCCCAGGTCGTCGATGGCCGCCGCCACCAAGCCGCGGGCGAGGTCGGTCGCCACCCCCTGACCGGCCCGGCGCGGGTCGACGATGTAGCCGATGAGCGCCTCGACGCCGCGCGGTGTCTCCACGTGCAGGCCGTCGTCCACGATCTCCAGGAAGCCCATGGCCACCACGACACCGTCGCACTCGGCCACGCACGAGTGGTCGGTGTCGCTACCGGGCGCCGCGGCCCACGAGCGCCGGAACTCCTCGGGATCCACGGAGGTCCGCATCATCCAGCGGTTGACCTCGGGGTCGTTGCGGTAGGTCAGCAGCTGCTCGACGTCACCGGGCGTCGCGTCCCGCAGGACGAGGGAGCCGCTGCGGCGCGGCCAGGGAGAGGGCATGCGACCCACGCTAACGAGCGAGGATCCGCCCGTCGTCCAGGTTTCGCGAGCAGGGGCTTCGCGGGCAGCGACTCAGCCCCAGCTCTTGGCCTCGGTCAGGCAGAACAGGTGCCCGGCCGGGTCGCGCAGCACCCGCCAGGTCCCCTCCTCGTGATCGGCCGGCTGCTCGTCCGGCACGGTCGCACCCAGCTCGACGCAGCGCCGTTCGGCGGCCGCGATGTCCTCCACCGCCAGGTCGAGGTGGAACTGCTTGGCTCCTGCGGTGTCCGGCCAGGCGGGAGGCTGCCACCCCTCGACCTTCCCGAAGCCCAGCGCGTGCGACGGACCCGTCAGCATGGCATAGCTTTCGTCGCCGTAGGCCTTGTCCCACCCGAGCACCTCGGCCCAGAAGTCCGCGACCGGACCGGGGTCGGCGCAGTCGAGGGTCACCATCGCGAGGCGCGCCACGGGTGTCGTCGGGGAAGGGTCGGTCGAGTCACTGGTCGTCATGCCCCCACGCTCCTACGATCGAGCGGTGCCGGCTTGGACGAACCCGTCAGCGCCCCCACCCCCGCCGGGCGTGGTGCTGCACCCCCGCGCCCAGGACCGGTTGGCTCCCCCGCGGAGCATCGCGCCCGGCCACGAGCTCGCGCCCCTCGTCGAGCGCCACTGGCTGCTCTCCTGGGACCTGCCTGCTCAGCAGCGCTTCCCCGGCTCGCTCGTCCCCCAGCTCTCGCACAACCTCACCCACGAGGTGGGCTCGGGTCGTCCCGGGATCCCGTATGACGCCGTCGTGGTCACCGGCGTCCCGACGCGGCGGTTCGACGTCGACCTCGCCGGGCGCGGCTACGTGCTGGGCACGAAGTTCCGCCCCGGCGCCCTCGCCGCCGTCAGCGACGTCCCCGCGGGCGCCCTCACCGACCGCACCGTCCTCGCCGACGAGGTGCTGCCGCGCGCGGTCATGGACGCGTATGCCGCCGCCGACGATCCGGGTGACCCCGAGGTTTTCCGGCATACGGTCGAGCAGGCCCTGGTGAGCCTCCTGGACCGCGTCGACCCGGCCTGGGTCGAGGTCCACGAGGCCGTCCTGAACATCGCGACGGACCCCTCCCTGACCACCGTCGCCCGGCTCGTCGTCGAGACGGGAAGCAGCGAACGCACCCTCCAGCGGCAGTTCACCCGCTTCGTCGGCGTCAGCCCCAAGCGCGTCATCAGCCGCTACCGCCTGCAGGACGCCGTCGCCGCCCTCGACGCGCGCACCGACGAGTCGCTCGCCGACCTGGCGGCCCGGCTCGGATTCTTCGACCAGGCCCACCTCGCGCGCGAGTTCACGCGCTTCGTCGGGATCGCGCCCAGCGCCTACCGCGCGGGTCGACCCGTCCGCGGCTGAGCGAGGCCGGGCACCACCGGTGCCCGTCCTCGCTCCTACGTCGCTCGTGTCCTCGCGCGGTCGTCAGTCCTCGAACCCGCTGGTCGGACTCCTCCGCGCTCCGGGCCTCGCTCCTACGTCGCTCGTGTCCTCGCGCGGTCGTCAGTCCTCGAACCCTCTGGTCGGACCTCCTCCGCGCTGCGGGCCTCGCTCCTACGTCGCTCGTGTCCTCGCGCGGTCGTCAGTCCTCGAAGGCCTCGGGGGACGGGCACGTGCAGATCAGGTTGCGGTCGCCGTACGCGCCGTCGATGCGGCGCACCGACGGCCAGTACTTCGAACGCGGGTCGACCCCTGCCGGGAACGCCGCCGTCGCCCGGTCGAAGTCGTAGTCCCACTCCCCCGCCAGCGACTCGGCGGTGTAGGGCGCGTGCCGGAGCACGGACGCGTCCGCCGCCACCTCGCCGGATCCGACCTGGTCGATCTCGGCCTTGATCGCAATCATCGCGTCGCAGAACCGGTCCAGCTCCACGAGGTCCTCGGACTCCGTCGGCTCGACCATGAGGGTGCCGGCGACCGGGAAGGACATCGTCGGCGCGTGGAAGCCGTAGTCGATCAGCCGCTTGGCCACGTCGTCGACCGTGACGCCGGTGTCGTGCGTGATGCCGCGCAGGTCGAGGATGCACTCGTGCGCGACCAGCCCGTCCTGGCTGTAGAGCACCGGGTAGTGGTCGCGCAGCCGCGCCGCGACGTAGTTGGCGTTGAGCACAGCGGCGAGCGTCGCGCGCCGCAGCCCCTCGCCGCCCATGAGCCGGATGTACGCCCACGAGATCGGCAGGATCGACGCCGAGCCGTACGGCGCGGACGCCGCAGGCCCGGTCGCCGTGTCCGGTCCGGCCTCGGGGGCGAGCGGGTGGTTGGGCAGGTATGGCGCCAGGTGGGACCGCACGCCGATCGGGCCGACGCCCGGGCCTCCGCCACCGTGGGGGATGCAGAAGGTCTTGTGCAGGTTGAGGTGGGACACGTCCGCGCCGAACTTCCCGGGACGGGCGACGCCGACCAGGGCGTTCATGTTGGCGCCGTCGACGTAGACCTGACCGCCGGCCTCGTGGACCAGCTCGCACAGCTCGACGATGGTGTCCTCGTAGACGCCGTGCGTGGACGGGTAGGTGACCATGATCGCGGCGAGCACCTCGCAGTGCTCCTTGACCTTGCCGCGCAGGTCCTCCATGTCGATCGACCCGCCGGCCGTGGACTTGACCACGACCACCTTGAAGCCCGCCATCACCGCCGACGCCGCGTTGGTGCCGTGGGCGCTGGACGGGATGAGGCAGACGTTGCGCTCCTCCTGCCCGTTCGCCCGGTGGTAGGCGCGGATCGCCATGAGGCCGGCCAGCTCGCCGGACGCACCGGAGTTGGGCTGCATCGACACGGCGTCATAGCCCGTGATCTCCACGAGCCACTGCTGCAGGTCCGAGACGATCTGGCGCGAGCCCGCGGACTGGTCGGTCGGCACGAAGGGGTGCAGCGATGAGAACTCCGGCCAGGTGATGGGCTCGAGCTCGGTCGTGGCGTTGAGCTTCATCGTGCACGAGCCCAGCGGGATCATCCCGCGGTCGAGCGCGTAGTCCTTGTCGGCGAGGCGGCGCAGGTAGCGCATCATCGCCGTCTCCGAGTGGTGCGCGCTGAACACCGGGTGCGTGAGGTACTCGCTGGTGCGCGTCAGCGCCTCGGGCCAGGACGGGGCCAGGTCGCCCGGCACGCCCCCGGAGAAGCTCGCGCCGAAGGACTCGACGACGGCCGCGACCTGCTCCCGGTCCGTCGTCTCGTCGAAGGACAGCTGCACCGTGTCGGCGTCTACGCGCCACAGGTTGAGGTCGCGCTCGAGCGCAGCAGCCATGACGGCGTCGGCGCGCCCCGGCACCGAGACCGTGAGGGTGTCGAAGTGGTGCTGGGTGCGCACGTCCACGGACGCCGCTACGAGGGCCTGGCGCGCCGCGGCGGTGTGCCGCTGCACCCGCTCGGCGATGCGCCGCAACCCGTCGGGACCGTGCCAGACGGCATACATGCTGGCCATGACGGCCAGCAGCACCTGGGCCGTGCAGATGTTGGAGGTGGCCTTCTCCCGCCTGATGTGCTGCTCTCGGGTCTGCAGGGCGAGCCGGTATGCCGGAGCGCCGGCCTCGTCGACCGAGACCCCGACCAGGCGCCCGGGCATGGAGCGCTCCAGGCCCTTGCGCACCGACATGAACCCGGCGTGCGGCCCACCGAAGCCCATCGGCACCCCGAACCGCTGGCTGTTGCCCACCGCGATGTCGGCGCCCCACTCGCCGGGCGGCGTCAGCAGGGTGAGGGCGAGCAGGTCGGTGCACGCGGTGACGAGGGCCTTGGCCTCGTGCGCGGCCTCGGTCAGCGCGCGCCAGTCACGGATCTCGCCGTCGGCGCCGGGGTACTGCACGAGGACGCCGAAGACGCCCTTGCCGCCGGACGCCTCGACCAGTCCTTCGGCCGTGGTCACCGACGACAGGTCGATCCGCTCCACCTGGATGCCGAGCGGCAGGGCACGCGAGGCGATCACGGCATAGGACTGCGGCAGGACCTGCTCGTCGACCAGCAGGACGGCGTCCTTGGCGGCCTTGCTGGACCGCCGCATCAGGGTCATGGCCTCGGCCGCCGCGGTGCCCTCGTCGAGCAGGGAGGAGTTGGCGATGTCGAGCCCGGTCAGGTCGATGACCATCGTCTGGAAGTTGAGCAGCGCCTCGAGCCGGCCCTGGCTGATCTCGGGCTGGTAGGGCGTGTAGGCGGTGTACCACGCGGGGTTCTCCAGCACGTTGCGCCGCACGACGGGCGGCGTCACGGTGCCGTAGTAGCCGAGGCCGATCAGCGAGGTCTTGACCTGGTTGCGGTCGGCGATGGTGCGCAGCTCGTCGGTGACGGCCTGCTCGGTGGGGGCCCCGTCGAGCGCGAGGGCCGGCCCGCCGAGGATGGCGTCCGGCGCGGTGCGGGCGATGAGCTCCTCGACGCTGGGCTGGCCGATGACCTCCAGCATGCGCGCGACGTCGTCCTCGCGCGGACCGATGTGGCGGGAGACGAACTCCGGCACGGTGGTGGTGCTGTCTGCGCTCACGGCAGGCTCCTCGTGGCAGGCGGGCGTAGGTCGGGCTCGCCGTGGCGGCGGGTCCGTCCCCTCCAGTCTGCGACGGGCGACGCATCCAGGGTGCCTGCCCACGTGGTCCGGGTGCCTGAGAGGTTCCGGGGTAGTTGCCCCTTCGGCGCCCCGCGGACGGGCGGCCCGGCGCGACGCCGGATGATCGCGTCGTCGCGTGGCCCTCGCCGCGCGGGATCTCTCCCACGTGAGGTGATCAGCGCTGCAAACCCTAGCAGCAGGGTGAGGTCGGGCCTGCGCGCCCTGGCGCGCGCCGATCAGGTGGGTCAGCCGGCGGAGCGGGTGCGTCGTCGGGCGGTGAGCTCGTCGCCGGGGAAGTCCGGCTGGACCTCGTCCTCGAAGCGCTCGCTCGGCAGCGAGGACAGCTCACCCTCGATCTCGCGCCAGACGCGGCCCACAGCGATGCCGAAGACACCCTGCCCGCCCTGCACGAGGTCGATGACCTCGTCGGCGGAGGTGCACTCGTAGACCGACGCGCCGTCGCTCATCAGCGTGATCTGGGCGAGGTCCTCGACCCCGCGCTCGCGCAG
Source organism: Arsenicicoccus cauae (assembly GCF_009707125.1). Classification (GTDB taxonomy): domain Bacteria; phylum Actinomycetota; class Actinomycetes; order Actinomycetales; family Dermatophilaceae; genus Arsenicicoccus; species Arsenicicoccus cauae. The sequence goes on from NZ_WLVL01000021.1 coordinate 103,423, forward strand.
GGTGGAGATCGCCACGCGGATCTGCTGGAGGGAGACACCGGTGTCGAGCAGCCGCTTGACGACCTTGAGGACCAGGATGTCCCGGAAGCCGTAGAGCCGTTGCGTGCCCGAGCCGGTGGCGCCGCGCACGGACGGCTCGACGAGCCCCGTGCGGGCCCAGTAGTCGAGCTGGCGGTAGGTGATGCCCGCGGCCCTGCAGGCGGTGGGTCCGCGGTAGCCGATGTCCTCGGACAGGTCGGGCAGGTCGTCGGTGAACAGCAGCCCCTGCGAGGCGGTCGGCACGACCGGGCGGTCGGTGTGCTCCGGAACCACGGCCCCTCCCCTTCGCGCTGCTCGACTCGGCTGTAGGGCGCCCCGCGCGATCGCGGGACGTGGTGCCGGGCTCGTGATCGACGGTACGTCCCGGCCCAGGGGTCGTCAATCACATCAGCCCGCAGCCGGGGCGTGTGTCGGGCGGCGCCACCGGGGCGTGCGGGACCCCCCACCCGAACGGCCTAGGACGGCGACGCGCCCTCAGGCCTCGTGGGGGCCCTCGCCCGGGCCGCCCTCGAAGTCCTCGGGGGTGACGTGGTCGAGGAACTCGCGGAAGCGCTCGACCTCGTCCTCGGCCGTCACCTCCCCGCCCTCGCCGCCCTCCCCCTGGGTGCCCTCCCCGGAGATGGTCACGCCGGCCTCGTCGAGGATGGCCTCGGTGGTCACGATGCCCGTGCCCGTGCGCAGCGCGATGGCGATGGCGTCGGAGGCGCGGGAGTCCACCTCGACGGTCCCATCGAAGACGAGCGTCGCCCGGAAGTAGCTGTCCTGCAGCGAGCTGATCCGGATCTCGGTCAGCCGGTGGCCGAGCGCGGGGATGAGGGTGGCGATCAGGTCGTGGGTCAGCGGCCTCGGCGGCTCGACCCCCTGCTGCGCGTAGGCGATGGCGGTGGCCTCGGCCGCCCCCACCCAGATGGGCAGGAAGCGGGTGCCGTCCGTCTCCTTGAGCAGGACGATGGGCTTGTTGGTGGGCATCTCGACCCGGACCCCGAGCACCTCTAGTGACCTCACCCCGCCACGGTACCCCGACTGCGGCTCGTCGCGTGTCGCGAGGCCCTGATCAGTCCCCGAGACCGCCTCGGACCAGGGCGGCGTGCAGGGACAGACAGGCCCGCAGTATGTCGACCGCGGGGTCGTCGTCACGCCGTCGCGCGGCAGGTCCGCGCACCTGCTCGACGAGCGCCAGCTCACGGTCGGCGGCCGTGCGGAACGGCCGCAGGTGCCGCGGCTCGATCCCGTGGGCGGCGAGCCGGCCCGCGGCACGGGCCACCGCCAGGTCGTCCTCGTCGAAGTGGCCCTGGCGGTCGGGGCGCAGGAGGCCGTAGGTCAGCAGACCGCTGAGCGTGGTCTCGTCGATCCCGGCGAGGCGGCGCAGCTCGCGCTCGGTGAGCAGCACCGAGGAGCGGGGGGCGGCGAGGAGCGGGTCGACCGCGTCCACGGCGACGGTCTCGGGCACGGTGGGGAGGCTGGACTCCCCCGCGCCGGAGGGGGTGAGGCCCCGGTCGATGGCGTCCAGCGCCTCGCGGATGACCTCGAGCGGCCAGAACCGGTCGCGCTGCGCGGTGAGGATGTAGCGCAGCCGCTCGACGTCCGCCTCGGAGAACACGCGGTAGCCGGACGGGCGGCGCTCGGGAGTGAGCAGCCCCTTGGCCTCGAGGAACCGGACCTTGCTGATCGACAGGTCGGGGAAGTCGTCGACCAGCGCCGCGACGACGGCGCCGATCGTGTAGGTGCTGTGCGAGGAGGGGCCGTCACTCACCGGCATCAGCTGGACGACGGGGCGTAGAACACGAGGCGGAACTTGCCGATCTGCACCTCGTCACCGGCCTGCAGGCGACCGGCGTCGGTGCGCTCGCGGTTGACGTAGGTGCCGTTGAGCGAGCCCACGTCCCGCACCTCGAAGGTGTCCCCCATGCGCACGAAGACCGCGTGCCGACGGGAGACGGTCACGTCGTCGAGGAAGATGTCGCTGTCGGGATGACGGCCGGCGCTGACCTCCTCGGCGTCGAGGAGGAAGCGCGCGCCGGTGTTGGGGCCGCGCAGCACGACCAGCAGGGCCGTGCCGGGCCGCAGGGCGTCGACGGTGGCCTGGTCGTGCCCACCCTGGGCGCCGCCGCCCTCGAGGGCGTGGTCCAGGTCGGGACCGACACCTTGGAACTGCTGCGTCGACGGACCCTCGGGGAGAGGGCGGCGGCCCTCCTGCTCGGGGTTGCTCATGAGGCAGTCACTCCTTGGCGATCAATCGGTGTCACCCGCCGTGCCCGTCACGAGAACGTGCGGGTCACTGCGGGTGACACCGTATGAGAATTGTGGCCGAGGCACCAGCCTATCGGTCAGTCGAGCTGGGCCTTGTAGGCGCTCACGTCCAGGAGACCGTCGAGCTCGCCCGGGTCGCTGACCCTGACGGTGAACATCCAGCCGCTGCCGTAGGGGTCGGAGTTGACGGACTCGGGCGCGGAGTCGAGCTCTTCGTTGACCTCGACGACCTCGCCGGACACCGGGGAGAACAGGTCGGAGACGGACTTGGTCGACTCCACCTCGCCGCACGAGTCACCCGCCGCCACCTCGTCCCCCACGGCGGGGAGGCTGACGAACACGACGTCGCCGAGGGCGTCCTGGGCGAACGCGGTGACGCCGACCTTGGCAAGGTCGCCCTCGACGGCGACCCACTCGTGCTCGGCGGTGTAGCGAAGGTTCTCGGGGTAGGACAGCTCCGACATGGCGCTCCTTTGTAGGTCGCGGATGACTCCGGCTCCGACAGGCCTCCGTGGGCGTGTGCTACGGAGCGGGTCCCGTCGTCGGGGCCGGCACGGGTTGAGCGTGACGTGGCTGCGCCGGCGTCGCCTGCGCGTCCACCGTGATGCTATCGGTCCGCGCCACGGCCGCGTCAGCACCCTCCTGCCTCATGCTCTCCACGACGCCACCGGGGATCCGCATGGCGGCGTCCATGGTGGCCGGGTCACCGATCGCCCTGACCACGTAGGGGGCGCGGAGCGGCTTGCCGTCGGCCCGCAGGGAGCCGTCCTGGGAGCCGAACCACGTGGAGGCCACCACCCGCACGTCCCCGACCTGGATCGCCTCGGCACCCGCGTCCCGCAGCTCCTGCACCACGTCCAGCAGCATGGGCGCCGTGACCTTGCCCTGGGGGTCGGTGATGCGGATCGTGACGCCAGGACCCTTGGCCTTGGCGGTGCCGGCCAGGATGCCCAGCGTGTCGAGGCGCTCGCGGGCCGCGGCGACGGCCGCCTGGCCCTGCTGGGAGCCGTTCACGAGCTCGTCGCGCTGCGCCTGGAGCTGGCGGGCCTCGGCGTCGAGGCGGTCGGAGCGGGCGTTCTGGTCGTCGAGGATCCGGACGAGGTCGGTGGTCCGCAGGGACTCCAGGCCGCGGCGGGACTGCGACTGCAGCTGCGTGGCGAGGGCGAAGCCCAGCAGCACCGCGAGGGCGGTCGCGACGGCGTTGGCCTTGGTGAGGCGGGGGCGCCCCACGCGGGCGAGCCGCCGCCACGCAGAGGGGCGAACGGGCTGGGGCTCGGGATCGGGCTGGCGCTCGGGATCGGGCTGGGGCGGGTCCGGGACGCGGGTGCTCATGCGTGGAAGAGGTGCCGGCGGATCGAGGCGACGTTGGAGAAGATGCGGACGCCGAGGACCACGACGACCCCGGTGGACAGCTGTGCGCCGACGCCCAGCTGGTCACCGAGGAAGACGATGAGCGCCGCCACCACCACGTTGGACAGGAACGAGATGACGAACACCTTGTCGTTGAAGATGCCGTCGAGGACGGCCCGCAGGCCGCCGAAGACGGCGTCGAGCGCCGCGATGATCGCGATGGGGAGATAGGGCTGCAGCCACACCGGCACCGACGGGTCGAGAAAGACCCCGATCGCGATGCCGATGAGCAGTCCGAGGGCGGGGATCACGGGTTGGCCTCCGTCGTGCTGGTCGTCGTGCTGGGGACGGGCATCTGGGCTGTGCTGGGGGTCGTGGGAGCGGTGGTGGCGGCGCGGGTGGTCGGTATGCCGGCCGCGGGCGGCACCGATGTCGCGTGGCGCAGGCGGACGCCGCTGTCGCCCTCCAGCACCAGTCGGTCCTGCGCCACGACGTCGTGGCGGATCCCGACCTCGCGCCCGAGGGCATCCAGCCACCGGCCGCCCTCGGTGGCCAGGAACCGCGTGCGCAGCTGCTGCGGGTCCCCGATGGCGTGGATGACGTAGGGGCGGGTCAGGGGGCGGTAGTCCACGAGGATCGCCTCCCCGGCGAAGCGCACCGCCGACGTCGCCGTGAGCCGGTGCCCGTTGACGTCGATCGCCTCGGCGCCCGCCTCCCACAGCCCGTTGACGACGAGCTGCAGGTCGCTGGACTGCACGCGCCCCGGGTCCTGCCCGGACGTGCGGGGGTTGCCGTCGGCGGAGGTCCCGGTGCTCGTGCGCGCGTCGTCGACGGTGACCGCCAGCCCCGGCCCCTGGACCGGGGCGGCCGCCGCCCCGAGCTCGGCCTGCCTCAGCTGCTCCGTCAGGCCCTGCTCGGCCTGGCCGGCCAGGACCTGGACGCGCGCCATCTCGGCCTCCCACGTGGCCATCTGCGCCTGGGTCCGGTCCGCCTCGGCCTGACGGCGCTCGATCTGGGCGACGAGCGCGGACTTCTCCGCGGTGACGGCGGCCTTGGGCTGCCGCAGGGCCATGCCGGCGCTCGCCACGAGCACCCCGATCAGCAGGAGGTAGACGGTGGTGCGCCACGTGCGCCCTGAAGGCGTCGGCGTCAGGCCCGCCGCGACCCGGCGGTCGGCCTCGGCGGCATACCCGGGGTCCAGCGGACGATCCATCATCTCCGTCAGCAGGGTCATGCTCTCGTCCGGACGGCGCGGGCGAGGCGACGTGCTCATCGTGCCTCCTCCCCCGACTCACGGCGCACGACCTGCTGCGCCTGGATGTTGTACATGATCGCCGACAGCCAGTACAGACCGGCCCCCCACCAGGCGAACGCCCAGGCCACGGACCGGACGACGGCCGCGGGGGTGCCCGGCCCGTGCCCCAGCAGCATGAGCGGGAACGCGGTGAGCAGCGCGAAGGTCGCCGCCTTGCCGATGAAGGACACCGGCAGCGTGCGCAGGCCGTGGCGCCGAAGGCGCACCATCTCGATCACCCCCCACAGGTCGCGGGCGAGCAGCAGGACGACGAACCACCACGGCACGACACCGTGCACCATGAGCCCGAGCAGAGTGGTGAGCACGAACAACCGGTCCGCCACCGGGTCGAGGGTCTGGCCCAGCCGGCTCACGAGCCCGTAGCGGCGGGCCACGACGCCGTCCAGCCAGTCCGTCGCCGCCGAGGCCGCCAGCACCCAGAACGCCCCGAGCTCGGCGTGGCGCACCAGCAGCAGCCACAAGAAGACGGGGATCAGCAGCAGCCGCAGCAGCGTGAGGGCGTTAGGCAGCGTGAGCACGCGCGTCGAGACGGCGGGCTCGGATCCGCTCGGCATCCCTGGGTCCTCCACGGGCTCCAGGCTAGGACCTCGCCAGACCGGGCCGGGCTGACGCGCCGACGGGTGGGACGCGTCACCCGCGAGGGTCCGCCCGCCGCTGCGGTGCTCGCCCGGCCTCCCGTGTCAGGATGCTGGCATGACGACGTCGCAGCGCCACGCCGCCCTCACCGACCGGGGGCGCGTCAGCGACCACAACGAGGACGCCTACGCCGTGGAGGACGACCTGTGGGTCGTGGCGGACGGCATGGGCGGGCATGCCGGCGGCGAGGTCGCGAGCCAGGTGGCCGTCGACGCCGTCGTGCGGATGGCCGGTGGTGGCGCGGTGGGCCGCAGCGAGGACGTGCGGGGGCTGCTGGAGGACGCCGTGGCCGCGGCGAGGGGCGCGGTGGTCGACCGGGCCCGCCAGGACCCGGTGACGGCGGGCATGGGCACGACCCTCGTGGTCGCCGCCCGCGGCGCGGACGGGCAGCTCGTGGTCGCGTGGGTCGGGGACAGCCGGGCCTACTTGCTGGTGGACGGGGAGCTGGTGGCGCTCACGAGCGACCACAACGTCGCCCAGGAGATGGTCGACCTCGGCATGATCACGCTCGAGCAGGCGCGCACCCACCCGGGGCAGTACCGCATCACGAGGGCTATCACCGACGACCTGCACGGCGAGGCGACGCCGGGCGTGGCGGTCGTGCCCGCGACCGGTCGGCTGCTGCTGTGCTCCGACGGCCTCAACGGCGAGCTGGACGACGCCCGCATCACTACGCTGCTCGCGGACCAGGACCCCGGCACCGCGACCCGGGCGCTGGTGCACGAGGCCCTCGACGCCGGCGGCCGGGACAACGTCACCGTGGTGGTCGTCGACCTGTGAGCCCCGGGCCCGGTCGTGCCGCCACCGCCGCCACCCTCACGGGGACGCCCGCGATGAGGGCGATAACGGCGCTGACGGCGCTGACGGCGCTGACGGCGACGACAGCTCTGACGGCCTGCGCGCCGCCGGACCCGACGCCGACGCCGACCCGGCTCGAGATCACCGTGCCGGGCGACACCCCGCCGGCTGCCCGTGACCTCTCGGCGGACTCCCCTGCCGCCTCGGCGCCCTCGACGCCCTCGATGACCTCGGCGCCCTCGACGGCCTCGACGGCCACGGGGTCACCGTCGACGACGGCCGTCCTGCCGGCGGGGCTCGACCCGGCCAACCGCTTCTACGACACGGATCGTTCGCTGCACCGCTCGCCGTGGTTCGCGGGGGCCTGGCCCGTGATGGTGCCCTACGGCTGCACCACCGCGCCCTCCTACCGAGCGGACCCGCGGTGCCCGGGAGGGCAGGGCTTCCACCACGGGACCGATGTGGCCCTGCCCTGCGGCACGGTGATCACCGCCGGCCACGCCGGCACCGTCGTCGATCCGGCGGTCCCGCGACGACCCGGTCCGGCATACGGCCCGCTCGCCCTCCGCGTCCGCTCCGCGGACGGGACCAGGGACACGCTGGTCGGGCACGCGCGACGCCTGCTCGTCTCCCCCGGGCAGCGCGTGGAGCCGGGCACCCCGCTCGCGGAGGCGGGCAACCTGGGTGCGCCGGACGGCTGCCACCTGCATCTCGAGGTGCGCGCCGCGGGAGGTGCGGTCGAGACCGCGACGGACCCCTCCCCGGTGCTGCGGCTCGTCAGCGCGAGCGCCCCGGACGGTGACTGACCCGGTCCCACCGGCCGGCGCGCTGACGCAGCTGGGAGCGCGAGACGCGCCCGACGAACCACGCCCCCCGCGCGATGCCGGACCCGACGACCAGGCCCACGGAGATGGCGCAGATGACTCCGACGGACAGCGCGATCGTGTCCGCTGCGAAGGGGGTGTCCAGGCCGAGCTGGGTCACCGACATGAGCCCCAGCGAACCGGGGACGAGCAGCCAGAAGCTCGGCAGGAAGACCACCAGGCGCGGCAGCCGGGGACGCAGCAGCTCGACGGCGCTCGCCCCGAGGCTCGCGGCCACCGCACCGAGGAAGGCCCCGAACCACGGGCTCGGCACCAGCGCCTGGCCCAGGACCTGCGAGGCGAACGTCGCGGCGAGGATCAGCAGGACCCACGGCACGAGACGCGGCGGGACGGCCTCCATCAGGCTGATGCCGACGGTCAGCACGACCAGGCCCACGAGGGCCGCCCACCAGCCCAGGTCGTGGCTGCGATCGTTGGCGAGCAGGTCCGGCGGCACCCGCAGCAGGACCGCCGCCGCCCCCACCCCCAGGCCGAAGAGCACGAGCTGGCTCGCGCCGTAGACGAGCCGGGAGGTCCCCGCCACCATGGCGCCCGCCGCCAGCTCGGACAGCCCCGTGACGATGAGCGCCCCCGGGAGCAGGACGGCGAGGGGCGGCAGCAGGCTGCGCAACGGGCCGGGCACCCAGCCGTGCTCCCCCGCCCAGAACGCGAGCAGGCTCACGACGAAGGCCGCCACGCTGGGGAACAGGATCGTCAGCAGCCGGTGGCGCCCGCTGACACGCAGGAGCGCGACGACGAGCGGGCTGCAGACCAGGGCGAACAGCACGCTGCGCAGCGACGGCTGCAGGATCAGGGCGATGCCGGCGGCCACGAACGCGCCCCCGGCATACATGCCGGGCACGTCGTAGCGGTGCGGTCGAGCACGGAGGGTGACGAGTCGCTCGAGCGCCTCGGTCGCGGTGACGGTCCCGTCCTCGAGGCCCCGCTGGATGACGTTGACCTCGGCGCTCTGGTCCAGCCGCAGCGAGCCCTCGACGGCCTCGAAGGTCGCCGGCGAGCCGTAGCCCAGCGACAGGACGACACCCGTGGGCAGCGCGGACAGCTGGCAGCCGGACTGGCCCAGCGCCCGCGCGCACCGCCGCACGTCGGCCTCGACCTCGTGGACCGGCATGCCGCCCGCGACCAGGGCCGCCGCGAGATACACCAGCAGCCGGCGCGTCTGACGCTCGTCGGGGGCGCCCGACGGCGCGGCCTGCTCGTGTGGCACGGGGGGCACACTACCGTCGGTGACCGGTCGTTGAACCGAACTGGTCGGCGTTACGCTCGTCGCGCCGAGCCCGCACCCCGCGTGACCGTGGGCGGGACGGCATACGACCTGTCGGAGGGACCCACGGTGAGACTGCGACTGCCCAGGCGACCGGCGACCGAGCCGGATCCAGTGGACGCGCCGGCGTCGTCCGGGCCGACCGGACAGCCGGTCGTCGAGCGCGCGCCCGAGGCCGACGCGACCCCGGCGGCCACCGTCGTCCTGGACCAGCACTCCGTATGGCGGGCCGCGTGGGTCGTGGTGGCCGTCCTGGCTCTGGCGACGTTCGCGCGATTCGTGCTCGCGGACGGCGCCCCGGTGCTGTTCACCGCACTGATGGCCTTCTTCGCCGCCTCCGCGATGGAGCCAGCCGTCTCGCGCCTGGCCGGGCGGATGCCGCGCCCCATCGCCACCGCGCTGGTCATGCTCGGTGTGGCGGTCCTGCTCGTGGCCTTCTTCCTCGCCTTCGGCGGCATGCTGCGCGACCAGCTGACCAGCCTCGTGACCCAGGCACCCAGCCTGGTCCAGTCCGCCGTCGAGCAGGCCAACCAGCGCTTCGGCCTCGACATCGACCAGAGCTCGATCATGGACCGGCTCAACCTCAGCTCCGAGCGGATCACCGCCCTCGCCGGCCAGCTCGCGACCGGCCTGCTGGGCTTTGTCACGAGCCTGCTGTCCGCGCTGCTCAGCACCTTCGCCTTCCTGCTGTTCACCTTCTACCTGTCCGCGGACGCGCCCCGGCTGCGGACCTGGCTCGCCCGGCTGTTCCCACCGCGCCTGCAAGGGGTCGTCCTCAGCATGTGGGAGATCGGGCTCGTCAAGATCGGCGGCTACGTCTCCAGCCGGCTGGTGCTCGCCGCGATCAACGCCACCGCCATGGGCGTGTTCATGTGGATCATCGACCTGCCCTACTGGCTGCCGCTGGCCCTGTGGACCGGCCTGGTCGCCCAGTTCGTCCCCAACATCGGCACCTACGTCTCGATCGTGCTGCCCGTGCTCGTGGGCGTGGTCAGCAGCGAGCCCCGCGACGGCCTGTGGGTGCTGCTGTACGCGATCGCCTACCAGCAGGTCGAGAACATCTTCGTCGAGCCGCGCATCAGCGCCCGGGCGGTCGACGTGCACCCCGCCGTCGCGTTCGGGTCCGCGATGATGGGCGGAGCGCTGTTCGGCGCCTCGGGAGCGCTGCTCGGCGTGCCCGTCGGAGCCACGATCATCGCCCTGTTCGACCTCTACAAGCGGCGCTACGAGTTCTCCGAGGCCGCCGACGCGGTCGCCGTGGCCGCCGCCGCGGGAGAGCCGGTCGAGGAGGCGGCCCTCGCCGGGCTCGACGACTACCACATCTAGCGGGCGGCACCGGGCAGCGACCGCGTCTGCGGGCGAGGCAGCCTCACGGTCCCCAGGCCTCCGGCATACGGTGGGGGCATGACGAGCACGCGCACCGAACGAGACAGCATGGGCACCGTCGAGGTCGCCGAGGACCGGTACTGGGGGGCTCAGACGCAGCGCAGCCTGGGCAACTTCGACATCGGCCGCGACACCTTCGTCTGGGGCGCCCCCATGATCCGGGCCCTCGGCATCCTCAAGAAGTCCGCCGCCCTGGCCAACGCCGAGCTGGGTCAGCTCCCCCAGGACGTCGCCGACCTCGTGGTCCGCGCCGCCGACGAGGTGATCGCCGGACGGCTCGACGACCACTTCCCCCTCGTCGTCTTTCAGACCGGGTCCGGGACGCAGTCCAACATGAACGCCAACGAGGTGGTCTCCAACCGCGCCATCGAGCTGGCAGGAGGCGTGATGGGCAGCAAGGAGCCCGTGCACCCCAACGACCACGTCAACCGCGGCCAGTCCAGCAACGACACCTTCCCCACGGCCATGCACATCGCCGTGGCCCTCGAGCTGACCGAGCGTCTCTATCCCCACGTCGAGGCGCTGCGGGACGAGCTCGCCCGCAAGAGCGAGGAGTTCGCCGACGTCGTCAAGGTCGGGCGCACCCACCTGCAGGACGCCACGCCGATCACCCTCGGTCAGGAGATCGGCGGCTGGGTCGCGCAGATCGACCAGGCCCTCGACGCCGTCCGTCAGTCCGAGGACCGCGTCCTCGAGCTCGCGATCGGCGGCACCGCCGTCGGGACCGGCCTCAACGCCCACCCGGAGTTCGGCGCCCTGGCGGCCCGCAAGATCGCCGACGAGACCGGGCTGGGCTTCGTCCAGGCCCCCAACCTGTTCGCCGCGCTGTCCGCCCACGACGCGCTCGTCGGCGTCAGCGCGGCGCTGCGCACGCTCGGCGGCGCGCTGATGAAGGTCGCCAACGACGTCCGGTGGCTCGCCTCAGGACCCCGCAACGGCATCGGCGAGATCACCATCCCCGAGAACGAGCCGGGGTCGAGCATCATGCCGGGCAAGGTCAACCCGACGCAGTGCGAGGCGCTGACGATGGTGGCCACGCGGGTCTTCGGCAACGACGCGACCGTCGCGTTCGCCGGCTCGCAGGGCAACTTCCAGCTCAACGTCTACAAGCCCGTCATGGCGCACGCGGTGCTCGAGTCGATCCGGCTGATCTCCGACGGGTGCGAGTCCTTCCGGCTGCACTGCGCCGTCGGCATCGAGCCGCAGCGCGAGCGCATCGAGGCCAACCTCGAGCAGAACCTCATGGTCGTGACCGCGCTCAACCGGCACATCGGCTATGACAAGGCCGCCGCCATCGCCAAGCGGGCCCACAAGGAGGGCACCACGCTGCGCGAGGCCGCGATCGCGAGCGGGGACGTGAGCGAGGGCGACTTCGACCGCTGGGTGGTCCCCATGGACATGACCCACCCCTCCGCCTGACCTCCCGACACCTCACCGCTCCACCGTCTCCACCAGCTCACCGCCGCCACCAGGATCGTGAGGGTTTGGTCCAAGGATGGTGGACCAGACCCTCACGATCAGCGAGCGGTGGGAGGGGCTGGTGCGGCGCGCAGCAGCTCGAGCATCTCGGGCAGGGCGAAGAACTCGCAGATCGCCAGCGCCGAGCGCTCCCCGGTCGCGGGGTCGGCCCCGGCACGCAGCAGCGAGCTCACGATCTCGGCGTTGCGGCGGAAGCACGCCGAGGCCAACGCGGTCTGCCCGTTGTCGTTGACCCGCTCGGTGTCGGCGCCGCGCGCCAGCAGCGCCGACACGAGGGCGTCGTGCTGGTGGTATGCGGCGAGGATCAGCAGCGTGTCGCCCTTGGCGTTGGTGAGGTTGACGGGGAGCCCCTCGTCCACGAGGTGGGCGAGCTGCAGGTCACCGTCGCGCGCCAGGTCGAAGCACCCCTGCAGGAAGGCGATCTCCTCCTCGGTCAGCTCCGTCATCAGCAGGGCCGGGACTTCGGTGCGCGCGCAGCCGTCTGACCCGGGTCACGCTCGACCACCCCGCCGAGCGCCTCGTCGACCCGGCGCAGGATCTCGTCGTCGAGACGCACCCCGGCGGCCCTGACGTTGTCCTTGATCTGCTCGGGCCGGGAGGCGCCCACGAGGGCGGCCGCGACGTTGTCGTTCTGCAGGACCCAGGCGATGGCGAGCTGCGGCATGGTCAGGCCGGCGTCGGCGGCGACCGGCTTGAGCCCCTGGACCGCCTCGAGCACCTCGTCGCGCATCAGGTCCCTCATGGACTGGCCCGCCTCGGAGTGCCCGGCGCGCGTGTCGGTGGACGGCTGCTGGCCCGGGAGGTACTTGCCGGACAGGACCCCCTGGGCCATCGGGCTCCACACGATCTGGGAGATGCCGAGCTCCTCGCAGGCGGGGACGACCTCGGGCTCGATGACGCGCCACAGCATGGAGTACTGCGGCTGGCTGGAGACCAGGGAGATGCCGAGGTCCTTGGCGAGGGCGTGACCGGCGCGGATCTGGTCGGCGGTCCACTCGCTCACACCGATGTAGAGCGCCTTGCCCTGCCTGACGATGTCGGCGAAGGCCTGCATGGTCTCCTCCAACGGCGTCTCCGTGTCGAACCGGTGCGCCTGGTAGAGGTCGACGTAGTCGGTCTGCAGCCGCCGCAGCGAGCCGTTGATCGACTCCATCACGTGCTTGCGGGACAGGCCGCAGTCGTTGTGCCCTCCCGGGCCGGTGGGCCAGTAGACCTTGGTGAAGATCTCCAGCGACTCGCGGCGCTCGCCCTTGAGGGCCTCGCCGAGCACGGTCTCGGCCTTGGTGTTGGCGTAGACGTCGGCGGTGTCGAAGGACGTGATGCCCTCGTCGAGCGCGGCGCGCACGCAGCGCTTCGCGGTCTCGTTCTCGACCTGGGATCCGTGGGTGAGCCAGTTGCCGTAGGTGATCTCACTGATCTTCAGACCGCTGTTGCCGAGGTATCGAAAGTCCATGTCCCTCACCCTAGGCCGCTTCGGCATCTCGCGGGGACTCGCGCTCAGGCGCACCCCACGCAGCGCGCCGTGGTCGGGCGGGCGAGCAGGCGACCGGGCGGGATCGGCCCGCCGCACACCTCGCAGCTCCCGTCCCACCCGCCGTCGAGCCGGGCCGACGCGACGTCGATCTCGGCGAGCCGCGCGCGGGCGTCCCGCAGCAGGGCGGCGGTCTGCTCACGGTCCCAGGCGATGGTCTGACCCTCGGGGTCGTGCTCGTCGTCGGCGTTGCTCGACCTGCTCGCGTCGACGATGCGCGACCGGTCGCGCTCCAGGTCCTGGACCCGCTCGAGCGTCTGACGACGCAGGGCGTCCAGGGCGGCGCGCACCTCGGGAGGGACCATCGCAGCATTATGCCGGTCCCGCCCGATTATGCCGGTCCCGCCCGAGACGGGTGCGGCAGCGTGGGGGGCCGCAACGCAGGCGAACGAAGCCCGGCTGATGCCCTTACCCCCGGCGGGATCATCAGCCTGGCGAACGAAGCCCGGCTCATGCCCTTACCCCCGGCGGGATCATCAGCCTGGCGAACGAAGCCCGGCTCATGCCCTTACCCCCGGTAGGGGCAGCCGGTGCGGGCGGTGACCACGTTGAGCAGCGGCTCGGGGGCGACCTGTCGCCGCAGGTTGTCCTCGGGCGGCAGCACCGGCTGTGCCCTGTCTGACGGATCGTCAATAATCTGCTATTTGCATCATGGCGCCGCTTTTCGTCATACTTGTGAGTGGTGACACAACGGGGTGCCCGCACCATGCACACCGACGACAGGAGGTCACCCGATGACGCTCATGAAGACCTGGCTCCGCTCCTTCGACCGCTGGACGCTGGCGGCGTTCAACCCGGAGGTCCCGGGCTACCGGGGTCGCTGACCGACCCCCTCCCCCTCGCACGGCCCCGTCGCGTCCCCCTCGCGGCGGGGCCGTCACCATGCCCGCGCCGTCCCCCAGGGTCGACGGGTGAGTCTCCCGCCGCTGCGGTACCTGTCCGACGCCGAGGTCCAGCACCTGCTGCCCGAGCCACGGGTCGCCGTCGCGCGGGCCGAGGCACGCGCGCAGGTGCCGCCCAAGCCCTCCGCCGGCGTCCGGGTGGACCGGCGACGCGATCCGGCGTCCCCGCCCCGACGGGCGGCTCCCCTGCCAGAACCTCGGCATCGCGGCGACCGACGTCGTCTTCGCGGCATACGTCGCGGACCGGGCCGCCGACCGCGGGGCCGGCACGGTGCTCGCCCGCTGACCGCGAGCGTCGAGCGACCGTCGAGTCTCCCGGCTGACAACCTCCCCCCGGGCCACGCGCCCTGGTGGGATGGGGAGCAGCAGCCCCACCACGAAGGAGGCACGACCGTGAAGCGCATCGGCTACTTCCTGTCCTGCGAGGAGTACTCCCCCGCCGAGATCGTCGAGCAGGCCCGCCTCGCGGGCGAGGCAGGCTTCGACGCCCTGTGGATCAGCGACCACTTCCACCCGTGGACCGACGCGCAGGGCGAGTCCGCCTTCGTGTGGTCCGCGATCGGGGCGATCAGCCAGGTCTGCGACCTGCCCGTCACGACCGCCGTGACCTGCCCGACGGTGCGGATCCACCCGGCGATCGTCGCCCAGGCCGCCTCCACCAGCGCGTGCCTGCTCGGCCCGGGGAGGTTCACCCTCGGCGTCGGCTCCGGCGAGGCGCTCAACGAGCACATCCTCGGCGACGTCTGGCCGCACGCCGGCCAGCGGCTCGAGATGCTCGAGGAGGCCATAGGGCTGATCCGCGAGCTGTGGACCGGCGAGGTCGTCTCGCACGAGGGCCCCTACTACACCGTGGACACGGCGCGGATCTACTCCCTGCCCGAGGAGACGCCGCAGATCTTCGTGTCGGCCTTCGGGCCCAAGGCGCTGGACCTGGCCTGCCGGGTGGGCGACGGCTTCGTGACGACGATGCCTGATGCCGACAGCGTGCGGACCTTCCGCCAGGCCAAGGGCGCGGACGCCCCCACGCAGGCCGGCTTCAAGGTGGGCTGGGGCCCGGACCAGGAGCAGGCGATCGACGACGCCTACCGCCTGTGGCCCAACGCCGGGGTGCCCGGCGAGCTCAGCCAGGTGCTCCCCAGCCCGCAGCACTTCGAGCAGGCGGCCGAGCTCGTGACCCGGGAGAAGATCGCCGGGTCGGCGACCTTCGGGGACGACGTGTCCGCCCACGTCGAGGCCTTCGCGCCCTTCGTCGAGGCCGGCTTCGACGACGTGTATGTCGCCAACATGGGCCCCCGCTACGCCGACATGATCGAGGCGTACGGCAAGGAGGTCCTGCCCGAGCTGCGCTCCCGACACGTGCGCGCCTGATCTCTACGGCCACCCCTTCCCGCCATACCGCCCTCTCCCACCAGGAGTCCTCATGACCAGCGAGACCGTCCGCGACCAGCCGACCACCCGACCCCGCACGCCGCTAGCCGCACCCGTGCACGCCATCGAGAGAGCCACCGTCCTCGACCCCGTCGTGACCGTGGGTGACCGCGTCTCAGGCGCGATCGTCGCCGACGACCTGCGGCGCCGGGTGCTCCAGGGCGCCTGGCTCGGCCACGCGCTGCACCCCCTGCTCGTCGAGGTGCCCATGGGCACGTGGATGAGCGCGAGCCTGCTCGACCTCGCCGGCGACGACGACTCGCGCGACGGGGCCCGCCTGCTGACGGGCGTCGGCGTGCTGGCGGCCGTGCCGGCCGCGCTGTCGGGCTGGTCGGAGTATGCCGAGACCGACACCCGCTCCCGTCGCGTCGGGGTGGTCCACGCCATCGCCAACGGCGCCGGTGCCGGGCTGCAGGTCGCGTCGTGGGTGGCGCGTCGCAACGGCCGGCACCGGCTCGGCGCGGCCCTGGGGCTCGTCGCCCTCGGCGCCGTGGGGGCGGGCGGCTTCCTCGGCGGGCACCTGGCGGCGGCGCGCAAGGTCGGCACGCACGACCCCTCGTTCATCCCCGAGCAGCCCTACCTGAGCTAGTCACGTCGGCCCGCGTGCGCTCCCCCGACCGATGTGACGGCCTCACGTGCATCGTCAGGCGATGATCGAGGGCCCGCGTGCTCGGGGCCAGCGTGGACTGCAGCTAGCCCGAGGAGGCCACGACCCGGACGGCCGAGCGGTACGCCCACGGGACGCACGCAGCGGCCGTGACCAGGTGCCGTCGCACGACCGTCGAGCGCGTGGCCACCACGAGGCTGCTCGTCAGCGCGCGGGCGGGCATTCCGATGGCGTGCCACCGGGCCTCGTAGCCCCGGGCGTCGCCGACCGCGACGCACTCGACCGCCGCCCTCGCCTGTCTCCACCCGAGCGTCAGCCCCTCACCCGTCAGCGCGTCCACGTAACCGGCGGCGTCGCCGGCCAGCAGCACCCGTCCGGCGACGCGGTGGGCCGCGCGCTGTCGTAGCGGCCCCGCCCCGCGCACCTCGTCCAGCGGTGCGGCGGCCTCGAGACGGCTTGCGAGCCAGGGCATCTCGACGAGCTGCTCGGAGAATCCCCCGACGCAGGCGGTCAGCACGGCCACCCCCACGACGTCGTCCGCGACGGGCGTGACATAGGCCTCGCACGACCGGCCCCAGTGCACCTCGACGTGGTCCGTCCACGGCGCGACCCGGTAGTGCCGTCGCAGCCCGCGCCTCCGCGGCGCCCGCGACGGACGGTCGAGCCCGAGCAGCCGTCGCGTCGGCGAGAGCAGCCCGTCGGCCGCCACCACGTGCCCGGCGCGCACCTCGCCTCCCCCGGCCAGCCCCACCGTGACCCCCCCGTCGTCCTGAGCCAGGTCCACGACTCGATCCTGCACCTGCCGTATGCCGTCCCCCGCCGCCTCCGTGGCCCGGGTCAGGGCGGCGTGCAAGGTCGTGCGGCGCACGCCGAGCCCAGGCTGCGGCCCGACCGGTGCGTCGGCAGATGGGCCGCGTCCGTCGAGGGCACTGCCGTCGACGTACCGGATGCCCCGGATCGGGTGGCCGTCCGGGTGGACCCCGAGAGCCGCGAGCTCGGCCACGCCGGCCGGCATGATGCCCTCGCCGCAGGCCTTGTCCACCGGTGACAGGCGGGGCTCGACGACGACGGCGCTCATCCCGAGCCGCGCCGCGTGCAGAGCCGCGACCAGCCCGACCGGTCCGCCGCCGACGACGACCAGATCCACGTCCGCCCTGGCGTGAGCGTCGGCCCCGGTGCCTGGCGTTCGGGGGTCCCTCGCCACCGTCAGGCCGTCTCGTGCAGCGTGCGCAGCGCCTGCTCCTCGACCCGGATGCGGCGAGCCAGCAGCGCTGCGTTGGCGATCGTGAACCCCGCTGCGGTCCACCGGGATCCGTGCGCCATCGGCAGGGCGACGCCCTCGACGACGACGGCGACGTAGTTGGGGTGGTCGAGCCAGCGGTAGGGGCCGCCCGTGACCCGGGTGGCGCCGGGCACGACGATCACGCGCGTGTTCCACTGCGGACCGAGGGTGCGGATGCACCACCACCGCAGCGCCTGGGCCGCCCCGACACCGGCGAGGGCGACCCATCCCCCGCGTCCGAACCTCCGCTGGCCCCAGTGCATCTCGGCGAGGCACGCCCCGAGCAGCCCGGTGTGCAGGGCCACCATGGCCGGGTAGTGCTCGCGCCCCACCTCGTGCCCACCCTGGGCGAGGGACCAGGCGGCGTTGCGGCGCGACACCACCAGCTCCGCGAGGCGCTCGGCCGCGACGGCGGCGACCAGTCCGGCATACGCGGTCTGGCTCCTCATCGGGCGTCCTCAGGGGCCCGCAGCAGGACCATCTCGAGGCAGAACCCCGGGCCCATCGCGAGCAGCATCCCCAACGACCCGGGCCGGGGCGGGCGGGTGCGGAGGGTGTCGGCGAGGACGTGGAGCACCGACGCCGAGGACAGGTTGCCGATCGCTGCGAGGGAGTCCCAGGTGACGCCGAGGGCGTCGCGGGGGACCTCGAGCGCGTCCTGCATGGCCTCCAGGACCTTGGGGCCGCCGGGGTGGGCGACCCACCACTCGATGTCGTCCCGCGTGAGGTCGTGCAGCGCGAGGAAGCCGTCGACGTCGTCGCGCACGTGCGAGCGCACGAGCTCGGGCACCTCGACGCCCAGCACGATCCGCAGCCCGGTGGCCCCGACGTCCCAACCCATCGCGCGCTCGGTGTCGTCGTAGAACCGCGACCGGGTGTCCAGCACCTGCGGCCGCGTGGACGGGCCCGCCGGGTCTGCCGGCGGCCGTCGGTCCGCGCCGACCATCACGACCGCGGCGGCGCCGTCGCCGAAGAGCCCGCTGGCCACCATGTTGGCGGGAGTGGTGTCCTCGCGCTGGACCGTCAGGCTGCACATCTCGGCCGCGACCAGCACGGCCACGTGGTCCGGGTGACCGACGAGGTGGTCGTGCACGCGGGCGATGCCGGCCGCCCCGGCGACGCAGCCGAGACCGACGAGCGGGACCCGACGGACGTCGGGACGCATCCGCAGGCGGGCAGCGATCCGGGCGTCGATCGAGGGCACCGCCAGGCCGGTCACGGTCGCGCTGACGAGCAGGTCCACGTCGCGCGGCGCGAGACCGGCGTCGGCCAGGGCCGCCTCGACGGCTTCGCACCCGAGGTCGACGGCGGCCTCGATGAAGACGTCGTTGGCCTCGCCGAAGTCCGCCAGTCGCGCGTAGCGCTCGAGCGGCATGGCCAGGTGACGGGTGCGCACGCCCGCGTTGGCGTGCACCTGCTCGAGCATGCGGCGGCGAGGACCAGACGCGGCGCCGGTGAACTCCGCCACCGCGGCGGTGATCTCGTGCTGCGGATAGGTGTGGGTCGGCAGCACGCCGCGGACGGCGACCACCGAGCTGGGCCGTCCGTGCCTCGGTCCGGGGCCTACCGTGGGCTCATGCCCCGTTCCGTCCTGCGCCTGCTGGCGGCCACGTGCCACCCCGGCCCCACCGTCGTCGTGACCGGGCTCGCCACCGCCCTCGCCGCGGGCTGCGGCCTCCCCCGCCGGCGGGTCCTGCTGGTGGGCGCGACCGTCCTGTCCGGTCAGCTGACGATCGGGTGGGGCAACGACCTCGTCGACGCCGGGCGGGACCGGGTCGCGGGGCGCGTCGACAAGCCGCTCGCGAGCGACCCCGCCGCTGCGCGGGTGGTCCGCAGGGCCCTCGGAGTGGCCACGGGTGCCTGTCTGCTCCTGTCGGGCAGGTGCGGTGGTGCTGCCGGAGTCGTCCATGTGGTCCTCGTCGTCGGGTCGGGCTGGGCATACAACGCTGGTCTCAAGCGCTCGACCGCCTCGATCCTGCCGTATGCCGTGGCCTTCGGGGGGCTTCCGCACGTGCCGCATCTGACCAGAGGTGGTCCCCGCCACGGGCCGGCGCCGTTGTGGCAGACGGTCGCCGGCGCGCTTCTCGGCTGCTCCGCCCACCTGCTGAACGTCCTGCCCGACCTGGACGACGACGCCGCCACCGGGGTGCGCGGCTACCCGCACCGGTGGTCGCCTGCGTCGCTGCGGGCCCAGGCCGTGGCCGGGCTGGCCGGCGCCCAGCTCGCCGTGCTGGCCGGGGCGCGCCCACCCGCCCGACCCGCACGCGTCGCGGTGGGGCTCGGGGCTGCGCTCGCGGTCGGCGTCCTCGGCGGTGGTGGCAAGGCGCCGTTCTGGTGCGCGGCCGGGATGGCCGTCTGCGACGTGGCGCTGTGGGCGGTGGCGGGGCGAGGATGCGCCGGAGGCACCCCACCGTCGTGGGCGCCACCACCATCGACAGCTCCAGCAGCTGCGCCATCACCAGCAGGACGAGGAGAGATCGCATGAGGTTCACCCAGAGCGGCGGTCAGTCCGCCCCCGGGCCGCAGGACTGGTTCACCGGCACGGTCTACATCGACGGGATCCGCAACCCGGACAAGCAGTCCGCGGTGGGCTGCGCGCACGTGCGGTTCACGCCGGGCGCCCGCACCGCGTGGCACTCCCACCCCAAGGGCCCAGCGCCCCCGACGGGTCGCTGCGCTGCCTGGTCCTGGAAGTGCGCGACGGACTCGTCCGCACCGTCCAGCTCCACGGCAACCCGGCCAAGCTCGGTGCCCTCGACCGGCCGGCATGAGCCGACCCGCGCCCGCGGGACGCAGGCCGACACGACTTCGCAACGCGCCCGCAACATGAGCGTGGAAGCCTCACGCCATGGACAGCTCACGACCCAGCGGGCAGGCCCAGACCCGGCAGTCCCCCCAGACGACGCAGACGTCGCAGCCGCGGACCCGGCCGATCCGCAGGCTGGGGGTCGAGGAGGAGTTCCACGTCGTCGACCTGACCACGCGCCGGCTCGCCGCCAAGGCCCCCGAGCTGCTCGAGGCGCTGGCCGACCGCACGGAGTACGTCGCCGAGCTCCAGCAGTGCGTCGTCGAGGTCAACTCGGCCGTCGTCACCGACCTGGACGAGCTGCGCGACGAGCTGCTCCGCTGCCGGGAGGGCCTGGTGCAGGCGGCGACGCCGCTGGGGCTCGGGATCGTGGCGGCCGGCTCCCTGCCGCTGTCGGCACCCGACGAGATCGACGTGACCGAGACCCCGCGCTACCGGCGCATGCTGGCGGACTACCAGCTCCTCACGCGCGAGCAGCTGATCTGCGGCTCGCAGGTGCACGTCGACGTGGCCGACCTCGACGAGGCCTGCCTGGTCGCCGAGCACGTGGCCCCCGACCTGCCCCCGCTGCTGGCGCTGTCCGCGTCCTCCCCCTACTGGTCGGACGGGGACGACACGGGCTATGCCAGCGTGCGGAGCCTGGTGTGGAGCCGCTGGCCCACGACGGGCCTGTCGAGCGGGGCCCGCTCCGCCGCCGAGTTCGACCGGCTGGTGGCCAACCTCGTCGACACGGGCGTGATCAGCGACCCGGGGATGATCTACTTCGACGTCCGGCCGGCCGCGCGCATCAGCACGATCGAGCTGCGGATCTGCGACAGCTGCCCCTCCACCGACACGATCGTGCTGGTCGCCGGCCTGTTCCGGGCCATGGTGGACCGGGCCGTCGAGACGATCGCTGCGGGCGTCCCCCCGCTCGACCTGGCCCCCGTCGTCGGCCGCGCCGCGTCCTGGCGGGCGGCGCGCTCGGGGCTCGAGGGCGACCTCGTCGACCTGCGCTCGGGCCGCACCGCCCCGGCCCCCGAGATCATCCGCGACCTCGTCGCCTCGCTGGAGCCGTGGCTGCGGGCCAACGGCGACTGGGAGCTCGTCGACGGGCTGACCACGGCCGCCCTGCTGCGCGGCAGCTCCGCCGCCCGCCAGCGCCGGGCGCGCCGCCGCCGGGGCCGGCTCACGGACGTCGTCGACCAGCTCATCGCCGAGACCGCCCGTGGCGTCGCGGCCCCGGTCGACGGCACCGAGGACCTGCTCGAGTCCTACCGGCCCCGCGAGGGGGCGGCCCCCGCGGCCTACGACGAGGCCGTCGACGAGACCGGTGCACCGCGCCCGCCGTATGCCGACGTGGTCGCCGCCTTCCAGCGGCTGGGGACCCGGGGGCTGCGCCAGCGCGACTACGCGATCGTCGACCTGCAGCGCGCCGACGGCGTAACCTTCCGCCTGCGCGACCAGCCGCAGCCCCAGGTCTTCCCCGTCGACCTGATCCCCCGCATCGTGTCCGCGTCCGACTGGGAGCACATCAGCGCCGGCGGCGAGCAACGGGCGCGGGCGCTCGACGCCTTCCTGCGCGACTGCTACGGCGAGGGCGCGATCTTCGCCGACGGCGTGATGCCCCGCGAGCTGCTGGACCGGGCGCCGGGCTACCGCTCCAGCGGGCGCCTCGGCGGGCCGGGCGTCCGCAACCACGTCAGCGGCCTGGACCTGGTCAGCGACGGACCCGGACGCTGGCGGGTGCTCGAGGACAACCTGCGCGTGCCGTCCGGGGTCGGC
The DNA here is from genome assembly GCF_009707125.1 of Arsenicicoccus cauae. GTDB lineage: Bacteria > Actinomycetota > Actinomycetes > Actinomycetales > Dermatophilaceae > Arsenicicoccus > Arsenicicoccus cauae. The sequence continues at coordinate 125,144 of NZ_WLVL01000021.1, forward strand.
TACGCCATCGCTGCGCGCGCCCTGATGCGCCGGTTCGTGCCCGAGGTGTTCCCCCGCGGCATACGGCCCGTCCGTCCCGTCCCCGAGCTGCTGCGCGACACGCTGTCCGCCGCCGCGCAGGGGGGCGCCGCCGAGCCCGGCGAGATCGCCATCCTCTCCTCGGGCCCCACCGACTCCGCGTGGCCCGAGCACACCGGGCTGGCCGAGGCGATGGGCGTCGACGTGCTCACCCCGAGCCAGGTGTGGTTCGAGGACGGGCGCCTCATGCGGCGGCGGGCCGGACGACCGGCCCAGGTGCGCGTGGCCTACCTGCGCATGGACGAGGACCTGCTGCTGTCGGCGGGAGGCCGCGACGGCCAGCCTCTGGGCGCCGGGGTCATCGAGGCGCTGCACCGGGGCACCCTGACGCTGGCCAACGCCCTCGGCAACGGGGTGGGCGACGACAAGGCCGTCTACACCTTCGTGCCGCACATGGTCCGCTACTACCTGGGCGAGGAGCCGATCCTGGACCAGGTCCCCTCCTGGCTGTGCGCCGACGCGGACTCCCGCGAGCACGTCCTTGGCCACCTGGGCGAGCTCGTCACCAAGCCGATCGACGGGCACGGCGGGCTCGGGGTGCTCATCGGGCCGGACGCCACGTCCGCCCAGGTCGCCGAGCGGCGGCGCGAGATCCTCGCCAACCCCGAGCGCTACATCGGGCAGGAGCTGGTCGACCTGTCCACGCACCCGACCTTCGACGGCAACGCCCTGCGGCCGCGGCACGTGGACCTGCGGGTGTTCGTGCACCTGCGGCGGCGCAGCGGCACCCGCGAGACGGAGGCGATCTCGATGCCGGCCGCGCTGAGCCGGTCCGGGGCCGAGGGCAGCAGGATCGTCAACTCCTCGGCGGGTGGCGGCAGCAAGGACACGTGGATCATGACGGACGGGGAGGAGCGCTGATGTGCGGCATCTGCGGTGAGGTCAGGTTCGGCGAGCGAGGTGCTCGGCCCGCGGACGTCGCGGCGGTCGAGACGATGACCGAGGCGATGGTCGCGCGCGGTCCCGACAACGGCGGGGTCTGGGCCCAGGGGCGGGTCGCCCTGGGGCACCGGCGCCTGTCGATCATCGACCTGTCGCCCCGCGGCTCCCAGCCGATGGTCGACGCCGAGCTCGGCCTGTCGATGGTGTTCAACGGCTGCATCTACAACTACCAGGAGCTGCGCGCCGAGCTCGAGGGTCACGGCTACCGCTTCTTCTCGCACGCCGACAGCGAGGTGATCATCAAGGCCTACCACCGCTGGGGGCCGGACTGCGTCGAGCACCTGACCGGCATGTTCGCCTTCGCGATCACCGACGTCGACACCGGCGTGCTCACCCTGGCCCGGGACCGGCTCGGGATCAAGCCGCTCTACCTCTCGCGCCGCGGCGACCGGCTGCGCTTCGCCTCGTCGCTGCGCGCGATCGTCGACGCCGGCGACGTGGACGTGTCGCTGGACCGGGTCGCGCTGCACCACTACCTGTCCTTCCACTCCGTCGTGCCCGCGCCCCGCACGATGTTCGCCGGCATCCAGAAGCTCCCGCCCGCCACCGTCCGGACCTACCAGCCCGACGGCCGCTACACGGACCGCGTCTACTGGGAGCCGTCGTTCACCCGCTGCGAGGACCGCGCCGACTGGGACGCCCGCGACTGGGGCGACGCGCTGCTGGACTCCCTGCGCACCGCCGTCGAGCGACGCATGGTCGCCGACGTGCCCGTGGGGGTGCTGCTGTCCGGTGGCTTCGACTCCAGCCTGGTCGTCGCGCTGCTCGCCGAGCGGGGGCAGCAGGACCTGCAGACCTTCAGCATCGGCTTCGACTCGGCCGGGGGCGAGTCCGGCGACGAGTACTCCTACTCCGACCTGATCGCCGCCCGCTACGGCACCGACCACCACAAGATCCACGTCGACACCAGCCGCCTGCTGCCGGCCGTCCCCGGCACCCTCGCGGCGATGAGCGAGCCGATGGTCAGCCACGACTGCATCGCGTTCTACCTGCTCTCCCAAGAGGTCTCGCGGCACGTCAAGGTCGTGCAGTCGGGCCAGGGCGCGGATGAGGTGCTCGGGGGCTACGACTGGTACCCCCCGCTCCTGGACGTCCCCCGCGACCGGACGACCGAGGCCTACCGCCGGGTCTTCTTCGACCGCAGCCACGACGCCGTGGGCGCCCTGCTGCACCCGGACTACCGACTCGACCACGACCCGAGCTGGGCCTTCGCCGCCGCCCACCAGGCCGCCCCCGGCGCGGACACCTCCGTCGACGCCGCCCTGCGCTTGGACACGCAGGTCATGCTGGTCGATGACCCGGTCAAGCGGGTGGACACGATGACGATGGCCTGGGGCCTCGAGGGCCGGGTGCCCTTCCTCGACCACGACTTCGTCGAGCTGGCCGGCTCCTGCCCGCCCGAGCTCAAGCTCGCCGGGGGCGGCAAGGGGGTCCTCAAGGACGCCGCCCGGTCGATCCTGCCGGTCGAGGTCATCGACCGCACCAAGGGCTACTTCCCCGTCCCCGGCATCCGCCACCTCGAGGGCGAGGTGCTCGAGCTGGTCCGCGACACCCTCGGCTCGTCGGCGGCGCTCGACCGCCACGTCTTCGACACCGACGTGCTCGACCGGCTGCTCGCCGATCCCAACACGACCCGCACGACCCTCGGCTCCAACGAGCTGTGGCAGCTCGCGACCCTGGAGCTGTGGCTCCAGACCTTCCGACCGTGATGGAGCTCTCCGGCCGCCCCACCCACGGGGCGTCCGTCGCCCCCGACGGCCGTGCCCTGGCGCACGTCGTCGACGTCGATGGCTATCCCCGAGCTGTGCAGCGCTTCCTCGAGGGGGCGCGCGCCGGCACCTGGCGGCCCGTCCGGCTGCCGGTCGACGGACCGGTCACCCGGGTGCGGCACTCTCCCGACGGTCTGTGGCTGGCCTGCCAGGTCGCGCCGTATGGCGGGTACCGCTCCCAGGTGTGGGTCGTCACGACCGACCCCGGCGACCCGCAGGCGTGGCGCGCCGACGACGATCGCGACGGGTCGGCGGAGCTCGTCGGCTGGGACGGCGCGCGGATCCAGGTCACCGCCGAGCTGGAGGACGGCTCCGGCGAGTCTCGGCTGGTCGACCCGCAGACGCTCGGTGTCGAGGTCGTCGACCGGCGTCCCGAGGGCCGGTTCGTCGACTCGTGGGGCGGCGCGTCGTTGGTGCGGGTGGGCGGTCGCGGCAACCGGTCGCTGCGCCTGCTGTGGGGCGGCGAGGACACCGCGCTGCTGCGCCCGGACCCCGGCTCGGTCACGGACGCCGCCGCGATCCTCGACGACCACCGTCCCCGGCGCCTGCCGTCACGATCGGGCTGGTCGGAGCGGCTGCCCCCGCATACCTCGTGCCCGTCGGAGAGCCGCGAGGGCTACCTGCGCGTCGTGGTCCGCACCGACGTCGGGGGCGACCGGCAGCGGCTGGCGCTGCTCACGGTGACCGGCCGCGGCGTCTCGGAGCGGGTCCTGATGGCTCGTCCGGACGCCGACGTCGAGGAGTTCTGCGTCAGCGAGGACGGCACCCGCGCCGCGGTCCTGTGGAACGTCGACGGCGGCCGCAGCGAGCTCGCCCTCGTCGAGCTGGTCGACGGCACCGTCCAAGAGGCCATCCCCCTGCCCGGATGGGTCGCGACCGAGCCGAGCCTCAGCGCCGACGGCTCGATCCTGGCCCTGACGGTCGAGAGCCCCGACCGGGACCGGTGCGTCGAGATCCTCGACCTGCGCACCCGCAGCTGGGTCTCGCAGGCGTGGGTCGATGTCGACGGCGCCACCCGCGACCCGCAGGCCGTCCTGCCGGAGCTGCTTCACACCACGACGCGTGACGGCACGGAGGTGTCGTCCTGGTGGCACCCGGCGCAGGACCGCCCGGTCGACGGGGGCGGGCCGGTCGTCATACACCTGCACGGCGGACCCGAGGGCCAGGAGCGGCCCGGCTGGTCGCACCTGTATCCCGTGCTCCTGCGGGTCGGCATCTCGGTCTGCGCCCCCAACGTCCGCGGGTCGGGAGGCTTCGGGCGGGCCTACTCCCACGCCGACGACGTCGGTCTGCGCTGGCGGGGCGTCGACGACGTCGAGGACGTCGTGGCGGACCTCGTCGCGCGCGGCCTCGCCGACCCGGACCGGGTGGCGTGCGTGGGCTGGTCGTATGGCGGCTACCTGACCCTCTCGTGCCTGGCGGCTCGACCCGGGCTCTTCGCAGCCGGGGCGAGCATCGCGGGGATGAGCGACCTCGGCACGTTCTACGCCACCACCGAGCCGTGGATCGCGCGGGCCGCCCTGCCGAAGTACGGCCACCCCGTCCACGACGCCGAGCTGCTGCGGACCATCTCGCCGCTGCGGCTGGCCGACCGGATCGACGCGCCCGTGCTGCTGGTGCACGGCGCCCACGACACCAACGTCCCGCCGAGCGAGTCGCAGCAGCTCGCCAAGGCGGTGCAGGCGGCGGGCGGGACCGCGCGCTGCGAGATCGTGCCCGACGAGGGCCACGAGATCGTCCAGCCCGCCCGGCGTCGCGCGGCGGCCGAGCTGGTCCGGGACTGGACGCTGGCGGCCTTCGCCGCGGCGGTCAGCCCTGCCGGTGCGCCGTCACGAACGGGCAGGCGAACGGGTCCCGGTCACCCAGCCCCACCCGGTTGAGGTGCCGCACGACGATGCCATAGGACTCGAGTAGCCCGGCCTCGGTGTAGGGGACGGCGTGCTCGGCGCAGTGGGCGCGGACGAACGGCGCCCGGCGCAGGTTGCCGCTCGGCATGCTCGGGAACAGGTGGTGCTCGACCTGCAGGTTGAGGCCGCCCATGAGCCAGTCCACGGCCGGCCGCCGCGGATGTTGCGCGAGGTCAGGACCTGGCAGGAGAGGAAGTCGATCCTCGTGCCCCGCGGGACCAGCGGCATCCCCTTGTGGTTGGGGGCGAAGGTCGCGCCCATGTAGATGCCGAAGACGGCGAGCTGCACGGCGAGGAAGGCTGCACCCAGGCCCGGCCCGAGCAGGGTGAGGACCAGGCCCGGGAGCACGGCCAGCCGGATCGTCAGGAGCACGGCCTCGGTCCCGCGGTGGCTGAGCTCGCGGTCCTGGACGACGGTGCGGACCGCGTCGGCGTGCAGGCTGAGGCCCTCGAGGGTGAGCAGGGGAAAGAAAACTGCCGAGCCAGCGCTCCGGTGTGACGTACTCCTACCTGCTGCTGCTCGCGGGCCTGCCGTCGGTGAAGCCGGACCGCATGGTCCTGAGGTTCTTGCAGCAGGCGCTTGGAGCCGACGCGACGCTCACCACCAACCACGCGGTCGAGTTGGTCATGGCTGCCGCGCAGGAGCTCGAGGTCAGCCCGCGAACCTTGGACCACGTCATCTGGCGGGCGGCGTCAGGTCGAGAACTGACCGATCAGACTCCGTGAAGTCGCCCAGGACGACCACGTCCCGGTGAGGGCGGCGGATCTGATGGGGCGACGCGGCGCATTAGGCTAGCGGGAACCGCTCGATCACCCTTTCAGCCAACACCTTGGTCCGGGCCTCGATGTCGTCAGCTGTCCACGACTCCCGTGCCGCCAGCTCGGCGTTGAGCGAGAGGCCGTTCTTGTAACCGATGTATCGACCCTTGGAGTCCCGTCTGTCGCGCTTCTCGATGAAGGACTTGTTGCCGAGGTTGCTGTTGTAGGCCGTGACGGTGAGGTTGCCGAGCCGGTGCCGGTGTTCTTCTTGCACCTGGGCTGCGACCTCTTTGCCGCCGAGCATCGCCTGCCAGGCTGCCGGCAGGTTCTCGCCCTGCGGGAGGATGTGCTCGATGGTCCAGACGAAGTGGTTCTTCTCCTGACGCCACAGGTCGACCTTCGTCTCCTTGGTCATGGCGTCCTCGGCCAACGTGGTCAGCACGAACCGGGCCACGTCGGTGTTCTCTTCGTAGATGCGGCCGAGAAGGCGAGTCCGGAACTCGTCGTCGGACGCTGATACGGCGCTCAGCTTCTCGCCGACGAGCTTGAGCACGTCGTCGCCGCGGGCGTCGCCGACGGCGTCGATGGTCGTCATGAAGAGCTTCGCCAGCGCGTACGTGGGCGGATAGCCAGTCAGGTTGCGGCGAACGAAGAAGCTTGTGAGGCGGTCAGCAACGGCTTCGACCTGGGCGTCGCTGAGCTCCAGTTCTTCCTGCTTCGTCATGAGCCACATCAGGAGGACATAGGACGGCGCGCCCTGGGCGCGCATGAGCCGCTGGAAGGCCCGGTCGAGGGACGTCGGCTGGTCGAGCTCCAGGACGCAGTTAATGCGGCCGTAGATCTTGCTCGCCTCGACGAGTGCGTCGACGACCTTTTTGAGGTCCTGCTCGAGGAGCTTCTCGTAGATGCGGATCAGGTTGGATTTGGTGGCGACGGAGGCGTTGGGCACATCAGGCAGCTCCGCCTTGAAGGCGTTGTAGTAGTGCCTCAGGAAGCGCTCCTGGGTGGAGTAGCTGTCGCCCAGGCTCGTCAGCATGTCGTTCCAGTGCTTGAACGCCTGGTCGACGTTCATGATCTGCTTCTTCTCGGACTCGGCCAGGAGGTGGTTCTTGATCAGGTCGACGGGCGAGAGCGGCATGCCGCGGTTGTTAAGGGACTCAAAGAGGACGAAGGCATCCGCGTGGCTGGCAACCTCGATCTTCACGATGACCGCCTGCAGAGCCGCCTCGTGCACCCGAAGCGCAGCCTTCGTCTCTGTCAGCCCCTCCGTCTCGGCCAGCTTCAGGATGGCGGATCGGAAGTAGCGGTAGCACTTGGCGATCCGCCGGCTGGGGTAGTACGGCTTCCACTCGCCTTCAACGGGCAGTCCGGCGTCCTCGAGCGTCTTGAGGTAGTCGAAGAGATTGTGCCCTTGCTTCTGCGGTGTTACTCGCGGCTGCTGGTCAGCCTTGCGCACCAGCTGGCGGCCGAGGTTCGTGACGTCCGTCCGGGTGTCGTCGTCGAGTTCGTCGATGTGCTCCTTGAGCACGGAGTAGACCGCAGCGAGGAGCAGGGTCAAGGTCGTCAGGCGCTGTTGGCCGTCGACCACGTGGAGGATGTTGCCCTCTAGCGTGTCGGTCGTCTGGTCGAGAGTGATGATCGTGCCCAAGAAGTGGGCGCCGTCGGCCTCGATCAGGTCCTCGAACAGGTCCTCCCACTGAGCCTTGTACCAGGAGTACTCGCGCTGGTACGGCGGGATCCGGTACAACACGTTGCCCTCATGGCTGAAGAGCGTGTGTACCGGGTACTGGTTCGCTGACTTGATCAAGAGACACCTCCGACTCGCCGATGATGCCCAAGACTGTCAGAACACCGACACCTCCGCCGCGTCGCGCGCGGGGTGCCCCGTGGCCTGCTGTTTCCGGTGTCGCATCGGACGAACATGCGTCGACGCCGTTGCTCTGGCACGTCGGCGCGGCGATGATGGAAGGGCATCCGACGTGAAGCGAGGGGTCATGGCGATCAAGGTCACTCCGGACCAGGTCGACAACGCGAAGTTGCTCATGGCCTTGGACAGGGCTGACGGGCGGACCAGCGCCGAATGGATCGTTCGCCTCGCGAACGCAAAGCCAGCAGGAGTCTGGCCGTTCGGCGACGTGGCGGAGGCGCCGGCGGCAGTGCCTCCTCGATGGTTCCGGCGGTGGAGGCGGAACCACCCTCGGTAACCGCCCTCTAGACGACACCCGGCTGGGCTGTGCCCGGCCTGGCTGTGAGGCTTTGCGCGACAGGCGCAGACACGATCTCAGTCGTCCGCGTGACTGGCAGGGGCACGGGAGACGAGTCGTTCAGCCGATCGGTCGTATACGACGTTGACGATGTCTCCGGAGATGATCAGGTCGATCGCCTGGTCGATGACCGTGCAGGGGACCACGTACCACTCCGCCGGGTCGTAGCTTCGACCCTTTTGGTCGGCCTGGGTTAGGTTCAACCGCACCTCTGCGAAGACCCGATGCAGGAGGTTCTCAAGCGCTGAGGCCCTGGTGTTGTAGGTCCGGTAGCTGGCGACGACCTCCACCGGGGCCATGAGATACGTCGGTGACTTCTCGGCGTTCTTGATCCGCGCCTCGACCGAGCCGCGCGTGAAGCCGATCTTGTGCAGGTGGTTGAGCTCGGCGATCTGCGGATCAGAGCTGAGGGACCGGAGGACGTAGATGTAGCCACTTACCTCGTCATCGTCGAGGATCTCGGGAACCTCGGCCTGCACGACGACTTGGCCGTCCTCGTCGCTCAGTCGGATCGCCAGGGACTGCCGGTACATCGACGACTCCGTGCCGTTCTCAAAGATGCAACGGAGCCGCTCGCGCTTGTTCTCGCGCGCTGTTGACTTCTTGTACTCCGTCTCGCCGACCTCGGCAATGAACAGCATGACCCCGTTCAGGACGAAGAAGGCTCCCGGAACGATCTGTGCCATGCCCGAGTACGGCAGCAGCTTGCTCGCCCCTGCTCGAAGCTCAACATGCTTCTGTTTGAACAGCGGCTCAAACTGCTCAAAGTCCTTTGATTTCTCCCGACGGGCGACGTCACCGCTGTCGTGCACCTGGCGGCGCACCGGCAGGTCTGACACGTCCAGCAGCCCCGACTCATCGCCGAGCAGGTCGAGGTCGTCGTCGCCAAGCAGGTCGTCAATCGACTCGGGTGCTTCCGGTGCCTCCAGCAACCCGAACTCGTCCAAGTGCTTGAGCGCCGTGATCTTCTCCTCGTTCGCCAGGATCCCGTCAAGACGGGCACCAAGCTTCCGTTCGGCGATCTCGCGGGTGGTGGAGTCCGGCACGCGGCCCTGAGTGCGTCGGAACTCGACAACTTCTAGAAAGGCTCGCTCAAGCCGATCGGTATGGGTGACCTTGGCCTGCTTCACGGGTGCGTCGAGCAGGCCGTCGACGTCTGAGTCCAGCAGGTCGTCGAGGCTAGCCGGGGCGGCCGCTTCCGCCTCGAGTGCATCTTCGGGGCTCATGCCTCGTCCACCATCTCGGTCTCGCGCTGGGCGGCCTGGCGCTCCTGCTTCTTCCTCTGAAGGAACAGCAGGATCTCCGCGTGCCGCTTCTCGGTCGGGTCGTCAGAGCGCACGTTCGGCTTCCGGTTGTTCACCTTGGCCCACTGCTGGATCTTCGGCCATGCAGCCAGTGCTTCCTCCTCGGTGATCTCCACCCGGGTCGCTGTGATGGCATCGGAGATGATCCGCAGGACCGACGGTGTGACCGACTTCGACATGACCTCGAAGGCCCGCTGGAAAGGGTTGACCGAGTCGATCAGGTTGATGTTGATGTCGTCGATGTTCACGAACTTCTCAGACATCCGGATGAACCGCTTGTCGCCGACCTGCCGGACCTCGCCGTTCTTGATCACCGAGTCCACGACCACCTGCTGGCGCAGCTCCTCGACCTGCGTCTCGTCGAGGTCGGGGTACCGCTCGCGGATGATCTTGGGGATCAGCACCTTGTTGGTCGTCTCCGGGTCGACTGAGCCGGCCGCCGCTTTCGCGAAGGTGTCGTCCTGCAGGATCGTGGCCTTGAGGTCGTTGAGGTCCGTCTCGACGATCTGCTTGACCCGCGGCGATGACGGTTCCTTGAAGCCCTTGATCTTGATCACACCGGGCGGCGTGGCGTCCTCGTCACCGGTGCGCTTGGTCTTGAACTCGAAGTTCTGGGCGAGCACCTGCTCCATCAGCAGCGATGCGGTGATCGCCTTGAGCATGTTGTTCACCGAGACCTTGACCTCGGCCTGGGAAGCGTCCGGCTCGGCGATGAGGTTGGTGAACTGGGCATGGTCCTTGCCGGGCGAGTCGCGGGTGACGCGACCGATGATCTGGATGACCTCGGTCAAGGAGGCGCGGTAGCCGACGGTCAGGGCATGCTCCGCGTACGGCCAGTCGAAGCCCTCCTTGGCCATGCCGAGCGCAAGGATGACATCGACGGCGCCACGATCCTTCGAGGCGACCGTCGACAGGTAGTGCAGCGTGTCCGCGCGCTTCTTCTGGTCGGTGTCGTCGACGAGGTCGGCGAGGCGCAGCATGGCACCGGTGTCTGCCCGGCGGATGGTGATGATGCCCGTGTCGCTGTCGGTGGACTCGACGTGGCCGATCGAGTCGATGATGAAGCCGACCTCCTCGATCTTGTCCTTGGTGGACTCGCCCGAGTTTACGTTCGGGATGTGGATGATCGTCTTCTTGTCCAAGTCGAAGACTTCGCTGATCGCGTCGGTATAGCGGCCTTGGTAGAAGTGGTGGCCGATGCCGAGCGAGTGCAGGTGCTCGTAGCCGTTGAGCTGGTCGTAGTAGTTGAACGTCACCGGCGTGAACCGGGCCTCGTCCTCGGCGGAGAGCACGGGCACCGAGTCACCACGGAAGTACGAACCGGTCATCGCCACGATGTGCACGTCGGAGCCGTTCATGACCTCACGCAGCAAGGCTCCGAGGCGGCTGGACTCGGTGTCGGCCGAGACATGGTGGAACTCGTCGATCGCGAGGACAGTGCCGTTGAAAGCATCGGGAGCAAGCTTCTCGAAGGCGAACCGCAGGGTCGCGTGGGTGCAGATCAGGATGGCGTCGGGACCGTTGAGAAAGTCGATGAACGCGCCCACTTTGCCTTGGGACGAGCCCGGGTCGCACAGGTTGTGCTCGGGCTTGACCTCCCAGTCGGCGAAGAACCCGAACTGAGTCAGACCCGTCGAGGCGAAGGAACCGCCGATCGAGCGCTCCGGCACGGCGACGATGATCTTCTTGCGGCCTTGGTTGTAGAGCTTGTCGAGGCCGACGAACATCAGTGCCCGCGACTTGCCCGAGGCCGGCGGGGCCTTGATCAGCAGATGCTGCGCGTCGCGCTTAGCGAAGACACGCTGCTGCATCTCGCGCATGCCCATGGGGTCGACGTTGACCGACGCGCCTGTCTGGGCGTAGGTCACATCGACGATGTTGATCGGCTTCTTGGTCGCGTTCACTTGCGTGCACCTCGGGTTTTCTTCACCGGAGCCTTGGCGGCCTCCTCGGCAATCATGGCCTCATACATAGCGAAGAGGTCCGACAGCCGCTGCTCGTCCGTCTCGTAGCCGCGCTTCGAGTAGATCGAGTCGACCAGTACGTCGACGTCGGCGTGCGCCTGTCGGAGGTCGTCCGGCATGAGCTCCGGGTCGTAAAGTTCCGCCAGCGTTCGCTCGCAGTGGTACTCGCGTACATCAAGGACCCGCAGCGCTGCAACGGTGAGCTCCTCCTTCGTTGCCTCCGAGAGCGGCGGGACGGGGAAGTTGTTATAGACGATGGTGTTCGAATAGCGGTAGTCAGTCTTCAGCTGGCCACCCACTGAGCGGACCCACGTCATGTGCATGGCGGAGGTCAGCACGCCGAATAGCCACGGCTCGGCGTCGTACACGGCGAATGCGGCGTTCGAGATTACTGTGTCGGGTCCGACGTAGCCGAATGGAATGTATGCACGCCGGGCGGAGGAGACGCTGGGAACAATGATTGAGTCCGTCGGCTTGTAGCTAATCTGCACGAACCGGTGCGGCTGGGCGGCATAGGCAGCAGTGCTACCAGCCTTACTCTCCGAACGCTCGCTAGCAACGAAAGAGAGTCGTGCAGCGATGTCCGGGATCTCCCTGGCCGCGCTGGCTGAGAGATCCGTGATCCATAGGCAGTATCGCTCACCGTCATTGATCGCCTCAGAAGATCCTATGTAGCGCTTGATGAACTGCGCGCTCTCCGGATCGTTGTCGATCATCTGCGATCGTTCGCTTGGCGAGAGGATGAGTCCACCACTATCACGCGGCATCGACCCGAACACCATATCTGGACGTGCGGCACCCAGGGGGACCTTACGTCGCTCGATCACGACATCCGCGCCGTCGGCCAAGTAGCCGTTGATATTTGACACGGCGATCTGCAGATCGTCCGTGTAGATGAACTTTTGACCAGGTCGCGCAGAGCGAAGATTGATCACCGCAACGGTAACCCCAGCATTGCGCTTCGCGTTGTTCTCCCACTTGAACGACGTGTATGCATACCCGATCTCGATGCCCTTGGCAAAGATCATCGGGAACATCAGTCCGACGTGCTCTCCCTGAGATACCGAGTTGGTAGTTACGAACGCTAGCTCCGCCCGTGTGCCCTGGATGAAGTCCGCGCCCTTGACGAACCATAGTGCGATGTAGTCCAAGTTCTTGTCGAATGGGCGTCGACCGAAAACGAAAGGGAAGTCTGCCTTCATATCGGTGGTCTGCGCCTTCGCACCCTTGTAGGGCGGGTTGCTGATCAGGTAGATCTCGCTGCCGTCATTCGGGCAGACTGCATTCCAATCAACTCGAGTGGCGTTCCCTGCTTGGATCTGACCGGCCTCCCTGAGCGGGATCAGCGGGATCGACACGTTGAACTTCTCTTTGAACTCGCTGTTCATCTGGTGCTTGGCGATCCAGAGCGAGAGGATCGCGACCTCGACGGCGAAGTCGTCGATCTCGATGCCGTAGAAGTTCTCGATGTTGATCTTCGACTCGGCGAACAGCACCTGGTGCTTCGGGGAGAGCTCAGCGAGGCGCTCCAAGATCGCGTGCTCGACCTTGCGCAGTTCCTTGTAGGCGATGACGAGGAAGTTGCCGGAGCCACAGGCGGGGTCGAAGACCTTGATCTCGCTGATCCGCTCCAGCAGTGCCTCGAGCTTCTTGACGCTGTCGAAGCCGGCGTCCAGCTGGTCTCGGATGCCGTCGAGGAAGAGCGGCTCGATCGTCTTGAGGATGTTCGGCACCGACGTGTAATGCTGACCGAGGTCCGAGCGGGTGCCGGGCGCCACGATCGCCTGGAACATCGAGCCGAAGATGTCGGGGTTGATCTCGCTCCAGTTGAGCGTGCCGAGCTCGATCAGCCGGTCGCGAGCCGCCTTGGTGAACCTTGGCACGGTGAGTCCGACGCTCATCGTGAACAGTCGACCGTTGACATAGGGGAACGCCGCCAGGTGCTTGGGCTTGTCCGCCGGGTCCTCGGTGTCCAGGGCCGTGAAGAGGTCGGTGAGGAAGTCGTGGACGTCCGACCCGTCGGGCTGGGTGTGAGACCCGACCGCATTGGTGAACTGGGTCTCGGTGAAGATGCCGGTGTCCTCAGCGAAGAAGCAGAACAGCAGCCGGGTGAAGAAGACGTTGAGAGCGTGGCGCCCCTGCACCCCATCCATCACGCCGGGGTTGGCCGCGAGGAGCTCGTCAAAGAGCTTGCCCATCCGCTCAGCCGCCTTGACGTCGGCGTGGGCCTCGGACACGTACTGGGCCTTCTCCATGCCCGCCCAGGGCAGGAAGAAGGTGAAGTGCTGGTCGATGTCCCGGATGGGGATCATCAGGTTCTCGCCGGTCTTGGTGTCGACCGCCAGCAGCTCGTCGTAGTCGGTGACGATGACGAACCGGGTGCTATACCGCACCACCGCCGGGGAGGTCTTGAGCTCGTCGATGACGGCGAGGGGGTCCTCGGTCGTCTCCTTGAAGTAGACGACGTTCTTCTGCGCAACCTCGCTGCCGGGGTCCGCGGCGATGTTCAGGGAGCCGTTGCGCAGGCGGGTGACGTTGCCCTGCGGCTTCCCGTACGCCAGGAGCAGCTCGAAGATGAGCTCTCGGTCGTAGGACTCGCGGCCGCCGAGCGGTGCGACCCGCTCCTCGATGGCCTTCAGGTTGAGCCGCGCCACACCAGTCCCTTCGTCAAGCATCCGATCGTGCACTGGCCACTCTAAAGTCGTGTGTCGGTCGCGTTCAGGAGGCGCTCCCCCACGGTAGCCCGCTTGACCGCATCGCCCGGTGACGGCGCTACCGTTGAGGCAAGCGAAAGGCCCCGACACCAGGTGGTGTTGGGGCCTTTCGCTGATCTTTCGGTGACATAGGTCCGATTCGGACCTATGTCACTACCTTGGTGACCGCGTTTCCGCTGGTAAACCAGCGGATTCGGTCGGGCTGACAGGATTTGAACCTGCGACCCCTTGACCCCCAGTCAAGTGCGCTACCAAGCTGCGCTACAGCCCGTTGCCCACCGCGGTGAGCGACACGTCACCTTAGCGCACGAGCGGCCACGATTCCCAATCGATCCCGCCCACCGCTGACGCCCCGCAGGAGCGCCCACCCCAACCCTCACACAACGGGAATGTCTGTCCTCTCCCGGTCGTTGAACGATCCAGGAACCACCGAGAGGAACCCCCATGTCCCCACGCCGCACGAAGGCCTACCTCGACGCCCGCCACCTGCTGCGCAAGCACCAGGAGACCCACGGGGAGCTGCGCGGCGTGCTCGCGCGCCGCACCGAGAGCGAGCCCACCGGCCACGAGTGACGCGGGCTCGGCCCATAGACCGGCGCGGATCCACCTCCTACCCCCTTGGAGGTGGATCCGCGCCTTTGTCGTGCGGGGACCGCGGTTGCGAGGAGGTCAGCGCGGCGGGGTGCTGCGCAGGTATTCCTCCAGGCTCGTCTGCCGCGAACCGGTGAGCTCGTGAACGGCACTGCTCACCGTCGCCATCGTGCCGTCGGCGATCGCGGTGTAGGTGCTCACCCAGGCGTCGACCTGCCAGTCGGGGGCGCCGTAGCCGACCCGGGAGGCGTATGCCTCGTCGAGCGTCTCGTCGTGATAGCTGACGCTTGTCCCCCGCACCGCGGAGATGGTGCTCGCCACCTCGTCGAGGGTCAGCGCCTGCGGCCCCGTGAGGTCATAGGTGCGATTGGTGTGCGCGGCCGGGTCCGACAGCACCGCGGCCGCCGAGCGCGCGACATCGGCTCGCGCGACGAACGCGCAGGCGCCCTCTCCCGCAGGCCCGCGGATGACCCCGTCCTCGCCCACCAGCGCCTCGGTGAAGTCGAGGTAGAAGCTGTCGCGCAGGAAGGTCCACGCCATGCCGGAGGCCTTGATGTGCTCCTCGGTGGCGTGATGGTCGCGCGCGAGGGTGAAGGTCGCGTCCGGCGCGGCGCCGAGGAAGGACGTGTAGACCACGTGCCGCACCCCGGCCGCCGCCGCCGCGTCGACGAAGGTGCGGTGCTGCGCCAAGCGGTCCGCGCTCTCGGACGCCGACACCATGAGCAGCACGTCGACCCCGGCCAGCGCCCGCGTCGCCGCGTCCAGGTCGCCGAACTCGGCGGCGGCGACGTCCGTGACTGCGTCGTGGTGCGGCACCCGCGGGCTTGACGGGTCACGCACGACGAGGCGGTGCGGCATACCGGCCTGGTCGAGGAGCCGGGAGACCAGCCCCCCGAGCTGTCCGGTGGCTCCGGTCGTGGCGAGGGTCGTGCTCGTCATCAGGTCCTCCTCGACGTCGTCGTGGGTCGGGTGCCGTGGGTGCCAGCCCGACTCTCCCCGGCCGTATGCCGGGCGCCTACCGCGACTGGCGGCCGCGCTTCTCGCGCACGCGCACCGAGATCTCGATCGGCGTGCCCTCGAAGCCGAACTCCTCGCGCAGCCGCCGCTCGAGGAACCGGCGGTAGCCGGCCTCGATGAAGCCGGACGCGAAGATCACGAACCGCGGCGGCCGCGTGGACGCCTGCGTCGCGAACAGGATGCGCGGCTGCTTGCCTCCGCGCACGGGGTGCGGGTGCCCGGCCACGATCTCGCCGAGGAAGGCGTTGAGCCGCCCGGTGGGCACGCGCGTGTCCCAGGAGTCCAGGGCCGTCTCGAGATAGGGCACGAGCTTGCCGGTGTTGCGCCCGGTCAGCGCGGACAGGTTGACGCGCGGGGCCCACTGGATCTGCACGAGCTCACGCTCGATCTCGCGCTCCAGGTAGTAGCGGCGCTCCTCGTCGACGGTGTCCCACTTGTTGTAGGCGACGATCAGGGCACGCCCCGCGTCGACGACCTGCTGGATGACGCGGATGTCCTGCTCGGAGATGGGCTCGCCGGCGTCGACGAGGACGATCGCGACCTCGGCCTTCTCGAGGGCCGACTGGGTGCGCAGGCTGGCATAGAAGTCGGCGCCGCGGGTTTGGTGGACGCGCCGCCGGATGCCAGCGGTGTCCACGAAGCGCCACGTGGTGTCGCCGAGGCGGATCAGCTCGTCGACGGGGTCGCGGGTGGTGCCGGCGACGTTGTCGACGACGACGCGCTCCTCCCCCGCCAGCTTGTTGAGCAGCGAGGACTTGCCGACGTTGGGGCGACCGAGCAGCGCCACGCGGCGGGGCCCGCCGCGCTCGTAGGCCCCGCCGACCTTGGACACCTCGGGCAGCACCCGCAGCACCTCGTCGAGGACGTCACCGGAGCCACGGCCGTGCAACGCCGAGACGGGCCACGGCTGGCCGAGCCCGAGGCCCCAGAGCATGGCGGCGTCGGCCTCGGCGCGCTGGTCGTCGACCTTGTTGGCCACGAGGATCACGGGCTTGCCGGAGCGGCGGAGCATCTTGACGACGGCCTCGTCGGTGTCGGTGGCCCCGACGGTGGCGTCCACGACGAACATCACGGCGTCGGCCAGCTCGACGGCGACCTCGGCCTGCTCGGCGACCCGCAGGTGGATGCCCTTGGCGTCGACCTCCCAGCCGCCGGTGTCGACGAGCGTGAACCGTCGCCCGGTCCACTCCGCCTCGTAGGCGACTCGGTCGCGGGTCACGCCGGGCACGTCCTCGACGACGGCCTCGCGGCGGCCGAGGATGCGGTTGACCAGGGTGGACTTGCCGACGTTGGGGCGGCCGACCACGGCGAGCACGGGCAGCGGCCCGGCGTTGTCGTCGTCGTCCTGCGAGCCCGGCTCGGCGTCGATGAGGGCGCGGTCCTCGTCGGACAGCTCAAAGTCCTCGAGCCCCGCCCGCAGCGCCTGCTCGACCCCCTCGTCGAGGGCGCCCTCGGCCGCGGGCCCCACCTGGGTCTCGTCGGAGGTCGGGTTGTCGTGGTCGGTCACGTGAGCGGTCCTTCAGCAGTCCTTGCCGTATGCCGCGGAGCGGGCACCGGCATCCCATTGTCCCTCACGCCCCGCCGCGGCCCGAACGAGCGACGCGACGCGCCCACCTGTCCCGCCGGACGGGCATCCGCGCAGCCACCCTCACCGGGGTCCTGGCCACGAACCCCGGCGACGCGACGCATCCGGACGACCAGGGAGGCCGCCGGCGAGACCTTGCCGGACGCGTAGGTCGACAGCCGCGACGGTGACGTGCCGATGCGCTCGGCGAAGGCCTTGCGCGACAGTCCGCTCGCCGCGACGAGCGCCGTGACCTCGTCGGCCACCGCCGCCTTCTCGGCAGCCTCGGCGGCCGCGCGTGCGTCGGCGATCGAGCGCTGCAGGAGCGGCGTCACGCCATACGGCTGCTCGTAGTTGAAGTAGTCCTCGAGCGAGCGCGCCACCGGGCCCCAAGGGTCGGCCTGGACGGCGCGATGGATCCGGCGCCAGTCGGCGAGACCGCCGCGCTCGACGGCCGTGACCAGTCCCTCGTAGGGCCACGACTCGACCGGGTCGCTCGGGTCGGCGTCGACGTTGCGAAAGCTCAGCGCCATCACTCGTCCCCGTCCACCATGGCCGCGGCAAGGTCTGCGCACACCTGCACCACCGCCGACCAGTCGTGCCACCGGGGCAGCAGCCCCTTGTATCGAGGCAGCTCGTCGATCGTGCGGCGGTCGCGGGGGTCGGGCTGGGCCAACCGCTCCACGAGAAGTGTTGACACGGCACCCTGCTCGTCGGATCGGTCCGCGTAGTAGTCGTCGATGGCGAGCAGCGTCGTCACGGCAGGCGCGTGACCCATCGCGTCCGCCAGGGCAGCGACGTCGAGGTAGTCCCGGGTCTGGTTGCGCTGGACCACCAGGTAGGCCTTGACGCGCAGGGTCTCCTCGATCGTCGGCACCACCAGCTCCCCGGCGCCGGCCACCTCGACGCGCGCCGTCTCCAGCGGGCGACGCCGTCGCAGCTGTCGAAGCCCTGCCTCGACCCCGTCCAGGGAGCCGAGGATGGTGAACGGCGGGGACGACGCCCGCACGCTGGTGGCCCAGCCGCCGCTCGCCTCGACCGCGTCAAGGACAGCCCCGTAGCGCTCGACCAGGTCGGTCAGGACATGGTCGTGGTCGAAGGACTGGCGGTGACCGGCGTAGTAGGCGGCTGCCGAGCCACCGACCAGCACGGCATCCGGCACCAGCCGCTGGAGCCGGACGGCCGACTGCAGCACCTCCGCGAGCACATCCATGAAATGATCATATCTGATAACGAGCCATGGCCATCATCGGTGGGCGGCGACGTGCTCGCGCAGGTGCTCGTGGATCTGGGACGTCGCGAGGCGGAGGCGCTCGCGACCGGGGACGCCAGCGGGCGCCTCGACGGAGAAGGGTTCGCCGAACGCCACCACCATCCGCGCGCCCGGTCGTGGCAGCGACCCGGCACCTCGTCCGGGAGCGCGCGTGCCGACGCAGGCCACGGGCACGACCTGCGCGCCGGTCTGCAGCACGAGCCAGGCGGCGCCCTGCTGCACGGCGGCGACCTCTCCGGTGCCGCGGGTGCCCTCGGGGAAGACACCGACCACTCCCCCGGCCTCCAGCACCGTGCGGGCCGAGGCCAGGGCCTGACGGTCACCGGTGGCGCGGTCGACGGGGATCTGGCCGAGACGCAGCAGGAGGCGACCGAGGCGGCCGGCATACACCTCCTGCTTGACCAGGAAGTGCGGGGTGCGCGGCGCGACCGCGGCGACCAGGGGGCCGTCGAGCAGGCCGCTGTGGTTGGCGACGAGGACCACCGGCCCCGACGTGGGGAAGGACGCGCGCCCCAGCACGGACAGGCGGTACATCCGCAGGACGCCGCGCACCACGCGGGCGGTGGCGCCCATGAGGCGGTCGCTCGCGCGTGCGGGATCGAGCTCGGGGCGGGCCTCAGTCACGGATGCGGCCCAGGTCGGACGCGATCTGGTCGAGCACCGCCTCGACCGAGCCCTGCAGGCTGAGGTCGGAGGTGTCGATCAAGGAGACGCCGGGCGCGGCCTGCATGAAGCTCGACACGGTCGAGTCGTCGCGGTCGCGGCGCACGATCTGGTCGCGGGTCGCCTCGACGTTGGCGGTGGAGGCGTTGCCGTGCAGCTCGGTCGAGCGTCGCGCGAGGCGGGCCTCCTCGCTGGCGTAGAGCAGGATCCGCACGTCCGAGTCCGGGGCGACGACGGTGGTGATGTCGCGGCCCTCGGCGACGATGCCACCGCGCTCGCGCCCGACCAGACCGATGATCTCGCGCTGGCGGCGACGCAGCTCGTCGCGGACGTCGAGGTTGGTGGCGACCGCGCTGACCTGGGTCGAGATCTCGGTCGTGCGGATCGGCACGGAGATGTCCGTCCCCCCGACCTCGACGCCCGGCGCCTCCGGGTCGGTCCCGATGGTGAGCGGCATGGCTCGCACCGCGGCGGCCACGCCCTCGGCGTCGGTCAGGTCGACGTGCTGGTCCAGGCACCACCAGGTGGCCGCGCGATACATCGCCCCGGTGTCGAGGTAGCCATAGCGCAGCCGCGACGCGACCGCTCGCGCGACGCTGGACTTGCCCGACCCCGAGGGCCCGTCGATGGCGACGACGACCAGGTCAGGGCCGTTCATGTGGTCGCCTGGCGGGGTCGGTGCGGGGGTCTGCGAGGCGCGGCTGGTCATGGCCGCGAGCCTAGTGGATGCGCCATCCGGTGGACTGCAGGTGGGTGCGCAGGCGGTCGCTCGTAGCGGGCAGCACGGACACCTCGGCCAGCGCCACGGGATGACCGACAGCGTGCTCCAGGTGCAGGTCCTCGATGTTGATGCCCGCGTCGCCGACCTCGGCGAAGAGCCGGCCCAGGGAGCCCGGCTCGTCGGGGATCACGACCGTGACCACGTCGTATGCCGTGGGCGCGCCACCGTGCTTGCCGGGGACGCGGGCACGGCCGCGGTTGCCGTCGTCGAGGAGGCGGGCGAGCACGGCTCGGGCACCCGGCGCGTCCCGCTCCGGGGTGTGGTGATGCGGGGTGGCGGCCTCGTCGGCGAGCGCCCCGAGCGCGTCCAGCGCCGCGGCGAGGTCCGACTGGACGTCGAGCAGCACCTCGCGGACCCCGGCGGCGTTGCCCGCGAGGATCTGGGTCCACAGCTGGGGGTCGCTGGCGGCGATGCGGGTGACGTCCCGCAGGCCCTGGCCGGCGAGGCCCACGGCATGCTCGTCGCGGTCCCGCAGCCGGGCCGCGGTGAGCGTGGCCATGACCTGGGGGACGTGCGAGACGGCCGCGACGGCGGCGTCATGCTCCTCGGCGGTCATCACTACGACCTCGCCACGGGCCGCCCGAGCCAGGGCGCGCACCGTCTCCACGGCCTGCGGGGTCGAGTCCGGCATCGGCACGACGACCCACGCCCGCCCCTCGAACAGGTCGGGCCGTCCGGCGACCGCGCCGGATCGCTCGCGCCCCGCCATGGGGTGGCTGCCGACATACCGCTGCGACGACCCCGGCCCCGCGAGCGCCGCGACGCCGGAGGCGATGGCCCCCTTGACCGAGGCGACGTCGGTCACGACGGCGTCTGGCCAGCGGTCGAGCTGCTCGACCACCACGCCGGCCGCGACGTCCGGGGGCGCGGCGACGACCACCACGTCGGGCGTCTCGTCGTCGATGGTGCCGGCCCCCAGGTCACGGGCCAGGGCCACCGCCGTCGGGGACGGGTCCTGCAGGCTGACCTGCCACCCGGCGGCGCGCAGCGCCAGCCCGACCGACGTGCCGATGAGGCCGGTGCCGACGATCCGGGCACGTCGGGTCGGACCCGGGCTCACAGCTGGGCGGCGTCGTAGAGGGAGGAGACCTCGGCCCGCGTCAGCGCGCGCATCTTGCCGGCCTTGAGGGTGCCGAGGCTGACCTCGCCCACCTTGATGCGCACGAGGTTGAGCACGGGGTGCCCGACGGCCTCGAGCATGCGCCGGACGATGTGCTTGCGGCCCTCGTGCAGCACGATCTCGACCACGGCCTTGCCGGGCGAGGAGTCGACGACCTTGAACGAGTCGACCCGCGCCGGGCCGTCCTCGAGCTCGACGCCCTCGCGCAGCTGCTGGCCGAGGTCGCGTGGCAGCGGCCCGGGGACCTGCGCGAGATAGGTCTTGGTGACGCCGTAGGCAGGGTGCTGCAGACGGTGCGCGAGCTCGCCGTCGTTGGTGAGCAGGAGCAGCCCCTCGGTGTCCTGGTCGAGCCGACCGACGTGAAAGAGCCGCTGCTTGCGGCCCTCGCCGAGGTAGTCGCCGATGTCCACGCGACCGAGCTCGTCGTGCATGCTCGTGACGACGTTGAGCGGCTTGTTGAACGCCAGGTAGACCTTGCTCTCGTCGAAGATCACCCGCTCGCCGTCCACGTGGACCTGCTGGGTCTCGGGGTCGACGCGCACGCCCATGTCGGTGACGACGTGCCCGTCCACCTGGACGTGGCCCTCCGCGATGAGCCGCTCGCAGGTCCGGCGGCTGCCGACGCCGGCGCCCGCCAGGAGCTTCTGCAGGCGGGTGCCCTCGGGGTTGTGGACGTCGACGTAGGGCTCGGAGGAGCGGGGTCGCTGCGGCTGCTGGGCGCGGCGCTGCCCGGCGACCCGCTTGGCGCCCGGGCCCATGCGACGCGGGGCTCCCGGCGCGCTCGAGCGGCTCGTGCCGCCCGAGCCGCTGCGGCGGCCTCCGCCGGCGGACCCGGACGACCGGTTGGACCTGTTCGGCTGCGGACTCATGTCAGCGCCCCTGTTCTGCGATCTCGTCGAGGATGTCGGTGTCTGGCAGGTACGGCGCCAGGGCCGGCAGCTCGTCCAGGCTCGTAAGGCCCATCCGCTGCAAGAAGTAGGGGGTCGTGCCGTAGAGCACGGCCCCGGTGGTCTCGTCGTGGCCGGTCTCGGTGATCAGGCCACGGGTCATGAGGGTGCGGATCACGCCGTCGACGCTGACCCCGCGGACCGCGCTGACGCGGGCCCGGGACACCGGCTGGCGATAGGCGATGACCGCGAGGGTCTCCAGGGAGGCCTGGGTGAGCTTGGCGCGCTGCCCGTCGAGCAGGAACTTCTCCACGGCCGGGGCGTACTCCGGGCGGGAGTAGATGCGCCAGCCACCGGCGAAGTCCCGCAGCTGGTAACCACGCGAGCCCTCGTCGTACTCCCGGGCGAGGTCGACGAGCTGCTCGTGCACATGGTCAAGGGGGACCTCCAGCGCGGCCGCGAGGGTGCTCTCGTCGATCGGCTCCTCCACGACCATGAGGACGGCCTCGAGCGCGCCGCGCAGCCCGGCCGGGAAGTGGCGCACGTCGAACGCCTCCTCCTCGACCTGAGGTTTCGGCTCATCGGCCTGCACCTCGACCTGAGCCTCAGACATTCGTCTGCCCTCCTTCGTGGTCCTGACCAGCAGGTATGTCGTTCGCCGCCGCCAGGGCGGCCTCCGCCAGGAGGCGCTGCTCCTCGCTGGGGTCCCCGCGCTCGGTCACGGATTCGCCGCCCGCGAGCACGGCGGCGGCCACGTCGGCGGCTGCGGCCATGTCGGCGGCGTCGAACTCCCCCGTGATCTCCACGTCCTCGCGGTCCTCGCCGGTCCAGCGCACGTCGAGCTCGCCGAGCGCCTCGGCCTGCTCGAAGGACACGACGGCCTCCTTGAACAGCTCGAGCAGCGACAGGAAGCGAGCCACCACGACCAGCGTCGAGTCGGCGTCGGCGACCAGCGAGCGGAAGGACATGGTGCCGTGCGAGCGCAGCCGGCCCACGACGATCGACGCCTGCTCGCGCACCGACACCTGAGCGGCGTGCAGGTGGGCCAGGCCCACGGTCGGCGCCTCGCGGGGGGTGAGCGCGCGGGCCGCGATCATGGCCAGCTGCTCCGGCGTGACGGCCATGACCAGCTCGGGCAGCAGCCGGGCGAACTGCGGCTCGAGCCCGGCCTGGCGTGCCGTGATGCGGCCGTGCGTCGACATGCGCTCGGCGAAGGCGCCGGCGATCTGCTTGTAGGCGCGGTACTGCAGGAGGCGGGCGAAGAGCAGGTCACGCGCCTCGATGAGGGCGAGGTCCTCCTCGTCGTCGGGCCCCGAGGTGGGCAGCAGGCGCGCGGCCTTGAGGTCGAGCAGGGTCGCCGCCACGAGTAGGAACTCCGACGCCTGGGAGAGGTCCCAGTCCTGCCCGCCCTCGTCCGCGGCCTTCTGGGCAGCGCGGATGTGGGCGGTGAACTCGTCGGTGACGGTGGCCAGCGCGATCTCGGTGATGTCGAGCTTGTGCTTGCTGATCAGCCCCAGCAGCAGGTCGAACGGCCCGTCGAAGTTGTGCAGGTGCACCTCGAACGGAGTGACCGCCGCTCGTCGGGTGATGACGCCGCCCGGCGTGGCCTCCGCTGCCCGACCTGGCTCGGTCATGACGCTCAGGCGGCACCACCGCGGGCGATGAGCTCCCGCGCCAGCCGGCGGTAGGCCTCGGCGCCGCTGTGCGCGGACGCGTAGGTCGTGATCGGCTCGGCGGCCAGGGTGGCGTCCGGGAACTTCACCGTGCGGCTGATGACGGTGTGGAAAACGGTGTCGCCGAAGTGGTCGACCACCGAGCGGACGACCTCGCGGCTGTGCAGCGTGCGTCCGTCATACATCGTCGCCAGGATCCCGTCGATCTGCAGGCGCGGGTTGAGCCGGTCGATGATCTTCTCGATCGTCTCGACGAGCAGGGCCACGCCACGCATGGCAAAGAACTCGCACTCGAGCGGGATGATGACGCCGTGCGCCGCGGTGAGGGCGTTGACGGTGAGCAGGCCCAGGGAGGGCTGGCAGTCGATGAGGATGACGTCGTAGTCGTCCATCACCGGGCGCAGGACGCGCGCCAGGATCTGCTCGCGCGCGACCTCGCCGACCAGCTGGACCTCGGCGGCGGACAGGTCGATGTTGGCCGGGATGATGTCGACGCCCTCGGTGCGCGTCGGCTGGATGACCTCGCGCACGTCCAGGCCGCGCTCGACGAGCAGGTTGTAGATCGTCGTGTCGAGGTCGTTGGTGCGGATCCCGAAGCCGACCGACAGCGCGCCCTGCGGGTCGAAGTCGACCATGAGGACCTTGCGGCCGAGCTCGGCGAGCGCCGCCCCCAGGTTGATGGTGGTGGTCGTCTTGCCGACCCCGCCCTTCTGGTTGCACATGGCGATGACGCGGGCCGGGCCGTGGCTCGCCAGCGGGGCGGGCTCCGGGAACTCCACCACAGGTCGGCCGGTGGGGCCCATCGTGCCCTCGAACACCCCGTCCGTCCCCGGGAGGACGTCGTGGCGCGGCGACTCGTAGGCGCTCGGCTGCTGCTGGGTCTGCTCCGGGTGGCTCACCGGTCGATCATCTCCCACGCTGGTGCGGCGGTCTGCGTCGCGCAGATCAGTCACACGTGACCATACCGTGACCACGGTGCGTGATCACACTCCGGTCACGTGGTGACCTGTGCGAGCGCGCCGGCGACCTGCAGGGCGACCTCGTCGACCACCTCGGGTCCGGCGTCGCGACCGACGACGCTGGCGCTGCTGCTCTGCGCAGGTCCGTCGAGGGCCCGGGCGTCGACCTCGACCACCGATCTCCCCCACCGGAACCGCACGAGCCGCGCCTCGAGCACCACCCCCGGCACGTCGTCGACGCTCCCCTGACCGGTGCGGACGACCTGCTCGGCGCACGCCCTCGCCCGCGGGCTCCAGCGCTCGACGGCGGCGTCCTGCTCGCGCCACCCGCGCTCGAGCTCCTCCTCGTCCGGCTCGGGCATCGGGTTCTCCGCCTGCCACCGGGCGAGCTCGTCCTCGGTGAGCGGTCGTTCGGTGAGCGGGACGTATGACGCGGAACCGCGCTGTAGCTGACCGCTCGTCGGCACCATGGGGGCCATCGGCGATCGTCGCCGCAGGTAGCGCTCCGCAGGAGGCAGCGCCCACCACACCAACCACTCGGGCAGCATCACGCCCTCATCCTAGGGATGAGCGCCCTGGTCGCCGCACCCACCCGCGACCTCAGCGGGCGCGGGGGTGGGACTCGGCAAAGACCTCGCGGAGCCGTTGGACGGTGACCTGGGTGTAGATCTGCGTGGTCGTCACGCTCGCGTGCCCCAGCAGCTCCTGCACCACGCGCACGTCCGCGCCGCCGTCGAGCAGGTGGGTGGCGAAGGAGTGCCGCAGCGTATGCGGCGACAGGTGCTGGTCGAGCCCGGCACGCCCGGCAGCGGTCTGGATCACGGCCCACGCGCTCTGGCGGGACAGCCGCCGGCCACGCTGGTTGAGGAAGAGGGCGGGTCCCCCGGATCCCTTGGCGGCGAGCAGGGGGCGGGCGCGCACGACATACGCGCCGATCGCCTCGCGGGCGAAGGACCCGAGCGGGACGAGCCGCTCCTTGCCGCCCTTGCCGAGCAGCCGCACCACCGCCTCCTCCTCGGGCACGTCGGGGCCGGGCAGGTCGTCGAGGTCAAGGCCCACGGCCTCCGAGACGCGGGCGCCGGTGGCGTAGAGGACCTCCAGCAGCGCGCGGTCGCGCAGCGACTCGGGGGTGTCGCCGACGGAGGCCGCCTCGAGCAGTCGCTCCACCTCGTCGATGTGGATGGCCTTGGGCAGACGAGACCCCACGGTGGGCGGGCGCACCTCGCGCGCCGGGTCGACCTGGGTCACGCCCTCGAGCAGCAGGAACCGGTGCAACCCCCGCACCGCGATCAGGGTGCGGGCGGCCGAGGACGCCGACAGGGCCGTGCGTCCCGGCGCGTCTCCCTCGCCCGGCGCCGACGTGCGCAGGTGCGCGAGGAAGGACGCCACGTCCTCCTCGCGCACCTGCGCGACGTCGGTGATGCCGCGCTGCTCCAGGTAGGCCTGGTAGCGGCGCATGTCACGCCCGTAGGACGAGAGCGTGTTGTCGGACACGCCCCGCTCCACGGTCAGGTGGTCGAGCCACCCACGGATGGCGCGCTCCGGCTTCAGCGCAGCACCTCGTCGACGGGCGTGCACTCCAGGTCGAAGGCCTCGGCCACGCCGGGGAAGGTCACGTGGCCGTCGTAGGTGTTGAGGCCGAGCGCGAGCGCGTCGTCGCCCTCGAGCGCCGCACGCCAGCCCTTGTCGGCGAGCGCCACGGCATACGGCAGGGTCGCGTTGGTGAGGGCGTAGGTGGAGGTGTTGGCCACCGAGCCCGGCATGTTGGCGACGCAGTACATCGTGGAGCCGTGCACCTGGTAGACGGGGTCGGCGTGGGTCGTGGGCCGCGAGTCCTCGAAGCAGCCACCCTGGTCGATGGCGATGTCGACGAGCACCGAACCCGGCCGCATCTGCGAGACGAGCTCGTTGGTGACCAGCTTGGGGGCCTTGGCGCCGGGCACGAGGACCGCGCCGATGACCAGATCGGCCTCCTTGACGGCGTTGGCGACCTCGAGGGCGTTGGAGGTCACCGTGTTGAGGTGACCGTGGTAGATCGCGTCGAGGTAGCGCAGCCGGGCGATGTTGATGTCGAGCAGCTTGACGCGGGAGTGCATGCCCACGGCGATCTGCGCGGCGTTGAGGCCGGCCACGCCGGCACCGAGCACGACGACGTTGGCGCCCTGCACGCCGGGCACGCCACCCATGAGGACGCCGCGTCCGCCGTTGGTCTTCATGAGGTAGTACGCGCCGACCTGCGCGGCGAGACGGCCCGCCACCTCGGACATGGGGGCCAGCAGCGGCAGCGAGCGGTCGGGGAGCTGGACGGTCTCGTAGGCGATGCCCGTGACCTTGCGCTTTATGAGCTCCTCGGTCAACGGGCGGTCCGCCGCGAGGTGCAGGTAGGTGAAGAGGGTCTGGCCCTCGCGCATGCGGTGGTACTCGGCCTCGATCGGCTCCTTGACCTTGAGGATCATGTCGGCGCGGGCCCACACCTCGTCGGCCGAGTCGATGATGGTGGCCCCGGCCGAGGTGTAGTCCTCGTCGGTGATGGAGGACCCCTCGCCTGCGGACTTCTCGACGACCACCTCGTGACCGTGTGCGACCAGCTCGTGCACTCCTGAGGGGGTGATCGCCACACGGAACTCGTTGTTCTTGATCTCGCGGGGGATGCCAACCAACATGTGCTCTCTCCTGTCCACGCCGGGGACGCCATCGGCCCCGTGCTCGACCTGGCCCCGGAGGGATCGCCCCCCGTCGCCCGACACCCGCGAGTCTAGCCAGGGGGTGTCGGGTCCTCCTGCGGGGTGGGGCCCCGGAGACACTGGACCCATGACGCTGTATGCCGCCGCCCCGGCCCGACGCTTCCGACAGGTCCTGGGCGACCTGCTGCTGCTCGCGTGGATCGCCTCGTGGGTGTGGGTCGGGCGCCTGGTGCAGGACACGGTCGTCCGCCTCGCCGAGCCCGTCGTGGGCATCCAGGCGCGCGCCAGCGACCTGGGGCGCACCATGCGGGACGCCAGCTCGTCGGTCAGCGACCTGCCCCTCGTCGGCGACACCCTCAAGGTGCCGTTCGACCGGGCCTCGGGCACGGGTGACGGCATCGCCCGCTCGTCCGCGGACCTCGTCGCCCAGATCCAGCAGATCGGCTGGCTGCTGGGCCTGCTGACCGCGGCCGTCCCGATCCTGCTGGTCACCTTGTGGTGGGTGGCGCGGCGGGTGGCGTTCGTGCGGGCGGCGACGGCGGCGCAGCGGTTCGTCGACTCCGAGGCCGACCTCGACCTGTTCGCCCTGCGCGCCATGGCCCGTCAGCCCCTGGAGCGCCTGACCCGCATCTCCCCCGACCCGGTGGGCGCCTGGCGGCGCGGCGATCCCGAGGTGGTGCACGCGCTGGCCGTCATGGAGCTGCGAGAGCAGGGGCTGCGACCCCCAGCGCCACGCTCCGCACGCTGAGCCCCCAGCGCCATGCGCCGCACCCGAAGGATGGTCGATGCCGCCTCCGGACCGTCAGGAGCGTCGACCGCGGCCGTCAACCCTCCTGACGATCAGCGCCTCGATCTCCCACCGCCGCCCTCACCGAGCGTCGCGCGCCGTCACCCAGCGGCACCGAGGCGGCGCGCTGGGCCCGCGCGCCGAGCTGGGCGAAGGCGTCACGCAGCTCGGGCGGCGAGATCACCTGCACGTCCTCGGCGAGGTTCATGAGATACCACGCGGCCATCGGCAGGTCGTTGGCCCCGACGGTCACGACACAGACGTCCGGCCCGTCCGCCTCGACGGTCCCGGCGGCGGGGGGCAGATGCTCCCGCACCTCCTCCGCCGGGGCGCCGAGGCGCACCACGACGGTCCAGCGGTAACCCCCGGTGCCGATCGACCGCTGCACGTGGCCGGCCGGGTCGGGGCAGGGACGGGGCGTGAACCGCCAGGTCGTGACGTGGACGTCCGAGGTCCGATCGACCCGGAAGACGCGCCAGTCGTCGCGGTCCAGGTCCCAGGCGAAGAGGTACCACCGCCGACCCGCGACGACGAGGTGGTAGGGCTCGACCCGGCGCTCCCCCACCTCGCCCCCACGCTTGACATAGGAGAAACGCACCTGGACGCGGCCCCGCGCCGCGGTGGCCAGGTCGGTGACGGCCCGCACGTCGACCTGCGCCCCGCCTGGCGCCAGCATCACGGTCGTCTCCTGGAGCGCGGCGACCCGCTCCCGCAGGGGTGCGGGCATCACCTGCTCCAGCTTGCCGAGCGCCCGCACCGACGCATCACCGATGCCCTCGACCGTGGCCTGCGTGGCGAGGCGCAGCGACACCGCGAGCGCCACGGCCTCGTCGTCGTCCAGCAGCAGCGGGGGCAGCTCCCGTCCCGTCACGAGGCGGTAGCCGCCACCGGTCCCCGCCGCCGACTCGACGCGGTAGCCCAGGTCGCGCAGACGCTGCACGTCCCGCCGCAGCGTGCGGTCGGTGACGTGCAGCTCGGCGACCAGGTCGGGGCCGGTCCACACCGGCCTGGACTGGAGCAGCGACAGCAGGCGCAGCGCCCGCGCGGTGGTGTCCGCCATACGGCACATCCTGCCGGACACCGCGGACAGAAGGTGTCCGCAGGGGAGGCCACCGTGGAGCCATGAGCACCGCCCGGGTCGACCGGACGGACCAGCTCGACACGCCGACCGAGACACCCTGACCGACAAGGAGAGGTCCCGATGTACGCACCCACCACCGATCCCGAGATCCAGATGCTCGCCGCGTATGCCGACTCGCAGGTGGACGCCCTGCGCGCCAGCGCCGCCGACCTGACCGACGACCAGGCTCGCGAACGGCCCGCGCGCAGCGAGCTGTGCCTCGGCGGCCTGATGCGCCACGTCACCTACGTCCTGCGCCAGCACGCCGAGGGCGGGCGCTCGGGAGAGATCGACGAGGCGGGCTATCACGCCTTCATGGACTCGTTCGCGTTCGACGACCGGCACACCCTGTCCGGCGTCCTGGCCGAGCTGGACCACTGGCGAGCCGCCTGCCGCGAGCGCTCGCTCGCCTCCGACCCGGACGAGGAGTCGATGCAGCCGCCGGCGCCGTGGGATGGCCTGCCGGCGATGATGGGGACCCGGCGCTACGAGATGCTGCACCTGGTCGAGGAGCTCGCGCGGCATGCCGGGCACGCCGACATCATCCGCGAGCAGCTGGACGGCGAGCTCGTGCCCAACCTCGAGGCCCGCGCCGCCGGCCGGGAGATCTGGGACCCCACGGCGTCCTGACCCGCGGGGCCGGCGTGGACGACCTGGCCGGCCAGTCGGGTCCCGTCACCCCAGGTCGGGGTCGTCCTCCCGCGGTCGGTAGCGCCCCCCGAGGCCCATCCGGGCCACGACGAGGCCGATCGACGCGAGGAAGCACGCCAGCGTCACCGGGAAGGCCCACCCCGGCACCTCCCCGCCGGGACGGTGCGCGGCGACCCCGATCTGCCCGTCGGCGATGGCCGGCGGCAGCAACGCCGACGTCGCCAGCGCGACGCCCCGGCTCGACCACCGGTCGGGGATGGTGCCGCTCGACCAGTGCGTCGGCACGCGTTCCGGCAGCGTGGCGACCAGCCACACCAGCGTCCCGAGCCAGGCCACGGTCGCGAGCCCCAGCGCGACGCGAGACGGCCACGAGGCCGGCTCGCGCGGCAGGGTCCGGGCCTCGCGGGAGACCGCCGTGCGTCGTGCCGCCTGCTCCTGCCACGTCCCCCCGGACATCGTCATACGGCCACTGTAGGCCGCCTGCCCGCCTCGTCGGGTCGCGCCTGCCCCAGGGGCGACCCGACGACCCCGTCAGTCCTCGACGCGCTCCAGCACGGGTCGCAGGTCCTCCGCGGGCGGGGTCCAGGTGGCCGACTCGGCGTCGACCTGCTCGCCGGAGCGGATGTCCTTGACGGAGTCCGAGGCGCCCTCGGCCCCGAGGAACCACACGAAGGGGATCCCGCGCCGGTCGGCGAACCTGATCTGCTTGCCGAACTTCGCTGCGCTGGGCGCTATCTCGGTGGCGATGCCCCGCCCCCGCAGCTCGGCGGCGACGGCCGTCGCGCGCGCCCGGTCCTCCTCGACGCCGAGCGCGACGACCACGCAGGTCGGCGTGGGGCGCGAGGCCCGGACGGCGCCGGTCGACACGAGGCGGGCGAGCAGGCGGGACAGCCCGATGGAGATCCCGACCCCGGGGTAGGTGGTCCTGCCGTCGGAGGCCAGTGCGTCATACCGGCCGCCGGAGCAGACCGAGCCGTAGGACTCGTGGCCGACCAGCTGGGTCTCGTAGACGGTCCCGGTGTAGTAGTCGAGGCCGCGCGCGACCCGCAGGTCGGCGACGAGCACACCCGGACGCTGCGCCATCGCGGCCTCCATGACGGCGGTCAGCTCGGCGAGCCCCTCGTCGAGGGTGGGGTGCGAGACGCCGAGGGCGCGCACCCGGTCGGCGAAGGTCGTGTCGGTGGAGGAGATCTCGGCGAGCGCGAGGCACTGCCCGATCTGCTCGTCCGTCGCCCCGGCGGAGGCCAGGAGCTCGGTGACGCCCTCCGGCCCGATCTTGTCGAGCTTGTCCACGATCCGCAGCGTCCCGACGACGTCGGTCAGCCCGAGCCCGAGGTAGAAGCCCTCGGGGATCTTGCGGTTGTTGACCTGGATCCGGTAGTCCCCGATCGGCAGCTTGCTGAAGACGTCGGCGATGACCAGCGGCATCTCCGCCTCGTAGTGCGCGGCGAGCGAGCCGGCGTCGACGATGTCGATGTCGCACTGGGTGAACTCACGGAAGCGGCCCTCCTGCGGCCGCTCGCCCCGCCAGACCTTCTGGATCTGGTAGCGGCGGAAGGGGAAGGTCAGCTTGCCGGCGTTCTCCAGGACGTAGCGCGCGAACGGCACGGTCAGGTCGAAGTGCAGGCCGAGCGCCTTGTCCGGGTCGGACTGCTCGGCCTCGCCGTCGGGGTCCGCGCCAGACTCGGCGTCGCCCGCGAGGCGGTGCACGCCGTAGATCTCCTTGTCGGCGTCGCCGCCCTTGCCGAGCAGGCGGGAGACGGGCTCGACGGCGCGGGTCTCGACCGACACGAAGCCGTGCAGCTCGAAGGTCTCGCGGATGATGTCGAGGAAGGCCTGCTCGACGACGCGCTCGGCGGGCAGCCACTCGGGGAATCCGGACAGGGGGGCGATCCTGGTGCTCACGGGAGGTCAGAGTCCTTTGAGGTAGGGGTTGGCGGCCCGCTCGCGCTCCATGGTGGTCGCGGGGCCGTGGCCGGGGAGGATGAGGGTGTCGTCGGCGAGCGGGAGGACCACCTCGCGCAGGCTGCGGAGCATGGCCTCGTGGTCGCCGCCGGGCAGGTCTGTGCGACCGATGGAGCCGGCAAAGAGCACGTCCCCCGCGAGCACGGTGCGCTCGGCCTCGATGGGCAGGCCGTCGGGGGTGCCGGGGAGCGTGAACATCACCGACCCCTCGGTATGCCCGGGCGCGTGCGCCACGTCGACGCCGAGCCCGGCCAGGTCGAGGTGCTGGCGGTCGACGATCGACTCGACGCGCGGCGGCTCGCGCCAGGACCACGCCCGCCCGAACTGCTGCCCGAACATCGCGAGCAGCTGCGGGTCGAGCGACGCGGCGGGGTCGGCGAGCCGATAGCGGTCGTCGCCATGGATGTATGCCGGAAGGTCGGCGTCGTCGCCCGTGGTGCACACCGGGGTCACCGAGTGGACGTGGTCGACGTGCCCGTGGGTCAGCAGGACCGCCGCGGGCTTCAGCCGGTGCTCAACGAGCACGGAGCGCAGCTGCTCGACCACCCCGATGCCCGGGTCCACGACGAGGCACTGCTCGCCGGCGGCCGGGGCCACGACATAGCAGTTGGTGGCGAAGGCCTGCGCGGGGAAGGCGAGTACGAGCACCGCGTCAGCCTACTGGGAGGGCGGACCGGGCCGAGCACGGGACGCCGTCGGCGAGACGGGGCGCCCGGGCGGGGCCTGTCGGTGGCGTTCCCTACACTCGTGCGCGTGACGAGGGAGCAGGAGCGCGCGCGAGCCAGGCGGCGCCACGACAAGGTCCAGGCCGCGCAGCGGCGCAGGGCGGAGCAGCGTGCCCGCACCCGGCGTCTCGTGGCGGTGGTCGCGACGGTGGCGATCGTGCTGGCGACGGTGGTGGGGGTGGCGCTGGCGATGCGGCCGCGCGGGGACTCGGCCGCCGCACCGTCCGGTGCGGCCTCCCCCACCGGCACCGCCGGACCGTCGGGGCGCTGCACGACGCCACCGGCGCTCCAGAGCAAGCCCAAGCAGTTCGGCGAGGTCCCGGACAAGGCGACCGCCGAGGGCGCGACCTGGGTGGCGACGCTGCGGACCACCTGCGGCCCGGTCACGATCGAGCTCGACGGCAAGGCCGCGCCGCAGACCGTCGCGTCCTTCCTGCACCTGGCCCGCGAGGGCTACTGGGCCCCCAGCCCCTGCCACCGCCTGACCACCGGGAGCCTGTCCGTGCTGCAGTGCGGCGACCCGACGGGCACGGGTGCGAGCTCTCCCGGCTACGGCTTCGGCATCGAGAACGCGCCCGCCGACGGCGCCTACCCGCGCGGCGTCGTCGCCATGGCCCGGACGCAGGACCCCAACAGCAACGGCGGCCAGTTCTTCGTCGTCCACCAGGCCTCGAGGCTGCCCACCGACGGAGGTGGCTACTCGATATTCGGCAAGGTCACCGGCGGGATGGATATTGTGGACCAGATCGCCGCGGCGGGGTCCGACGACTCCAACGGCCGAGGCGACGGCCGTCCGAAGACCCCGATCAGCATCCTCGAGGTCTCCGTCACCAAGAAGAAGGCATGACTGTGTCCGATCAGCCCGAGCAGCCGACCACCCAGCCCGTCGACGCCGAGGTCGACGCAGCCGTGTCGTCCGAGGCCCCGCAGGCCGCCCCCGCCGAGACCGGCGTCGAGGCGCCGGTGCAGGGCGCTGCGCCTGCCGACGAGGCGGTCCCCGCGGACACCACCGTCGCGACCGAGACCAGCACCTCGGCGAGCGAGGGCAGCGACGTCTCGGCCGAGGCCACCTCCTCCGCCAGCGAGGGCGTCACGACGGACGAGCCGGCCGCCCCGAGCCCAGCGCCCAGCCCGGCGCGCGTGCCCACCCCGGCCGCCATGCCCAAGCCCCCGGCGCGTCCGGCGCCCGCGTCCCCGTCGGCCGTGCCGGCGCCGATCGCCCCGCCCGCCGGCCCGCCGAGCAACGCGGCGACCTTCGGACGGGTGGCCGAGGACGGCACCGTCTACGTGCGGACCCCGGACGGCGAGAAGGCCGTCGGGTCCTACCCGGGTGCGAGCAGCGAGGAGGCCCTGGCCTACTTCGCCCGCAAGTACGACGAGATGTGGGCGGCCGCCGAGCTCCTCTACCACCGCGTGCTGCAGACCAGCCTGTCCGCCAAGGAGGCCACCGACGACCTCGCCAAGCTGCGCGAGCACATCGGCGAGGCCAACGTGGTCGGGGACCTGCCCGGCCTGGACGCCAAGGTCGAGTCGATCGCCACCGCCATCGAGGCGCGCCGGCAGGTGGAGGCGACCGAGCGCGCCGCCGCCCGCGACCAGGCCCGCACCGAGCGTGAGGCCATCGTCGCCGAGGCCGAGCAGATCGCGGCCCAGGACCCCGCCAAGACGCAGTGGAAGGCCAGCGGCGCGCGCATCCGCGAGCTCCTCGACGAGTGGAAGAAGCACCAGCGCTCCTCCGTCAAGCTCGACCGCGAGTCCGAGAACTCCCTGTGGCAGCGCTTCAGCGCGGCGCGCAACTCCTTCGACAAGGCCCGGCGCGTCTACTTCGCCGAGCTGGAGTCCACGCAGTCCGAGGCCAGGGCCGCCAAGGAGAAGCTCGTCGCCGAGGCCGAGAAGCTCTCGACCAGCAAGGAGTGGGGCCCCACCGCGGGTGCCTTCAAGCGCCTGATGGACCAGTGGCGCAAGGCGGGTCGCGCCGGGCGCAAGGAGGACGACGAGCTGTGGGGCCGGTTCAAGGCCGCCCAGGACGCCTTCTTCAACGCCAAGGACGAGGTCTCGGCCGAGGAGGACAAGGAGTTCCGCGCCAACCTGGAGGTCAAGGAGGGTCTGCTCGAGCAGGCCCGGGCGCTGCTGCCGATCAAGGACCTGGGCGCCACGAAGTCCGCGCTGCGCACCATCCAGGACAAGTGGGACGCCGCCGGCAAGGTCCCCCGCTCGGACATGGGGCGCATCGAGGGCGAGCTGCGCAAGGTCGAGCAGGCCGTGCGCGACGCCGAGGACGCCCGGTGGAAGAAGTCCAACCCGGAGGTCAACCACCGCGCCAGCGCCTTCGCCGAGCAGATCGAGCGGGCCCTCGAGAAGGAGAACAAGGCCCTGGACAAGGCCCGTGCCTCCGGCGACGACAAGAAGATCAAGGCCGCCGAGGAGTCCCTGGCCTCCCGCCGGGCCCTGCTGGAGATGGTCCACAAGGCCCAGTCCTAGCCCGCCCCGTATGCCGGAACCGCCCGCCTGCCCGATCACCGGGAGGCGGGCGGTTGCGTCATACGACGACGGCTGGGGCACAAGGACCCGGACAACGCAGTTGTTCTAGTTGCACTAGAACAACTAGAGTTATCGCGTGCTCATCATCATCGACCCGGAGTCGACCGAGCCGCTCTACGGCCAGCTCGTGTCTCAGGTGCGCGGCGCCATCCTGCGCGGCGACGTCGGGCCCGGAGACAAGCTCCCCAGCGCGCGCGAACTCGCCTCCAGCCTCGGGGTCAACATGCACACCGTCCTGCGGGCCTACACCACGCTGCGCGACGAGGGGGCGCTGGAGCTCCGCCGCGGCCGGGGCGCCGTGGTCACCGCCAAGGGCCTGGACACGGCAGAGCTCGAGCAGGCCGCCCGCACGCTCGTGGAGGTCGGCCGCCGCCACGGCCTCACGCTCCCCCAGCTCCACACTCTCCTCGACCAGGAGGCGACATCATGACCGTCCGCAGCCCTCGACCTCACGTCGACCTGGGGGCCCGCGCCCGTCGGCGGACCCTGCTGGTCACCCTCGTCCCCCTGCTTGCCTGCCTCGCGGTGCCGGGTGTCCTGCTGCTCCTGTGGTGGCCCCGCCTGCCTGATCGGATGGCCTCGCACTTCTCCATCACCGGAGTGCCGGACCAGGTGGGCCAGGCCGCGGCCCAGGTCACCGGCTTCTACGGAGCACTCGCGGCCGTGGCCGTCGTCGGCACGCTCGTGCTGGTCAGCAGCCGGCGCGGTCCGAGACCGGCGGCCCTGGTGGCGGGCCTGGTCGCCGTCGAGGTCGTCCTTTCCTCGGTGTTCGCCCTGGTCCTGCACGCCCACCTCGACCTCACCGACCCGTATGCCGCCCGCCTGCCCGTCCCGTCGGCCGCCGTCGCGGTGGCACTGGGGCTGCTCGCGGGGTGGCTGGCAGCGCGGCTCTGCCCCGAGGGACCGGCCGCCCCGACATCCCCGCCGGCCCCCCGGCTCCGGCAGGAGCTGCCCCCCGGCACGCGCGCCGTCTGGGTCTCCCGCACGGGGCAGCCTCGGTGGATGACCGTGGTGCTGGTCGTCGGGGCCGTGGTGCCCCTCGCGCTCATGCTGCGGGACCGCGCGTGGTCCCTGGCCTGGGTGCCCGCCCTGGTCCTGGTCATCGGCGCGGCCTTCACCGGCTACCGCGTGACCGTCGACGAGGCGGGTCTGCGCTGGCGCGGCCGTCTGGGCCTGCCCCGCGGGCACGTGCCGCTCGAGGACGTCGCCGCTGCCGAGGTCGTCCAGGTGGACCCCGTCGACTACGGCGGCTGGGGCTATCGCCTCTCCCCCGTCCTCGGCCCGGCCCTGGTCACCCGCGGCGGCTCGGCGCTGCGGGTGACCCGTCACGACGGTCGGCGGTTCACGATCACCGTCGACGACGCGGCGACCGGCGCAGCCCTGCTCGAGGCGCTGAGCCGAAGGCCCTGATCCCGGTACGCCACCCCACCACCCACCACCCACCCTTCCCGACGTGCAGCGCACGATGCGCCGCACGTGAGTCCCGCACACCCTGATGGAGGTCCCCGTGGACAGCCGTGCTCTCGCCGCCCTCGCCCCCCTGGCGTTCCTCGCCCTGGCGCTCGTCCTGCTCGACCTGGCACGCAGCCGGGGCGCGCGCCACCTGCCCCGCTGGGCCTGGGCCGTCCTGGTCCTGGCCTCGTTCCCGTTGGGCCCGGTGGCCTATCTGCTCCTCGGCCGTGACCGGGGAGGCCGGGCATGACCGCCGGGATCCGTACCCGCGCCCTCGGCATCGACTTCGGCGGTGGCGTCGGGCTCCACGACCTCGACCTCCTGGGCCGCGGTCGTGGTCGCCTTCACCGTGGGGCTGGGGTGCGCGGTCTACGAGACGACCATGCTCCTCGATGCCCCGACGGTCCCGACCGTCCTGCGGTGCTGGGCGGCGGGGTCGGCATACCTCTCGCTCGTCGTCGCCGCCTCGGCCCTGGCGGCGGTGGTCGCCCGGGGCGTCCTGGCGGGCTTCGCGACGGTGGCCGGCACGCTCATGATCGGGCTCCCGCTGCTGGGGATGGCGCCGGTGCTGCGTCCGTGGGTGCCCACCCCGGCCCTCCCCCGCATCACCGAGACGCTCGCCGGACGGCCCCTGACGTCAGCCCTGGTGGCAGCGGCGTCATGCCTGGCCATCGCTGTGCTCGCCGCGCGCCGCCGCCCCCTCCCACGCCGCTGAGGGTGCGCCCCTGCGGGCGGGCCGGGGAGGTCACGCCAGCGCGGCCGCGGTGAGCTCGGACAGCCGAGACCGCTGCCGCCCGTCCTCGTCGAAGTTGTCGTCCGACAGCCACTGCTCGTAGGCCGGGCGCAGCCGCCGCCACTCCTCGTCGGTCATGGCGTACCACGCGGTGTCGCGGTTGCGACCCTTGTAGACGACGGCGTTGCGGAAGGTGCCCTCGTAGGTGAAGCCGTAGCGCACCGCCGCCCGACGGGAGGGCTCGTTGAGGTCGTCGCACTTCCACTCGAGGCGGCGGTAGCCGAGCTCGTCGATCGCATGCCGCGCCATGAGATAGATCGACTCGGTGCCACCGCGGTGGTGCTGCATCTCCGGGGAGTAGAGGATCGAGCCGATCTCGATGGCCCCGTTGGCGACGTCGGCCCGCAGCCAGGAGGCGGTCCCCACCACC
This sequence comes from Arsenicicoccus cauae, assembly GCF_009707125.1. GTDB lineage: Bacteria > Actinomycetota > Actinomycetes > Actinomycetales > Dermatophilaceae > Arsenicicoccus > Arsenicicoccus cauae. The sequence continues at coordinate 162,460 of NZ_WLVL01000021.1, forward strand.
CGCCCGGTCTCGTTGCCGATGATGGCGAGCGGGATGGTCGTGGGGTTGCGCATCTGCTTGTGGACATAGGCGCCGAGCTCGGTCGTGGTGCGGAACGGCCCGGCGGACATGTAGGTCCACAGCGGCTCGTCGCCCTCGCCGCAGGTCAGCTCGAACATGCTGGGCACGTGGTCTCGCGTGAGGTCCACCAGGGTCACCTCATGACCCACCAGGCGCACGTCGCGGGGGAGCACGCGCGGGTGCCAGCCCCACACGTCATCGCCGATGGGCTGGCCGAATTCGTTGCTACGCAAGGTCTTTCCTCACTGCTGCTCGATCTTGCGGGCCCCGCCGACCCGGCTGACGTCGAAGACCCCGTCGACCTTGCGGATGGCCCGCATGACGTGGTCGAGGTGGGCGGGGTCGCCCATCTCGAAGGTGAACCGGAAGGTCGCCACGCGGTTGGTCGTGGTGGACGAGCTCGACGACATGAGGTTGACGTGCAGGTCGGCGAGCACGCGGGTGACGTCGGAGAGCAGTCGGGACCGGTCCAGACCGTCCACCTGGATCTGCACGAGAAAGACCGAGGACGCCGTGGGCGCCCACTGCACGTCGATGAGCCGCTCCGGCTCGGCCAGCAGCCCGGCGGCGTTGGTGCAGTCCCGCAGGTGCACCGAGACGCCGTGCCCGCGGGTGACGAAGCCGATGATGTCGTCGCCCGGCACCGGCGTGCAGCACTTGGCGAGCTTGACCCACACGTCGTCCGTGCCGACGACGACCACACCGGGGTCGGTCGCGCGCACGCGGCGGGTGCGCCGCGACGGCGACACCGTCTCGGCGGCGTCCTCGGTCAGCCCCTCCTCGCCGCCGGCCTGCGCGAGCATCTTGGACACGACGTGCTGGGCGGAGATGGTGCCGCCGCCGACCGCGGCATACAGCCCGCTGATGTCCTGGTAGTGCAGCTCGCGGGCCAAGGCGGTCAGCGACTCGGCGGAGGTGAGCCGCTGGACGGGCAGGCCCTGCTTGCGCATCTGCTTGGCGATCGCGTCCTTGCCGGACTCGATGGCCTCCTCGCGCCTCTCCTTGGAGAACCACCCGCGGATCTTGTTGCGCGCCCGTGCGCTCTTGACGAAGGTCAGCCAGTCGTGGCTCGGACCGGCGTCGGGTGCCTTGGAGGTGAGCACCTCGACGACGTCGCCGTTCTCGAGGCGCGACTCGAGGGGGACGAGCCGACCGTTGACCCGGCCGCCGATGCAGTGGTGACCGACCTCGGTGTGGACGGCATACGCGAAGTCCACGGGCGTGGACCCTGCGGGCAGGCCGACAACCTCACCCTTGGGGGTGAAGACGAACACCTCCTGGGTGTTGATCTCGAAGCGCAGCGAGTCCAGGAACTCCCCCGGGTCGCTGGTCTCCTGCTGCCAGTCGACGAGGGAGCGCAGCCAGGACATGTCGGTCTGGCCGTCGTCGGTGGGGGCGGAGGTGCCCGGGCCGTCCTCCTTGTACTTCCAGTGCGCCGCGACGCCGTACTCCGCGCGCCGGTGCATGGTGTGCGTGCGGATCTGGATCTCGACGGGGTTGCCGCCCGGGCCGATGACCGTCGTGTGCAGCGACTGGTACATGTTGAACTTCGGCGTGGCGATGTAGTCCTTGAACCGCCCCGGCACCGGCGTCCAGCGCGCGTGCATGGCCCCGAGCGCGGCATAGCAGTCGCGCACCGACTCCACGAGGACGCGGACCCCGACGAGGTCGAAGATCTCGTCGAACTCCTTCCCCCGCACGATCATCTTCTGGTAGACGGAGTAGTAGTGCTTGGGGCGGCCCGTCACCGTCGCCTTGATCCGCGCCTGCGCGAGGTCGTGGAGCACCAGCTCGCGGACGCCGGCGAGGTACTCCTCACGCGCGGGCGCCCGTCCCGCCACGAGGTTCTCGATCTCGTCGTAGACCTTGGGGTACAGCGTCGCGAAGGACAGGTCCTCGAGCTCCCACTTGATGGTGTTCATGCCGAGCCGGTGCGCGAGGGGGGCATAGATCTCGAGGGTCTCGCGGGCCTTGCGCTGGGCAGAGCTCGCCGAGACATAGCGCCAGGTCCGTGCGTTGTGGAGCCGGTCGGCCAGCTTGATCACGAGGACCCGTATGTCGCGGGCCATCGCGACCACCATCTTGCGGACCGTCTCCGCCTGGGCGGCGTCCCCATAGTGGACCTTGTCGAGCTTGGTCACCCCGTCCACGAGGCGCGCGATCTCGTCCCCGAACTCGCGGCGCAGCTCGTCCAGCGAGTAGTCGGTGTCCTCGACGGTGTCGTGCAGCAGCGAGGCCGCGATGGTCGAGGGCGGCATGCCGAGGTCCGCCAGGATCGTTGACACGGCGAGCGGGTGGGTGATGTAGGGGTCGCCGCTCTTGCGCAGCTGCCCCCGGTGGCAGCGCTCCGCGACGGCGTACGCCCGCTCGACGACGCTCGTGTCGGCCTTGGGGTGGGTGAGCTTGAGCGAGCGCAGGATCGGCTCGAGCACGGGGTTGGCCGACGTGCGCCCGCCGAAGCGCGCGAACCGGGCCCGCATGCGGGCGGAGCCGGGCAGCAGGACGGTCGGCTCCGGCACCGCGGCGCCGTCGGGTGCGCCCGACACGGCGTCGGCCGGACCGAGGTCCGAGACGGTGGGGTCCGGCTCGGCGCGCAGCGCCGTCACCTCGGCGCCCGGGCCGGCACCCGGCAGGTCCGAACGGCTCCGCGTGTCCTGGTCCCTCATCCCGCCATCCTAGGACGCGCTCAGGCCCGCAGCAGCGATGAGACCACGCGATCCACAAGCTGAGACCGCCCTCCCAGGGCGTCGATCTCCAGCACGAACTCGCACGCCGCGACCGTGGCGCCGCACTGCTCCACGAGGCGGCAGGTGGCCGCGGCCGTGCCGCCGGTCGCGAGGACGTCGTCCAGGACGAGCACCCGCTGGCCGCGGTGCAGGGCGTCCTGGTGCATCTCGAGCGTCGCCGAGCCGTACTCCAGCGTGTAGTCCTCGGTCACGGTGGCGCCGGGGAGCTTGCCTGCCTTGCGGACCGGCACGAAGCCGACGCCCAGGGCGTAGGCGACGGCAGCGCCCAGGATGAACCCGCGCGCCTCCATCCCCACGACGACGTCCACCTCGCCGCGGTGGCGGCGGGCGATGTCGTCGACGACCTGCGCCAGGGCGGCCCCGTCGGACAGCAGCGGCGTGAAGTCCTTGAACAGCACGCCGGGCTGCGGGAAGTCCGGGACGTCCCGCATGAGGGACTCGACGAGCTCGGCGACGCGCTGCTGCTCGCGGTCGGGGTGCGGGCTGGTCGGCATACGGCTCCTATCGCTTGGACCGCGGAACCCGCCGCGGCTGGTTGCGAGGGCCGCCCTGGGTGACGCTCGGGTGCAGGGGCCGACGGCCCTCCCCCGCAGCGGGGTGGGTCGGGCGCCGGGTGGCCGTCGCCCCCGGGGCCGGCCGGGTGGCCGAGGTCGCACCACCCGTGCCCGCCTCTGCGTCCGTGCGCGTCGTGCCGGCAGTGACGCCGGCCGGAGCGGTGGCCGGCGCCAGCTCCGGGTCGAGCATCGAGCTGTGCGTGCCGTGCTGGCCCAGGTCGGCGAGCAGAGTGCCGGAGAAGTTCGCGCCACCTCGCGAGTCCTGGTAGCGGCGGGCCCGCTTGGCCTGCTCCTTCATGGCCGGCTCGTGCTCGCGCAGCATCGCCAGCACCGGAGTGGCGATGAAGACCGAGGAGTACGCACCGACCAGGATGCCCACCAGCAGGACCAGGGACAGGTCGAGCAGCACGCCGGGGCCGATCACGAGCAGCCCGACGATGAGCACGACGGTCACCGGGATCACCGACATCATCGAGGTGTTGATCGAGCGCACCAGCGTCTGGTTGACCGCGAGGTTGGCCGCCTGGCTGAAGGTCTGGCGCCCCGTGTGGCTCGCCGCACGGACGTTCTCCTTGACCTTGTCGAAGACCACGACGGTGTCGTAGAGCGAGTAGGCCAGGACGGTCAGGAAGCCGATCGTCGTCGCGGGGGTGATCTCGAAGCCGAGCAGGGTGTAGAGGCCGACCGTGATCACCATGTCGTGCAGCATCGCGATGAGCGCGGCCGCCGCCATCTTCCACGTGCGGAAGTAGAACGCGAGCACGACGGCGACGATGGCGAAGAAGATCAGCAGCGCGCGCAACGCCTGCTGGCTGACCGACTGCCCCCAGGACGGCCCGACGAAGGTGCTGGACACCTGGTCCTTGCCGACCTTGAACTCCTGGCCCAGCGCCGTGCTCACCGCCTGGGTGGGGGCGTCGGCGAGCTTCTCGGTCTGCACCCGGATGGAGTCGTTGCCGACCTTGGTCACGGTGACGTTGCCCGCCTGCTCGCCCGCCTTGGCAGCGGCCGTCTCGACGGTGTCCTTGGCCCGGGTCTCGAACCCGGACGTGTCGGCGATGCTCGACACCCTGAACTCCGAGCCTCCGCGGAACTCCAGACCGAGGTTGAGCCCGCTGAACGCGAGCGACCCGATGCAGACCGCCAGCAGCAGCCCGGACAGGAGGAACCACACCTTGCGATGCCCGACGTAGTCGAGCCCCCGGCGACCGGTGTAGAGGTCGTTACCGAAATCAGCGACCTTGCTCACAGCACGGCCCCGCCTTCCTTGGTGTAGCTGCCCTCGCGCTGCCGCGCTGCGGCGCGCTCGGCGTCCAGCGCCTCGAGCTCGGCGTCCGGGTCGCGGAACCGGCCGCGCCCGATGTAGCGCGCGGGCTTGGCGCCCAGTGCGCCGGGGTCGAAGCCCGAGAGCTTGTGCCCCTGGCCGAAGAACCTCGTGCGGGACAGCAGCGCCAGCATCGGGTGGGTGAAGAAGAAGACGATGATGACGTCGATGATCGTGGTCAGGCCCAGCGTGTAGGCGAAGCCGCGCACGTTGCTGGAGGCCAGCAGGTAGAGGACGACGGCGGCGATCAGGTTGACGGCGTCGGAGATGACCACCGTGCCCTTGGCGCGCTGCCAGCCCGCCTCGACGGCCGCCGGGATCGAGCGCCCCTCGCGGATCTCGTCCCGCACACGTTCGAAGTAGACGATGAACGAGTCGGCCGTCATGCCGATCGACAGGATCAGCCCGGTGACGCCGGCCATCGAGAGCCGGAAGTTCTGCGACCAGCCGAGCAGCGTGATGCACAGGTAGGTCAGCGCGGCGGCCATGATCAGCGAGGCCACGGTCACCAGGCCGAGCGCGCGGTACTGGACCAGCGCGTACAGCATGACCAGCACGAAGCCGATGGCGCCGGCGAGCAGACCCTTGCTGAGCTGGTCGGCGCCGAGCGTCGGGCTCACGGTGTCCTGCGTCTCGACGCGGAAGGACATCGGCAGCGCACCGAACTTCAGCTGCTGGGCCAGGGCCTCGGAGCTGGTGGCGTTGAACGACCCGGTGATGCTGGAGCGGCCGTCGAGGATCGGCACGGTGATGCGCGGGGCGACGATGACCTCGCCGTCCAGCACCGACGCGAACTGGTTGCGGGGCGGGGGCAGGTTGAGCAGCCGCTTGGACAGGTCCGCGAACTTCTTGCCGCCGTCCCCGGTCAGCGTGAGGTTGACGCCGTACTCCGTGCCCGTGCCGCCCGCCTGGTTGGGCTGCAGGCCCGAGGTCGCGTCGGCGATGTCCTGGCCCTCGAGCTCGGCCGGGCCGAGGATGTACTTGGCCGCGCGGTCGGTCGAGCAGGTGACCAGCGGCTTCTTGGGGTCGTCGGTGACCTTGAGGTCGAGGTTCGGGTCGCTGCAGTTGAGCGCTTCGTACTGCGCCTGCACCTCGGGCGTCACCCAGGCGGGGTCGCTGGCGTTGGTCGGCGTGGTGCCGCTGGACGTCGGGGTCGCTGCGGGGGTCGACGGCGTGGCGGCCGGGGCCGACGGCGAGACCGTCGCGGCCGGGGTCGACGGCGTGGCGGCCGGGGCCGACGGCGAGACCGTCGCTGCGGGGGCCGACGGCGAGACCGTCGCGGCCGGTGCGGCCTGCGCGGCGGCGGGAGGCACGACGGCGGGT
>NZ_WLVL01000022.1 GCF_009707125.1 Arsenicicoccus cauae
TGGTCCTGGACCAGTACGACAAGACCTACCGGGCGCTGCTGCCCGACCCCGCCGGCCTGGCCGATGCCGTGCGTCAGCAGGCTGTCCGCCTGCCGCAGTGGGCCCCCCGGCACGGGCCTACGGTCTCCGACGGCGTCATGAAGAAGCTTGATGACCGGGTCGATGAACAGCTCCGTGCCAGCGGCCCGCTGTAGGAGACCACGTCCGTGCACCCTCATCTCCCGTCCACTCGCAACCTGACCGCCCCCCCCGTCTCGGACCCGGGCCGAGTGGTCGAAGAGCTAGCAGCCGGCGAGCCCCTGTCGGCCGAGGAAGCCGCATACGTCGCGGCCGCTCGGGCCCAGAACACGATGCGTGGGTACGCCTCGGACTGGCGAGAGTTCACCGCGTGGTGCGCCCAGCACGACCGTGCCCCGTTGCCGGCGGCCGCCTCGACCGTGACGGCATACCTGTCAGACCTGGCCGCCGCAGGAGCCAAGGTCGGCACTATGTCCCGCCGACTGTCAGCGCTGAAGTTCGTCCACGCCGGCCGCGGCCTTCCCGACCCGACCTCGAACGCCCGCGTCATGACGGTGTGGGAAGGCATCCGGCGCACCCACGCCGCTCCCCCGGACCAAGCCCGCCCATTGATGCCACCCGAGCTGTTCGACATCCTCGAGGCCTGCCCGGTCACCAAGACCTGGAAGACCAAAGGCCGCCCACCCGAGCCGGACCTGGCCGGTGCCCGCGACCGAGCGCTCCTACTCGTCGGGTTCGTCGGCGCACTACGCCGCAGCGAACTCGCGGGCCTGCGGGTCCGTGACGTGGGCGCGCACGCCAACGGGCTGGTCCTGACCCTCCCCCGCTCCAAGACCAACCAGACTGGCGACCGGCCGGAGCTCGTGGTCCTCCCCCGCGCCTCCAGGACCGACCGGTGCCCCGTCACCGCACTCGAAGCGTGGCTGACCCTCGCGGGGATCACCGACCCGGACGCACCCCTCTTCCAGGGAGTGACGAAAGGCAACCGGGCCTCAGGGCGACCATTGCACCCCGAATCGATCAACGACCTCGTGCAGGCCGCCACCGCGCGAGCAGGGATCGATCCGGCCGGCTACTCCGCACACTCCCTACGAGCAGGGTTCGTCACCTACTCCCACCTACGCGGCGCCTCAGACCGGGCCATCGCTCACCAGACCCGCCACCGATCCCTGTCCACAGTCGGCACCTACGTGCGCGTCCACACCGCATGGGTAGACAACGCCGCCACGGTCCTAGGGCTGTAGCGACAAGGCCGAGAAACACCTCACCGTGACCGCCGATCCTCAGCAGGGGGATGAGGCGAGGACCTCATCCCAGGCCGCGAAGAGAGGCTGACCCTACACAACGGATCATCCTCGACTTCCTGGACGACCTGCCACTCCAAGCGGCAGGACTTGCGGGCGGGACTGCTGCACGGATAGGTGACAGTGGTAGTCACGCAGCCTGGTCGGCTGGTGTGGTCATGGTGGTCTCGTATTCGATGGGCGTCAATCGGCCGAGGCGGTCTGGTCGTCGTCGGCGGTGGTAGGTCCGCTCGATCCAGGTGACGATCGCGATCCGCAACTCGTCGCGGGTGTCCCAGCGGCGTTGGTTGAGGACGTTCTTTTGCAGGAGGGCGAAGAAGGATTCCATCGCGGCATTGTCACCGCATTAACCGGCTAATCGGGGGTGGGAAGCGTTGTGAGTCGCCCCGGGTGTGGTGGAGGGTCTGATCTGCCGAGAGGATGCAGACATGCCCGCTCCGAGGAAGTATCCCGATGAGATTCGTGACAGGTCGGTCCGGTTGGTGCGTGACCGGCTGGCTGATG
>NZ_WLVL01000023.1 GCF_009707125.1 Arsenicicoccus cauae
CGCGGCCGAGACCGCGGCGCCCGGCCCGCGCCCCGCGCAGCCCGGTCCGCGTCCTGCCGCCCCCGGCCCGCGCCAGCAGCAGGCCCCCGGCCGTTCCGGTGGTCAGGGTGGTCGTCCGGGAGCCCCGCGCCCCGGCAACAACCCCTTCGCGTCCTCCCAGGGCATGGGTCAGCGTCCGGAGCGCGGCGAGCGCACCGACCGTACCGAGCGTCCGGAGCGGACCGACCGCCCCGCTCGCGACGGCGGCGCGCCGCGTCCCGGCGGGGCTCCCCGCCCCGGCGGCGGCCAGGGATCGGCCCGCCCGGGCAACAACCCCTTCGCCCCCTCGCAGGGCATGCCCCGCCCCCAGGCGCCGCGTCCCGGCGGTCAGGGTGGCGGCCAGGCCGGTGCGGCCGGGCCCCGTCCGGGCGGCCCGCGTCCCGCCGCACCTCGTCCCGGTGGCCCGCGGCCCACGCCCGGCGCCATGCCGACCCGGTCGTCGGTGCCCCGTCCCGGCGAGCGTCCCGCCCGTGGCGGCGGTGGTCGTCCCGGCGCCCCCGGCGGTGGTGGCTACGGTGCTCGTCCCGGTGGTGGCGGTGGCTTCGCCGGCCGTCCCGGTGGCGGTGGTCGTCCCGGCGGCGGCGCCGGTCGCGGTGGCACCCAGGGTGCCTTTGGTCGTGGCGGCAAGCCCGCTCGCGGACGCAAGAGCAAGCGCGCGAAGCGCCAGGAGTTCGAGCAGATGCAGGCGCCGTCCATCGGTGGCGTCACCGTGCCCCGTGGCGACGGCTCCACCGTCGTGCGCGTGCGTCGCGGCTCGTCGCTGACGGACTTCGCCGACCGCATCAACGCCAACCCGGCGTCCCTGGTGACCGTGCTCTTCCACCTCGGTGAGATGGCCACGGCCACGCAGTCCCTCGACGAGGACACCTTCAAGGTGCTCGGCGCGGAGCTCGGCTACGACATCCAGGTCGTGTCGCCGGAGGAGGAGGAGCAGGAGCTCTTCGCGTCCTTCAACATCGACCTCGAGGGCGAGGACTACGCCGACGAGGAGCTCCAGGCCCGGCCGCCGGTCGTCACGGTCATGGGTCACGTCGACCACGGCAAGACCCGCCTGCTGGACGCGATCCGCAACGCCAACGTCATCGCCACCGAGGCCGGCGGCATCACCCAGCACATCGGTGCCTACCAGGTCGCCGTCGAGCACGAGGGCGAGGAGCGCAAACTCACCGTCATCGACACCCCGGGTCACGAGGCCTTTACGGCCATGCGTGCGCGCGGCGCCAAGGTCACCGACATCGCGATCCTCGTCGTGGCCGCCGACGACGGCGTCATGCCGCAGACCATCGAGGCGCTCAACCACGCCCAGGCCGCGGACGTGCCGATCGTCGTCGCCGTCAACAAGATCGACGTCGACGGGGCCAACCCGGCCAAGGTGCGCCAGCAGCTGACCGAGTACAACCTGATCGCCGAGGAGTACGGCGGCGACACGATGTTCGTCGACATCTCGGCCAAGCAGGGTCAGAACATCGACCAGCTGCTCGAGGCCGTCCTGCTCACCGCGGACGCCGCCCTCGACCTGCGCGCCAACCCCGAGACCGACGCCCGCGGCGTTGCCATCGAGGCCAACCTCGACCGTGGTCGCGGCGCGACGGCGACCGTCCTCGTCCAACAGGGCACCCTGCGGGTCGGCGACGCCATCGTCGCCGGGTCGGCCCACGGCCGCGTCCGCGCGATGCTCGACGAGCACGGCAAGCAGGTCAAGGAGGCGACCCCGTCGCGTCCGGTCCAGGTGCTCGGTCTCGCGTCCGTGCCCCGCGCCGGCGACACCTTCGTGGTGGCCCCCGACGACCGCACGGCCCGTCAGATCGCCGAGAAGCGCGAGGCCGCCGACCGCCAGGCCAGCCTGGCCAAGGCCCGCAAGCGCATCTCGCTCGAGGACCTCAACGAGGCCCTTGCGGCCGGCAAGGTCGAGACGCTCAACCTCATCCTCAAGGGTGACGCGAGCGGCTCGGTCGAGGCGCTGGAGGATGCCCTCCTGCAGATCGACGTGGGCGACGAGGTCGACCTGCGGATCATCGACCGCGGCGTCGGCGCGATCACGATGAACAACATCAACCTCGCCGTCGCCTCCAACGCGGTCATCATCGGCTTCAACGTCCGCGCCGAGGGCCAGAACGCCGAGTACGCCGACCGTGAAGGCGTCGAGATCCGCTACTACTCGGTCATCTACCAGGCGATCGAGGAGATCGAGGCGGCCCTCAAGGGCATGCTCAAGCCTGAGTTCGAGGAGGTGGAGCTCGGCACCGCCGAGATCCGCGAGATCTTCCGCTCCAGCAAGTTCGGCAACATCGCCGGATCGATCGTCCGCAGCGGCGAGATCAGGCGCGGCGCCAAGGCCCGCATCACGCGCGACGGGGTCGTCGTCTCCGAGAATGTCGAGGTCGCCGGCCTGCGGCGGTTCAAGGACGACGTCACCGAGGTGCGCGAGGGCTTCGAGTGCGGCATCAACCTCGGGTCGTACAACGACCTGCAGGTCGGTGACCTCATCGCGACGTACGAGATGCGCGAGAAGCCGCGCGACTGATCGTCGGTCGACCCGGAGCCCCTCCTTCGGGGGGCTCCGGGTGCGGCGGCCGGGCCTATCCTCCGCCGCTCGTCCCTCGCGGCTCCCGCCAGGCCCACCACGGCCCGGCCACCGCTCCCTGGCGCCCCCAGCGGGTCCGGGCGCCTCACCTCGTGCGGCTGAAAGGCAAGTGAGTTGTCGTCCTATCTTGCGTTGGTGTCCCCGTCGCACAACCGGGTGTATGCCGACCAGGCGCCCGCCCTCATGGCGGCCGAGCTGCGTTGTGTGGCGGACGCGCTCCTGCCGGGCAGCGTCGGGGACATCGCGCCGGTCGAGGTGGCGGGCGTGGCCTACCTGGGCTTCGAGACGGCGGCCCCGCTGACCGGCGACCCGCTCCGGGCGGTGAGCGTGCTGTCCGGCATACAGGCCCTGTATCTGCGTGCGGGCGACGAGCATGGCGAGCTGCTCCGCCCGGTCGCGCTGGACCGGCCCGACCGGTTCCCGAGCGACCTGGTCACCATCCTCAAGTACCAGGGCAAGACCAACGAGCAGTTCACCCGACTGCTGCTCACCGTGACCGCGATGGCGACGGCCTGGCCCGAGCGCTACCTCGACGGCACCATGACCGTCCTGGACCCCATGTGCGGTCGCGGCACCACGCTCAGCACCGCCATCACCCTCGGTCTGGACGTCACCGGGATCGACCTCGACGCCAAGGACCGCGAGGCCTACCAGGCCTTCCTCAGCACCTACCTGCGCCAGCACCGGATCAAGCACCGGCTGACGTCCGGGGCCGTCCGCCGCAGCGGCAAGACCCTCGGTCACCGCTTCGACGTCGAGCTGGCGGCCGACAAGGACGACTACAAGGCGGGGCGCGTGCAGCACGTGACCTACCTCGGGGTCGACACGACCCGGCTCCAGGGCCTCCTGCCCGCCGGCCAGACCAACGTGGTCGTCGCCGACACGCCGTACGGCGTGCAGCACGGCAGCCACGGGGACCGCCTGGCCCGCAGCCCGCTCGACCTCCTCGACGCGGCGCTGCCCGGCTGGGTCCGGGCGCTGCGCACCGGGGGCGCGGTGGGGCTCGCCGTCAACCGCCACGTCGCTGCGCGCGCTGCCGTCACCGACCTGCTCGCGCGGCACGGGCTCACCGTCGTCGAGGCGGGTGGCTACGGTGGACTGCGTCACCGCGTCGACGCCTCCATCGACCGCGACATCGTGGTCGCCCGCAAGGGCTGACCACACGTACGACCAGCCCGTCGGCACCCACGCCGGCGGGACTCGACCCATCACGAAGGGGCACTCTCATGGCAGACCCGGCACGCGCCCGCAAGATCGCCGACCGCATCAAGGTCGTCGCGGCCGAGTACCTCGAGTACCGCCTCAAGGACGAGCGTCTCGGCTTCGTCACCCTCACGGACGTCCGCGTGACCGGTGACCTGCAGCACGCCTCGATCTTCTACACCGTCTTCGGCTCCGACGAGGAGCGAGAAGGCACTGCCGCGGCGCTGCAGGACAACCTCGGCCGCATCCGGTCCTACGTCGGCAAGGCGCTCGGCATCCGGCTCACCCCGAGCCTGGAGTTCATCGCCGATGCCCTCCCCGAGACGTCCTCGCAGATCGAGGACGCCCTGCGCAAGGCGCGCGAGCGGGACGAGGAGCTTGCCCGCCGGCGTGAGCAGGCCGCCTACGCCGGCGACGCCGACCCCTACAAGAAGCCTGCCGACGCCTCCTCGGAGCCCGCCGACGCCACCGATGCCACCGACGACAGCGACGACTCAGTCGACACCGACGACGGTTATGCCCCGGTCCCACCGCCCCCATCGGTCCGGGACGGCGGTGTGGACGCCGAGGAGGCGGCCCAGCTCGAGGACGTTGCGGCGCTGGACCTGGCCGACCAGGAGGAGGACGCCGCCCAGGGCACCGGGCGCGCCGATGGCTAGGAGCCGGGGCGCCGACGACGGCCCCGACGGGCTGCTCGTCGTCGACAAGCCGGCCGGCTGGACCAGCCACGACGTCGTCGGGCGGGTCCGCCGGCTGGCGGGCACGCGCAAGGTCGGTCACGCCGGCACGCTCGACCCCATGGCCACCGGGGTCCTGGTCCTCGGGCTCGGGCGAGGGACCAGGCTCCTGACCCATCTCGTCGGCTGCGACAAGGCCTACGACGCCACGATCCGGCTGGGGCAGGCGACGGTCACGGATGACGCCGAGGGCGAGCTGACGGCGGCCACACCGGTGGAGGGGGTCACGCCCGAGCGGGTAGCGGCCGCGGTCGCGGGCCTGACCGGCGCCATCGAGCAGGTCCCGAGCGCCGTGTCCGCGATCAAGGTCGACGGTCGCCGCTCCTACGCCCGGGTCCGGTCGGGCGAGGACGTCGAGCTGCCTGCGCGCCCGGTCACGGTGTCCCGCTTCGACATCCACGACCAGCGCGTGGCGGGGGAGACGGCCTACGACCTGGACGTGACCGTCGAGGTGAGCTCCGGCACCTATGTGCGCGCCCTCGCGCGCGACCTCGGGTCGGCCCTCGGCGTCGGTGGTCACCTCACCGCGCTGCGCCGCACCCGGGTGGGCGGCTACGCCCTGGACGTGGCGGCCGACCTCATGGACCTGACGGCTGCGTATGACGCCGCGCGCACCCGCCTCGGCGTGGACCGGCTCGACCGCGCGGACCTGCCGAGCCTGCCGCTGCTCGACCTGGCCACCGCGGCGCGCGCGCAGTTCCCGGCGCACGAGCTCAGCGCCGAGGAGGCCACGGCGCTGGGCTACGGCCAGCGGATCGCGTCGGCTGCGTCGACGTCGGGCTCGGGGCAGGGCGTGGTGGCGGGGTTCGCGCCGGACGGGCGCCTGGTGGCGCTGCTGGACGAGACGCGGCCGCAGGCCCGCAGCCTGGTCGTGCTGGCGCCGGCCGCGACCTGACGCCTGCGACCTCGCGTCCGCCCGTCGAGACGGTCTGCGGGACAGGTCATCCATAAGTGATGGTTATGGGTGTCCAAAGCCATTGTCCTGGCGTGGGCACCCATCCTCCACCGATCAGGAGACCCCCATGTCGCTGTTCCTCATCGAGCTCGTCCCCGCCGACCCCACCCGCGAGGGCGCCCAGGCGCTCATCGAGACCCTGGCCTCGCAGAGCACGGGCACCGGGGCGGAGCTCATCGAGTCTCAGGTGACCGCCGACGCCGGCCGGGTCTTCGCGGTGCTCGAGGCGGACGAGGCCGAGGCCCTCGCCCCCCTCGCGAGCGTCGACGGCGCCGCCGAGGTGACCGCTCCCGCGGAGGTCCGGCTCGTCGGCGCCGAGCTCGCCGACATCAAGGCTGCCCGTCCGCACGCGGGCTACCTCGTCGAGTGGGACCTGCCGGCCACTCTCGACATGGACACCTACCTGGCCAACAAGAAGGCCAAGTCCCCGCGCTACGCGCAGGTGCCCGAGGTGGCCTTCCTCCGCACCTACGTGCGCGAGGACATGCTCAAGTGCCTGTGCTTCTACGACGCTCCCGACCAGGACACCGTGGTCCGGGCCCGCGAGGTTGTCCAGACCCCCATCGACCGCCTGCACCAGCTCGCCTGAGGGTCGCCCCATGACGACAGTGACCGTGGACCCGGTCCGGACCTGGGCCGCGCAACGGGCCGAGCAGGTGGACCGCGGGGAGCTGGCCGCCTCCGAGGCGGTCGCGCTGCTGGCGGCCGACGGCCTGCTCGACCTGGGCGCAGACGACACCGCCGCCGCCGTCGCGGCCGCCGGCCCCAAGGCCGCCGTGCCGCTGCGGGCCATGGGCGACGTCATCGCGGCCGTGGCGGAGGAGTGCCTCAGCTCGGCGTTCAGCATCTGGGGCCACCGCATGGCCATCGAGTACTTCGCCCGGGGGCGGCGCTCGGCGCTGTCCGAGGACGCCTTCGCCGAGCTGCGCGCCGGCCGGGTCGTCGGGTGCTCCGCGATGGCGGCGGCCATGAAGCAGGCCTCCGGGCTCGGCGACCTCGGTGTCACCGGGCGGCGCGAAGGCGACGAGATCGTCCTGGACGGGTCGATTGCCTGGGCCTCCAACCTGGTCCCCGGTGCCGTCGTGGTGACGGCGGTGGACCTGGCAGGGGAGCCGCCGGTCGTCACGTGGTTCACCGTCGGCAGCGCGGGCGTGCAGGTGCAGCCCGCCCGGGGCCTGCTCGCGCTCGAGAGCACCGCCTCCGGCCGCGTGGTGCTGCAGGGTGTCCGCACCCCCGTCGAGGCGGTGCTGTCCGAGGACGTGCCGAGCTACGCCGCCGGCTTCCGGCCGACGCTGCTGCTCCTGCAGAGTGCCTTCTGCGTGGGGCTGACCCGATGCTGCGTGGCCGACGCCCTGGCCGGGGTCGCACGCCCGGAGACCCGCGCCCTCGACCGCGAGGTGCACGAGCTCCAGGCCCGCGCCGACGAGGTCGAGCGGCGCTGGCAGGAGGCCGTCGCCGACCCGGCGGCCGTGACCCGGCACGAGCTGCTGCGCCTGCGGCTCGACGCGAGCCACGTGTGCCAGGACGCGACGCGGCTGGCGGCGACCCTCGCGGGCGGCGGGGGCTACGTCGCGACCAGCACCGCCTCGCGCCGGTTGCGGGAGGCCGCCTTCCTGCCCGTCCAGTCGCCCTCGGAAGGACACCTGCGGTGGGAGCTCTCCTCGTCCAGCTGACGGACGTCGCCGTGACCTACGGATCACGGGTCGCCGTGCGCCGGGTCGACCTCGATGTCGAGCATGGCCGCCAGCTGGCCCTGCTCGGCCCGAGCGGGGCCGGCAAGTCCACGCTGCTGCACCTCCTCGCGGGGGAGCTGCACCCGAGCGCCGGCGCGGTGCACCGTCCGGGCACGCCCCGCATCGGCATGGTCTTCCAGCAGGCGCGGCTGATGCCCTGGCTCACCGTGCGGGACAACCTCGCGCTCGGCCACGCCTACGCGGCCAACGCCGACGTGCGCGACGCCCCGCTGGTCGACGAGCTGTTGGACCTGCTCGGCCTCACCGCGCACGCCGACGCCTACCCGGATCAGCTCTCCGGCGGCCAGGCGCAACGTGTCGCGCTGGGGCGCGCCCTGGCGGTGCGCCCTGACCTGCTGCTGCTCGACGAGCCGTTCAGCGCCCTGGACCCGGCGACCCGCGGCGAGCTGCAGGGCTGGCTGCGCCGACACCTCACGGAGCGGGGGCTCAGCAGCGTCGTCGTCACGCACGACATCGACGAGGCGCTCCTCGTCGCCGACGACGTCGTCGTGCTGCGGGCCGGCGGCACGGTCGCGCGGCGCTGGTCGATCACCCCCGCGACCAACCACGTCACGGCGGCCAGCCACCCGCTGCGGGCGCAGGTGCGCGCGGCATACGACGAACCCGCCCACGATAACGGCGCGCCCGAGCCCGGCAGCGACCGCGGGCGGCACGGGCGCCGGATCCATGTCTGAGCGCCACGCCCGTCCGACGCCGACCCGTCGCGAGCTGCTGCTGGCCACGGCGCGGGGCGGCGCGGCGCTCGGCCTGGCCGGCCTCACCGCCAACGGCGCCCGGATCGCCGTGGCGCCAACCGTGTCCGGCTGGCGCGACGACGCGGGTGCGCTGGGCCGGGAGCTGCGCATCGGCTACCTGCCCATCACCGATGCCGCGGCGCTGCTGACCGCCCACCAGCGTGGCTTCCTCGCCGACGCGGGGCTGCCCGCTGCACGCCCGGTGCTCTTCCGCGGCTGGGAGTCGCTGGCCCAGGCGTTCTTGGTCGGGGACGTCGACGTGGTCCACCTGCTGATGCCCTTTGCGCTGCAGCTGCGCCTCGCCCAGCATGCCGACGTGCGCGTGCTGGCCTGGGGCCACACCAACGGCTCGGCCCTGACCGTGGGCCGGTCCATCACCCGCACCGAGCAGCTCGCCGGGACGACGGTCGCCATCCCCTACTGGTGGAGCGTGCACAACGTGCTGCTGCAGCGGCTGCTCGCGGCCTCCGGGCTGCGAGCCGTGGTGCGCCAGGCACCGTCCGTCAGCGCCGGCACGGTGCAGCTCGTCGTGATGTCTCCGGCGGAGATGGTGCCCGCGCTGGCGTCAGGGCGGGTCAGTGGGTTCGTGGTGGCCGAGCCGTTCTGCTCCGTGGCGGAGGTCAAGGGGGTCGGGCGCGTGCTGCGCTTCCTCGGTGACGTCTGGCACGACCACGCCTGCTGCGGCATCGCGGTCCGCGGCGACCTCGTCGACGCCCACCCGGCCGCGGCCCAGGCGCTCACGACCGGTGTCGTCCAGGCCCAGCAGTGGCTGGAGGGTCACCGCGCCGACGCCGCGGCTGTGCTCGGGGCCGAGGGCGGCTACCTGCCCCAGCCCGCCGCAGCCGTGTCCCGGGTGATCACGGGGCGGCGGCCACCGGCCACGATCACCCGCCACCCCGGCTGGCAGGGCCAGCGGCTGGGCTTCAGCGCCTACCCCCGGCCCGGCTACACGGCGGAGCTGGCCTCGCTCATGCAGGCCACGACCGTCGACGGCGACCGGGGATTCCTCCGCGGGATCGACCCGGGGACCGTGCACGCCGGTCTCGTCGACGAGCGGTTCGTGCGGCAGGCGGCCCGCGACCTGCACCTGCCGCTGCCCGTCACGACTCCCGAGGAGGTCGCCCCATGACCGATCCCCGTCACCGGGCGCTGCCCGCCGTGGTCGGCCTCCTCGCCGCGGTCGCGGTGTGGTGGCTCGTGACCGACGTGCTGCTCGCGCGGTGGCCACTGATCCCGCAATTCTCGCCCGTGCGCACCTGGCAGGGGCTGGTCGAGCTCGCCCGCGACGGGCGGCTGCTCACCGACGCCTCCATCAGCGTGTTCCGGCTCGCTAGCGGTCTCGCGATCGCCACCACGGTGGGTGTCCTCGTGGGCGCGCTCGTCGGGCTGGTCCCGTGGATCGACGCGGCGACCCGGCCGGTGCTGCTCTTCCTGCGCATGGTGTCCCCCCTGTCCTGGGCCCCCGTCGCCATCGCGCTGATCGGCATCGGGGACGTCCCCGTCATCGCGCTGGTCGCGGCCACGGCCGTCTGGCCCGTCCTGATGGCCACGGTCGAGGGCGTCGGGCGCGTGGACGCCGGGCACCTGGAGGTGGCCCGCACCCTCGGGGCCTCGCGCCGCGAGACGGTGCGCTCGGTGGTCGTGCCGTCGGTGCAGCCCTTCGTGCTCTCGGGGCTGCGCGCCGCCATCGGCATCGCCTGGGTGGTGCTCGTGCCCGCCGAGATGCTCGGGGTCACCTCGGGGCTCGGCTACGAGATCCTCAACTCCAAGGACCAGCTCGCCTACCACCACGTCACCGCGCTGATCGTCGTCATCGGCACGATCGGCTTCGCCGTGGACCTCGTGGCGCGCCGGGCCCTGCGCAGCCGGCGGGAGCGTGACGAGGAGCGACGTTCGGTCACCCGCCCCACCCACGACCCCCTGGAGGCTCTCGTATGACGATCCGCGTGGTCGCCCTCAGCGCGGGGCTACGGCCCACGTCGGCCACCGCCGCTTGGCCGACCTGCTGCTGACGGCCTGCGAGGAGCATCTGGGGCCGCGGCAGGAGCACCTCCCGGTCGCGGAAGACGTCCGGACCGGCTGCACGTGGCCCCGACCAGCGTCCTCGCCGCACCCCCGGACTGGTCGGAGGACGGCTCGGTCCTCCCGGACCTGCCCCCGGACTTGCTCACAGGCTCGGGGGACGCCGAGGCTCCGAACAGGGGAGAGTGTGAGATGCATCCTTCCTTTTATCGGTGCGACCAGGCACACTCGCCCCAAAGCTACCCATGGGTCACCCCCGCACCCACCCTCGACGTGGAGGAGAAGTCATGCCGTTGCTGTCCGCCAAGGACGAGAAGGTCGACTGGGCCGTCATCGACAACCGGATGGAGAGCGTCGCGCACGTCTTCCGTGACCGGGCGGCCAGGACGCCCGACGGAGCCGGGTTCCAGCACTTCCGCGGTGACGAGCTGCAGACGCTGACCTGGAGGCAGGTCAAGGAGCGTGCCTACGACCTCGCCGCCGGGCTCATCGTCCTCGGCGTCCAGCACGAGGACCGGGTGGCCGTGGCGTCGACCACCCGCCTGGAGTGGGCCCTGGCGGACCTGGCCATCATGTGCAGCGGCACCGCGACGAGCACCGTCTACCCGACGACCATCGCCAGCGAGGTCGCGTTCATCATCGCCGACTCGGGCAGCAGGGTCGTCTTCGCCGAGGACGACACCCAGGTCGCCAAGGTCCGCGAGCAGCGCGACCAGCTCCCCGACGTGATCAAGGTCGTGACCTTCGACGGGACCTCGGACGGGGACTGGGTCATCACCCTCGACGAGCTCGCCGAGCTCGGGCGGGCGGCGCTCGCGGAGGACCCCGACCTGGTCGACCGGCGCATCGACGGGATCTCCCGCGACCACATGGCCACGCTCATCTACACCTCCGGCACGACGGGCCGGCCCAAGGGCGCGATCCTTACCCACGACTGCATCGTCTACGAGGGCGCCGCCGTCGACGCGGTGCAGCTCGTCACCCAGGACGACCTGCAGTACCTCTGGCTGCCCCTCTCGCACGTCATGGGCAAGCTGCTGCTCGCGCTGTCCTTCCAGGTGGGGTTCCCCACCTGCATCGACGGCCGCATCGACAAGATCGTCGAGAACATGGAGATCGTGAAGCCCACCTTCATGGGAGCGGCGCCCAGGATCTTCGAGAAGGCCTACGCCCGCATCAACACCGTCCTCATGGAGGGGTCGCCGCAGAAGGTCAAGATCGCGACCTGGGCCCTCGGGGTGGGGCGTCGGGTGGCCGAGCTGAAGGAGCGGGGCGAGCCGATCCCCGTCCCGCTGCGGCTGCAGCACCGCGTGGCGGACCGTCTGGTGCTCAGCAAGGTTCGCGCGCGCTTCGGCGGTCGGATCAAGTCCATGGTGTCCGGTTCGGCCAAGCTGGACCCCGAGATCGCGCGCTGGTTCGCCTCCTGTGGTCTGCTCATCATCGAGGGCTACGGCCTGTCCGAGACGAGCTCCGCGTCCTCTGTCAACCGGCCGACCCCAGGGAGCTACACCTTCGGCACGGTGGGGTGGCCGGTGCCGGGGACCCAGTTCAAGACCGGCGAGGACGGCGAGATCCTGATGAAGGGCCCGGGCGTCATGCGCGGCTACCACAACGCCCCCGAGCTGACCGAGCAGGTCTTCACCGACGGGTGGTTCCACACCGGTGACATCGGCGAGATCGACGAGCGCGGCTTCGTCCGCATCACCGACCGCAAGAAGGACGTCTTCAAGACCTCCGCCGGCAAGTACGTCGCACCCTCGCAGATCGAGATCCAGTTCAAGGGCCTGTGCCCCTACGCGAGCCAGTTCATCGTCTACGGCAGCGAGCGCAACTACGTCACAGCTCTGGTGGCGCTGGACGAGGCCATGATCATGCCCTGGGCCGAGGAGCACGGCCTCGCCGGCAGGACCTACGCCGAGGTGGTCGCCTCGCCCGAGGCGGAGCAGCTGATCCAGGGGTATGTCGACCGGCTCAACAGCGGGCTCAACCGCTGGGAGACGGTCAAGCGCTTCTCGATCCTGCCTCGCGACCTCACCGTGGAGGACGGGGAGCTGACCCCGAGCCTCAAGCTCAAGCGCAAGGTGGTCTCCGAGCGCTTCGCCGAGCAGGTCGAGAGCAACTACAGCACCTGACGAGGCGCTGGCGCGTCGGCCCAGCAGCTTGGTCACGTGTGGGTGGTCTGGGCGTGGCGCTGGCGCGTCGGCCCAGCAGCTTTGTCACGCATGGGCCGAGATCGCCGAGCTGCGTGGGTCGGGGAGGCAGGAGGCGGCGGCATACACGCAGGCGGTCTCCCTGCCCGCGGCACAGCGGCGGGCGCAGGTGCTGGCCGACGTGGGCCGGCGCCGTCGCCCGGGCGACTAGAGTTGGGACGTGCATCGATGGAATGACCTGTCCCAGATCCCCGCGGACCTCGGCCCGACGGTCGTGACGCTGGGCAACTTCGACGGGGTCCACCGGGGGCACAAGGCGGTCCTGCAGGCGGTCCTGCAGCTGGCGTCCGAGCGCGGTGCGCAGACGGTGGCCGTGACCTTCGACCCCCACCCCGTCGCGGTGCTGCACCCGGAGCGTGCGCCCGCCCCCGTCACCTCCCTCGAGCACCGCCTCGACCTCATCGAGCACGTCGGCCTCGACGCGGTCCTCGTGCAGGAGTTCACCCGTGAGCTCGCCCAGATGTCGCCTGAGGACTACGCCCGCACGGTCTTCGTCGACGCGTTGCACGCGTGCGCCGTGGTCGTCGGCGAGGACACCCGCTTCGGCCACAAGAACTCCGGCGACGCGGCGACGCTGCGCGAGCTCGGCGCCCGCTACGGCTTCGAGGTGCTGACCGTCGCCGACCTGGGGGAGGGGCAGCGCTGGTCCTCGAGCCTGGTCCGCCAACGGCTGGGCGACGGCGACGTGGCCGGGGCAGCAGCGGTGCTGGGGCGCCCGCATCGGGTGATGGGCACCGTCGTGCACGGCGACCACCGCGGTCGCGAGCTCGGCTACCCGACCGCCAACCTCACCCAGGACGCCGAGGGCATGATCCCGGCGGACGGCGTGTATGCCGGGTGGCTCACGCGGGTCGCCCTGGACGACGACCAGGAACGCGTGCTGCCCGCCGCCATCTCTGTGGGGACCAACCCGACCTTCGAGGGCACGCAGCGGCGCGTCGAGGCCTATGTCCTCGACCGCACCGACCTCGACCTCTATGGCGAGCAGGTGGCGGTCGAGTTCGTCGAGCGGCTGCGTCCCACGCTGAAGTTCGACTCCGTCGAGGAGCTGCTGAAAGTGATGGCAGACGACGTGCAGCGCTGCCGCGAGGTGCTCTCCTCGATCGTGCCGGCCTGACCGTGCCGCTCGAGCGGCCGGGGCGTGGCGCGACGTGGTCCGTCCTCGCTCCGTTACCGGTGAGTAGGTAGGGTCGGCTCATGCCGCTGCCCCGACGCCTCCCCCGCACCTACGCCGACCTGACCGCCTTCCTCGGGTCCGCCGAGGCCATGCGGAGACTCATGAACCTCTGGCCGCCGTTCCTGTGCTCCGGCATCCACATCATGGCGATCAGCGAGGACTTCCGCCACGTCGCCGTGCGCCTGCGCAAGCACCGGCTCACGGCCAACTACGTGGGGACGCAGTACGGCGGCTCGCTCTACTCCATGACCGACCCCTTCTGGATGCTGCTGGTGCTGCGCAACCTCGGCTCGGACTACGTGGTGTGGGACAGGGCCGCCGAGATCGAGTTCGTCTCGCCCGGCCGCACCGAGGTGTCCACCGAGTTCCGGCTCACCGACGCCCATCTCGAGCAGATCCGCCACGAGACCGCGGGCGGCGACAAGTGCCTCGTGTGGTTCGACAACGAGGTCGTCGGGACCGACGGCACGGTGGTGGCCCGGGTGCGCAAGCAGGTCTATGTCCGGCGCAAGCGCGACCGGGGTCCCGTCACCGGCTGAACGCCGCTCACGGGTTGGTCGCCGAGCTGACGATCAGCGCGATGCCGCCGCCCACCGACAGGACCGCGCGGACCGTGTCGGCCCGCGTCCACTCGGTGGGGTAGCCCCGCCACACCGGCCCCCCCACAGCACGGCCGCGCTCAGCGCCGCCGCGCCGACGATGTCTCCGAAGGATCGGCCACCGGTCGCAGGCCTCTCGGCGACCGAGTCGCCGGACGTCACGACCTTGTGGATCGGGGCGTGCGTCGGGTCCGGCTGCGGCGGCCACACCGAGGGGGAGGGCGTGACCAGACATCACTGGCAGGACACCCGGTCCGACCGAGGTCAGACCGTGAGATCGACCCCTTCGCGATCGTCCAGGTCCTCGGCCTCGATGGTGCGCAGCTGCTCGACGGAGGGGTCGTCCTCCTCACGCAACCGCCAGGCGTGCCGCCCGATGGCGCCCTCGAGCGTGTTGCGGGCGAACCGCCCGTTGCCGAAGGACTCCCCACGCGGCGTCGCGGCCAAGATCTCGCGGAAGCGCGTGATCGCGCCCTCGGACAGGTCGTAGTCATTCTTGGCCGACAGGTCCTTGATGATCCCCACGAGCTCGTCGTCGGTGTAGTCCTCGAACTCGATGACCGTGTTGAACCGGCTCTGCAGCCCGGGGTTGGTGCGGATGAACTCCGCCATCGGCTCGGGGTAACCGGCCACGATGACGACGAGGTCGGCGCGGTGGTCCTCCATCTCCTTGACGAGGGTGTCGATGGCCTCCTTGCCGTACTGGTCGCCGTTGAGCGCGTAGGCCTCGTCGATGAACAGGACTCCGCCGAGCGCGGATCCGACGACCTCGGAGGTCTTGGTCGCGGTCTGCCCGAGGTAGCCCGCGACCAGCTCGGAGCGGTCGACCTCGACCAGCTGGCCCTTGCTCAGCAGACCGAGCGCGCGATAGATCCCACCGACCAGGCGGGCGACGGTGGTCTTGCCGGTGCCCGGGTTGCCGGTGAAGACGAGGTGGCGGGTCAGCGTGGCGGACCGCAGCCCGGCCTTCTCGCGCTTGGCCTCCATCTGCAGCAGGGCGACCTGCCGGTGCACCTCGCGCTTGACCCGGGCGAGCCCGACCAGGGCATCGAGCTCGGCCAGCAGCTCGTCGACGGACTTCTCCGGCTCGGGAGGCGCCACCGGCTCGGCAGGCTCGCTCGGGCTGGTGGCAGCGGCGCCGGGGGCGGTCGGCCGCCCGGGGGCGCCGGGTGCGCCCGGGTCGGTCGGGGGAGGACCGGCCGGTATGCCGGGTGGCGTCGGCGGGGCGGGGTGGGGCGCATCGGCCACGGACGGGGGGCGCAGCCCGCGCAGCGCCTGCAGGGTCGCCGCCTCGAGCGCCCGCAGCTGCTCGCGCACGGAGTCGGACGACGAGGACGGGGACGACGTCGGCGCGGCGCCCCGCGGCGTGGGGGTGACCCCGGGTGGGGCCGGCGCGTCCGGCATACGGCCGGGTGGTGCTGTCCCCGCCCCGGGCCCCGGCGAGCCCGGTGCACCCGCCGCGGCCAGCTGGGCACCGGCGGAGGTCGTCGCGCGACCGACGGCGCCGGAGTCGGCACCCGGCACGGTGCACGCGGCCGTGGCGACCTCGGCGAGGGCGGACGCATAGGCCGCGGTGTGGAACGAGCCGTCGGCAAGCAGGCCCGTCAGCAGCGTCGACGGGGACGAGGCGAACCGACGACCGCGCGGCGCGTGCTCGAAGAACTCCGACGCCGACCGCCCGAGCTCGGCCGCCCAGGAGGCGTGGACGGTGCTGCCCGGGCGCGAGGTCTGGAGCACGGCGGCCGACATCGCCAGGCCCTCGTCGCGGACCTGCCCGGGGTCGAGCCCGGCCGTGCGACCCACCTCGACCAGGGCGTCGACCGACGCCCGCAGACCGCCGGGGGCCGACCCGCTCACTGGCTGAGGTCGAGCGAGCCGGCGGCGCGGCGCTCGTCGGTCTGGCGGACGCGAGCGAGGTACTCCTGGCTCTTGGACACCTCGCCCTCGAGCGTGCCGATCGTGGTGGCCATGGTGTCCAGGGCCTCGTTGCGGAAGCTGTCGATGGCGTCCATGGTGGTGTAGATGTTCTGGAAGGCCGCCTGCAGCTGCGGCAGCCCGATCGTCGCGGACGCCGCCTGGCGCTGGATCTCGACGGAGTTGTCGCGCAGCAGCTCGGAGGTGCGCTCGATCATCGTCGAGGTGGTCTGGTTGAGCGCGGTGATCTGCTCGAGGACGAGCTTCTGGTTGTTGAGGGCCTGGGCCACGATGACGGCCGTGCGCAGGGCGGAGACCGTGGTGGTGGAGGCACGGTCGACGCCCTTGATGAGCTCGATGTTGTTCTTGATGACGATGTCGATGGCCAGGTAGTTCTGGATCGACACGGCCAGCTGGGTGAGCAGGTCCTGGTGCTTCTGGCGGACGTAGAAGAGCACGTCCTCGCGCAGGGCCTTGGCCTTGTCGGGGTCGCTGACGTCGAGCTCGGCGATCTGCGCCGCGACCTTGGCGTCGAGCCGCTCCGCGACGTAGATGTACTGGTTGAGCAGGCCCATCGTCGTCCAGAGCTGCTGCTTCTCCTGGTTGAGCGCGACGTTGTCCTGCTGCAGCTCGGCCTGGCCGTTCTTGAGGGCCTGGAGGATCCCGTCGAGGTGCCCCTGCGCGGACTCGTATCGCCGGAAGTAGTCGGTGACCTTGTCGCCGAAGGGGATCATCCCGAGGAACTTCTTGGAGCCGCGCGCCTGGCTGGGGTCGAGGTCCTCGACCGTGCGGCGCAGGTCCAGCAGCGTCTTGCCGACGCCCGACTCCTGCGACAGGCCCCCCTTCTGCAGGGCGGTGACGGGGGTCTTGAGCAGGCGGTTGGAGGTCTCGGCGGCCTTGCGGATCTCGGCGTCCCCCATCGTGCGCACGTCCGCCGCCTTGGCCTCGAACTCCGGCGACTTGGCCTGCGCGCCGGTCAGGGCCGAGAGGTAGTCGTCGACCTTGGCGTCCAGGCCCGGCATCGCCGACGGGTCGACCGCCGGGGCCATCTTGGGGGCCTGGGTGGCCTGCACGGGCGCCGGGGCGGGCGGGGCCTCGAGGCGCAGGGCGGGCTCGGTGGCGGTGGCGGTCGCCGGAGGGGGCGTGAGCGGCTCGGTCATGGGGTCTCCTCGAACGGTCCGGTGGCGGTCTGGCTCCAGCCTGTCACGAGTCGACGAGTCCTGGGTGGACGTGGTCGTCTCTTACCCTGGAGTCATGCCCATCACCCAGAACGCCCCCGGCACCCTGCGTCACGAGACGCCTGGCGCCTCGTACTACGAGGCCCTCGAACCGTTGCTGGAGCGGGTCAGCAAGCCCATCCAGTATGTCGGTGGCGAGCTCAACTCCACCGTCAAGGACTGGCACTGCGGCGGTCACGGGCCGTCCGGCGAGGACCTGACCGTGCGGTGGGCCCTGATGTACCCCGATGCGTACGAGGTCGGCGTGCCCAACCAGGGGATGATGATCCTCTACGAGGTGCTCAACGAGCAGCCGTTCGCGCTGGCCGAGCGGACCTACTCGGTGTGGGCCGACATGGAGGAGCAGCTGCGTGCCGCCGGTCTGCCGCAGCTCACCGTCGACGGGCACCGCGCGGTGCGGGACTTCGACCTGTTCGGCATCTCCTTCTCCACCGAGCTGGGCTACACCAACCTCCTCGCGGCCCTCGACCTCGCGGGCATCCCGCTGCACGCCGCCGACCGCGGCGAGGACGACCCCATCGTCGTGATGGGCGGGCACGCGTCGTTCAACCCCGAGCCGATGGCGGACTTCGTCGACTGCGCCATCGTCGGTGACGGCGAGGAGGCCGTGCTGCGCGCGACCGAGCTGGTCCGCGCGTGGAAGGCCGCCGGGCGACCGGGCGGGCGCGACGGCATACTGCTCCGGCTCGCGCAGACCGGCGGTGTCTATGTCCCGAGCCTGTATGCCGTGACCTATCGCCCCGACGGGCAGATCGAGGCGGTCACGCCCACCGCACCCGGGGTCCCCGAGCGGGTGTCCAAGCACACCGTCATGGACCTCGACGCGTGGCCCTACCCCAAGCAGCCGCTGGTGCCGCTCGCCGAGTCGGTGCACGAGCGCATGTCGGTCGAGATCTTCCGCGGGTGCACGCGTGGTTGCCGGTTCTGCCAGGCCGGGATGATCACCCGCCCCGTGCGCGAGCGGTCCATCACCGGCATCGGCGAGATGGTCGAGCGCGGCCTGGCCGCGACGGGCTTCGAGGAGGTCGGGCTGCTGTCGCTGTCGTCGGCCGACCACACCGAGATCGGCGACATCACCCGCGGCCTCGCCGACCGCTACGAGGGGACGCAGACCGGGCTGTCGCTGCCCTCGACCCGCGTCGACGCCTTCAACATCGACCTGGCCAACGAGCTGACCCGCAACGGGCGGCGCTCCGGGCTGACCTTCGCCCCCGAGGGCGGGTCCGAGCGGATCCGCAAGGTCATCAACAAGATGGTGACCGAGGAGGACCTGATCAAGACCGTGGCCGCGGCCTACGGCGCGGGCTGGCGGCAGGTCAAGCTCTACTTCATGTGCGGGCTGCCGACCGAGACCGACGAGGACGTCCTGCAGATCGCCGAGCTCGCCAAGCGCGTCATCGAGACGGGGCGCCAGGTCTCGGGCCGCAAGGACATCCGCTGCACCGTCTCGATCGGCGGGTTCGTGCCCAAGGCGCACACGCCCTTCCAGTGGGCCTCGCAGCTCTCGCCCGAGGCCACCGACGCGCGCCTGGCCAAGCTCCGCGAGTCGATCCGCTCCGACAAGCGGTTCGGCTCCTCGATCGGCTTCCGCTACCACGACGGCGAGCCCGGTCAGGTCGAGGGCCTGCTGTCCCGCGGCGACCGGCGCGTGGGGCGTGTGATCGAGGCGGTCTACCGCGACGGCGGGCGGATGGACGGCTGGAGCGAGCACTTCTCCTACGACCGGTGGATGCGCTGCGCCGACGTCGCGCTGGCGGGGACCGGGGTCGACGTCGGCTGGTACACCCAGCGCGAGCGCGACGAGGACGAGGTCCTGCCCTGGGACCACATCGACTCCGGGCTCGACAAGCAATGGCTCTGGGACGACTGGCAGGACGCACTCAACCTCAACGAGGTCGACGACTGCCGCTGGACGCCGTGCTTCGAGTGCGGCGTGTGCCCGCAGATGGGCACGACGATCGAGACCGGGCCGACGGGGCGCAAGCTCCTGCCCCTGTCGGTCGCCAACCCAGGCACGGCGGCGCTGCGCGCGGCGTCGGTGGGCGTGCCGTCGGCGGCCGGCGGAGAGGGCGCCGGGATGCGGGTCTCGACGGACGACGGCTCCGACGCCTGAGGGGCGGGTCGGCATACGGACCCTGGGCTCGGCGCATGGTCACCGTCGAGCTGCGGGCGTCGTGGGCGTCGGACCACGGGCGCGCGGGGGACCTCGCCGAGCTGCGGCGCCAGGTCGTGGGCTG
The DNA here is from genome assembly GCF_009707125.1 of Arsenicicoccus cauae. Classification (GTDB taxonomy): domain Bacteria; phylum Actinomycetota; class Actinomycetes; order Actinomycetales; family Dermatophilaceae; genus Arsenicicoccus; species Arsenicicoccus cauae. Next base: position 19,404 of record NZ_WLVL01000023.1, read on the forward strand.
ATTGCGGCCGAGGCCGAGTCGCGACGCATCTGGGCGGCGTTCAGCGAGGACGAGCCGGTGGGCATGGTGTCGCTGTTCGTCGACAGCCGTATGCCGGAACTGGCCCGGGAACTGACCAGTCGGCGGGATTGGGGGTTGGGGGGCGGGGTCAGGCGCGGGGGAGGGCGAGGGGCAGGACCCGGGCGCCGGGCAGGGAGGCGAGCGCAGACCCCTCCACCAGGACCTTGGCGCCCCGCACCCCACCGCCCACCACCACCGGGCCGGCCGCGACCACCCCGTCGTCCACGAGGATCAGCCAGTCCTCGGGCAGCCCGATCGGGGTGATGCCCCCCTGGATCATCCCGGTCCGCGTCTCGGCGTCCTCCTGGTCGGCGAAGGACACCTTGCGCACCCCCAGCTCCTTGCGCACCACCTTGTTGATGTCGGCGCGGTCGGTGGCCAGGACCATCACGGCGGCGTAGGTGACCTCGTCGCCGCGGCGGCCCGCGACGACGACGCAGTTGGCCGAGGCGTCGGGCGCGACGTCATACGTCTCGCAGAAGGTCGCGGTGTCCGCGAGGTGCGGGTCGATCTCGGCGACGCGGGCGCCCGGGACCAGGTGCGCGGCGGCGGCCACGGGCGGGGCAACCAGGTCTGCGCGGTCGGCGAGGGGGAGCCAGGTCAGGTTTCCTTCGGCGCTGGGCATGGGTCGACGCTAACCGTCCCAGAGCGCGACCCGCCGCTGTCGTCTCGCCTGGTGATCGGGGAGGATGCCGGTATGACGACCGCCCTTGACCTGGTGCCGGAGCTGCAGCGCGCGGGGGTGCGGGACATCCGTGCGGACGCGCTGACGCTGGGCATGTACTCCACCGACGCGTCGCTGTATCGCGTGGTCCCGCAGGTCGTCGTCTGCCCGCACGACGCCGCCGAGGTGGCGGCCGTGCTCGACGTGTGCCGCCGCACCGGGGTGCCGCTCACGAGTCGGGGCGCGGGCACGAGCTGCGCGGGCAACGCCGTCGGTCCGGGGGTCGTCCTGGACTTCTCGCGCCACATGGGGCGGGTCCTGTCGATCGACGCCGAGGCCCGCACCGCCGTGGTCGAGCCGGGCGCGATCCACGCGACCCTGCAGCGTGCCGCGGTGCCGCACGGGGTGCGCTTCGGACCCGACCCGTCCAGCCACACCCGGTGCACGGTCGGCGGCATGATCGGCAACAACGCGTGCGGCAACCGGGCGCTGGGCTACGGCCGCACGTCGGACAACGTCGCCGGGATGGTCGCCCTGACGGGCCTCGGGCACGAGCTGCGCCTGACGACAGGGGTGCTCGGTGACGCGCCGACCGTGTCGACGACCGGCGACGGTGGCGGCGCCGCGCAGGTCGAGGCCGTGCGCTCGCTCGTCGGCGCCAACCTCGCGACGATCCGCACCGAGCTGGGCCGGTTCGGTCGCCAGGTGTCGGGCTATGCGTGCGAGCACCTGCTCCCCGAGCGGGGATTCGACCTGGGGCGGGCGCTCGTCGGGTCCGAGGGGACCCTCGCCGTCGTCACCGAGGCCACCGTGCGCCTCGTCACCGATCCCGCTGAGAAGACCCTGGTGGTGCTGGGGTTCGACGACATCTATGCCGCCGGCGACGTCGCCCCACTGATGAAGCAGCTGGGCGCGGTGGCCTCCGAGGGGATCGACCGGCGCATCGTCGACGTCGTGCGGGCTCGGCTGGGCGACAACGCCGTCCCCGACCTGCCCGAGGGCAACGCCTGGCTCTTCGTCGAGCCGGTGGCCGAGTCGGTCGACGAGCTCCGTACGCGCGTGGCCGATCTCGTCGGCGCCGTCGGGGCGCGCTCGCACCGCGTCGTCGGCGACCCGGTCGAGGGCCGGGCCCTGTGGCGCATCCGCGAGGACGGGGCGGGGCTCGCGGGACGGACGCCGCGTGACCGCCCGGGCCACGCAGGGTGGGAGGACGCCGCGGTGCCACCCGAGTCCTTCGGCGCCTACCTGCGCGAGTTCGACGCCTTGCTGGAGCAGCACGACCTCACGGGCCTGCCGTACGGCCACTTCGGGGACGGGTGCCTGCACATTCGCCTGGACTTCGACCTCGAGAGGCGCGGCGGCACTGAACGCTTCCGCGAGTTCCTCTTTGCCTCAGCCGATCTCGTGGCGCGCTATGGCGGGTCAGTGTCTGGCGAGCACGGTGACGGACGGGCCCGCTCCGAGCTGCTGCCGCGGATGTACTCGCCCGGCGCGATCGACCTGTTCCGCGGGCTCAAGCGCGCGCTGGACCCCGACAACCTGCTCAACCCGGGCGTGCTCGTCGACCCGGACCCGGTGGACGCCCACGTGAGAGTCGCTGTGGCGCAGCAGGTCTCGACGGGCCGCGACCGGCTCGCCTTCCACTACCCCGCCGACGCGGGGGACTTCACGCAGGCCGTGCACCGCTGCACCGGCGTCGGGAAGTGCCGCGCCGACCATGCCCCGGGCGCCGTGTCGGTGATGTGCCCGTCATACCTCGCGACCCGGGAGGAGAAGGACTCGACCCGAGGCCGGGCCCGCGCCCTGCAGGAGATGCTGAGCCCGTTCTCGGCCATCAAGGACTGGCGGGCGCCCGAGGTGCACGAGGCCCTGGACCTGTGCCTGTCGTGCAAGGGGTGCGCGTCGGACTGCCCGACCGGCATCGACATGGCGACCTACAAGGCCGAGGTGCTCCACCAGAGCTATCGAGGCCGGCTGCGCCCACCGTCGCACTACGCCCTGGGGTGGCTGCCCGCGTGGTCGCGGCTCGCCAGCCGGAGCCCGCGGATCACCAACGCTCTCATGGGTGCTCCCGGCGTGGCCAAGGTCGGCATGAAGGCCGCCGGCGTCGACCCGCGCCGATCCCTGCCGCGGTTCGCGGAGCAGACCTTCCGCGGGTGGTTCGCCGAGCACGGCGCCGATGCCGCCGCCGAGGGCTCGCCCGGCCGACCCGTCGTCATCTTCGTCGACAGCTTCGTCGAGCACTTCTCGCCCCAGGTCGGGATCGATGCGGTGCGGGTGCTGCGCGCGGCCGGCTACACCCCGATCGTGACCGGACGCCAGGTCTGCTGCGGCCTCACGTGGATCTCCACGGGGCAGCTGGACAGCGCCCGTCGGATCCTCACCAAGGCGGTCCGCGAGCTTGATCCGTATGTCGTCCAAGGCATCCCGATCGTCGGCCTCGAGCCCAGCTGCACGGCGGCGTTGCGGCACGACGTCGTCGACCTGCTCGGCACCGACGCCGCCCGGCGCGTCGCCGGGGGAGTGCTGACGCTCGCCGAGCTGCTCGACCGCACCGAGGGGTGGACCCCACCGGACCTGACCGGGGTCGAGGTCGTCGCGCAGCCGCACTGCCACCACGCCTCGATCCTCGGCTGGGGGGCGGACGCGGCCCTGCTGGAGCGCGCGGGTGCCGACGTGGTCCGGCTCGGGGGATGCTGCGGCCTGGCCGGCAACTTCGGGGTCGAGCAGGGGCACTACGACGTGTCGGTGGCGGTGGCCGAGCAGCAGCTGCTGCCCGCGGTGCGGGAGGCGGGGCCGCAGGCCGTGGTGCTCGCCGACGGCTTCAGCTGCCGCACCCAGCTCGACGACCTCGCCCACCGCGAGGGCGTGCACCTGGCGACCCTCCTCGCGACCTACCCGAGGTCAGGCCGGGTCGAGCGCTTCGGCCCGGCGCAGGTCGGCCGCGAGGACCTCGCGCTGCTCGCGCCGGTGCGCACGCAGCGACCACGCGACGGCACCCGCCCAGACGGCGGCGATCACGGCATACGAGAGGTTCTGCACGGCGCCGGAGGCGTCGATCCAGTCGCTGCGCAGCAGGGTGCGGACGTTGGTCAGCACGATCAGACCGCCGACGGCCGAGCCGAGGATGCGCGGGGGGAGGTGCCGGACCAGCCAGGCCGCGATCGGGGCCGCGATCAGGCCGCCGATCAGCAGCGCGAGTGCCATGCCGGGCACCACGGCGCCGCCGCCGAGCCCGACGAAGAAGCCCACGGACGCGGCGATCGCCACCAAGAACTCGGAGGCGTCGATCGACCCGATCACCTTGCGCGGCTCGAGGCGGCCGCTGGCGAGGATGGCGGGCGTGCCCACCGGGCCCCAGCCACCGCCGCCCGTGGCGTCGACGAAGCCGGCCACGAAGCCCAGCGGCGACAAGAAGCGTCGACGCAGCGGCTTGCCGAGGTGCTCGGTCGTCACGCTCTGGACGGTGAACCGCACCAGGATGTAGACGCCGAGCGTCAGCAGCACCAGCGACATGACGGGGGCGGCGACCTCGGTGGACAGCCAGGACAGGACGGTCGCGCCGAGGAAGGCGCCGATCGCGCCGGGCACGCCGATGCGGGCGACGACCTTCCAGTCGATGTTGCCGAATCTCCAGTGGCTGACGCCCGAGGCGAGGGTGGTGCCGATCTCGGCGAGGTGCACGGTGGCGGAGGCAGAGGCGGGGTTGATCCCGGCGGCGAGCAGCAGGGTGGACGACGTGACGCCGTACGCCATGCCGAGGCTGCCGTCGATGAGCTGGGCGATCAGTCCGACGATCGCAAGGATGATGAGGGAGGGCATGCGGGGGCTCCTGGGGACACGCGATGGGTTGGGGGCGGAAGCGGGTCAGCGACAGAGCTGGCTGGCAACGCGCTGCAGGTCCACGTGCCGGCGCACGACGCGCATCAGGTGCATGGCGTTGTCCTCGGGGAGGGGGGCATGCGAGGAGAGTAGGGAGGCGGTTCTTATGGAGTCAATAACATCGGCTTATGTCTCACGATCTGGGTTGCGGTATGCCGACGCCGCCCGTGCGCCGAGCCCGTCGGCAGCAGGCCACCGCCCAGCCTGGCTCCCGTAACCTTGGGCCTCATGGCTCGTCAGCGCACCCCCGAAGGCCCCCCTCCGCCGCCCGCGGTGCAGAAGATCCGGCTGCGCTACGCCAAGCGCGGTCGGCTGCGCTTCTCCTCGACGCGGGACTTCCAGCGGGCGCTCGAGCGGGCGCTGCGCCGGGCGGGCGTGCCGATGGCCTACTCCGCGGGCTTCCACCCGCACCCCAAGATCAGCTACGCCAACGCGGCGCCGACGGGGACGGCGAGCGAGGCCGAGTACTTCGAGATCTCCGTGACCGAGCCGGTCGACCCGGCGCGTGTGGCCGCCGCCCTCGACGAGGCGCTGCCGCACGGCCTCGACGTCCTCGAGGCCGCGGATGCGTTGCCGGGGTCGCTGGCCGACCGGCTGCAGGCCTCGGAGTGGATCGTCGAGCTGCGCGGGCTCGACGACGACGAGCGCGCGCAGGTCGAGCGGACCGTGGCGGCCTTCCTGCTGGCCGGGTCGGTCGAGATCAGCCGTATGACGAAGAGCGGCAACCGCACCTTCGACGTCCGATCGGCGGTGCTCGGCCTCGACCTGGAGGGTGCCGGCGAGCGGGCCGCGGCGAGCGGGGTCACCGTCAGCGCGGACGCGCAGCTGCTGCGGGTCCTGCTGCGGCATACGACCCCGACGGTCCGTCCCGACGACGTGATCGCGGCGCTCGCGGCGACGGGGGAGGGCCTGCCGCAGGTCACCCCGCTGATGACCCGGCTGGTGCAAGGCCCCTGGTCGGACGCCGACGCCACGGTCGGCGACCCCCTGCGCTGAGCGCCCGCCGAGCCCGCCGGGCATGCCGGGAGCGCCACGCCCGGGTGCGCGTGGCCCGGCGAGCCGAGGGGCGGGTCCGGCGCGCTGTGCGATACTGCTGGAGGTCACGGTGCGACCCACTTCGTGCCGCTGACCCGACGACATCACGGCGACGTGCGGCGTCGCGACCGATCTGGTCGCCCGTCTCGCCCGACGACCGAGCCGACCGGCTCCGTCGACGTGATGGCGGCGGCACCACGTGAGTGACGCGCCTGGCGCGAGCCACGCGGTGCAGCAGACGACTTCCGTCGTCGGGGCAACCTGCTCCGCTGACGACGACGACCGCGCACCACGCGGCGACGAGGCGCTTGGCGCCGGCAGTGGGCGTGGCCTCGTGGTCGAGAAGGGAACGCCCCCGATGGCACCCGACAACGACACCCTCCCCACCTCCGACGCCGCAGACGCCTCCGACGTCACGGGCACCGCCGAAACCCCCGACACCGCAGGGGGCCCCGACACCGCCGAAGCCCCCGACACCTCCGAGGCCACGGCGCCTGCCAAGAAGTCCACCCGCCCCCGCAAGGCCGCCGCCACCAAGCGGGCGCCGCGCAAGGCCGCCAAGAAGGCCCCCGCCGCCGAGGAGGCGCACCGCCCGAGCATCAGCGACGCTGACGACCTGCTCGGCACGCCCGGCACCGAGGCCGAGGAGGGCGACGCCCGCGCCGCGGTCGACGCCGTCACCGCCGCCGCCCCCGCCAAGAAGGCCGCCAAGCGCACCCGCCGCGCCACCACGAAGGCGTCGGCCCCCTCCGTGACCGAGTCCGTCGCCGGCACCGACGCCGACGATGATGCGTATGACGCGCCCGGCCTCACCTCCGGGGTGCCCGACCACGCCGCCGAGCGGGCCGCCGCGCAGGCGGACGCCGTGGAGCACGCCCCCGAGATCGCGGCCGACGGGGACGCCGACGACAGCGACGAGGAGGTCGTCGACATCGCGCTGGCGGTGCTGGACGAGGACCACCTCAACGACCTGATCAACGAGCTGCCCGTGCGTTCTGCCGGCGACGCCGCCGCGCCGGCCGTCTCGCCGTTCGGCCTGCTCTTCCAGGCGCCGGACCCCACGGTGGCCCGTCGCTCGCGGCGCGCCACCTCGCCGAGCGTCGACCCCTCCACCATCCAGCGCGACGAGACCGACGACGCCGAGGGCGACGAGCACGACGACCTCGACGACCCGGCTCGGGGCCGGCCGCGTGGCCGGGTCTCCCGCTCACGCGACGAGCGGGACCTGCGCGGCCGGGACGCCCGTGGCCGCGACGTGGAGGACGATGAGGGCGACAGCCGCGGCGCGGGGAGCACCGGTCGCACCGACGGACCCGACGTCGATGACGCGGACGAGCAGGACGACGACCAGGCCCCGCGCCGTCGTCGTCGTGGTGGCAAGGGCCGCCGCGGCCGGTCGGGCTCCGACGACCGCGGCGACGACCGGGGCGCCTCTGACGAGCAGGCCGACGGCGATGACGACAGCGCCGACCGCGGCGGCCGCGGCCGCACCGGTGACCGCGACGACCGTCAGGTCGACGACGACACGAACGACGCAGACCACACGAACGACGCAGACGACACGAACGACGCAGACGACACCGACGACCAGGGCGACGACGGCGAGCAGTCCGGGGGCTCCCGCCGCTCGCGCCGCCGCCGCGGCCGTGGTCGCTCCGGCGGACGCGCGGACTCCGACGGCGACGACCGCAGCGACGACAAGGGCGACGACGAGCCGGACGACTCCGATGAGGGCCGCGACGGCCGCAGCTCCCGCAACGGCCGGGACGACCAGGGCGAGGACGACGACGACTCGTCGAGCTCGTCGCGCCGTCGCCGCCGCCGCCGGCGCTCGGGCTCCGGCGGTGGGGACGAGGACCCGCCCGGCACCGTGACCAAGGTGCGTGAGTCCCGTCGCTCGGACTCCGCCACCGGCATCAAGGGATCGACCCGCCTGGAGGCCAAGAAGCAGCGCCGCCGCGAGGGCCGTGAGGCCGGGCGTCGCCGCACGATCATCACCGAGGCCGAGTTCCTCGCCCGTCGCGAGAGCGTCGAGCGGACCATGGTCGTCCGCGACAGCGGCGACCGCACCCAGATCGCCGTGCTCGAGGACGGCGTCCTCGTGGAGCACTACGTCTCGCGGGAGCAGTCGGCGAGCTCGACCAGCATCGCGGGCAACATCTACCTCGGTCGCGTGCAGAACGTCCTGCCGTCGATGGAGGCCGCCTTCGTCGACATCGGCAAGGGCCGCAACGCCGTGCTCTACGCCGGCGAGGTCAACTGGGACGCCGCGGGTCTGGAGAACGGCCAGCCGCGCCGCATCGAGAACGCCCTCAAGTCCGGGCAGACGGTCCTGGTCCAGGCGACCAAGGACCCGATCGGTCACAAGGGCGCCCGCCTGACCTCGCAGATCTCGCTGCCCGGCCGCTACCTCGTCTTCGTCCCCGGCAGCTCGATGACGGGGATCAGCCGCAAGCTGCCCGACACCGAGCGCGCCCGGCTCAAGAAGATCCTCAAGGAGGTCATGCCCGCCGACGCCGGCGTGATCGTCCGCACGGCCGCCGAGGGGGCCAGCGAGCAGGAGCTGCGCGCCGACGTCGCCCGCCTCACCTCGATGTGGGACGACATCCAGGCCAAGGCCGGCGCGCGCGGCACCAACGCCCCGGCGCTGCTGCACGGCGAGCCGGACCTGACGGTCCGGGTGATCCGCGACGTCTTCAACGAGGACTTCAGCTCGCTGGTCGTGTCCGGGCCCCAGGTCTGGGAGACCGTGAGCTCGTATGTCGAGTCCGTGGCTCCCGACCTGGCCCCGCGGCTGACGCGGTGGACCGGTGACAAGGACGTCTTCGCGGAGCACCGCGTCGACGAGCAGCTCGCCAAGGCGATGGACCGCAAGGTCTGGCTGCCCTCCGGCGGCTCCCTGGTGATCGACCGCACCGAGGCGATGACCGTGGTCGACGTCAACACCGGCAAGTTCGTCGGCCAGGGCGGCAACCTCGAGGAGACCGTCACCAAGAACAACATCGAGGCGGCCGAGGAGATCGTGCGCCAGCTGCGGCTGCGCGACATCGGCGGCATCATCGTCGTCGACTTCATCGACATGGTCCTCGAGTCCAACCGCGACCTGGTCGTGCGGCGGCTCGTCGAGTGCCTGGGCCGTGACCGCACCAAGCACCAGGTCGCCGAGGTCACCTCGCTGGGCCTGGTCCAGATGACCCGCAAGCGCGTGGGGACCGGACTGATCGAGTCCTTCTCCACCACCTGCGAGCACTGCAACGGCCGCGGGATCCTCGTCTCCTCCACGCCGGTCGCTCCGGGCACGGAGTCCGGCGTCGACCACTCGCACGAGCAGGGCGGCCGTCGTGGCCGCAAGGGCAAGGGCGGCAACGGCGGCTCGAACGGCGGCTCCGGCAACGGGGGCTCTGGCAATGGCGACTCCGGCAACGGTGGCAACGGCGGCAACGGGTCCGGCGCCGGCAAGGCCGAGGACGCCGGGCCGACCCCTGCCCAGATCGCCGCGGCCGCGCATGCCGCCGCGATGGCCGCTTCCAAGGCCGTGGCCGAGGACGAGCAGCCCGCGTCGCCCGACGAGGTGGCCCGGGCCATCGACGACGCCATGTCCTCCGTGCTCGGCGACGAGCCGGCCGCCTCGTCGGCTCCGGCCGGTGCGGCCACGGACGCCGGCGGCGCGCACGACGCCCCGCAGGAGGAGCGCCCCGCCCGGGGGCGCCGCTCCGCCCGCAAGGGACGCGCTTCCAAGGCGGCCGGCGCGCCCGCACCGGCACCGGCGCCCGCCGAGGCAGGGCCCCATGCGGATCCTGCCGAGGACGCCGCGCCCGGCTCCGACGCCGAGTCGGCGGCCAACGCCGCCTCCGAAGCCGCGGCGAGCGCCGACCACCCCGGTCTCGGCTGGGGGTCGCAGGATGAGTCCGGCACGCCCCGTCCCGGAGCCGCCACGGCCGGCGCCGGCTGGGGCGCGGACACCTCCGTGGCCGACGTCGACGCTCCCGCCGGGGTGGTCGCCGCCGCGATCGCCCAGCAGCGGGACCAGGCGCTGGACCAGACCGTCGCCCCGACCGACAACGCGCCCGAGGCCGAGACCAGCCCCGAGCCCAGGCCCGAGGCCGAGACCAGCCCCGAGCCCGAGCAGCGCCCCCGCCGGCGCCGCGGTCGTGTCGTCGCCCCAGCGGGACCGCCCAAGGCCGCTGAGGCCAGCGGGTCGGCATACGAGCCCTCGCCCGCGACCGACGCCTGACCGGTCTCGTGGGGTGGTCCGGGCACCGGGATCGGTGTGCGCACCACCCCACGAGGGGCCGGGCCGGGGATTTGGTCACAGCACCCTCGCGCCGGTACTCTGGTGAGTCGGTGCGTCCACCGTCCCCCGCGTTGCCCAGGCGAAGTGCCAGGCGCGATCGGAGGCCGGTCACGAAGCGGCGGCCGGTTCCACACCCTCATCAAGAGAGCGAGTCTGCAACGTGTACGCGATTGTTCGCGCAGGCGGGCGCCAGGAGAAGGTCTCCGTCGGCGACGTCCTCATCGTCGACAAGGTGAACGACAAGCCCGGCGAGTCCATCCAGCTCCAGCCCCTGCTGCTCGTTGACGGCTCCACCGTCACCAGTGACGCAGCCACGCTTGCCAAGGTCAAGGTCACGGCCGAGGTCGTCAAGGCGACCAAGGGCCCCAAGATCACGATCATGAAGTACAAGAACAAGACGGGCTACCGCAAGCGCCAGGGTCACCGTCAGCCGACCACCCAGATCAAGGTCACCGCGATCGAGGCCTGAGCCTCCTCGCACCCCCAGCTCACGATTCGACGAAGGCAGGCTTAGTCATGGCACACAAGAAGGGTGCATCCAGCTCCAAGAACGGTCGCGACTCGAACGCCCAGCGCCTCGGCGTCAAGCGCTTCGGCGGCCAGGAGGTGAACGCCGGCGAGATCATCGTCCGCCAGCGCGGCACGCACTTCCACCCCGGCGCCAACGTCGGCCGCGGCAAGGACGACACGCTGTTCGCCCTCGCCGCCGGTGCCGTCGAGTTCGGCACCAAGCGCGGCCGCAAGGTCGTCAACATCGTCGCCGGCGAGTGACGCACCGCTGAGCCTCCGCTCAGCACACATGTTTGCGCGAGGGTGCAGGCCACGAGCCTGCACCCTCGCGCGGTTTGCCACCGAGGAGATAAGGACCAGGACATGGCGAGCTTCGTCGACCGGGTGACGCTGCACGTGCAGGCGGGCAACGGTGGTCACGGCGTGGCCTCCGTGCACCGCGAGAAGTTCAAGCCGCTCGGCGGCCCCGACGGGGGCAACGGCGGTCGCGGCGGGTCGGTCGTGCTCCGCGTCGACCCGCAGAAGACCACGCTCCTCGACTACCACCACACCCCGCACCGCAAGGCCGGCAACGGCAAGCCGGGCGAGGGCGCCGAGCGCAACGGCGCCGACGGCGACGACCTGGTGCTCGGCGTGCCGCAGGGGACCGTCGTCAAGGACAAGCAGGGCCGACTGCTCGCCGACCTCGTCGAGATGGGCGGGGAGTATGTCGTCGCCCAGGGCGGTCGCGGCGGCCTCGGCAACAAGGCGCTGGCGTCCACCCGCCGCAAGGCCCCCGGCTTCGCCCTCCTCGGTGAGCCGGGCGACGAGCACGACGTCGTGCTGGAGCTCAAGACGCTCGCCGACGTCGCCCTGATCGGCTTCCCCTCCGCCGGCAAGTCGTCCCTGGTGTCGGTGCTCTCCAGCGCCCGACCCAAGATCGCGGACTACCCCTTCACCACGCTGGTGCCCAACCTCGGCGTCGTGACGGCGGGCTCCGCGCGCTACACGGTCGCCGACGTTCCCGGGCTGATCCCCGGCGCTCACGAGGGCAAGGGCCTCGGCCTGGAGTTCCTGCGCCACGTCGAGCGCTGCTCGGTGCTGGTGCACGTCGTGGACTGCGCCACCCTGGAGCCCGACCGCGACCCGATGTCCGACCTCGAGGCGATCGAGCGGGAGCTCGGCCTCTACGTCCCCGACGCGACCCTGGGTGGCAAGCCCCTCACCGAGCGCACCCGCATCGTCGTGCTCAACAAGGCCGACGTCCCCGAGGCCGAGGAGCTCGCCGAGTTCGTCAAGCCCGACCTGGAGGCCCGCGGCCTCGAGGTGCACGTCGTCTCCGCGGTGGCCCGCACCGGGCTCAAGGAGCTCACCTTCTCCCTGGCGCGCCACGTCGAGGCGGCCCGCGCCGAGCTGGAGGAGGTCGTGACCCCGCGCGTCGTCATACGGCCCAAGGCCGTCGACGACACCGGCTTCACCGTCCGCAAGGAGAACACCTCCGACGGGGTCATCTATCGCGTCGTCGGCGACCGGCCCGCCCGGTGGGTGCGCCAGACCGACTTCAGCAACGACGAGGCCGTCGGCTACCTCGCCGACCGGCTGGGCCGGCTGGGCGTCGAGGAGGAGCTGTTCAAGGTCGGGGCGGTTGCCGGGGACACCGTCGTGATCGGGGCCGAGGACGACGCGGTCGTCTTTGACTGGGAGCCGACCCTCGCCACCGGCGCCGAGCTGCTCGGCCGTCGCGGCACCGACCTGCGCCTGGAGCAGGCGGAGGGCACCCGTCGCGCCACCCGCGCCGAGAAGCGCGAGGAGCTCGCCGACCTCAAGGCCGCCCGCCGCAAGACCGCCGCCGAGCTTGACGCCGAGCGCCGCTCTGGCCACTGGGCGACGCTGCGCGACGAGGACTGACCGGCCGTGACGGACGAGGTCGACCTCACCGGGGGGACGGGCACCCGGCAGCGCATCGCCGGTGCGCAGCGCATCGTCGTCAAGGTCGGCTCGTCCTCGCTGACCGGCGGGGACGGTGACCTGGACGACCTCGCCATCGGTCGGCTCGTCGACGCGCTGGCCGGCCGCTGGCGCGGTGGCGCGCAGGTGGTGCTCGTCTCGTCGGGCGCCATCGCCGCCGGGCTCAACCCCCTGGCCCTGCCCAAGCGCCCCCGTGACCTTGCCACCCAGCAGGCCGCCGCCGCCGTGGGCCAGGGTGCCCTGGTGGCGGCCTACACCGCCAGCTTCGGGCGTCACGGGGCCCGTGTCGGGCAGGTGCTGCTGACCGAGATGGACGTCACGCGGCGCTCGCACTACGTCAACGCGCGCCGCACGCTCGTGCGTCTCCTGCACCTCGGCGTCGTGCCCGTCGTCAACGAGAACGACTCGGTCGCCACGCAGGAGATCCGCTTCGGGGACAACGACCGGCTCGCCGCCCTGGTCGCGCACCTGGTCAAGGCCGACGCCCTGGTGCTCCTCTCCGACGTCGACGCGCTGTATGACGGACCGCCGTCGCGCCCGGGCGCGCGTCGGATCCCCGTGGTGCGCGGCGCGGCCGACCTGGCCGACGTGGTCGTGCGCGGCTCCGGCAGCAAGGTCGGGACCGGCGGGATGACGACCAAGATCGAGGCCGCCCGCATCGCCACCGGCGCCGGCATCCCGGCGCTGGTCACGTCGGCCGCGCTGGCCGCCGAGGCGCTGGGCGGCGAGGACGTGGGGACCGTCTTCGAGGCGCCGGCGGTGCGGCCGCGCGGCCGGCTGCTCTGGCTGCGGCACGCCTCGACGGCGCGGGGGCGGCTCGAGCTGGACGCCGGCGCCGTCGACGCGGTCGTGGCGCACCGCCGCTCGCTGCTGCCCGCCGGGATCGTGGGCGTGAGCGGCCGCTTCGACGAGGGCGACGCGGTGGACCTGGTTGCGCCGGACGGGCTCGTGGTGGGGCGGGGGCTGGTCAACTACGGCTCGTCCGAGCTGCCCGCCATGCTGGGTCGCAGCACCCACGACCTGGGGGACGAGCTGGGGGAGCAGTACCGCCGGGAGGTCATCCACCGCGACGACCTCGCCCTCCTCTGACCCGCCGGGGGTAGGGGCATCGGCCGGCCTTCGTTCGCCAGGCTGATGATCCCGCCCCCGGTAGGGGCATCGGCCGGCCTTCGTTCGCCAGGCTGATGATCCCGCCGGGGGTAGGGGCATCGGCCGGACGTGGTTCCGGGCGTGTGCCCAGCCCCACGAGACGGTGGGGGCGTCATACGGCCGGTTGCGGTTGGATGGGAGCATGACCACCCCGGCCGCCAAGCCCATCGATCCCGGCGCTCGCGAGCTCGTCTCGGGGCTCGCCGCCCGCGCGCGCACCGCCGCCCGCGAGCTGGCGCTGCTGCCACGAGGCCGCAAGGATGACGCGCTGCGGACCATGGCCGACGCGCTCGTCGCGGCGACCGATCGCATCGTCGCGGCCAACAACCTCGACGTCGAGCGCGAGACCGCCGCCGGCACCCGGGCCAACCTGCTGGACCGCCTCACCCTCACCGAGCCGCGCGTCGCCGCCACCGCCCAGGGGCTGCGCGACGTGGCCGGGCTCCCCGACCCGGTGGGTGACGTCGTCCGTGGCAGCACCACCCCGACCGGGTTGCAGGTCAGGCAGGTTCGCGTTCCAATGGGCGTGGTCGGGATGATCTACGAGGCGCGCCCCAACGTCACCGTCGACGCCGCCGGCCTGGCCCTCAAGTCCGGCAACGCCTGCATCCTGCGCGGCGGCAGCGCCGCGGAGCACACCAACCGGGTGCTCGTGGAGGTCCTCCGCGAGACCCTGCGCACCCTCGACCTCAACCCCGACGCCGTCCAGCTGCTCGACGCGCCCGGGCACGACGCGGTGCGCGCCCTCATGACGGCCCGCGGCGAGGTCGACCTCCTCATCCCGCGCGGGGGAGCGGGTCTGATCCAGACCGTCGTCACCGAGTCGACCGTCCCCACGATCGAGACGGGGGTAGGCAACTGTCACGTCTATGTCGACGCCGGCGCCGACCTGGACATGGCCGAGCGGATCACGCTGAACTCCAAGACCCACCGCACCAGCGTCTGCAACGCCGCCGAGTCGCTGCTCGTCCACGAGGCCGTCGCCGATCAGGCGCTGCCTCGGATCCTGCGGGCGCTCGGCAGCGAGGGCGTCGTCATCCACGCCGACCCGGACCTCAAGGACGTCGCCGAGCAGGCCGGCGCGCGCTGGGTGGAGGCGACCGACGAGGACTGGGCGGCGGAGTACCTCTCCTTGGACATGGCCGTCCGCGTGGTGCCCTCGCTCGATGCCGCGATCGAGCACGTGCGCCGGTGGTCCAGCGGCCACACGGACGCCATCGTGACCGACGACCGTGGAGCCGCGCGGCGATTCGTCGACGAGGTGGACTCGGCAGCGGTCATGGTCAACGCGAGCACGAGGTTCACCGACGGCGGTGAGCTGGGCTTCGGTGCCGAGATCGGCATCTCCACCCAGAAGCTCCATGCCCGCGGCCCCATGGCCCTCGAGGAGCTCACGAGCACCAAGTGGGTCGTCGAGGGCGACGGACAGGTCCGCGTCTGACGGCGTGATCTGCGCGCCCCGGACGGTGAGTTCCTCTAGGTTTGTGGCGTTCGACGACGAGAGGACGTGCCGCACGTGGAGGGTCACGAGGTCCGCAAGCTGGCCAGGCTGGAGGACGCGCACTGGTGGTACCGCGAGCGCAGGCACATCCTCGCTCGCATGATCTCCGGTATGACGCCCGGCCGGGCCCTGGACATCGGGGCCGCCGGGGGAGGCAACACCCGCGTGCTGATCGAGCACGGGTGGCAGGCCGTGGCGCTGGAGTACACCCAGGACGGCGCGCTGGCTGCCGACGAGCGCTCGGTGCCGGTGATGCGGGCCGACGCGACGAACCTGCCCGTGGACACCGGGTCGCTGGACCTGGTGATGGCCTTCGACCTGCTCGAGCACCTGGTCGAGCACGACGCGTGCGTGCAGGAGGTGCACCGGGTGCTCAAGCCGGGTGCTCCGTTCCTCGTGGCCGTGCCCGTCGACCCCAAGCTGTGGTCCGACCACGACGTCGCCGTCGGTCACGTGCGGCGCTATCACCGCGCCGAGATCCTGGACCTGCTGCAGCGCAACGGTTTCGAGATCGAGCGACGCTTCGCCTGGAACGTCCTGCTGCGGCCGGTCGTGTCCATGCGCCGCCGCACGAGCCAGGGCAGCGACCTGCAGGACACGCACTGGGCGGTCAACGCGGCGCTGCGGGCGGTCATCACGGTGGAGCGCTACCTGCCGGTCAAGGACCTGCCTGGCGTCAGCGAGTTCGTCGTCGCGCGCCGGCGCTGATGCCCCTACCCCCGGCGGGATCATCCGCCTGGGGGACGAAGGCCGGTCGATGCCCCTACCCCCGGTGGGATCATCAGCCTGGGGGACGAAGCCCGGCTGATGCCCCTACCCCCGGCGGGGTCATCAGCCTGGGGGACGAAGCCCGGCTGATGCCCCTACCCCCGGTAGGTCAGCGGTCGATGGGTTCGCCCGCCAGGCCGTGGGCGTCCAGGGTGCCCTCGCTCGTGTCTGTCCCGCGCGCCGTCGGGTCGGCCCCTCGCGCGCTCGCCCCGGCAGCCGCGGTCCCCCCGCCGAGGGCGACCTCGGGCCGAGACGCCGTTGCGCCCGTCGGGCGGCCGGTCGCCATACGAGCACTGCGCGGTATGGCGAACCGGTGGTCGTCACGGTCCCGCGCCGAGTCGTAGGCGATGAAGTAGCTGGGGCGCTCCTGGAGCTGCTGGTACATCCGGCCGAGGTACTCGCCGAGGATCCCGAGGCAGAGCAGCTGCAGCCCGCCCACCAGGGCGATCATGCCCACGGTCGAGGCCCAGCCCGCGATGGCGTGACCGGTGAAGCGGCCGATCACGGCATACGCGATCAGCAGCAGCGAGGCGATGAAGCCCCCGAAGCCGAACCACGTGGCGAGGCGCAGCGGCTTGAGGCTGAAGCCGATGATCGAGTCGACCGACAGCATCACCATCTTCATGAACGGGTACTTCGACTCGCCGGCCGCCCGCTCCTCACGCTTGTAGGGCACGCTCGCCGACGGGAAGTTCAGCGCCGGCACGACGAAGCGCAGCACGCGCCCGTGCTCGGGGAGCGCGTTGACGGCGTCGACGGTGGCGCGCGACATGAGACGGAAGTCGCCGGCGTTGCCTGCGGTCTCCATCCCGGTCAGGCGGGAGTGGACGGAGTAGAACGCCTTGGCCGTCTCGCGCTTGAAGAAGGTGTCCGTGGAGCGGTCCGAGCGCACCCCGTAGACGACGTCGACGCCCTCCTCGTGGGCAACGCGCAGCATGTCGGCGATCGTCTCGGGCGGGTCCTGCAGGTCCGCGTCCAAGGTGACGACGAAGTCGCCGTGGGCGGACACCAGGCCGGCCGAGATCGCCGCCTGGTGGCCGGAGTTCGCGCGCAGGCGCACCACGCGCAGCTGCTCCCACTCGCGGCGGTAGCGTTGCAGCAGCACGGCCGTCTGGTCCTTGGACCCGTCGTCGACCGCGACGACCTCGTAGCTCGTGCCCAGGCCGTCGAGCACCGGGCGCAGCCGCTGCACCAGCAGCGGGAGCACCTGCTCCTCGTTGTACATGGGGATGACGACGGATAGCTCAGGGACCATGCGTGCCAGCCTAGGACCGTGGCGTTGGCAATGGCCGAAGCGGGTGCTGTGCGTCGGCTGTGCCGTTGCGCCCTCGAGACCGGCATCGGGGGCGGCCGCGCACCAAGCAGGTAGCATGGCCGCATGACTTCTGCCGCCTTGATCCTCGCCGAGGGCGAGCACCACTCCGAGCACGCGATGACGCTGCCGTTCGCCGACTTCTGGTTCGGGGTCATCGCGCTGGCGCTGTTCATGGCTCTGCTCGCCATCACCTTCGCGTTCCGCAACACCGCCGCCAAGCTCAGCCATGGCGGCGTCAACGACGCGACGCACGGCTCGCACAGCTCGCCCGGGAGCGGGCACTGAGACAGCGGATCGGCGTGATGGGCGGGACGTTTGATCCCATCCATCACGGTCACCTGGTCGCCGCGAGCGAGGTCCAGGCGTTGTTCGACCTCGACGAGGTCGTCTTCGTGCCGACCGGCCAGCCGTGGCAGAAGGCCGCGTCGAGCGTCTCCCCGGGAGAGCACCGCTACCTGATGACGGTGATCGCGACGGCCTCCAACCCGAGGTTCTCGGTGTCGCGCGTCGACATCGACCGCGACGGGCCGACCTACACGATCGACACGCTGCGCGACCTGCGGCGGCTCAACCCCGACGCAGAGCTGTTCTTCATCACCGGCGCGGATGCCTTGTCGCGGATCCTGTCGTGGAAGGACGTCGACGAGCTGTGGGACCTGGCGCACTTCATCGGCGTCACCCGGCCCGGCTACCACCTGTCGGAGTCCGGGCTCCCGGCGGACGGCGTGACCCTCACCGAGGTCCCCGCCATGGCGATCAGCTCCACCGACTGCCGCGAGCGCGTCGTCGAGGGCAAGCCCGTGTGGTACCTCGTGCCGGACGGGGTGGTGCAGCACATCAACAAGTACCGGCTGTATGCCGCGTCCGCGCCCGTGGTCTCGACCGACCCGGCCCTGTCCGGGGTGTCGGTCAACGGCGGGCTCACCGATCCCGCGACGTCCGCCTCCACCGCGGCGTCCGCCTCCACCTCGGCGTCCGCGCCGTCACCGACCATCACCCCGAAGGATCCTGCGTGACCGCCACCCCCCGTGCCATCGAGCTCGCCAAGGCCGCCGCCCTCGCGGCGGACGACAAGCGCGCCCGCGACATCATCGCGCTCGACGTCAGCGACCAGCTCGCCCTGACCGACATCTTCGTCCTCGCGTCGGCGCCCAACGACCGCCAGGTCCGCGCGATCGTGGACGAGGTCGAGGACCGCCTGCGCGACCTGGGCGCCAAGCCCGTGCGCCGCGAGGGCGAGAAGGACGGTCGCTGGGTCCTCATCGACTTCGTCGACGTCGTAGTGCACGTCCAGCACAGCGACGAGCGCGAGTTCTACAGCCTGGAACGGCTGTGGAAGGACTGCCCTACGGTCGACCTCGGGCTGCCGGACCCCGCCGGTCGACAAGACGAGGACGACCCGTATGCCGACGCGCCCGCCCGGACGACCGGGTGGCCGGGACTGCGCGACTGACCCGCATGGCCAGGCGACTCATCCTGTGGCGGCACGGCGAGACCGCCCACAACGCCGCGGGCATCTGGCAGGGGCAGCTCGACATCGTGCTGTCCGAGACCGGGCGCGCGCAGGCCGCTGCGGCGGCCCCGCACCTCGCGGTACGGCGTCCTGACCTGATCGTCAGCTCGGACCTGCTGCGGGCCGCGGCCACCGCCGACGCGCTCGGGGAGCTGCTGGGCGTCGAGGTGGAGCGCGACGAGCGCTTCCGCGAGATCCATGCGGGGGAGTGGCAGGGTCGTACGGGTGCGGAGGTGCGCGCGGAGTATCCCACCGACGCCGAGCGCATGCTGACCGGCGAGGACTTCAAGCGCGGTGGTCACGGGGAGTCCGTGGCGGACGTGGCGACCCGCGTCCTCGCCGGGGCGAAGGACCTGGTGGGTCGTCTGCCGCAGGACGGCCTCGCCGTCGTGGTGTCGCACGGGGTGGCCGCCCGCGCCCTCGCCGCCGAGCTCGTCGGCCTGCCGCAGAAGCAGGCCTGGCTCGTCCTGAGCGGACTGCGCAACTGCCACTGGGCCGAGCTCGCCCAGATGCCCTCGGGCGGCTGGCGCATCGAGACCTGGAACCTCGGCTCCCCGGACGCCGACGAGGGCGCCTCGTGGCCGACGGAGCGCTGAGGCCGAGGTCCGGGAGGGGCGACCGGCACGGCATACGTCGATTTGGTCGCAGCGGTGAACTCTGGCTAAAGTGATCCAGTCGCAGCGAGCGTGAGCCCGCGACGACGACCCGCGGGACTCGTCTCGTGAGGGGCTGTAGCGCAGCTGGTAGCGCACCTCCATGGCATGGAGGGGGTCAGGGGTTCGAGTCCCCTCAGCTCCACCCCACGCACAAGGCTCGAACCCTTGCCAACGGAAGAGTTGGTGGAGGTTCGGGCCTTGTTCACGTCTGCGGCCCAGGTCAGTGCGTTGGCGTCGACCTGCGGGTCGGGGAGCATCTCGAAGGGCCGGTTGTGCTCGACGCGCAGCTCGTCGTCCTCGTCGATGTAGACCTCGGTGACGAGCGCCTGGTTGCACAGCCGCCGGTTGGTACGGGCCGCCGTCAGGCCCCGAGCAGCCGTGTGAGGACGCGCACCACACCGTCCTCGGTGTTGGCGGGAGCCAGATAGGCCGCCTGCTCGATCAGGTCGTCGTGGGCGTTGGCCATCGCGAAGGACCATTCCGCGGTGCCGAGCATCTGCAGGTCGTTGAGGTAGTCGCCCAGCACCACGGTCTGGGCGGGGGTCACGCCGAGCCGGGCCTGCAGCGCCCGCACGCCCTGGCCCTTGTCGACGCCGCGCACCATGATGTCGAGCCAGTGCTTGCCGGACACGACGACCTGGTGGGTGCGGGCGACCTCGCCAAAGATCGGGTCGACGTGGCGCTCGGAGTCCTCGAAGTCGTAGACGGCGAGCTTGAGCACGTCGTCCTCGACGGCGTGCAGGTCCTCCACGACCTCCAGCCTGGCGTAGTACTTGTCGCACTCGGCCAGGAACGCCCGGTCGTTGCGCTCGACGTAGGCGCTGCGCACGCCGCACACCACGAGGCCCAGGTCGTGGTCGCGGGCGGCCTCGCGGACCGTGCCGACGACCGAGCGCGTGATCTCGGCCGAGACGGTGGTCGTCGAGACGACCTCGTCGTCGTGGACCACGAGGGTGCCGTTCTCGGCGACGTAGGACAGCCCCTGCGGCGCGCGCTCGAAGACGCGCTGCAGCGTGGCGAGCTGGCGACCGCTGGCCGGCACGAAGGTGATCCCGCGCTCACCCATCAGCGTCAGCAGCCCCCAGAAGTCCGCGGGCACCGCCCCGGACTCGTCCAGCAGCGTCCCGTCCATGTCGGCGACCACGAGTCGCACGTCGTGCGGGCCGGGGGCGATCGTGGTCCAGGGGCGGGCTGGCATGGGGCACCTTTCGGTGGGCGATTGCGGGGATGTCCCGATCGTATGGCGCCCCGCCGCCACCACGCCCCACCCGATCACACGGCGACCCCGCGTCACGGGCGGTTCGGCATACGGCCTGCTCGTCCAGCCCCGATGACCCTGCGGTAGCCTGGGCGGGTGGCCCACCAGCAGCTCCTTGTCGGGCCGCGCTGAGCGAGTCGGACATCAGCGCGGCTGCCCCTCTGCGTGAGGGGCGTTCGTGTGTCTGGAGGCATGCGAGTCCGCAGCAGCAGCGAGCCACACCGAGGACCCAGGGAGACAGACGATGACGGACACGGCCACCGAGACGCGCGACGAGCACCCCTACCGCTACACCGCCGCGCTGGCGGGGCAGATCGAGACCAGCTGGCAGGATCGCTGGGAGGAGCAGGGCACCTACCACGCGCCCAACCCCGCCGGTCCGTGGGCCGAGCCGGACAACCCGCTCACCCAGGCGCAGAAGCTGCTGGTCCTCGACATGTTTCCCTACCCGAGCGGCGCGGGCCTGCACGTCGGGCACCCGCTCGGCTACATCGCGACCGACGTCTACGCGCGCTACCACCGCATGACCGGCAAGAACGTCCTGCACTGCCTCGGCTACGACGCCTTCGGGCTGCCCGCCGAGCAGTACGCCGTCCAGACCGGCCAGCACCCGCGCACGACCACCGAGGACAACATCGTCATCATGGCGCGCCAGCTGCGTCGTCTCGGCCTCGGCCACGACGACCGGCGCGCGATCCGCACCATCGACCCGGACTACTACCGCTGGACCCAGTGGATATTCCTGCAGATCTTCAACAGCTGGTATGACGAGAGCGCCCCCCGCCCCGACGGGGGTCTGGGCCGCGCGCGGCCGATCACCGAGCTGATCGCGCAGCTGGCCGACGGGTCCCGTCCCCTGCCGGGGGAGTGGGCTGGCCGCGCCTGGAGCGACCTCGACGCCACCGAGCAGGCCGCCGTCATCGACGGCCACCGCCTGGCCTACGCCGACGAGGCGCCCGTCAACTGGGCCCCCGGCCTCGGCACGGTCCTGTCCAACGAGGAGGTCACCAACGACGGCCGCTCCGAGCGCGGCAACTTCCCCGTCTTCCGCAAGGCGCTGCGCCAGTGGAAGATGCGGATCACCGCCTACGCCGACCGGCTCGCCGACGACCTGGACCGCGTGGACTGGCCCGAGAAGGTCAAGACCATGCAGCGCAACTGGATCGGCCGCTCCCACGGCGCTCGGGTCACCTTCACCGGGCCTGGCGGCGAGGACATCGAGGTGTTCACGACGCGGCCGGACACGCTTTTCGGTGCGACCTTCATGGTGCTGGCGCCGGAGCACCCGCTCGTCGCCGACCTGGTCACCGACGCCTGGCCGAGCGACATCCCGATGCACTGGACCGGTGGCGCCGACACGCCCCGCGAGGCGGTCGCGTCCTACCAGCAGGCGGCCTCCCGCAAGAGCGACGTCGAGCGCCAGATGGACGACAAGTCCAAGACGGGCGTGTTCACCGGCGCCTACGCGACCAACCCGGTCGACGGGCGCGAGATCCCGGTCTTCATCGCCGACTACGTCCTCATGGGCTACGGCACCGGCGCGATCATGGCGGTCCCGGCGCACGACGCCCGCGACTTCGAGTTCGCGACGGAGTTCATGATCCCGATCATGGATGTCGTTGCGCCGCAAGGGGACTCGTCGTGGCCCGGCTCGGTCAACAACGGCGAGGCGTATGTCGCCCCTGGGGTCGCCGTCAATTCCAGCAACGACGAGGTGAGCCTCGACGGCCTGGGGCTCGACGAGGCCAAGGCGACGATGATCTCGTGGCTGGAGCGCACCGGCCGCGGGCAGGGGACCGTGACCTACCGGTTGCGCGACTGGCTGTTCAGCCGGCAGCGCTACTGGGGCGAGCCGTTCCCCATCGTCTTCGACGAGGACGGGGTGGCGCACGCGCTGCCCGAGTCGATGCTGCCGCTGGAGCTGCCGGAGATCCCGGACTACGCGCCCAAGACCTTCGACCCCGACGACGACTCGTCCGAGCCGGAGCCGCCGCTGTCCCGCGCCGGGGACTGGGTCGAGGTGGAGCTGGACCTCGGGGACGGGCGCGGCGTGCGCCGCTACCGCCGCGAGACCAACACCATGCCCAACTGGGCCGGCTCGTGCTGGTACTTCCTGCGCTACCTGGACCCGGCCAACGCCACGGCGATGGTGGACCCCGAGGTCGAGCGCTACTGGATGGGGCCGCAGGCGACCGCGGTCGCGGGGGCGCCGGCCGGGGCCGCCGACCCTGGCGGCGTGGACCTCTACGTCGGTGGTGTCGAGCACGCGGTGCTGCACCTGCTCTACGCCCGCTTCTGGGTCAAGGTGCTGCACGACCTCGGCCACCTGACCTCCGAGGAGCCGTTCCGGCGCTACTTCTCCCAGGGATACATCCAGGCCGCCGCCTACCGCGACGACCGGGGTCAGCCGGTGCCCGCCGCCGAGGTGGCCGAGAGCGCCGACGGCGTCTTCACCTGGCAGGGCTCGGTCGTGCACCGTGAGTTCGGCAAGATCGGCAAGTCCCTCAAGAACGTCGTCTCCCCCGACGAGATGTATGACGAGTACGGCGCCGACACCTTCCGCGTCTACGAGATGGCCATGGGACCGCTCGAGCTCAGCAAGCCCTGGGAGACGCGCGCGGTCGTCGGGTCGCAGCGCTTCCTGCAGAGGGTGTGGCGCAACGTCGTCGACGAGCAGACGGGGGAGGTGCGGGTCGGTGACGGGCCGCTGGACGACGCGACCTCCCGGCTCCTGCATCGCACGATCGACCAGGTGGCGCGGGACTACGACGGGCTGCGCTTCAACACCGCCATCGCCAAGCTGATCGAGCTCAACAACGCGCTGACCAAGTTGGACGTCGTGCCGCGGTCCGCCGCCGAGGCGCTGATCCTCATGGTCGCGCCGGTCGCACCGCACCTCGCCGAGGAGCTGTGGTCCCGTCTCGGCCACGAGTCCTCGGTGGTGCACGAGACCTTCCCCGCAGCCGACCCCGCGCTGCTCGTCGAGGACACCGTGACGTGCGTCGTGCAGGTGCTCGGCAAGGTGCGTGACCGCCTCGAGGTCGCCGCCGACATCAGCGACGCCGACCTGGAGGCCGCGGCCCTGGCCAGCGAGCGCATCCAGGGGCTGCTCGACGGCAAGACGGTCCGCAAAGTCATCGTGCGGGCCCCCAAGCTGGTCAACATCGTCGTCGGCTGACCGATGACCACCCTGTTCCCCTCCGTCGGGCTGGTCACCGACTCGACGGGCTACCTGCCCGCCGAGACGGTGGCCCGCCACGGCATCGACGTCGTGGCGCTCGTGCTCGTCGCCGACGGGGAGCAGCACATCGAGGGTGAGCTCGCGCAGGACCAGGTGCCCGGCATCCTGCGCCGCGCCAAGAAGCTCGGTACCTCACGTCCCTCGCCCGCCGAATTCCTCCTGGCCTATCGCCGGGCTGCCGAGCGGGGCTGCGAGCAGATCCTCTCGATCCACCTGTCCTCGGAGCTGTCGGGCACGGTCGAGGCCGCGGTCCTCGCTGCGACCCGCTCGCCGATCCCCGTCGAGGTGGTGGACTCCCGCTCCATCGGTATGGCGATGGGCTTCGGCGTGCTCACCGCCGCCGAGATGGTGGAGGACGGGGCGGGCGCCGCCGAGGCGGGGGTGGCGGCCCGGCGCCGGGCGGAGGACGCCACCTTGACCTTCTGCGTCGAGTCCTTGGACTACCTGCGCAAGGGCGGCCGCATCGGGGGAGCCGCCGCCTTCTTCGGCACCGCCCTGTCGATCAAGCCGCTGCTCGGCATCGACGACGGCCACATCGAGCCGGTCGCCAAGGTCCGCACGTCCACGCGGGCGATCAAGGAGATGGTCGACCGCTCCGTCGCGGCCGCCGAGGCGTGCGGGGAGCGTGGCTGCGAGATCGCGGTCCACCAGCTCGACGCCGAGCTGCGCGCCGACGAGGTGGTCGAGGCGCTGCGCGTCCGCTGCCCCGCGGGCACCCCCGTCGAGGTCTATCCCCTGGGACCGGTGGCGGCCTGCCACGTCGGGCCCGGCACGACGGCTGTGGTCGTCTCGCCGCGCCCCTGACTGACTCGGACGGCGCTCCGATCAGGTCCGGTTGGTCGGGGTGGCCGGGGGGCTTCGTCCGACCTCGAGCCATGCACCTCAGTGCGGAACCCGTCTGCCCGCCGACTTGTCCACACCCTGACGCGACGCGAGGACGCCCGTCCACAGGCGAAGCGCGTGCCCGCCCAGGCGTGGGCGCGCGAACCTAGCGTCGCGCTCATGGCACGTCGACCACCACCACCGGACCTGGAGCGGCTCGGGCGGATCACCGCGACCGAGGCGCGCGCGGGCGACCCCGCGTGGCGGATGGAGCTGCCCCGGCCGGCAGCGGTCGAGTCGCTGGACCACCTGCCCGACAACGTCGTGGAGCGCGTCTACGGCCCGGACGCGCTGGAGCGTCGTGGGCGGCTGTCGCCGTCCCCGCCCGAGGGCTCCGGGCGGCATCGTCCACCGGCGCCAGCGGTGGTGTCGCTGCCGTCTCGGCTGGTCGGCGCCACCTGGCAGCCGCGCTGGACGGCGGTGCTCGCCCTGCTCCTGGTGCTGGTGCTCGCGGGCGTCGCTTTCGGCGTGCGCGTGGCCATGGCCCGCAGCCAGGGGGAGCCCGAGCCGGTCCCGTCGGCGGGCGCGGACCGCGAGTCGGGTGACGGGGTGAGGCGGGGCGGGGCGACTGCAGTGGCGACGTCGTCCGGACGAGGCGGCGCGGCACCCCCCGCAGCGGTCGGCCCCGCGGCCGCACCGTCCCCGTCGTCCACCGGGGTGATCGTGGACGTCGGCGGCCAGGTGCGGCGGCACGGGGTGGTCCGCCTGGCTCCCGGGGCACGCGTGGTGGACGCGCTCGCGGCCGCCGGTGGGGCGCTGCCGGGGGCCGATCTCGGGGGCCTCAACCAGGCCCGGGTCCTCGTCGACGGCGAGCAGGTCTATGTGCCGCGCCCCGGCGAGAGGGTCCCGGCTCCGGCCGGACCGTCAGGCGGGGTGCCGGCGGCGGGAGGCACGTCACCCAGCGGTGGCGGCGTGGCGGGTGGCGGGGCGCCGGGTGCCCCGGTCGACCTGAACGCGGCGACCGTCGAGCAGCTGGACACCCTGCCCGGGGTCGGTCCCGCCATCGCGGGCCGCATCATCGAGTGGCGCACCCAGCACGGCCGGTTCAGCAGCGTCGACGAGCTCGGCGAGGTGCAGGGGATCGGACCCAAGCTGCTCGAGCGGCTCCGACCCCAGGTGCGCGTATGACGACCCCCCACCCTCTCCAACCGGGCCACGCGACCGGCGCCGGCGCGGCCGGGACACCCCCTGCCCGCGAGCTGCCGCAGTCGTCGGCGCCCGCCGGTGCACGGGAGGTGCAGGCTGCCCGCCGCCACGAGCGCCAGGACCAGGCCCGACGACTCCTCGGTCTCGGGCCCTCCCAGGGACAGGGACGGCGACCGTCGAGGTGGCTCGACGACATCCGCCCGCAGACGCCCTCGGACGTCCGTCTGCTGCTGCCGGCCTGCGTCGCGTGGGCCCTGACCGCGGCGCTGCTCGACCGGCCAACCTGGGTGCTGGGGATGGTGGCGTCGGCGGGCGTCGTCCTCACCGTGACGTCGGCGCGGTGGGCGGTGCGTCATGCGCGTCATGTGCCGCCTGTCCCTCCGGTGCCGCCTGTCCCTCCGGTGCCTCCAGTCTCTCCGGTGCCTCCTGGCCGCCCTGTGCCGCTGGGGCGTCCTGGGCTTGGCGGCCGTCGGTCATGGGTGCCGGTCGTCGGGATCACCGGCGTGGTGGTCGCCCTGACGCTGACGGCACTCGTGGGGCATCGCGAGCTGCGGGGGGCGGGCACGGTCGACGAGCTGGCGGCGCAGCGCGCCAGCGTGCGCCTGACGGCGGAGGTCGTGTCGGACCCGCGGGTCGTGGGCGGTGGTGCCGAACGCGCTCCCGCGACGATGGTGCGGCTGCGCGTGCTCACCGTGCAGGGTCGCGGCGCCGTCAGCCAGGTCTCGGCACCCCTGCTGGTCTTCGGTGACGAACGCTGGGCCCAGGTGCGCTGGGGACAGCGCCTGGAGCTGGCCGGCAGGCTCAAGCCCGCGGAGCCGGACGACGACGTCCTGGCCACGGTCGCCGTCCGCGGGCCACCCCGTGTCGTGGGGCAGCCCGGTGCGGTGCTCACCGGAGCCGAGCACGTGCGGGCCGCCCTGCGCGCCGCGGTCACCGGGGTGCCCGAGGACGCCGCCGGGCTCGTGCCGGGGCTCGTCATCGGGGACACGAGCCTGACGCCGCCCGACCTCACGGCGGACATGACCGAGGTGCAGATGAGCCACCTCAGCGCCGTCTCCGGGTCCAACGTCAGCATCGTCCTGGCCGCCCTGCTCGGTCTGTGCTCGTTGATCGGTCTGCCGCGCCGCCTGCGGCCGGTCGTGGCGCTGGTCGGCCTGGCCGGTTTCGTGGTGCTGGCGCGGCCCGAGCCCAGCGTCGTGCGGGCGGCCGTCATGGGGGCTGTCGGCCTGCTCGGCGTCTCCACCTCACGTCGTCGTGCCGCCCTGCCCGCACTCGGCGCCGCGATCGTCGTCCTCCTCTGCTACGACCCCTGGCTCGCCCGGTCCTACGGCTTCGCGCTGTCCTCGCTGGCCACGCTCGGGCTGCTGCTGTTCGCGACACCGTGGGGCGAGCGCATCGGCAGGGTGCTCCCGCGCCAGATCCGTTCGTGGGGGCCGGCGCTCGCGATCCCGGTCGCCGCGCAGGTCGCCTGCGGACCCGTGACCATCATGCTGCAGCCGTCGGTCAGCCTGGTCGGCGTCCCCGCCAACCTCGCGGCCGCGCCCTTCGTGGGACCGACGACCGTCCTCGGGATCGTCACGGCGGTGGTCGCCGTCGTGAGCGTCCCCGCGGCGCACGTCGTGGCGTGGGCGGCGGCCCTGCCGGCCTGGCTCATCGCCCGGGTGGCGCGCGTGGCGGCGGACGTGCCGTACGGCGCGGTGCCGTGGCCCGATGGCGGGCGCGGAGCCCTGCTGCTCGCCCTCGTCACCGTGATCCTGATGGTGAGCGGTCCCCGACTGGCGTGGTGGACCCGCGCCCGCCCGCTCGCGGCGATCGCCGTCGTGCTCCTCGCCCTCTCGCTCGTCGCGCCCGTCGGGTCGACCGCATGGCCGGTGGCCGACTGGCGGATGATCGTCTGCGACGTGGGTCAGGGCGACGGGATCGCGCTCGCATCCGGGCCCGGACGAGCCGTCGTCGTCGACGTCGGGCCGGCCGACCCCGGCATACGACCGTGCCTGTCCCGCCTGGGGATCGAGCGCATCGACGCCGTCGTCCTGTCCCACTTCCACGACGACCACGTGGGCGGGCTGGAGGAGGTGCTGGACGGTTGGCCCGTCGGCGCCGTCCTCGTGACCGCGACCCGAGACCCTCCCGACCAGGCGAGCCGGGTGGAGCGTCTCGCGGCGGACCATCGGCTGCGGCCGCAGGTGCTGGCGGCAGGGGACCGGCTGACCTATGGCCAGGTGCACGCCGAGGTGGTCGCGCCGACCCGTGAGATCCGAGAGGGGTCCGTGCCCAACAACGCCAGCCTGGTGCTGCTCGCCGACATCGGCGGCACGACCGCGCTGCTCACCGGGGACGCGGAGCCCGAGCTCGCGGCGGACGTGCGGACGACACTGGCGCGCAGGGCGATCCACCCGCAGCTCGATGTGCTCAAGGTCGCGCACCACGGCTCGGCCAAGCAGGACCCCCGACTGCTCGCCGACCTCGATGCGCCGCTGGCCCTGATCAGCGTGGGGGAGGGCAATGACTACGGCCAGCCGGCAGCCGCGGCACTGACCACGTTGCAGCGCAACGGCTTCCACATCGAGCGGACGGACCGGTCCGGCGACCTCGCCGTGCTCGGGCACGGCGCTGAGCTGCGCGTCGCCCGGCGTGGGCGCTGACCGGGGTCAGGACCCGGGGTCAGGACTTGGGGTCAGGACTCCTGGAACTCGCGGGCGCTGGTCTGCAGGGCGTCGATGGTGGCCTGGACGGCGGGGACCTTCTGCAGGTCGGGGGTGGTGATCGCCATGATGTGGCGGCGCGAGGAGGGCGTGATGTCGCGGATCGCGGTGTGCGGGTTGACGGCTCGGCGCAGCATGAGGTCGGGGATGAGGGCCACGCCGAGACCGGCGCCGACCAGGCCGAGCTGAGCGACGTAGTCCTCGGTCTCGAAGGCCAGGTTGGGTGCGAAGCCGGACTCCGACGCGAGCCCGACCATGTGGACGCGGCAGCGTGGGCAGCCGGCCACCCAGGCCTCGGAGGAGAGGTCGGCCATGTCGACCGTCTCCTGCGCGGCGAGGGGGTGGTCCAACGGCAGCGCCAGGCGCACCTCGTCGACGAGCAGGGGCGTGGTCACGAGCAGGTCGAGGTCGGTGTCGTCGGCGGGCGTGGAGCCGTTCTCGTAGGAGAAGCCGACGACGAGGTCGCAGTCGCCCTCGCGCAGCGCCGCGATGGCCTCGGGGGGCTCGTTCTCGCTGAAGGTCACCGTCAGGTCGGGGTGCTGGCGGTGCAGGGCCGCGAGCGCCGGCGGCACGATGGTGGCCGTCGCGGACGGGAAGGACATGATCCGCACCCGTCCGGCGCGCAGCCCCGCGATGGCCGCGACCTCCTCCTCGGCGGCGTCGAGCGCGGCCAGGACGCCACCGGCGTGCCGGGCGAGCACCTGCCCGGCCTGGGTCAGGCGCACCTGACGGCCCACCCGGTCGATGAGGACGGTGCCGGTGCGCTGCTCGAGGCGCCGCACCATCTGCGAGATGGCGGGCTGGGTGTAGCCGAGAGCGGCGGCGGCCCCGGTGAAGCTGCCCTCGTCGGCGATGGCCTTCATGACACGAAGTCCGGCGGCGTCGATCATGCAGCGATTATATAACAAGGTGTTATCGAATGTCGAGATTGCGACACGTGCGCCTATGGTTCGAGTCGCGCGTCGCCCGGCATACTTGACGGGTGCAGCCCATGATCCTCGACCAGCTCGCCCGGCTCGTCCACGACGGCGGGGTCGTGGCGCTCACTGGAGCGGGCATGAGCACCGAGTCGGGGATCCCGGACTACCGCGGGCCGGACGGACGCCGGCGGGTCCAGCCGATGCAGTACTCCGAGCTGCTGAGCGGCCCCGAGGCCAGGCGCCGCTACTGGGCGCGGGCGTACGTCGGCTGGGAGCGGTTCACCGGCGCCCGCCCCAACGCCGGCCACCGGGCCCTCGCGGCGATCCAGCGGGCCGGCCTGGTGGACGGCGTGATCACCCAGAACGTCGACGGGCTGCACCAGCAGGCCGGCACCCAGGACGTGCTCGAGCTGCACGGCACCCTCTCGGTCGTGCGCTGCCTGACGTGCGAGGACCGCACCTCCCGCGAGGAGGTGCAGCGCCGTCTCGCCGAGGCCAACCCCGACTTCCAGGTCCACAGCGACGAGGTGCGTCCGGACGGTGACATCGCCCTGCCCGACGGGGTCGTCCAGCGGTTCCACCTGGCCCACTGCGTCGTCTGCGGGTCGGACGCCCTCAAGCCCGACGTCGTGTTCTTCGGCGAGTCCGTGCCGCGGGAGCGGGTCGACGAGGCCTATCGCCGGGTCGAGACCGCCTCGGCGCTGCTCGTGCTGGGGTCCAGCCTGCAGGTGATGAGCGGCTACCGGTTCGTGCGCCGGGCGGATGCGCTGGGCCTGCCGGTCGGCATCATCACCCGGGGGCGCACCCGGGGCGACGACCAGGCGACCTGGCAGCTGGACGCGCCGCTCGGGCCCTCCCTCACCGGGCTCGCGCGACGCCTGGGGATCGACGACGACCTGGGTCCGGTGGTCGACGGGGAGTACGCGACGGGGCTGCCGCTCGGCCTGGTATGACGGCCGGCAGGCGCAGGTCGGCATACCGGACCGCCGGTGACGACCCTGTGTCGGTGGTCTGTGATGGGGTGGGCCCGTGAGCGAATCCTCATCCTGGCGCACGCCTCTCGACCCATCACCGCAGGCCGGCCGCGCCGCCTCGGACCAGCTCGACGCGGGCAAGCACCAGCGACCGGGCAGCGACCTCGGCAGGCCCGTCGAGGTGCCCTGGGTCGAGCGGCACGGGACGGGGCTGTGCCTGTCCGGCGGCGGTTACCGGGCCGCGATGTTCCACCTCGGGTCCACGCGACGGCTGGACGAGCTGGGGGTCCTCGGGCGCCTGCGCACCGTGTCGGGCGTGTCGGGCGGCTCGATCATCGCCAACCTGCTCGGCGACCCGCGGCTCGGGTGGCCGCGCGACGGCGCGGGCGGTGAGCGCCTGGAGGGCTTCGAGGAGCTGGTCGCCGGACCGGCGCGGCGGCTGGCCTCGACCAACGTCCGCACGCCGGCGCTTCTGAGCCGCCTGCGGCCCGACCGGTGGCTGGTCCAGGACGGGGCGGTGCGCGCCATGGCCGACGGGTTCGCCCGCGAGATCGGCTGGTGGGCCACGCCGTTGCGCGACCTCGGGGTCGTGGGAGCCGCCACCGTGACCGGGGCCACCGACGTGGCCTACGGGGTGGACTGGCGGTTCTACGACCCCACCGCGGTGCGCCCGGGCGGGTGGATCGGGGACTACCGGCTCGGCTTCGGCCCACCTCCGGCGTGGCTGCGGGTGGCCGACGTGGTGGCGACGTCCTGCGCGTTCCCGCCCGTCTTCGGCCCGTGGCGCCTCGACGGGCGCGGGCTCGACCTGCGCGGCGGGGTCGCGGGACGCGAGCCGTCCTCGACCCGCGAGGCCATCCGCCGCAGCATCCCGCTGTCCGACGGCGGCGTCTACGACAACCTCGGGCTCGAGCCCGTGTGGAAGGACCACGCCGCCGTCCTGGTCTCGGACGGCGGCAACGTCTTTCGCGCCCGCACCACCCGCACGCCGCTGGGCCAGATGCTGCGCACGATGTCCATCGCCTCGGACGGCGGCACGTCGGTGCGGCTGCGCTGGCTGCACTCCTCGATGAGTGCGGGCGAGCTGGCGGGCGCGACCTGGGCGCTGGACGAGGTCGTCGGCTATCCACCCGACGTCGTCGAGCTCGTCAATGCCATCCGCACCGACCTCGACGCCTTCTCGCAGGGGGAGCAGATGGTGCTCGAGCGGCACGGCTACCTCGTGACCGACGCGTTGCTCCGGGAGCACGCGCCCGAGCTGGTCGCCGTGGAGGCGGCACTGGACCCGCCCCACCCCGAGGTGGCCGACCCCGAGGTGGCGCGCCGGATCTTGCGCGGCTCCGACCGGCGCACGCTGCTCGGCCGCCCGCGCAGCACGGCCTGAGCCCCGCCTGGGTCGGGTCTGTGAGGGGTCACAAATGTGCGCGACACGCCGCGTGACGGGGCATTCGTGACCCTTCGGCGTTGCTCGCCCGGGACGTCTAGAAGGGGTAGGTCGCGATCCGGCTCTGCATCGTCACCCACTGCAGGTGGCAGAAGGTCTCGAGGTTGGCCCGGGCGCCGCCGAAGCGGCCGCCGCTGCCGGAGGCCTTGACCCCGCCGAAGGGGATGACCGCCTCGTCGTCCACCGTCTGGTCGTTGATGTGCAGCATCCCGGTCTCGATGCGGTCGGAGAGCTCGTATGCCGCGAGCGCGTCACCCGTGAGGACGCCCACCGACAGGCCGTACTCGCTGGCATTGATCAGGTCGATCGCCTCGTGCACGGACTCGTAGGTCGTGATGGGGGCGACCGGGCCGAAGATCTCGTCGGTGAACGCCGGGCTCTGCGCCGCCACCCCGGACAGGACGGTGGGGCGGTAGAAGAGACCGTCGTAGGTGCCGCCGGCGTCCAGCCGTGCGCCACCGTCGACCGCGCGCGTCACCACGTCGTGGACGCGGTCGCGCTGGCGCTCGTCGATGATCGGGCCGAGCGCGTTGGACGGGTCGGTCGGGTCGCCGACGGTGAGCCGTTCGGCACGTGTCGCGAGCGCGCGGGCATAGTCCTCGGCCAGGGAGGCGGGCACGAGGTGCCGCCCGGTCGTCATGCAGATCTGGCCCTGGTGCAGGAAGGACCCCCACGCCCCGGCCGAGGCAGCGGCCTCGACGTCGGCGTCGGGCAGCACCAGCAGGGCGTTGTTGCCGCCCAGCTCGAGGTGCACCTGCTTGAGCAGGCCGCCGGCGGTCGCGCCGATGCGGCGTCCGACCGCCGTGGAGCCGGTGAACGACAGGCACGGCACGTGCGGGTGGGCCACGATCGCCTCGCCCAGCTCGCCACCGCCCGGCAGGACGTGCAGGAGCCCCGCCGGGAGCCCGGCGTCGGCGAAGAGCTGGGCGAGCGCCATACCGCCGGCGACCGTGGTGCGCGGGTCGGGCTTGAGGACCACGGCGTTGCCGAGGGCGAGGGCCGGCGCGACCGAGCGCATCGACAGGATCGCCGGGAAGTTGAACGGCGACACGACCCCGACGACGCCGTAGGGGACGTAGCGCGCGACCGACAGGCGGGGCTTGGCCGAGCGCAGCACCTCTCCGTAGGGCGCGGCAGCGGTCGCGGCGGCCTCCTGGAGCTCGGCGACGACCAGCCCGACCTCGAAGGCGGCCTTGCCCTGACCGGACCCCGCCTCGCGGACCAGCCACGGCGCCAGCCGGTCCGGGGCGGCTTCGAGCAGCTGAGCGGCCTTGTGCATCACGGCGGCTCGCGCGGGGTAGGGCTGCGCCGCCCACTCGCGCTGGGCGTCGCGGGCCTGCTCCACGGCGCGGTCGAGGTCCTCGGTGGTGGCAGTGCCGACCTGCCCGAGGGTCTCGCCGGTCGCCTTGTCGGTCACGTCTGCCGGACCTCCGGAGCCGTCGATCCAGTCGCCGGACCAGACCTTGCCCTCCCAGGGCGTCGTCGCGCTCGTCATGGTTGCGGTCATCCTCCGATGGGGTGGTTGGGCCAGCCGGTGTAGCACTCGGCGACGTAGGCGCGGCCCTGCTGGGTCGACGTCACCGTCTCGAGCTCGCCCATCTGCCGACGCACGTCGAAGGCGTCGGCGCCGGGCGGGGTGTGCAGCATCTGGGTCATCCAGTAGGAGAAGTTCTGCGAGCGCCACACCCGAGCCAGGGCCCGCGGGCCGTAGGTCTCGAGCACCTCGACGTCCTGGGTGTCGAGCGCCTGCTCGAGCACGTCCGCCAGCACCTTGACGTCGGCGAGCGCCAGGTTGAGGCCCTTGGCGCCGGTGGGCGGCACCGTGTGGGCGGCGTCGCCGGCCAGCACGAGCCGGCCGTGACTCATGGGCTCCTGCACGAAGGAACGGAAGTTGAGCCGGGCCCGCTCGAAGATCGGGCCGGTCTCGAGCTCGAAGCCGTCCCCGGCGACGCGCGCCTGCAGCTCCGACCAGATCTGGTCCTCGCTCCAGGCGTGCACGTCCTCGTCAGGCTCGCACTGGAGGTACATGCGCTGGACGCTGTCGGTGCGCTGGCTGATCAGGGCGAAGCCGCGGCCGGACTGGGCATAGATGAGCTCGGGGGCGCTCATCGGCGCCTCGCACAGGATCCCGAACCACGCGAAGGGGTACTCCTTGCCGTAGATGCGTCGGCGGGCCTCGGGCACCAGCCGTCGGCACTGGCTGCGCGACCCGTCTGCCCCGACGACATAGGTCGCCCGCAGCTCGTGACGCTCACCGCCTGCGTCCGTGAAGCGCACCGTGGGAGAGTCCGTCTCGACGCCGTCGACCTCCACCTCGGTGACCCCGAAGCGCACGTCCCCGCCGTCGCGCTCCCGAGCGTCCGCGAGGTCGATGAAGACGTCCGTCTGCGGATAGAGCCAGACCGAGGCGCCCACCAGCTCCTGGAAGTCGATCCGGTGCCCCTGTCCGTGCAGCCGCAGCTCGACCCCCTCGTGCTCGTAGCCGTCGCGCAGGATCCGGTCGCTGACCCCGTCGAGGAGCATCCGGGCGCTGTCGGCCTCGAGGATGCCCGCGCGGTGGGTGGTCTCGATCTCCTGGCGGGTGCGGGTGTCGATCGCCACCGACTCGACACCTCGCCGGGCGAGCAGGTGGGAGAGCATGAGCCCGGCAGGCCCGGCCCCGACGATCGCGACGGGCGTGGTGCTGACGGTCATGCCTAGCCTCCTGGCTGGTCGTGGGAGCAGTCTGTCACCGGGCGCCGAGCAGCGCTCGCGAGACGACGATCCGCCGGATCTGGTTGGTCCCCTCGTAGATCTGGGTGATCTTGGCGTCGCGCATCATCCGCTCGACGGGGAAGTCCGCGGTGTAGCCCGCTCCACCCAGCACCTGGACCGCGTCCACGGTGATGGACATGGCCGCGTCCGGGGCGAAGCGCTTGGCGGTGGCGCCCGCGACGCTCATGTCGGGGCCGGCGGCCTCGGCCTCCTCCGCGGCGGCGTAGGTCAGCAGGCGCGCGGCGTGCCGCCGCATCTCCATGTCGGCGAGCATGAAGGCCACGCCCTGGAACTCGCCGATCGGTGGACCGAAGTTCGTCTGCGGCGCGTTGTCCGCGATGCGTGCGGCGAGCCCCAGCGCGTGGTCCAGGCCGGCGCCGTCGTCGACGAGGTAGTGCGCGAAGCCCACCGCGTGGCCCTCGACGGCGTCGTAGCGGCGCCCCGTCAGCATCATGTCGACCATGCGGTGTGCGCCGACGAGGCGAGGGACCCGGGCGGAGCCGCCGCCGCCCACGAACAGGCCGCGCTGCCCCTCGGGGAGGGCGTAGAAGGTGGAGCGCTCCACGACGCGCACGTGGGTGGCCGAGGCCAGCTCGAGCCCGCCGCCGACGACCGCGCCCTTGAGCACCGACACGACCGGGACGACCGAGCCCTCGATGGTCTCGAACGCGCGGTGCCACAGGCGTGAGTGGGCGACGCCCGCCAAGGTGTCCCGCTCCGCCATCTCGGCGAGGTCCAGCCCGGCGCAGAAGTGGTCGCCCGCGGCGTCCAGCACGATCGCACGGACCTCGGGGAGCAGATCGGTGAAGATGCGCTCCAGGCCAAGGATGGTGATGTCGGACAATGCATTTCGCTTGGCGGGGCTGCTCAGCGTGATGATGCCGACGGCACCCTCGCGATGCAGCGACAGGGTCTCGGGGACCTCGCAACCATCGTGCACGACACCGGAACTCATGGTCTCTCCCCGTTCTTCGGCGAATGGCAGGGTTCCTGATACTGACACCGTGGCGCCCGGGTGCGCAAGGGTGCGGCGGCGAATTTCGCGCTGCGCGATGAGGTTGAATGGCCGAGTGACACACCGTGATCGTGCGCCGGCGCCGTCATTGCTCTACGTCGTGAAGCAGCTGGAGCTGGTGACGCGGGCCCACCTTGACGCGATCGTCCGCGAGTCGGGAGTCACGGCCTTGCAGTACACCGCCCTGACGGTGCTGGAGCGCCGGGAGGGCATGACCTCGGCCGACCTGGCGCGTCACTCCTTCGTGCGGGCCCAGTCGGCGGCCGACCTGGTCGGTGGTCTGGAGCGGCGCGGCCTCATCCGGCGCGACCCCGACCCGGCCAACCGCCGTCGCCGTCTGATCAGCCTCACCGACGAGGGGCGCGCCCTGCTGCGCCGGCAGGCGGAGCCGGTCGCCGCGCTGGAGGCGCACATGCTCAAGGACCTCGACCCGGACCAGCGCGAGAGCTTTGCCGAGGCCCTGCAGCTGTGTCGCGGCGCCATGAGTGACCTGCCGCTCGACGCCGACTGATTCCGCGGCACCGCGCCCGAGGCGCCGCCGCTGGCGGCTCCCGCCGTCGCCGCGGCGCCGGTCGTCTCGCCCCGCACCACCGAGCCACGTCACGAGCAGGGCACGTTGCCCGACGGCTCCACGTGGGACATCGCGGTCCCCGCGGGGTGGAACGGCGAGATCGTGCTGTTCAGCCACGGCTTCCGCACCGGACCCGCCAACCCCACCGTGGACGCGGGCCTCGCCCCCACCGCTGCGCCCTGCAGGCACGCGGGTATGCCGTGGCGCAGTCGTCATACGCCCGGACCGGGTGGGCACTCGGCAGCGCGGTCCACGACCAGATCGGCGTGCTCGCCGAGTTCCGGGCCCGCGTCGGTGAGCCGCGGCGCACCCTGGCCATGGGACGGTCGATGGGCGGACTGGTGAGCAGCCTGCTCGCGGAGCGCCGGGACGCCGCCATCGACGGGGCGATCAGCACCTGCGGCCGCCGTCAAGGTCGAGCGGGCGGGCTCTGGCGCCCTGCTGGGTCAGGCCTACGGGCAGCGGACGGGGCACTGCACGTTCACCCCTGCCGAGAACGTCGCCGCGGTGCCGGCGATGCGGGAGCGACTCGCCGCCGGACGGTGGGCCCGGGCCGTGAAGCCGCAGTCGCTGCAGCGGGTCGCGGACGCGGCCGACCTCGGCGGCGCGGCGTTCGTGAGCTATCGGGCGGGCGCGTTCGTCAACGACCGGGCCGACCGCGACCCCTACGGCCCGCGCCGCTGGCCTGGGTCGCCCGGCCCTGGCCCTCGGCGAGGTCCGGCCGGCGCGGCGCTCAGACGGAGCGCAGCACCGCCGTGACCTTGCCGAGGATCGTCGCCTGCTTGCCGTCGATGGGCTCGAAGGCGGGGTTGTGGGGGAGCAGCCACGGGTGCCCGAGCTTGCGCTTGAAGGTCTTGACCGTCGCCTCGCCGTCGATCATGGCCGCGACGATGTCGCCGCTGTCGGCGTCGGGCTGCTGGCGCACGACCACCCAGTCGCCGTCGCAGATCGCCGCGTCGACCATGGAGTCACCGACGACCTTGAGCAGGAACAGCTGGCCCTCGCCCACGACCTGGCGGGGGAGCGGGAATACGTCCTCCACCACCTCCTCGGCCGTGATCGGGACACCGGCGGCGATGCGGCCGAGGACCGGCACGTATGACGCCTGGGGCCGCTGGTCACGCACGCCCGTTACGTCGGTGCTGTCGTCGGCGTCGGCGTGGAAGGCCTCGGGCGCCCAGTCGGGGGAGACGACCTCGATGGCGCGCGGGCGGTTGGGGTCGCGTCGCAGCATGCCCTTGCGCTCGAGGGTCTGCAGCTGGTGCGAGACGCTGCTCACGCTGGCGAGACCCACGGCGTCGCCGATCTCGCGGATGCTCGGGGGATAGCCGCGGCGCTCGACCGTGTCGCGGATGAACTCCAGGATCTTGCGCTGGCGGACGGTGAGCCGCTGCCCGCCGTCGCGCTCGGGCAAGGAGGTGACCTTGGCCATCATGCTCGCTCCCTCGGTGGCTGCAGGCCTCTGACCTGCGCTGATGTCGGTCGGAGACCCTCGGGGGCGGGGGTATGTCAGTGGTCGCTGGTTGAGTGTCTCCCGTGGCCACCCAGGCTACCGGGGTCGAAGGCGTGTTTCAAACACTCGTTCGACGCGAGTCTTCACATCGACCCCAGGGATGCTGTACTTTCGTACAAGCGTTCTATCGAACGGATGAGCGAGCCACCTCGGTTCGCCGACAAGGAGGACCCTATGAGTGCAGCTGTTGCGTGGGGCGACACCACCGCACCGGCACGTGTGCCCGGACGTCCCCGACTGCACCTGGTGCCGACCGGTGACGCCGTCCCGGCCCGAGCGCCCCGTCGTCTCCGCTTCACGCGTCGCGGCCGGCTCGCGATGACCATCACCGTGGCTGTGCTCGTCGCCGTCGCGGCGTTCTCCGCCTGGTCCTCGCTGGCCTCGGCGGCCCCGACTGGCGTGCCCGCCCACGTCGTGACGGTCGCGAGCGGCGACACCCTGTCCGAGATCGCTGCTCGCGAGATGCCGGGCGTCCGCACCGACGACGCCGTCCTGCGTCTCGTGGCAGCCAATCACCTGCAGAACGACCAGATCATGACCGGCCAGACGCTGGTCGTCCCGGCTCGCTGATCCGGCCGACCTCGCATCGTTCCGCGGGATCCTTTCCGTCCGCTCGAGCGTTGATCCTCACGAACGGCCCCGACCGATGTCGCGCCACTGGGCATCCGGGCACGTTGCACGTGCCCGCTGCAAGACCCTCGGCGCATCTCGCCGTCGAGCGGACACGGTCGCCTGTCGCAGCAGGCGAGCGGGGCCCACGACCTGCGTCGTGGCGCTCACCATCAGGGGGTGGTGACGCCACGGCGCAACTCTGTCCAGTCAGGCCGATCGTGCCCCGGTGGGCGGCCCGTCAGGAGGAGCCTGTGGCGTCCGGCGAGCTGTCCGGCGGACGACCGTAGGCCTGGCGCAGTGTCTGCACGTAGGTCGCGAAGGCGCTTGCCATGTCGAGCGTCCCGCCCGAGAGCAACCACTGCGTCTGTAGCCCGTCCATCATGGCGAGGGAGGAGCTGGCGACCTGCTCGGTCGGCGTCTCCGGCGCTACCGTGCCCGCGCGCACCCCGAAGGCGAGGTCGTCGACGATGGCCTGGCGCGCCTCTGCGTAGTGGCGCTGGGCCCAGTCGTGAGCCGGGTGGTCTGCGTCAAGCGCCTCGCTGGAGACCGTCACGTAGAGGCGCACGAGCTGCGGCCGTGTGCTGTTGAGCAGGACGAGGCGACCTAGCCGTTCGAGGGCCCGCCACCCCTCCGGCGCACAGGGCTCGAGAGCGATCAGGTCGTCACGGTCGCGCTGGTCGCGCAGAGCGAGGACCTCGGTCAGCAGGGCTTCCTTGTGGGGGAAGTGATGGGTGAGAGCGGTGGGGGACAGGTCCGCCCCCTTGGCGATCTGAGCGAGCGCGGTGGCGCGGAAGCCCTGCCTCGCAAACAGCTCGAGGCTCGCCGCGACGATGCGGGCGCGTGTGGCGGCGCCGTCACTGCCGCGGGGGCGTCCGGGGCCACGACGGACCCGCGTCGCGTCCGTGCTCATGGGCCGACCCTACTCGCTGGCCGGACATGGCCGAAGGCTCTGCGATGTCCGGTCGCGTCCGTGCGGTGAGCGGCACCGACGCCGCCGCACGGTGAGCGTCAGCCCTGGTCGATCAGCTCGTTGCGGCTGGTGCGGACGTCGATGGGCTGGTCGGGCCCGGGGATCTGCACGGTGTCGGCGATGGCGGTCCACGGCCCGCCGTCGACGCTGTACTCCCCGGAGTACGTCGCCGTCACGTTGATCGCGAAGCGACCTGGTTTGGGGTAAGGGTAGGTGACGTCGCCGGTGGGGTAGGGGCCACCCATGCTCGACGTCGGCCCCACCGCGCCCCCGTCCCCGAAGTCGTAGACGTAGCTACGCCCCACCGGGCGGATGCGCACCGCGTGCCCGAGCAGGCCCACGGTGCTGATCTCGCCAGGCTCGAACCCTGCCGGGTCCCAGGCGATCTGGACGTAGGTGGGCAGGGTCACCAGGGTGCGCCCACCCACCGGTTGTACCTCGGCCACGGGCTTGGCGAACGGCGTGGTGTGAAAGGCCTGCACGATCATCGCCTCGGTCAGCACCGGCTGCGGCGGGGCCGCTTGGGCGGGCGCTCCCGGCGCCGCCGGCGCGGCCTGCACGGGGCCCACGGGAGCGGCCGGGTCCGGGATGAACCCCGGCACCGCCGTCTCCCATACGCCCGGCCCGTCCCGAGACAGCAACGGCCGCTGCGGCACGTAAGAGAACGACGGAGGTTCAACTCCAGGCCGCCGGGCGCTAGTCGTCTTCGCCTGCAGGCCGTTACGCTCAGAAACCCCTATTGTGGGGGGCGCGACAACTCGTTTGGGGGAAGGG
Organism: Arsenicicoccus cauae; assembly: GCF_009707125.1. GTDB lineage: Bacteria > Actinomycetota > Actinomycetes > Actinomycetales > Dermatophilaceae > Arsenicicoccus > Arsenicicoccus cauae. The sequence goes on from NZ_WLVL01000023.1 coordinate 59,477, forward strand.
CGACCGCGATGGGGGTTATTCCCGCGGGTTATCGTGATCGTGCCGGAAATGCGAATGCCCGAACCGGTCGTATCGCCTCCCCAATCCGGGCTAGGCGGGGGCTGACCGGTTGCCGTCAGCGCAGTGACCGTCGCTAGGGCCAAGAACTTCACTGATAGTCCTTGATTTCCGACACTCGCCATCCATTGGCCTGCGCGCTTAGCTCAAACGCCCGCCTTGTGACTGTCGTCTTGCGTGTGGACTGCGTTGTTGCCCCATCCTGAACTGTTGGGGTGGGGGTTTCTTGCACTGTAGCGACGACCACCGTTGCGCCAGTCTGCTTATCCTCGGCCGGCACTGTTTCCGTGACTTCAAGCATTGGGGACGCCACTCGTGCATCGGCGTCTGCCAACCGTTGGGCGTCCTTTTCGAGTTTGGCGCAGGACTTGCAGGTGGGGAGGCTAAGGGCGGAGATCAGGCCGGTCTTCGGTGTCGTCCACGCCACGTTGACCTGGTCGATGAAGTAGCGGGTGAAGGCTTCGGCGCCCTCGGGGGTGTGGGCGCGTGCCGCAGCGGGGATGGCGGGGGTCGCGGCGGTGGTCGTCGCCGGGGAGGACGGCGCCGCTGGCGCCGTGGTCGGTGTCGCCGACGTCGGGGGCGTCGTCGCCGACCCCGCGGTCGTGCCCGACGCCGTCGGCGGCAGCTCGTGGGTGGCGGTGGTCCTGGCGCTCGTGGTGGCGCCCGAGCAGCCGGTCAGCAGCCCCGCGGCGGTCAGAGCGGCGGCGGTCAGGAGACGTCCGTGTCCACGCATGGCGTCGAGCCTAGACGTGCGGCGAGGTCGCCTGCTTCCGTCATACAGGCGTCTGTGGATAACCCGCGATCAGCGGCGGTCGCGGGTCATGACCGACACCGCATAGACCATGAACCCCGCCGCCACGAACATCAGCAGGCCGCGCACCAGGCCGCCGCTGCGGATCATCAGGGCGATCGCGAAGCACAGGAGGCCGACGACGAGTGGGGTGAGGGCGCGACGATCCATGGGTCGAGCCTAGACCTCTGAGCCACCACCAGATCGTGGGTGCGCGGTGGGGCCGCACGGCGTTCGACCTGCCGTCACGCACAGTGATGACGGCGACACGATGGGTTGAACACGCCGTGTGACCTGGGGCGACACGTCAGCTGGGTGACGTGTTTGATCGTTGGGGCAGAGCGGGCATAGGATCACTACATCTAGTGGTTACACCGATGTAAGTCGTCCACATCTAGTCCCCAGGACGGGGTCGGTTAGCCACAGGTTGTCAACACGTCATCCACAGCCGCATCCACAGGCGTCCGTCGACCAGGGGAGGAGCCTAGCCGTGCACTGCCCGTTCTGCCGCAACACCGACAGCCGCGTCATCGACAGCCGCACGACCGACGACGGCTCGGCCATCCGTCGCCGTCGTCAGTGCCCGGCGTGCCAGCGCCGCTTCACCACGGTGGAGTCCGCGAGCCTGACCGTGATCAAGCGGTCCGGTGCCAGCGAGCCCTTCAGCCGCGCCAAGATCCAGGACGGCGTGAGCAAGGCCTGCCAGGGTCGGCCGGTGAGCGAGGACGACCTGGCCAGGCTGGCCCAGCGGGTGGAGGAGACGATCCGCTCGCAGGGCCACGCGGAGATCGATGCCCACGAGGTGGGCCTGGCCATCCTCGGCCCGTTGCGCGAGCTCGACGAGGTCGCCTACCTGCGCTTCGCCAGTGTCTACCAGGCCTTCGACTCCCTCGAGGACTTCGAGGCGGCGATCACCCTCCTCCGGGCAGAGCACCCGCCCACCGGGGAGGAGCCCGCCGCGGTGGGTCCACCCAGCCCGCCGCGCACGACCTAGCAGGTCAGCAGGGGTCTGTCAGTGGTCGCCCTCAGACTGCCCGTATGACGACCGACCCCCTCATCACGACATCTCCACATCCCCGCCGAGACACCTGACGGGGACACCCAGGCACGACATACAGCCAGTAATCCCAGGGAACGGAAGGCACAGCACCATGACCGAGACCGTCGGCGCTCGCTCCGCAGCACGCAAGTCGGCCAAGAAGGGCCTCACCATCGAGCGCATCTTCACCACGCCCGGCGTGCACCCCTACGACGACGTGACCTGGGAGAAGCGCGACGTCGTCCAGACGAACTGGAAGACCGGCGAGACGATCTTCGAGCAGCATGGCGTCGAGTTCCCCGACTTCTGGTCGGTCAACGCCTCCACCATCGTCACCACCAAGTACTTCCGCGGCGCCGTCGGCACCGACAAGCGCGAGCAGGGGCTCAAGCAGCTCATCGACCGCGTCGTGCTGACGTACGCCAAGGCCGGCAAGGACAACGGCTACTTCGCCACGCCCGAGGACGCCGAGATCTTCGAGCACGAGCTGACCTACGCCCTGGTGCACCAGGTGTTCAGCTTCAACTCGCCGGTGTGGTTCAACGTCGGCACGGCCAGCCCCCAGCAGGTCAGCGCCTGCTTCATCCTGTCCGTCGACGACTCGATGGACTCGATCCTCAACTGGTACAAGGAGGAGGGGTTCATCTTCAAGGGCGGCTCCGGCGCCGGCCTCAACCTCTCGCGCATCCGCTCCTCCAAGGAGCTGCTGTCCTCCGGCGGCACCGCGTCCGGGCCCGTCTCCTTCATGCGCGGCGCCGACGCCTCCGCCGGCACCATCAAGTCCGGCGGCGCCACCCGCCGCGCGGCCAAGATGGTCGTGCTCGACATCGACCACCCCGACATCGAGGAGTTCGTCGAGACCAAGGCGCGCGAGGAGGACAAGATCCGCGCGCTGCGCGACGCCGGCTTCGACATGGACCTCGGCGGGCGCGACATCGTCTCGGTGCAGTACCAGAACGCCAACAACTCCGTCCGCGTCACGGACGAGTTCATGAAGGCCGTCGAGGAGGGCACCGACTTCGGTCTGCGCGCCCGCATGACCGGCGAGGTGATCGAGCGCATCGACGCCCGCTCCTTGATGAAGAAGGTCGCCAAGGCCGCCTGGGAGTGCGCCGACCCGGGCATCCAGTACGACGACACGATCAACGCCTGGCACACCAACCCCGAGACCGGCCGGATCACCGCGTCCAACCCCTGCTCGGAGTACATGTCGCTGGACAACTCCTCCTGCAACCTCGCGTCGCTCAACCTGCTGAAGTTCCTGCGCGACGACGACACCTTCGACGCCGAGACCTTCCAGAAGGTCGCCGAGCTCGTCATCACCGCGATGGACATCTCCATCTGCTTCGCGGACTTCCCGACCGAGTCCATCGGCGAGACCACCCGCGACTACCGCCAGCTCGGCATCGGCTACGCCAACCTCGGCGCCCTGCTGATGGCGACGGGCCACGGCTACGACTCCGAGGGTGGCCGAGCCCTCGCTGCCGCCATCACCTCGCTGCTCACCGGCGCGTCCTACAAGCGCTCCGCCGAGCTCGCCGCCGTGGTCGGGCCGTATGCCGGCTACGCCCGCAACGCCGACGCCCACAAGCGCGTCATGGCCCAGCACCGCGACGCCAACGCCGCCGTCACGACCCTGGACCAGATGGACTCCTCCATCCACGCCCTGGCCACCCAGGCGTGGGACGACGTCCTCACGCTCGGCGACAAGAACGGCTTCCGCAACGCTCAGGCGTCGGTCCTCGCCCCCACGGGCACCATCGGCTTCATGATGGACTGCGACACCACCGGCATCGAGCCGGACTTCTCGCTGGTCAAGTTCAAGAAGCTCGTCGGCGGCGGCTCCATGCAGATCGTCAACCTCACGATCCCGCGCGCCCTCAAGAAGCTCGGCTACCAGGACGAGTCGATCGAGGCGATCGTCGAGTACATCGCCGAGCACGGCCACGTCATCGACGCCCCCGGCCTCAAGACCGAGCACTACGAGGTCTTCGACTGCGCCATGGGCGCCCGCGCCATCTCCCCCATGGGTCACGTCCGGATGATGGCGGCCTGCCAGCCGTTCCTCTCCGGCGCCATCTCCAAGACCGTCAACCTCCCCGAGTCCGCCACGGTCGAGGAGATCGAGGACGTCTACCTCCAGGGTTGGAAGCTCGGCCTCAAGGCGCTCGCCGTCTACCGCGACAACTGCAAGGTCGGCCAGCCCCTCTCGGACGCCAAGAAGAAGGTCGAGGAGCGCGTCGAGGAGAAGGCCGCCGAGCTCGTCGAGTCCGGCGAGGCCAAGGTCGTCGAGAAGGTCGTCTACCGGCCCACCCGTCGTCGCCTGCCCAAGCGTCGCTCGTCCCAGACGACCTCCTTCACGGTCGGCGGCGCCGAGGGATACCTGACGGCCGGCGCCTACCCCGACGGTGGCCTGGGTGAGCTCTTCCTGAAGTTCGGCAAGCAGGGATCCACGCTGGCCGGCGTGATGGACGCCTTCTCCATCGCCATCTCGGTGGGCCTGCAGTACGGCGTCCCGCTCGAGACCTACGTCGACAAGTTCACCAACCAGCGCTTCGAGCCGGCCGGCCTCACCGACGACCCGGACGTGCGGATGTCGCAGTCGATCATGGACTACGTCTTCCGCCGCCTGGCCCTGGATTACCTGGACTTCGACACCCGCTCGATGATGGGCATCTACTCCGCCGAGGAGCGCGCCCGCCAGCTCGAGACCGGGTCCTACGAGCCGGTGGGCGACGACAGCGAGGAGGAGTACGACGAGGAGATCCAGCAGGACGTCGCCACCTCCAAGACGCCGCAGGAGAAGGCCCGTGAGGCTGGGGAGCGCTTCGGCTCCTCCCCGCCCCGCCCGGCCGAGGTGAAGTCCGGCGCCGGCGCCGCCGACGCCCGCGAGGTCTCCCAGGAGATCCACTCCTCCGCCGATCTCATGGAGAAGCTCCAAGGCATGGCCTCCGACGCGCCGATCTGCATGACCTGCGGCACCAAGATGCGCCCCGCCGGGTCCTGCTACGTGTGCGAGGGCTGCGGCAGCACCTCCGGCTGCAGCTGAGCCACCCCCGCGTCTGCGTGACGAGTCCGGTTGAGCCCCTCAGGGATTCGCCCCTGCGGGGCTCAACCGCGTCAGCTCGGCGACCCGGGGCCGGGGCGGCCGCGGGGTCGGGCTACTGGTCGGCCTCTCCCAGGTCGAGCGCCAGTCGACCCCAGCGACCCGAGTGGTCAGGGGGTAGGGGATAGCCGTCAGCCGTGATCCGTGCTGCCCAGCCCTCGGGAATCCACGCGCCCTGCTCGAGCTGAGGGTGCCGCGGATGTCGGACGCGGGCCCACATCGTGAGGATCAACTCGGCCCAGTCACTGTCCACGATCCACTGCACGGGCCCATTCGTGGAGTTGCCCGACATCCAGAGGCGCCCTGGTCCGACAAGCTGGGCTGACGTCACGGCACCCCACCCCCACGGCAACAAGCCTCGCCGAGACTGGAGGTAGAAGCCGAAGTCAGAGACGTGGACGAGCCCATCGTCCACGGGGCACCACCGCGGCATCTGCCGCCGCACGACGGCGAGAGCGGTTGCCCACTGCGCGTCCGATCACCACCCCCGCTGTGAGGGCGGCGCCATAGCGACCGGACGCGAAGAAGAAGCCCGCGTCATGGACGTAGGTGCCGTCCCCGATGCTCATGAACTCGTGCAGGGCGAAAGGGCCGGTCGCCATCACCTTCTCCTCGGGAGAGAGCGCGCCCGGGAACGTCGTGGGGACGTGTGGCACCTCGTGAAACCGGCCGGAGTCGACCAGGTCGTTGATGCAAACCGTGCGCCAGATCGCCGCGTCGTGCTGGGACGTGTGTGGCATCGCAACTCCCTCCCTGGCTGCGACTCTAGCCCTTGGTGGGGGGGGTGTGCACAGGGTGGCGACGACCAGGTAGAGGTGGTTAGGTATACCTAACTAACTGGAGGTCATGCCCATGGTTCAGTACGGCGTGCTTGAGCGCACCACCGCCGCGGCCTACGCCGCCGCCTATGCGACGACGACGGCGATGCCGCCACGGCGCGCCTTCTATCCCCAGCTCGAGGCGCAGGTGACTGCCCTGCAGCAGCTGTCACCGGCCTTCCGCCGCGTCACGATCACCGCGGGCGGGCTCGCGGACCTCACGCTCACCGGGCCAGACGAGTACCTCGGGCTGTTCCTGCCGCAGCCCGCCGGCAACCTGCACCTGCCGGCCAACATGCTCAACCCGCGAACCGCCCTGGCCGCGATGCCCGAGCCGCTGCGGCCGGACCTGCGGTGGTACACCATCCGCGCCCACCGCCCCGAGCGCGCCGAGATCGACGTCGACATCGTGTGCACCGGTCACGACGGCCCGGGCTCGCGGTGGATCCGGTCGGTCTGCGTCGGGGACGAGGTCGGTCTGCGGATCCAGGCGGCGCCATACGGCAGTGCTCCACCCACCGGTCACCACCTGCTGCTCGCCGACGAGACCGGCCTGCCCGGCCAGCTCGCCATCCTCGACGCGTATGCCGACGATCCCGGCCGCCGCTTCACTGCCGTGGTCGAGGTGCCGACCGAGGGCTTCCTGCACGACGAGGTCCGGGAGGCCGGTGTGCACGTCGTCTACCGCGGAGAGGGCGAGCCGGGGTCCGCGATGCTGCCGGCGCTGCGCGCGTGCGGGATTGCCGACGTCGACTATGCCTGGGCGTGCGCCGAGGCGGCCACCGTCGCCGCGGTGCGCCGTCATCTGGTCAGGGAGCGTGACGTGCCGCGGCGCCGCGTCATGGCCAGCGGCTTCTGGAAGGTCGGTCAGGCCCGGCTCTGACCGGCCCACCCCCACGCGACGAGATCTGACCAGTGGGCGGGGTTGGGGGCGCGATAGGTGACCAGCCGAGAACGCTCACCTCGCCGAGGAGCGGCCCGCGGTCGAGTCCCAGCAGGTCACCGAGAAGGCCAAGCCGCTGCGCTCGGCCGCGATGATCGCCTCGATCGCCGACCCCGGCGTCCCCACCACCTCGGCGCCGCTCGGCCATGCGCTGAACGCGCTGGCGGCGCAGGACGAGCGGATCGTCGGGCTGACCGCCGACCTCGGCAAGTGCACCGACAGGCACGTCTTCGCCAAGGAGAACCCCACCCGGTCCTTCGAGATGGAGATGGCCGAGCAGGTCATGATGATGGCCGCCGCCGGTATGGCGGGGGTCGGCCTGGTGCCGTTCGCCTCGACCTACTCCGTGTTCGCGACGCGACGGGCCTGTGACTTCATCTGCCTGGACATGGCCGAGCCCAACCTCGACGTCAACCTGGTGTGCGCGCTGCCCGGGCTCACCACCGGCTACGGCCCCTCGCACCAGGCGACCGAGGACGTCGCCATCCTGCGCGGGATGCCGGGCCTGACCATCGTCGACCCGTGCGACGCCGTCGACATCGAGCAGGCGGTGCCCCAGCTGGCCCCGGCCCGGGCCGAGCTACACCCGGCTGCTGCGCGGGCAGGTGTCGCGGATCCTCGACCAGTACGACTACACCTTCGAGCTGGGCCGGGCGAAGGTCGTGCGCCCGGGTCCTCGACCGACGACGAGCTGGAGTGCCTGCTCGACGCGGCGATCGCCGCCTCGACGCAGTGGGAGTCCTGGAGGCGAGCGTCTGGGGCCGGATGTGGGTCAGCTGCTCGCGAGCCGGAACGCGACATGCTGTGGACAAGACAGCCCTGCGACGGGTCAACGGCGTCTGATCCTGCCGTTTCCCCACGCCGCGACACCACCCGTGCCTACCCTGCCCCCAAGGGACGGGCGCGAGGGGGAGCGATGACGGCTCGGGCGATGCCGCAGGATCCGCAGCACGACACCGCGAGCGAGCGGGAGGTGTGGGAGCGGCTGGTCCGAGACCTGCCCGACGACGCGGTGGTCCTGTCCGGGCTGCGGCTCACGGACGACACCAAGGACCACGAGGCGGACCTCGTGCTGCTGCTGCCCGACGAAGGTGTCGTGGTGGTCGAGGTCAAGGGAGGCAGCTGCTCGCTCGACGGCCAGGGCCGGTGGTGGACGACCTCGGGTCACGGCCGTCGACGGATCCACCCCGTCGATCAGGCTCGTCAGACCCGTTACGCCATCAGGGACTTCGTCGAGCACGACCCACGGTGGCGCGACTCGTCGCGCACCCGGATCCGGTGGAGCCACACCGTGGTCATGCCCTACACGTCGATCGACGACGACTTCGCGACTCCGGACTGCCCGCGGTGGCTCATCCACGGCCGTCAGGATCTGGGCGGCCTGGCAGATCGGTTGCGCGCCATACCTGCTCGTGACTCCGGGCACCGTGCGCCCTCGTCCGCCGAGATCGACCTGATCGTCGAGATCCTGCGCGGGAGAAGGCTCCCCGTCGAGGACGTCACCGCCGACGCGGACGAACGCGCCTCTCGCGCAGACCGGCTCACGGTCGAGCAGGCCACGCTGCTCGGCGTGACGCGGCTGCTCAGCCGGGTCGAGGTGAGCGGAGGAGCGGGCAGCGGCAAGACCGTCCTGGCGCTGGCCCAGGCCAAGGACCTGACCCGCGGACGTGAGGACCGGCCACCCCAGCGGGTCGCGCTGCTGTGCTACTCCATCGGTCTGGCCGAGTACTTCCGCCGTGAGCTGAAAGGCTTGAGCCGCAAGAAGACTCCCGCGTTCGTCGGCACCTTCGAGGAGCTCGGGCGGTCCTGGGGCGCCGAGGGCGGCACCCGCCAGGACAGCGACTTCTGGGAGCGTCGCCTGCCTGACCGTATGGCGGAGCTGGCCGCCGCACTGCCGGACGAGGAGAGGTTCGACGCCGTCATCGTCGACGAGGCGCAGGACTTCGCAGACGGGTGGTGGCGGCCGCTGATGAACGCCCTGCGCGACGAGGACTCCGGCGGTCTCTACGTCTACACCGACGAGAACCAGCGGGTGTTCGCCCGATTCGGGCGCCCGCCGGTGCCGCTCGTGCCGCTGGTGCTCGACCACAACCTGCGCAACACCCGCCAGATCGCCGACGTCTTCGCGCCCCTCACGCCGATGCGGATGCGGCCCATGGGCGGGGACGGGCCCGCGGTCCGGCTCGTCGCCTGCGCCGCCGACGAGGCGATCGGACGCGCCGACGACGTGGTGGAGGAGCTCCTCGACCGGGGCTGGCGCCAGCAGGACGTCGCCCTCATCACGACCGGCTCACGGCACCCGGTGCAGCTGGAGCGCTTCGACGAGGTGGACCCCCAGGCCTACTGGCGGTCGTTCTGGGAGGACGACGACGTCTTCTACGGCCATGTCCTGGGCTGCAAGGGTCTGGAGCGTCGCGTCGTGGTGCTGTGCGTCAACGAGCACGAGCCCCGCGACCGCGCCAAGGAAAAGCTCTACGTCGGGCTGTCCCGTGCCACCGACGAGCTGGTGGTCGTCGGGGACCCCGAGGTCATCCGTCGCACGGCTGGAGACCCGGTCCTCGACCGCCTGCTCGCGCCCTGACCTGAACGCAGGCGCTGCAGGCACTGCAAGCACCCCAGGCACCGACCACGCCGCCGGAGTCGGCAGGCGTCCGCGGAGGCGCATAGGGTCGCCGCACGGGCGACGGCCAACTGACGGCGGACCTGCTGCTCGAGCTGGACCAGTGGGCCGGGCGCAAGCACAAGGCCTATCACGGGCGCCTGCTGGAGCGGCTCGTCGACCTGCGAGAGCCCTGCCAGGGGTTGGGCCCCCCGTCGCGAGCGATCACCTCAAGGTGGCCTCGCTCCTGGTGCTCGACAAGGTGGATCGCGTTGATCCTGACCGAGTCGCGCTGCTGGAGAGGGTGATCCATGAGTCCATGGGCGAGAAGCCCATGGTGCCTGCATGATTCGGGCAGGTGGATCCGGACCTGCTCTACGACTCGGTCGGACGGCGCGAGCCCACGGGCCAGCTCAGCCTCGTGGACCTGCTGCGGGATGAGCAGGACCACGGCCACACTCGTGAGCACGCCCACACCACTGGCGTTGCGTGAGCGTGGACTCGCCGTTGCCCGTCGACCCGCGGGCCGATCCTGATGCTCCTCGGCGGGTTGCCGGCGTTCGGGCTGCTGCTGTGGCGCTACCTGCGAAGCCCGCGCACCGCCTGAGCGTCCACGATCCGCCTGATCGTCGCGCGATAGGCCACCCAGGCGACGGCCGCCGTCACGGGGTCGAGCGCTCGCGGCAGACCTGCCACGCTGATCCGTTGCCGCCATCGCAGCTCGGTCGCAGCTCGCCCACCGGGCAGCTCCAGGGCGCACGCCGTCGCGTCGATCGCGCCACGAACGACCTTGCCACGCTTGACGATCCGGCAGCGCCAGGGCCCGTCGCCCTCCGGCGTGGACACCGCGACGGTCTCCATGTCGTCGTCGAACCCCCACGGCCCGACCGCAGTTCGCGCTCGGACCCGGGCGCCCGCGACGTCCAGTCGTCCACGGCGAGCGGACGACGTCACCACGGTGAGGGGGATCACGGCCGTATGACGAGGGGCCGACCACAGGCGGCGCCATACCTCCGCCCGGTCGAGGGGCAGCCGCAGGGTGATGACGAGCTCAGCCATGACGTCAGTGCCCCGCCAGGACGCGGATGGGCAACGGCATCGCGCCGTCCCGCTTGACCCGCGTGGTGTCGTAGAACAGGCGAACGCCCTCGTCGCCGCGGACGAGCAGGGCCCGGCCGCCCATGAGGCGCAGCGGGATCCGCGCGACGGAGCGGGGATCGACGTGGCGCAGCTCGCGCCACCACGCCTCCGAGAAGCCGTAGCCACGTCGCAGGAAGTCCAGGCTCCGGTCGGTGCGGGTCGGCTCGCTGCTGGCCATCGTGCTCTCCTCCACGGATCGGTCACTCGCTGTCCGTGGCCGCACATACCCAGGCCCAGGGCTGCGAACCGTGTCCTTGGAGTCCTGACGGGAGCGCCAAGTCCGCCCGGAGGCTGAGAACCACAGCCGGACCGGAGATCGTCATTGACGTCCACCTGACGCTGATTATCCGCCGGCGCTCCGACCGGTTGCTGGAACCGACGAGCGGATATGGCCAGTCGGCTGCCCTGGTGTCTGTGACACTGAGGTTTTCTCACCAGCGGCCTCGGGTCATGGTGGCGATGACGAGTGTGGCGGCGTAGAGCGCGCCGATGTGGGCGGGGTCGAGGGTGATTGGCGTAGGTTCCGGTACTACTTGAGGATGGCGTTGGCGCGTTCGGCGGGCGCGCGGAGCGCGCGCTGCATCCGGGTGTAGGACGGGTTGCCGGGTTCGACCGGCGAGGTCCAGATCGGGAAGCCGGTGTGGTCGGTGAGGACCTGGATGTTTCCGCCGTGGGCGTGGTGCTTGCCCGAGTACCAGGCGTCATAGCCCTTGGTGCTGGTGGAGCGGGAGCAGCAGCGGGTGGTGTGGATGAGGGTGCCGTCCAGGCAGACGAACGGTGCGGCGGTGTCCAGCTGGTCGGCCAGGACGTCCTCAAGGGTCGGGGCGCGGTCGGCGACGACGTCGATGGCCTCGTGCAGGTATCGGTACGCGGTGGCCAGGGACAGGCCGTGGTCTGCGGCGAGGCGGTGCATACGGGTCGCCTTGATCAGCCATCGCGGGACCAGCACGGCTTGGGTCCAGCACGTCGCGGCCCGCTGCCGCGGGCGCGCGTCACGGACCCGGCGGTGGGCCCACAGCCACGTCGACACGCGACGCACGACGAATAACAGGACGGGCAGGGTGGCACGATAGGACAGCACGCGGGGCTCGGTTCGGGCGAAGGGACAGAGGTGAAACCGAGCCTGGCCACCGGGCCCCGCCTTCTCTCGTCCGACACGCCGTCGCCGCAGGTCACAGACCCACAGCGTCTACAACCCGCCGAACCTGGTGGGAAAACCTCAATCAGGCACCCTTCTTGTCAGAGCTTGATGTCGACGCCTCCTGAGAAGGCTGAGTCGTGAAGGACGAGCTTGGTCAACTTCGTTCCCTTCGGCACGTCGAAGAAGAGGTTTCCCTGCACTGCGTTGCCGGGGTTGATGTTCTCCATCCAAACACTCTGGGTGTTGTTCGCGGATGCATCAGTGACGGAGGCCATGGAGTTGGCGCTGTACTCGGACTCTCCGGCGAAGGCCTTTTGGGAGTCCGCGAACATCATCTGAGGAGCCTTGTCCTTGTTCCTGACGCGGAGGGTCACGCGGCAGAACTCTCCCTGGGCCTTCTCGGCCATGAAGTCCGGGCCCACCGAGGCGATCCCACACTTGACGGACTTCACCGTGAACTCGAACTTGCCATCGTTGGCCGGCGTTCCGATGCCGGCGGTCGGCGCCTCTGCAGCCGGGGCCTCCTGCGTCTGAGTCACAGCCGGGGCAGCGGATGTCTTGGCCGGGTTGGCCGCTGCCTTGGCCGCGACCGCTGCGGAGGAGGGGGTCGTCATGCTCGACGACGCAGGCTCCTTGCCGCCCCCCATCGCTGACCCGAATGCGCCGAGCAGGACGACGGCCATGGCACCCGTGAGGATCTTGTGCCTCACGAACCAATTCCTCTGGGGTGCGGGGCTGCTGGCCGGGTTGGGGGTCAGGGCGGGGTCAGTCATTCGGCGTCCTCGACGAAGAAGTGGAAGGCTCACCGATGGGGAGCCTGACTGAACATAACCGCTGGGTAACTGCGTGGCAAACGTCCCGGCCCCGACGGTGTCCAGCCCCGGTCAGGGATGGCTAGTTCTGGTGGAGCGGTTGGGCATAGTCCCGGGATTCGTTGGATCGATACAAGGCCTAGGCGCGGGGGGGTCAAGTGGGTGGAGCGAGGGGTCTGTATCGCCAGGCATCCCTGTCTCGCGAATGACGCAGATCACCTGGATCTTGTCGGCTTGAATTCACCCGAACAGCGGGCTTGTCGTCGTTCACCTCAGATCCGCCGGGGGTAGGGGCATCGACCTGGGGGACGAAGGCCGGTCGATGCCCCTACCCCCGGCGGGGGGGGTTGTGGAGGATAGGGTCACCTTACTAAGGTTTGGCTATCCTTCTCATCGGTTCTGTCGATCGGAGCACAATGTCGTCCCGCCTGCTCACCCCCGCCCGCGCCGCGATCCTCGCCACGGTCGCCCTGTCGACGGCCGCGTGCGGCTCGGCCACCGCCTCCTCGGGCTCCGGCTCGTCCGGCTCGGGCAGCTCGTCCGGCAGCGCCACGACCGTGAGCGTCACGCACGCGCAGGGCACCACGCAGGTGCCTGCCCACCCCAAGAAGGTCGCCGTCCTCGACCTGGGCGTGCTCGACAGCCTCCAGTCCCTGGGCGTCGACTCGGTCACGGCCGTGACCAAGCAGGGCATGCCGAGCTTCCTGTCGGGTTACCAGGACGCGAGGTACACCGACCTCGGCAGCATGAAGGAGCCCGACGTCGAGAAGCTCGCCGCCGCCGGGCCGGACCTGATCATCGTCGGCGCCCGAGGGGCTGCGAAGTACAAGGAGCTGTCGAAGATCGCCCCCACCATCGACCTGACGGTGGGGTCCAAGGACCTGATGGGCTCGGCCAAGAAGGTCAACGCGCAGCTCGGTGAGATCTTTGGCAAGCAGGAGCAGGTGACGGCCAAGCATGCCGCGCTGGACGCCAAGGTCACGGCCGCCAAGGCCAAGGCGGCCAACGCCGGCACCGGCCTGATCCTCATGACCAGCGGGGGCAAGGTCTCGGCGTTCGGCCCGCAGTCCCGCTTCGGTCTCGTCCACCAGACGCTCGGCGTCAAGCCCACCGCCGCCACGATCAGCGAGGACCGCCACGGCCAGGCCGTGAGCTTCGAGTTCGTCCGCGACGCCAAGCCGGACCGCCTGTTCGTCGTCGACCGCGACGCCGCCATCGGCCAGAACGGCAAGGCCGCCAAGGAGATCCTCGCCAACCCGCTCGTCGACGCCACGCCGGCCGGCGCCACGAAGCAGATCACCTACCTCGACGGCCAGCGGTGGTATGTCGTCGGGGCCGGCCTCGACAACCTGTCGACCATGGTCGACGAGGTGGCCGCGGGGCTGTGACGGCGTCAGCCCCCGTCGTCGCGCGACGCCGACCCCGCCAGGCAGCGCTGCTGCTCGGCGGGGCCGCCGTCGTGCTGGTCCTCGCGGTCTGGTCGCTCTTCGTGGGGGTCGCCGACGTGACGCCCGCCGCGCTGCTGGACGCCGACCGCCGCGCCGACGCCCTCGACCTCATCGGGGTCAGCCGCGTCCCACGCACCGTCGCCCTGGTGCTGGCCGGCGCCGGCCTCGCGGTGAGCGGGCTGATCATGCAGCTGCTCACCCGCAACCCCTTCGTCGAGCCGTCGACCACCGGGACGATGGAGTTCGCCGGCCTCGGCCTGCTGGGGGTCGCGATCGGCTGGCCGGACGCGCCGGTCGCGGCCCGTATGGCGATCGCCGCCGCCTGCGCGCTCGCCGGCACCGCCGTGTTCCTGCGCCTCGTCCGGTCCGTCACGATCCGGGACGTGCTCGTCGTGCCGCTGATCGGCCTGGTCCTGTCCGGGATCGTGGGGGCGGTGGCCACCTTCGTCGCCTACCGCTACGACCTCCTGCAGAGCCTCGGCGCCTGGATGACCGGCGACTTCTCGGCCACGATCCAGGGCCGCTACGAGCTGCTGTGGATCGCGGGCGCCCTCACCGTCGTGTCGGTCGTCGTGGCGGACCGCTTCACCGTCGCGGGGCTGGGGGAGGACGTCGCCACCAACCTCGGCCTGGACTACCGCCGCACGATGGCGATCGGCATGAGCATCGTCGCCGTCGTGACGGCGACCGTGGTCGTGACGGTGGGCATGCTCGGCTTCATCGGCCTGGTCGTCCCCAACCTCGTGGTGCTCGCCATGGGCGGCAACGCCCGCAGCAGCGTGCCCTGGGTCGCGCTCGGCGGAGCCGGTCTCGTGCTCCTGTGCGACCTGCTCGCCCGCTCCCTGGTCGCGCCGCACGAGCTGCCCATCGGCACGATCCTCGGCGTCGTCGGGGCGGGAGCCTTCCTCGCCATGCTGGTCAAGGGAGTTCGCGGTGTCCGCTGACCTGACGACCGCCGCCCCCGCCACGCCTGCGGCATCCCGTCGACCTCTCGTCCGCCGTGCCCCCTCCCCGACGCTGCGGGTCGCCGCGTGGTGGCTGCTCGCGGCGGCAGCCGCGACGGCATACCTGCTCGTGGGCCTCGAGGGGGCCATCGGCTTCATCCTGCCGCGACGCCTGATCACCCTCGCCACCATGACCGTCGTGGGCGCGGCCGTGGCCATCGCGACCGTGCTCTTTCACACGGTCACCGCCAACCGGATCCTGACGCCGTCGATCATGGGCTTCGACGCGCTCTACCTGCTCGTGCAGACCGCGGCCATGGTGGCGCTCGGGGTGACCGGCAGCGTGACCATCGACCCGGTGCTGCGCTTCGGCGCCGAGGCGACGGCCATGACCCTGCTGGCCGTCGGCCTCTACCGCTGGCTCGTCGTCGGCCTCGGCCGCAGCCTGCACCTCGTGGTGCTGGTCGGCGTCGTGGCCGGCGGGTTCTTTCGCGCGCTGTCCACCCTGATGCAGCGCGCCATGGACCCGACCGAGTTCATCGTCCTGCAGGACCGCTTCTTCGCCGACTTCCATGGCGCCGACCCCCGGCTCGTCGCGACGAGCGCGGTGATCGTGGCGCTCGCCCTGCTGTGGACCCTGCGCCAGGCCGAACGGCTCGACGTCATCGCCCTCGGGCGCGAGCTCGCGACGTCCCTGGGCATCGACCACCGCCGCAGCCAGCTCGTCGTCCTCGCCGTGGTGGCGCTGCTCGTCGCGTCGGCGACCGCACTCGTGGGGCCGACCAGCTTCTTCGGGCTGCTGGTGGCCCATCTCGCCTACCAGACCATGGGCACGCACCGGCACCGCTACGTCCTCCCGGCCGCCTGCGGCGCGGCCGTCGCCACCCTCGTCGGCGGACAGCTCGTCTTCGAGCAGCTCCTCGGCCTCGAGGGCTCCCTGTCCTTGGTCGTCGAGCTCCTCGGCGGCGTCGCCTTCCTCGTCCTCCTCCTGCGAAGGGCCCGCGCATGACCTCCACCGCCGTCCTCCCGCACGCCGCGACCAGCTCGGGCATCGCCATACGGGAGGTGACCAAGTCGTATGACGGGACAACCGTCGTCGACCGGGTCACCCTCGACCTGCCGCGTGGGGGGCTGACCTGCCTGGTCGGTCCCAACGGCGCCGGCAAGTCGACGCTGCTGTCGATCGTGGCCCGCCTCCTGCCCGCCGACGAGGGCGAGGTGCACGTCGATGACCTCGACGTCACGCGCTGCGAGTCCTCGGTGCTGGCGCGACGGCTCGCGATCCTGCGCCAGGAGCACCACCTCGCGGTGCGCCTGCGGGTGCGTGACCTGGTGGGCTTCGGCCGCTTCCCCCACTGCGGGGGACGGCTGCGCCCGGTCGACGTCGAGCACGTGGACCGTGCCCTGCACTACCTCGACCTGGAGGACCTGGCCGACCGGTTCGTCGACGAGCTCTCGGGTGGTCAGCGCCAGCGCGTCCTGATCGCCATGGTCGTCGCCCAGGACACCGACTACGTCCTGCTGGACGAGCCGCTCAACAACCTAGACATGCGGCACGCCCTCGGGATCCTGCGCCTGCTGCGCCGCGCCGTGGACGAGCTGGGCAAGACCGTCGTGGTGGTCGTGCACGACCTCAACGCGGCCGCCGCCTTCGCGGACCGGATCGTGGCGATGCGCGACGGCCGCGTGGTCGCCGCCGGCAGCCCGGACGAGGTGATGCGCGAGGGCCTGCTCGAGGAGATCTTCGCCGTCCCGATCACCGTGGAGCGCGTGCAGGGGCGACCGGTCGGACACTACCTGCGGCGCTGACCTGGGGCGCTGACCTGGGGCGCGTCGGCTTTTGGTGCAGCTATGCTCAAAAGGTCTGGCCGACCTGGTCCGACGCGATGGCGGCGGGACATCGCCCGCGAGGAGGTGGACCCCATGGCTGCGACCGAGACCGGTGCCGGTGAGGTGCTGGCGCACCTGCGCGAGCACGGTCCGACGACCCGGCGCGGGCTGGTGGACGGCCTCGGCTGGGCGCGCATGACCGTCGGCAAACGGCTGGACGAGCTGCTCGCCGCCGGCTTCGTCGTGAGCCGGGGCCTCGGGGCCAGCGAGGGGGGTCGGCCCGCCGAGACCTTCGCCGTCGACGACGACCTCGGCCTGCTCGTCGGCATCGACGTGGGCGGCTCCTACACCCGCGTCGGGATCACCGACATGGCCGGCGGGTTCCTGGCCGAGGACGGGGCCGACATCGGGCTCCCCACCGGGCCGGGCGGCGTGGCCGCTTGGGTCGACGCACGCATCACCGCGCTGCTGGCCGGGATCGGGCGGTCGCCCGCCGATGTGCGGGCCGTCGGGGTCGGCGTGCCGGGACCGGTCGACCTCCGTAGCGGGGTCATCGGGGCGCCGCTGCGCGAGAGCGCTTGGGAAGGGGTGCGATTCACCGACCTCCTCACGGTCCGCGGCGACGTGCAGGTCGTCGACCGGGATGTCAACACGATGGCGGTCGCCGAGCACGCGGCGCTGGGGGCGGGCGACCACACCGTGGTGCTGCGGGTCGGCATGGGGATCAGCTGCGCGTTCGTGCTCGACGGGCGGGTCTATCGCGGCGAACGTGGGGGAGTGGGCGTGCTGACGCTGCCCGGGCCTGACGGCCGTCTGCGCCGCCTCGAGGACGTCGCCAGCGGGTATGTCGTGCGAGAGCGCCTGGCATCCCATGGGGTTGCGGCCACGACGAGCTTCGACCTGGTGTCGCTCGTCGAGGACGGCCACCCGCTGGCCTGCCAGCTGGTCGGCGAGGTGGGGGAGGCCCTCGGCCGGTCCCTCGCGGAGGTGGTGCGCCTGCTCAACCCCACGACCGTCGTGGTCGGTGGCGCGCTCTCCGGTGCCGGCGGCGTGCTCATGGCGCCGCTGCGCCGGGCGCTCGACGAGGGTGCGGGGGAGTACGCCCTCCAGACCCTCAGCCTGCGCACGACGCTCCTCGGCGGTCGGTCCGGGCTGGCCGGGGCCGTGCGGCTGGCGGCGGACGCCTACTTCGAGCCGGCGCGCATCTCGCGGCTCGTCTCGTCCTGAGCCTTGTTCCCTCCCGCGTCCACTGGGACGTGATCCACACATGGACCGGCTGGCACCCCGCCCCACCCGCGAGCGCCAGCCCCGACCCCGACACCAGCCCCGAGACCAGCCCCGACCCCGCACCACCACCCGACGGCAACCCACCAGACAGCGACCCACCACACGGGCACGCCCTCACCGCCTGACCCGACACGCCCGCCCACCCGGACAGCCACCCCAGGCTGCCAGGGCGGAGGCCTGCCCCCAGCGCGCCACTTTAGTCAACCTATAGACAAAAGACGGGCGACGGCATACGGTGAAGGCATGCGCACTGAAGCGGCCGTCATCCACGGCAAGGGCAAGATCAAGGTCACCGACGTCGAGCTTCCCCCCATCGGGCGCGACGAGATCCTCATGAAGGTCATGTCGGACAGCATCTGCATGTCGACGTACAAGGCCACCATCCTCGGCGAGGACCACAAGCGCGTCCCGCCGAACATCTCCGAGGTCCCCGTCATGGCCGGCCACGAGTTCGCCGGCGAGATCGTCGAGGTCGGCGCTGACTACGCGGACGACTACACGGTGGGTCAGCTCATCGCCATCCAGCCCGCCATGGGTCTGGAGAACGGCTACTCCAGCGGCTACTCCTACCCCTACTTCGGTGGCGACACCCACTACACGATCATCCCCAAGATCGCGATCGACAAGGGCTGCGTCCTCAGCTACGACGGCACCTACTTCGCGAATGCCGGTCTCGCCGAGCCGATGTCGTGCATCATCGGCGGGTTCCACGCCCAGTACCACACGAAGCCGTTCGTCTACGAGCACTTCATGGGCCCGGTCAAGGGCGGCAAGATGGCCCTGCTCGGCTGCGCGGGCCCGATGGGCATCGGCGCGATCGAGTACGCCATCAACGGCCCCTACACCCCGTCGCTGCTGGTCGTCGTCGACATCGACCAGGCCCGCCTCGACCGCGTCGCCAGCCTGATCACCGTCGAGGACGCCAAGGCCAAGGGCGTCGACCTGCGCTACGTCAACACCACCGGTGGCGACCCCGTGCAGATGCTGCGCGAGCTCACCCCGGAGGGCAAGGGCTACGACGACGTCTTCGTCTACGCCCCCGTCAAGGCCCTCGTCGAGCTGGGCGACCAGATCCTCGGCTTCGACGGCTGCCTCAACTTCTTCGCCGGCCCGACGGACAAGAAGTTCGTCGCCGACTTCAACTTCTACAACGTGCACTACGAGTCCACGCACATCGTCGGCACCTCGGGTGGCTCCACCGGCGACATGATCGAGTCCCTCGAGATGTCCGCCCGCGGCGAGCTGAACCCGTCGTTCATGGTCACCCACATCGGCGGCCTGGACTCCGTGCCCGAGACGGTCCTCGACTACCCCAACATCCCCGGCGGCAAGAAGCTCATCTACCCCTGGGTCCGGATGCCGCTCACCGC
This sequence comes from Arsenicicoccus cauae, assembly GCF_009707125.1. GTDB lineage: Bacteria > Actinomycetota > Actinomycetes > Actinomycetales > Dermatophilaceae > Arsenicicoccus > Arsenicicoccus cauae. The sequence continues at coordinate 78,801 of NZ_WLVL01000023.1, forward strand.
GATCGACGACTTCGCCGAGCTGGGCAAGGACGACGAGTTCTTCGCCGGCCTCGCGGAGATCTGCGGCCGCAACAACAACATTTGGAACGAGGAGGCCGAGAAGTACCTCCTCGCGCACAAGACGACCTCGAGCGTCGAGTGATCGCCTGACCGGCTGGTCGTGCGGCCCCCTCCCCGGCCCGGGAGGGGGCCGCGGCCGTATGACGATCGCCCACCGCCTCGACGGGCGGGGCCCTCAGCGCGGCTCAGGGGTGAGTGCGTGGATCCGGGCGGCGACGTCGGTCTCGACGGTCCAGGTGCGGGTGCCCACGTCATGCCACGTGCTCGGTGCGCTGCCGTCGCGGGGGTAGACCTCGACCACCTCGCCGTCGATCCACACGTCAACGCCGTCCCCGACCGGCCCGCCGAGCTCGGCCGTCAGACCCGTGAGCCGCCAGGTGCCGGGGCCGCCGGGCACGCGCACGAGGCCGGAGAGCTCTACCACGGCAGCGTCGCCGGCAGCGAGGGGTCGATCAGCGCCTGGGTCCATCAGTGTCCCCACCGCCGGATCCAGCCGGCTCCGGAGCTCGTCCCCCTCGACGCTCAGGCGGCGCGGGAAGGTCAGGCAGCCCGCGACGAGGTCGGCGACCTGCTCCTCCAGGTCCGCCGGGTCCGCGGGGATGCCGTCCTGGCGCACCCACCCCAGCAGCAGGGGCTCGGGCTCGTCCTGCAGGACCTGCGGCGCATAGAGCACGTCGCCCGCGTCCAGCGGACCGCCGGTGCGGGCGACGAAGGTCGGACGACCATCCCCATCGGTGGCGAGGTCGCCCACCAACCACACCGCCCGGTCGAGGATCGTCTCGTGCTGCAGGCTCAGCACCAGCGCCGTGCCGCCAGGGGTGTACACGAGCTGTGGGCACTCCCAGATGTCGGCCGGAGCGTGCTGTGCCGCGACGGGATCCGCGTGGGTGAGCCAGAGCCCGACGTAGCCCCAGGCGAGGATGTCGTCGCACGAGTAGAGCAGGACGGCGGGGGTGCTGTCATCGAGGCCCGCCCCCAGCAGCGCCCACCGACGCCCACCGTGGGTGAAGACGAAGGGGTCCCGCATGACCGACACCCGGTCCGCCGAGGGCGTGGTCGCCACGACGACCGGCTCGGACCACCGGTCCAGCTCGTCGTCGAGGGCCCACCGCAGGCAGACCGTGCTCGCGAAGGTCTCGTCGACCACCCCTGAGTACGCCACCGCGGGCCGGTCCAGCCCGGGCACGAACACCCCCGACCAGCAGCCGAAGCGGTCCGGGCCGTCCGGGGTCGGCCCGAAGGCCACCGGGTGCTCGGTCCAGCGGACGAGGTCCGGGCTGGACGCGTGACCCCAGTGGATGAGGTCGTGCACGGCGGCCTCTGGGTTGTGCTGGTAGAACACGTGCCACCGGTCGCCGTGGCGGGTCATCCCGTTGGGGTCGTTGAGCCAGCCGCGGCGCGGTCGGACGTGGTGGGTCGGGACGACGGGCGGCACCTGCGACATGGGTCAAGGATGCCCGAGCCGGCCGCGACGGGCCTGCGGGCGTCTCGTCCAACGAGCTCCGGGCTGCGTGGCTCTGCTACCGACGCGTAGCCTGCTCCACACGTCGCAGCGACGCGGCGGACGGCGACCCCGCGACGGGGCGGGCGCGCCATACGGCCGGGGGTGCGACCCCAGGGAGAGGTGCCGCGTGGAGCAGGTGACCGACGAGCTGCCGACCGACGAGCTGCGGACGGATGAGCTGCGGACGGACGAGCTGCGGACGCACGAGCTGCGGACGGACGTCGACGTGCTGGTGGTGGGGTCCGGCTTCGGGGGCTCGGTGGCGGCCCTCCGGCTCGCCGAGAAGGGTTACCGCGTCGAGGTGCTCGAGGCCGGCCGCAGGTTCGCCGACGAGGACTTCGCCAAGACCAGCTGGGACGTGCGGAGGTTCCTGTGGGCGCCGCGGCTCGGGTGCTTCGGGGTGCAGCGCATCCACCGGCTGCCCGACGTGCTCGTCCTCGCGGGCGCGGGCGTCGGCGGGGGATCGCTCAACTACGCGTGCACGCTCTACCGCCCGCACGGCCCGTTCTACGCCGACCGGCAGTGGGCGCACATCACCGACTGGGAGAGCGAGCTCGCGCCGCACTACGACGAGGCCACGCGGATGCTCGGGGTCGTCACCAACCCCTGCGACGGGCCCGTGGAGCGGCTGATGCTCGACGTCGCGCGCGAGCTGGGCGTGCAGGACAGCTACCGCAGGACGCCGGTCGGGATCTACTTCGGACGGCCGGGCGAGACGGTCCCCGACCCCTACTTCGGCGGGGAGGGGCCGGCGCGCACGGGCTGCACCGAGTGCGGCAACTGCATGGTCGGGTGTCGCGTCGGCGCCAAGAACACCCTGGTCAAGAACTACCTTGCGCTCGCCGAGCGGCTCGGCACGCTCGTGCGCGAGCGCCGGACCGTGACGCGGGTCCGGCCCATCGACCCGTCCCGCCCCGAGCGCGGCTACCGGGTCGAGCACGAGCGCACCGGCGCCTGGGTGGGCCGCGACCGTCGCGAGACGACGGCGACGTATGTCGTGCTGGCGGCCGGCGCCTTCGGGACGAGCCGCCTGCTCCACCGGCTGCGGCACACCGGCGACCTGCCGCGGCTGTCACCGGCCCTCGGTCGGCTCACGCGCACCAACTCCGAGATGATCGGCGGGGCCGGCACCCGTCGCGTCCCGCCCGGCGTGGACCTGACCCGGGGCGTCGCCATCACCTCGTCCTTCCACCCGGACCAGGACACGCACGTCGAGAACTGCCGCTACGGCGTCGGGTCCAACCTCATGGGTGGGCTGACCGCGCTGCTCGTGCCCGGGGGCGGCCGGGTGCCGAGGGTCGTGCGCTACCTCGGCGAGGTGGCCCGTGACCCGCTCGGCGCGGCCCGGTCGCTGTGGCTGCGGCGCTGGAGCGAGCGCACCGTCATCGGCCTGGTCATGCAGAGTTGCGACAACTCGCTGACGACCAGCTATCGCCGGGGCCTGCTCGGAGGCCACTCCATGACCAGCCGGCAGGGCCACGGCGAGCCCAACCCCACGTGGATCCCCGTGGGGCACACGGCGTTGCGCACCATGGCCCGTCACCTCCAGGCGCTCACCGGCGTGCCGGCGGACGCGCGCGGCAGCGTCGGGGAGGTCGTCGACATGCCGATGACGGCGCACTACCTCGGCGGCGCGGTCATCTCGGACGACCCGGCGACCGGCGTCGTCGACCCCTACCAGCGGGTGTGGGGATACCCCGGCATCTCGGTGCTGGACGGCGCCGCCGTCAGCGCCAACCTCGGCGTCAACCCGTCGCTGACGATCACCGCCCAGGCCGAGCGGGCGTGCGCGCTGTGGCCGCGGCGCGGGGAGCAGGACCGGCGGCCGGCGCAGGGGGAGCCCTACCGACGTCTCGCCTCATGGGAGGGCCTGGGCTCCGACGCCGGGTCTGTGGCAGGCTGACAGCGGGTCCAGAGCAGCGACCGATCACCTCGAGGAGGTCGCTCGGCACCCGGTTCCGCGCCGGTGCCTCTCGAGGGCAGACCCGGCCGCGCGGCCACCGTCGACGCGGTCACGCGGGCCTCGGTCGAGGTCCAGCCCGATCGAGGAGGTCGATCCCGTTGCCGGTCAACGTCCCTCGCGCCCTGCCGGCGCGCCGCACGCTCGAGTCCGAGAACGTCTTCGTCATGTCGAGCGAGCGCGCCGGGCACCAGGACATCCGCCCGCTGCGCATCGCCATCGTCAACCTCATGCCGACCAAGATCGTCACCGAGACCCAGCTGCTGCGGCTGCTCGCCAACTCCCCGCTGCAGGTCGAGATCACCCTCGTGCGGATGTGCTCGCACGAGTCCCGCAACACCTCCACCGAGCACCTGGACACCTTCTACCGCACCTTCGAGCAGATCCGGGACGAGCGCTTCGACGGCCTGGTGATCACGGGGGCGCCGGTCGAGAAGCTGCCCTTCGAGGCGGTGGACTACTGGGACGAGCTGTGCGCGATCCTCGACTGGAGCGCCGACCACGTCTACTCGACCATGCACGTGTGCTGGGGCGCGCAGGCCGGGCTCTACCGGCACTACGACATCGGCAAGGTCGAGCTGCCGGACAAGATGTTCGGCGTCTTCGAGCACCGGGTGCTCGACCCTCGCGCCCGCATCGTCAGCGGCTACGACGAGACCTTCACCGCGCCGCACTCCCGGCATACGGGCACGCCCCTGGAGGAGGTGCAGGCGCATCCCCAGCTGCAGGTGCTCGCCACCTCCGAGACCGCCGGCCTCTACCTCGCGCAGTCCCGCGACGGGCGGCAGCTCTTCGTCACCGGCCACCCGGAGTACGAGGCGGACACGCTCGCGCTGGAGTACCACCGCGACGCGTCCAAGGGCCTGCCGATCGAGGTGCCGGTGGGCTACTTCCCGGACGACGACCCGACGCAGCCACCGCGAGTCACCTGGCGCAGCCACGCGTTCCTGCTCTACGCCAACTGGCTCAACTACTACGTCTACCAGCGCACGCCGTACGACCTGGCCGAGATGCAGCGCGCGGCCAGGCGGGCGGACTCGTACGTCATCTGAGCGGGCGTCATCGCAGCGGGCTGGCGCCCAGCCGATCGGCGTCCGCGTGGACCAGCGGGTATGCCGGAGCGCCGGCGTGCACGTGGGTCACCGCGCTCGCCGCGGCCGCCGCGCCCGGGCGCTCGCTGACCGGCCACCCAGCAGCAGCGCCTCGTGGTCGACGACGGCAGGTGTCGCGGGTCGTCAACCCGCCGAGAGCCTGCGAGGCTAGGAGCATGCGACTGGGGAGGGTGCAGGACCACACGGCACGGCTGCGGACCCGGGTGGCGCTGGGGCTGCGCGAGCGTATCGCCGGCACGGACGCCGACCGCCGGGCCGACCAGATCTGGGGCGCGGTGGGGGAGCGGTGGTTCGGGCCGGACGACGCCATCTGGCAGGTCCACGCCGACACCAGCATGTTCAGCGGCGGCCTGCGAGCCCTGCTGCTGCAGTCCCTGCACCCGCTGGCGATGGCCGGCGTGGCGGACCACAGCGGCTACAAGGGCGACCCGTGGGGCAGGCTGCAGCGCACCAGCCACTACATCGCCATCACGACCTACGGCACGGTGCGGCACGCGGAGGCGACCATCGAGGCGATCCGGCACCTGCACGGACGGGTGGTCGGGAGCACCCCGGGCGGCCGCCCGTATGCCGCGAACGACCCGCACCTGCTGCGGTGGGTGCACGTCGCCGAGGCCGAGAGCTTCCTCGCCACCTACCAGGCCTTCGGCGCGAGCCGACTGACCCCGGCCCGGCTTGACGAGTACGTCGCTCAGTCGGCGCACGTGTCCTCGCGGCTCGGGGTGCCGCTCGCGGACCTGCCGCAGACCTACGCCGAGCTGCTGCAGGCCGTCGAGTCCTACCGCGGCGAGCTGGTGACGACGGCTGCCGCGACGGAGGCCGCGCGGTTCCTGCTGCTGACGCCACCGATCGACCCGGCCGCCCGGCTCGGCTACTGGACCCTCGCGGTGGGCGCGATCGCGACCCTGCCGCCCTGGGCGCGGCAGATGCTGGGGCTGTCCGTCCTGCCCGACCCCGTGACCGGGGTGCTCGACCGGGTGGTGGGGCTCCCGCTCGGGCGCGCCTCCACGGCGACCACCCGGTGGGTGATGTCCGACCCGGCGGTGGCCAACGAGTCACGCTCGCGCGCGGCGCTCGCCGCGGGCGGGGAGGGTGACCAGCGCCGTTGAGCGTGTCGGCCCCTCCGTGCTGCTGAGGGGCCTCGCCGGGGTGGCGCGCGGGTGGTCGCCAGGGTGGACCTCGGGTGCACGGTGAGGTGTCCCCCAGGCGCGAAATCCCGCGTGGCGCAGGTCCACCCCTCTGGCGCTTGCCCCGCGGGCGGGTGACGGGCAGGGTCGGGCGATCCCGCCCTTTTCGGACGGGCCCCACCCCATCCCCGCCCCATCCCCACCCCATCCCATCCCTGCAGGAGCTCATCGTGATCACACAACGACGTGTCCTGGCCGCCGCTCTCGGTGCCTCGACGGTCCTCGCCGGCTTGGCCGCGGCGACCCCCGCCTCCGCAGACCAGGACGGACCCGCTCGCTCGGTCCTGGTGCTCGCCCGGTCCGGCGCCGCGGACGGTGCCGTCCGTGACGCCATCACCCGCGCCGGCGGCAGCGTCACCGCCGTCGACTCCGCCATCGGTCTCTACACCGTCACCACCACCACGTCCCGCTTCACCGGCGACGTGCGCGGCGCGGACGCGGTCGAGACCGCCGCCGCCGACCGCGTGGTGGGCTTCAGCCGCAAGCCGGCCAAGGCGTCCGCGTCCGACATCGAGCGGTTGAAGGCCGAGCGCGCCCAGGCCCGTGGCAAGAAGGCCCCGGCCCCGAGCGTCGACACCAACGGCGAGCCGCTCGCACCCCTGCAGTGGAACATGCGGATGATCCGCACCGCAGAGGCCCACCGCATCGCCATGGGCCGCGGGGTCCGGGTGGTCGTGATCGACACCCCCAGATCGCGCAGCTCGCCCAGGACGTGGAGAAGGCCGGCATCGGCCGCCGTCCACGCCACGACTGCGTCGTCTGCTACCAGTCGACCCCACTGGGCCAGGGGCAGCACGTGCTTGTTGCGCTCGGGGTGAAGGGGCACCGAGATGGCCGCCTCCGGGCCCACAGGATCGCCGAGGATCTCCCGCAGCCGTGGCAATGTGAGCTCCTCGACGGCCACGAGGCCGCGGGTGACGAGCTGCGGGCGCAGGCGGAGCGAGACGGTGGTGTACGACCACAGGCATGCGGGGCACACGCCGCCGTCCTGGCGGATCCACCCGTCGAAGGACGCGAACTTCTTCGTCAACGCGGTACGGACCGGCTGGACCTTCCCGAAGCGCCCGCAACACGCGCAGGAGCCTTCCTCGGCGAGGCCGGGTGGTGCCGGTGACCCGTAGCCGATCCAGGCCGCGTGGACGACGTCGAGCGCCTGAGCCGGCGCCGACAGCGATGATGCAGCATCGGGCACGAGGTGTCTCCGTGAGAGGGGACGATTGGGGAGGGCCAGGGTACGCCGACGGCGCCACCTTCCACCTGGAGAGCAGCGCCGTCGAGAGCGAGGTCGGCGGGAGAGAACCCGTGCGCGGATTCCCGCGCACGGGTTCTTCGCCCCGGTCCCTGCCCCGACCGCGTTTGGCAAAACCGACAGGAAATGACCGGTGAGATGCGCTCGATCGGCCTCATCAGCCTGCGTTAATTCATGAGGGTCGCACGGCAGGTGTGGCTACTAGGGCAGGCTGTTGGTGATGGCCAGGTGAGGGGGCTGAATTGACCTGACGTAACGAGGCGGCGAGGGGCTGCGATCGCGAACACAACGGATCCCTCCCGCCAGGTCAATGCTGCGTATTGGGGGAAATGTGCGTAGCTGTGGTGGGCGACGTCGCCGTCCCTGCTGACGATCGACGATTCAAATAATTCCGTATTAATGGTGAAGCCTGTACGGATAGCCTTGCTGAGGGCTTCCGCGGCTGTCCAGGTGCGAATCGGTGTTAAATCGTGCAGCCCGATCGCGTGGGCAGGGGTTTGGAACGTGCGAGAGGCAATGCTGAGGGTTCTTTCAGAAATCATCTCGACATCGAGGCCGAGGGGAGTCGCGCAGTCGTGCACCAGCGCTGCTACGCAGGGTCCGGCGTGAGCAAGGCTGACGGCCCACGGGCCTGCCTCGCGTAGAACGGGTTGGCCGAATTCTCCTCTGTCGACCCACGGCTGGTCATGATGACTATTAGCCATGCTCGCAGAGTGCGTAGGCAGGGTGTCCTGCGTGGCACACTCCAGGGCTCGCCGAGCCGTGGAGCGGCCTCGTAGGTACTCTGCCCGCCGCGCGGACGACCACCCATCGCAGGCGGAGGACTCTTGCGGGTGGGAGCGAGGAGCGCCCGAGGTCGGGTGGCACCGATCGCCCTGACAGCCGGAGCATTCGACTGCCAGTGCAACGGCGCCATCCCTTGCTGTGTACATCAATGCCGTGGTAGTGCTCCTTTTTTCAGAGGCGCGGATCCATGTAAGGGTCAGTCAGTTGGGTGCAGTAGTCCCATAGCAGCTGCGCATTGGCAACATCGTAGGACAGTGGCGAGCTGGGGCGAGGGGACCTGCGGGTCACGTAGGTACCTCCGAATTGGAGGGCGGCCGGATCGGTGGCGAGCCAGGAAAGGTTGCGGGACGACTCTTCGACGGTATTCGCTTCTGGGAACTTGGCGATTGCGCCGGCGATTCCGGTGTATATCGAGCGCACAAGCGGCGGGTAATCGCGCGCCAGTCCCGTGGCGGGCATGAGACCGGGATCGAAGGCGAAGGATCGGATCCCATGGGACTTGTCGCGGCGGTCGATCTCGTAGGCCATGTAAATCGAGCACAACTTGCTCGTCGAGTAGCGCACGCGCCCCGCCTGCGAACTCGTGGATGCATCGCTCGGGGGAAAGAACAACAGTGCTGGGTCGTTCCACTGGGCCGCAGGGAAGCCCCAAGCGCGTGGTCCTCCTCGATGGGTCTCAGACCCTAGCGTGATGACGCGGGCGCCGGTGGGCAGTTTGTCCCGCAACTGTCGGTAGAGTAGGAAGTGGCCGAGGACGTTGGTGGCCATGGTGAGCTCGAGCCCATCCACGGAGTGCTCGATGCCCCTGACGACCTGCAGTCCGGCGTTCATGACAATGCTGTCGAAGGTGTCCGCCTCCTTAGCCAGCGTGCGCGCGGCATGCGCTACTGATGCGAGGTCTGCCAGATCGCACTGGATCGCACGGACTTGGCCAGCAGGGTGGGAGGCCGCGGCGATCGACTGTTTGAGTGCGTCAGCCTTGTCCATGTTCCGGGCCAGAACAGTGACGTCGTGGCCGGCGGATGCGAGGACGTGGGCGGTATTCCACCCGAGTCCCGACGTTGCGCCGGTGAGTAGGACCTTCATCGCGGGAATCCTTCGAAATGGCCGTCGGTGAGGGCTTTAGTGATGCAGCGGTCGGCAAGAGCTGTCACGGTCAGGGCCGGGGGTACTGCGCCGGTGGAACCGGGGATGAGCGAAGCATCCATGACGTAGAGTCCGGAGCAGCCGAGGACCTGTCCGTACTGGTCAGTCGACTTACCCAGGAGTGCTCCGCCTAGGGCATGGGAGGTGAGCAGGCTGCTGGAGATGAGGGCGGTCCGTCCAGGGTTGGCGTCGGTGATCTTGGTGGTGAGCGCGTTGACGGAGGCCGCGACGGGGGTGGGGGCGCCGGGCAGTTCGGGCCAGACGGGCGCGTAGACGCCAGCGAAGCCAGCCAGGTATCCCTTGGGGGGGACGATGCTGGTGCACAGTGACTCTCGGGCGATGGCGTCGACAATCGGGACGCCGACGGGGAAATTCAGCATGCTGACGGGCGGGGTCAGGCCGTCCCAGCGGCGCCCGACGACGTGTGCTGGACCGCCGACTGCCGGCTGCGGGTTTACGGTGCCTCCGAGCAGGACGATGGTGTCGCCGTTAGTTCCCCACTGGGTACCCACGGTGCTGGGGATGGGGGCTGTGCGTGCAGCGCGCGCGGCCATGAGGAGCCGACTAGAACCGAGCGATCCGGCTGCAAGGATCACCTTGGGGGAGCCGAGTGCGTAGGTCTGGGTGACTGCACCGGCGAGGGAGAGCTTTTCGACAGTGACGGTCCACCCACTGGCCCCCGCACTGGCCAGCGCCTTGACCCTGCTGAGAGGGCGGACCTCCACCAGGCCTGTCTTCTCCGCCGCGGCGAGGATGGTGCGGTCTACGGATCGCTTTGCGCCGCTGTTGACGCCGAGGATGCAGTCACCCTTGATGAGGGAAGGGATGTATCGGCCGGCCATCTCGCCTCGGACGCGTTCCCAGTCAACGGCGATGTCGGCGAGAACTGTATCGATGCCAGCACGCTCGAGCTCGGTTCGGGCCTGTCGTGCGTTGGCGTACTGAGGCGACTGCAGGACATCGTCGGGGATAGGGGTGGCGCCGATCAGGTCGCGTGCGCGCGGGTACCACCGGGTAGCCATCTCGTCGTAACCGAGGGTAGCTCCGAAGGAACTAGTGAAATGGTCTCGGCGAGGCACCATCATGACGGCATTGTTGACCAGGGAACCGCCTCCGACACCAGAGCCTGCGAGAGCGGTAATTCCCGCGCCGATGTTGGCCTCCAGTACGCCGGTGGAGAGCGGGACGAACCCCGGGACTACTGGTGAGGTGTTGGACAGCCAGAAGGCTCGCCCGTCCAGCCGGTCGGGGGTGGCGAAGACGGGGGTGACGCCGTCGGTCTGCCAGCGACGCCCTCGTTCTAGGACGATGGAGCGAATACCGGCTTGGGCAAGTCGCAGCGCGGCGACTGCTCCGGCGTAGCCACTTCCGATAATGACGACGGCTGTCGCGTCGGAGGCGGCGTATGCCGGACGCGTAGTAGACGCAGCGGCTGTGGCTGTTGTTGCGGCGGTGGCGGCCGCGGCTGTCAGGACAGCTCGTCGGCTGGGGGTACCTGTGGTGTGCATGATCTTCAGTCTCCGATGATGAAGGGAAGGCGGGCGAAGCCGAAGGAACCCTGCGTCAGGCGCAGAGTCGGGGGGTCGGCGGGGTCGAGGGAGAGCCGGTGCACGTGGGGGTACCAACTGCGGAAACTGAGGTCTGCCAGTAGGCGGGATAGGGCGGTTCCTGGGCAGAAGTGGGGCCCGCCCCCGAAGGCCATGTGGCGTTCGATGGTGGGTCGTGAGATGTCGAAGGTGTCGGGGTCGGGGTACTGGCGCGGGTCGCGGTTCGCGGAGGCGAGTAGGACGTGGACGAGCGACCCCGCCGGGATATCGACGCCGTGCAGATTAACATCGGTCAGGGCGCGGCGTAGAACCAATGCTGCCCATTGTTCATTGGATCCTTGGGCGGCTTCTGGAAGCGGTTGAATGAAGCCATCAAGGCCTCTTCTCCACGCTTTACGGCGTCACGAGTTTCTGAGATTGACATCTTGCTGCCCCTGTCCCTGCATCTCGTCGAAGTGTCCCGGCTGCCGTCCGGGTGTCCAGCTTCTACGGCGACGGCATCGTCGACGCCCTGAGCGCGGTCACCAAGAAGCACTGACCGCCACCTGCTCCTGCACGTCGTGGGCGCTCGTCACCGGGTCACCGGGGCGGGCGCCCACGCCGCGTGCGGCTGGGGCACCGGCTGCGATGATGGGACGCATGCCCGAGACGACACCGCCGTCCCTGCGCCGCGCGACCCTGCCCGTCGAGGGGCTGCCCCCCGGGTGGGCGCTCCGGGTCCCGGACGAGCGGGACGTCCATCGGCTCGCCTGGCTCCGCTGCGCCGTGACGGACCGGTCGGTGCCCGGTGCGACTCCGGACGTCCGCACGGTGCTGCTCGAGATCACCGGCGTCGCGTCCTGGACCCGGCGCCAGGCCGTGGTCGTCGACCCCGTGGGGATGGTCCGCGGGTGGTCCGCGGTGCACGACCGCGCCGCCGGGCGGGTCCTCGCGCACGTCACCGTCGAGCCCGACCTCGACGAGCAGCTCGGCGCGGGGACCGAGGACGCCGTGGCGCGTGCCCTGCTCGGCTGGGTGGAGGACGCGGCTCGCGCCGTCGCCCACCTGCGACGCCTGGGCTCCACCCAGATCGACACGGGCTCGTATGCCGGTGACGAGCGTCAGGCGGGGTGGCTGCGAGGCGCCGGCTTCCGGCCCACGCGCACGTGGCTGCAGATGAGCCGGCCGGTCGACCCCGAGGGCGACCACCCGGCCACCCTCCCCGCCCCGCGGGAGGGGGTCCGGGTGCGGCGGGTCCGGTTGCACACCAACGGACTTCCCCTCGCCGAGGACATCCAGATCATCCACGAGATGCTCGAGGAGTCGTTCGCCGACCACTTCAACAGCTATCGCGAGAGCTTCCCGGAGTTCGTGCAGCGGCTGCAGGAGGACCCGGGGCACCGCTGGGACTCGTGGTGGCTGGCGGAGGTGCGCGGCGGCGCCGGGGAAGCTGCAGGGGACGACGCCGGGGGCGGCGGCTGGCTCGCCGGCGGCGCCCTCGTCGGCACGGTCCTCGCCCCGGACCGCGACGGGGTGCTGGGCAGCTATGTCGACTACATCGGCGTGCACCGCCGCGCCCGGGGACGCGGCGTCGCCAAGGCGCTGCTGCACACGGCGATCGGCGACGCCGCGCTGCAGGACCGCAACCGGGTCGGACTCGAGGTCGACGACGACTCCCCGACGGGCGCCGACGCGCTCTATCGCTCGCTCGGCTGGGAGACGGCCTACCGCACCTGCTCCTGGCACCGGGACGTCGAGGTGTGAGCCGCCGCAGTCAGTCGACCAGACCCATGCCGCGGCGCCCGGCGTCGTTGAGCTCGTCCTCGCGGAAGCGGTCCGGCCAGCTCGCCTCGTAGTGCTCCTCCGGGAAGTCGTAGGGGGACTCGCCGGCGCGGAAGGCCTTGCGGACGTGGTCGGCGTACGCCTCGTTCTTGGCGCACCAGGGCGCGGCGGGGATGTACATCACGTTGCCCCACCCCTGCTGGTCCTGGACGGGCTCGACGCCGTGGATCATGTCGCAGTGCCACCACACGGAGTCGCCGGGCGCCACGTCCGGGATCCCGGCGGTGGCCTCGAGGAGCAGCGGGTGCCACTGCTCGTCGGCGGGAAAGACCTGGTTGACCGTGACGCCGCACATGGAGTCCTCGGGCACGTCCGCCAGCAGCGGCCGCAGCATGAGGTAGGCCATGGCGTGCGGGATCGGGACGGTGTAGAGCACGCCCTGGTCGTGGCGCATCTCGGACAGCGCGGTCCATCCCTGGAAGGTGCGGAAGGCCGAGCACATCGTCGAGCCGGGGTACTGCGCGGCCTCGGTGCGGTAGGCGGCGTCCCAGGGGTCGTACTCCTCCGGGCGCCCGTCGAACAGGTGCCGGAAGTGGCGCTGGTAGCCCTCGCTCATCCACAGGTCGAGGGTGCCGGGGTCGAGGTGGGAGCCGAGGCCCTTGCTGGACGCGCCCGGCGGACGACGACGGATGCGGTCGGGATAGAGCGAGTCGCGGTCCGGGTCGAACCAGCTGCGCCCCTCCGACTCGTGCGTCCACAGCCCGTTGAGGAAGGCCTGGACGCGCGCCATCCGCGGGTGCTGGCGGGCCTCCATCTGCGGGTGCGACCAGTAGACGGGGTAGATCTCGGGCTTGGACCCCACCGTGCCGAAGAAGTCGTCCCCCGGCCCGCGGTAGTCCTCGAAGAACCGGTTGCGGTCCACGTAGTCGACGACCTCGCGGTCCCAGGCCTCGGCCTGCTCGCGCGGGAAGTGCCCGCGGACGACGGCGCAGCCGCGGCGGCGCAGCAGGGCGAGCTGCTCGGCCGAGACCGTGCCGGACTCGATGTCGGCGTAGTCGATCTCGGGCCAGACGGGGCGGCCGGCCTCCCGGTCGGCGCGGATCGCCTCCACCTCCTCGCGGACCTTCGCCTCGACGACGGCGAAGACCTCCTCGACGGTGCGGCCGCTCGCGGCGATGCGGGCGCGCAGCGCGGCCTTGATCTCGCGGATGGCGGCGGGCAGGTCCGCCGGCGTGGTCTCCCAGTGGGGGAGGGCGGGCAGGTCGTTGACCGTCATGGCTGCTCCTACGACTTCGTTGTGGCTCCTTACTGAAAGGGTGGCAGGGCGTCTGCTATTTTGCAAGGGTTCCTAACTAACCGTTCCGGGCCGCCCCCGGACACGGGAGAGACGAGGGCCGTATGACGTCAGCCACCGCCCCCACGGGCCTCGGCCTCGTCCGGGGCGCCACCGACCGGATCGTGCTCGAGTCGCTGGTCGACGCCGGGCGGCAGACCCGGGCCGAGATCGCCCAGGCCACCGGCGTGTCCAAGCCGACGGTGTCCGAGGCGGTGCGCCGCCTCGGCGAGCTCGGCGTCGTGGCCGAGGCGGGCCGGCAGGAAGGCACGCGGGGGAGGTCCGGCATCTACTACGAGCTCGCCGCCGGGGCGGGCCTCGCCGTCGCCCTGCACGCCGGTCCGCACCTCGTCGTCGGGGAGTCGCGGGACGTGCGTGGCGGCCTCGTGCGGCGGGTCGAGCGGCCGGTCGGCCTCACGGTCACCGCCGACGAGCTGCTGGGCGAGCTGGCTGGCGCGCTGTCCGCCCTCACCGCCTCCGACGGCACCCGGGGGGCCTCGTCCGTGGCTGCAACGACTGTCTCGGTCGCCGACCCGGTCGAGCACCGCAGCGGGCGCCTCGTGCATGTGCCGGGGTCGCCGTTCGTGCGGGGGGAGGCGTGCCTGCGCGACGTCGTCGGCGGGGCCGCCGAGATCGACAACGACGTCCACTGGGCCGCGGTGGCCGAGCTGCACCAGGGGCAGACGGACACCTTCCTGCAGCTGTACCTGGGGGCCGGCATCGGGGCGGCGCTGGTCGCCGACGGTCGGCTGGTGCGGGGGGCGCGCGGGCTGGCGGGCGAGGCGGCGTACGCGGTGACGGCGGCGGGTCGGACCGGTCGCCGGTCGTCCCCCCGCATGCTCGACGTGCTGGTCGAGGAGGGGCTCACCGTCGACGGTGGCACGGTCGTCGACGTCGCCGCCGTCGCAGCGCTGATGCGGCGAGGTGCCGCGCAGGGCACGGCCGCTCGCGTCGTGGGAGCCGTCGGGGACGTGCTGTGCTCGGCGATCGCCCTCGTGGATCCCGGCCGCGTCGTGCTGAGCGGCCCGTGGGGGTGCGAGCCGCGGCTCGTCGACGCGCTGAGGACCCACCTGGCGGAGGCGGCGGTGCTGCCCGTCGAGGTGGTGACCAGCGTGACGGGGACGCAGGCGCCGCTCGACGGCGCCCGGCAGCGGTCCGTGGAGCTGGCCCGCGCGGCCCTGCTGTCCCGCGTGCCCTGACGGCGTCCCGACCTGCCGGCCGGTCGCGAGCCCGGCAGTCGTATGCCGGACGCCTCCCACGCCCGGGGCCGGGGCACTGTCACCATGGCGCCATGAAGGCCCTGCTGCTCGAGAACGTCCACCCCCTCGCGACGACCCTGCTGACCGAGGCGGGCATCGAGGTCGACCACCGTCCCGGAGCCCTGGACGAGGCCGAGCTGGTCGAGGCGCTGCGCGGCGTGCAGCTTCTCGGCATACGGTCCAAGACCGAGGTGACCCCCGCGGTCGTCGAGGCCGCCGAGGACCTGCTGGCCATCGGGGCCTTCTGCATCGGGACCAACCAGATCGCGCTCGCCCCCGCCGCCGAGCGCGGCATCCCGGCGTTCAACGCGCCGTACTCCAACACCCGGTCCGTGGTCGAGCTCGCGCTCGCCGAGATCATCGTCATGGCGCGGCGCCTCACCGAGAAGGACCGGGCGCTGCACGACGGCGTGTGGCGCAAGGACGCCAAGGGCTCGCACGAGATCCGGGGTCGTCGGCTCGGCATCGTGGGCTACGGCAACATCGGCTCGCAGCTGTCCGTGGTGGCCGAGATGCTCGGCATGGAGGTCTACTTCTACGACATCCAGGACCGGCTCGCGCTGGGCAACGCGCGCCGCTGCGGCAGCCTGGAGGAGCTGCTCGACATCGCCGAGGCCGTGACCCTGCACGTCGACGGGCGCGACGGCAACGCCGGCTTCTTCGGGCGCGAGCAGTTCGAGCGGATGCGACCGCGCTCGCTGTTCCTCAACCTCTCGCGCGGCTTCCTCGTGGACTACGAGGCGCTGCGCGACGGCCTGCAGTCGGGGCACATCGCGGGCGCCGCGGTCGACGTGTTCCCGGTCGAGCCCAAGAAGTCGGGGGACCCGTTCACCTCCCCGCTCCAGGGCCTGCCCAACACGGTGCTCACCCCGCACGTCGGCGGCTCGACCGAGGAGGCGCAGGAGGACATCGGCCGGTTCGTCGCCGGCAAGCTGCGCGACTACGTCAGCTATGGCACGACCACCCTGTCGGTCAACCTGCCGGCGCTGACGCTGCAGCACGTCCCCGGCGACCACCGGCTCACCCACTTCCACACCAACACCCCCGGGGTCCTCGCCAAGGTCAACCACATCCTTGCCTCGCACGGCGTCAACATCGGGGGCCAGCTCCTCGGCACCCAGGGCCACGTGGGGTATGTCGTGACCGACGTCGACTCGCCCCTCAACGAGGACGCCCTGGCGGAGCTGCACGACCTGCCCGAGACCATCCGGCTGCGCGTCATCGACTGACCTCGCCGGACGGCCCGGCACGCCGTGTCAGACTTGGCGCACCCACGGCGCCGACGCAGGCGGGGCCGGCAGCACCACCCGTGAGCAGGAGACGCGCATGACCCAGCAGTTCCGCCGACGCGCGCTCGCCGCCGTCGCCACCGCGAGCGTCCTCGCGCTGACGGCGTGCAACGCCGGCTCCTCCTCGACCGGGTCGAGCGGGAGCGCCACGGGCAGCGGTGGGGGCGCGTCCGGCCAGAGCGTCGCCATCGGTCTGGTGCTCGAGCCCACGAGCATGGACTTCACCCGGTCCGACGGCGCCGCCATCGCCCAGGCGCTGCTCGGCAACGTCTACGAGGGCCTGGTCAAGGTCGACGAGAAGGGCGCCATCCAGCCCTCCCTCGCCACGAGCTGGACCATCAGCCCCGACCGCCGGACCTACACCTTCGATCTGGTGCAGGGCGCGAGGTTCAGCAACGGCGCACCGCTGACCGCCGACGACGTCGTCTTCTCCATCAACCGGGTCAAGACCGACTGGGCCGTCGCGGTGAAGCGGTCCATGGACGTGGTGAGCTCGGCCACGGCGCTCTCGCCCACCAAGGTCCAGGTCACGCTCTCGCGCCCCAGCAACTCCTGGCTCTACGCGATGACCACGCGCGTCGGCGCCGTCTTCAGCCGCACCGGTGTCGCCGAGCTCGCCACCACACCCGTCGGCACCGGTCCCTACACCCTCGGTGAGTGGCGCCGCGGCGACGCCATCGTGCTGCGCCGCAACGACGCCTACCACGGCGCCAAGCCGTACTTCGGGCAGGTGACTCTGCGCTACATCAAGGACGCGGCGGCGCTCAACAACGCCCTGCTGTCCGGCACCATCGACGTGATCGGCACGGTCCAGTCGCCCGAGTCGCTGCAGCAGTTCACCACCAACGACCGCTACCGCGTGATCGAGGGCACGACCAACGGCGAGGTCATGCTCACGATGAACACCTCTCGCCCGCTCCTCAAGGACAGGGCCGTCCGCCAGGCGATCCGTCAGGCCATCGACCACAGGTCGCTGCTGCAGACCTGCTGGGCCGGGCACGGCACGCTCCTCGGCGCGATGGTCCCGCCCACCGACCCGTGGTACCAAGACCTCACGGGCGTCGCGCCGTTCGACCGCGCCAAGGCCACCCAGGCGCTCAAGGACGCCGGCGCGGCCGGCCGGACGCTGCGCCTGCGCCTGCCGGCGGCGCCCTACGCCACGACCTGCGGCCAGGTGGTCAAGTCCGACCTCGAGCAGGCCGGGCTCAAGGTGACCATCGACCAGATGGACTTCCCGACCTGGCTGTCCGACGTGTTCAAGGGCGCGGACTACGACCTGACGATCGTCGCGCACGTCGAGCCCCGAGACATCGGCCGGATGTTCGGCAACCCGGACTACTACACGAGGTACGACAACAAGGCGGTCCAGGCCGAGCTCGCCGCCGCCGACGCGGGCACCGAGGCCCAACAGGTCGAGCACATGAAGGAGGTCGCCCGCCTCACCGCCGAGGACGCGGCCTCGGACGTGCTCTTCCTCATGCCCAACCTCGTCGTCGCCGACAAGGACATCCAGGGCCTGCCGACCAACGCCGTGGGCGAGACCCTCGATCTCGCGCACCTGTCGCGGTCCTGACGCCGGCCCGCCGACCCCACGCCCCATGCTCCTCGGACTGCTGCGCCGCGTCGGGACCTTCCTCGTGTCCCTGCTCGTCAGCAGCGTCCTCGTCTTCGGCTTCATGGTGCTGTTGCCGGGCGACCCCGCCAGGGTGGCTCTCGGCACCAACGCGACCGAGGAGGCCGTGACCGCGCTGCGGCACGAGCTCGGGCTCGACCGACCGCTGGTCGTGCAGTATGCCGAGTGGTTGCGCGGACTCGTGACCGGCGACCTCGGCCGGTCCTACGTCTCCCGCGCCGACATCGCCCCGCAGGTCGCCGACCGCCTCCAGGTGTCCATGCTCCTCGTGCTCGCCGCGATGGTGGTGGCGGTGGTGGTCGCCCTACCGCTCGGCACCCTCACGGCGCTGCACCACCGACGGCCGGCCGGTGTCGTGCTCGCCGCGCTGTCCCAGGTCGGGGTGGCCGTGCCGGCGTTCCTCGTCGGCGTGCTCCTCATCAGCCACGTCTCCGTGCAGCTGCGCTGGCTCCCGGCCAACGGGTGGACGCCGCCCGCGCGGGACCCCGTGATGTTCGTCCGGCAGCTGATCCTGCCCGCGCTGTCGCTCGGCATCGTGCAGGCGGCCGTGCTCGCCCGCTACGTGCGGTCCGCGATCCTCGACGTGCTGCACGAGGACTACCTGCGGACCGCCCGGGCCAAGGGCCTGCGTCCCGGGCCGGCGCTCGTGCGGCACGGCCTGCGCAACGCGTCGGTGCCCGTCATGACCGTCCTCGGGCTGCAGCTGGCGACGACGCTCATCGGGGCGGTCGTCGTCGAGCGGGTGTTCGTCATACCGGGGCTGGGCTCGTTGCTGCTGGACAGCGTCGGCACCCGTGACCTCGTCGTCGTCCAGGACGTCGTCATGGTCCTGGTCGTGGCGGTGCTGCTGATCAACCTGCTCGTGGACCTGCTCTACCTCGTGCTCGACCCGCGCCTGCGGACGGGCACCCGATGAGCGCCCGGGCCCGCGGCCGACGGGCAGACGCATCCCTCGTCGTCGGCGCCGTCCTGGTGGGGCTCGTCGTGCTCACCGCCCTGGTCAGCTTCGTCTGGACCCCGCACCCGCCGGGGCTCACCGACGGGTCCGTGGCCCTGCGCGGACCCATGCCCGGCTACCCGCTCGGCACCGACCGGCTGGGCCAGGACGAGCTGTCCCGCCTCATGGTGGGCGCCCGCACGACCCTGCTGGTCGGCATCGTCGCGGTCGGGCTGGCCGCCGTCGTCGGGGTGCCGCTCGGCGTCCTCGCCGGGATGCGCGGCGGGCTCGTCGGGCGCCTCGTGATGCGCGCCAACGACCTGCTGCTGGCGTTCCCCGCCCTGCTGCTGGCGATCATGCTCGCGGCCGTGCGGGGCGGCTCGACCACGGTGGCGATGGTCGCGATCGGCATCGCCTCCATCCCGACCTTCGCGAGGGTGACGCGGTCGGGCGTGCTGTCGATCATGCAGCGCGAGTATGTCCTCGCTGCCCGTTCCGCCGGCCGCACGCCCCGCGGGATCGCCTGGCACCACGTGCTGCCCGGCGTCGCCAACCTGGTGGTCGTGCAGTCCTCGGTGGCCTTCGGGATGGCGATCCTCGCCGAGGCGGGCCTGTCCTACCTCGGGGTCGGGACACCGCCGGACGTGCCGAGCTGGGGCCGCATGCTCTACGACAGCCAGGCCACCCTCTGGCAGACCCCGCGGCTCGCGTGGATCCCGGGCCTCGCGATCGCGGCGGCCGTCCTCGGCTTCAACCTCCTGGGCGATGGTTTGCGCGACCTGCTCGATCCGACGATGGAAGACCGACGATGAGCGGTCACGTGCTCGCGATCACGGGGCTGGCCATCGACGCGGGCGGCACCCGGCTGCTCGACGACGTGTCGCTCACGATCGCGCCGGGCGAGCGGGTCGGGCTGATCGGCGAGTCGGGCTCCGGCAAGTCGATCACCTCCCTGGCCATCATGGGGCTGCTGCCGAGGTCGCTGCACGCCAGCGGGTCGATCCGGCTGGCCGGGGTGCCGCACGACGTCGTCGGCGCCTCCGAGGAGGAGCTGTCGCGGGTGCGGGGCCGTGACGTCGCCATGGTCTTCCAGGAGCCCCTCACCGCGCTCAACCCCACGATGCGCGTCGGCGACCAGGTGGCCGAGGCCATGACCATCCACGGGACCCAGCCGTCCCGGTCGGCGGCCCGGGCCCGAGCCGTCGAGCTGCTCGACGCCGTGCGCCTGCCCGACCCCGCGAACCTCGCCCGGGCCTATCCGCACCAGCTGTCCGGCGGCCAGCGCCAGCGGGTCGTGCTCGCCATCGCCCTAGCCAACGACCCGGCGCTGCTCATCTGCGACGAGCCCACGACCGCGCTCGACGTGACGGTGCAGGCACAGGTGCTCGACCTGGTCGTGCGGGGCGTCGAGTCCCGGGACGCCGCCCTGCTCTTCATCACCCACGACCTCGCCGTCGTGGCGACCGTGTGCGAGTCCGTCGCCGTGATGTACGCCGGGCGCATCGTCGAGGCCGGCCCCGTCGAGGAGGTGTTCCGGCGCCCTCGCCACCGCTACACCCAGGGACTGCTCGCGGCCTGCGACCTCGCGGTCGACCCTGCGACCGGGCGCCTTCGCACCATCGCGGGCTCCGTGCCGCCCGCGGGGGAGCTCCCGGACGGCTGCGTGTTCCGCACGCGCTGCTGGAAGGCCACGGACGAGTGCCGCACGACGCCGCCCTGGACCGTGGAGGGCGGCGGGCCGAGCGACCCCGAGGGCCTGGCGGCGCGCGGTTTCGCCTGCCACCACCCCGCGCGGTCGGAGACGGTCGTATGACGCCCCCGGCCATCGCGGTGCGCGAGCTCACGCGGGACTACCCCCGCCCGCGTCGCCGCCTGCTCGAGCCCGCCCCGGTCGTCCGGGCGCTGCGCGGGGTGAGCCTCGAGGTCGCGCCGGGGGAGAAGCTCGGCATCGTGGGGGAGTCCGGCTCCGGCAAGTCCACCCTGCTGCGCATCGTCGCCGGGCTCGACCGCGCGACCGGCGGCACCGTGGCCGTCGACGGCCGCGACGTCACCCGTGCCTCCGACCGTGAGCTGGCCTGGCTGCGCCACCGCCTGCAGGTCGTCTTCCAGGACCCGATGAGCTCGCTGGACCCGCGCCACCGGGTCGGCACCATCGTCGCCGAGCCGCTGCATGCCCTCGGGCTCGGGCGCACCCTCGACGTCGACGCGCGGGTCGCCGAGCTGCTGTCGTCCGTGGGCCTGACGCCCGACGCCGCGCGGCGCTACCCCCACCAGTTCTCCGGGGGGCAGCGGCAGCGCATCGCGATCGCGCGGGCGCTGGCGCCGTCGCCCGGCATACTCCTCGCCGACGAGCCCGTCTCGGCCCTGGACGTGTCCGTGCGGGCGCAGGTGCTGGGCGTCATCGACGATCTGGTCCGCGAGCTGGCGCTGACCCTGGTCTTCGTCTCGCACGACCTGACCGTGGTGCGGCACGTGTGCGACCGCGTCGCCGTGATGCACGAGGGGCAGCTGGTCGAGAGCGGGCCGACGGCGCAGGTCTACGACGACCCGCAGCACGCCTACACCCGGCGCCTCGTCGCGGCGGTCCCGTCGGTGCGGCGCGCGCTCGCCGGCGTGACGGCCGCGGACCTCGCCGCCGGCAGGCCGGATTAGGTCCACCCCGGGGGAGGTGGCGCCGGGGCCGGTGGGCACGATGGGGGTGTCGCACGACGACGCGCCACACCACCTCGGCCGCCCCACCCGGCGGCCGCCTCCCAGGAGCCGGCATGCACGACATCGACCGTTCCCTGATGCCCCACCCCCTCGTCCGCGCGCTCGGCGGAGGCGCTGCTCGCCGATCGGGAGGCCGACGAGGAGGGGGCGTGTTCCCTCCCGGCCTGATCGACGCCCAGGCGGCCATGCTGCGGCCTACCAGGACGAAGACCTGTCCGCACGACTCCTCGGCGACGCCGGCGCCCTGGCCGCCCTGGTGCAGGAGCACCTGCACTGCGGTTGATCGATCAGGCCCGAGGGGAATGCGGCGGATCTCCAGCGGATCCCCAGGCGTCCGGCCTAGGGTCGAGGGCGTGAGGACCACCGACGGCACCCACGACGCGGGCACGACGGCCCGCCCCACGACCGAGCTCGGCACGACGGGGGACGGTCGCGCAGGATCACGGCTCGACACCACCCTCACGGCCACCTCGGCGCTCCAGAGCTTCCGCGACGAGCTGGCCGACCTGTGGGAGGACCTCGAGCCGCTCGTGCGCCCCGCGGACGACGTAGCGATGCTCGACCTGTCGCACCGGCTGGAGCGGCACGTGGTGCTCATGCCCGGCTCCGCCGACCGGTTGCGTGAGCTGGCCAACGACCTCATGGCCCTGATGGCCGGGTGGCAGCACCTCGGCGACGAGGAGCGCATCGTCCTCGCGACCGCCATGGCCTACCTGGCCGAGGCGGACGACGCCGTGCCGGATCACCTGCCGGGTGGGCTCGACGACGATGACCGCGTGGTGGGCGCCGCGGTGCGCGCGGTGCTGCGACCGCGTCGCCGGGTCGCCTGAGGGCGGTCGGTCTTCGTTCAACCACCTCTGGCGATTGCCCCTACTGTCCGGTATTGTCCGCCGTGGTGGGGGGTCGTCCGGGTGAACGGATGACGACGAGGCCATGGGTGCGCACGCTCGGTGAATGACGGGGACGATGATGTGTCCCGACGCCAGCCCCGCGTCGCGCCTCTTTCGAGAGGAAGTCATGATCGAGCAGCCGTGGTGGGCCGAGGGCCCCGCAGACCCCTGGCTCGCTTCGACGGCCCCGTCGTCGACCCGATGGCCCCGCTGCACCGCAGTGCGGTGTATGCCGAGGCCGAGGTCGATCCTGAGCAGGGCAGCACGGTCCGGTCCGTCGTCGTGGGCGGTGTGGTGCTGCTGACCGCCGTCGTCCTGACCGCGGCGGTCGCCGGCCTCGCGTCCCGACCCGGCGTCGACCTGCGCGGTCTCGTGCCTGCCGCGGGACCGGCACCCGCCGCCCACCTCCAGGTGCGCGGCGCCACGCGGACGCCACGCACGACCTCCGCACCCGGCACGGTGGCGGCTCGCTCCGCCGCCGGTTCCGCCACCCCCCGCGTCGCGCGGACGGCCGACACGATGGCGCCGTCCGCCTCGGCCGGGGTGCGGGTCACCGCACGCACGACCCCGACGGGGGACCAGACCCGGCCGGCGCCGGCCACAGCCTTGTCGGCCGCAGCCTCGTCGGCCGCGCCGCCCCGCGTCGCCGCACCGCCGGTCCTGAGGGCCCCGCTCGCCGGTCCCCCGAGGGGTGTCGTCGGCCTGCGTCTCCCACGGACCACGACCGGCCCCGGTGCGACGACGTCCTCGGGGCGAGGGCGCGGCGCGACATACGGGCCCCAGGGCCGAGCCGAGGGGCACGAGGTCCGATCGACCCCGCCACGGCGCTCCCGCGCAGGCGCCGGACCAGGCCCCCGCGCCGAGGACGCCCCGCCCGGGGTGCGACGGGCCAGACCTGCGGCGCGCCCGACTGCACCGGGCCGGGGGGCCCAGCACGAGCCGGGGCGCCGCGCGCGCCAGGGGACCGGGCCGCGAGCGCACTAGCCTGAGAGGTACCGTCTCCCGAGAGGACCTCATGGCCGCGCCCGACCACCAGCCCGTCGCTCGCCCCGACATCGACATCGACGCCGACATCGACGTCGACATCGATGCTGATGCCGATGCTGATGATGCCGACGCCCGCGGTATCGCCCACGACGCCGAGACCGACGTGCCATGGGCCATGCAGGTGGTCGTGCGCCACGACAAGGCGGCGCTCCCGGACGAGGACCTCGTGGCGGCCACCACCGCCCGCGCCGTCGTCACGCTTCTGGCCGATTCCCGGGCCGAGCGCGGTGAGTGGTCCGCGCCCGTCCGGCGCTGGCGGGACGGCCGCATCCGCAAGCTCGTGCGTCGCGCCCGCGGGGTGCGGTGGGAGCGCGCGCAGGTGGTGCCGGGCGTGACGGTGACGGACGGTGCGGCGGCGGTGCGGGCCTACGTCCCCATGCCGACCCGGCCCCTGCCGCCGGAGCTGGACGCCCTGCAGGTGAGCGGGACGACCTTTCCCCCCACGACGCCCGCCCAGCGGGACGCCCGTCCAGCGGCCGTCGTGACGGTGGCCCTGTCGCCGCTCGCCGAGATGACCAGCGGCAAGGCGGCCGCCCAGTGCGGCCACGGCGCCCAGCTCGCCTGGGAGACGATGCGGACACAGGGCGACCCGTCGCTGCCGGCCTGGGCCGAGGACGGCTACCGCGTGCAGGTCGCCAGGCCCGACGAGGCCGGCTGGCGAGCGTGCGCCGACGCCCCCGTGACCGTGGTCGACGCGGGCTTCACCGAGCTCGACGGTCCCACCGAGACGGTGCGGGCCTGGTGGTCAGCGGCCCGCTGACCGCGCACGCCGGATCTCGTCATACATCCGGTCGATCTGCTCGGCGAACCTCTCCTCGACGGCACGCCGACGGACCTTGAGGGTCGGGGTCAGCAGCCCGGCGTCCATGGTCAGCGGCTCGGCCAGCAGCTCCACGCCGCGGACCTGCTCCTGGTGGGGCAGGTCCGCGTTGAGGGCCTGGACGTGACGACGCACGTCCGCGAGGACGTCGTCCCCGGCGTCGGGACCGGGCTGGACCAGCGCCACGAGGCAGACGCGTCGGTCGCCGATCACGACGGCGTGCTCGACGCCCGGGTGCTCGGCGATGCGGGACTCGATCGGGGCGGGGGCGATGTTCTTGCCCTGCTGCGTGACGATGAGGTCCTTGAGCCGGTCGGTGATCCGGACGAAGCCGTCGTCGTCGATCTCGCCGACGTCACCGGTGTGCAGCCACCCGTCCTCGATGACCTCGCGCGTGGCCTCCTCGTCGCGCCAGTAGCCCGCCATCAGGTTGGGCCCGCGATAGAGCAGCTCGCCCTCCTCGCCGCGCCGCAGCTCACCGCCCAGGATGACCCGTCCCACGGTGCCGAAGCGGACGGCGCCAGGACAGTTGAAGGTCATGAGCGGGCCGGTCTCGGTCATGCCGTAGCCCTCGCACACGAGCACCCCCGCGGCCCAGAAGAATTCCGCGACCTCCGGTCGGAGCGGGGCGCCGCCGACGGCGAGGACGGACTTCCGGCCGCCGATGGCGTCGCGCACGTTGTGCAGGACGAGCCGGTCCGCGAGCCGCAGCCGGGCCTGTAGGTGCGTCGGGATCGGCCGGCCCGCGAGGCGCAGCTCGCCCACGCGGCGGCCCACGCCGAAGGCCCAGTCGAAGACGCGGCGGCGCACGGGGCTCTTGTCGGCCATGGCGTGCGCGACGGAGTAGACCGTCTCGTAGAGCTTGGGCACCGCCACCAGCGCGGACGGCCGCGCCTCCCGCAGCTGGTCGGCGACGGTCTTGGGGTCGCGGACGTAGGTGTTGAGGGCGCCGTGGGACAGGACGGCATAGGTCCAGGCGCGCTCGAGGGCGTGCGAGAGCGGCAGGAACGCGAGGCTGGAGTCGTGGGGGCCGATGTCGAAGAAGGCGTCCACCGCGTGCAGCTGGTGCAGCATCGTCGCGTGCGACAGCGCGACCCCCTTGGGGCGGCCGGTGGTGCCCGACGTGTAGATGATGGTCGCGATGTCGTCGCCGTGCCCGGCCTGCGTGCGGCGGGCCACCTCGGCCGACAGGTCGTGGTCGTGCTCGCGGTCCTGCGCCGCGATGACCCGTGACCAGGGCTCCGCTCCGGGGGCGTCGTCGAAGGCGACGACCAGGCGCAGCCCGGAGCCCGTCGTGTCCCCGAGCCGGCCCAGCAGCTCGGCGTCACCCACGAAGGCCGCCGTCGCCCCGCTGTGCTCGAGGACGTAGGCGACCTGGTCGGGGGTGGAGGTCGGGTAGACCGGCACGGGGACGGCGCCGGCGGCCAGGGCCCCGAGGTCGACAAGGGACCACTCCGGGCAGTTGGGGGCGAGGATCGCGACCCGGTCGCCGGGCTCCACGCCGCACGCCACCAGGGCCCTGGCGACGGCCTCGACGCGGCGACCCACCTCGGCATACGACAGCGTGACCGCGCCGTCGCCCAGGACTCGCATCGCGGGCCGGTCGGCGTGCTCGCGCACGACCCGGGCGTAGACCCGGGCCAGGTGGTCCTCCGAGAACCGGGGCGGAGGGACGACGGCGGCACCGGCTCCCGCGGGGTCGCTTGCAGGCACGGGCATCGGGGCTCCAGCTCCGTCGAGGGTGGTCGGGTTCACCATAACCCACGCCACCCGCCGTGGACCCGGCCGGCGGCGCTGGTGAGCGTCGCGAGGGCTAGCGTCGCGAGGGCGCGATGGCGAGGGAGGAGTACATCTCCTCGATCGCGGCGGCGCACTCCCGCTCCACCCGCTGACGGCGCATGAACCCGGCCGCGGCGGGTCCGCCGAGACGCCCCAGCGGGGAGGCGGTCAGCCGGAACCCCTGGATGCACTGGTCGGGGGACAGGGAGGCGTTGGCCAGCCGGATGGCGTCACCGACGGCGCGGACGACGAGGGG
The DNA here is from genome assembly GCF_009707125.1 of Arsenicicoccus cauae. Taxonomy (GTDB): domain Bacteria; phylum Actinomycetota; class Actinomycetes; order Actinomycetales; family Dermatophilaceae; genus Arsenicicoccus; species Arsenicicoccus cauae. The sequence continues at coordinate 105,068 of NZ_WLVL01000023.1, forward strand.
GTCGGTGGCGAGCGCCTCGTCGTCCGCGAGGGAGTGGTCCCCGCCCGCCAGCCGCACCTGGCGAGCCAGGTCGACGTCCGCCTCGACGATGGCGGTCAGGCAGGGCCGGCCGTCACCCACGACGACGACGTCCGCGATGATCGGCATCGAGCGCAGCCGCTCCTCGACGACCTGTGGTGACACGTAGCGCAGCGACTCGGTGACGATGCGGTCGTCGAGCCGGCTGGTGAGGTGCAGGTAGCCGTCGTCGTCGACCCGGCCGATCTGACCGGTGTGGAGCCAGCCGTCGCGCAGCACCCGGGCCGTCTCCGCCGGCAGCCCGAAGTAGCCCCGCATCAGGCCGGGCCCGGCGAGCAGCACCTGACCGTCGTCGTCGATGCGCAGCGACAGGCACGACAGCGGCCTGCCCACCGACCCGTCCTTGGCGGCATGGGGGGCGTTGACCGTGGCCAGGACCCCCGACTCGAGCGGTCCCCAGCACCGGTATGCCGGGAGCCCCGCCGTCTCGAGCAGGCTCATCACCTCCGGTGGTGCCCCCACACCGGCGACCAGGAAGAGGGCCTTGGGTCCGCCGAGCTCGCGCGCGACCCGCGTGCCCACGAGGAGGCGGGCGGTGCGCAAGCGCAGCTCGTCCAGCACCGACCCGGCCCCCCGTTGCTCCGCCCGACGCGCCGAGTCGGCGACCGACACGCGACGGCACCAGGGCACGAGCGTGGCTCCGAGGGGCAGCTCGTCGCCCGCCCGCTCGAGCGCCTCGTCGACGAGCCGACGCAGCACCGGGAACGAGGTCATGAGCATCGTCGGCCGCAGCTCACGGATGGCGTCGCGCACGTCGTCGGGGTCGCCCACGCAGGACACCGAGCCGCCGGACAGCAGGGCGATCAGGCTGCTGCCGTGCTGCACGGAGTGGTGCAGGGGCAAGGTGGTCACCTCGTGGAGGGGCTCGGTCACCTGCAAGGCCTCGGCGATCGCCTTGACCGTGGTCAGCGCCGAGCGGTGGGTGTGCACGACGCCGCGCAGCTCGCCCGCGCCCCCCACGGTGTAGTCGATGAACGCGATGTCGTCGGGGGACCAGGCGTCGCGGCGGCGAGCGGCCTCGGCGGCCGTGGCGATGTCGAACGGCGCCGCCAGCACACGGTCGAAGGAGAAGGTGCCGTGGGTGCCCACCTCGGCACCGAGGTCGTCCACGGCGTTGCCGAAGGACAGGCCCACGAAGTCGTCGAGGAGGGGGACCACGGAAGGGTTCTCGTCGAAGCACACGACGACGCGCAGCGACGGCAGCCGCCCGGACAGCCGCCGCATGCTGTCCACGAGGACGTCGCCAGCCACGAACGCGGCCCGCGCCTCCGTCTCGCGCAGGACCACGGCGAGCTCCTCGACCGGCGTCGCGGGGCCGAGGCGCACCACGACGCCGGCCGCCGCGACGACCGCGAGCTCGGTCACCAGCCACTCCGGGCGGTTGTCGGCGATGATCGCCACTGCGTCGCCCGGGTGCAGGCCGGTGGCGATGAGGCCGTGGGAGACGTGGCGCACCTGGGCGGCGAGGTCGGCGTAGGTCAGCTGCGCCCACCCCTCGTCGGTCCGTCCCCGCAGGGCCACGGCGTCGGGGTGGGCGTCCGCGCGGGCGAGGACCAGGGCAGCGAGGTGCTCGGTCACGGCGGGCTCCCTCGTCCTGGACGCATCGGCACCAGCGTAGGGGCCGGTGGCGTCACGCGGGGAGCACTCGCAGGACCTGCTCCCAGCGCTCCGGGGGGAGCAGGTGTCCGCAGCCGTCGACGACCACCACGGTGGCGCTCGTGCGGCGGGCGACGATGGCCGACAGCGCGGGCGGCGGGACGAGGGTGTCCTCCTCGCCGACCACCACCGTCAGGGGCGCGCCGTCGATCCGGTCGAGGTAGTGCTGGGGCACAGGACGGGGGTGGTTGATGGTCTTGCAGGTGCGGCCCACGAGCGTCAGCCACTCGACGAGGTCCTCCGGGATGGCGCCGCCGGGCTCGACCAGGTGGCCCAGCACGGCCCGGGCGGTCGCCGGCGTCGAGCGCAGGGACCAGCGCGTCCGGTCGCGGACCTGGCCCGCGGAGGTGCGCGGGGGGAGGAGCCCTCCCGGGCCGACGAGGAATCGTCCGGTCACCACGGGAGAGTCGGCGCTCAGGCAGACGGCCGCGCCGAGCCCGCTGCCCACCAGGGTCAGCTCGCGGGCGTCGGACCACTCGGCGGTGATCAGGTGCAGGGCCGCCTCGAGCCAGGCGGAGTACCAGGCGGTGGTGTCACGTCGTGGGCGAGCGGGGTCGGAGAGCCCGGGCTGGCCCGGGAGGTCCAGCGCCCAGACGGTCCCGTGCTCCGCCAGTGCGCGGACCTGGTCGAGGCTGGACGACGCGCTCATCGCCGTCCCTGGGAGCCACACCAGACGGGGCAGCCCCTCGCCCACCGCCACGACGTGCGTGTGGACCTGTGTGTCGTGGACCGGCACCTTCAGGGTCCGGGACTCGTGCGCCACGCTCCAGCCGGCGAGCGCTGCGGTGCACCACTCGCGCACGGTGTCCCGTGCGGCGGGGGAGCGGTAGGCGTCGTTCACGTGGTCGAACGATACCGCTGGACCGGGTGGTCGGCCGACCAGGTCTCGGCGCTCGGGGCCCCCGGTGTCAGGACCCGGCGCCCTCGATCCGCACCAGGCACCCTCCCGGGACCGAGAAGGGTTCCACCCGCACGGAGCCGGGGTCTGCGCCGGCCGCCTCGACGAGGGCGGCGGCGAGCCCCTCGTGGACGGTGCACACGACGTGCGGGACGCGTCGGGCGGCGTCGAGCATGGGGCACTGCCGCAGGATCAGGTCCTGGTGCCCGGCGGACGCCTCGTCGGGCGCGAAGCCCATGCGGTCGAAGTCCTCCCGCAGCTGCTCGCGCGGCGACGCCTGCGCGGGGGCGGGCCGGTCGCGGGCGAGGGAGCCGCCCCACGCGACACCCGCGGCGTGCGCGACGGCACGGGCGTCCGGCAGCTCGGCGACCTGGTCGGCCAGGGCGACCGCGAGCGCGGCATACTCCGCCCCGGCCTCGGAGCCGGCCAGCGTCGCCTCGTAGCGCCAGGCCGGTCGTCCGCGGCCCGTGATCGGGGCCCGGAAGCGCCGCGCGAACCCGGCCTCCACCAGGGCGTCCAGGTGTGCCCGGACGGTGTTGTTGTGCAGGCCGCACGCGTGCGAGGCCTCGTCGACCGTCATGGGGGCGGCGTGCTCGCGCAGGACCCGCAGGACCGCCTGGCGTGCCGACGTCAGCACCTGGGGCTCGGTGCCCTCGGGGCCGGGCAGCGGGCCGGGAGCCGGCCGCTGCGGAGATGTCATGGACACGCCGACTAGTCTAGGGACCCCGACCGAACCACCAAGACCCCCGGGGCGACCGCAGCCGGCGCCCTGGCCACGACGGGCCGCAAGGCCCGGTGAGGAGCTGACGCGATGACGAGCGTCGCCGACGTCGCCGACACGGCACCGACCACGACCAGCGGGGGCTCAGGCACCGCTGAGCAGGGACTGCGGGCGGACAACCTCGCCCTCGCGCAGATCGTCGAGCAGACGGTCGAGGCCCTGATCGGGGCGATCGGGGCAGCCGACGCCACCGCGTTCGGGCAGGCGCACGCCGACCTCGCCACCTGGTGCCAGTTCGAGCTCGTGCCCTCCGCCGTGGCCAAGGAGCAGGTGCTCTACCCCCGCGCCGCCCAGGTCGCCGAGGCGTCCCTGCTCGTGCAGGGGCTCGTGGCGGACCACCGCGTCATCGCGGGCCTGGTCGACGCCGTCAACGCGGCCCAGGACGCCGCCCAGCTCGCGGGCGACGCGCAGGCCCTGCGCGTCCTGCTCCGCGCGCACCTCGCCAAGGAGGACCAGCTGCTCGCGGGCCTGCTCGAGGCCCAGGACGGCGCCGCCGAGGCGTATGCCGAGACCCGCCGCGCCGCCGACGCCCTCGCCCAGCAGTACGCCGCGAACGTCGCCGCCGACGTGGAGGCATCGCACGCCCAGCCCACGGGCGGGTGCGGCAGCGGCGGCGGCTGCGGTGGGTGCGGCAGCGGCGGCGGCTGCGGCGCTGCGGACGACGCGCGCACCGACGAGGAGCGGGCCGCCGACCGGGCCGCCGTCACCGTCACCCGGGTCGACTGAGGGTCGTGCTGCCGGCGGGGACGACGTGGTGGGCCGCCCTGCCCGTGGCAGCGGTCTCCCTGGTCCTCCACGTCCTCCCCGGCGCCCTCGTGCTGCTCGCTGCCCGCGCCGCACCGCGGATGATCCTCGGCGCGGCCCCGGTGGTATCGGCCGGTGTCGTGGGGGCCGCCGTCGCGTGGACCACGTGGACGGGGGTGCGGTGGGGCGCCATACCGCTGCTGCTCACCACCGTGGTGCTGGGCGGGCTGACGCTCCTGGTGGTGCGCCGTCTCGGCGGTCGGGAGCCACGAGGACCGGAGGCGGCGTCGGCGGGCGGGCGGCTCGGGCCGCTCTCGACGCCTTGGTCCGCCGGGACCCCGGCCCTGGCGACGGTGGGCCCGGTCCTCGTCGCCGTGGCCGGGTCGTGGTGGGTCCTCGTGCGCGGGATCGCGTCGCCGGCGGCCCTCCAGCAGTCGCACGACGCGGGCTTCCACGTCAACGCCCTGGCGCGGGTCCTGGCCGTCGGTGACGCCGGGTGGTACTCCGTCGGCGCGACCTCGGCGCCCGCGTCGAGCACGACCTTCTATCCCCCCGGGCTGCACGCGCACGCCGCGCTGGTCGCCCAGCTCACCGGCGTGCACCCCGTGGTGGTGCTCAACGTCGTCATGCTCGTGCTCGCCGCCGTGGTGTGGCCGGTGGGGATGCTGCTGCTCGTGCGGGAGATCCTCGGGCCCGACCCCGTGGCGCGGTGGGCGGTCGCGGCCATGCTGCCCGTGACGCTGGTGTTCCCGACCCTCCTGCTGCACTTCGGGGTGCTGTGGTCCAACGCCGCCGGCCTGGCACTGGCCCCAGGACTGCTGGCGCTGCTGGTGGTGATCTGCCGGCGCGACGTGAGGCTCACCCGGCGGGCGGGCTGGTCCGTCGTCGCGACCGGTGCCGGCCTCGGGCTGGCCCTGGTCCACCCGTCGGCGGTGCTCAGCGTCCTGGTCCTGGGGGTGCCGCTGCTGGTGCCGGCCGCGTGGCGCCAGCTGCAGGACGTCGCCCGGCACCACCCGAACGCCCGACGGGTCGTGACCTGGGCCACCGGGCTGGCGCTGCTCGTCGCCGGGGTCGGCGTGGTGCTCGTCGCCCGCACGCCGACGGTCCGGTCGCTGCTGACGAGCCGGACCCGCACCGTCACCGATACCGGCGACGCCGTGCGCGAGGTGCTCACCCTCGGCACCCACCTGACCCCCGGCTGGCTGGTGCTGGCCCTGCTCGTCGCGGTGGGGGCCGGGCAGGCGAGCCGCACCCGCCGTGGCTGGCTGGTGGTGGGGCTGGTGCTGACGGCCTGCCTGTACGTCTGCGCCGCGTCGATCTCGTCGGGGTGGGGCACGCTGCTCACGGCGCTGTGGGACCGCGAGCCCTACCGCGTGGTGGCGCCGCTCGCCGTGCCGGCCCTCGTGCTCGCCGGGACCGGGGTCTCTGCGCTCGTGGGGCTGGGCGCGCGCCTGGCCCCCTCCCGCCCCGCCGTGGCGCGCGGGGTGGTGGCCGTCGTCGTCGCGGTGGCGATCGCCGCCGGGATCCCCTCGGGGGCGGCCTCGTCCGAGCGCTTGGTGAGCCACAACTACGGGGACCAGCCGTGGTGGCGGACCGTGGTGTCGCAGCGTGAGGCGGCGCTCTACGGGAGGGTGCTGGGGGCGCGGCCGGACGGGCTGTCGGTGGCGGGCGACCCCTTCGGCGGAGGGCAGTGGGCGGGGGTGCTCAGCGGGCACCCCAGCGTCTTCACGCACTTCGGCGGGGTGCTCGTCGGCGACCACGACCTGCTGCGCCGGCACCTGCGCGAGATGACGCCGCAGGTGTGCCGGGCGGTGCGTGACCTGCACGTGGGCTATGTCGTGGAGGACACCGACAAGGTGTGGGACAACGACCCTCGCTATCCGCTGTATGCCGGGCTCCGCGGCCTCGCGGGGGTCCCCGGGCTGCAGCCGATCGGGCGTGGCGGGTCGGTGACGGTCTACCAGGTCACGGGCTGCGCCCCACCTGCCCCCTCCCCCTCCTGAAGGGGGGCGGGTTTGCGCGGGCGCCTATCCTGGAGAGCGTGCCTGACGAGTCCCCCCACCCCAGCGAGCAGCCCGCTCGCGGACGTCGCGGCCCCGGACGTCAGGGGTCCGGGCACCGGCGGTCCGGACGCCAGGGCTCCGGGCGGCGCCCGGCCCGCACCGCCGAGGAGCGCGAGGCCGCCACGGCGCGGCGGCTGGGGCGCGAGGCCCGGCGTCGGGCGCTGGTCCCCGAGATCACCTATCCCGAACAGCTGCCCGTCGTCGCCCGCAAGGACGACATCGCGGCGGCCATCCGAGACCACCAGGTGGTCGTCGTCGCGGGTGAGACGGGATCCGGCAAGACCACCCAGATCCCCAAGATCTGCCTCGAGCTGGGTCGCGGGATCCATGGCCTGATCGGCCACACGCAGCCCCGCCGCATCGCCGCCCGCTCGGTGGCCGAGCGCATCGCCGAGGAGCTGGGTCACCCCATCACGGGGGAGCGGGCGGCGGACGAGGAGCGACCCGTCGGCTACCAGGTCCGCTTCGGCGACCACTCGACCCGGGACACGCTCGTCAAGGTCATGACCGACGGGATCCTGCTTGCCGAGCTCCAGCGCGACCGGGACCTGCGGCGCTACGACACGATCATCATCGACGAGGCGCACGAGCGGTCGCTCAACATCGACTTCATCCTCGGCTACCTCAAGCAGCTGCTGCCACGACGACCTGACCTCAAGGTCATCATCACCTCGGCCACGATCGACCCGGAGCGGTTCGCGGAGCACTTCGCCTCCGCCGCAGGCGAACCCGCCCCGATCATCGAGGTGTCCGGACGCACCTACCCGGTCGAGGTGCGCTATCGCCCCCTCGAACGCCTCACTCCCGCAGGGGATCTGCTCGAGACCGTCGACCAGGTCACCGGGATCGTCGACGCCGTCGAGGAGCTGTGGACCGAGGCCGGGTCCGGTGACGGGTCCGACCAGGACGTCCTCGTCTTTTGCTCCGGCGAGCGTGAGATCCGGGACGCCGCAGACGCGCTCGAGGGGCTGAGGCTGCCGGGGACGGAGATCCTGCCGCTGTACGCCCGGTTGTCGAGCGCCGAGCAGCACCGGGTGTTCTCGCGTCACGCCGGTCGTCGGGTCGTCCTGGCGACCAACGTCGCCGAGACGTCCCTGACCGTCCCCGGCATCCGCTACGTCGTCGACACCGGCGTCGCCCGCATCTCGCGCTACAGCCAGCGCACCAAGGTGCAGCGGCTGCCCATCGAGCCCGTCTCGCAGGCCTCGGCCGCGCAGCGTGCCGGCCGGTGCGGCCGCGTCGCCGACGGCGTCTGCATCCGGCTCTACTCCGAGGAGGACTTCGACGCCAGACCGGAGTTCACCGATCCCGAGATCCAGCGCACCAACCTCGCATCGGTCATCCTGCAGATGATCTCCCTGGGGCTCGGCGACGTCGCGCGGTTCCCATTCGTCGACCCGCCGGACTCGCGCCAGGTGACGGACGGTCTCAACCTGCTCCTCGAGATCGGTGCGATCGACGCCGACTCGGCGGGGCGCGACGCCGGGCGAGGCAGGGGGCTGACGGCATACGGCCGGTCCATCGCCGCCCTGCCCGTCGACCCCCGCCTCGCACGCATGATCCTCGAGGCCAACGAGAACGGCTGTCTTGCAGAGGTGCTCGTCATCACGGCCGCGCTGTCGATCCAGGACCCGCGCGAGCGTCCGGTCGACAAGCAGGCCCAGGCGGACCAGCAGCACGCGAGGTTCAAGGACGAGCACAGCGACTTCATCACCTGGCTCAACCTGTGGGGCTACCTCCGCGACCAGCAGAAGGCCCTGAGCGGCAGCGCCTTTCGGCGCATGTGCAAGCAGGAGTACCTGCACTACCTGCGGATCCGCGAGTGGCAGGACCTGCACCTGCAGCTCCGGCAGGCCTGCAAGGCGCTGCACCTCGAGCCCAACAAGAGCCCCGGCACGCCGGACGCGATCCACCAGGCGATGCTGTCAGGGCTGTTGTCACACATCGGGCTTCGCGACCCGGAGCGCCGGGAGTACACCGGGGCCCGCGGTGCGCGCTTCGCCATCCAGCCCGGCTCCGTGCTGCATCGCCAGCAGCCCGACTGGGTGATGGCCGCCGAGCTCGTGGAGACGACACGCCTGTGGGCACGCACCAACGCGCGCATCGACCCGGCCTGGGCGGAGCGCCTCGGATCCCATCTGGTCAAGCGGACGTATGCCGAACCCCACTGGGAGCGCAAGCGATCCGGCGCGGTCGCCCTCGAGCGGGTCACCCTCTACGGCATACCCCTCGTCGCGGGCCGCAAGGCCAGCCTCGGCCGCGTCGACCCCGTGCTCGCGCGCGAGCTGTTCATCCGGCATGCCCTCGTCGAGGGCGACTGGGACACGCGGCACCACTTCTTCCACGACAACCGGCGCCTGCTCAAGGAGGTCGCCGAGCTCGAGGAGCGGGCCCGCCGCCGCGACATCCTGGTCGACGACGACGAGCTGTTCGACTTCTACGACGCCCGCATCCCCGAGTCAGTCGTGTCCGGGCGGCACTTCGACGCGTGGTGGAAGGCGGCGCGGCACGAGACCCCGGACCTGCTGACCTTCACCGAGGACGTCGTCGTCGCGGAGGGCGCCGACACCTCCGTGAGCGCTGACTACCCCCAGACCTGGCGGCAGGGCGAGCTGGAGCTGCGCCTGACCTACCAGTTCGAGCCGGGCGCCGACGCGGACGGGGTCACCTGCCACATCCCCGTCGAGGTGCTCAACCAGGTGCGCGACGAGGGCTTCGACTGGCTCGTGCCAGGGATGCGCGAGGAGCTCGCGACCGCGCTGATCAAGTCTTTGCCCAAGGCCACTCGCAAGAACTTCGTGCCCGCGCCGGACCACGCGAGAGCCGCTCTGGCGCAGGCGGATCCGGCGTCGGGGCGGGACCTGGTCGAGGAGCTCGCCGCGGCCCTGCGCAGCCGCACCGGGTTCGGCGTACGAGGCGACGAGTGGGACTGGACCAAGGTGCCGGACCACCTGCGCATGACCTTCCGCGTGGAGGACGTCCGGGGCAGGTCACTCGGGGAGTCCAAGGAGCTGGAGTCGCTGCGGCGCCAGCTCGCCCCGAGGGTCCGGCAGACCATGGCGTCCGCCGCTTCCTCGATCGAGCGAACCGGCCTGACCACGTGGGACTTCGGCGAGCTGCCGTCCACCTTCGAGCAGCGCGTCAAGAATGGCCGCACCCTGCACGGCTATCCCGCCCTCGTCGACCGCGGCACCTCCGTGTCGGTGCAGGTGCTCGCCACCGAGCACGAGGCGGAGGTGGCGTCCCGGCTCGGCCTGCGGCGCCTGCTGCTGCTCGACATCACCCCGCCGTGGAAGCGCGTCCTCGCCGTCCTCACCAACCAGCAGAAGATCGCCCTCGGCCACAACCCCCACGGGTCCGTGCCCGCACTGCTCGACGACTGCCTCGCCGCGACCGTCGACTCGATCGTCGCGGAGACACCCTCGCTCACCACCGGTGCCGCGGGGATCGTGCGGGACCAGGAGCAGTACGCCGAGGTGCTGCGCCGGGTCCGCCAGCTCGTCTCCGCCCGCGTCATCGAGATCATCGAGCAGGTTGAGCCGATCCTGGCGGCGGCCCGTGAGGCCCGGCTGGCGCTGGACCGCCTGTCGCCGGCCGCGCGCGCCATGAAGGACGACATGACCCGCCAGCTCGAGGCGCTGATCCATCCTGGGTTCGTCGCCGAGACGGGTCGGGCGCGCCTGCGGCACCTGCAGCGCTACGTCCGCGCGATCGTCATACGGGCGCAGAAGGGGCCGGACGACCTGCGCCGGGACGACGAGCGGCAGGCCGTGGTGGCGACCGTGGAGCGGGAGCACGCAGACTTCCTCAAGAGCCTCAAGCCTGCGCGCGTCGACGCCCCGGACGTCGTCGAGATCCGGTGGATGCTCGAGGAGCTGCGGGTGTCGCTCTTCGCCCAGTCGCTGGGGACGGCGCACCCGGTGAGCGAGCAGCGGATCTACAAGGCGATGGACGCGGCCGAGGCCCGCTGAGCGCGCCTGTGCCCGACCCTCGGGCAGGCGAGAGCCGGGTGCTGGCGGGCTGATGTCGGACCGCGGGGAACGAGGCTGGCCTCAGGCGACGGCCTCGTCGGGCTCGGGCGGTGGTGCCGGTCTCCATCCGAGCCCGACGCGCATGACGTGCCACCTCACCCTGCGCCCTCCCCTCGGGGCGGTGCTGTCGACGTGACCGGTGATGTGGTGCTGGTGGATGAACCGGTGGTGCGGGCCGCACAGCGAGGCCAGGTTGTCGAGGTTGGTCTGCCCGCCGTCGGCCCAATGGACGATGTGGTGGGCCTGCGTCCACGACGGGAGCGCCGTGCAGCCTGGGAAGGTGCATCCGCCGTCCAGCACCTCAAGGGCGCGTCGTTGCTCCGCGGTCGCGAGCCGGGCGCTGCGCCCCACGTGGAGGGGCCGGCCGTCGGTGTCGACCCAGATGGGTGTGACGGTCGCGCAGCACGAGAGCAGACGCGCGGTGGCGGGCATCAGGGGGGTGCCGCGCTCGTCGGAGCCGGCGGTGGCGCCCTCGCCGGTGGCGTGGGTGAGCGACTCGATCGGCAGGATGAGGTTGACGCGGGCGTCCGTGCCCGTGGGGCCCGTCGTGCCCATCCGGGCGACCAGCTGCGCGGCCTGGACGAGGGCGTCGGCGCGGCGCTGCCCGGGGGTGCGCAGGTCCGGCATGCCGTCGGACTGGGGGAGGGGAGCACCGAGCGCGTTGAAGAGGGCGTCGAGCACGACCTTGTCTGGCGTGTCGTAGGTCGCCTCGAACCGCCAGGTGCCGTCGGGCAGCTCGTGCCAGCCGGTGACGCCCCGGCGGGTGGCCTTGTCGAGCTCGTGGTCCTCGTCGCGGGCCGTGCCGAAGCGCGCGAGCATCTCGGTGCGGAACCGCCGAAGGCTGCTGCGGTTGAACCCCACCGGGGCGAGCTCGATGACGGCGTCGACGATGTCGGGGTGCATGGCCGGGTCGGTGGCGAGGCGCAGGTCGTCGAAGGTCCTCGCGGCCGTGATCGCGTCGCCCGGGCTGACCTCGCCCGACGCCATCGCGTCGCGGAGCGGAGCCAGCTCGCGCCGCCGCGTCTCGCGCACGGCGCGTGCGATCGTGTTGCGCTCGACCTCGGGGGTGGCCGCCTCGTGGTCGAGGAGCCACTGCGCGATGTTGCCCGACCCCGACGTGACCAGGAGCCCGCGAGCCTCGGCCTCCATCGTCGTGGCGGTGAGCAGCCCACGCGCGAGAGCCGTCACCTGCGAGGCCTCGCGGGCCAGGTCTCCGAGGTCCGCCTCCTGGACGAAGGCCAGACCCTCACCGAGCGTGCGCAGCGCGGTGAGGGCCTCGGTGAGGACCCCTCTTGCGGTGACGACATCGGTGAAGTTCATGGCTCTATTCTATCGATCAGGCGCCCGTCAAGAAAGGGAAGTCACCTGGATGCAGAAAACCTCACCGAGGGTCCAGAAGAATGACGGATGGTCGCGTCGGAGCGCCCTCAAGAACGGTATTGGACATCGGTTCAGGATAATCCCTTGGTATCCCACTGGTCTTTCTGCCCGGCCCCGTCCCTCGAGTGATTCAGCAGGAGGCTCGGGGGACGCCGCAGGCGCGCGCTGCCATACCTGGACCGCCAACGACCTGGGGGGAATTCGGCCCTTCGACCGTTTTCGTCCAGGTGGCAAGAATGCGGTGACAAACGTCGTGATAACGGCCTTGCGACGGATGCATCGGGGTGAGTGGAGCGTTTTTGTGCCGAGCTCCGATGCACGTTGCTGAAATTCAGTCGGGCAATAGGGGAGGCGCGGACAACGGGCGCCTGGCCGGTACGGCGAGACGTGCTTGGCGCGTCGCCTGACTCGCTCATGATGGTGGTCCTTTCCGCCCGCAGGGCGGGGAGGTAGCAGGGCAGTGCGAAGAGGCGGCCCTGAACGGCCTAACCGATTCCGTCCCGTTGCCGGGGGAGATGGCCGATGCCAGGATCTCTGCTACTCACCGCATCCAGGCCGGGATTCGGGTCGCGACGGAGCGACCAGCACCGGGCCGCGGCACGAAGGAGCACCGATGCGCACCACCCCCTTCCTGGCCACGACGCTCGCGGGTGCCCTGGCGCTCGGCGGCGCCGCCGCCACGGCCGGCACCGCCCACGCGGACCCGGCCCTGCCCACCCCCACCGAGCGCACCGTCACCGACGGCCGGACGACGTTCACCCAGGTGACCAACCCCGCCGGCGGCGCCGTCCTCAGCTATGTCCCGGGCGGCAGCGTGAAGCTGCTGCGGGTCACGACGGACGAGGCCGTTCTGGCGTTCAAGGACATGAACGCCAACGGCAGGCTGGACGTGTGGGAGGACTGGCGCCGCTCCACGAACGAGCGAGCCAAGGCTCTCGCCCAGGAGCTCACCATCCCGCAGGTCGCCGGGCTCATGCTCTTCAGCTCCCACGAGCGCAACGCCGCCGCCGGGCTGACCGACCCCCAGCGCAAGTACCTCGGCGTGGACCACCTGCGCAACGTCCTCAACGCCAGCTCCAACGACGTCAAGGCGACCGTCACCTGGGTCAACCAGGTGCAGGCCTACGCCGAGACCCGGGCCAGGAGCGGCCTGCCCTACGTGCCGGTCAACTTCTCCTCGGATCCCCGCTCCACGGCGGCCAACGACTCGGCATACAACGCCGCGGGCAGCGACATCTCCCGCTGGCCGTCCAACCTCGGCCTGGCGGCGACCTTCTCCCGCAAGACGATGCTGGACTTCGCGAGCACCTCCTCCGAGGAGTACCGCGCCATGGGCATCACGACCGCCCTCGGGCCGCAGATCGACCTCGCGACCGAGCCCCGCTGGCTGCGCGTCGACGGCACCTTCGGCGAGAACACCGCGCTCGCGTCGACCATGGCCAAGGCCTACGTCGAGGGCTCGCAGAACACCTACGACCTCTACGGCCACCCGACGGGCTGGGGCGAGGACTCGATCAACACGATGATCAAGCACTGGCCGGGGGACGGGGCCGGTGAGGCGGGTCGTGAGTCGCACCTCAACGCCGGCAAGTATGCCGTCTACCCCGGCAACAACTGGGCCGAGCACCTCAAGCCCTTCCAGGCGGCGAGCGACGCGACGGCCGTGATGAGCAGCTACTCGATCGCCATCGCCAAGGACGGCTCGCCCCTGACGGGCAACCGGGTGGGCTCGGCCTACGACAAGGTCAAGATCGACCCGGCCCGCAACGCCGGCTACGACGGCGTCATCTGCACCGACTGGGGCGTCACGCGCGGCTACACCGACCCGAGCTCGCCGTTCGGCATGGCCTAGGGCATGGAGAAGGCCTCGGTCAACGAGCGGCACTACGCCGTGCTGCGCGCGGGGCTGGACATGTTCGGCGGCAACAACGACACGGTCCCCGTCCTCGCTGCACACGCCATGTGGCAGAAGGACTTCGAGGCCGGCAAGGTCCCGGTCAGCGCGGACGTGCGGTTCCGGCAGTCGGGGGAGCGGATCCTGCGGATGCTCTTCGCCCCCGGCCTGTTCGAGAACCCCTACCTCGACCTGTCGAGGTCGCAGGCCACGGTCGCGAGCAAGGACAAGCAGATGCGCGGCATCGCCGCCCAGCTCGACTCCGTCGTGATGCTCAAGAACGCCCGCCGCACGGTCAAGAAGTCGTCGCTGGCGTCCTTCAAGAACAAGACCGTCTACATCCCCAGCACCATCGCCCACGGCTTCCCGAGCGTGTTCTCGCAGGCCACCACCGACGTGGTCGGGCCGACCATGGACGTCGACACCGCCAAGCGCTACTTCAAGAAGGTCCTGACCGACACTCCCGTGCTGGACGCATCCGGCAAGGTCGTGGACTACACGCTGCCCGACCTGTCGTCCGTGGACCTGGTCCTCGCCGGCCTGCGCGGACCGGACAACGGCGACAACTTCACCGGCGCCGGCATGAACAAGGACGGCAGCTTCTACCCGCTGTCCCTGCAGTGGCGTCCCTACACCGCGACGGGCCCGCACGTGCGCCGCACCTCCATCGCCGGTGACCTGCGCGAGGACGGCACGCAGGAGAACCGCTCGTACTACGGCGCCACGTCCAAGATCGGCAACGAGCGCGACCTCACCGCCGTGCTGCGGGCCGCGGACGCCGTCCGGACGGTCGAGCGTCGGACGGGCCGTCACATCCCGATCATCGCGAGCGTCAAGGCCAAGACGAGCTTCATCCCCGCGGAGTTCGAGCGCCGGGTCGACGCCATCCTCGTGGGCTACTCCGTCAGCGACCAGGCGCTGATCGAGACGGCGCTCGGCCAGCACGAGCCGCGCGGCCGCCTGCCCATGACCAGCCCCAAGGACATGGACGCGGTCGAGGCCCAGCTGGAGGACGTCGGCGAGGACATGACGCCCTACCGCGACTCGATGGGCAACACCTACTCCTTCGGCTTCGGCCTCGGGTGGAAGGGCGTGATCAACCGCCGTCGCTGAGCAGGCGCCGAGCAAGAGCCCACGCGCACGGGATCGTCAGCGGACCTCGACGATCCCGTGCGCGCCGCTCTCGGCGCGGCTCATCATGTGGTTGACGAAGGGGTAGTGGCCGGCCTCGGGAAAGGTCATCTCGACGAACCCGCCCTGCGCGGCGCCGAGGTCGAGGGCCTGGGATCCGCCGGGTGCGTCCGGCTCGCCCGGTGCGGCGCGCAGCACCCACGTGCCCTCCTTGAACGCCCGGTCGAACTGCGCGCCCACGACGTGGAAGGTCGTCGGCTCGTCCGGACCCACGTCGAGCACCCAGAACCGCACCCGCTCACCGGCCTTCGCCGTGAGGGGGCGGGCGTCATACTGCCCGCTGGTGCCGTTGAAGACGACGGCGTCGGGCTGGTGGGCGGCGATCTTGGCGGCGTCCGCGGGCTCGTTGCCCGCCCCGAGGTAGAGCTCGGACTGCACGACGAGGTACTCCTTGTCGACCCTGGGCAGGCCGGGCGGGTCGATGATCACCGCGCCCGCCATGCCGGCGGCGATGTGCACCGACATGGGCATCGTGGAGCAGTGGTACATCCAGATGCCGGAGCGCGTCGCCGTGAAGCGGTAGACGAGGCTCTCCCCGGGCTGGATCGTGCGCATCGGCCCGTCCGGGGCCAGGGCCCCGGCGTGGAAGTCGATGGAGTGGCCGATCGTGCCCTCGTTGACCAGGGTGATCTCGAACCGGTCGCCGACCTTGCCTCGTATGGCGGGGCCCGGCGCCTGGCCGTTGAAGGTCCACATGCGCCGGGTGACGCCGGGCCCGACCGGCAGGTCGACGTCCTGGGCGCGCAGGGTGATCCGGTGGAGCGTGGCTGCGGGCGCGGGCGGGAGGGTCGCGTCCCGGGCCGTGAAGTCGGCGGGGAAGGTGCCGTGGAGGTCGACCTCCGGGCTGGCCGCGCCACCGGCCGCGTGACCTCCATGGCCACCCCCGGCGAGCGCCCCGGCAACGCCGGGCGCGGCGGCCACGTCGTCGCCGCCGGTCGTGCGGACGTGAAAGACCATGCCCATCTGCCGGTGCCCGACGATGGAGCACCAGCCCTCGACGGACCGGCCCACGACGCCCACGTCCATCCTGGCGCTCTGCCCGCGCGCGAGGCGCCCGGACTGCTCGCCGGTCTCGAGGGTGAGGTCGTGCACGTCGGCGTCGGTGTTGGTGACGGTGATGACGAGCCGGTCGCCGGGGTTCACCGTCACGGTGTCGGGGGTGAAGCGCATCCCCTGGGCCGTGACGGTGGCGTCGACGGTCCGCCCGGTGGGGGTCACGCCACCCGCGGCGTCGCTGCGGAACACCGCGGCGGGGTCCATGGCGACACCTCCGGCCACGGCCAGCAGCACCGCCGCGAGCCCGGCGACGAGGCCACCGAGGGGGCGACCGCGCTCGCGCTCGTGGCTCGGCGTCGGCGCCCCGTCGGCGCGCCGCTCGGGGAGCGGCAAGGCGCGGGTAAGCTCGGGGTGGGTGCGTAGGCGGTGGGCCACGACGGCGGCCCGGACGAGCAGCGGGGGCGTGAAGCTGAGCGCCACGAGCACGAGCACCGAGGCGGTGACCCGCACCAGGCTCGGGACGGGCAGCAGGCAGACCAGCAGGCCGAGCGAGGTCACCGTCACCCGCCAGGCGCCGAAGCGCTGGGTCATGGAGGTGGTGTGCCGCACCGCGGCCGGGCCCCCGCCGAGCATGACCGGCAGGAGATAGGACAGGGCGCCGAACAGCACCTGCGCCACGAACCCGACGGCGAACGAGGACACCACCAGCCCGAGGTCGTCGTGCACCCGCGCCACCCGTGGCGTGCGGACCACGAGCCACACCAGCTGGCCGAGGGCGACGAGGAGCCACACCATCCCCGCGCCCACCGACCAGGTCGAGAACTGCCACGGCGGCTTGCGGACGGCCGTCCGCACCAGGGGGATCAGCAGGGTGACGGTGCCGGCGGCATACAGGACGAGTCCGGCCGCGACCACCCAGGTGAGCCCGAGGACCGACCCGGCCACGGTCACGACGATCGCACCCAGCAGGATCGGCAGCACGGCGGCGAAGGTGCGCTCCGAGCCTTCCTCGAGGCGGGTCCGCAGCATGGTCGGCCACAGCGTGACCAGCGTGCCGAGGATGGTCAGCCCGACGAACCCCAGCAGGTTGAGGGCCAGGTGCGCGAGGACCAGCCGGGACTGCCACTCGTCCGAGCGACCCGCGGCCATCAACGCCCCGAGGGCCGCCCCGACCGGCAGGAGCAGGCACGCGGCGGTGTAGTAGGTGATGGTGCGGCGGAACCGGTTGGACAGGGAGCGACGGGCCCGGATGCCGAGTGCGACGCCGTGCCACGCGAGGACGCCACCCACGACGACGGCACCGGCGACGGTCGTCCGCAGCTGGCCGCCGACCACGCCCGCGCTCACCCCGACGACGCCCACGTTGAGCAGGATCTGGCGCACGACCTGGTGCTGGGTCTCGGTGGCGGACGCGGGGCGCCGCACGAGCGCACCCGTGAAGTGCCAGGTCCACGTGACGATGGCGTTGCTGACGGCACCGAGCAGCAGGAAGTGGACGAGCATCCACCGCGAGCCGGGCACGAAGCGGTGCACCACGGAGACCACGGCCGCCGCCACGAGCCAGACCAGGACCGGCAGGAAGGACCGGACGTGCCAGCGGGCGCGGTCCGAGAAGCCCTGGGGGCCGGGGCCGTTCGTCGGGGTGCCCGGGGTCTCCGGACGGCTGCCGCCGGGCGTGAGCAGGCTCATGACGAGATCCTCCGTGGAGCGGTGACGACCAGCGCGACCGCGCCGGCGAGAAAGAGCAGGACGGCGGCGACGTTGCCCACGCCCCCGCCGACGCGCAGCGCCTGGTGACCGAGCAGGTCACCGCCGACGACGCGGACGAGCAGGGTGAGGTGCAGCAGCCCGGCGCCGACGTAGAGCAGGGGGTTGTAGGGCAGCGGGCGCCGCAGGACGGCGGGGAGGATGACCGGGGCGTGGGCCATGATCATCGACATCGTGAAGCCGAGGAAGGCCGCGTGGACGACGGCGTCGTAGGCCGGGCCCTCGGTGATCGCGCCGTGGACGACCCACAGCGCGCCGGTCACCGCGAGCCAGGCGTAGCCCGC
Source organism: Arsenicicoccus cauae (assembly GCF_009707125.1). Taxonomy (GTDB): domain Bacteria; phylum Actinomycetota; class Actinomycetes; order Actinomycetales; family Dermatophilaceae; genus Arsenicicoccus; species Arsenicicoccus cauae. The sequence goes on from NZ_WLVL01000023.1 coordinate 122,831, forward strand.
CAGGAGGCACACCGCGACGTAGCGGGGCAGGCCGGAGCCGCGGACCGTGCGCCGGGCGACGTCGTGGCGGACGAGCCAGACCCCCAGCGCCAGGACGGTCGCCCCGACGAGGCGGTGGCCGGGTCCGGGGGCGAGGAGCGCGGTGGCGGCGCTGACGGCATACAGCAGGGAGATGGTCACGAGCTGGGCCGGCACGCGGGGCTGCAGCATAGCGAGGCGGGCCAGCTCGAGGCGCTCGCCGGCGATGGTCAGGACGACGAAGCCCACGAGCCAGGTGAGGGAGAGGGAGACGGGGGCGCCGGCGAGGAGCAGCATCGCCGCCCCCGCGGCGAGGACCGCCCCGAGCGCCTGGACGGCCACCGAGGGGTCGTGGGACCGGGCGTGGAGAGGGACGTAGACCGCACCCAGCGCGAGGGTGCCGGCGAGCAGCAGCGCCGTCCCGACGGTCTTAGGGACAGGGGTGATCAGGGCGAGCGCCCCGAGGCCGAGCAGGACCGGAGCGGCGAGACCCCAGGTGCGTCGCAGGGCCACCGCCCGCTCGAGGGCGATCACGGTGCCGACGAAGCCCAGGACCATGAGGTGACCGTGCACGGACGGCAGCCGCTCGGAGCCGACGGGAGCGGGGACCCGCAGGAGGATGAGGGCCGCGTCGAGGCCCGCGAGCAGCGCCAGCCCGGCGGGGAGCAGGAGCGGCAGCCGGGGGACGCGTAGCGCGGCTGCCTCCTGCAGATTTATCACAGGTCCGAGTGTAGTAAATCGATCGGGCTCGCCCGGACCGGGGGTCGGCCCGGATCCCGGTGACGTGGGCCGGCGCTCACAGGCAGGTCATAGGCGACCTACACCAGCCTGCGAGCCGGGGGGACGAGCGTGGGGCTCGACGCACCCGCACCACCCGTTCCCACCACCGGGACCTCGCCCCAGGACAAGCCATGCCGTCCATCACCGCCAGGATCGCCGCCACCGCGGCAGCCGCCGTCGCCCTCGCCGCCACCCCGGGGGTCGTCGCCACGGGCCTGAGTGCCGCGCAGTCGCGGGTGAGCGCGCCCGCGACGGTCGTGCCCGCGTCGGGCGCCACGACCGAGGAGTCGGGCGCCACGACCGAGGACCAGTCGACCTGGACCCGACGTCACGGTGGCTCCCCGGGGTATGCCGGCCAGGGCCTCGGCAGCTCCGGGTCCGGCAGCTCCGGCTTCGACGCCACCGGTTCGTCCGACCTGAGCCGGGCCGCGGACGGCTCGACGATCTCGGGGACCGAGGTCGCGTCGATGAAGGGGGTCGTCATGGTGGACACCGTGCTGCCCGACGGCAGAGGCGCCGGCACGGGGATGATCCTCACCGCCGGCGGCGAGGTGCTCACCAACTACCACGTCGTCGAGGGGTCGACCTCGATCACCGTCACCGACACCACCACCGGGCGCACCTATCCGGCGACCGTCGTGGGGCACGACGCCGCGCACGACGTCGCCGTGCTGCGGCTCTCGGGCGCGAGCGGGCTGTCCACGGTCACGGTCGACCGGTCGCCGGCGCAGGTCGGCCAGAGCGTGGTCGCGGTGGGTCAAGGTGGCGGTCAAGGCGCGATCTACCAGGTCACCGGCTCGGTCACGGCCCTCGACCAGACCATCACCGCGCAGGACGAGACCTCCGTGGGCTCCGGGGAGCAGCTCACCGGGCTCATCCGGACGACGGCGGACGTCGTGCCCGGCTACTCGGGCGGCCCGCTGCTGGACACCTCCGGCCGGGTGATCGGGATCGACACGGCGGCGACCTCCGGCGGGGACATCGACGGGTATGCCGTGCCGATCTCCCAGGCGCTCGCCATTGCCGACCAGATCACGGCGGGCGTCCGGTCCGATGACGTGCACGTGGGGGCGCGGGCGGCCCTGGGCGTCCAGGTGACCGACGTGACGGCCGGGGGCTACGGCGGCTCGCGGGGAGCGACCGGTATGCCGTCCGGCGCCGCCGTGGCCGACGTGGTCGCCGGTGGGGCCGCCGCCGCGGCCGGCATCACCGCGGGGTCGACCATCACCGCCGTCGACGGGGACACCGTCACCAGCGGCACCGACCTGAGCGAGGACCTGTCCGACGAGTACCCGGGCACCCGCGTCACCGTGACGTGGACCGACCCCTCGGGCACGACCCGCTCGACGAGCGTCACCCTCGGCACCAGCACGGTCGCCTGACGCCTCGGAATGTGCTCGGCGTGACGGGCGTTGCCCTGGGGGAGAAGGCCGCTCCCGACGCGATGACGGGGAGCGGAGCAACGAGCCAGACCGGCCGATCAGCCAGACCAGCAGGAGGCACACCGTGCAGGACCCCACGGGTCTCTACCGCTTCGAGACCGACTGCGACCCCACGCACATGCGTGCGTCGTCGCTGGTCGTCGCCATGGGCGCGTTCATCGACGCCGGTCACACCGGCAAGCTCATCTCCGACCACCTGCTGGGCGCGCTCGACCACTCCGTCGTGGCGTCCTTCGACGTCGACCAGATGCTCGACTACCGCGGGCGCCGGCCGCTGATGACCTTCGACCGGGACCGCTACATGGCCTACGACGACCCGGCGATCGTGCTCTACCGCGTGCTCGACGTCGACGGCACGCCGTTCCTGCTGCTGACGGGCCCCGAGCCGGACTACCAGTGGGAGCGGATGACCGAGGCGGTGCGCGGGCTCGTCCGGACCTTCGGGGTGTCCCTCACCGTGTCCGTCCACGGGATACCCATGGGAGTCCCGCACACCCGCCCCATCGGCCTCACCGCGCACGCCTCCGACGCGGCGTTGATCCCCGACAACAACCCGGTGTTCGGCGAGGTCCAGGTGCCCGCGTCGTTCGCGTCCCTGCTCGAGCTCCGGCTCGGCGAGTCCGGCTACGACACCATCGGGTTCAGCGTGCACGTGCCGCACTACCTCGCCCAGACCGACTTCGCCGACGCCGCGCTCACGGGCCTGCGGGCGGTGTCCGGCGCGACCGGGCTCGCCCTGCCCACCGCCGAGCTGGCGGCCGTCGCCGGGGCCAACCGCGAGGCCATCGACTCCGAGATCGGCGGCAGCGAGGAGGTGCTGCAGGTGGTACGTGCCCTCGAGGGGCAGTACGACCAGTGGACCCGCGGTCTCGACAGGCCCACCCTCCTGGCGCCGAGCATCGGCGAGCTGCCGACGGCCGACGAGATCGGCGCCGAGTTCGAGCAGTTCCTGCGCACCCACAGCGACGGCGAGGGCTGAGGCGCCGCCTGAGCCTCAGGCCTTGGCCTCGGACCACCGGCGCACGACGCTGACGTCCGCCACGAAGCGCACCCGGTGCGTGCCCGTCCATCGCGCCGCCGCCTCGTCGAGGCTGCGGTGCACGAGGGCGACCGTCTCCTCGGCGTGCGCCTCGCGGACGTGCACGAGCAGCTCGTCGTGCAGGCACAGCACGATCCGAGCCCCGAGGGGGTGCCCGCCGGCGCGCACGGTCGCGGCCCACGCCTTGAACAGCTCCGCGGCCGCGCCCTGGACGACCGCGTTGCGGGCGAACCTCCCGCGCGCCGCGCGCTGCGCCTCCGAGAGCGGGCCCTGCCACATCGGCACCCGCCGCCCGCCCCAGGTCACCACGGCGTCGCCGCGCACCCCCGCGTCGTAGGCCCGGTGCAGGTAGGCCATGGCCGTCGGGTAGGCCCGGTCCAGCCGCTTGAGAGCCTTGCCCGCGGAGCCCGACGTCTGTCCGTACATCGCGGCCAGGACCGCGACCTTGGCGACCGGTCGGTCGACCCCCAGCTCGGCGGCGACGGGTGAGTAGAGGTCGGCCGCCTGGCTGGCGTCCGCGAAGGCCGGGTCGCGGGCCACCGCCGCCAGCACCCGCGGCTCGATCTGGCCCAGGTCGGCGCGCACGAGCACGTGACCGGGGTGCGCCGCCACGGCGGGTCGCAGCTCGGCGGGCAGGTTGTGCAGGCCGTTGGCGGCCGTCATCCGACCCGCTCCGCCGTCGCAGGCGGTCCAGGCACCCCGCAGGCGGTCGTCCTCCCCGACGTGCGATTCCAGCCAGTGCCAGCCATAGGTCGTGGCGACGCGCTCGGCCTTGCGCCAGGTCAGGAGGGCCTCGACGACGGGGTGCGAGCCGCGATGGGCCGCCAGCGTCCACTTGCGCGTGTTGTCCACGTTGACCCCGACCGACGCCAGCATCTCCTTGACCTGCAGCGGATTTCGCAGGTCCGTGCGCTCGCGCCCGGGCACGTGCACGAGGACGGCTCGGTCCCGCTCGGCTCGTATGGCGCTCGCCTGCGCCTCGTCGCGTGGGCGTGGTCCGGCGGCCGCCGTGATGAGCGCGGTCGCCGCCGCGCGGTCGATGGGCAGGCCGTGGACCTCCAGCTCGACGCAGAGCAGGGCCGCCGCGGACTCGGACAGGGCCGTGGCGAGCAGGCGCCGGGCGTCGCGCGGGCTGCCGCCGGAGTCCGGCACACGCGGCGCGCCGGCCAGGGCGGCGCGCTGCTGCTCCGCGGCGGTCAGCGCTGCCCGCGCCCACGCGGCGAGCCGCGCGGGCGTCGTGATCCAGCTGCCCTGGACCGCGTCCGCGCGCAGGTGGCCGTCGGCGGTCGTCAGCGTCTCGGGGTCGAGCTGCGCGGCGGGGGAGACGAGCGCGAACAGGTCCGGCTCCGCGACCTGGGGCACGCCCGCCGGGTCCAGCCCGCGCAGGTGCGCCCACACCGTGCCGGGGTCCGCGGCGAGGCCACCCGCCAGCACCCGGTGCACCTCGGCGACGTCCCAGCACCGGGCGAGGTGCACGCCGGCCTCCACCACGGGACGGGCGTCACGGCCCGCCTGCCACCACACCCACCGCGGCCGCTGCTCCTGCTCCAGCTGCCGCAGCCGCGGCACGAGCTCGCCCAGCGTGCACGGCGCCACGACGACCGCGCCGGAGGGGGCGACGACGACGCCGCGCCCCTCGGCGACGGCGAGGCCCAGGGCCCCCGGTAGCCCGCCAGGCACGGTCAGGCCGCGGCGAGCTGGCGCTGCACGCGCGCCAGCATGCCGGCCATGCCGCCCAGCCGCAGCGGGGAGACGGTGCCGTCCAGGCCGAGACGCAGGGGCAGGTCGGCCGGCAGCCGCAGCACCTGCGCCGGCGGGGCACCGTCCACGGCCTCGTGCAGGATCGCCGCGAGGGCCCGGGTGGCCGCGGCGGAGGGCGGCGCATCGACATACAGCCGGACCACCCCCTCCTCGACCCGGGCCAGGACGTGGACGGGAGACTGGCACTCCTCGACCCGCTCGAACCCAGGGTCGCCCTGGACCCGCTCGGGCGGGGAGGGCAGGTCGTCGGCGAGCTCCTGGAGCAGGTCCAGGCGCTCGCTCGGCGTCAGCCCGGCAAGGTCCTCGACGAGCTCGCTGACGGTCTCGGGCAGCCCGGAGGTGTCGGACGGGGAGGTGCCGGGTATGTCGCTCACCGACCCAGTGTGCGCCACCACGCTCCTTCCGCGAGCGCGGCCCGCCAGCGCACCAGCACCGCCACAGACAGGAAGGACTGCCCGTGGGCATCTTCGACAGGATCACCGGCTCCCTCATCAACAAGGCCGTCGGCCAGCACGCGACCGACCCCAGGACCGGCGAGTCCCGGCTCAACGGCCCGGTCGAGGACCTCGTGCAGAAGCTCCTCGACGTGGGCGTGGACGGCGCCGGCCCGCTCGACGGCGCGGCCAAGGTCGCGGACAAGGCGCTGCGTGGCCGCACCCCGGAGCAGGCCGTGGCGGAGATCATCAAGGACCACAAGCGGGTCGCCGCCACCGGTGGCTTCGTCACCGGGCTCGGCGGCTTCATCACCATGCCGGTGGCCCTCCCGGCCAACGTCGTGGAGTTCTACCTCACCGCCACGCGCATGGTCGCCTCGATCGCGCGGGTGCGCGGCTATGACATCACCCGGCCCGAGGTCCGCTCGGCGATCCTGCTGACGCTCGTGGGTGCGGATGCCGACGACGACCTGCTGCGCCGCGCGGGCGTGCTCACGTCGGGGCGCCTATCCAGCCTCGCCAGCCAGCACCTGCCGGCCTCCGCCGTGATGATGATCAACAAGGGCGTGGGCTTCCGGCTCATCTCCACCCTGGGGCAGAAGGGCTTCGCCAAGGTCGTCGGCAAGGGCCTGGCGCTCGTGGGCGGCGTCGTGGGCGGTGGCATGGACTACTACCTCCTCGCCAAGATCGCCTCCGACGCCCAGCAGCAGTTCCCGGCCACCGCGGCCTGACCGCGGGGGAATCCCCCTCGCGGGTGGTTCGTTGAGAGGGGTGGAGCGCCACGTGGTGCTCCACCCCCGTCCAGTCCGCACAGCCCACGCAGTCGCAGCACTCGAGCTGTCGAAACGCTCGAGCCGTCGAAGCACCTGGAGGTCCCGTGAGCCCCCGAGCATCCCGCCCCACCGCGCGCTGGGCGTCCGTCTGGTCGTTCGGCCGCGCCGTGCGCACGGCCGCGCGCCCCGGCTCCCCGAGCCTCTCGACCCGGCTCCAGGCGCTTCCCCGGCTGGTCGGCGCCGTCAGGTCGGGGGAGTACTCCGGCGCGACGCGTGCCCAGCTGCTGGCGCTGGCCGCGGCGGTGGCCTACGTCATCAGCCCGGTCGACCTCGTGCCCGAGGGACTGTTCGCCCTGCTCGGCGTCGGGGACGACGCGTTCGTCCTGGCCTGGGCCGCGGCCCAGCTGATCAGCACCACCGAGGACTTCCTGCGCTGGGAGCAGGCTGGCAGCCCCCGCGGGTCTCGGCAGGGCGATCCCGCCACGGTCACCGTCGACGGGCGCGTCGTGCGCTGACGGTCCTCCGTCCACAGGCCGCCGTCCGCGACGAGTCAATCCGCGTCCCTGTCCACAGGCGCGCCGACCGCCCCTGGTCGGCGCGCCTTGTGGCGTCCATGGTCGGGGCATGACGTCCTTCCCCCAGACCTCCGTCCCGTCCCCGAGCGCCCCCGCCGACACCCCCGTCGCGTCCGTGCGTGACAGCAGCCAGCTGGTGGCGACCCTGCCCTACCTGCTCGGCTTCCACCCGACCGAGAGCCTCGTGGTCCTCGGCCTCGTCCCCTCCTCGACCGGGAGCCTGCGCGTGGGCCCGTGCGCGCGGATCGACCTGCCGCCGGTCGGCACCCCCGCCGCCGTCCTCTGGGACGCCGTCCACGGCCGTATGGCGCGGCACAGCCGCCACCTCGTGGTCGCCGGGTACCTGCCCGGCAGCGGAGGTCGCGACGACGCTGCCTCGGCCTGGGGCTGCGCCCTGATGGACGAGGTCCTGCAGCTGGCGAGGCGTGCCCAGATGGAGGTCGTCGACGCCGTCGTGATCGGCGCGGGGGGCTGGTGGTCGATGCTGTCTCCCGAGGCCGGGTGCCGGCCCACCCGCCTGCAGCCGCTGCCCGACCCGAGCCAGGTCGAGGCCGTCACCGACCTGGTCCTCGCTGGCTCCGCGCCCTTCGCCGACCGGGAGGCCGCGCTGGCCCGGGTGCGGGCCGCACCGGAGGACGACCGTTGTCGCGACGTCCGGTCCGCCCTGACCGCCCTGACCGCCCGGACGGTGCCGGCCCCGGGGGACGTGGAGGAGGGGCTGCGGGCATGGGCCCGCCTGCTGGGAGTGGGGGAGGAGCACTGCGTGGACGGCGGCCTGCCGTCGGTGCCGACGCGCGACGACTGGACAGCCCGCGACCTGGTCTCCGCCGTCGCGGTGGCCCGGGACAAGGTGGTCCGCGACGCGCTCCTCGCCTGGTGCTCGCCCGGCCTGGCCCCGGGGGCCCTGCTGCCTCAGGAGCTGCTGGACCTCTGCCGACGCCACCTCGGCCGCCCCGTGCGGTGGGGGTCGGCCGACCGTGGGCGGCGTGAGGCGCTGCTCGAGCGTCTGCTGCTGGTCGGCCGCGTCGTCCCGCCGGAGCACGCCGGGGGGTCGTTGACCGTCGCGGGGGTCGTCGCGTGGTCCCTGGGCGACCACATGATCGCCGTCGCGGCGCTGCGACGGGCACTCGCCGTGGACCCCGGGCAGACGATGGCGCGACTCGTCCTGCCCGCCGTCGAGTCCCTCGCGGTGTACTCCGAGGTGGTCGGTCGCGGCGGGGACGACCACGACGGTCAGGGGCGGGGCGCGCGCGCCGTCGAGCCGATGGGATAGGTTCGGGGCGATCGTCGTTCGCCCCCACCTGCTCGGAGGACTGTCATGACCATCGTCGTCGGCCTGGTCGCCACGCCCGAGGGTCGCGCCGCTCTGGCCCGTGCCGCGCAGGAGGCCGTCATCCGTTCCGTGCCCCTGGTCCTCGTCGAGACGGGCCGCGCCGCACCGGACGCCGAGAGCAGCGCGGCGATGGAGGCGGTGGTGGCGGAGGTCACGGCGGAGGTGTCCGCGGCGGGCCTGGGCCTGGAGCGCCGGGCCCCCGGCGGCAAGGACCTCGCCGAGCAGCTGGTCGGGGTGGCCGAGGAGGTCGAGGCCAGCTGCCTGGTCATCGGGCTGCGGCGGCGCTCGCCGGTCGGCAAGCTCATCCTCGGGTCGAGCGCGCAGCGGATCCTGCTCGACGCCACCTGCCCGGTGCTGACCGTCAAGCCACCGAGTCGCTGAGTCTCTGAGTCGCTGCGCCGCCAAGTCGCCGCGCTGGTCGACTGCTCGGGCCGTGTCGCCGGGGGCAGGCTGGGTGCGCCTTCCCCGTGCTTTCGTCGCCCCGACTACTCCGGTCGACTTATAATGGTGGGGAAGCGCACCGGAGGCCATGGTCAGCCCCCCGCAGACCCTGCCACGACAGGCTGCACCAGCCCACAGCGCACCCGCCGTCCCGTGGCTCCTGCGTCTCGTCCTGCGACGATCGACGGTTCCACGCGCCCACGTCATGCGACGAAAGGTTGTTGTGACCACTGTACCCAATGCCGCCTCCCTTCCTCCGGAGTTCGCGCACCCCTCCCTGCAGGCGCTGCTCCAGCTCGGCGCCACCCACGGCTCGATCGACTCCCAGCAGCTGGGGGCCGCCCTCAACGAGGTCGCCCTGGAGCCCCGTCGGATGAAGGCCGTCCTGCGGGCCATCGATGCTGCGGGCATCACGGTCACCCTGGACCCCGACCACGCGCGAGCCGTCGCAGCCTCCGCCGGTGGTCGCTCGAGCTCCACGCGCAAGGCCACCGCCAAGAAGGCTCCTGCCAAGAAGGCCCCCGCCAAGAAGGCCGCCACGACGCGTGCCGCCGCCGACGCCGCCGCGCCGGCCAAGAAGTCCACCGCCAAGACCGCTGCGGCCGCCAAGGGCGCGGCCGCCAAGGCGGCGGGCAAGGTCGCCGCGGGCACGGATCCCGAGGCGACGGAGCCCGAGGAGCCCACCGGTGACGTGGACGTGTCGGACGACGGCCCGGCCACGTTGGACGACGTCGAGGACGTCGTGGTTGAGGACGACGCCGCGAGCACCGAGGACGCGGACGACGACGAGAGCGTCGTCGACCCCAAGGCGCCCCAGGGCGACGCGGGCGCGGCCCGGTCCAAGGGGGTCAAGAAGGACGACGAGGAGGAGACCGACGGCGGCTTCGTCTACCGCGAGGACGACGAGGACGACGCTCCGCCGCAGCAGGTCGTGACGGCGGGGGCCACCGCCGACCCGGTCAAGGACTACCTCAAGCAGATCGGCAAGGTCGCGCTCCTCAACGCCGAGCAGGAGGTCGAGCTCGCCAAGCGCATCGAGGCCGGCCTGTTCGCCGAGGAGCGGCTCAACTCCGGCGACAAGATCGACATGAAGCTCAAGCGCGAGCTGTGGTGGGTCGCGCAGGACGGCAAGCGGGCCAAGAACCACCTGCTCGAGGCCAACCTGCGCCTCGTGGTCTCGCTCGCCAAGCGCTACACCGGCCGCGGCATGCTGTTCCTGGACCTGATCCAGGAGGGCAACCTCGGTCTGATCCGCGCGGTCGAGAAGTTCGACTACACCAAGGGCTACAAGTTCTCGACCTACGCGACGTGGTGGATCCGTCAGGCCATCACGCGGGCCATGGCCGACCAGGCGCGCACCATCCGCATCCCCGTGCACATGGTCGAGGTCATCAACAAGCTGGCTCGCGTGCAGCGGCAGATGCTGCAGGACCTCGGGCGCGAGCCCACCCCGGAGGAGCTCGCCAAGGAGCTCGACATGACCCCCGAGAAGGTCGTCGAGGTCCAGAAGTACGGACGCGAGCCCATCTCGCTGCACACCCCCCTCGGTGAGGACGGCGACAGCGAGTTCGGCGACCTCATCGAGGACTCCGAGGCCGTGGTGCCGGCCGACGCCGTGAGCTTCACCCTGCTGCAGGAGCAGCTCCACTCGGTGCTCGACACCCTGTCCGAGCGCGAGGCGGGCGTGGTGTCGATGCGGTTCGGCCTCACCGATGGCCAGCCCAAGACCCTGGACGAGATCGGCAAGGTCTACGGCGTCACGCGAGAGCGGATCCGGCAGATCGAGTCCAAGACCATGTCCAAGCTGCGGCACCCCAGCCGCAGCCAGGTGCTGCGGGACTACCTCGACTGACGGCTCCCGCGACGAGACGGCCGAGGCCGGCACCCCGTCGGGTGCCGGCCTCGCTGAGTCCTGGCTGCCTCGTCATCCCCGCGTCGTCAGTCTGCTCGACCCCGAGCCGCGGTGGGCAGCAGGACCGCCCGCAGCCGTTGTGGCCAGGACCGCGTGCGGGCAAAGGTGCGCCGCACCACCTGGACGTCCGCCGCCACCTGGCGAGGTGACGCCGGCGCCCCGGGCGGGGCATAGCGGGCGCGCTCGACCGCCGACAGCACGCGGGTGAGGGCGCGCTTCCCGTCGTCCGGCAGCAGCGCGTAGCGGTCGTAGTGGCCGGCGAGCGCCCGGGGTGTGAGCCCGGTGGGCGGGCCCAGCCCGAGGTCGTGCAGCTGCTCCGCCAGGCTCGTCCAGTGCGCCTCCACGGCTGCTGCGGGGGTGCCCGCCCGCGCCAGCCTCCGCTGGCGCGCCCGGGCGGCGCGCAGCGGAGCGACCGCCAGGGCGATGGCCGCGACCAGCAGCAGCCCGAGCGTGAGGGTGCGGGCGGGGGTGAACCAGCCCCGCAGCCGGTCCAGCGCACCGGGCTCGGCCTCCGCGGCGGGGGTGGTATCCGTCTCGGTGGGTCGCGGCCGGGCGGTGGAGGTGGTCGTCGGGGCGGCGGTGGACGTCGACGCGGTGGGAGCGGTCGGAGGGGTCGCCCAGGCCGGGGGCAGACCCGCACGGCCGCCCGGCGTGGGCTCGAAGCGGGTCCACCCCACCCCGTCGATGAACAGCTCGGGCCAGGCGTGAGCGTCGGCGGCCCGCACAACGCGGGTCCCGTCAGGCTGCAGAGAGCCCGGCAGGAAGCCGAACACGACACGTGCGGGGATCCCCTGCGAGCGCGCCATCATGACCATGGCCGTCGAGAACTGGGTGCAGTATCCCCGGCGCGTCCGGAGGAAGTGGCTCACCGCGTCGGGCTCGACGCCGCGGCGACGCTCGTCCTCGGTGAGGGGGGCGAGGGTGAGGCTGTAGATGAAGGACGGGGATCGGGGGTACTGCTGGATGGCCATGGCCTTGGCGTAGGCGCCGTCCGGCGTGCCGTAGCGCTCGACCTCGGCCAACGACAGGACCTCCTGCGCCGTGCGGTCGACGAGCTCGCGGGAGGCGGGGTCGACGTCGAGGTAGTCGGTGTCGTCGTAGGCCGAGGTGGCGTACGGCTGCTGCGAGGCAGACCCCCTGGTCCCGCCGCCCAGCTGCGCGGGGGTGAGCGTGGGCACGGCATAGGACACGGAGTAGTCCTCGGCCGCGCGGCCGACGGAGACGAGGCCGGTCGTCGCATCCCGGCGCCACGGCACGTCCGCTCCCACGGACAGCGCCGGGACGGGTGCCGCCAGCTGTGGTGGCCGCATCACGGTGTTGTCGCTGACGCGCGCCGTGACCGAGCGATGCGGCAGATCGGGCGCGATGCCGTCCGGCAGGCCCAGGGTGCGGCCGGGAGCAGGCTGGGCCTGGTCCGCGGGGGGCGGTGTGGGGATCATGCGCCAGTGGCCGTCGACATACTGCTTGGCCATCGTGACCGCGAGCGGCGGCGGCTCGCTCCCGTCGCTGGTGCGGAGGGTGAGCACCGGGCGAGGGTCGCGGGAGCCCAGGCTGCGCGTGATGTCCACGTCCGAGGTGAAGCTGAGGGTGCCTCGACCCGCCTGCTCCTGACGACCGAGCCCCTCGCTGAGGAACCGGGTCGGGAGGTCGGGCAGCAGGGCCTGTATGCCGACGGCCGCGAGGACGACGGCCACCGCCACGGCCCGGGACCGCCCGGAGAACCTGCTGACGACGGTGGCGGCGTCGTCCACGTTGGAGCTGCGCGACGGGGCTGCGGCGAGCGTGGCCCACCGGCGCAGCTGCGAGCCGTGCTGCTCGACGAGCAGGAGCAGCCACAGGAGCGCCAGGGGGAGGAAGTACACGGCCGGCAGGGCCACGGGGGTGTTGACGACGGAGACGAGGTAGACGACCAGGAGCGGGAACCCCGCCACGGTCGCGGCGCGCCGCGCGACGACGAGGTGGTCCACGAGGATGGCGACCAGTCCCGTCAGCAGCGAGATCAGCGTGACCAGGCCCCGGGTCGCCGGGGCCGGGGCGGCGTAGGAGCGGATGGTGCGTCCCGCCTCCTCGAGGCGGTCGACGAGCCGGGACCCGACGTCCGTCCACGGCAGTCCGCCAGGGCCGCTGCCGAGGTCGTGGAGCAGGCACACGGCGATGCTCACGGCGAGCAGCTGTGTCAGGACCACGCCCCACGCCGGCGCGCGCACCGAGCGCAGGCCGGCGCCGACGAGCGCGACCAGGCCCACGACGAGCAGCATGGGGCCGGTCCAGCTGGAGTCACGCAGGAGCGTGCCGATGGGCCAGGCTGCGACCACCACGGCCAGGGAGGACAGTGCGGTCTCGCGCAGGTGGGCCCGCGTCATCGGACGCTCCTGCGGGTGGACGCGATCTCTCGCCAGGCCTGGGCGGGGGTGGTGCCGTGGCCGGCGACCACGGCGCGCCAGCCGTAGCGCCGCAGCAGCTCGACGCTCGCGGCTGCCGACAGACGCCCGGGGCGCGGCCCGGCGTGCGTGGCGTCGTCCGGACGGGAGGCGGGGGGCAGGCCCTCCGGTGGGGCCTCGGCAGATCGACCGTCCGCAGCTCGACCGAAGGTCGGGCTGTCCACCACGACGGCCAGCGAGGTCGTGCCGGTGCGGTGGCTCGTCGCGAGGGCCTCGAGGTCGGCCCGGCTGCCGGGCCCGACGACGGCCACCACGAGGCCCGCCGTGCCGCGGGCCAGGACGTCGGCCGCACCGGCGAGCCCGTCCTGCTCGACCGGGACGACGCGGGCGAGGGTGGTCAGCGCCTCGTCGAGGGTCGCGGGGCGCTCGTGCCCGCTGACCGGGTCGGTCACCAGGTCGACGTCGTAGCCGTGGTCCTGCAGGTGGCTCACGACGGAGGCGGCCGTCGTGACGGCCCACTCGAAGGAGCTGTGCGGCCCGTCGCCCGCGTGCGCCGTGACCCGGCGGTCGAGGAGCACGGCGGCCCGGCGCCGGGACGGTTGCTCCTCCTGGCGCACCATGAGCGACCCGGTGTGGGCGCTGGCGGGCCAGTGGATGCGGCGCAGCTCGTCGCCCTGGCGGTACTGGCGGATCGTGACGTCGTCCTCCCCGTGCAGGGCGACGCTGTCGGCGACGTCGTCGTCCTGGCCGGGTCCCGACCCCGGGAGCGCCGACGCGTCCAGGGGGAGCACCTGGGGGACCACCAGCACGGTGCGGGACCCGGTCAGCCGGGTCATCCGGCTGGTCAGCCCGAACCCGTCGCGCACCCGGACCGAGAGGGGGCCGAGCACGTGCTCACCCCGCACGACCGAGCCGATCGGGTAGTGCACGACCTGGTGCGCACCAGGGCGCAGGGAGGGCACGACGAACCGTGGCCGGTCACCCAGCGGGTAGGAGACGTGCTCCTGCGCGAGGACGAGAGGGGAGCGTCGGCGTCCCGCGTTGCGCAGGGTCAGGGTGACGGTGCCGAGCTCGTCGACGGCGAGCCGGCCGGGCTCGACCTCGCGCTCGACGTGCAGCCAGCTCGCAGGACGGCGCGACAGCGCCCAGGCACCGACGGCGAGGATGACCAGGACCGTCCCGATGCGCAGCAGGTCGCCCAGCCCGAGGGCGGCACCGGCGCCGAGCAGCACCACCCCCGAGGCCAGGAAGGACTGGCCTCGGGTCGTGAGGGCGGCATCGTGTCGGGGCATGAGCCGGCGGTGGGCTCAGCGCGAGCCGGGTCGGCGACCGGTGACGCCGACCACGGGCACCTGCGCGAGCAGGGTCTCGATGACGTCCACCGCAGCACCGTGGGCGCCGCCCAGGCCGCCCGCGCCCCCGGCGGGCAGGACGCGGTGGGCCAGGACGGGGACGGCCAGCTGCTGCACGTCGTCGGGCAGCACGTGGTCGCGCCCGGACATCGCGGCGCGGGCCCGGGCCGCGCGCAGCAGGTGGAGCCCGGCCCGCGGGCTGGCGCCGAGACGCAGGCCCGAGGAGGTGCGGGTGGCGCGGACGAGCTCGACGACGTAGCGCTGGACCGCCTCGCCCGCGTGCAGGTGCCGCACGGACTCCACGAGCTGCTCGACCGTGGTGGCGTCGGTCACGGGGGAAAGGTCCCGCAGCGGACGGTGCTCACCGTGCGCGGCCAGCATGGCGGTCTCGGCGTCGGCCGTGGGGTAGCCCATGGACAGCCGGGCCATGAAGCGGTCGCGCTGGGCCTCGGGCAGGGGGTAGGTGCCCTCCATCTCGAGCGGGTTCTGGGTCGCCAGCACCATGAACGGCCGCGGGAGGGGGCGGCTCACCCCGTCCGTGGTGACCTGCCCCTCCTCCATGGCCTCCAGCAGGGCGGACTGCGTCTTGGGGGACGCGCGGTTGATCTCGTCGCCGATGACGAGGTTGGTGAACACGGCCCCCGGCCGGAACTCGAAGCTGCGGTTCTCCTGGTTGAAGACCGAGATGCCGGTGATGTCGCTCGGCAGCAGGTCGGGGGTGAACTGCACGCGACGCACCGTGGCATCGATGGCGCCCGCCAGCGCCTTGGCGAGCATCGTCTTGCCCACGCCCGGCACGTCCTCGAGCAGGAGGTGGCCCCCGGCCAGCAGGACGGTGACGGCGGTGCGGACCTGCTCGTCCTTGCCTGCGATGACGGTGGAGACGGCGCGGCATACGGCCTCGGCGGTCTCGGCGACCTCCGTCGCCGTGCTCGCGCGGTGCGTCTCGGTGCGATGGATCACGGTGCCCCCGTCTGTGCGGTCCGGTGCCGGGTCCACCGGGACGTCAGGGCAACTCTATGGATATCGGGCCCGCTGCCAAGGCGGACCGCTCGTTCCCCACTTCCCACCACCCCCCGTCCACCGACGGGTGCCGCGGGGGGTGAGGGGACGGGAGTGGAGCGCTTTGTGCCGCTTGGTCCGCCTGTGGCGGCCCCGGGGCTCCCGCCGCCCTCCACTTCCTACCACCACCTCTGACCAGCAGGTATGACGAAAAAATAACGGCGAACCGCGCGATCTACGATTGACCGTGGTGAGTGGTGGAGTAAAGTGGGGGATGTCAGAGCACGCGGCGAGCCGACGGGGAGGGGCCACGATGTTTCTCGGCACCCACAACCCGCGCCTGGACGACAAGGGCCGGCTCTTCCTCCCCGCCAGGTTCCGCGAGCGCATGGCCGAGGGGTTGGTCGTGACCCGCGGCCAGGAGCGATGCCTCTACGTGTTCCCCATGGACGAGTTCGTCCGCGTGTCCCAGCAGCTGCGCGCCGCGCCGATGACCAGCAAGGCCGTGCGGGACTACCTGCGCGTCTTCCTGTCGGGGGCCTCGGACGAGGTGCCCGACAAGCAGGGCCGCATCACGATCCCGGCGGCCCTGCGGCAGTACGCCGGGCTGAGCCGCGACTGCACCGTCATCGGTGCGGGCGAGCGCGTCGAGGTCTGGGACACCGAGGCGTGGGAGCGCTACCTGTCCTCCACCGAGCAGGCCTTCTCCGACCAGGCCGAGGAGGTGGTCCCCGGACTGCTGTGATCCCTGGCGCCCGGCCTCCACCCGCTCCTCGTGCCCCGCGGCACCTTCCCCGGTCTCGGGACACATCGAGCGGAGCGGTTGGGGACCGGACGCCAGGGCCCCTCGTCCGAGGGCCCATCACCACTCAGCACCCGCCACCACGACCCACCCGCCACCACTACCCACCCACCACCACGACGCAGTCACGCACAGAGAGGGGCCGACGTGCAGCAGGACGACGCGCGCACAGGTGCCGCGGGCCGTCACGTCCCGGTCCTGCGCGACCGCATCGTGGGCCTGCTCTCCCCGGCCCTCGCCGAGGACGTCGACGGCGCCCGGCCGGTGTACGTCGACGGGACGCTCGGCATGGGCGGGCACGCCGAGGCGGTGCTCACAGGCTGCCCCCGCGCTCGTCTGGTCGGCATCGACCGGGACACCGAGGCCCTGCGGCTGGCGGGGGAGCGGCTCGCCGCCTTCGGGGACCGGGTCGACCTGGTGCACGCCCGCTACGACGAGATCGGCGAGGTGCTGGCCGACCTCGGCGTCGACGGCGTCCAGGGCGTCCTGCTCGACCTCGGGGTGTCCTCCCTGCAGCTCGACGAGGAGGACCGCGGCTTCGCCTACCGCGTCGACGCACCCCTCGACATGCGCATGGACCAGTCGACCGGCCGCACAGCCGCCGACGTCCTCAACACCTACGCCCACGGCGACCTCGCTCGCGTCCTGCGGACCTACGGCGAGGAGCGGTTCGCCAAGCAGATCGCCTCGGCCGTGGTCCGTGAGCGCGAGATCGAGCCGTTCAGCACGTCGGGACGCCTGGTCGAGCTGCTGCGCCGCACCATCCCGGCCGCCTCCCAGCGGCAGAGCGGCCACCCGGGCAAGCGCACCTTCCAGGCCCTGCGCATCGAGGTCAACGGCGAGCTCGCCTCGCTGGAGGCGGCCCTGCCCGCAGCCGTCGACGCGCTCGCCGTGGGGGGTCGCCTGGCCGTCCTGGCCTACCACTCCCTCGAGGACCGGCTCACCAAGCAGGTCCTCGCCGCGGGTGCGCGCAGCACCTCGCCACCCGACCTGCCGGTCGAGCTGCCCGAGCATGCGCCCTACCTGCGACTGCTCACCCGCGGTGGCGAGGAGCCCGACGCCGAGGAGACGGCCGCCAACCCCCGCGCCGCCTCGGCCCGGCTCCGGGCCGCCGAGCGCGTCCGCACGTCCCCGCCCACCACGCCGACCACCCGCCCGCACCGCACCACCCGGCCAGCCCACCGGAAGGGACACCGTTCATGAGCCTGCTGCAGACCGTCAGCCCGCGCCCAGGGCCGACCCGCACCTACGATCGTGCCGTCGGGCAGCGTCCCCACCTGGAGGTCGTGCGCATGGCTGGCCGCAGAGCCTCCCAGGTCCCCTTCGTGGTCCTCGGTGCCGTGCTCCTGACGCTGGGCCTGCTCGCCGCGCTGCTGCTCAACATCACGCTGTCGCAGGGCTCCTACGCCCTCAACGACCTGCAGGACCGGTCCGCGACGCTGCGGGACCAGTCGGCGGCGCTGCGCCAGGACATCAACGCGGTGTCGTCGCCCAACCACCTCGCGACCAAGGCCCAGGAGCTGGGCATGGGCCCGGCAGACTCCCCGGCCTTCCTCGACCCGGCCACCGGCAAGGTCTCCGGCCTGGCGAGGCCCGCGACCCGGACGGGCGACTTCACGGTGATGACCGGCAGCCAGGCGGTCGCCCCCCAGGCCCGCCCCGACGACTCCACCCTGGCCGCCGCGTCCGCCGTCTCCGGCCTCGGGCTCGGCAACGGCCTGGTGGGCGGGCTCGCCGCTCTCGCCGCCCCGGCCGCGACCCGCTGAGCCGCGTCGCAACCGCCCGATCGGCGCCTCACGGTCGATGATGGAGGCGGTGGGCACCGCAAGAAGCACGACCAGACCCACGGACAACCGACGCGCCCCGGGCGCACGAAGGATCGAGGTGAGCGCGTGACCGCGACGCGACCCACCCGTCAGGGACAGCCGGTCACGGGGTCCCGGGCGCGGATGCACCCCCGGCGTCGGGTCCGCTCGATGTTCATCGTCTCCCTGCTCGTGCTGACGGTCTTCGCCGCCCAGCTCGTGCGACTCCAGGGGTTCGACGCGGCGGCGATGTCCGCCAAGGCGCTCGAGCAGCGCAGCGCCAAGCGCACCCTTCCCGCCGCGCGAGGGCAGATCACCGACAGCAACGGCACCGTCCTCGCCGAGTCGATCGAGCGCTACACCCTGATCGTCGACCAGCAGGCCGTCAAGGAGTACCAGAAGCGCCTCACCCCCAAGGGGCCACGCACCAAGGTGGGCGCGCAGGGCGCGGCCGCCGACATCGCCCCGCTGCTCGGACTGCCCGTCGCCGACGTGCAGGCGCGGCTGACCGGCGAGCGTCGGTGGTACCCCGTGGCCACCGACATGACGCCGGTGGCCTGGCGGCAGATCAAGAAGCTCGGCATCGGCGGCCTCACCGCCGAGCTGACGACCAAGCGCGTCTATCCCGCCGGCACAGGGGCCGCCTCGCTGGTCGGCGCCATGACCAATGCCGGGGCGCCCGTCGGCGGCGTCGAGCAGCTCATGAACTCCGTGCTCGCCGGCAAGCCGGGCGAGCAGCGCTACGAGACCACCCCGAGCGGGCTCAAGATCCCGACCGGCACCGAGTCCCACACGCCGGCCGTCCCGGGCCGCAACGTGCAGACCACCATCGACGCCGACCTGCAGTTCGTGGCGCAGAACGCCCTCGCGCGCGCCGTGACGCAGCGCGAGGCGCTCAACGGCTACGTCGTGGTGCAGGACGTCCGCACCGGCAAGCTGCTGGCCGTCGCCAGCTACCCGACCTTCGACCCGGCCGACCTCAGCAGCCTCAACCGTGGGGGCACCGTCTCCAACAAGGCCTTCCAGGAGAACTTCGAGCCGGGGTCGACCGCCAAGGTCATGACCATGGCGGCCGTGCTGCAGGAGGGCGTCGCCACGGCGGACACCCCCGTCACGGTGCCGTCCAAGCTCCCCCGCTCCGACAAGGTCTTCGAGGACTCTTCTGAGCACGGCGTGCAGCAGCTCACCCTCAGCGGCGTCCTCGCGACCTCGTCCAACATGGGCACCATCCTCGCCGGCGAGAAGCTCCCGGTGGCCAAGGTGATGGACTACTTCGGCAGGTTCGGGCTCGGCCACCTCACCGGGATCGGCTATCCCGGCGAGCAGGCGGGCATCGTCCCCAAGAACCCCACGGGGTCGCAGCGCTACACCGTGATGTTCGGTCAGGGCATGAGTCTCAACGCGGTCCAGTCGGCCAGCGTCTTCCAGACGATCGCCAACGGCGGCGTGCGCATCCCGCCGACCCTGATCAACGGCCAGACCGAGCCGGACGGCACCTTCACGCCGGCCAAGGCCCCGGAGCGGCAGCAGGTCATCTCGGGGCCCGTCGCCAAGACGCTCGGGGAGATGATGGAGTCGGTCGTCTCCGACGAGGGCACCGCCGGCGCCTATGCCTCCATCCCGGGCTACCGGGTCGCCGGCAAGACAGGGACCGCCGACCGCTACGACGAGCAGGCGGGCGGCTACGTCGGTCACACGGCCTCGTTCATCGGGTTCGCGCCGGCGGACGAGCCGAGGTTCGTGGTGGCCTGCACCCTCCAACGTCCCATCAGGGGCCACTACGGCGGCCAGACCTGTGGGCCGGTCTTCACCGAGGTGATGAAGTCCGCGCTGGAGAAGTACCAGGTCCCGCCGAGCGGCAGCCCCGCGCCGCACCTGCCCGCGACCTGGGGCGGCTTCCGGCTGCACGAGGACAAGACCTCGTCGTCGACCACCGCGAACCCCTCGCGGGCCCGCTCCAGCACCGGGACGCGATAGGTTCGGTGCTCGTGGCAACCCCCTTCCCCCGCCCCGCGCACGTGCGAGCCCTCGCCGCGACCGATCTCGCGCGCCGGCTCGACGGCGTCGTCCTGCGCACCGTCTCCGGCGGACCCTGCGCCGACCCGGCGATCCTCGGCGTCACCCTCGACTCGCGGTCGGTCCGCGCCGGTGACCTGTATGCCGCCCTGCCGGGAGCCAACGTGCACGGCGCCAGGTTCCTGGCGCAGGCCCTGGACTCCGGGGCGGTGGCGGTGCTCACGGATGAGGCCGGCGCGGCCGTCGTGGGAGAGGACCTGGGACCCGCCGCCGCCGACCTGCCGCTGCTGGTCGCAGCAGATGCCCGGGCGGCTCTGGGCCGTGCCGCCGCCGAGGTCTACGCCCGGCCGGACGGGACGCAGATCGCGGTCTACGGCATCACGGGCACCAACGGCAAGACCACCACGGCCTACCTGGTGGACGGCGGGCTGCGCTCCCTCGGCCTGCGCACCGGTCTGGTCGGCACGGTCGAGACCCGCGTCGGCGACGAGCGGCTGCGCAGCACCCGCACGACGCCCGAGGCCAGCGACCTGCAGGCGCTGCTCGCCGTCATGGCCGAGCGGGGTGTGCAGCGCTGCACGATGGAGGTCTCCAGCCACGCCCTCGTGATGCATCGGGTCGACGGCGTCGTCTACGACGTCGCGGCCTTCACCAACCTGTCCCAGGACCACCTGGACTTCCACGGGACGATGGAGGACTACTTCGCCGCCAAGGCCTCGCTGTTCACCCCGCAGCGCGCGCGACGTGGCGTCGTGGTCGTGGACGACCCGTGGGGCAGGAGGCTGGCCGAGCAGGCGACGATCCCGGTCGTCACGGTGTCGGCGACCGGCGCGGAGGCCGACTGGCAGGTGCGCGACCTCGGTGGCCGGGCGTTCGTGCTCACCGACGGGGACGAGACCAGCCTGGAGCTCGTCTGCCCCCTGCCCGGCGACTTCAACCAGGTCAACACCGCCGTGGCCGCCCTCCTGCTGCACCTCGGTGGCGAGGAGCTCGCCCGGGCCGCGCGCGCGGTCTGCGAGGACCCCCACGTGCCCGGCCGGATGGAGCGGGTCGAGACCGGGCTGCCCGACCAGCCCCTCGCCGTGGTCGACTTCGCCCACACCCCCGAGGCCGTGGGGGCGGCGCTGCGTGCGTTGCGTCCCCAGACCCGAGGACGGCTCGTCGTCGTGCTCGGGGCGGGCGGTGACCGCGACCCGGGCAAGCGACCCCACATGGGCGCCGCCGCCGCCGCGACCGCCGACCTCGTGGTGGTGACGGACGACAACCCCCGCTCGGAGGACCCGGCGGACATCCGCGCGGCGGTCGCCGGCGGGGTCCCCGAGGACCTTCAGGTCCGGGTGCAGGTCGTGCCGGGTCGCGCCGCGGCCATCCGTGCTGCGGCGGCGGCCGCTCCCGGCGCCGGGGACACCGTGGTGGTGCTCGGCAAGGGCCACGAGCAGGGCCAGGAGATCGCCGGCCAGACCCACCCCTTCGACGACCGGGAGGAGCTGGCCGCGGCGCTCCGGGAGCACCGAGCCGGCACCGACCTGAAGGAGCGTGCACCTCACGTGCAGGATGAGATGTCGACCACCGAGGAGACCAGCTCGTGAAGGCCGTCCTGATCGCCGCCGGTGTCTCGCTGCTGATCGCCCTGCTGGGCACGCCCGCCTACATCAGCTTCTTGGTGCGCAAGCACTACGGCCAGTTCGTCCGGGACGACGGACCGACGAGCCACCACACCAAGCGCGGCACCCCGACCATGGGCGGTGCCGTCATCATCCTCGCGTCCCTCGGTGCCTACGCCCTCGCTCACCTGCTCACCTGGTGGCCCCCGTCGGCGTCGGGCCTGCTCGTGATGTTCCTCATGGCGGGCCTGGGCCTGGTCGGCTTCCTCGACGACTACATCAAGATCTCCAAGCAGCGCAGCCTCGGCCTGCGATCCTGGCAGAAGCTCGCCGGGCAGGGCATCGTCGGGCTGGTCTTCTCCTGGCTCGTGCTGCAGTTCCCGAACTCCCGAGGTCTCACCCCCGCCTCGACGGTCATCTCCTCGGTGCGGGACACGAACCTCGACCTCGACGTGAGCTCGACCCTGCCCTGGGTGGGCGTCCTGCTGTTCGTCCTGTGGGCCAACCTCATGATCGCGGGCACCAGCAACGGGGTGAACCTCACCGACGGCCTCGACGGGCTGGCGACCGGGGCCAGCACGATGGTCTTCGCGGCCTACGTGATCATCGGCACCTGGCAGACCAACCAGAGCTGCGCCATCACCCCCAGCGCCGGCTGCTACGAGGTGCGTGATCCCCGGGACCTCGCGGTGGTCGCGGCCTGCCTGATGGGCGCGTGCTTCGGGTTCTTGTGGTGGAACGGCTCGCCCGCCAAGATCTTCATGGGCGACACTGGGTCCCTCGCCCTCGGCGGCGCCCTGGCGGGCCTGGCCATCTGCACCCGCACCGAGCTGCTCGTGGTGGTCCTCGGAGGACTGTTCGTCCTCGAGGCGCTGTCGGTCATCATCCAGGTCGGCTCGTTCAAGACCACCCGCAAGCGCGTGTTCCGCATGGCGCCGCTGCACCACCACTTCGAGCTGCTCGGCTGGGCCGAGATCACCGTCGTCATCAGGTTCTGGATCATCGCCGGGCTCTTCGTCGCGCTCGGCATCGGGTTGTTCTACGCAGAGTGGGTCGTGGGAGCGTGACGGACGTGCAGGGTAACGACGAGGGGCACGAGGGCATCGCCGACGCGAGCTACGAGCCGCGGCCGGGCCTCACCCACAAGGACGCCGACTGGGCAGGGCTGCGAGTCCTGGTCGTCGGCCTCGGCCGCTCCGGCTTCGCCGCGGCCGACGCGCTGCGCGAGCGCCTCGCGGTGGTGACGGCATACAGCCCGGACGTGACCCCGCAGATCGAGGAGCACGCCCGCATCCTCGACATCCTCGGGGTCGACATCCGACTGGGGGACCAGGCGACCGACGAGATCCCCGAGGGAACCGAGCTGGTCGTGACCTCGCCGGGCGTGCCGCCCCACAACCCCCTCCTCGCACGCGCTGCGGAGGCCGGCATCCCCGTGTGGGGCGAGGTCGAGCTGGCCTGGCGCATGCGCCCCCGCGAGGGCGCGGCGCCCTGGCTCGTGGTCACCGGCACCAACGGCAAGACCACGACGGTCACGATGCTCGAGTCGATCCTGCGGCACTCGGGGGCCCGGGCGGTCGCCGCCGGCAACGTCGGGACGCCCATCATGGAGGTGATGCTCGACCCGACGCCGTACGACGTGATCGCGGTCGAGCTCAGCTCCTTCCAGCTGCACTGGCAGAGGTCACTGTCGCCGCTCGCGTCCGCGTGCCTCAACGTCGCCCCGGACCACCTCGACTGGCACGGCTCCTACGACGACTACCTTCGCGCCAAGGGCAGCGTCTACGACAACACTCAGGTGGCGTGCGTCTACAACGTGCAGGACCCGCAGACCGAGCTGCTGGTCATGGAGGCGGACGTCGTCGAGGGGTGCCGGGCCGTCGGCTTCACCATCGGGGTCCCCGCCCCCGGCATGGTCGGCCTGGTGGACGACGTCCTCGCGGACCGTGCCTTCGTGGAGCAGCGCCACTCCAGCGCCGCCGAGCTGGGCACCCTCGCCGACCTGCAGGGAGACGCCCCGGACGTGGCGCCGCACTACGTCGCCAACGCGCTGGCCGCCGCGGCCCTCGCACGGGCCTTCGGCGTCGGCCCGATGGCCGTGCGCGACGGGCTGCGGGCCTACCGTCCCGAGGCGCACCGCATCGCCGAGGTCGCCACGGTCGACGGAGTCCGCTACGTCGACGACTCCAAGGCCACCAACCCGCACGCCGCGTCGGCCTCGCTGGCCGCCTTCGGACGCGTCGTGTGGATCGCGGGCGGGCTGCTCAAGGGGGCCGACGTCGAGGAGCTGGTCCGGTCGCGCGCGGACCGGCTGGTGGGCGTCGTGCTCATGGGCCGCGACCGCGCCCGCATCGCGCAGGCCCTGGCTCGACACGCACCCGATGTGCCCGTGGTGGACGTGGACGGCACCGACACTGGTGCCATGGCGCGCGTCGTCCGCGAGGCCACCACCCTCGCCCAGCCGGGGGACGTGGTGCTCCTCGCTCCGGCAGCGGCCTCGATGGACATGTTCACCAACTACGGAGCCCGCGGCGACGCCTTCGCCGAGGCGGTGCGCCGGCTCGGAGGGAGCACCGTATGACGACCCGCCCCGGAGCCTCGCCGACGGGTGCGTCCCGCGCGCGACGCACGGGGCGCGAGACGCTGCCCGACCGGGTGGTGGACTTCCTCGACAGCATCGACACCCCGCTGACGACCTACTACCTGCTGGCGTCGGTGACCGCGGCGCTGACCATCGTCGGTCTGGTCATGTACCTCTCGGCCTCGAGCATCCGCAGCTACGACCTGTTCCTGCGCCAGCTCCTCTTCGCGGGCATCGGCCTGGTCCTGTGCGTCATCGCCTCCCGCCTGCCGGTCCGGCTGTGGAAGCGGCTGGCCTGGCCGGGGATCCTGCTGTCCGTCACCCTGCAGGCGCTGATCTTCGTCCCCGGTCTGGGCCAGGAGTTCCAGGGCAACCGCAACTGGATCCAGGTGGCCGGCGTGCAGCTGCAGCCCTCGGAGTTCGCCAAGATCGCCATCGTCGTCTTCGGCGCCGCGATCCTCGACCGCAAGAAGGAACGCCTCGCGGACTTCTGGCACGCGGTCATCCCGCTCGGCCCGGTCGCCGTCCTGCTCCTCGGCCTGCAGCTCGCCGGCAACGACCTGGGCACCGGCCTGGTGCTGCTCGCCATCGTGGCGGGCATGCTCTTCGCCGCGGGCGTGTCGGCCCGGTTCTTCGGCATCGCGGGGCTGCTGGGGGTGGCCGCCGTCGCCGTCATGACGTTCACCAGCCGCAACCGGCTCGGCCGCATCGACGCCTGGATCGGCGACGGGTGCGCCACCAACTTCGACCTGTGCCGCCAGGTCGTCAACGGCAAGTATGCCCTCGCCGAGGGGGGCTGGTGGGGCAAGGGGCTGGGGGAGAGCGCCGAGAAGTGGGGGTGGCTGTCAGAGTCCCGCAACGACTTCATCTTCGCCATCATCGGCGAGGAGCTCGGGCTGCCCGGCACCCTCACGGTCCTGCTGCTGCTCGCCCTGCTGGCCTACGCCTGCTACCGCCTGGTCTTCCGGTCGTCGGACTTCTTCGTCCGGATCGCCTCGGCCGGCGTCCTGGCCTGGTTGGTGGTGCAGGCCAGCATCAACATCGGCGCCGTCACCGGGCTCCTGCCCGTCATCGGCGTCCCCCTGCCGCTCATCTCCGGCGGCGGCACCGCCCTGATCTCCACCCTCACGGCGCTGGGCATGCTCATGGCCTTCGCGCGCGAGGAGCCCGGCGCCCGCGAGGCCCGCAGCCTGCGCCGGTCCCGGCCCGCCCGCGACGCACGACCTAGGATCGACCGATGACCTCGACCCCCTCGCCCCGTCACCGCGCGACGTCCGTCGTCCTCGCCGGCGGGGGCACGGCAGGGCACGTCTCGCCGCTGCTCGCTCTCGCCGACGAGCTCCGGAGACGCGACCCCGACGTCCGCATCACGGTCCTCGGGACGGCGACCGGGCTCGAGACGCGACTCGTCCCCCAGCGCGGCTACCCGCTGCGCACCATTCCCAAGGTCGCCTTCCCCCGCAGGCCATCGGCAGCGCTCCTGCGGCTGCCGCAGTCCCTCAAGGGGGCGGTCGACGCCGCCGGGTCGATCCTCGACGAGGTCGACGCGGACGTGGTCGTCGGGTTCGGGGGCTACGTGTCCACCCCCGCCTACCTCGCGGCCCGCCGCCGGGGTCTGCCCATCGTCGTCCACGAGCAGAACGTCCGCCCCGGCCTGGCCAACCGCCTCGGCGCCCGCCTCACCCGCTTCGTCGCGACGACCTTCGCCGCCACGAGGCTCGCGGGTGCCCGCCACCTCGGGATGCCGCTGCGCACCGAGATCTCCGGCCTCGACCGCGGCGCCCGGCGCGCCGAGGCCCTCGAGCACTTCGGGCTGGACGTCGGCGGCGGCCCAGTCCTGCTCGTGACGGGCGGCTCGAGCGGGGCCAAGCGCCTCAACGACACCTTCGCCGCGCGGGTGCGCGAGCTGTCCGACGCGGGGATCCAGGTCCTGCACGTCACCGGCGCCGGCAAGGCCTTCGAGCCCGTGCCCGTCGGCCACGGTGCGCCGTACGTCGTCCGCGAGTACTCCGACCGCATGGACCTGGCCTTCGCCGCCGCCGACCTGGTCGTCTCCCGGGCCGGGGCGGGGATGGTCTGCGAGCTGACGGCCGTGGGCCTGCCCGCGGTCTACGTCCCCCTGCCCATCGGCAACGGCGAGCAGCGGTTCAACGTAGCCGAGGTCGTGGCCGCCGGCGGCGGCCTGGTCGTGGACGACGCCGAGCTGCTCCCCGGCTGGGTCGACAGCGTCCTGGTGCCCCTGGTCCGGGACCGCGAGCGACTGGACCGTATGGCGGCCGCCGCCTCCCACGTCGGGACCCGCGACGGCGACCGCCGGCTCGCGGACCTGGTCGAGGAGGCCCTCGCCGCCACGTCGAGAGAGGGGCTGGTGAGTAGATGAGCGTCCACCAGGACCGGTTCGACTTCAGGGCCCCCGTCGTCCCGCTCTCCGAGCTGGGGCGGGTCCACGTCACCAACGTGGGCGGCGCGGGCATGTCGGCCGTGGCCCGGGTGCTGCTCGGCCGGGACGTCGTCGTCAGCGGTTCCGATCCCAAGGACCTGCCCGTCCTGGATGCCCTGCGCGAGGCCGGTGCGGACGTGCACGTCGGCGCCCGTCCGGAGTCGGTGGATCAGGTCGACACCGTCGTGGTCTCCTCGGCCACCCGCGAGACCGATCCCGAGCTGGCCCGGGCGCGCGCGCTGGGCAAGCGGGTGCTGCACCGGTCCCAGGCGCTGGCGAGCGCCGCCGACGCCCGTCGGGTGCTGGCCGTCGCCGGCGCCAACGGCAAGACCACGACGACGTCCATGCTCACCGCCCTGCTGCTCGACGCGGGCGCCGACCCGTCGTTCGCCATCGGGGGCGAGCTGGCCGGGCTGGGCACCAACGCGCACGCCGGCCGGGGAGAGGCCTTCGTGATCGAGGCCGACGAGTCGGACGGCTCCTTCCTCGTCTACCACCCCGAGGTCGCGATCGTGACCAACGTGCAGCCCGACCACCTCGACCACTACGGCACCTTCGAGGCCGTCCAGGACGCCTACCTCGCCTTCGCCGGCAGCATCCGTCCTGGTGGCCTGCTGGTGGCCTGCGCGGACGACGCGGGGTCCGCCGCGCTCGCCCGCCGCGCCTGCGCGAGCGGGGTGCGCGTGGTCACCTACGGCACGGGCTCCGCCGCCGACGTGCGGGTGCTCGGTCACGAGGTGGACGGCTTCCGCACCGTGGCCCGTGTCCTGGACGGGGACCACGAGGTGCGTCTGGGGATCGCCATACCGGGCTCGCACAACATCCTCAACGCCACCGCCGCGTATGCCGCGGCCCACCACGGTCTCGGTCTCGACCCCGACCTGGCCGCCCGGGGGCTGGGCGCCTACACCGGCACCCGGCGGCGGTTCGAGCTCAAGGGGGAGGCAGGCGGGGTCACCGTGGTGGACGACTACGCCCACAACCCGGGCAAGGTCGCGGCCGTCGTGGGCACCGCCGCGTCCCTCGTGCACCGGCCCTCGCGGCTCGTCGTGATCTTCCAGCCCCACCTCTACTCGCGCACGCGGGACTTCGCGGCCGAGCTGGCTGCGGGCCTGCGGGCGGCCGACGTCGTCATCGTGATGGACGTGTACGCCGCGCGGGAGGACCCGGTGGTCGGGGTGTCGGGCGCGCTCGTGGCCGATGCGGTGCGCGCGCTGGCGGCGACCGACGGCGGCCCCGCGTGCGAGGTGCACTACGTGCCGGGCTGGTCCGACGCCGCCCCGCTCGTGGCGGAACTCGCACGGCCCGGCGACCTGGTCCTGACGGTCGGCGCCGGCGACGTGACCCAGCTGGGCCCGCGGATCCTCGCGGCGCTGGGGGAGGGCGTCCGGTCGTGAGGTCCCGACGTCCCGGCCGCGGCGAGGGCGGGTCGACCCGGGCGCGGTTCGAGGACCGGGCACGCACCGCCCGGCGGCTGCGCTGGCGCCCGATCCTGCTCGCCGTCCTGGCGGCGGCCCTCGTGGGCGGCCTCGTCTACCTCGTGTGGTTCAGCCCGGTGCTGGCCGTTCGCTCCGTCGTCGTCGAGGGCGTGCAGGGGTCGCAGGCCGAGGCGGTCCGGCGGGCCGCCGACATCCCCCTCGGGGTGCCGCTCGCCCGGGTCGACCTGGCGGGGCCGGGGCAGCGCGTGACGCGATCCCCGCTCTACGCCTCGGTCGACGTGGCGCGCAAGTGGCCGAGCACCGTGCTCGTGCGCGTCGAGCCGCGCCGACCGGTCCTCGCGCTCGACCGCGGCGGCGACGTGCAGCTGGTCGACGCGTCGGGCGTCGCCTACCTCACCGCGCCCGAGGCGCCCAAGGGGGTGCCCGTCGTGACCAGTCAGGGCGCGGCGACCCCGGATGGGCTGACGACCGCCATCTCCGTGCTGTCCGCGCTCCCGCCGGAGCTGCGCTCCACCGTGTCCGCCGTGCGGCTCGAGGGGCCGAGCATGGTGACCTTCCAGGCGGGCAGGACCAAGGTCCTCTGGGGGGACAGCACTGAACCTCAGCTGAAGGTCAAGGTCCTGACCGCGCTGCTGAAGTCGGGTCCCGCCACGGTCAACGTGAGCGCGCCGCACGCACCGGCGACCACCTGACGCGCGGGACGCCGGCAGGAGCGCTCGTCGGCTGGTCCATGCGGGTAGCAACACGCCTGGTCGGAGGTTGCCCCGCGCCTCGAGCAGGACGTACCTTTCTCTCGACGTTCCATAACAGAACCATAACCTTGCACTCAACCTTTAGGGTTTAAGGGTTGGTTGCCCCCAGCAGGAGAGGCCCCACCGTGGCAGCACCACAGAACTACCTGGCCGTCATCAAGGTCGTCGGTATCGGCGGCGGCGGTGTCAACGCGATCAACCGCATGATCGAGGTCGGCCTCAAGGGGGTCGAGTTCATCGCGATCAACACCGACGCCCAGGCCCTCCTGATGAGCGACGCGGACGTCAAGCTCGACGTGGGGCGCGAGCTGACCCGCGGGCTGGGGGCCGGCGCCGACCCCGAGGTCGGCAAGAAGGCCGCCGAGGACCACGCGCAGGAGATCGAGGAGGTCCTGCAGGGGGCCGACATGGTCTTCGTCACCGCCGGCGAGGGCGGCGGCACCGGCACCGGCGGCGCCCCCGTCGTCGCCAAGATCGCCCGCGGTCTCGGCGCCCTGACCATCGGCGTCGTGACCCGCCCGTTCACCTTCGAGGGCCGCCGTCGCGCCAACCAGGCCGAGTCCGGCATCGGCAACCTCCGCGAGGAGGTCGACACCCTGATCGTCATCCCCAACGACCGCCTGCTGTCGATCAGTGACCGCAACGTCTCGATGCTCGACGCCTTCCGCAGCGCCGACCAGGTGCTGCTGTCGGGTGTGCAAGGCATCACCGACCTCATCACGACGCCGGGCCTGATCAACCTCGACTTCGCCGACGTCAAGTCCGTCATGCAGGGCGCCGGGTCGGCGCTCATGGGTATCGGCTCGGCCCGCGGCGAGGACCGGGCGGTGCAGGCCGCCGAGCTCGCCATCTCCTCCCCGCTGCTGGAGGCCAGCATCGACGGCGCCTACGGCGTCCTGCTGTCCATCCAGGGTGGCTCGGACCTCGGGCTCTTCGAGATCAACGAGGCGGCCCGCCTGGTGCAGGAGGCCGCGCACCCCGAGGCCAACATCATCTTCGGCTCGGTCATCGACGACGCCCTGGGCGACGAGGTCCGCGTGACCGTCATCGCCGCCGGCTTCGACGGCGGGGACCCGCAGCCCCGCCGCGAGGAGCCGCTCCCTCAGTCCCAGCCGCAGCGCCCGCTCCCTCAGTCCCAGCCGCAGCGTCCCGCCCAGCAGCAGCCCCAGCGACCGGTGCAGCAGCCGGTGCAGCAGCGTCCGGCACCGCAGCAGCCCCAGCAGCAGCAGCCCCAGCAGGCGCAGCAGCAGGGCCGGCCGCAGCAGCCGGCCCAGGGGGAGGGTCAGCCTCAGCCCGTGCAGCAGCAGGGCCAGCCGCAGCAGCAGGGCACCCCGGGTCAGGTTCGGCCCGCCGAGCAGGAGCAGCAGCAGTCGCAGCAGCGACCGCCGCGACAGGTGACCTTCGACGACGCGGCCGACCTCGACGTCCCGGACTTCCTCAAGTAGGTCGGTCGACCCTGCGGCGCGACGGTCTCCCGATCGGTCGACGAGCCGGCGCCGCGTGAGGCCCCCGCCACCGAGGCGGGGGCCTCACGCGCTACCGCCCCGATCGTGCGCCCTCGTGCCGTTACCCTCGTGGGGTGTTCGCCCACCAGCAGCAGGACGGGTCCGTGTGGCGGGCCTTCACCGACGCCCGCGGCGGCGTCAGCGACGCGCCCTACGGCGGCGGCCGGGGCGCTGCCGGTGGCCTCAACCTGGGGAGCCACGTCGGTGACGACCCCGCCGCCGTGGCCGCCAACCGTCGTCGGGTCGCCGAGGCGGCCGCCGTCGCCCCCGACGCGCTCGTGCTCGTCGACCAGGTGCACGGCGCCGACGTGGTCCAGGTCGACGGGCCGTGCCGCGGGCCGGCCGGCGTGGCCGACGCCATGGTCACGACGCGGACCGGGCTGGCGCTCGCCGTGCTCGTGGCCGACTGCACGCCGGTGCTCCTCGCCGACCCGGAGGCCGGGGTCCTCGGGGCGGCCCACGCAGGGCGCCCCGGGATGCTCGCCGGGGTCGTCCCCGCGACCGTGTCCGCCATGCGCGACCTCGGTGCCCGCGCGATCAGCGCCGTCGTGGGTCCCTCGGTGTGCGGCCGCTGCTACGAGGTGCCGGCCGACATGCAGCAGGCGGCAGGCAGGTCGGTCCCGGAGTGCCTGGCCCGCACCTGGGGCGGCACGCCCGCCATCGACGTCGCCACCGGTGTCGTCGCTCAGCTCGCCGACCTGGGGGTCGTGGTGACCTGGGTGCCCGGCTGCACCTACGAGGACGACCGCTTCTACTCCTACCGCCGGTCCGGCACCACGGGACGGTTCGGGGGAGTCGTGCTGCGGCGAGAGGTGGCGTGATGGGCGACGTCCGCACCGCGGACCTGGCCGAGTCCCTGGCCCGGGTCGAGGAGCGCATCGTCGCGGCCTGCGCCGCGTCGGGCCGGGACCGTGACGACGTCCACCTCGTCGTGGTCACCAAGTTCTTTCCCCTCGATGACGTGCGGCGGCTGATCGGTCTCGGGGTCACCGACGTAGGGGAGAACAAGGCGCAGGAGGCCGCGGCCAAGCTCGCCGGGCTCGATGACGACGAGCGCGACGCTCTCACCGTGCACTTCGTCGGGCAGCTGCAGATCAACAAGGCCCGCCAGGTGGCCTCCTGGGCCGACGTCGTCCACACCGTCGACCGGAGCCGTCTGGTCACCGCTCTCGACCGGGGCGCCGAGCAAGCGGGCCGCCACCTCGACGTGCTTCTGCAGGTGGATCTGGACGACCGCGTGGATCTGGCCGACGCCCCACGCTCCGGGCGACCCCGCGCGAGCGGGTCGCGCGGAGGTGCGCCGGCGGACGGCATACCGGCCCTGGCCGACGAGGTCGGGCGAGCGGCGCACCTGCACCTGCGTGGCGTGATGGCCGTCGCCCCCCTGAGCCGGTCCGCCGACGACGCCGGCCCCTCCTCGACCGCGGCGGTCGCCTTCGCCGAGCTGGCCCGGCTGGCCGACCAGGTGCGGTCCGCCCACCCCCGGGCGACCATGGTCTCGGCCGGCATGAGCGGCGACCTCGAGCAGGCGATCGCGCACGGCGCGACACACCTGCGTGTCGGCTCCGCAATCCTCGGACCACGACCGGCGCCCCGGTAGCGTTCGACGCGACGATGATCGACGACTGAGCAGGAGATGCGCGATGGCTGGGGCGCTGCGCAAGACCATGGTCTACCTAGGGCTGGCCGAGGACGACGAGTACGACACCTACGACCGCCAGGACGCCGGGGCGCGCGAGACGCGACACGCCGAGGCGCGCACGGCCGAGCCGTCGCGTCGCGAGCCGCACCTGGTCGAGGCCCGCTCCGAGGCGGGGGCCGAGGGCCACGCGGGAGCGACGTCGGTCCGCGAGGAGCACCGCGCCTCCGTCGCCCACCTGCCCCAGCGCACCCCTGTGGCGCGCGTCGTCCGCGACCCGGAGGTCGGCCCGATGAACCGCATCACGACGATCCACCCCCGCACCTACAACGAGGCCAAGACGATCGGCGAGTCCTTCCGCGAGGGCACCCCGGTCATCATGAACCTCGGCGACATGGCCGACGACGACGCCAAGCGCCTCGTCGACTTCGCCGCCGGGCTCGTCTTCGGGCTCAACGGGGCCATCGAGCGCGTCACGAGCAAGGTCTTCCTGCTCACGCCGCAGCACGTCGAGGTGTCCTCCGAGGAGTCCGAGGCGCCCCAGTCGACCCGCGGCTTCTTCAACCAGAGCTGATCGCACCGCCCGGCCCCAGCCGGGAGACGGCGCAGGTCCCCACGGGAACGCCGAGGGGACCTGCGCCGTTGTGCTGGAGGCAACCCGCACCCGACGACGACCGCCCGGTGACCCGGCCGGTGCAAAGGATCCTTGAGACATGAGCCTGCGTGGCCTGCTGCTGAACCTCCTGTGGCTCTACTGGCTGGTGCTGATGGCCCGGCTCGTCCTCAGCTATGTCGTGATGCTGGCCCGTGACTGGCGACCGCGCGGTGTGGTGCTGGTGCTGGTCGAAGGCGTGTACACCCTGACCGACCCGCCGCTGCGCGCGCTGCGCAAGGTCATCCGCCCGCTGCGGCTGGGAGGCATGGCGCTGGACCTGGCGTTCATGGTGCTGTTCCTCATCGTGATCGTCCTGATGCAGGTCGTGGCCAGGGTGTAGGTTTTCCGACGAATGGCCCCGGGACCCCGACGGTTCCGGGCCCGACCGCACGACGAACGAAGAGGTGGACTCATGGCGCTCACGCCTGATGACGTGCTCAAGAAGAGCTTCGGGGCGACCCAGTTCCGACGGGGCTACGACGAGCGCGAGGTCGACGACTTCCTGGACGAGGTGGTCAGCGAGCTGCGCGACCTGATCGCGGAGCGCGACGACTACAGGCGCAAGTACGAAGAGACCGCCCGCGGCAAGGGCCAGACGCCGGTGCCGGCCGCTGGTCGGGCGGCAACCGCCCCGTCCGCCGAGCTGGACAAGCTCCGGGCCGAGGTGGCAGCCGCCAACAAGCGCGCGGACGAGGCGACCCGCAGGTCCGCCACGGACGAGGGGGCCACCAGTGCGGCGGCCCGCACCGAGGTCACCCAGCTGCGCCAGCGTCTGCAGGCCGTCGAGAAGGACCTCGAGTCGACGCGCGCCGAGCTGACCAAGGCGCGCTCCGCGCAGGCGCAGCAGGCCAAGGCCGCCGAGAAGTCGGGCGACGCCGAAGAGGCCGCCGGCCTGATCGCCCTGGCCCAGCGGCTGCACGACGAGCACGTCGCCAAGGGCAAGGCGGAGCACGAGCGGCTCCTGACCGAGGCGCGGCAGCAGCGCGAGACGCTGATCGGCGAGGGCACTCGCAAGCGCGACGAGCTCGTCACGACGGCGCAGCGCCGGCACGACGAGCTCGTAGCCGAGGGGCAGGAGCGTCACAAGAAGCTCATCGCGGACGGCACCGCCCAGCACGAGACCATGGTGGGCGAGGCGACCCGGCAGCGGGAGGGCATCCTGTCCGGCATGGTGGCGGAGAAGGCCACGCTGGAGCAGGCGGTCGCCTCCCTGCAGGCCTACGAGGCCTCCTACCGCGAGAGCATCAAGACCTTCCTCAGGACTCAGCTGCAGGAGGTGGAGCAGGCACGCCTCGCCCCGCCGCAGCACCAGCAGCAGCACTGAGACATCGAGGCATGTCTGTCGTGCAGGGAGCCGACCGGCTACCCTGTGCAGACCTCGCGCGCCGTCGGCGTGTCGAGCCGGTCGGCGCCGGGGGGCGTCGACCTCACCACGAGCAAGTGAGGGCATCATGGCTGGCAAGTCCGAAGGGCAGTCGACGACCGCGACCTCGACCAAGGGCAGCGCTGACGACGGCACCTGGTCGACGGCCGAGGTGGCCGAGCTGCGGCAGACCCTGCAGGGTGAGATCGACCGGCTGACGCGCGAGCTCGCCGAGGCGCAGATCGACCTGGTCGACCTGGTGCAGGACACCCAGGACATCGTGGGCGACGACCAGGCCGACGTGGGGTCCAAGGCGATCGAGCGCGAGCACGAGGCCGCGATGGCGGCCAACACCCGTGACGTCCTGGCGCAGTACCAGCACGCGCTGGAGCGGGTCGACGCCGACCTGCAGGGCGTGTGCGAGAGCTGCGGAGGGGTCATCCCCAAGCTGAGGGTCCAGGCCTTCCCCCGCGCCACGCTGTGCGTGGCGTGCAAGTCCGCGCAGAAGCGGTGACCTCACCCGTCGACGACGACGCACGCGACGCCGGGGCGACCCGAGCGTCGCGGCGTCGCGTCTGGCCCCTCCTGGTCCTGCTCGCGGTCGTGACCTTCGCGGCCGACCAGGCCAGCAAGGTCTGGGCCCTGGACGCCCTCGTGCCGGGGGCTCCACGAGACCTGGTCGGCTCGGTCCTGCGGCTCAACCTCATCTTCAACTCCGGCGCCGCGTTCTCGCTGGGCGCCGGCACGACCTGGCTGCTCACCGTCGTCGCCGTGGTCATCGGGGTGCTCGTCGCCTGGCACGCCCGCCGCATCGTCAGCGTCCCGTGGGCCGTCGCCGGCGGGCTGGTGATGGGGGGCCTGCTCGGCAACCTCTACGACCGGCTGTTCCGGCCGCCCTCCTTCGGGCAGGGTCATGTCGTGGACTTCCTCGACTACAGCGGGTTCTTCATCGGCAATGTCGCCGACATCGCGATCGTCTGCGCGGCGATCCTCGTGGCGCTGCTGTCCTTCGTCGGGATCTCCTACGACGGCACCCGGGCCCCCGACCATGCCCCCTCCGAGGAGGACACCCATGCCTGACGTCCGGATGCTTCCCGTCCCCGACGGCCTGGAGGGCGAGCGGGTCGACGCCGCCGTCTCCAGGCTCTTCGGGGTGTCCCGCACCAAGGCGGCCGAGCTCGCCGCGGACGGCCACATCCAGCTCGACGGCAGGGGCGCCGGCAAGTCCGACCGGGTCACGGCCGGCGCCTGGCTCGAGGCCACCCTGCCCGACCCCGTGCTCGACGACGCGCCGGCCGTCGTCCCGCGCGAGGTGCCGGGCCTCGCGATCGTGCACGACGACACCGAGATCGTCGTCGTGGACAAGCCCGCTGGCTGCGCCGCCCACCCGAGCGTCGGCTGGGACGGGCCGGACGTCGTGTCCGGGCTCGCCGCCGAGGGCTACCGCATCTCCACCTCCGGCGCGGCCGAGCGCCAGGGCATCGTCCAGCGCCTCGATGTCGGCACCACCGGTCTGATGGTGGTGGCCAAGTCCGAGCGGGCCTACTCCGTGCTCAAGCAGGCGTTCCGCGACCGGACCGTCTCCAAGACCTATCACGCGGTGGTGCAGGGACTGCCGGACCCCATGGTGGGCACCATCGAGGCGCCGATCGGGCGGCACCCCAACCACGACTGGAAGTTCGCCGTCCGCCAGGAGGGGCGCCACTCCGTCACGCACTACGAGGTGCTCGAGGCGATGCGGCACGCGTCGCTGCTGGAGATCCACCTCGAGACCGGCCGCACCCACCAGATCCGGGTCCACTTCAGCGCCCTGCGGCACCCCTGCGTCGGCGACCCGCTGTATGGCGCCGACCCCGTTCTCGCGCGGCGGGTCGGGCTCGACCGGCAGTGGCTGCATGCCCGCGAGCTGGGGTTCACCCACCCCGGCAGCGGGGAGTGGGTGACCTACGAGAGCCCCTACCCGGCGGACCTGCAGCGGTCGCTGGACCTGCTCCGCGAGGGGTGACCGAGGCGCCTGGCGGCGACCCGTCGAGGCGCCGGGACGGCATACGGGATGTCCGGGAGGGGTCTGTCGGACCGCGGGCATAGACTGCCGCCGATGTCCTCGCCAGCAGCCTCCAGCAAGTCCTTCGTGCACCTGCACAACCACACCGAGTACTCCATGCTCGACGGTGCCGCCCGCATCGACGACCTCTTCGCCCGGTCCGCCGAGATGGGGATGCCGGCGGTCGCGACCACCGACCACGGCTTCATCTTCGGGGCCTACGAGTTCTGGAAGAAGTCGACCCGGCACGGGGTCAAGCCGATCGTCGGGATCGAGGCCTACCTCACGCCGGGGACGCACCGCACCGACAAGACGCGGGTGAGATTCGGCGACGGCGGTCGCGACGACGTCTCGGGCTCCGGCGCCTACACCCACATGACGATGTGGGCGCGCAACAACGAGGGCATGCACAACCTCTTCCGGCTGTGCTCGCTGGCCAGCCTCGAGGGCTACTACTTCAAGCCGCGCATGGACCGCGAGCTGCTCCAGACCTATGGCAAGGGCCTGATCGCCACCACCGGCTGCCCCTCGGGCGAGGTCCAGACCCGGCTGCGCCTCGGGCAGTACGCCGAGGCCCGCCAGGCGGCCAGCGACTACCGCGACATCTTCGGCGCCGAGAACTTCTTCTGCGAGCTGATGGACCACGGCCTGGACATCGAGCGGCGTGTCCACAAGGACCTGCTGCGCCTGGCCAAGGAGCTCGACCTGCCGCTGGTCGCCACCAACGACCTTCACTACACCGACGCCGCGGACGCCAAGGCCCACGCCGCCCTGCTGTGCGTGCAGTCCGGCTCGACGCTGATGGACCCCAACCGGTTCAAGTTCGACGCCGACGACTTCTACCTCAAGAGCCCCGAGGAGATGCGCCACCTGTGGCGCGAGCTGCCCCAGGCGTGCGACAACACCCTGCTCATCGCCGACATGTGCGACATCTCGTTCAGCGAGGGCGAGGGGCAGTACATGCCCCGCTTCCCCTGCCCCGAGGGCGAGGACGAGACCAGCTGGTTCGTCAAGGAGGTCGAGCGCGGCCTGCACGCCCGCTTCCCCGAGGGCATCCCGGACTACGCCCGCAAGCAGGCGGCCTTCGAGACCGAGGTCATCGTCGGCAAGGGCTACCCCGGCTACTTCCTCGTCGTCGCCGACTTCATCAACTGGGCCAAGGAGAACGGCATCCGGGTGGGCCCGGGCCGTGGCTCCGGTGCCGGCTCGATGTGCGCCTATGCCATGCGCATCACCGACCTGGACCCCGTGCCGCACGGTCTGATCTTCGAGCGCTTCCTCAACCCCGAGCGCCAGTCCATGCCCGACTTCGACGTCGACTTCGACGAGCGCCGCCGCGGCGAGGTCATCAAGTACGTCACGGACAAGTACGGCGAGGAGCGCGTCGCCCAGATCGTCACCTACGGCACGATCAAGGCCAAGCAGGCCGTCAAGGACGCCGGACGCGTGCTCGGCCACCCCTTCGCCGTCGGCGAGAAGCTCACCAAGGCCATGCCGCCGGACGTCATGGGCAAGGGCATCCCGCTGTCGGGGATCTTCGACCCCGCGCACAAGCGGTATGCCGAGGCCGCGGACTTCCGCGCGATGCACGACTCCGACCCCGTGGCCCAGGAGGTCGTGGCCACGGCGCGCGGCCTCGAGGGGCTGAAGCGCCAGTGGGGCGTGCACGCCGCCGGCGTCATCATGTCCAGCGAGCCGCTGATCGACCTCATCCCGATCATGCGCCGCGAGGCCGACGGGCAGATCATCACGCAGTTCGACTACCCGAGCTGCGAGACGCTCGGCCTGGTCAAGATGGACTTCCTCGGCCTGCGCAACCTGACGATCCTCGACGACGCCATCAAGAACGTCGAGATGAACCGCGGGGAGACCATCGACCTGGACGCCCTGTCCAAGGACATGACCGACCCGGCGACCTATGACCTGCTGGCCCGCGGCGACACCCTCGGCGTCTTCCAGCTCGACGGCGGCGGCATGCGCTCGCTGCTGCGGCTGATGCAGCCGGACAACTTCGAGGACATCTCCGCGGCCCTCGCGCTCTACCGCCCCGGCCCGATGGGCGCCAACGCGCACACCAACTTCGCGCTGCGCAAGAACGGCAAGCAGGAGGTGGACTACATCCACCCCGAGCTGACCGAGGCGCTCGAGCCGATCCTGTCCATGACCTACGGCCTGATCATCTATCAGGAGCAGGTCATGGAGATCGCGCAGAAGCTCGCGGGCTACACCCTCGGCAACGCCGACCTGCTGCGTCGCGCCATGGGCAAGAAGAAGAAGGAGGTGCTGGACGCCGAGTACGCCAACTTCGAGAAGGGCATGCTCGACAACGGCTACTCCAAGGATGCCGTCGAGAAGCTCTGGAGCATCCTGCTGCCCTTCTCGGACTATGCCTTCAACAAGGCCCACACCGCGGCGTACGGCGTCGTGTCCTACTGGACGGGCTACCTCAAGGCCAACTACCGCGCCGAGTACATGGCCGCGCTGCTCACGAGCGTGCGCGACGACAAGGACAAGTCCGCGCTCTACCTCAACGAGTGCCGCCACATGGGCATCAAGGTGCTCCCGCCCGACGTCAATGACTCGATCGGCTTCTTCGCCGCCGTCGGCGAGGACATCCGCTTCGGCCTGGAGGCGGTCCGCAACGTCGGCGCCAACGTCGTGGTCGAGATCATCAAGGCCCGCGAGGACAAGGGCGCCTTCACCTCGTTCAAGGACTTCCTGCACAAGGTGCCGGCGGTCGTGTGCAACAAGCGCACCATCGAGTCCCTGGTCAAGGCCGGTGCGTTCGACTCCCTCGGGGAGTCCCGCCGCGGCCTCGCCGAGGTGCACGAGCCGTATGTCGAGGCCCTGGTGGACGTCAAGCGCCGCGAGGCGGCCGGCCAGGACTCGTTGTTCGCGGCGTTCGCGATGGCGCACGACGACGACGCGGGTGGCGCCGACGCGTTCGCCGGCATGCCGCCGGTCCCGACGCACTCGTGGGACAAGCAGGTCACGCTTCAGTACGAGCGCGAGATGCTCGGGCTCTACGTCTCCGACCACCCGCTCTTCGGCATCGAGCACATCCTGCACCAGGCGGCGGACACGTCCATCGCGTCGCTGAACGCCGAGGACGGCAAGCCGGACGGGGCGACCGTGACGATCGCGGGCCTGATCACCGGGCTGCAGCTGAAGCGCACCAAGAAGGGCGACCTGTGGGCCATCGCCACGGTCGAGGACCTCGACGGCGCGGTGGAGTGCCTGTTCTTCCCCTCCACCTACATGACCGTCGCCACGATGCTGTCCCCGGACACCGTCGTGGTCGTGCGCGGCCGGGTCAACAAGCGCGACGAGACGACTTCCGTCTACGCCCAGGACCTCACGCTGCCCGACCTGCACGAGGGGCCACGTGGACCGGTCGTGCTCAACCTGCCCATGACGCGCGCGACGAACGGCATGGCCGAGGCGCTCAAGGACGTCCTGCTCAACCACCCCGGCACCACGGAGGTTCACGTCAAGCTCACCCAGCCGGGCCGGTCCGTGCTGATGCGGCTGGAGGACAACTTCCGGGTGGACGCGACGTCGGCGCTGTTCGGCGACCTCAAGGCCCTGCTCGGCCCGGCCTGCCTGACGGGCTGAGCCGGTGCGCGGCGAGATCGTCCGCGCACCAGGGTGTCCGTCCGGTCAGTCGTCGCGCAGCAGCACCCGGTGCAGCAGGTCGTCGTGCGACCCGTCGTCGCGGGCGCAGGATTCCGGCTCGCGGCGGCGCCCGTGTCATAGGGTCGCGGGACGGTCGTCCACCGCAGGCTCTCGGGGTCGGTGCACTGCTCGACGATCGCCGGGACGTCGGCCTCGGTGTGGGCCCGCAGCAGCACCACGCCGTCGGTCAACTCGGTCACGGTCATGCCCCATTCCTATCGGCTACCGTGCGCAGGTGACCACTGCCTCCCCCGAGCCCCCCGTCGCGCGTCGCGTCGAGACCATCCGCGAGCACCACGGCGATCGCGTGGTCGACCACTACGAGTGGTTGCGCGACAAGACGTCCCCCGAGGTGCTCGCCCACCTCGAGGCGGAGAACGCCTACACCGAGGCGATGACCGCCCACCTCGCGCCGCTGACCGAGCAGGTCTACGACGAGATCCGCACCCGCACGCAGGAGACGGACCTCAGCGTCCCCTCGGCCTACCGCGGCTGGTGGTACTACTCGCGCATCACCGCCGGGGAGCAGTACGGCCGCGAGTGCCGGGTGCCGGTGCGGCCCGGCGAGCAGCCGCCCGCGCTCACCGACGGCGCCCCGCCCGTGGGGGAGCAGGTCCTGCTCGACGCCGAGGCGCTCGCGGCGGATGCGGACTTCTTCGCCGTCGGGTCCAGCGAGATCAGCCACGACGGCACCTGCTACGCCTACGCCGTCGACACGGCCGGCGACGAGATCTACGACCTGGTCGTCACGCGGGTGGGCGATGACCCCACCCGCACCGGCCCGGTGGGCGAGGTGATTGACGACGCGGTCCGCAAGGTGGGCTACGGCCTGGCCTTCTCCCGCGACGGGAGGCACATCTTCTACTCCCGCAACGACGACGCGTGGCGTCAGTTCCAGGTCTGGCGGCATGAGATCGGCACTCCCGCGGAGCAGGACGTGCTCGTCCACGAGGAGACCGACG
Source organism: Arsenicicoccus cauae (assembly GCF_009707125.1). GTDB lineage: Bacteria > Actinomycetota > Actinomycetes > Actinomycetales > Dermatophilaceae > Arsenicicoccus > Arsenicicoccus cauae. Next base: position 163,356 of record NZ_WLVL01000023.1, read on the forward strand.
AGCGCTTCTGGGTGGGTGTCGGGTCCAGCCGCGACGACGCGTGGATCATCGTCGCAGCCGGCTCCAAGGACACCTCGGAGACCTGGCTGCTACCGGCCGACGACCCCTGCGGCGAGCCGCGCTGCGTGGCGCCGCGCCGCGAGGGCGTCGAGTACGACGCCGAGCCCGCCGGCGACCGGCTGCTGATCACCCACAACGCCACCCACCAGGACTTCGAGCTGGCCCAGGCTCCCCTGGGCAGCACCTCGGCGGACGACTGGCAGAGCCTGTATGCCGCTGCGCCGGGCGAGCGCGTCGTGGGGGTCGACGCGTTCGAGGCGCACGTGGTCGTCTCCTTGCGACGTGACGGCCTGACCGCGCTCGCCGTCATGGACCGGACCGGCGACCCGGTCGGGCCGGACGGCAGCGGGTTCGGGCCGATGCGGCCGATCGGCCTGGACGAGGAGCTCGGCACCATCGGCGTGGGCGACACCCCGGACTACGGATCGCACGTGCTGCGGATCGGGTTCACATCGCTGGTGACGCCGCGCAGCGTCTACGACGTGGACCTCGTCACCGGCGATCGCACCCTGCTACGGCAGACGCCCGTGCTCGGCGGGGTCGACCTCGGTGACTACGTCCAGCACCGGGAGTGGGCGACGGCGGCCGACGGCACGCGCATCCCGATCTCGGTGGTGCACCGCAAGGACGTGGTCGCCGACGGCACGGCCCCCGGTCTGATCTACGGCTACGGGTCCTACGAGGCGAGCATGGACCCGTGGTTCTCGGTGGCGAGACTGTCGCTGCTGGACCGTGGCTTCGTGTGGGCGCTGGCGCACGTGCGCGGCGGCGGCGAGATGGGCCGCCAGTGGTATCTCCAGGGTCGGAGGCTGCACAAGCGCAACACCTTCACGGACTTCGTGGCGTGCGCCGAGCATCTGGTCGACACCGGCTGGGTGGCGTCGGATCGGCTGGTCGCCGAGGGCGGTTCGGCGGGCGGGCTGCTCATGGGGGCGGTCGCCAACCTCGCCCCCGAGCGGTTCCGGGCGATCCACGCGCAGGTGCCGTTCGTCGACGCGCTGACGACGATCCTGGACCCGAGCCTGCCGCTGACCGTGGGGGAGTGGGAGGAGTGGGGCAACCCCCTCGCCGACCCCGAGGTCTACGCCTACATGAAGGGCTACTCGCCCTACGACAACGTCGCGGCGCGCCCCTACCCGGCGATCCTGGCGACGACCTCGCTCAACGACAGCCGGGTCTACTACGTCGAGCCCGCGAAGTGGGTGGCGCGGCTGCGCGAGCGCGCGACCAACGACCTGGCGACGCGGCCCATCCTGCTCAAGACCGAGATGGTGGCCGGGCACGGGGGCGTCAGCGGGCGCTACCACGCCTGGCGCCAGGCGGCCTTCGAGTACGCGTGGCTCATCGATCAGGCGGGAGCGTCGGCATGACCGAGCGGATCACCAAGGACACGCAGCTGTGCATGTCGCTGTCGGCGCGACCGTCCAACATCGGCACACGATTTCACAACTACCTCTATCGCGAGCTGGGCCTGGACTACGTCTACAAGGCGTTCACGACCTCGGACATCACGGCGGCGATCGGTGGCGTGCGCGCCCTCGGGATCCGCGGCTGCGCGATCTCGATGCCGTGGAAGGAGGAGGTCATACCTCTGGTCGACCAGATGACCGAGTCCGCGGCGGCGATCGAGTCGGTCAACACGATCGTCAACGACGACGGCCGCCTCGTCGCCTACAACACCGACTACCTCGCGATCCGCAACCTCCTTGCGTCCCACGGGGTCTCGCCGTCGGACGACTTTGCCGTCCTCGGCTCGGGCGGTATGGCGAAAGCCGCGGTCGCCGCCCTGACCGATGCGGGCTTCACCCACGGCCACGTGGTGGCGCGCAACTCCCAGAGCGGACCTGCCCTCGCCGCGAAGTACGGCCACCGCTGGGCGGACTCACTGGGTGACCTGCGACCGGCGTTGATCCTCAACGCGACTCCAATCGGTATGGCGGGCGGGCCCCAGGCCGACGAGGTGCCGGTGCCACCGGCCGCCGTGGAGGCGGCACGGACGGTGTTCGACGTGGTGGCCTTCCCCGCCGAGACCCCGCTGATCCGCCTGGCGCGTGAGCTGGACCGGCGCGTCATCACCGGAGCCGAGGTGATCGCCTTGCAGGCGGCCGAGCAGTTCGTGCTCTATACCGGGGTGCGTCCGAGCGACGAGCAGGTCGCCCGGGCGTCCGCCTACTCGCGCGAGACCCCCTAGTCGACACGACTCAGTAGGGGGTTCGTTGAGGGTGCGGACCAGCTCGGCGGTCGACCGAGCGTCGTCGGCGGTGCCCTCGACGTGGTCTGACCGACCGCTCGCAGCTCGTCCGGGGTCACGCCGTCATCGTGCCTCGACGTCCGAGCAGGAGCCGGGTCAAGAAACGTGCCCGGAACCCCCCGCTCCCTAGCCGCGTCTCAGGTTTAAGTGATATCAAAAAGATGTCACACGACGAACGCCCAGGGGGAGACCATGAGCACGCAGCAGACGCACGACGAGACCATCGACCCGCAGGCCGCGCCACCCTCGGCCCGGCCTGTCGGTCACCAGGGCACGCGCGTCGACGTCAGCGAGCGGCCGGCCTTCGCGGTCGACGGTTTCCTGGCGCTGGGCCTGTCGCTGCTGCTGTTCGTCGGCGGCGTCTGGCTGATCGTCAGCGGCGCCCTCGCGGCCAACGAGACGGGCCAGCCGCCCATCGGCCGTTTCGTCGGCGGCGCCGTCGTCATCCTCCTCGCCGCCGTCGTGGCCAGCGCCGTCGTCATCATCCAGCCCGGCCAGACCAAGGTCATCCAGTTCTTCGGACGGTATGTCGGGACGGCTCGTCGCACGGGCCTGACGATGGTCATGCCGTTCACGTCCAAGCGCGGGGTCTCCGTGCGCGTCAACAACTTCGAGACCAACGTCCTCAAGGTCAACGACGCCGACGGCAACCCGGTCGAGATCGCCGCCATCGTCGTCTGGCAGGTCGTCGACACGGCCCGCGCGAGCTTCTCGGTCGAGCACTACGAGAACTTCGTGCGCGCCCAGTCCGAGTCCGCGCTGCGCCACGTCGCGATCTCCCACCCCTACGACAGCGACCGCGAGGACGTCGAGTCGCTGCGCGGGTCCACCGACGTCGTGTCCGGCGAGCTGGCCCGCGAGGTCGCCGAGCGCGTCGTCGTCGCCGGTGTCGAGGTCGTCGAGGTGCGCATCTCCCACCTCGCCTACGCCCCCGAGATCGCCCAGGCGATGCTGCAGCGCCAGCAGGCCTCGGCCATCGTCGCGGCCCGGTCTCGGATCGTCGAGGGCGCCGTCGGCATGGTCGACATGGCCCTCGCCAGGCTGGAGGAGCAGGACATCGTGGCCCTGGACGACGAGCGCAAGGCCGCCATGGTGTCCAACCTGCTCGTCGTGCTGTGCGGCGAGTCCAAGGCCACCCCGATCGTCAACACGGGATCGCTCTACCAGTGACCCCTCCACGGGAGCGTCGCGGCGGGGCCGAGCGCAGGCAGATGCTGCTGCGCCTCGACCCCGCCGTCCACGACGCCCTCACCCGCTGGGCCGGGGACGAGCTGCGCAGCGTCAACGCCCAGGTCGAGATGGTCCTGCGCGACGCCCTCAAGAGAGCGGGCCGTATGCCGAAGGACGCGGGGCCGCTGCCTCGGCGCGGACGTCCCCCTGCCGGCGACGACGCGGGCTTGCGTGAGGGCCGAGGCCGGCACGTATGACGCGCTGTCGGCCGACCCACCGGCGGGCGGACGTCGTACGGGCTCATCCCGGGGGAGGGGTGAGTCTAGGGTGGCCGCATGAGTGCCATGCCATCCCTCGTCGCCCTGCTCGAAGGCCCTAGTGACGTCGCCGCCGTGCGAGCGATCATGCGCCGCAACGAGATCGGTGGGGACCACGTCGAGCTGCGCAACCTGCAGGGCGTCACCAACATCGGGCGGGTGCTCCCCGAGATCCGGCAGCTCCAGCCGGACGCCGACGTGGTCGGGATGTGCGACGCGGCCGAGGTGAGGTTCGTCGAGCGGGCGCTCGTCGCCGACGGCTGCCCGGTGAGCGACGCGAGCGACCTGCCGGCATACGGCTTCTTCGTGTGCGAGGCGGACCTGGAGGACGAGCTCATCCGGGCGCTGGGGACCGAGCGGGCCGTCGCGGCGATCGAGGGCGCCGGCCTGGGCGGCAAGCTGCAGGCGCTGCAGATGCAGGCCGCCTGGGCGGACCGCCCGCTGGCGGAGCAGCTGCACCGGTTCTGCGGGGTGGCGTCCGGGCGCAAGGAGCAGGTCGCCGCCATCCTCGCCGCCGAGCTGGCCCGCGACGAGCTGCCCGAACCGCTCTCGATGCTGGCGGACAGGATCGCCTGGAGCGCCTGACCTCAGTCGGCGCGACGGCCGTAGTCGCCGATCCGTCCCCGCGCGACCAGCTCGAGCATGGCCACGACGGCGAGCGCCTGCACGAGCAGCAGCGCCGCCAGGACGACGAGCTGGACGGCGGCGGCCTCGAGCGGCGTCGCCCCACCGAGCAGCGTCCCGACGAACGCCCCGGGCAGCGTCACGAGACCCACGGTGCGGGTCTGGTCCATGCCGGGGACGAGCGCGAGGGCAGCGTCCTCCCGGGCGACGAGCAGGGCCGCGTCGCGGTCGACGAGGCCGATCGACTGACCGGCCTCGAACTCCCCGTGCCGGGTCGCCAGCGCGTCGAGGGTGCGCTTGCCGGCCAGCGTGGTCGCCGTCATGGCGTTGCCGATCAGGATGCCGAGGATCGGGACCAGCGCCACGGGCCGCAGGGGGATCACGCCGGAGACGGCGAGCGCGAGCCCGACCGGGACCGCGCCCAGGCACACCGGCAGCGCCGCCCACCAGGTCCCGCGGCCGGGCAGCACCCGTCGTCCGGCGGTCACGGACGCCACGCCCAGCATCAGCGCGACGAAGCCCAGGGTGAGCCACCAGCTCCCGAGCACCGCGGCGATGAGCAGGCCCACGACGGCGAGCTGGACCGTCGCCCGGCCCGCAGCGGTGAGGGTCGCACCCGAGTGACCCAGGCCGCCCCACCGGTGGACGGCCGCGGCCGCGAGCGCGAGGAGCGAGACGACGAGGACGAGGCGGACGACGTCGGCGGTGCTGCCGACCGAGACGAGCGAGGAGCCGGAGCCCGTGGCGGGACCCATGCCTGACTCAGCTGCCGTATGGCGGGTGCCACCCGCCGGCCTGGCCGCCGTCCTGCCCCGGCTGCGCCACCGGGCGCACCGGGGGCACCGGGGGCACCGGGTGCACCGGGCCCGGGTCGAGGGGCACGACGGGTGGTGGCGGGATCTGCGGGGTGCTGCGGCGCTGCAGGTCCACGCGTCGCGCCTGCCAGGCGACCAGGGCGTAGGCGATGGCCATGATCACGACGGAGGTCATGACGGCGAGCGGCGAGCCCTTGGTGTCCCCGTCGATGAAGCCCTCGTCGAAGCCGCCGAGCGCGAGCGACAGCGCCATCACCAGCATGTTGTTGACGACGTGCAGGGCGATGGCCGCCTCCAGGCCGCCGGTCCGCCAGGTCAGCAGGCACGCCGTGACGGCGAACACCGCCAGGTCGGCGAAGGTCCAGGGGTCCGAGCTGCCGTGCGCCGCACCGAAGGCCAGGCAGGAGACCACCGTCGGCACCGCGAGCGCGACCCAGCGGTGGGAGAACCACGACCCGAGGCTCTGCAGCACCCATCCGCGAAAGAGCAGCTCCTCGCCCGCGCACTGCAGCGGCGTGGTGAGCAGCATGATGGCGAGCAGGGCGACCCAGTCCGCGGAGCGGCCGCCGTCCGGCAGGCCGTCGACCAGGGTCCCGACGGCGAGGTAGGCGAGCCAGAGCGGGGTGAGGACCGCCAGGCAGCGGGCGAACCAGCCCCACCGGAAGCGCCCGGTCACGGACTGCACCCACCGGGGGTCGACGGTGTGCCCGACCCAGATGGCAAAGAGCGAGACCGGGATCAGCGCCGCGAGCATGAGGTTGGTGGACAGGAAGGCCGACGGCGACATCCGGCCGGACGCCGCCGAGTCCATCCACTCCTCGAGGTCGCCACCGGACCCGACCACCACGGCGGCCGCGATCCCGGAGACGGCGATGACCACCATGAGCAGGGACGCGACCACGATGACGACTGACAGCAACGGCCGCCACCAGCGGTGCCTCGGCCCGCGCAGGAGCTGGTGGTACTCCGTGGCGCGCGGGGGCAGGTCCGGGATCCGCGGCCGTGGCGGAGCCGTGGCGTAGGGGTAGGTCATACGGCTCATTGTGACCGACCGACCCGGGTGAGACGCGCAGTGGGCCTGTCCGACCCACCACCTAGACTGGCCCGCATGCTCTCGATCGATGACCTGCGCGGTCGCGTGCTCGACGCACGCGCGCTACGCGACGCGTTGCCCCGGGCCGAGCTCGACGTGGAGGCCGCCCTCGACGTCGTCCGGCCGATCTGCGACGACGTGCGTCATCGTGGGGCGCAGGCCCTGCTGGAGCTGGGGGAGCGTTTCGACGGGGTCCGTCCCCCGCGCCTGCGGGTCCGGGCCGAGGTGCTCGCGGCGTCCGTCGAGCGGCTCGACCCCGACGTGCGGGCCGCCCTCGAGGTCTCCATCGAGCGGGCTCGCCGGGTCCACCGCGCCCAGCGTCGCGAGGACGTCACCACCCAGGTCGTGCCGGGCGGGACGGTCACCGAGCGGTGGGTGCCGGTCGAGCGCGTGGGGCTCTACGTCCCCGGCGGTCTGGCCGTCTATCCCTCCAGCGTGGTGATGAACGTCGTGCCCGCCCAGGAGGCCGGCGTCGGCTCCCTCGCGGTGACCAGCCCGCCCCAGCGCGAGAGCTCCGGCGTGTTCGCCGGCTACCCGCACCCCACCATCCTCGCCGCGTGCGCCCTCCTCGGGGTGGACGAGGTGTATGCCGTGGGCGGGGCCCAGGCCGTCGCGATGTTCGCCTATGGCGTGGCCGCCGACGACGCGACCGGCACCCCCGCGATCGAGCCCGCCGACCTGGTCACCGGCCCGGGCAATGTCTACGTCGCCTCGGCCAAGCGGCTGCTGCAGGGCGTCATCGGCATCGACGCCGAGGCCGGGCCGACCGAGATCGCGGTGCTCGCCGACGACTCGGCCGACCCCGAGCACGTCGCGGCGGACCTGATCAGCCAGGCCGAGCACGACCCGCTCGCGGGGTCCGTGCTCGTCACCGACTCCGAGGAGCTGGCCCGGGCCGTCGTCGCGGCCGTGGAGCGGCGCGTCCCCGAGACCAAGCACGCCGAGCGGGTCCGCACCGCGCTGACCGGCACCCAGTCCGGCATCGTCCTGGTCGACGACCTGGACGAGGGGGTGCGCGTGGTCGATGCCTACGCCGCCGAGCACCTCGAGGTCCAGACGCGCGACGCCGCCGCGGTCGCCGCCCGCATCCGCAACGCCGGCGCGATCTTCGTCGGGCCCTATGCCCCGGTGAGCCTCGGCGACTACGCCGCGGGGTCCAACCACGTGCTCCCCACGGGCGGGTCCGCGGCCTACGCCAGCGGCCTGTCGGTCCAGTCCTTCCTGCGCGGGATCCACGTCGTCGACTACTCCGAGGCCGCGCTGCGCGACGTCGCCCGGCACGTCGTCACGCTCGCCCAGTCCGAGGACCTGCCCGGCCACGGCCAGGCGATCACGGCGCGCTTCGGCAACGAGGTCCCGGCGCCGGCGGGGGCGCGCGCATGAGCGACAGCGCTTCTCGCGCGGCCGTCCAGATCGAGGGGCTGCTGCGCCCGGACCTGCGCGGTCGCACGGCCTACGGCGCGCCGCAGCTCGACGTCCCGGTCCAGCTCAACACCAACGAGTCCTCCTACCCCGTGCCGCAGGTCGTCGTGGACGCGGTGGCCGAGGCGGTCACCAAGGTCGTCCCCGACCTCAACCGCTATCCCGACCGCGAGTTCACCGCGCTGCGCGAGGCGCTCGCCGGCTACCTGACCTGCACGTCCCGGGTCGCGGTCGAGGCGGCGCAGGTGTGGGCCGGCAACGGCTCCAACGAGGTGCTGCTGCACCTGGTGCAGGCCTTCGGCTGCCCCGACCGCCGCGCCCTCGGCTTCACCCCGGCCTACTCCATGCATCCGATCATCACCGAGACGACCGGCACGGCCTTCGTGCACGGTCGCCGCGGCGAGGGCTTCGACGACGTGGCGCACCGGTTCGACCTGTCCACGGCGTCCGCGGTCGCGCAGGTCCGCGAGGTCGACCCGCACCTGGTCTTTCTCTGCTCGCCCAACAACCCGACCGGCACCGCCCTCGACCTCGACACGGTCGTGGCCGTCCACGACGCGGCCCCCCGCGCCGTCGTGATCGTCGACGAGGCGTATGCCGAGTTCGCCCGCCCCGGCACCCCGTCGGCCCTGACGCTGCTGGCCGGCCGTCCGCGACTCGTGGTCACCCGCACCATGAGCAAGGCCTTCGCGCTCGCCGGGGGACGTCTCGGCTACCTGGTCGCCGACCCGGCGCTGGTCGACGCGCTGCGCCTGGTCCGCATGCCCTACCACCTGTCGTCCGTCACGCAGGCCGTCGCACGGGCCGCCCTCGGGCACGCCGACCTCATGCTCGGCACCGTCGAGGCCATCAAGCAGCAGCGCGACCGCATGGTCATCGAGCTGTCCGCGATGGGCTTCACCCCCGTGGCCAGCGACGCCAACTTCGTCTTCTTCGGCAACGTCGCGGACGCCCACGGCACCTGGCAGTCCCTGCTCGACCGGGGTGTCCTCGTCCGCGACGTCGGCATCCCGCACTACCTTCGGGTGACGGCGGGCACACCGGCCGAGACCGATGCCTTCCTCGACGCCCTGCGCGAGCTCGCCCCGACCCACCGACTGGAGTCCTGATGACCGACCTGCAGGCACCGAGCACGACCCACCGCACCGCCACCGTCACGCGCGCGACGTCCGAGTCGCGCATCGAGCTCACCCTCGACCTCGACGGCACCGGCCGCGGCGACGTGTCGACCGGCGTCCGCTTCTACGACCACATGCTCGAGTCGCTCGCCAAGCACTCGCTGATGGACCTCACCGTCCGCGCCGAGGGCGACGTCGACGTCGACGCCCACCACACCGTCGAGGACGTCGCCATCTGCCTCGGCCAGGCGCTGCGCGAGGCGCTCGGCGACAAGCGCGGCATCTCCCGCTTCGGCGACGCCATGGTCCCGCTCGACGAGGCGCTCGCCCAGGCCGTCGTCGACGTCGCGGGCCGCGCCTACGTCGTGCACGAGGGCGAGCCCGCCGGCCAGGAGTACGTCATCATCGGCGGGCAGTACGTCGGCTCGCTCACGCGCCACGTCTTCGAGTCCATCGCGCACAACGCCCAGGTCGCCGTGCACGTGCGCGTCCTGTCCGGCCGCGATCCCCACCACGTGGTCGAGGCGCAGATCAAGGCCTTCGCCCGCGCGCTGCGCTTCGCCTGCCAGGCCGACCCTCGGGTCCAGGGCATCCCCAGCGCCAAGGGAGCCCTCTGACGGTCATGGAGCACGGGGTGCTCCTGGTCAGGGGCCGACGCGATCGCGTGATCCGGTGGGTGCGACGCGGCACCCTGCCGGTGCACGTCCTTGCGGGCACCCCCTGGACCGCCCTCGCCGCAGCCGGCCCCAGCCGAGCCATGGCCCCCTACCGCGACGGCGTCGCCATGCTCGCAGCACACCCCGTCCGGCACGACCTGCGCCCCGCCGTGGGGCTCTTCGTCGACGACGGCCGAGCGGTGGTCACGTGCTGGCCGAGCCGCTGGCGCGGGGGAGCGCGCTGGGTCTTGTGGACCCCGGGCGAGGGGCCCGGCCCCGTGCCCGGCTTCCCCCTGGCGCGCCCGACCGACCTCGCCCGGGCCGCGGGATTCTCCCGGGACCAGGGCGCGCCGGGCGCCATCCATGACGTGCTCGCCGACCCGGGGGGCACGGCCGAGGAGGTGCTGATCGACCTGGCGGTCCTGCTGGGGCTGCCAGGCGCCGAGCTGGTTCGCGGCGTGTCCGCCGCCGACCTGCCAGGCGCCGAGCTGGTGACGCCCAAGGACGAGTCCGTCCGACGGTTCGACAAGGTGGTGTCCGACGAGCAGCGTCTGGACGCCGAGGTGGAGGAGGGTCTGTGACCGCACCCGAGGTGGTCGTGCTCGACTACGGCAGCGGCAACGTCCGCTCGGCCGTGCGCGCTCTGGAGCGCGTGGGCGCGCACGTGACGCTGACCGCCGACGAGCGCAGCGTGCTGGACGCCGACGGGCTGTTCGTCCCCGGGGTGGGCAACTTCCACGCCTGCCTGCGGGGGCTGCGGGCGGTCGATGGTCACCGGCTCATCGACGTCCGTCTCTCCGGGTCCCGGCCCGTGCTCGGCATCTGCGTGGGCATGCAGGCGATGTTCGAGGGGTCCAGCGAGCCGTCCGTGCAGGGCGCCGTCCCCGGCCTGGACCAGTGGCCCGGCACCGTGGACCGCCTGCCGGCCGAGGTCGTGCCGCACATGGGCTGGTCCCGGGTCGAGGCGCCCGAGGGCACCGTCTTGTTCGACGGGGTCCAGGACGAGCGGTTCTACTTCGTCCACTCCTACGGCGTGCAGGACTGGACCCTCGACCCGCACGGGCCGTTCGAGGTCGTCGCCCCCCGCGTGACCTGGGCCGAGCACGGCACGCGCTTCGTGGCTGCCGTCGAGAACGGCCCCCTGTGCGCGACCCAGTTCCACCCGGAGAAGTCCGGCGACGCCGGGAAGCAGCTGCTCGCCAACTGGGTCGCCACCCTCCGCTGACCGCGCCGGGGATCGCTGCGCGGCCGGCGCGTCCGAGGGGCAGGATGGCTCCATGACCCATGACGTGGCCGCCCTCCGCGCGCGCATCCCCGCCCTCGAGGAGGGCACGGCCTACTTCGACGGGCCCGGCGGCACGCAGACGCCGCGCGAGATCGGCGACGCGATCGCCGAGGCGCTGTGCGCGCCGCTGTCCAACCGCGGCACCGGCGCCGCGTCGCAGCGCAACGCCGAGCGGCACGTGGAGCAGTTCCGCACCGCGGGCGCCGACCTGCTCGGCAGCGACCCGCGCGGCGTCGTGCACGGGCGCAGCGCGACGGCCCTGACCTACGACCTGGCCCGCGCGCTCGCGGCGACCTGGCAGCCGGGCGACGAGGTCGTCGTGACGAGCCTCGACCATGACAGCAACGTCCGGCCCTGGGTCCAGGCCGCCGAGCGCGTCGGCGCCGTCATACGGTGGTGGGAGCTCGACCCGGCCACGGGAGAGCTGCCCCTCGCCGCGCTCCGCGAGGTCGTGGGGGAGCGGACCCGCCTGGTCGCCATGACCGGCGCGTCCAACCTGCTCGGCACGATCCCCGACGTGGTCGGGGCCGCCGAGATCACCCACGACGCCGGCGCCCTCCTGCACGTCGACGCCGTCCACCTCGCGGCGCACCGCTTGGTCGACCGCGAGGCCCTCGGCGCCGACTCGCTGGTGTGCTCTGCCTACAAGTTCCTCGGGCCGCACTGCGGCGTCCTCGCCGCCGACCCGGCGCTGCTGGACGAGCTGCACCCCGACAAGCTCCTCCCGTCGACCGACGAGGTCCCCGAGCGCTTCGAGCTGGGCACCCTCCCCTATGAGCTGCTGGCCGGGGTCACGGCCACGGTCGACCTGATCGCGGGGCTGGCACCCGGCGACGCCCCCACCCGACGGGCCCGGCTCCGCGCCTCGTGGGAGGCGGTCCACGAGCACGAGCACCGCCTCCACCGCCTCCTCGAGGACAGCCTGGTCGAGCTGCCTCGCGTGCGTGTCCTGTCCCGCGCGCCGGAGCGCACACCCACGTCCTACCTCGTCGTCGACGGCGTGCCCGGCGACGAGGTCAGCCGCGGCCTCCTCGAGCAGGGCGTCCTCGCCCCGGCCGGGCACTTCTACGCCTACGAGGCCTGGCGGCGGCTGGGCCTCGAGCCCGACGTCGGCGTGCGGGTGGGCCTGGCGCCATACACCTCGGACGAGGACGTCCACCGGCTCGTCAAGGCGCTGGGCGCCCTGGCGCGCTGACCGTCGCGACGCGTGCCCGTCACCTGCTCGTCGCCCCGTCGTCGACCGGGCGCGACGCGCAGGTCGCGGACGGCGGCTGGGATGGGGGAGCAGACCCACCCGGACCCGACCGCGCCACAGGAGTCACCATGCGCCGCCTCGCCACCACCGTCCTCGCCCTCGCTCTCGCCGCAGCCGCGGCCCTCCCTGCCACCGCGGCCACCGCGGGTCCCGACAGCGCGGGACCCGACCACCGCGGCAAGGGGAGGGGCCCGTCCCACGATCGCCCGCTGCCCCACGCCTCGGCCGCGCAGCTCACCGGCTGGTCGGTGCTCCCCACCGAGACCTATGTCCCCGGCAGCGAGCCGAGCGGTCGCTGGGTCACGGGCAACGCCGCCGTCCCGGCACCCTTCAAGGGCCAGCCGGTCCAGGGCTTCTCCGCGACTCACCGGTCCACGGACGGGTCCTACCTCGTGATGAGCGACAACGGCTTCGGCACCAAGGCCAACTCCGCCGACGCGCTGCTCGCGGTGCACCGCATCAAGCCCGACACCCGGACGGGGCGCACCCGCTACCTCGGCACCCCGATGCAGCTGTCCGACCCCGGCCGCCTCGTCCCGTGGCCCATCTGGCGCGACGGCGCCTGCCTCGCAGCCACGTCCCTGCCCCAGGGCTACACGTGCCCGACGCCCGACCGCCGCCTCACCGGCTGGGACTTCGACCCGGAGTCGATGCAGATCGCCCCCGACGGCACCTTCTGGTTCGGCGACGAGTTCGGCCCCTATCTCCTGCACACCGACGCGCGCGGCCGGCTGCTCCAGGCGCCCATCCCCACGCCAGGCGTGAAGTCCCCGTCCAACCCCACGCTGAAGCCGGGCGAGGCGCCGCAGGTCCCCGACTCCAAGGGCTACGAGGGCATGGCGATCAGCCCCGACGGACTCACCCTCTACCCGCTGCTCGAGGGGGCGACGGCCGAGGACAAGGCCGCCGGGCACCCCGAGGACCTGCGCATCCACACCGTCCGCCTCGGCGGCCGGGCCGGCGCCCGCTACACCGGAGAGGTCGTGCGCTACCGCATGGAGGACAAGGCCCACGCCATCGGCGACTTCGCGATGATCAACGACCACCAGGGCATGGTCATCGAGCGCGACGGCGGGGCCGGACCGACCGCGCAGGTCAAGCGAGTCTACCTCGTCGACCTGCGGGACCGCGACAACGACGGCTACGTCGAGAAGCACCTGCTGGTCGACCTCATGGACCTCGCCAACCCTCGACAGCTGGGCGGTGCCGGCGACCCGTTCACCTTCCCGTTCGTCACGATCGAGGACGTCGAGATCCTCGACGCACGCACGATCGCCGTGATGAACGACAACAACTTCCCGGGCACCGGCGGCCGCTCGGCGACCCAGCCGGACCGCAACGAGTACCTCGAGATCCGCCTCGGTGGTCGCCTCGACGTCGACAAGCGGCTGCTGCCCACCCGGTGACCGCCCGCGGCGCCACGCCGGTCGCGCGCGATAGCGTCGGTCCCGTGACTGACGCACCCCGCCTCGAGCTCCTGCCCGCCGTCGACGTCGTGGACGGCCGGGCCGTCCAGCTGGTCCAGGGAGTGGCCGGCTCCGGGGGCGAGTTCGGCGATCCCTGGGAGGCCGCCAAGGCGTGGCAGGACCAGGGCGCCGAGTGGCTCCACCTCGTCGACCTGGACGCCGCCTTCGGGCGCGGGTCCAACCACGAGCTGCTGGCGGACATCGTCGGGCGGCTGGACGTCAAGGTCGAGCTCAGCGGCGGCATCCGCGACCAGGCGAGCCTCGAGCGGGCGCTCGCGACCGGCTGCCGCCGGGTCAACATCGGCACGGCCGCGCTCGAGGACCCCGAGTGGACGCGGCGCGCGATCGCCGAGGTCGGTGACCGGGTCGCGATCGGGCTCGACGTCCGCGGCACGACCCTGGCGGCCCGCGGCTGGACCAAGGACGGCGGCGACCTGTGGGAGACGCTGGCGCGCCTGGACGCCGAGGGCTGCGCCCGCTACGTCGTCACGGACGTCAACAAGGACGGCATGATGGCGGGCGCCAACGTCGACCTGCTGCGTCAGGTCTGCGCCGCGACCGACCGCCCCGTCGTCGCCTCCGGGGGCGTCTCCACCCTCGACGACATCGTGGCCATCCGGGGTCTCGTGGCCGAGGGGGTCGAGGGCGCGATCGTCGGGTCCGCGCTCTACAAGGGCGCGTTCACGCTCCCCGAGGCCCTCGACGCGGCCGGCCGGCCGAGCTGACGGCGATGAGCGACCGAGAGCGCGACCCACGGATCGAGCGCCGTATGGCGGGCCACGGCGCCTCCCACGGCCACGACACGGGTGGGGTGCCGTGGCACGACCGCGAGCTGACCGACAACCCGTTCAGCGACGACCGGGGCGAGGTCGACCCGCGGCTCGCCGCGGCGCTGGACCGCGACGTGGACGACGAGTCCCTCATGAGCTCGGTGTCGGCGGCCCGGTTCTTCGTGCCCGTCGTCGCGGCGCCGGGCGAGGGGGCGGCCGTGGGCACCGACTCCGTGGCGGACATGGCCACCGTCGTCCTGACCAGCCCCGATGGTGAGCGAGCCCTGCCGGCGTTCACCGGTCTCGCGACCCTGGCCGCATGGGACCCCTCGGCCCGACCCGTCCCCGTGACCGCCCAGACCCTCGGCCAGGCTGCCGTCCAGGAGCGCTGCGACCTGCTCGTGCTCGACCTGGGGTCGGACCAGCACCGGGTCCTGCGGCCGTCCATGGTCTACGCCCTCGCCCAAGGGCGGGCCTGGGTGCCGGCCGACCGCGACGTGGTGGTGCAGGAGTCGATCGACCGCGGTCGTCGGGTGGTGCTCGCCGAGGAGCGGCTGGCGGGTCTCGTCCAGGACGTCCGGGTCGGAGGGCTCACCCCCTCCGGCGAGCTGCGGGTCGACGTGGTCGTGCCGCGGGGGCTGGACCGCGAGACCCTGCACCTGGTGCTCGCCGAGGTGGGTCGCCAGCTGTCCGAGGACGCCGAGCTGCGGACGCGCATCGACGGTTTGACGTTCTCGGTCGTGGCGGGTCCCGGATCCGCCCAGGTTCCCCGTTAGGGTGAACCCCAGGTGTGGATGTCGCCACCCCATCACGCGGCGTAATCGCGATCGTGACGTCACGAGCCGGGCCGCTGCACGCGAAGGAGCATTGATGACGCAGCACGACGCCGCACGGCCGGCCAATCCCATCAAGGCGCGCCTGCTTGCCGGCTCCGAGCTGCTGAGGACCATCCGTGAGGACCGCCAGACCAACCTCGGGTGGCTCGAGCCCGGCTTCCACGCCCTGGCCGCCTATCGCCTCGGTCGGTGGGCCCTCGACTCCGACCACGAGCCGACCTGGAGGCGTCGCGGCGCCGAGCTGGCCTACACCGTCGGCCATCGCGTCTCGGTCAACGTCTACGGCATCGACATCCCGCGCACCGCCAGCATCGGTCGGCGCGTCGTCGTCCAGGAAGCCGCCATCGGCATCCACCCGGGATCGGTCATCGGCGACGACTGCGTGCTGCGCAAGGGCTGCACGATCGGGGGGACGACCGGCGGCGAGACCTTCGGCGACCAGGCTCCTGTCGTGGGCGACGGCGTCAGCATCGGCGTCAACGCGGTCGTGGCCGGCAAGATCACCGTGGGCGACCATGCCGCCATCGGGCCCAACGTCGCCGTCCTGCGCGACGTCCCGCCGGCCGCCACGGTGATCGCGCCCAAGCCGCGCGTCATCCAGGGGCTGTCGAGCAACGTCGAGCGCGTCGGGGCGTCCGGGGCCTGACCCGTCATGCCGTGGTGCGACGCACCACGCCGCCGACCGCCGTCGTCAGGGCGCGCAGCGCACCCAGCTCGGTGGCCGGCACCCGCCAGGGGTCTCCGCTCCAGGCCACGAGATCGGCGGGCGCTCCCGGGCGCAGCGTCCCCGTGGGTGCCGCCAGACCGGCCGCCCGGGCCGGGGCGACGGTGAACCCGTGCACCGCCTGGTCGATCGTGAGTGTCTCGTGCGGCTCGAATCCCCCTGCGGGTGGCCCGTCTCGGGCTCCTGACGGGTCACCGCTGCCTGGATCCCCGCCATCGGGTCGGGCTCCTCGACCGGCGCGTCGGACCCGAGCGCCACCAGGGCCCCGGCCCGCAGCAGGCTCGCCCAGGCATAGGACCGCAGGTCCCGGCCCGCCAGCAGCCGCTCCACGAGCCGGATGTCGCTGGTGCAGTCGGCTGCATGCTCGCGACCACGTCGAGGGCCGCGAGCCGTGCCACGTCGCCCGGTCGCAGGTGCTGGGTGTGCTCGACCCGGTGGCGCACGGCCGGCGGCCCCGCGAGGCGCCGGGCCTCGGCATACGCCGTCAGCACCCGATGGTTGGCCTCGTCGCCGATGGCGTGCGTGGCGACGCCGAGGCCGGCGCGCGTCGCCCGGACGACGACGTCCACGAGGTCGGGCACGCTCATGACCTCCATCCCGTGCCCGCCGCCCGGGAACGGCTCGCCCATGTGGCACGTGTGCGACCCGAGGGCACCGTCGCTGAACGCCTTGACCGGCCCCGTGGACAGCCAGGCGTCCCCGTCGCCGGTGCGGCGGCCCTCGTCGATCGCCTGGGCCAGGGCGGTCAGCGGGACGGACTTGTGGACCCGGATCGCGAGCTCGCCTGCGGCTCGCAGGGTCTCGTATGCCGCCCTGGCGTCCTCGCCGTCGAAGCAGTGGACCCCGGTGAGGCCCACGGCGAGCAGGCGCTGCTGGGCCACCCGCAGCTGGTCGGTGAGGTCGCCGGAGTGGAGCGTCATGAGGTGCTCGCCGGCCAGGGTGGCGGACTCGCGCAGGATCCCCGTCGCCCGGCCCACGGCATCGCGCTCGATGGTGCCGCCGGGCGGGTCGGGGGTGTGGTCGTCGATCGAGAGCTGCTGCAGGGCAAGGGAGCTGACCCAGTGGGTGTGGCCGTCGATGGACGGCAGGATGGCCGGTCGGTCGGGGCAGACCCGGTCGAGGACGTCGCGGTCCGGCAGTCCCTCGGGCCAGTCGTTGGCGTCCCAGCGTCCACCGAAGAGCCACCGCCCGGGCTCGAGCCCCGCCACGAACCGCGCGATCTCGGCGAGCGCCTCCCGCTGGGTGGTGCAGCCCCGCAGGTCGACCGTGGTCAGGTCGCGCGCGTAGCCCGCCGTGTGGATGTGGGCGTCCACCAGGCCCGGGGTCACCGTCGCGCCACCCAGCCCGATCGTGCTGGTGATGCCGGTGGTGTGGGCGCGCAGCTCGGCCACGTCTCCTGCGGCCAGGACGTGCTCGTCCTCGGTCAGCAGCGCGGTCGCCGTGGGCCGGTCGGGGTCGAGCGTCCGGAAGGTCGCGTCGATCCACAGGGTCCGCGTCATGACGCGAACGCCGCCGCCCCGACGGCCCAGGTCTGGTCGAGGGGAGACCCCGGCGGGAACCGGTCGTCAATCTCGAGGATCGCCATGCCGTGGCACCACGCCCACAGGGCCTGGGCGCGCACGGGGTCGCCGCTGACGAGCCAGAACGGCGATCCGGCCCACTGCTCGAGGCCGTCCGGCAGGGCGTCGCGGGCGAGCGGCTCCACGGTGGCGAGGCGGTAGAGGTGGGGCGCGCTCCGCGCCAGGTCGCGGTAGGCCCGCGCGACCGAGGCGACCGTGGGGTCCTGCGCCACCGCCGCGTGCAGCCGGGTCCCGGACTCGACCAACGCGTCGGTGAGCAGGGCGACGCGGATGTCGTCCAGGCCGCCGACGTGCTTGTAGAGCGAGGGGGCCTTGATCCCCAGCCGGTCGGCCACGGCGCGGGCCGTGACCGCCGACCACCCCCCGTGGTCGAGCAGCGCTCGGGCCGCCGCGACGATCTGCGTCTGGCGGGCCGTGCGGCTCGGCACGGGGGGAGCCGGGGGGGCCGGGGGAGCGGGGGGAGGCGTGGTCACGAGGTCGACGCTAGCCGCCGGCCACGGCGGACCCCCGGACCGCCTCGACGCGGCGCGCGAGGGCGTCGTTGAGGTCGGCGAACTCCTGGTCCATGCCGGCCAGCAGGCCCGACGCGAACGGCACGATGACGCCGGTGAACTCCTCCCGCTGCACGAGCCGCGTGACCCCCGGGCGCACCTCCTCCAGCACGAAGCCGTGCTCGCCGTCCGCGACCAGCGGCAGGTAGGTGCGCCCGACCCAGCGCAGCTCGCGACCGGGCTCGACGGCCAGGATCTCGGGCGTGAAGGTCATCGTGCCGTCGCCGAAGCGCACGGTGTTGGTGACGTGGCCGCCGACCTCGAAGCGGCCGTCGCTGCGGATGATCGAGGGGTTCCACTCGGGGTAGCGGTCGTTGGCGGCGAGGACCTGCCACACCTCGGCGGGCGTGGCGTGGATCTCGCTGACGGCCTCGATGACGTGCGGCCGGTGGCGGGACCAGAGGTAGGACGCCCCGGCGACCAGCACGGCGGCGAGCGCGACGGACCCGGCAACGGTGACGATCGGTCGGACGGACATGGGCTGCTCCTCTCCAGGGGCTAACGGCATTAGCCATTATTTGAGGCTAACTATGTTAGCTCCACGGTGTCAACCCCCGGGCCCACCGCCCTGCCACACTGGCGCCATGACCACCGACGTGCTCGGTCGACGCTTCGCGGGCGAGGACTGGTACGCCCGCGAGCTAGTGGGCCGGCGCTACGTCGACTGCGAGATGGTCGACGTCGACCTGACCGAGGCGACCATCACGGACTGCGCGTTCGAGGGGACCCGCTTCCGCAACGTCCGGCTCAACGCGGCGCGCCTCGAGCGCACCCGGCTCACCGGCTGCACCTTCGAGCGGACCTCGTTCTTCGATGCGACCCTGGTCGGCTGCAAGCTGACCGGCTCCGAGCTCGTGGCCTGCATGCTGCTGCCGCTCACGGTCGAGGGCGGCGACTGGTCCTACGTCTCGCTGCGGCAGGCCGACCTGCGCCGGGTCGAGCTGACCGGGCTCAACCTTGAGGAGGCCGACCTCACCGAGGCGGACCTGACCGGCGCCTCGCTCCAGTCATGCCGTATGGCGCGCGCCGTGCTCCGGGGCGCCCTCCTGCGAGGCGCCTCCCTCGTCGGCAGCGACCTGGCGGGGGTGCGGCTCGACGAGGTCGACCTGCGCGGCGTGACGATCGACCTGGCGCAGGCGGCCCTGGTCGCGCAGTCCCTCGGTGCCACGGTCGTGTGAGGTGGCGTCGGGTCTGAGGTCCGCACCGAGGGCGGCTAGCGCAGCCGCCGGGCGGGGTCGGGCGCCTCGCGCGCTCGGGGTGCCTCGGGTCCGTCGCGACGACCGTCCTCAGGCCTCGACCGGCCGCCCGCTGACCTCCGAGCCCGGGTCCTGGGCCACCCAGTCGCGCACCTCGGGCATGTCCTGCAGGTGCTCGCGGATGTACTCCTCGTGCCGGTCCAGCTGCGCCTCGCACCAGGCCTTGAGCTCGGCGGAGCCGCGCGGGTGCCGCTGGGAGTTGTTGAGCGCGTCCATCACGAGGTGGTATCGCGACGCCTGGTTGCGCACGACCATGTCGAACGGCGTGGTGGTCGTGCCCTGCTCGATGAACCCGCGCACGTGGAACCTGTCGGCGTCGTTGCGGCCGTGCACGAGCTGGTGGATGGCCCCCGGGTAGCCGTGGAAGCTGAAGACCACGTCCTGCCAGGTGGTGAACAGCTCCTCGAAGAACATGTCCGACATCCCGTTGGGGTGGTCCTTGCGCCGCGCCAGCGTCATGAGGTTGACGACGTTGACGACGCGCACCGACAGCTCGGGCAGCCGCTCGCGCAGGATCTGCGCGGCGGCGACCGTCTCCATGGTGACGACGTCGCCGGCGCAGGCGAGCACGACGTCCGGCTCCTCGCGCGAGTCGAGCTCGTTGCCCGCCCAGTCCCAGATCGAGGCGCCGCGCTCGCAGTGCTCCCGGGCCTCGTCGAGGGTGAGGTACTGCAGCTGCGGCTGCTTGTCCTGCACGATCAGGTTGACGTGCGACCGCGAGCGGAAGCAGTGGTCCGAGACGGCCAGGAGGGTGTTGGCGTCGGCGGGCAGATAGATCCGGGCGACGTCCCCGCGCATCTGCAGGACGTTCTGGATCAGGCCGGGTCCCTGGTGGCTGAAGCCGTTGTGGTCGTTGCGCCACGCGGTCGAGCTCAGCAGGATGTTGAGGCTGGGGATGTCGGCCCGCCAGTCCAGGTGGTGCGCCTCCTCGAGCCACTTGCAGTGCTGGATCGTCTGCGAGGCGCTGACCATCGCGAACGCCTCATAGGTCGCGAAGAGCCCGTGCCGCCCGGTGAGCGTGTAGCCCTCCAGCCACCCGTGGCAGTTGTGCTCGGACAGCACCTCCATCACGCGCCCGTCGGCCGAGAGCTTCACGTCGTCCTCTGTGACCCGCTCCATCGTCATCCGGTCCGAGACGTCGAAGACGGCGCCGATCCGGTTGCTGTTGGTCTCGTCGGGGCAGAACAGCCGGAACGTGCGGGGGTTGCGCTCGTAGAGCGCCTTCATGAGCTCGCCGAGGACCCGCGTCGACTCGTGCCGCACGACCGCGGGCGCCGGCACGTCGATCTCGAAGTCGCGCACGTCGGGCAGGTCCAGGTCCTGCGTGAGCAGGCCGCCGTTGGCGTGGGGGCTCGCGCTCATCCGCAGCGGCCCCGCGGGGTTGTTGCGCGTCACCAGCTCCGTGGGCGCCCCAGCCTCGTCGAAGAGCTCCTCGGGGCGATAGCTGCGCAGCCACTCCTCGAGCAGCCGCAGGTGGTCCGGGTCGTCCTTGACTCCGGACAGCGGCACCTGGTGGGCCCGCCAGGTGCCCTCGATCAGCGTGCCGTCGACCTCGTGCGGACCGGTCCAGCCCTTGGGGGAGCGCAGGACGATCATGGGCCAGCGCGGCCTGGTCGTCGGGGCCTCTCCCGCGCGCGCCCGGTCCTGGATGTCCCTGATCAGGCCGTATGCCGTCGCCAACGTCTCGGCGAACCGCTGGTGCATGCCGGGGAGGTCGTCGCCCTCGACCTCCAGGACCTCGTAGCCGTGCCCACGGAAGAGCTGCCTGACCTCCTCCGGGTCCTTGCGGGCGAGCACCGTCGGGCCGGCGATCTTGGCGCCGTTGAGGTGCAGGACCGGCAGCACGGCGCCGTCCCGGGCGGGATTGAGGAAGGAGATGCCCTTCCAGGAGCCCTCGAGCGGACCGGTCTCGGCCTCGCCGTCACCGACGACCGTCAGCGCCACCAGGTCCGGGTTGTCCATGACCGCGCCGAACGCGTGGATGAGGGCGTAGCCGAGCTCTCCACCCTCGTGGATCGAGCCCGGCGTCGTCACGGAGGCGTGCGAGGGGATGCCGCCGGGAGCGGAGAACTGCCGGAAGAACCGCCGCAGCCCGTCGACGTCCTGCGTGATCTCCGGGAAGGTCTCGGTGTACTCGCCCTCGAGGTAGGCGGCGCCCACGAGCGCGGGACCACCGTGGCCGGGGCCGGCGAGGTAGATCAGCTGCTGGCCGGTGTGCCGCACGAGCCGGGACGCGTGGGCGTAGACGAACGCGAGCCCGGGGGAGGTGCCCCAGTGACCGAGGAGCCGCGGCTTGATGTGCTCGGGGGAGAGCGGCTCCCGCAGCAGGGGATTGGCCTGGAGGTAGATCTGGCCCACCGTGAGGTAGTTGTCGGCGCGCCACCAGGCGTCCAGGGCGGCGAGCTCAGCCTCGTCCGGGTGGGCGAGCCGGTCGCGGACCTCCTCCGTCAGCGGGGCGGCGGGGGTGAGCTCGGGGCATACCCCCGGGCTCGGCTGGGTCGGGTGGGTCGTCATCGTCTCTCGTCCTCCTCGTAGCGTCGCTCCGTCCACCCTCTGCCCGGCCACCAGCGGCAGGCAAGGCGGGACGGCTCCCGTCACGCGATGTTCACATGGGCGGGTTCTCGCTCCCGGCGACCCTCGCCCGCCCGCGATTAGGGTCGGTGCGGCCCACCTGGTAGCCTTGATCCCTGACCGGTGGCACCCTCGTGGATGCCACGTGCAAGAGAAGCCCCGCTTCCACCCAGGCAGCCGACCGATCGACGCCAGTCGAGCAGCAGGCAGCCGGGTCCCAGGTCCTGTCGCAGGTGCGGCAGTCGTCGAGGTGTCCTCGTCGACCGTCGGTGCGTCTCCCACCAGGGTGACGTCCTGCCCAGGTGTCTGTGCGGAAACCCAAGGCTCCTCGTGCTGGTCGCGAGGGGCCTTTCGGCATCTCCGGCCGCGGTCCCGGTACGGACGACTTAAGGAGCATCACATCAGCGAGCCTCGTATCAATGAGCGCATCCGGGTCCCCGAGGTGCGCTTGGTTGGACCCAACGGCGAGCAGGTCGGCATCGTCCGCGTGGAGGATGCCCTGCGCCTGGCAGCCGAGGCGGACCTCGACCTCGTCGAGGTGGCACCCATGGCCAAGCCTCCGGTCGCCAAGCTCATGGACTTCGGCAAGTTCAAGTACGAAGCGGCGCAGAAGGCCCGTGAAGCCCGCAAGAACCAGGTCAACACGGTCATCAAGGAGATCAAGCTCCGTCCCAAGATCGACCCGCACGACTACGGCACCAAGAAGGGCCACGTCGTCCGGTTCCTCAACGGCGGTGACAAGGTCAAGGTGACCATCATGTTCCGCGGTCGCGAGCAGTCCAAGCCCGAGCTGGGCTTCCGGCTGCTGCAGCGCCTCGCGGAGGACGTGTCCGAGCTCGGCTTCGTCGAGTCCGCACCCAAGCAGGACGGCCGCAACATGGTCATGGTGCTGGGCCCGACCAAGAAGAAGGCGGACGCCAAGGCGGAGCAGCGCAAGCGCCGCGAGGACGCCTCCCGCCACGACGACGAGCCGCACGAGGCCGAGGCTCAGGCGCCCGTGGCCGAGGTCGCAGAGGCTGCCCGTCCTGAGTGAGGCGCCTCGCCTCCACCCATCTTTTTTCCCCGCCCGCACAACGAGTTAGAGGAGATCGGCCACCATGCCGAAGAACAAGACGCACTCCGGTGCCAAGAAGCGGTTCCGCCTGACCGGCTCCGGCAAGGTCATGCGCGAGCGTGCGCACCACGTGCACAAGTTCGAGGAGCGCGCCAAGCGTCAGACGCGCCGCCTGGTGCCTGACGTCGTCGTCGCCAAGGCCGACGAGAAGAAGATCAAGCGTCTCCTGGGCAAGTGAGCCCCTTTCCCCTGTTCAGTCTTAGCTAAGGAGTACTCACGTGGCACGCGTGAAGCGGGCAGTCAACGCCCAGAAGAAGCGCCGGGTCGTCCTCGAGCGCGCGAGCGGTTACCGCGGTCAGCGGTCCCGTCTCTACCGCAAGGCCAAGGAGCAGGTGACCCACTCCCTCGGGTACGCCTACCGCGACCGCCGCGCCCGCAAGGGTGACTTCCGTCGTCTGTGGATCCAGCGCATCAACGCCGCGGCCCGCGCCAACGGTATGACCTACAACCGCTTCGTCCAGGGCCTCAAGGCCGCTGGCGTCGAGGTCGACCGTCGCATGCTGGCCGAGCTGGCCGTCAACGACGCCGCTGCGTTCACCGCGCTCGTCGAGATCGCCAAGGCCAACGTCCCGGCCCAGGCCGCGACCGACGCCGCCTGATCCGCCCGGATCCTGCGACAGCACCCGCTCGTATGCCGTCCTCCGGGCCTGACGAGCTCCGCTCCCGTGGGGGCGACCACCACCGTGGTCGCCCCCACGGGCATGTCGTGCTGAGCAACGTGCGGTCCGAGCGGGTCAGAGCCGTGCGGGCGCTCACCCGCCGGTCGGTGCGCGAGCGGGAGCAGGCCTTCCTCGCCGAGGGCCCGCAGGCCGTGCGGGAGGCCGTGGCCCACCGCCCGGACGTCGTCCGCGAGGTCTACGCGACGGCCACCGCCCGCGAGCGGCACGAGCAGATCCTCCAGGACGCCGGTGACGCCGGCCTGCCCGTCCACGAGGTCACCGACGAGGTGCTCGCGGCGATGGGCGACACCCGGGCCCCGCAGGGGATGGTGGCCGTCTGCCGCCGGCTCGACGTCTCGCTCGACTCGGTCCTGGCCGAAGGGCCGCGCCTGCTGTGCGTCCTCACCCACGTGCGCGACCCCGGCAACGCAGGCACCGTCCTGCGCGGCGCGGACGCGGTGGGGGCCGACGCCGTCGTCGTGAGCGAGGCCAGCGTCGACGTCTACAACCCCAAGGTGGTCCGGTCCACGGTGGGCTCGTTGTTCCACCTGCCCGTCGTGACGGGGGTGGACGTGGCGGAGGCCCTCGAGGCGGTGCGGGGGAGCGGCATACGGCTGATCGCCGCCGACGGGCACGGGGACCATTTGCTGACCGATGCCGCGGTCGAGGCGAGGCTCGCCCGGCCGCACGCCTGGGTGATGGGCAACGAGGCCTGGGGGATGCCCCCGCAGACGCGCGCCCTGTGCGACGACGTGGTGCGGGTCCCCATCCACGGGCACGCCGAGTCGCTCAACCTCGCCATGGCTGCAACGGTTTGCCTCTACTCCTCGGCGCGGATGCTCCACCCAAGCACAGCCCACTAGGCCGTTCGGGTGGAGAGCTGTCACGCGCTGACTATGGTTCTCCCATGACCACGGAGATCGCGCGACGGGATGACTCGCGCCCCGCGGAGCCCCGGATCGGTGACTGCCGGTGCGGCTGCGACCTCGACGCGCTGCCCGACGGAGTCGTCGTGGTCGACGCCGACGGCCGGGTGCTGTCCCTCAACACCCGGGCCGCGAGCCTCCTCGGCGCCTCGGCCGGCACGCTGGCCGGCGTGGATGCCCGCCAGGCCGTGCCGCTGCAGGACCTCGAGGGGCGCAGCTGGTGGACCTGCGCCGACCCCTTCGGCGGACTGGTGACGCGGACCCGCATCTCGGAGTCACTGCTCGTGCTCCCCGGCGGGCACGAGGTCTTCCTGACGGCCTCGCTGGTGCGCTTCGTGCCCCGGGGCCCGGTGCAGCAGGTGATCATCACGCTGCGCGACGCCAAGGCCCGGCGTCGGGCCGAGCAGAAGTCCTCCGCGCTCATCTCCACCGTGGCGCACGAGCTGCGGTCCCCGCTGACGAGCGTCAAGGGGTTCACCTCCACGCTGCTGCGCCGCTGGGACCGCTTCTCCGACGACCAGAAGCGCCTCATGCTCGAGACGATCGAGGCCGACACCGACCGCATCACCCGCCTCGTGGCCGAGCTGCTGGACGTCTCCCGCATCGACAGCGGCCGGCTCGAGCTGAGGCGCCAGCCGGTGGACCTCCCGCGCCTGCTCGACCGTCACGTCGACGGGCTGATCGCGGCCGGCCACCCGCACGAGAGGTTCGAGGTCCGGGTCCACGGGACCCTCCCGGAGGTCTGGGCAGACCCCGACCGCGTCGAGCAGGTGATGGCCAACCTCGTGGAGAACGCCCTTCGCCACGGCGCCGGCACGGTCACCGTCGACCTCGCCCCCGGCGAGGAGCGTCCCGAGCTGGTCGTCACGGTGTCGGACGAGGGCGACGGCATCCCGGAGGAGAACTACCCCATGGTGTTCACGAGGTTCTGGCACACGACCCGCCGCGGCGGCACCGGCCTCGGGCTCTACGTGGTGCGCGGCCTGGTCGAGGCGCACGGCGGGGACATCACCGTGGGCCGGGCGCCCTCCGGTGGCGCGCGGTTCCGATTCACCCTGCCCGCCGGGGCACCCGACCACGTGGCCTGAGCCGTCGGGGCGAGCCTCGGCAGCGGCCCACTAGGATGGCCGCCGCAGCCACCGACCCGATCCGAGTGAGAGCGATGTCAGGACCCAACACGCAGTACGACCCGGTGGAGGTCAGCGCCCTCGACCCCGCCGCCGTTGACGCCAACGTCGCCGACGCACTGGCCGCCATCGAGGCCGCGACGGACCTCGATGCGCTCAAGGCCGTGCGGCTCGCGCACGCGGGGGACCGGTCGCCGCTGGCCCTCGCCAACCGCGAGATCGGGGCGCTGCCGCCGTCGGCCAAGGCCGAGGCGGGCAGGCGGGTCGGTGAGGCCCGCGGCCGGGTAGGGGCGGCCCTGCGGGCGCGCCAGGAGGCGCTGGAGGCCGAGCGGGACGAGCGCATGCTCGTGGACGAGCGCCTCGACATGACCGTCGTGGCACCCCGTCGCCCGCTCGGTGCCCGCCACCCGATCTCGACCACCATCGAGCGGGTCGAGGACATCTTCACCGGGCTCGGTTGGGAGGTCGCCGAGGGCCCCGAGGTCGAGGCCGAGTGGTTCAACTTCGACGCCCTCAACTTCGGCCCCGACCACCCGGCCCGGGCCATGCAGGACACCTTCTTCGTCGAGCCCGGCGACGCCGGCCTGGTGCTGCGGACCCACACCTCGCCCGTCCAGATGCGAGCGATGCTGACCCGCGACCTGCCGTTGTTCATCGTGTGCCCCGGCAAGGTCTTTCGCACCGACGACCTCGACGCCACCCACACCCCCGTCTTCCACCAGGTCGAGGGGCTCGCGGTCGCGGAGGGTCTGACCATGGCGCACCTCAAGGGCACGCTCGACCGGTTCGCCGCCGAGCTCTTCGGCCCGCACGTGACCACGCGGCTGCGGCCCGCCTTCTTCCCGTTCACCGAGCCGAGCGCCGAGATGGACTTCCAGTGCCCCATCTGCCTCGGCAAGGACCCGGCCTGCCGGGTGTGCGGCGGGACCGGCTGGATCGAGTGGGGTGGCTGCGGCATGGTCAACCGCAACGTCCTGTCGGCGGCGGGCGTCGACCCCGAGCGCTTCACCGGGTTCGCCTTCGGCATGGGCATCGAGCGCGCCATCATGCTGCGCCACGGGGTGCCCGACATGTTCGACATCGTCGAGGGCGACGTCCGTTTCAGCACGCAGTTCGGGATGGAGATCTGATGCGCGCACCCGTGTCCTGGTTGCGAGAGCTGGTCGGGGAGGATGTCCTGCCCGTCACGGCGACGGGCGTGGAGGTGGCCGCCGCCCTGGTCAAGGTCGGCCTCGAGGAGGAGGGCCTGCACGGCGGCGACGTCACCGGACCGCTCGTCGTCGGGCGCGTCCTGGACTTCACCGACGAGCCGCAGCGCAACGGCAAGGTCATCCGCTGGTGCACGGTCGACGTGGGCCGGCACGGCCAGATGGTCACCGAGGGCAAGCACCAGGAGATCATCTGCGGCGCACACAACTTCGCCGTCGGCGACCTGGTCGTCGTGGCGCTTCCCGGCGCCACCCTGCCCGGCGGCTTCCGGATCAGCGCCCGCAAGACCTACGGCCACGTCTCCAACGGCATGATGTGTGCCGTCGACGAGCTCGGGCTCGGCGAGGACCACAGCGGCGTCATCGTGCTGGGCGACTACCTGGCCGACGACCCTGAGCGCCTGGCGCGGGCCGTCCCCGGCGCCGACGCCGTCGAGCTGCTCGGCCTGGGCGACGAGGTCGTGGAGGTCAACATCACCCCGGACCGCGGCTACGCCTTCAGCATGCGGGGGATCGCCCGCGACCTCGCCCTGTCCCTCGGCGCCCCCTTCACGGACCCCGCTGCCGAGCCGGCCCGTACCGCGCCGGCCGGCGACGGCTCGGGCTACCCGGTGCGCCTCGCGGACGACGCGCCCCTCGACGGGCGCCCCGGCTGCGACCGGTATGTCGCCCGCGTGGTCCGGGGCGTCGACGTCCAGGCCACGACGCCGCCGTGGATGGCGACCCGCCTCACCCAGCTCGGGATGCGCCCGATCTCGCTCACGGTCGACGTGACCAACTACGTCATGCTGCTGCTCGGCCAGCCGCTGCACGCCTTCGACCTCGACCGCCTCTCCGGCTCCATCGAGGTCCGGCGGGCGCGGCCGGGGGAGCGGCTCACCACGCTCGACGGGGTCGAGCGCGCGCTCGACCCGCAGGACCTGCTCATCACCGACGGCGGCGAGACCCCGCTCGTCATCGCCGGCGTCATGGGCGGCGAGGACTGCGAGGTCACCGGCACCACGACCGACGTCCTGGTCGAGGCCGCCCACTTCGACCCGGTGAGCGTCGCCCGGTCGGCGCGCCGCCACAAGCTGCCGAGCGAGGCGGCCAAGCGCTTCGAGCGGGGCGTGGACCCCGAGCTCACCGCCGCTGCGGCCGAGCTCGTCGTCCAGCTGCTCGAGGAGCTCGGCGGCGGCACCCCTGATCCCGGCGTCACCGACGTGGGCTCGGTGGCCCTGCCTGAGCCCTTCAGCTTCGACGTGACCCTGCCCACCCGACTCGTGGGGCTCACCTTCGAGCGCCCGGAGGTCCTGGAGGTGCTGCGCGAGATCGGCTGCACCATCGAGGATCTCGACGGTGACCAGGTGCAGGTGACCCCGCCGAGCTGGCGTCCCGACCTGCGCAACGGGCCCGACCTCGTGGAGGAGGTCGCCCGGGTGCGGGGCTACGCCCAGATCCCCTCCGAGCTGCCCCAGGCACCCGGGGGCCGTGGCCTGACGCCGGCGCAGCGGTCTCGACGACTCCTCACGGCCACCCTGGCTCAGCAGGGTCTCGTCGAGGTGCTGAGCAGCCCCTTCGTGGCCGCGGACCGGTTCGATGCCTTCGGCTACGGCCCCGACGACGAGCGGCGCCGCACGGTGCGGCTCGCCAACCCCATCAACGACGAGCAGCCGCTGCTGCGCACGACCCTGCTCGACACCCTGCTGGACGTGCTGCGGCGCAACGTGTCGCGCGGCTCCAAGGACCTCGCGATCTACGAGCTGGGTCTGGTGACCCGCACCGACGGCCGCGACCGCAAGGCGCCCATCCCGCCGCTCGGGCGGCGGCCCGACGACGAGACGCTGCGGCGCATCGACGAGGCGGTGCCCGCCCAGCCGTGGCACGCCGCGCTGGTCCTCACCGGCGACAGCGCCCCGGCCGGTCCCTGGGGCCCGGCCCGACCCGTGACGGCGACCGACGCGGTCGCGGTGGTCGTCGAGGCGGCCCGGGCTCTCGGCGTGAGCCTCGAGGT
This sequence comes from Arsenicicoccus cauae, assembly GCF_009707125.1. GTDB lineage: Bacteria > Actinomycetota > Actinomycetes > Actinomycetales > Dermatophilaceae > Arsenicicoccus > Arsenicicoccus cauae. The sequence continues at coordinate 192,203 of NZ_WLVL01000023.1, forward strand.
CGTCCAGGACGAGCAGGCTCCCTGGCACCCGGGCCGGTGCGCCCGGCTCGTCCTGCCCGACGGCCCGACCCTCGGGCACGCCGGCGAGCTGCACCCCCGGGTCCTCGCGGCGCTCGAGCTGCCGGCCCGCACCTGCGCTGCGGAGATCGACGTGGACCTGCTCGCCACGGCCGCCGGCGAGGCCGTGGCAGAGGCGCGCAAGCTGTCCACCTACCCGGTTGCGCACAGCGACGTCGCCCTCGTCGTCGACGAGCAGGTGCCCGCCGCGGTGCTCGAGCGGGCGCTGCGCGACGGCGCCGGTGCGGAGCTGGAGCACCTCGCGCTCTTCGACGTCTTCCGCAGCGACCAGCTCGGGCCCGGCAAGAAGTCGCTGGCCTACCGCCTCACGGTCCGGGCCGCCGACCGCACCCTCACCACCGAGGAGGTCAGCGCCGTGCGCGACCGCGCGATCTCGGCGGCGGCGCAGGCCACCGGCGCGACCCAGCGGGGTGCCTGAGGTGCGACCGGTCGTCGTCGTCACCGGCGGGTCGCGCGGCATCGGGGCCCACCTCGCCCGCGGCTTCGCCGAGGCCGGGTATGCCGTGGAGCTCACCTCCCGCGACGGCGAGGGCGCGCGTCGGGTGGCCGACGAGCTGTCGCGCGAGGGTCTGGACGCCCTGGGCAGCGCGCTCGACGTGACCGAGCCCGACCTCGTGCAGGTCTTCGCCGACCAGGTGCTGCAGCGCCATGCCCAGGTCGACGTGCTGGTCAACAACGCCGGGGTGATCGAGCCTCCCGCTCCGCTGTGGGAGGCCGACGTCGACGCCTGGTGGGGCGTGCAGCGCGCCAACGTCCTCGGGCCCTTCCTGCTGTGCCGCGCGCTGGTGCCGCGGATGGTCGCCGCGGGCGGTGGGCGGGTCATCAACCTCAACAGCGGGTCGGGCACCCGCGCCGACGCGGAGCAGAGCGCCTACCACGCCTCCAAGTCGGCCCTCGCCCGCATCACCGGTGGGCTGCATCTCGCCGGCGTCGAGCACGGGGTGCGCGCCTTCGACCTCGCCCCCGGGGTGGTCCGCACCGACATGACCGCGGCCATGCCGCAGCACGTCGGGCGCACCGAGTGGACCGAGCCGGGCGAGGTGGTGGCCCTCGCCCTCGCCCTGGCGTCCGGTGAGCTCGACGCCTGGTCCGGTCGGATGGTCCGCGCCGGCGTCGACACCGCCGGGTCCCTGCGTGCGGCGGCCGACGCCGGGCTGCCGGACGAGGCACGCACGATCGGGCTGCTGCCCTACGGCGACGACGACCCGGTCGCCTGACCTCGGCCGGCTCCTCTCGGCGCCTGGACCCACATGCATGAACACCCAGTTTGTCGTATGCTCATGCAATGAAGTCCGTCGCCGTCGCTGGGGCCAGCGGGTATGCCGGAGGTGAGCTGCTCAGGCTGCTCCTCGGCCACCCCGAGCTCGAGGTCGGGGCCGTGTGCGCCGCGTCGCAGGCCGGCGCCCTGCTCGGCACCGTCCACCCGCACCTCGTCCCCCTCGCCGACCGTCGGCTCGAGCCGACCGACCCCGCGGTGCTCGCCCGGCACGACGTCGTGGTGCTCGCCCTGCCCCACGGCGCGTCGGCCGAGGTGGCCGCCCACCTGCCGGACGACGTCGTCGTCGTGGACTGCGGGGCGGACTTCCGCCTCGAGGACCCGACCGCCTGGGAGGCCTTCTACGACACCCCGCACGCCGGCACCTGGGCCTACGGTCTGCCCGAGCTGCCGCTCGAGGCGGGGTCGGCGCGGGGTCGCGACGGCCTCGTGGGGGCCAGGCGCATCGCCGTCCCCGGCTGCTACCCGACGGCGACGACCCTCGCCCTCGCTCCCGGCCACGCGGCCGGGCTGCTGGAGCCCGAGGACGTCGTGATCGTCGCGGCGAGCGGCACCAGCGGAGCCGGCAAGGGGCTGAAGCCCCATCTGCTGGGGGCCGAGGTCATGGGGGCGATGTCCCCCTACGGCGTGGGCGGCGTCCATCGTCATACGCCCGAGATCGAGCAGAACCTCTCCCGCGTCGCCGGCGCCGCGGTCACCGTCTCCTTCACCCCCACGCTCGCCCCCATGTCGCGCGGCATCCTCGCCACGTGCACCGCCCGTGCCGTGGCCTCGGCGACCGCGGAGGAGGTGCGGGATGCCTGGGAGTCCTGCTATGCCGGCGAGGACTTCGTGCACCTGCTGCCGCCGGGGCAGTGGCCCCGCACCAGTGACGTCGTCGGCTCCAACCAGGTGCACGTGCAGGTGGCCCTGGACGAGCGGACCCGCCGGGTCGTCGCCGTCGCCGCGATCGACAACCTCACCAAGGGCACGGCCGGCGCCGCGGTGCAGTCGATCAACCTCGCGCTCGGCCTGCCCGAGTCGACGGGCCTGCCGACGGTGGGGGTGGCCCCGTGAGCGTCACCGCCGCCCGGGGCTTCCGGGCCGCCGGCGTCACCGCTGGTCTCAAGGCCAGCGGCCGACCGGACGTGGCGCTGGTCGTCAACGACGGTCCCGAGCACGCTGCGGCCGCCGTCTTCACCAGCAACCGCGTCGAGGCCGCCCCCGTCACCTGGAGCCGGCAGGTGCTGGCCGACGGCCGGGTCGATGCCGTGGTGCTCAACTCCGGCGGCGCCAACGCGTGCACCGGCCCCGAGGGCTTCCTCGACACGCACCGCACGGCCGAGCAGGTCGCGGACCGGCTCGACGTCAGCGCCGGTGACGTGGTCGTCTGCTCGACCGGGCTCATCGGCGAGCGCCTGCCCATGGACCGGCTGGGCGCCGGGATCGACGACGCCGCCGGGCGGCTCTCGGCCGACGGGGGAGCCCTCGCGGCCGAGGCGATCATGACCACGGACACCCGCAGCAAGCAGGCGGCGGTCACGCGCGACGGCTGGACGGTCGGCGGCATGGCCAAGGGCGCCGGCATGCTGGCGCCGGCCCTCGCCACGATGCTCGTCGTCCTCACCACCGACGCAAGGGTCGAGGCCGACGTCCTGGACCGGGCCCTGCGCGCGGCGACGGCGCAGTCCTTCGACCGGATCGACTCCGACGGCTGCCAGTCCACCAACGACACCGTCGTGCTCCTGGCCAACGGGGCGAGCGAGGTCGCTCCCGGCGAGGACGAGCTCGCCGCCGCCCTCACACAGGTCTGCCAGGACCTCGCCCGCCAGCTGATCGGCGACGCGGAGGGCGCCCACCACGACATCCGGATCGAGGTCGTGGGCGCCGCCGACGAGGACGACGCCCTCGAGGTCGGCCGGTCCGTCGCCCGCAACAACCTGTTCAAGTGCGCGGTCTTCGGCAACGACCCCAACTGGGGTCGCGTCCTGGCCGCCGTCGGCACCAGCGCGGCGACCTTCGACCCCTATCGGCTCGACGTCGCGATCAACGGCGTCCAGGTCTGCCGCGCCATGGGGGTGGGGGAGCCCCGCGAGCTCGTCGACCTCACCCCGCGCGAGGTGCACGTCCTGGTCGACCTGCACGCCGGGGACGCCGCGGCCACGATCTGGACCAACGACCTCACCCACGACTACGTCCACGAGAACTCGGCCTACAGCACATGACGACCCGACCCGCCGCCCGCACCCCGCGCCTGCACGAGTCCCACCCGCGGACCCTGGCCAAGGCGTCCGTCCTCGTCGAGGCGCTGCCCTGGATGGAGCGCTTCCGGGGAGCCCTCGTCGTCGTCAAGTACGGCGGCAACGCCATGATCGACGACGAGCTCAAGGCCGCCTTCGCGCAGGACGTCGCGTTCCTGCGCTACGCGGGCCTGCGTCCCGTGGTCGTCCACGGCGGGGGCCCCCAGATCGCGGCCATGCTCGACCGGCTGGGCCTCGCCAGCGAGTTCCGCGGCGGCCTGCGGGTCACGACCCCCGAGGTCATGGACGTCGTGCGGATGGTGCTGACCGGCCAGGTCGGGCGCGAGCTCGTCGGCCTGCTCAACCAGCACGGCCCCCTGGCCGTCGGACTGTCCGGCGAGGACGCCCACCTGTTCGGAGCCCGTCGCCGGGGCACCGTCGTCGATGGCGAGGACGTCGACCTCGGCCTCGTCGGCGACGTCGAGGTGGTCAATCCCGCCGCGGTGCAGGACATCCTGGACGCCGGGCGTATCCCGGTCGTATCCACCGTCGCGCCCGACCTGGACGTCGACGGGCAGGTCCTCAACGTCAACGCCGACACGGCCGCGGGCGCCCTGGCGGCTGCCCTGGGCGCCACCAAGCTCGTCGTCCTGACCGACGTCGAGGGCGTCTACCTCGACTACCCGGACCCCGCCTCGATCGTGTCGCGGATGGGGGTGGACGAGGCCGCGGAGCTGGCCACCCGGGTCGACGCCGGCATGATCCCCAAGCTCGAGGCCTGCGTCGCCGCCGTCCGCGGTGGCGTGCCCCAGGCCCACATGATCGACGGCCGCGTGGCCCACTCCCTGCTGCTGGAGGTCTTCACCAGCGAGGGGGTCGGCACGATGATCACGGCGCCTTCCGACGATGCCCCTGCTGATCCAGCTGACCCTGCCGAGGAGGCCGTATGACGACCGGCGCCACCACGCTCGACCGCTCCCAGGAGGTCCTGCTCGGGGTCTTCGGGCGACCACGGCTCACCCTGGTCCGGGGGGAGGGCTGCTACGTGTACGACGCCGACGGGGGTCGTCACCTGGACCTGCTCGGGGGCATCGCCGTCAGCAGCCTCGGGCACGGCCACCCGGCCCTGGTCGAGGCCGTCAGCCGGGCAGCCCGCGAGCTCGTCCACGTCTCCAACTTCTTCGTGACCCCCGACCAGGTGCGCCTAGGGGAGCGCCTGCTGCAGCTGTCCGACGCCCCGTCCGGGTCGCGAGTCTTCCTGTGCAACAGCGGGACCGAGGCGATCGAGGCGGTCGTCAAGCTGTCCCGTCGGACGGGGCGCACCCGCATCGTGGCCGCCGAGGGCGCCTTCCACGGGCGCACCACCGGTGCCCTGGCCCTCACTCACAAGGAGGCCTACCGCGCGCCGTTCGAGCCGCTGGTCGGGGACGTCACGTTCGTGCCCTACGACGACGTCGACGCCCTGCGTGCGGCGGTCGACGACACGGTCGCCGCGGTGGTGCTCGAGCCCATCCAGGGGGAGGCGGGCGTCATACCGGCGTCGACCGACTATCTGCGGGCCGCCCGCGAGGCGACGACCGCCGCCGGGGCGCTGCTCGTCCTCGACGAGATCCAGACCGGGGTGGGGCGCACGGGGACGTGGTTCGCCCACCAGGCCCACGGCGTCCGGCCCGATGTCATGACCCTGGCCAAGGGGCTCGCCGGGGGAGTGCCGATCGGGGCCGTCGTGACCTTCGGCGAGCGGGTGAGCGGCCTGCTGGGGCCGGGGCAGCACGGCACGACCTTCGGCGGCAACCCGCTCGCGTGCGCGGCGGCGCTCGCGGTCCTCGGCACGATCGAGGAGGACGACCTGCTCGAGCAGGTCAAGACCACCGGTGAGCACCTCGTCGCGGCCGTGGAGGGCCTGCAGCACCCGCTGGTCCGCGACGTGCGTGGCGCCGGGCTGCTGCGGGCGATCGCCCTCACCCGGGACGTGTCCGCCCAGGTCACGGCAGCCCTCGAGGCCCGAGGGCCTATCGTCAACCCGGTACGCCCGGATGCCGTCCGGCTCGCGCCGCCGCTCGTGCTCACCACGGACGAGGTCGACGAGTTCGTGGCGGACCTGTCCGTCGTCCTCGACGGGATCGTCGCCTCCGAGGGAGGGAACCCATGATCGCCCAGACCCGCGGGGCCCGGCACCAGCTGATCGCCGACATCCTCGCCCGCACGACGGTGCGTTCGCAGAACGAGCTGCTCGAGCTCCTGGCGGCCGAGGGCGTGGAGATCACGCAGGCGACGCTCTCGCGCGACCTCGTGGACCTCGGGGCCGTCAAGGTGCGCCAGGGGCGCACGCTCGTCTACGCACTTCCCGGTCTCGGCGGGGACCAGACGCCCCGCATCGCTCCCGACATGGCCGAGGTGTCGGGCCGGCTGCGCAAGGTGTGCGAGGAGCTGCTCGTCTCCGCGCGCGCGTCGGCCAACCTCGTGATCGTGCGCACGCCCCCGGGGGCGGCGAGCTTCCTGGCGTCGGCGATCGACATGGCCCGCGAGGGCGACATCGTCGGTACCATCGCCGGCGACGACACGATCCTGGTGATCACGGCCGCCCCCGACGGCGGCGAGGCCGTCGCCGCCAAGCTCCTCGGGCTCGCCGGCGTCAACGACGACTGACCCCACCCCTCCGCAGCCGCCGGGCCCGCCGGCCGCACCGTCCCCCTCCTCCCCTCCGAAAGGACCCGCATGACCTCCGAGCGCACCAGCCTGTGGGGCGGTCGCTTCGCCGGTGGACCGGCCGACGCCCTCGCAGCACTGTCGAAGTCGACCCACTTCGACTGGCGGCTCGCCCCCTACGACCTGGCCGGCTCGCGGGCCCACGCCCGCGTCCTGCACCGCGCCGGGCTGCTGGACGACGCCACGCTCGACGCGATGCTCGAGGCCCTGGGGCGGTTGCGCGAGGACGTGGAGTCCGGGGCGTTCGCGCCCGCCGAGGACGACGAGGACGTCCACACCGCCCTCGAGCGGGGGCTCATCGAGCGCGCCGGCGCCGACGTCGGGGGACGCCTGCGGGCCGGCCGCTCGCGCAACGACCAGGTCGCGACCCTCTTCCGGATGTACCTGCGCGACCACGCGCGCTCGGTGGCCGGCCTCGTCCTCGACGTGGTCGACGCGCTGGTCGCCCAGGCCGAGGGGCACGCCACCACCGCCATGCCCGGGCGCACGCACCTGCAGCACGCGCAGCCCGTCCTGCTGGCCCACCACCTGCTCGCCCACGCCTGGGCCCTGCTGCGCGACGTCGAGCGGTTCGTCGACTGGGACGTCCGGGCCGCGGTCTCGCCCTACGGCGCCGGCGCCCTGGCCGGCTCGTCCCTCGGCCTGGACCCGGAGGCGGTCGCGGCCGACCTGGGCTTCGCGACGAGCGTGGAGAACTCCATCGACGGCACGGCCTCGCGAGACGTCGTGGCCGAGTTCGCCTTCGTGTGCGCGATGACGGCGGTCGACGTGTCCCGGCTGGCCGAAGAGGTCGTCCTGTGGGCCACCAAGGAGTTCAGCTTCGTCACGCTCGACGACGCCTACTCGACGGGGTCGAGCATCATGCCGCAGAAGAAGAACCCCGACGTCGCCGAGCTCGCACGTGGCAAGGCCGGCCGACTGGTCGGTGACCTCGCGGGCCTGCTCACCACGCTCAAGAGCCTGCCGCTCGCCTACAACCGCGACCTGCAGGAGGACAAGGAGCCGGTGTTCGACGCCGTCGACACCCTCGAGGTGCTGCTCCCCGCCTTCAGCGGCATGGTCGCGACCCTGACCTTCCACGACGACCGGCTGGAGTCCCTGGCGCCGCAGGGCTTCTCCCTCGCCACCGACGTCGCCGAGCGGCTCGTGCGCGAGGGCGTGCCCTTCCGCGTCGCCCACGAGGTCGCCGGCGCCTGCGTGCGCGTGTGCGAGGAGCGCGGGATCGAGCTGTGGGACCTCGACGACGACGACCTGCGGCGCATCTCGGAGCACCTCACGCCCGACGTCCGGTCGGTCCTGTCGGTCGAGGGATCCCTGGCGTCCCGGTCGGCCAAGGGCGGCACCGCCCCGGAGCGTGTGACCGAGCAGCGCGCCCGCGTCGCCGAGCGGGCCGATCGCCTCCGGGAGTTCGCTGGCTCCGCCCTGGACGTGCGCGCCTGATGCTCACGCGCGAGTTCTTCGCGCGCCCGGTGCTCGAGGTCGCCCCCGACCTGCTCGGGTGCGTCCTGTGGCACGGCCCGGTCGGTCTACGGCTCACCGAGGTCGAGGCGTACGCCGGTCAGCGGGACCCCGGCTCGCACGCCTTCCGTGGCCCCACACCGCGCACCGAGGTCATGTTCGGCGAGGCGGGGCACCTCTACGTCTACCTGTCCTACGGAATGCACCACGCCGTCAACGTCGTGTGCGGCCCCATCGGCGAGGCCTCGGCGGTGCTGCTGCGCGCCGGCGAGGTGGTCGCCGGCCACGACCAGGTCGCGGAGCGACGCTCCGGCATACGGCCCCGCGACCTGGCCCGGGGCCCGGGGCGACTGACCAAGGCCCTCGGCCTGGACCTCGGGCACCACGGGCTGGACCTGCTGGACCCCGCCGCCGCGGTGCGCCTCGTGCCGGGCACACTGGATCCCGAGGCGGGTATGATCCGCACCGGCCCCCGGGTCGGTGTGTCGGGCCCCGGTGGAGACGGCGACAGGTTCCCCTGGCGCTACTGGCTGGCGGACGAGCCCACCGTCTCGGCGTATCGTCCAGCCGTGGTGCGGCGACGGCCGCCGCGCCTCTGATCGGCAAAGCGGGGCTCGCCCCGGGCAGGAGCACGACACCGTGAGCAGGGACCACCGGGGGAGCAGGCAGGTCAGCGCGTCCGTGCGCACCGAGCGGCTGGCGCTGCGCCCCTTCGGCGAGGACGACTTCAAGGCCGTGCGCAGCTACCTCAGCGACCCGCAGGTGATGCGCTACGTCGACGATCCCTACTCCGACAAGCAGGTCAGGCGCTTCCTGTCCCGCTGGGTGGGGGACGACCCGCCGGTGCTGGCGCTGGTCAGGCGGGGCAAGGACAAGGTCGTGGGGCACGTCGTCTTCCACCGGTACGAGCACCCCGACGTCTACGAGATCTCCTGGGTGCTGCACCCCAAGTACCACCGTCGTGGCTATGCCACCGAGGTGGGGCGGGCGCTGCTGGACCACGCCTTCCGTGACCTGGGCGCCCACCGGGTGTTCGCGACCACGGTCGAGGGCAACGACGCGGCGTGCCGGCTCATGGCCACGCTCGGCATGACGCGCGAGGCCGTCCTGCGCAAGTCGACGCGGCACGAGGACCGCTGGCTCGACGAGTACTACTACTCGGTGCTCGACACGGACTACGCCGACCGCCGGGGATAGGGCAGGCTGGTCCCGGCTCGCCCGTCCGGCGGCGGGCACCCGACGCAAGGAGTGATCCACCGTGACCGACATCCTCGACGAGCTGCAGTGGCGCGGCCTGGTGGCGCAGACCACCGACGAGGCCGAGCTGCGCCAGGCCCTCGAGGACGGACCCATCACCGTGTATTGCGGCTTCGACCCGACCGCGCCGTCCCTGCACTTCGGCAACCTCGTGCAGCTGATCGCCCTACGGCACCTGCAGCGCGCCGGTCATCGGGTCATCGGCCTGGTGGGTGGGTCGACCGGGTTGGTGGGCGACCCGCGCCCGTCGAGCGAGCGCGTCCTCAAGAGCAAGGAGCAGACCGCCGCCGATGTCGAGCGGATCGCCGTGCAGGTGCGGGCGATCCTGTCGGACGACTCCGGCAACCCGCCGATCTTCGTCAACAACCTCGACTGGACGGCCCCGATCTCGGCCCTGGACTTCCTGCGCGACTACGGCAAGCACTTCCGGGTCAACCAGATGATCAAGAAGGACGCGGTCGCCGCGCGCCTGAACTCCGACCAGGGCATCTCCTACACGGAGTTCAGCTACCAGATCCTGCAGGCGTTGGACTACCTCGAGCTCTACCGGCAGTACGGCTGCACCCTGCAGACCGGTGGCCAAGACCAGTGGGGCAACCTCACGGCCGGCGTGGACCTCATCGGTCGCGTCGAGGGCGCGTCCGTGCACGTGCTCACCACCCCCCTGCTGACCGACTCCTCCGGGGAGAAGTTCGGCAAGTCCGCGGGCAACGCCGTGTGGCTGGACCCCAGCATGACCTCGCCCTACGCCTTCTACCAGTACTGGATCAACGTCGAGGACGCCTCGGTGGTCAAGCTGCTCAAGGTCTTCACCGACCGCACGCGCGACGAGATCGTCGGGCTGGAGCGTCAGGTCGCCGAGGAGCCCTTCCGGCGCACGGCTCAGAGGACGTTGGCGGCCGACGTGACCACGCTCGTGCACGGACCCGAGGCGACCGCGGCCGTGCAGGCCGCGTCCGAGGCGCTCTTCGGCAAGGGGGACATCGCGGCCCTGGACCGGGAGACCCTGCTGGACGCGACGGCGGAGCTGCCCGGGGGAGAGCTGTCCCCCGGGGACACCGTGGTCGACGCGCTGGTGTCGGTGGGTCTGGTGGCGTCCCGCAACGAGGCTCGGCGCGCGCTGAAGGAAGGCGGCGCCTCGGTCAACAACGCCAAGGTGTCCGACCCCGAGGCCGTGCTGGGGGAGCAGGACTTCCTCCACGGCCGGGTGGTCCTGCTCAAGCGGGGCCGCAAGTCCATGGCTGCTGGTCGTATGCCGGAGGCCTGACCCGCGAGCGTGCCGGCCCGATGGCCCCGGCCAGTCACATCCCCGAGGGTGGCTGGCCGGGGCCATCGGCGTGCTGACCAGCGGATTTGTCTCCCCGGACACCTTCACGTAATGTTCTCGATGTCGCCCGGACAGGGAGGAACGGACACCACTGCTAGCAGGGAAACCTCGCAGCGAAGTAGGCCGGTCCCGCGGATGACAACCTCTACCGAGAAGGTACTTCGGTATATCCTGATGAGCGGAAACGCCCGATTAGGAAGCGGGAGAAACACCTGCTACAGTAGAGGAACCGAACACGCCAAGCGCGCTCCGCAGGTCACTGATCTGGTCCGAGAAGCCCAAGATGTGATTCGGAAACTGACAGCCTCGGCACGAAGGCCCACACATGTGGTTCGGGATGTCGTGAGCGTCCGATGTTTGAGAACTCAACAGCGTGCCGAAATTCGATGCCAAGTTTTTGACCTCGTTTGAGGTTCCTTTGGTAGATGGACGATTCAACGTCATGTTGTTTTGTCTTTTTGCTGGG
>NZ_WLVL01000024.1 GCF_009707125.1 Arsenicicoccus cauae
CCACCCGGCCAGCAGCCTGGTGAACGCCACCACCCAGGGCCGACACGTCAACGCGAGGGCACCCGCAGGGCCGGTCATAAGCAAGGGTCAGACCCCAGGTGGTGGCGCAGACACGATGCTCGCAGTCGTAGGCGTCTCCGAAGGACCCGACCGAGGCGTCGACACCGGCCTCGAGCAACCGGGTCGTGAACGCGATCGACGTATATTGACCAGGTTCAACCGGTCGATGCAACACCAGCTTGTTGGTGCAAGAGTAGATGCTCGTTAAAGACTTCCGCTGGGGTCTTCCAGCCCAGTGATTTTCGGGGTCTGGTGTTCAGCGCGTGAGCGACGGCTTCGATCTCCTGGGCGGACCAGCGGGACAGGTCGGTGCCTTTGGGGAAGTACTGCCGCAGCAGCCCGTTGGTGTTCTCGTTCGTGCCACGTTGCCACGGCGACTGGGGGTCGGCGAAGAAGACCGGGATGCCGGTCTCGACCCGGAACTGGGCGTGGGCGGACATCTCCTTGCCCCGGTCCCAGGTCAGTGATCTGGCCAACTCGGTGGGCAGGCCGGCCATCGTGCGGGCCAGGGCATCCTTCATCGTGAGGGCGCCGTACCCGGCCAACGCCGGCCCGTTCTTGACGCTCTCCTTGTGCCGGTATCCCTCCTCACGGGGCAGATGGACCAGCATCGTGTACTTGGTGCTCCGGTCTACGACGGTGCCGATCGCCGAGCGCTCCAGGCCGATGAGGAGGTCACCTTCCCAATGGCCAGGCACGGCCCGGTCGGCGGCCTCGGCGGGACGTTTGCTGATGAGCGTCTCGGGGGTGACGTGTGCCCACGTCTTGCGCCGTGACCGCTCCCGTGGCGCGCGCAGCGCCCGACCGGTGCGCAGGCACCACACGAGCTCGCGCTTGAGCGCGCCACGACCCTGGATGTACAGCGACTGATAGATCGCCTCGTGGCTGATGCGCATGGACTCATCATCGGGGAAGTCGAGCTTGATCCGGTTGGCGATCTGCTCCGGGCTCCACGCCAGCGACCACGGCCTGTCCTTGCGGTGCGGCTTGTTCCGCCCGGTGAACCGTGGTGGCCTCGGCCCCAGGACCGCGGTCCCGTCCGGCAGGCTGACCTGCCCGGCCAGGCGCTCCTGCACGTACTCGTGCAGCCGCGGGTTGGCCACGAGCTTGGCGATCTTGGGTCGCTTGGCGGCCATATCAGCCTTCCACTGCGCCACCGACGCCCGGTACTCACGCGTACCCCCGCGGGTCGCCGCATTGCGACGCAACTCCCGCGACACCGTCCCAGGATCACGGCCGATACGGCGGGCGATCTCACGCACTCCCTCGCCCTGCGCGCGAAGCAGCGCGATCTCCTCACGCTCAGCGAATGACAGATACCGGCCCGAAGGCTGAAACTTCAGATCGAACGGCGCCATCCCGCCAGCGTTGCGGAACCACCGAGCGCCCACCGCTGGCGCCACGCCGATCACGCCGCAAGCCTCCTCAGGCAACAGCCCCGCAGCGATCTGCTCCCAGAACGCCACCTCGACATTCCGCTGGAACTTCGGATGACCCGGCGACCTCAACTTCGGACGAACCGCCCGATCTGCTGCCTGCTGACGACGAACCACTGAACACCTCCACGACGAGGTGTTGCGACGACCAGTTGAATCCGCCTTGCGAGCCCCTGTCCGTGTGCACGATGCAGCCGGCCACGTCACCGCGCCTGGCGACTGCGGTGTTGAGCGCGGCGACCGCGAGCCGGGACTTCATCCTCGAGTCGATCGAGTAGCCCACGATCCGATTAGAGTAGACGTCCTTGAACGCGCAGACGTAGAGCTTGCCTTCGCCGGTGCGGTGTTCGGTGATGTCGCCGATCCACAGCTCGTTCGGCCCATCGGCCTTGAACTCATGCCGGATCACGCCGTGCTTGTCGACCACGGCGCACAGGTCGTCGTGGACCGGTGGTCCGGGGTTCTTCGCTTTGCCACGCTTGGGCTTGCCGAACGCACTCCACCAGCCCATGTCAGAGCAGATCCGCCATGCCGTCCGCTCAGCCATCGACTCGCCTGCGTCACGGGCCTCGTCGACCAGGAAGCGGTAGCCGAACTCCGGGTCGTCGCGGTGGGCGTCGAACAGCGCGTTCGCGCGGTAGGCCTCCCCGAGTTCGGAGCCGGTGACCGGTTGGGCGAGCCAGCGGTAGTAGGGCTGACGAGCGATCTTGAGCACCCGACACGTCACCGTGACGGGGACCCCGTCGACAGCCAGCTCGCGGACGAGCGGGTACATCATTCTCCCGGCAGGTTCGCCTGCGACAGATACGCAGCGGCTCGCCGCAGGACCTCGTTCTCCTGCTCCAGCAGCCGGATCCGCTTCCTCGCCTCACGCAACTCGGCATTCTCGGCCGCGGTCGCCCCCGGCTTCACTCCATCCTCGACATCGGCGGACTTCATCCAGTTCGTCAGACACGACTCGCTGATGCCGAAGTCGGCAGCGATCTGCTTGAGGTGGACTCCCGGCTCACGGTTCCTGGCGACGCGAACGACGTCATCTCGGAACTCCTTGGGGTACGGCTTCGGCACAGTGCACATCCTTCCAGCGGCACCTCTTGGCACCACCGATCAGATGTCACCTATCTGTGCAGCAGTCCCCCCCGAAGCCCAGCGCGCTGGCCCGCCCCTGGCTGAAGGCGTTGATGTTGAACCCCAGCCCGGCCAGGAACATCAGGTAGAGAATGCCGATGGCCCCCATGTCGTACACCAGATCCGCCCGACCGAGCCACCCCAGCCCGAACGGGCCGAAGAGCATCCCCAGGAAGATCAGGGCGAGCAGCCCGGGAACCCGGAAGCGCGCACCGAGGATCGGACCGGCCAGGATCGAGGCCAACAGGACGAGGATGGTCATCTCGACCGTGGCCACCAGTGCGCTCATGGCCAGATGCTAGTCAGCCCTGGGGTTGTTCGAAGTTCGGTGTCCGGGGGGTGGCGAGGAGCCGTGGCGGCACGAGGATGAGGAGGCGCCTTTGAGATGGCTTCAGTGCACGATTGCTTTGAGGACTATCAGGACTGCGCCCAGCACGCAGGTCACCAGAGCGCCGACCAGCCCTCGCAGGGGGCGAGCGGTCCACGACGCGACGCCGAGCCACCCGAGCAGTCCAAGGACGACCACCGCTGCCCAGAGTGTCCCCCAGATTGCGGTGCTGTCACGGATCACCCCCAGGACGCCAAGGGTCAGGACGACCAACGGGATGACCCCTGCTAGCAGCAGGCCCCAGGAGTGGACCAGCCCGTCGTGGATGGCGGCGCCGAGTCGAGCCCACGTGGGAGTGCTGTCGTCGAGGACGTCTCCGAGGTGCGCGACTACCCCGGCGTAGACGTGGGCGAACCAGAACACGATCAAGGTGGCCAGCACCTTGATCAGCACGTCCCAGGAAGCGTCCGCGGAGTTGGCGACCACGACGACCTGCGCGGCCACCAGGACCACGCCGTAGATCGCCGGTTCGCTGATCTGCCTGAGTGTCGGTGAGGTGAAGACGGCTGATCTCGACATATGTCACGGGCCTTCCAGCTCAAGGTGTGTGGAAACACGAGACAGTGCACCACGGGCGGGGGTTGTTCTGGGTGTTCGCGTTGCCTGTAGTGTGACGGTGATCCTTGCTGCTCGGCTGGGCATATCCAGCAGGAAAGACCATGATTCGCCTCCTCATTCGCACCGGGATCTTCATCGGGACAGCAGCCGTGGGTCTGCTTGCCGCCGCAGCCGTCGTCGATGGCGTGCAGCTCTCCCTCTCGGGGTTCCTCGTTGCCGTGGGAGTCTTTGCGCTGGCACAGAGCATCCTGGGGCCGTTCATCTTCAACATCGCCCGCCAGTACGCACCGGCCATGCTCGGCGGGATCGGGCTGGTATCGACGTTCGTGGCACTGCTCATCGCGTCCCTGTTCCCCGACGGTCTGCGCATCTCAGGGGTCTTCACCTGGGTGCTGGCCACCCTCGTGGTCTGGATTGTCACCGCATTCGGTGGCTGGCTGCTGCCTCTGGTGCTGCTGAAGAACCGCGCCGGGTCTCGCGACTCGGTAGCCAGCTGACCTGCGACAGAAAGGAACTACCCAGAAGTGAGTACCGATTCGTTCACCGCTCCGATCGACTTCGCCGTCTTCATCATTCGACGTGACAGCGATGTCTCGGCCGCGGCGCGCCAGCTTCGCAGCCAGATCGACAGCGGCACCTTGACGCTGCTGGACATCGAGGTCCTAGCCCTGGGCGAGGATGGTCGCGCTACCCGTGAACCGCTGGAGGCACTCACCCACAGCGATCCAGGAGCCCTTGGCGACCTGCAGTCATCGGAGTCCGACCTGCTCGACGAGGAGGACCTGGCTGACCTGGCCGACGAGCTCGGCCCGGATGAGCTTGCCGTGGTCCTGGTCTATGAAGACCGCAGCCTGGCGACCGCCGCCGCGCACCTGGCAGCCGAAGGCGGCCGCCTGCTGTGGGCCGGAGGCGTGCACACCGATGAACTCGAGCATGCGCTCGAGCAGACGAAGGAGGCATGAGCCATGGGCTTGTTGCGCACCGCGGCACGCGCCAGCGTGGCCGCTCACGTGGTCGGTAATGTTCCACGTGGTCGGTAATGTTCAGCGAGCCAGCACCAGCGGTGGGCCGCCCAGGATGCAGCGGCAGCCCCGAGCGCCCCGGCACCGCCCGCGCCCCCAGCGCCGGCTCCTCCCGCACCGCCTGCAGCAGCCTCTGCTCTCAGCAGTGCCGACGTGATCACCCAGCTGCAGCAACTGGGGCAGCTGCGCGAGTCCGGGGTTCTCACCGAGGCCGAGTTCGAGACCCAGAAGACCCGGATCCTCGCCGGCGGCTGACACTGCCGGGCCAGGCAGCCACGTCTGTCGATCGGCTACCCGTGCGCGGATCGGCTACTGCGAGGGTGTGAACGGGGCTCGGGATTCGGCTAGTACCGCCTCGTGGACGGCTGCGGCGCGCTTGGCCGTCCAGTTGTCGAGGTTGAGGACTTGTGCCCATGCGCCGACGTGTTCGCCGGCGAAGTTGTGCCCGAAGCCCGGACCGGGTTCCATGGCCAAGGCCATGTCGGTGGTGACCTGCCAGAAGGTCACGAAGGGCACCCACCGGACCTGGGGAAGGACATCGGGACCGCGTGGCTCCTCGAGCCAGTCCGGACGATTGAGAATGAGGTCGAAGTTCCACCAGGTCGTGGCATCTGAGGGATGCACCATGTAGAGAACCCGGGTCCCCTGCCAGGGTCGGGTAGCCGGCTCGGCCGGGCGCATCGGGTCGTCGGTGAAGCGCACCGTGCGACCGTCCTTGTAGATGGGCGCGATCTGGGTGCTGCCGCTCTGGCGGTCGTCGAGGAACTGCCCGAAGTGATGGTTGAAGCTCGGCGGTCCGGTGAACACCGCCCCACTGATGCGGTTGGCCATGTCGAACTCGCCACTGAAGGCGGCCTCGCCCCCGTAGGAGCCCAGGCTCTCGCCGAACACGTACAGAGCGGGACGCTCGCCCTGCGGCAGGCGGCTCCACCGTTCATAGACCGCGTCGAAGAGTGCGCGACCGGCGTTGCGAGCGTTCTGCTGATCTGCCAGGAACGAGATCGGAGAGGGCAGGAAGGAGTACTGCATCGACACCGTCGCGCTATCGCCGTAGGTGAGATGTTCAAAGGCGCTGACCGAGGTCGGCTCCACCCACCCGGTGCCGGTCGGGGTCACGACCAGCAGATACGAGCGCTCGAAGCCGCCAGCGCGCTCCAGGTCCTGCACCGCAAGTGCCGCGCGGGTCTCGAGGTCCTCAGCCGAGTCAAGCCCGGCGTAGACGCGGACGGGATCCAAAGTCACTTCGGAACCCTGCCCCGACCGTTCAGCCACCTGGGCGATCCGGGTGGCGTTGGGACCCTGCCCCGCGAAGCCCCGTCCCTGGAATCCCAGCGTGTCCCACGAGATCAGCGACTCCGGGCTACCCGAACGCAGCGGGCTCATCGGGGCCGTCACCCCCTGCGGTGTCCCGCCGTTGGTCAACGAGAACGCCGCGTTGACCGCTGTAGTGACCCGCTCGAAGACGAACCCATTGAAGACCAGGGCGACCGTGGTCACCAGAGCAGCGATCCCGATCACCCTGGCCGCCCGTGGGCCCACGACCCGACGCAGTCCGGCAGTCAGTACCCCAGTGATCCGGCGCAGCAGACGGGCGATGCAGACGAACAGGACAAACACCAGCACAGCCACGGGGATGACCAGGACCGCCGCGAGCGGGGTCTGCGGCTCCATCTCCAACAACCGAGAAGCCTGCCGCTGCCAGGTCACACCAAGGATCACCGCCACCACCAGCAGCGCAGGGGCGGCGAACAGCAGAGCCCTGACCCTCGAGGCCGACGGTTGACGTGCCTGACGGTCGGCAAGCTCACGCCACACCCACGCCCCCAGCACGCCCAGCCCATAGCCGATCGCCGCGGTGACCCCGGCGATCACCCCCTGATACAACGCAGGCCGCGGCACCAGGGAAGGCAGAAAGGACAGCGTCGCCAGGATCAGCGCAGTCCACGCCCCCGGCAACGACAGCCCGAGCCCGGACCAGAAGCGAGACACCCGGGACGCCTCAGGATCTGTCATCGGGTTGCGAGGAAGGCGTGGTAGTCGCGCTCGGAGAGGTCGGCATACGCCGTCGACCACTCCACGATCGCGGTGGTGAGCCTGTCTCCGTTGCCGATGTAGCCGACGATCTCGGCCGCTCGTGGGGACTGGCTGTGCGCGCGGGCGAGAGTCACCGCGCAGGCCTGGGCGTAGGTGATGAACGGGCGGTCGTCGAGGTCCTCGACATCGATGCCGCCCTTCATGTCGTGGAACTGGCGCACGTACAGGTCGAAGCCCTCGGCGCGCAGGTAGCCCAGGAACGGGTCCGAGACGGCCTGCAGGATCCGTTGCAGGGCGACCACCCGCGCGCCCTGACCGTGGGTCCCGACCGCCTCGGTGAGCACCTGCGGCTGCTCGATGCGGCCGTACTGCTCGAGCACACTGCGACCGGCCTCCTTGGACTGCAGGATCAGACCGTTGCCGTCACCGTCCTCGAACAGGGAGAGCGCACACCGGGTTCCAACACTGCCGACCCCGACAACCCGCAGCGCCAGGTCCACCTCCCGGTAGTGGCTGAGCAGCATCCGGATGCCCGGGCCGGCACTGGCGCGGTAGGCATCGGTGTAGCGGTGCACATTCTCGGCGACCTCGGGCTTCGGCTGGTCCATCGTCGGCGGCGCCATGACGAACCGCAACGAGCCGTCCGCGTCCCGGGTGGTCAGGCGGCGCACCGCCCGCTCACCGGTGCGACGTTGAGCGGACTTGATCGCCGAAGCGATCACCCGGCGTGACTTCTTGTCCAGCAGCCCAGCACCGCCCCTGGGGTCGATATGGGTGTAGTAGCGCTGCAGCGGCGTCAGCTCCAGACTCGCAGCCAGCGCAGCCCGGTAGGCGCTCACCGTCGTGCGCGCCGCGGTCTCGATGACGTGTGGGGTTCGGGACGAGTCCCGCCCCCCGACGATCACACTGGTCACCAGGCGCTTCAGATCCCACTCCCACGGAGCCCAGGCCGCCTCGTCGAAGTCGTTCAGATCGAAGACCAGCGTGCGCTGCGGAGAGGCGTAGAACCCGAAGTTCGACACGTGCGCATCACCACAGGCGACCACGAGCAGACCGGTATGCGGTGAGCGGGCCAGGTCCGCCGCCATCAGGGCAGCGGTCCCCCGGTAGAACGCGAACGCGCTCTGCGACATCCGCTCGGCGCGCAGCGAAATGAGCTCCTGGAGGCGGGTGGAGTTCTGCTCCCTCAGGATGCCCAGCGGATCCCGGCTCCCAGGCGGCAGCTCGGCCAAGGTGGAACGGGGAGTCTCCTGGCGGCGCCTGCGGCCGGAGACCACTAAGTCGGGTGTCGATGGCCGTGGGCGTGATGGCATGCTGCGTACACTATCGCGCGCAGCCGGGCACCGAAAAGGGAGACGTCGTTTCTGGCAAGTCGCACGACCCAGCAACCCGCTCAGGCAATAGGATTCCTCGTGATGCGGGGATGTTTCCCGTCGGCGCTGTCGACCCATCCCGGCCCAAGGAGACCTACCATGACAATCACACTCGAACGCAGGCGCACCGGCTGGGACATCGTCCTCGGACTCGTGCTGGTCATCCTCGGATTCATGGTCCTGGGCAACGCCGTGCTGGCCACGGCCGTGTCCGTGCTCTGGATCGCCTGGCTCACCCTGATCGGTGGGGTGATGATGATCATCGTCGCGCTGGTCTCGATCCGCGCAGGCCTGTCCTGGTCCACCCTCCTCGGCGGTGCCGCCCTGGCAGTCCTGGGCCTGTTCATGCTGCGCAACCCCCTCGTGGCCGCCATCGCGCTGACCATGATGGCCGGGGCCATCTTCTTCGTCACCGGTGTGGTCCGTATCGGCCTGGCCTTCACCGTCCCGGCCCACAAGTGGGTCTTCATCCTCGGCGGACTGGTCTCCATCGTCCTGGCTCTGTGGATCCTGCTCAACCCGGCCGCCGCGACTCTGAAGCTGCTCGGCATCCTCCTCGGCGTCCAGGTCCTCAGCGAGGGCATCACCCTCATCCTCTCCGGGCGGCTGCGTATCGTCGACGCCACCGCCACGAAGGACAATGTCGACCCCGCCACGCAGAACGCTGCCGCCTGAGGGTGCGCGAGCCGGCTCCGAGCGCCCGTCGGCTGTGAACGGGTCCTCCGGGAAGCGCCGCGCAGGAGCGTCGCGATCGGTGCGCACGCGGCTGGGTTCTTGGTTGGCGGCGCATCCGGCCGATGTGGTGGACGTGTTCGTCTATGTCGTGATTCTCAATCTGGCCATCGAGTACCTGCCGACGGTCATCAGCGAGAGCTTCTCGCTCTCGCTGCTGACCGCGCTCCTGCTCAAGGTCACTCTCGAAGTGGTCCTCCTGGTCAAGGGCGCGGTGATGGCGCGCCTTCGCACGGCCGCAACGCGGCGAGCCAGGACAACCGCGGCCGTGATGCTCTGGGCAGTGGCCGCCGGAAGCAAGCTCATCGTGCTCTGGCTGATCGAAGCCACCTTCGGCGGCTCGGTCAGCCTGGGCGGATTCATCCCCGTGACACTGCTCGTCGTCACGCTGCTGCTCTCGCGCACAGCCCTTCGACGCCTGCTCTACCCAGAAGCGTCCTGAGCTGCGCCGATCAGGGGGTGACGATCGCGAAGTCCGGGTCGGGGGCGTCGAGCACGGACATGAGGCGCCAGAGTGCGTCGGCATCACCATCGACCCGTATGCCGAGGTCAGCCAGCTCTGACATCGACCCCGCTCCCACCAGCAGCGCAGGCAGCGCCAGACGCGGCATCCGCAGGCTCACATCAGCCGCGTGCGCCTGCTTCGCGGTGGTGTAGGTGAGCACACCGTTGACCAGCCGCAGCCGGTAGCGGCCATCCTCGGCGAGGTCGATGTCGATCTCGATGTGCTCGTTCCACGCCCTCGGGCCGTTGACCCGCACGGCGATCGCGCCGAACAGCTGGGTCGGGGACAGCGAAGCGAGCAGGTCAGCGGACAGCGCCGCGGTCGGACTGCCGAAGCTGCCGTGCCGCAGCTCGTGAGCACCGGAGAGGTACGCGCAACGCCACGTGCCGTTCTCGGCTCCGAAGCCCAGCTGCTCGAAGGTGGCGGCGAGCAGCTCCTTGCCGGGAGCATGGTCCGGCTCGGCGAACACCAGGTGCGAGGCCAGCTCGGCCGCCCAACGGTAGTCGCCGGCCTCGAAGGCGCCGCGCGCAGCCGTGAGGAGCGCGTCGACCCCGCCCATGGCGGCAACGTAGCGCACGGCGCGCTGCACCGGTGGGTGCTGCCACAGGTTCGCCGGGTTCGCGTCGTACCACCCCATGTACCGCTGATAGATGGCCTTGACGTTGTGGCTGACCGAGCCGTAGTACCCGCGGGTGTGCCACGCGGCCTCCAGTGCCGGTGGCAGCACCATCGCCTCGGCGATCTCGCTGCCGACCATCCCGGCGTTCATCATCCGCAGCGTCTGGTCGTGCAGGTAGCCATACAGATCCCTTTGCAGCGAGAGGTAGGCGCGCACCTCATCGCAGCCCCACGTCGGCCAGTGGTGGGAGGCGAAGGCGACATCGGTGACATCGGCGAACATGTCGATCGTCTCGGTCAGGTAGTCCGACCAGGCCTGGGCGTCACGGACCATGGCGTCTCGGATGGTCAGGATGTTGTGCATGGTGTGCGTCGCGTTCTCCGCCAGGCACAGCGCACGGAAGTCCGGGAAGTAGAAGTGCATCTCCGCCGGCGCCTCGGAGTTCGGCGTCATCTGGAAAACCATCCGCACCCCATCGATCACCTCCTCCTGCCCGGTGGACCTGACCTCGAGAGTCGGGTGGATCAGGCTGATCGTGCCGGTCGAGGTCGTCTGCGCCAGACCAGCGCCCACCTGACCGGTCGGGCTGCGGTCCAGGGCCGCGCCGTACATGTACCCCGCCCGCCGCGCCATCGCCGTCGCGGCGTAGACATTCTCCGAGATGGCGTGCTCGGCGAAATGCTCCGGCGCCAGCACCGGCACCCGCCCCGAGTCGACATCCTCCTGGGTGGTCACACCCTTCACCCCGCCGTAGTGGTCCACGTGACTGTGCGTGTAGATCACCCCGCTCACCACCCGCTGACCGCGATGCTCCCGATACAACGCCAGCGCCGCCGCGGCCGTCTCCACACTGATCAACGGGTCGATCACGATCACGCCCTGCTCGCCCTCGACAAGAGTCATCACCGACAGGTCGAACCCGCGCACCTGATAGATCCCGGGGACCACCTCGAACAGACCGTGCTTGGTCAACAGCAGCGACTGGCGCCACAGACTGGGGTTCACCGTCTGCGGAGCCTCACCTTCCAAGAACGCGTAGGAACCCATGTCCCACACCACTTTTCCCTCCGCATCGCGCACCACCACAGGCTCCAGAGCACCGATGAACCCACGAGACGCAGCCTCGAAGTCGGCAGTATCAGTGAACGGCAGCGACCTGGACAACTCGCTGTGCCTCTCGACAATGGGGGCACTGAACGCCTTCGCCGTCACCTCCGCCGACGGGACTGCTGCACGATCGGGTGACAGGTTGGGTCACGCAGCCTGAGTGGCTGGCGTGGTCATGATGGTCTCGAACTCGATGGGGGTCAATCGCCCGAGAGCGGCCTGTCGACGACGTCGGTGGTAGGTCCGCTCGATCCAGGTCACGATCGCGATCCGGAGCTCCTCACGGGTGGTCCAGGAGCGGCGGTCGAGGACGTTCTTCTGCAGCAGTGAGAAGAACGACTCCATGGCCGCGTTGTCGCCAGCCGCGCCGACACGGCCCATCGATCCGGCCATGCCGTGACGGTTGAGCGTACGGACGAACTTCCGGCTTCGAAATTGACCAGGTTCAACCGGTCGATGCAACACCAGCTTGTTGGTGCAAGAGTAGATGCTCGTTAAAGACTTCCGCTGGGGTCTTCCAGCCCAGTGATTTTCGGGGTCTGGTGTTCAGCGCGTGAGCGACGGCTTCGATCTCCTGGGCGGACCAGCGGGACAGGTCGGTGCCTTTGGGGAAGTACTGCCGCAGCAGCCCGTTGGTGTTCTCGTTCGTGCCACGTTGCCACGGCGACTGGGGGTCGGCGAAGAAGACCGGGATGCCGGTCTCGACCCGGAACTGGGCGTGGGCGGACATCTCCTTGCCCCGGTCCCAGGTCAGTGATCTGGCCAACTCGGTGGGCAGGCCGGCCATCGTGCGGGCCAGGGCATCCTTCATCGTGAGGGCGCCGTACCCGGCCAACGCCGGCCCGTTCTTGACGCTCTCCTTGTGCCGGT
Organism: Arsenicicoccus cauae; assembly: GCF_009707125.1. Taxonomy (GTDB): domain Bacteria; phylum Actinomycetota; class Actinomycetes; order Actinomycetales; family Dermatophilaceae; genus Arsenicicoccus; species Arsenicicoccus cauae. The sequence continues at coordinate 11,833 of NZ_WLVL01000024.1, forward strand.
ATCCCTCCTCACGGGGCAGATGGACCAGCATCGTGTACTTGGTGCTCCGGTCTACGACGGTGCCGATCGCCGAGCGCTCCAGGCCGATGAGGAGGTCACCTTCCCAATGGCCAGGCACGGCCCGGTCGGCGGCCTCGGCGGGACGTTTGCTGATGAGCGTCTCGGGGGTGACGTGTGCCCACGTCTTGCGCCGTGACCGCTCCCGTGGCGCGCGCAGCGCCCGACCGGTGCGCAGGCACCACACGAGCTCGCGCTTGAGCGCGCCACGACCCTGGATGTACAGCGACTGATAGATCGCCTCGTGGCTGATGCGCATGGACTCATCATCGGGGAAGTCGAGCTTGATCCGGTTGGCGATCTGCTCCGGGCTCCACGCCAGCGACCACGGCCTGTCCTTGCGGTGCGGCTTGTTCCGCCCGGTGAACCGTGGTGGCCTCGGCCCCAGGACCGCGGTCCCGTCCGGCAGGCTGACCTGCCCGGCCAGGCGCTCCTGCACGTACTCGTGCAGCCGCGGGTTGGCCACGAGCTTGGCGATCTTGGGTCGCTTGGCGGCCATATCAGCCTTCCACTGCGCCACCGACGCCCGGTACTCACGCGTACCCCCGCGGGTCGCCGCATTGCGACGCAACTCCCGCGACACCGTCCCAGGATCACGGCCGATACGGCGGGCGATCTCACGCACTCCCTCGCCCTGCGCGCGAAGCAGCGCGATCTCCTCACGCTCAGCGAATGACAGATACCGGCCCGAAGGCTGAAACTTCAGATCGAACGGCGCCATCCCGCCAGCGTTGCGGAACCACCGAGCGCCCACCGCTGGCGCCACGCCGATCACGCCGCAAGCCTCCTCAGGCAACAGCCCCGCAGCGATCTGCTCCCAGAACGCCACCTCGACATTCCGCTGGAACTTCGGATGACCCGGCGACCTCAACTTCGGACGAACCGCCCGATCTGCTGCCTGCTGACGACGAACCACTGAACACCTCCACGACGAGGTGTTGCGACGACCAGTTGAATCCGCCCTGGGACCCGCGGTCGCTGTGGACGATGCACCCGGCCACCACCTGGCCCTCGATGCTGCGCCGGGCCGCAGCGGAGTCCAGGGCAGCGACCGCAAGGCGGGACTTCATCCTCGAGTCGATCGAGTACCCCACGATCCGGCCCGAGTACACGTCCTTGACCGCGCACAGGTACAACTTGCCCTCCATCGTGGGGTGCTCGGTGATGTCGGTGAGCCACAACCGGTTCGGGCTGTCCGCGGTGAAGTCGCGCCGCACCAGGTCCTCGTGCACCGGTGGCCCGGGCTTCTTGCCGTTCTTGCCGCGCTTCTTGCCGAACACGCTCCACCAACCACCCTCGGAGCAGATCCGCCACGCCGTCCTGGCAGCCATCGCTTCGCCGGCGTCACGGGCCTCGTCGAGCAGGAACCGGTACCCGAACTCGGGGTCGTCGCGGTGCGCATCGAATAACGCGTTCGCGCGGTACGCCTCGACGAGTTCGGCATCGGTAACCGGGCGCTCCAGCCACCGGTAGTAGGGCTGGCGGGCGAGCTTGAGGACCCGACACGTCACCGTGACGGGGATTCCGTCAGCGGCGAGCTCACGCACGAGCGGGTACGTCATTTTCCCGGCAGGTTCGCCTGGGACAGGTAAGCCGCTGCCCGGCGCAGCACCTCGTTCTCCTGCTCCAGCAGCCGGTTGCGCCGCCGCAGCTCACGCAACTCAACTGACTCCGACGAGGACACGCCGGGCCGGTGCCCGTCCTCGACATCGGCCTTCATCAACCAGTTCGTCAGACACGACTCACTGATCCCGAAGTCCGCCGCGATCTGCTTAACCGTGGTCCCGTCCTCGCGGTTCCGGGCAACCCGGATCACGTCCTCACGGAACTCCTTGGGATACGCCTTGGGCATGGTGCTCATCCTTCCAGCGACGCTGCTCAGCGCCACAGGTCAGGTGTCACCTATCCGTGCAGCAGTCCCGGTCGATGAACACGGTGCGACCGGGCTGTCGTACTCGACAGTGCGGGACTACGTGCGGGTCCGCCGCGCGCAAATCGATCTGGAGGCTGGCCGCCGCGTCGAGGAGGTCTTCGTCCCGCAGGAACACGCTCCCGGGCAGGAGGCCGAGGTCGACTTCGGCGAGGTCTACGTCGTCATCAAGGGCGTGAAGACCAAGTGCCAGATGTTTATCTACCGCCTCTCCTTCTCGGGGAAGGCGGTCCACCGGGTCTAGCCGACCGGCGCGCAGGAAGCGTTCCTGGAAGGGCACATCGACGCGTTCGAAACGTTGGGTGGCGTCCCGACCCGGCACATCCGGTACGACAACCTGACCTCTGCGGTGCTGGCCGTGGTGCACGGCGGGAACCGGCGTCGCAAGGAGAACGACCGGTGGGTGCTGTTCAAGTCGTTCTACGGATTCGACTCGTTCTATTGCCAGCCCGGCATCGCCGGCGCGCACGAAAAGGGCGGCGTCGAAGGCGAGGTCGGCTGGTTCCGCCGCAACCACCTGACACCGATGCCCGAGGTCGACTCCCTGGACGAGCTCAACGACAAGATCAAGCACTGGGAGGCGGCCGACGACAGCCGACGGATCACTGGGAAACTGAAGACGATCGGCGAGGACTATGCGACCGAACGTGACCTGTTGGCACCGTTGCCTGTTGACCGGTTCGATCCCGGCCTGGTGCTGCACCCGCGAGTGGATCGGTCGGCGATGATCACCGTGCGGATGATGAAGTACTCCGTCCCGGCCCGCCTGATCGGCCGTAAGGTCCGGGTCTCGCTGCGGGCCTCGCACCTGGTGGTCTTCGACGGCCATCAGGTCGTGGCCACGCATCCGCGAGTCGCATCCCGTGGCGGGCACGTCGTCGACCTGGACCACTACCTGGAAGTGCTGAAGCACAAGCCCGGCGCGCTGCCGGGCTCGACCGCGCTGGCATCGGCTCGAGCCTCGGGTGCGTTCACGGCGGCGCATGACGCATTCTGGGCCGCATCCCGCAAGGTCAACGGCGACAGCGAAGGCACCAAAGAACTCATCGACGTCCTACTGCTACACCGGTCCCTGCCCGCCGACGCCGTGATCGCAGGGATCACCGCGGCTCTGACCGTGGGTGCGGTGACCGCTGAAGTTGTCGCGGTCGAAGCCCGCCGCAACGCCGCAACCATAGACGCTGGCTATTCCGCCGCGGGCGGGGCCAACGCTGATCGTCATCTCGTTGCTCACGATGGTGTGCGTGAACAACGCGTTGTCAGTCTCACCCAGCGACGCCTGACCGACCCGGCCGCCGTGATCGCCGGCCTGCCGGCGGACACCAGGCCGTTGCCGTCGGTGGCCGCCTACGACGACCTCCTACCCCGACGTCACGCCACGGTGGCCGCGTCCGATCTGACGAAAGCGAGCACCAGCTGATGCCGACCGCACTCGACACGACCATCACTCCTACCCTGCGACGACGCCGCGGGTTGACCGAGGAAGCCGCCCTGGCCGCGGTCGACCAGGCCTGCCGTCGCCTGCGGCTTCCGACGATCCGCGGCGTGCTCGATGAAGCGATCGGCGTGGCCAAGAAGGAACAATTGTCGTACCCGGGGTTCCTGGCCGAACTGTTACTCGCGGAGGTCGACGACCGCGACCGCCGCTCGTCAGTGCGCCGCGTCAAGGCAGCTCAGTTTCCCCGCAGCAAATGGATCGGTGACTTCGACTTCGACGCCAACCCCGCCATCGAAGCCGCGACCATCCACCAACTCGCCAAGGGCGACTGGATCCGCAAAGGCGAACCTCTGTGCTTGATCGGGGATTCCGGCACCGGCAAATCTCACCTGCTCATCGGCCTGGGCACTGCCGCGGCCGAGCAAGGCTTCCGTGTCCGGTACACCCTGGCCACGAGGTTGGTGAACGAACTCGTCGAAGCCGCCGACGAGAAGACCCTCGCCAAGACCATCGCCCGCTACGGGCGCGTCGATCTGCTGATCGTCGACGAACTCGGCTATATGGAACTGGATCGTCGCGGTGCCGAACTCCTCTTCCAGGTCCTCACCGAACGCGAGGAGAAGAACAGCATCGCCATCGCCTCCAACCAGAGCTTCAGCGGTTGGACCGACACCTTCACCGACCCGCGATTGTGCGCCGCAATAGTTGACCGCCTCACCTACCGCGGCACCATCATCGAAACCGGCACCCAGTCCTATCGACTCGCGCACGCACGATCAGCGTGACCGGACACCGGCCTACAGCGGCAACGTCATGAACACGCTATTGGGATCCGCCGCATAGGGACCGAACGGTGCACAATCAGTGAACCCCGCCTTGCGATAGAACGCCCGCGCGGGAGCGAAGAACTCCATGCTCCCGGTCTCCAACGACACCCTGCCGACGCCGCGCGCTCGAGCATTTCGCAAAGCGTGGTCCAACAACTGCGAGGCGATGCCCGCGCCCCGACGCGCCGGCGCGGTCCGCATGCTCTTCAACTCTTCATGCCCCACAGTCAACTCAGCCAGAGCGACTGTTCCCACCACCGCACCCGAGTCACGAGCAACCCACAACCGCACACCCGGTCCCTGAAGCGAACTGAGGTCGAGTGCGTGCTGACTCTCCACGGGAGCAGTCGGAGCAATGTCATCCAGGTGCTCCTGCAGGAACATCACAAGCTGCTCATCCTCGAAGTCAGGCTCCGCGATATCGATCATGTCCCAATCAAACCGGGTCCAAGTCAAACCGTCACACCGGGGCCGAACCTAGTTGACATAGCCAGTGCTGCAACCCTCCAGGGTTCAGCCTGAAGTTCCGTAGCCTCGACCCTAGGGCCGCACGCCAGTGCGGCCATTACACATGATTTCGTTCATTCTCGTGAGTGATGAAGCCAGGGTCAACGGTGCAACAGGGGCTGTCGAACGACGAGATCCCCGCCGCCGACGACAAACAGCTCGCCAAGACCATCGCCCGCTACGGCCGCGTCGACCTGCTCATGATCGACGAGCTCGGCTACATGGAACTCGACCGCCGCGGCGCCGAGCTCCTCTTCCAGGTACTCACCGAACGCGAGGAGAAGAACTCCATCGCGATCGCCTCCAACCAGTCGTTCTCCGGGTGGACCGACACCTTCACCGACCCCCGGTTGTGTGCCGCGATCGTGGACCGGCTCACCTACAACGGCACCATCATCGAAACCGGCACCCACTCCTACCGACTGGCGCACTCCCGCACCCAGGCGGCCGGCTGAGCACGGATCGGACTGACCGGCCTACCAATCAGGGTCGAGCCGAGCCAGACTGCCTGCGATCTGCTCGGCAGTTTGAGCACGCGTGAGGTCCACGCCGTAGGGAGCCCAATCCGCGACGACACGGGCCTGCACCAACGCGGCGTCGACCCCGACCCCAGCGGTGATAACCACCTGTGACTCGCCCGGCGCGACGATGGCCCATTCCCCGGCGGTCGTGCCGGCGTCCCATCGATCGGCGGCCATGGGCTGCCCATCAACCATGATCTCCGTGGGAGTCCAACGTTCCCGATCCCGCCAGGACTCGAAGAGCTCCTTGACTTGAGCGGCGTCGAGGTGACGCAGTGAAGGCAGCCCCACAGCCACTTGAACGGCCCGTTGGCGTTGCTCGCCCGACTCAACGAGCCAGCGCGTGAGGGCAGTGCACACCACGACCCTCGCCGCTGCGAGTGAGGCACCCAACTCCACATCGTGGCTGGGCTGCCCCACCCGACCATTGGCATGAAGCACGACCCGGGCAACGTCCGTCCCGGGCTCACGCTCCGAAATCACGGCCTCGTGGGGGACCACTTCGCCTGGGCTCCAAAACAAGACGTGGCTCACTTGTAGTACAGACCTGAACACCACTCATGGACAGTGTTGTCCACCAACGCGAGGAGCCACCACTTGTTGCTGCTGGACACAGTGAAGTTGGCGCCACCCGTTGAGCTGGTGTTGAAGCCGCCCTTGTACAACCTTGGGGTGCCGCCAGTCGCGCTGACCCACACTTCAGTGGTCCCATAACGCCCGCTACCCCAAATCGCCCGAACGTCAGAAGACAAGGCGATGATGCGAACGGTGCTTCCCGACCGGGACAGCGAGTACAACCCGCCGCAGTCGGAAGGGTCCAACGTCGGTGCGGCCGAGGCGGCACCAACTGTTGTGGTCACGGCAAGTGTCAATGCCGCCGCGACGCCAGCAGCTCTCTTGATCATCGAACGCATTGGTCCCCCACTTCAGTCACGGCGGCTCACCGATGAACTGCCTACTGGAAGGCTAGCCCTAGCCCACCAGCCCCGCCACCGGATCAGGAGCCAAAATCCACGGCCCCGCGCTGGGGCCAAATCAAGCCGTCACGGTGGGGCCAACTTCAGTTGACAAACTCACCGAAACTAGAATCCGTCCCCACGCACGCTTCTGCCGCGCGTGGACGACTCCACGGTTCTGGTCGAGCACGCGTGCCTCAATCGGCGAAGTACGCCCGGAGACGTCGGTGTCGATGCTTGAAGAAGGCGTCGACGACGCGCCCCATGAGGGCAGGGAGTTCAGGGATCGGCAGGCGAGGTTGAAAGGTCACGCGATCGTGCACTTGGGTGCCGCCAGCGGTCGGCGTCAGGGTCCGTTCGTGCTCCCAGAGCTGCATGCTGAGCATGCTGGACCGTTCCAGGAAGCGCCGGCCCGTGTCGACCTCGACGATGCTCAGCTGGTCGAAGTCGAAGGGGACGATCCCGAGCAGGCGGAGCCAGGCACGTCCCAGTGGACGCCCGAGCGGAACTGTCTCGATCGTCAGCCCGGATGCCTGTCGGGGCATGGTCATCGTCATCCAGGGACGCATCTCGTAATTGATGCCCTCCGGGTCGACGACGCGAGCCCACACGGCCGAGAGCTCAGCAGGCACAACCACCGTGTTCTCCACCGTCCTGGACAACCAACCCACCAACCTTCCCCCCGCCGCTCACCGCACTCTTACAGGCCCAGCCCGCGGCGATGCCCTCGACGCCCTGCCATGCCGCGATCCAGTTGGCCGCTGTCAGCGCGAAGGACCATCCTCGGGCGGCTCGACGAAGGGCAGCGATAACGCCGCAAGCTTGGTCTGCAGATTCAGGTCGCTGGTAGCGACCACGATGGTCGACCCCGGGTGCCGGCTCTGAAGCAGAAGAGTCGACGCCGCGAAACGGTCGTCCGGAACGGTCAGGTCCAGCCAATTGGGTAGCCCGTCACCACGCGGCTCAATGTGCTCAAAGACGGCCCATACGTCCCCAGCCACCCGGGCACCGTTCCGGACATCGCCATTGTCCCGTAGCCCCTTGAGCCTGCGGTCGGCCTTACGTGCTGCCTCGCGTTGCGCTTCATGACGTGCGCCTCGCTTGAGGTCGTCGAGCTCACGGAGAACTACGGGCAGCACGTGCACCATGTACCGGGGACCCAAGGCGGGCCCGTAGGCGGCCAAGTCGGGCTCGTCCATGAGGGCGTTGGTATCCACGACGAGCCGCTGGCCGAAAGTGTCACTGGGGAGGAGATCCTGAGCGCCACGCAGGGTCTCTACGGTCTCCTCCAGTTTTGCCTTCGCCGCAGCGAGTGTGCTGGGGACTGAGTGTTTGCCCTTCTCGCCTCGCTCCAGCCAGTTCTCTAGCAGCGCTATGGCGTCGTCATGACGCTTCTCGACCTGCGCCGTAGGGTTTGGAAACAACAGCCTGAAGCGCTGGGCCCAGTCGCGCACCCGAGTGAGGAGCGCCATTCGCATCGCTTCGAGCTGGCTATCACTAGGCTCCCAGCCGTGGGTTGGGTAGCCGAGAAATAAGATGCCGGAACCACCGCCGCGGTTGGGGTCGATGTTGCGGACGCCTGAAGAATCCAGCACCTTGTCGAAGGCGGCAGCGATCGCATCAAGCTCATCCATCAATGTCGTGGTGTACGGCACGGGAGGTCTGAGCGGCATGCGTGTGACCGTACTCGGCTGCCCTGACTACTCACATGTCAAAGCGGTACGCCCGGACGGACGATTCGTCTCCGACTGGCGGCAGGCGGTTCCCTTTTCAGCCCCCACCCCATAGGGACATCCGGAAATGCCGCGCACCGGCAGTGCCGATCTTGCCGTGCCGATCGTGGAGGGCAGCCACAAGCGAGGCGTCCCTCGGTTCCCGCGTCAACGGCCGAGTGACAGGGCTTGTCACCTCTTACGTGCCACCATTCCCGCATGGTTGCAGGACTTCACGCTGCTCGGACCGACGAACTCAGGGTCACGGTGCCGCTACGTAGCGAGGGAGGCCTGAGCGATCACCCACGCGGATCAATAGGGCGCGTGGCCTTGTCCACCGGCGTCGAGTTCGTGGAGTTGGATGACGCTGAGGCGGGTCGCATTTACCACTTCATGAACGCGGAGTGCTACGCCAGATTGGAGTTCTTCAACCTCCTCCCTGACGACTGGTCGCGCGAGCAGTACTGGCACGACGTGGGAAGACTGGACGACAAGTCGCCTTCAACCGAGGCGGCAGATCATGCCCTGAGGGTCGTCGAGCACATCGTGGCCCTGTACACGTTGGTTGCCAGGGACCCACTTAGACCCCTTGCAGTCAATGTCGATCGGTTCGACGGTTCGCGTTGGGTCCGGGAGGTGAATCGCCCCGGGTTTCGTGGAGGCTCGGTTACTTGGAACCAGTCCCGGTCGGGACGGGTGTTTCAACGTAGTCGGTGACGACGTTCTTGGCCCAGTGGCTGGCCTCGAACTCGGCGGGCGGGACGAGACCGATCTCGCCGTGAAGGCGTCGGTGGTTGAACCAGTCGACGTACTCGGCGACGGCGATCTCGACATCGGTCACGGACTTCCAGCCGCCCCTGGGGCGCATGACCGGGTTGCGGATGCACTCGGCCTTGAACAGCGAGTTCAGTGCCTCGGCCATCGCGTTGATGCTCCTATAGATCGTCAAGTCGATCAGGCCGCGATTTCGAGTTCTCCTTGGACGGGGTTGGCGACGGCGTCCGGTGCTGGCAGAAGTCGGAAGAGCTCGCGAGCGAGGTAGCGCTTCA
>NZ_WLVL01000025.1 GCF_009707125.1 Arsenicicoccus cauae
TCGACGGGCGCCGGCAAGAGGTAGGCGGGTACGGTGGAGGAGGCGGAGGCGGCTCCAGTTACGGCGGCAACTTCGACCTGTACGACACCCGCAAGAACGGCAAGGGTGTCGTGGGTGCCGCCTACCGAGACCGAGGCGCGATCGCGAGAGAAGCGGCTCTAACTTTCATCCCAGGCGGAGTGTTCGTACGCGCGTTGAGAATAGGCGCCAAGGCCTATCGACTCGCCCGCGCAGCCAATGCGGCGAGCAAAGTACGATACGGAAGACGATTGAAGGCCCTAAACGGAGGAAAGAATCGGGTTTCCATTAAGCGCCGCGCGCGTCAATACCATTACGACGTGGCGGGCGACGCACACTTCGAGAAGTCGACCCAGAGGTATATTCATACTCCCCACAAATATCATATTCGATTCAACGGGAAGGGTCAGCCGAACTTCCGCTCACCCACCACTCCCATGGGCTGGTTTGACCTGGCACGCGTCCGAATCCATTTACACTACCGGAGGTAGCTAATGATTACGTCGGCGAGTCCCGGTAACCTGGGCGCTTGGAGACTCAACTACGATGAGATCGAGGTGCCTTTCCATCCCATCCCTCTTGACTTAAAGAACGACTACGCCACGGACGCCGTCCTATACGATGGTGAGTCCTTTGAGATCATACTCACTTCTCCACGTGGAGTAGACGGCCCCACACGAATCAAGCTTGTGTGGATCGGCGCGAAAGTTCATAAGTTGTCCATAGAGTGTCTTTCCTACGGGCATAATCTACGCTTCTTCGCCGCCTTATTGACAAGAGAAAACGCAGATAGTCTCTCCTTCACGGTTCTCTTAGAGGCCTCCGAAATCGATCTCACCGCCTCGCGACTGTCGGTTTTTCTGGAATAGGTCTCCGATATGTATCGGGCTATCGAAAGGTTGCCCGTACGGCCGGGCGGATGCGCCCGGGGCGGGCTGGAGAAATGGCTAGTGTGGACTGTGTTCGAGAGCTGACGCACAGCGTCCAAGTCGGCAATCAGAGCAGCCGCTACCCTGGCCGCTCCGGTCCAGTCGTGCAGTCCTATTGCCCGGGATAATGCACGGAATCCCGTGTCATAACGACTGCCTGGCGTCTCGCAGGGCACACTGGGTCGCATGACCACGATCGACTGGGAGAGCTCGGGCTGGGGGCTGCGCATCAGCTCGGTCGACGAGCTCATGCGCCTCGTCTCTCGGCTGACACTGACCCGCGTTCTGGGCGAACGGATCGTCTGGCGTGGGGTGCGGTGCGCGTCCTGGCCGATCGAGTCGTCCCTGCAGCGCGCCATCCGCGACTATCCGGATTACTACGCGGCGGCACGCCACGAACGCGGGCCCGACCTGCTGCGACAGGCTGAGCGCTCCTTGATCACGCTGGCCAGGGACTGGGGCATCGGAGCCAACAACGGCGCCTTCCACACCGACCTTCAGGTCCTGGCCACCCTGCAGCACCACGGCGTCCCGACCCGCCTCTTGGATGTGACCACCGACCCGGTGACTGCGCTGTGGTTCGCCTGCGCCTTCCCACCGTCGAGGGGCGAAGATGACAGCGAGGACGCCGCCCTGTTCGCGTTCGCCACAGCAGGAGAGGAAGAGCTCACCATGACCGTCCCGGAAGGGACCGTTAGCGAGCTCGACGATGGGTTGGCATGGTCCCTGAACCAGGCGCTGAGCGCTGGTGCCTCGCGTCCGGTCCTGGTCCGGCCCGCGTTTCCTGACGCGCGGATGCTCGCCCAGTCCGGGCGGTTCCTCATCGGACAGCCCGCCTCGCAGGCACCGGAGGGGGCCGCGGACGATGAGCGCCGCGAGAGCCCGATCCCCGGCCTGCGCGCCGTTACCTACGACCAGGTCGAGGCGTCGTCAAACGGACCGAGTTTGAGGGCGCTGCTGGAGCACGAGCCACCGAGCGAGCCAGTGCACATCCCGTTCGCCGCCGTGGTCATCCCCCGAGCGCTCGTCCGCGAGGTCTGCGAGGTGGTCCTGGACCAGTACGACAAGACCTACCGGGCGCTGCTGCCCGACCCCGCCGGCCTGGCCGATGCCGTGCGTCAGCAGGCTGTCCGCCTGCCGCAGTGGGCCCCCCGGCACGGGCCTACGGTCTC